>CADAAU010000007.1 GCA_902786015.1 uncultured Coriobacteriaceae bacterium
CACCGAAGCACTCTGGCGGATGGCTATGTCACCGTACGATTATAGGGCACCGGAATGGAAGGCCGTTCCGAAAACCAACTTTCTGCAAGAGGGGATTTACTAAAGATTATAGACGACGCGACGCTTGGTCGCACGTCGGAGTTCAATGGGGCCGCCGCGCTGAGCGCCCAGGCCGAAGGGGAGCCCTTCAATTGGGAGAAGGTCCGCAAAGAGGATCGAGTGGTAAAGCTCGACAACGGACAAGAGATCACGTACAAGGTCTACAGCATGAAGACGCAGGACGTGAACACGGATTCCCTTACGGGTCAGTCTGAAGATAAGACACAGGAAGATTCAGCGAAAGAGGATGCCGCCGCAGACGCGGCGAAAGAGAACGCCTCCGCTTCCGTGCGAGAGGAACCGATGACCTCCGATAGTGAAGGGGTAGAGCAGGCGACGCCGGCTGCTGTCGATAACGAGGGTGCTATGCATGAGCTGCCGAGGACCGGCGAGAGCGAGTCTGGCACACAGGAGCCTCCGATGGCCACGGCTACAAAGGCGACGTCCGAGACGCCTGACGAGCGGAACGAATCTGGATTACGGGCCGCCGCTGAGGCTCCGGCAGCTGCTGAGGTTCCAGTTGCCGCCGAAGCGAAGACGGAGGAAGTCTTCGCGCCGCGCTATCCATCTCCCGTCCAGTACGAGTCGACGACGACGGTGGCGGAGGGTCTCACGGCCATGGCCGACGGGGAAGCCCCGCTTCAGGCGACGCCCAAGGCCGTTGACGTGAGCAACCACGGGGGCATCATCCTCGATCCCGCCACGGACAAGATCATCGCCGGCAACGTCTTTGGCGATCCACGCCTGAAGGTCGCTACTCTCAACACAAACATCGGTGGCACGAACCTGCGGGTCACCTGCTCGTTCCGCATCGGCGTCGTAACCATCGACGGCCAGCGCCGCAGCCGTGTCATCATGACGGTCATCGACGCCGGCAACGCCGACGGAACCTCCGACGCCGCCGCCAAGCGCTACATCGGCACCAGCAAGCCGATCGACTTCGAGTTCATGGGTCTTCAAAACGTGACGCATGCCGGTATGTACGACTACGAGTTCGACACGGTGTTCACCACGATCAGCGCCGGCGGCGGCACCATCGACATGATTCATCTCGTCGTGGTGTCGGGCCTGCGCGAGCATGGCGACGCGACGAGCATTGCGGACGCCTCCACCGACCTCGTGTTCTCCTATGTGAATTTCCGCGCGGCGGATGCGTTCGGAAACCCCCAATACCTCGTGAAGTCCGTCTCCGCGATGACGGTCCTGGGCGATGGCAACTACGACAACAAGTATCACTGCGTCTCAAACGTGAGGATCGGCACCGATGGCACGGAGGAGAGCTTTCACCTGCTTATCGGCATGCTCGATCGTGCCTCCGACAAGGCCGAGGCGGTGCTCACGGACAACTACGGAGACGGAACGAATGGCACGGTCAAGACGAGCGTCGTCTTCGCGATTCTCGACCAGCGCGCACAGGAGTGGCTCGTTCCTGACCGCAGCAACGTCGAGGATGCAATGAATGTCGCGCTGATTGAGAGCGGCACGATTCTGGGCATGAACATCTCGCCAAAGATCCAGGATGCCTATACCGTCACGCTCACCTCAACGGAGGAGACCTACTTCTTTGTGGTGAAGCTCGACGAGGAGCTCGCCGTGTTCAAGAGCATCAAGATGGCACCGATGCTTGAGTCGGGCATGCGGTTGGTGCCGTGGCCGCAGCAGAACTGCTTCCTTACGACCTATCCGACCGAAGACTACCTCCAAGAGCTCAACGAGAGCGGGGAGTGGAAGAATCCCGACAACTGGGACCGCAGCAGGTGGGCGCTCCAGAAGGCCTGGTGGGAAGAGGAGCTCGACAATCCGGCCGATCCCACGTCCGGCACGCCCATCCTGCACTTCTCGCAGATAGGGCCAGAGAACTTCAACATCGACACCTTTGGCATCAACAGCAGCGGCACCTTCATCTTCTGGCCCCAGGGACGCGAGGGCAACGATGGTCGCATCTACGACGACAGCGGGAACTCCAAGCCGCTCGACGAGAGCGACACCCATCTCTACCAGCTGATGGGCGCGCGAATCTACAAGGAGCACTTCTCCGATCCCTTCCCGGTGGCCGAGGTCGACCATCACATGTCCGACGTGGTGATCGTCGCGTCGCGCGACAGGCTGTCGCCGCTCGAGGTGCTGAGCGTGGAGCAGGTGCAGTCGGACACCGACAGCGAAGGCAACCCCGTCTACCTGCATCACGAGGCAAACGTGTGGTACACCGCCGTCCCACACGTGATCTGCGCCACGGTGGTGGATTGCTACGCGCCGGTTCCCTTTGTCTCGGCAGGTGGCACGCTCGCGTTCAACGTCACGATCAGGAACGACGGCAACTGCTTCATCAAGGGCTGTACGCTGCAGCTCTGCCTGCACGAAACGACCGTCGACGAGAACGGCAAGACCGTTGCCACCGCGTCCGCCAGTCGTGTCGAGGGCAGCGTGGCGAGGCTGGAGATTGGGAAGGATACCCTGCTGGAGTCCCACTTCAACCCCAAGAACAACGATACGGGTGAGCTCGAGGACGTTGAGGTCGACTTCACGCTCGCGCCGGGCAAACGCTCCGTCTACCAAGCCCAGATTCCCATCCCCAAGGATTGGGAGGAAGGCTCGAAGTTCGTCTCGCTCGTGGCCTCGGTGAGCAAGGAAACCGACGTTGCGGATGGCGGCAGCCTCTCCGCGATGGCGGAGGGTGACGATATCGTCTACCAGGAATTTGGTGTCGAGCCGGGTTCCTATCGACCCTACCTCCAGCGGTCGACTCCCGATGTCGACGAGAATCGCACACACATGGACGTTATCACCGTCGATGCGGGCTCCTCGATGGACAGCAACTTGGCGGATGCGCCGCTGACGCTCTGGACCGACGGCAGCGGGTACGATCCGTATGGGCAGGGTGGCTCGTCGAGCACTCCAAAGAACGGCGCAAAGAACGGAGTGACGACCAACACGAGGTCCGACAGCAAGATTCCCAGGACAGGAGACCCCTTCTCGGGAGTCGCCGCGGGCATCGCTGCCGCCGCCGGCGTGGCGTTGACGGCCTACGGCGCACGCCGCGCGCGGAACGCCAAGAACGACGAGCCATCCGAAGAGGCGTAATGCAAGGGGGTTGCGCCTGGTGCGTGAAGTCGTGGGAAGCTGAGCCATACGGTAGCGATGCTTGCGATTTCGCTCATCGGGGGTGGCCTCTGTGTGCTATGCACGTCACATACGACCACGCTCATACGAGAGGAGGAGCACATGAAGCCAATGACGCAGCTTATACGGACAGCAGCCGTGGCCCTGCTCCTCTCTCTTGTTTTTGTGCTCGCTGATGGCACGCCCGCGCTTGCCATCGCAGATGAGGGTGGCGATGCGTACGCGCAGCCAGAAGACCTCAGCGCGTTGCTCGACGTCCCGCACCGCGCCCAGACGGCAAGCCTGTCCTCGCTGCTCGCCCAAGCCGGGAACTCGTTTGAGGTATTCGTCAAGACCGAACAGGAGCTGCGAGACACCTTGTTAACGGCGCCTAGGGACGCCACCATCGTCCTTGACGAAGATATAGAGCTTGCGGCAGACTCTGAAGCGATCAGCATTAAAGGCGGCCGACAATTCACCTTGAACCTTCATGGACACACCCTTTCCCGTGCGCCGGGGACGAGCACATCGGAGACAGGAAATTATAGGATGATCTATATCAATCCCGATGCAACCCTCAGCATCGTCGACGTGGGCGGGGGTGGCAAAGGGACCATCGCGGGAGGACGGTCGGAAGAAAGCGGCGGGGCGATAATCAACGTCGGCACCCTCATCATGTATGGCGGAACGATTGCGGGCAACAGAGCCTCTACCTTTGGCGGGGCCGTTGCAAACTTCGGGACAGCGAACTTCCACAGCACTCGCATTACGAATAACGTGGCCGGCTATTATGGCGGTGGAATCTACAATGACCGGAACGCGACGCTTTTGTTTGACGGAGGAGAAATATCGAACAACAGCGCGACGGAAGCCGGCGGGGGTCTCTGCAGCGTTCGGTCTGGCGGATCTTGCAGACTTTCGGGCTGTACGATTTCCGGCAACAAGGCAATCAATGGTGACGGCGGCGGCATACTTGAGGTCGCGTCGGACAAACCAGAAGACGCCATCTCCACGTTTTCCAATGTGTACGTGATCGGCAACACCGCCTCCGGAAGGGGTGGTGGCATCTGTGCTTACCCCGGGACGTCTGACACCAATATAGAGTCGATGGTCCCCCTCACGCTTGACGGCCTCTCCCGTCTTGCGAATAACGTCGCAGGTAGGGAGGGCGGTGGCATCTACCTTGGCTGGTCGTTCAAGGCGGAGCTCGCAAACGTCACGATTACGAAAAACAAAAGCGGAACGAATGGCGGCGGCATATACGTCGACGGGACGGAAGTGGGCATCCTGCGGATGAAGACCTACGCCTACGTTAACGGCAACTTCCTTGGAACGGGCACCGAAGACTCCGGCGAGCCGAGCAACGTCTGCTTTAGCAGGCCAGATGACGTAATCGAGGTTACGGGACCGCTCAGCAAATCCTCGAACATTGCCATCACCTTCGACCCCTCCCTGCTGTACCGAAAGGTCACGAAAGGCTATGCAGAGAACGCCAAGACCACGGACGCCAGTGGTAACGAGGTCGAGGCCATTGACCCTAACGGCATCTTCCGTGGCGATGGGGACCACGTCGCGATTCTCGAGAACGGCGAGGTGAAGGTCGTCGTGCCGATTCGGTATGTGGACGTGCGGGGCAATCCGCAAACGATCGTCGACTACGAACAGCTGACGAGCTCGTTTACGGGCAACCACGAAGCAGGGGGCTGGTTTGTCGTTCACCAGAGCGTCGAGCTGGCTGAGCGACCGAGCATCGATGCCGAGACGAACCTGATTGTTCGTGACGGAGCCACACTCCACTGCAAGCAGGGCATAGAGGTTCCCCGACGTGGGTCTCTCACCATCTATGGCCAAGCCAACCAATCGGGAGTGGTCATAGGTGACGCACGCAACCTCAGCTACGCGGCGGGTATTGGCTCGAACAATGGGTTGGGAGCTGGAAAGGTAACGGTAAACGGCGCAAAGGTCTATGCCATCGGTGGAATTCACGGCGCTGGTATCGGAGGCGGTGGAAACTGGTCAGAAAGTGACCAAGGCAACGGATCGGGTCCCTTTATCCTCAACAGGGGGTATGTGGAGGCATCCGGGGGTTACCGAGGCGCGGGCGTGGGCCACGGACAGCCAAACTACAACGTCGACGATGGCCGCAGAACAATCTCCGAATACTCCTCGGTCTTTCGCATGGAAATACATGGCGGGACGCTCGTTGCTACTGGAGGCGAGCAAGGCCCTGGCATTGGGACCACCAATTATGCGGGGTTCAAGCTAGACGTGGACGGGGGAGTGGTTTACGCCAGGGGTGGTGCCTACGGCGCGGGAATCGGATCGACGGCTGGATACGTCTGCTATGAGGAATCGAATCTGACGTTTTTAGGTGGCAGGGTGGTGGCCGTCGGCGGGAAGAACATGGCCAGCATCGGTTGCAGGGACGAGAGTTTTGGTACCTATTATGGCGGCAATAAGGTCACCTTCTCGGGTGGCATCGTCGAATGCGACAACACGGCTTCGGGTGGGTTATCGGGTTCATACGCAGCCTCCCTGGATGGTAAGTACGAAGAGTCTGCGAGAGACACCATGGTCTTGGCGGGCACGTCGCCCAGAGACGCCCAGAGGGTTTTGGCCAAGAATCGCTGGACCACCATGAGGGCTTCCGATTATGCGTACGTGCGCGTAGAGCCTTGCGATCACCTGGACTCTGTGGCCGTGGATAACGGGAACGGGACGTGGCGTCTGGAGTGTCGGTGGTGCCAGCATGAGGAACTGAGCCAAGGGTGGCCGATTCACTACACGCCGGGCGAGGGTACGGGTACGATGAAGGATGGCTTCGTTACATCCGCCTTATCGGGAAGCGGGTCTTTCACGCTGCCCACGACCACCACCTTCGTGCCGCCTGCGGGCAAGGAGCTCGCTGGGTGGAAGATAGGGAGCAGCCTGCACGAAGCGGGCGCTACGATAACGGTCAATCATGAGGTGACGGCAGAAGCCTTGTGGAAGACGTCCGGGACGAGCGAGGACGTTTGGGGCGAGCCTACCTACGAATGGAGCCCGAGCAACAGCAGCGTGACCGCACGGCGCGTCAGCACGAGCAATCCCCTCCATGTGGAGACCGAGACCGCCATTGCGACCAGCAGGGTCACCAAGCAGCCCACCTGCACGCAGACGGGCGAGACCACCTATACCGCGACGTTTGCGAACCCGGCGTTTGTGCCTCAGTCCAAGGTGGTGGACGACGTCAGCCCGCTCGGACATACACCTGGGACGGCCGTCCGTACCGAAACGCTTGCGGCGACGTGCGCCAAGCCGGGCACCTACAGCGAGGAGGTGTGCTGTTCGAGATGCAATGAGGTGTTGTCTCGCACGAATGGCGTCATTCCCGCGCTTGGCCACGACTGGGGTAAACCCACCTACACGTGGAACGCCGACGACACGACCGTCACGGCCAAGCGCGTCTGCTCGCACGATTCGAGCCACGTGGAGTCCGAGACGGTCGGTGTGACGACGCAGACCACGAAGGAGCCGACCTGCGTCGAGACCGGCCTGGCGATCCATACGGCGACGTTCGAGAACATCGCGTTCGAAAGCCAGTCGAAGACCGTCGAGTTGCCTCTAGGCGATCACGCATGGGGAGTTTGGGTCGTGACCACGCAGCCCACCTGCGACGGTTACGGCACCAAGACCAGCACGTGTGCGAACGAC
The DNA here is from genome assembly GCA_902786015.1 of uncultured Coriobacteriaceae bacterium. GTDB lineage: Bacteria > Actinomycetota > Coriobacteriia > Coriobacteriales > Atopobiaceae > RUG440. The sequence goes on from CADAAU010000007.1 coordinate 6,892, forward strand.
CCCAGCCATGTGAGGACGGAGAGCATCGATCCCATCGGTCATAACTGGGACGAGGGTGTGGTGACGACGGAGCCAGGGTGCGTCACCGATGGCGTACGCACCTTCACCTGCAAGCATGACGCCTCGCACACTAGGACCGAGACCATCGAGAAGACCCTCCACGAGACCGAGACGGTGGAGGATGTGATTCACGAGGCCACCTGCGACCACTCGGGGTACGCTTGGTCGAAGGTCCGCTGCAAGAAGTGCGGGGACGTCATGACAAAGCGCCTCGTTTCGAGTCCCAAGCTCGGGCATGACTGGGGCGAGCCCGTCTACGAGTGGTCGAGCGACAACAGGGTAGTGACGGCCAAACGCGTCTGTTCGCGTGACGCAAGCCACGTGGAGTCCGAGACGGCAACCACCAGTCAGGAGAGGCAAGACCCCACCTGCACCGAGAAGGGCGAGGTATCCTACACGACGAACTTCTCGAACGCAGCCTTCGAGACGCAGACGAGGACCGTGGAGCTCGATCCGCTCGGACATGACTGGCAAACCGTGGCGACCTCCACGGGCGGCACGGTTCACGTCAAGAAGACCTGCACCCGCTGCGATGAGGTCGAGGAATACCAATACGAGACTGGTCACTCTCACGACATGGGAATTGTGGGTGAGGTCAAGCCTACGTGCACGAAGGCCGGGACGAAGCAACACTATATGTGCGTGACCTGTCGCAAGCTGTTTACGGACATGACCGGTAGCGAGGAACTGCAGCCATCCGATGTCGTTGTCCCGGCGCTCGGACACGATTGGAGTACGCCCACATACGAGTGGTCAGCCGACAACGGTACCGTCGTGGCCACGCGCGTCTGCTCGCGCGATTCGAGTCACGTGGAGTCCGAGACCGTGAGCACGACGAGCGAGACCACCCACGCGGCGACATGTTCTGTGGTCGGAGGGGTCGTCTATACCGCGGCGTTTACGAACCCGGCGTTCGCGACCCAGACGAAGACCGTCGAGGTGCCCTGCGTTCCCCACACGCCCAAGAGCGAGGCGGTGTACGAGAACGAGATCGCGGCCACCTGCGAGACGGCTGGCTCGCACGATATGGTCACACGCTGCTCCGTTTGTGAAGCCGAGATTGCGCGTACGACCGAAACCATTCCCGCTAAAGGTCACAGCTGGGGGGATTGGACCGTCGTCACTGCCGCGACCTGCGAGGGCAGAGGCTCGGAGAAGAGGGTTTGCACGAGGGACAGGGACGGCAGCCATGTGGAGACACGGCAGACCGATGCGCTCGGACACGATTGGGATGGGGGGACGGTGACGGTCGAGCCGACCTGTGAAACCGGGGGTACACGCATCTACACCTGCAAGCGCGATTCCTCTCACAAACGGGTAGAGAGCGGCGAGCCGCTGGACCACGTGTGGGGCGATGCGACCTACACGTGGAGTGAGGACAACACGAGCGTCACAGCCAAACGTGTCTGTACGCGCGACGCGAACCATGTGGAGTTCGAGACGGTTAAGACGACAAGCGAGACGACCGCCACCTGCACGAAAGCGGGTGAGCAAACTTTCAGTGCGTCCTTTGCGAACCCGACGTTCGCGACCCAGACCAAGACGGTGTCAGCGTCCGCCCTCGGCCACCAGTGGAGCGATCCTGAGTACGAGAATGAGATTCCGGCAACCTGTGAGGCGGACGGTTCTCGTGATATGGTCATACACTGCACTGCTTGCGGCGAGGAGATTCTGCGGGAGAAAGACGCCATTCCCGGTGGCCACATCTGGGGTGATTCGACCTATACGTGGAGCAAGGACGACACACGCGTTACGGCAAAGCGTGTCTGCGAGCGTGACAAGTCCCACGTCGAGTCCGAGACGGTCCAGACGGTGGGCAAGGTGGAAGTCGGACCTACCTGCACGGAGGCGGGAGAGATGGTCATCGAGGCAAGCTTCCGGAGCCCGGTGTTCGAGCGGCAGACCAAGAACGCGGGGATGCCCGCCCTCGGCCACAAGTGGGGTAAGCCGACGTACACGTGGAGTGAGGACGGAAAACAGGTCGTTGCTCGGCGCACGTGCGAGCGGGATGGGAGCCATGCCGAGTCCGAAAGTGCCACTTGCGAGGCCCGCGTCACCAAGCAACCCACCTGCACGGTGGCTGGCGAGACCACGTACACCGCCACGTTCCAAAATCAGGCGTTTGCGTCGCAGTCCAAGGTCGTGGTCGATGTCGATCCGTTGGGACATGCGCCCGGGTCCGCCGTCCGCACCGAAACGCTCGCGGCGACGTGCACCAAGCCGGGCGCCTACAGCGAGGAGGTGCGCTGCTCCAGATGCGGAACGGTGCTGTCACATACGGACGGAGTCATTGCCGCACTCGGCCACGACTGGGGCGAGTGGGTCGTGACGAAGAAGGCCACCGAGGTCGAGACGGGTGTCGAGACCCGCACGTGCAAGAATGATTCATCGCACGTAGAGACGCGCCCCGTATCGAAGGTCGATACTCAAAAGCCTACGTATCGTGCCGTCGCGGGGGACGACGGTACGTGGACGAGGGGCGATACGACCGGGCTTGTCTTCACATTCAAGCGGTCGTTCGACGACGATGCGACGTTCGGGCACTTCTTGGGCATTCGAGTCGATGGGGTGCCAGTGGTCGCGACCAACTACGATGCGGTTTCGGGTAGCGTGATCGTTACGTTGAAGCCAGCCTACCTCAGCATGCTCTCTGTGGGAGAGCACACGCTCGAAGCACTCTTTGACGATGGCGACATGGCAAAGGCGGACTTTGTGGTAAAGGACACGCAGTCGGCGCCCGCCGCCTCTTCTTCTGATAATTCGCTAGATAGTCCGCATGCCAAGTCGACTGATGATTCAACCCATGGCACGACCGCAGGTGGAGATGGCGACACGGATGGCGCTACAACTGGTACAACGGCCAGTGGCTCGACTGCCAATACGGTTGGTAGCACGACCGCAAGTACGAAAGCCACGACAGTTGGCAATGCGACCTCAAGTACAAAAGCCACGACCCCGGCTACGAGCGACACACTTCCAACCGTCGTCCCAATCGTGCTTTTGATCGCGGCCTCGATGTTGCTCGTAGCAGATTACTTGCGCTAGCGGTTGAGCTTCGCCATTGAAGCGATGGTGGAGATATGCATCGGGCACACGTCCATGCAGCTGAGCGACTTCGAACACGCATTTCCAAAGTGCTGTGCGTATGTCTTCTTGATGTTGCGAGACTTCTGGCGGTTTCTGGCATGGACGAGGTAACAGTCGTTGGCAAACACCGCGCCAAAGAAGTTAATGCCGTTCGTGTAGTTGGGGCAAATCTCCAAACACAAGCCGCACTTGAGGCATTTCGCCGCATCGTACTGAAGTGCGAAGCTCTCGTTCTTCGCGGGCTGGTAAGATCCAATGAAAATACCGCTTTGTTTGAGGTTGTCCTGAATCGAAGCGCGGTCAACAACCAAGTCGCGGATTGTGGGGAACTTGCTCAACGGTTGCAGGACGATTTCGTCACCCTGAAGGTCCTGCAAGAAGGTGTCACATGCCAAGGCCGGCATTCCGTTGATGACCATGGCGCAGCCTCCACATGCGCCCTGAAGACAGGAGCATTCCCATGTGACACGCTGTGTCTTCTGGCCGGCATCGTTAACGAGGTCATCGTGGAAGTTGAGGTTGTCGAGCAGGGCTGCCACGGACGTATCCTTTGGACCGTCATAGTCGAACGATTCCCAGTACGGCTCGGTCGTGGGGGATTCTTGGCGCAAGATTCTAACTCTCATATGCCTGTTCCTTGTCTAACCACGTGCGGTAGGCACCGTCGTCGTACGAGACCAACGTGGCATACGCATACCCGTCTTTGCTCTGTGGCGCATCGTCGCGATAGTGTGCGCCTCGACTCTCGTTCCTTGCCAGGGCGCAGGAGAGCGAGGCGTGCGCGGTGGCAAGAATACCGGTCAGGCTGTAGTTCGCATACATCGACACGCTGGAATCGTAGCGGAGGTGCTCTGCGATGGACTGGTAGTATTCGACGGCGTCGATTCCCTCGGTGAGCCCCTCCTCCGTGCGGACGATGCCCATGCAGTCGTGCATTGTATCTGCCAGCATGTCGCGTATGTAGGTAACCGGAAAGAGGCTCTTTGAATCGAGGTGCGCCGCGAGATGGCGTTCTTCGTGGGCTATAAACTGCGCGAAGCTGGGGCAATGAGGTGGGGCGGTCCTTTGGCACAGATCGTCCGCTGCAACCACACCGCCATAAAGAGCCGCCAACAACGAGTTGCCGCCCAACCGGTTTGCGCCGTGATACATTGACGCGCATTCACCGACGGCATACAACCGCTCGATGTTGGTCTCGTGGTTCAGGTGAACGGCAAGGCCACCCATAAAGAAGTGCACAGAAGGCGCTACGGGAATGGGCTGCGTACAAATGTCGATGCCGCGGTACTTGAGGCACAGGTCGCAGACTTCCTGCAGGCGCTCGGCAATCAGTCGGTCGCCGAGGAAGGAGACGTCGAGGAACACTTCGCGATTCGTTGCGTATATCTCACGCGAGACGATGTCACGAGTCATCAGGTTGCCGTTTGCGCCAAACTTGTCCTCCATAAAGTAGACGCGTCGGCCACCTTCCTCGTAAAAGAGTCTCCCGCCCTCTCCTCGTGCGGCTTCGGTGATGAGCATTCGCTTTTGATCAGTTTCGAGCGTCGTGGGGTGGAATTGGATGAACTCTAGGTTCTTGAGCAGCGCACCCTGCATAAAGAGCCTTCCCGCCGCGTAGCCATCACAGAGGATGGAGCCGGTGGTTTTGCCAAACAGTGCGTTTTGCCCTCCCGTGGCCATAACCACTGCGCTTGCGTAGAAGGGGGTAAGCGTACGTTTGAGCTCGTCAAACAACAGCACGCCATAGCACATACCATCCTTGATGAGCGCGGAATGGAAGTGCGTGTGCAGCTTACGCGTGATGAGTCCCGCCGCCTCGAAGCGGCGCGCTTCCATTACGAGGGCGGAGACAATCTGCTTGCCAGTGGAGGATCCACAGAAGTAGGTCCGTTTATGGGACTGACCGCCAAACGCCCTTCGTCGAGGTTGTCCTTGGGAGTCTATCGAAAAGACGGTTCCGATGTGCTCCAGATACTTGATGATGTCTTGTGCTTGCGAGCACAAGCCCGTGACAGCGTTCTTCCCGGCAATCCAACTGCCGCCGCGCAACGTGTCTTCGATGTGGCTGGAAACCGAATCGCATTCGTCGCATTGCATGGTGACGGCGTTGATGCCGCCTGCCGCCATTACGGATTGCGCTCGTTCGGAGGGTTGAGGGGAGACGAGAATGACGCGCACGTTGTTTTCGGCGCAACGTATCGCGCACGAAAGACCTGCGATGCCGCTCCCAATTACCAAGACTTCTTTCATGGCATACCTCATGCGGGGAGGAACATGCCTAGCTGTCCCTTGGTCACCACGATTGCGGTGGCGAGGAACAGGAAGACGCACACGATGGCGATGAATCGATCGATCTTTGCCTGCGTTTCTCTGCTGGAAAGCAAGCCAAGTGTGATGAGCGCTCGCGAGAAGGAAGTCGCAACATGCAGGAGGATTACGGCATAAAAACCAAGCTGGGCGATCGAGACGAGGACAAACAAGATCCAGTTGCCACTTTCGGCAGAACTCTTGAGGAGGTTAAACGAATTGAGGTGAACAATCAGTAGCGGAAAGATAAGTGCGGCCGACACACGCTGCATGACCGTTCGGCGGTTTTGTTGCCCATAAGGACTGACACGCGTGCCGTCGCCGAGCAAAAAGACGGAGCACATGCCCGTTATCGCATGGAGGCAGAGGAACACGAGAATGGGCATGGCCGTGAGCGTCTTGACGGTGGGGTTGTAGTAAAAGGTGAGGTAGGCAAAGACGTTGTATGCCATGTGCGCAAACAACGCGAGTATGGTGAGCAGCCCCAGCAGGGCATTGCATTTTTTGAGCCTCAAGATTTCTCCCTGGTCCCTAGTGCAGTGATGCGACCAAATACTATCACATTATGACAAAAGGTCAGTCGCCTTGTCATTTTCACACCCGATGGCAGGCCGTCAGATTAGACAGAGGGTGGAACAGGGTTCCCGGGGAGTTAGTTCCGCATACCGCGGAACAAACTCCCCGGGAACCCTGTTCCACCTCCGGTCCGTCTTAATACTATGCATCGATGATAGCGGTCGTTCCTGTAAGCTCCGCCATCCGGGCCTCCCAGTCCTCCGAAGCTATGAAGTTGCGAAGTGCCATCTCGCACGTGCCCCATTCCTTGTCGAGTTCGGCGCCAGTCATGATGCCGTAGTCACCTCCGCAGCCGCCAGCCACAAAGGTGTTCATCGCCACGGTATAGGTCGCGGAATCATCCAGCTCGCCGCCGCTTAAGAGCTTGAACTCCTTGATGCGACTGCCTTCCGTTGCGTTCCAGTCCACCGTAAGCTGCGCGCCGCCCAGTACGAGCACATTGCCTGAGTTGTTCGGCCATGCATACAGGTCCATAGCCTCTGAATACGCTGCAGACGGGTCTTTGCCTTGTGCCACCTGTTCAGCCTCGTAGGTGTTTTGCAAGTCGTACGACTTCCGGTTCTCGACCATGATTCCCACTGAGTGCTCCATCACCTCGCGCAGCTGAGCGCCCGTAAGCTTTCGCGTCTCGAGGGTATTTCCGTAGGGCGAGACGGACAGAATGTCGCTGTACGTTACGTCTCCCTTCGGAATGCCGCCGCGGATGCCGCCAGCGTTCTCAATGGCAAGGTCCGCTCCAGAAGCAGCCAGATAGGCCGCCGTCACCACGTGCCCTATGGGCTCGTCACGCGTGCGCAGCCACTCCCACGAGAGCTTAAACTCGTCTAGCGTCTTGGTGTTCGTGTCCTTAAAGGGATAGTCGTAATCCTGACTACTCGTTCCCACGCGCTCGCTGAGGATTTCTGTCTTCAAGTTCTCTATGTAGGCAATGTATTCGTCTATGGTTGCGTCGGACAGCTTGGATCCATCGTCGTAGTCCACGATTGTCTCGGAGTAGTCGACACTATCCCAAGTGCCATTTCCATCGGTGTTGTTGAGCGTGAGGTTAAGCGTCCCGATTAAACCAAAGTAGCAGCGGGCCTCGACGAGCGCGACCCCATGGCCGTCCTTGTCCATAACGAGTCCGTCGCCCGTGCTGGTGTTGTTGAGAAGGATGTGCTGGTGGCCGGCAATCACTGCATCGAGACCCGAGGTCTGGGCGATGAGCTGCTCAGGACCCTGGTAATGCGTGAGCGCGATAACCAGGTCGCAATCGAGTTCATCGCGTAACTTGTCGGCTATCTCGTTCGCACGTTCTGCGGCGTCGGTGAAGGACACGTGTGTCAAGTTGCGTGCGGGTGTTGTCTGGTCGAAGCTGGGGTCCATGACGCCAAAGATGCCCACGCGCACTACCGCACCCTCGTCGGATACCACGTCTCGCACGAGGTAGTCATTCTTGAAGTACGCGTTGCCGTCCTTGTCTGAGATGTTTGCGCCCAGGATCGAGAAGGCGTGGTCTTTATCGATCTCTTGCAGGCGTGCGTCCCCGTAACTCCAGTCGTGGTTGCCTGGCGTGGTGGCATCCACACCCACCTCGTCCATGAGGAGCGCGATGCTCTCGCCTTGGAATACGGTGGCGAATGACTGCCCGTGAAACGTGTCGCCGGCGTCGAGCAGCAGGTCGGGATTCTGCTGGTCCTTGAGTGCCTTGAGGGCCGAGAAGCCGATGGCCTTGTTGTAGCTGTCATTCTTGTAGTAACCGTGGATGTCGTTGATATGCATGACGTGCAGGTTTGCCGTGGCGGGCAGATGGCGCTTGTGGCCAGTTATGGTTGCGGTCAGCGTGATCGGTTTTCCGTTGTACGGCACGTCGGCAGTTGCGGATGCCGTTACCTCGTAGTTGTATATGGATGGCGTGGCGTCGGTTGCTGCGTCTTCCGCAAGGACAATCGCCGCTGGTGTCGCAACGGCGCCTGCGGAGAGTGCGACGATGCACAGAAGAACCAAGTACGTAGACGTGCCGCGCCTTCCCCGGCGTACGATTACGACGCCCGCTGCTACGGCAATGAGCCCCTCCACACACAGCAGTCCCACCGACATGCTGGAGTCGGCAGTCGAAGCAAGCGTTGTTTTTGTGGTTGTGGAGATGGTTTTTGGAGTGCTGCTCGTGATGGTGCTGCCGCCCCCGCTGTTGCCGCCACCGCTGGTGTTCGGTGTAGGGTCTGTGTTGCGTTCCAGATACACGTCGAGCGTCTGCGAGGACCCGGCGGGCATCTTTGCGACCGATGTCTGCGTGCCGTCAGAGGCATGCCATCCCTCGGGAACAGCCACGAAGATGTTTACGTCACGCAAAGGCTCGTCCGAAGCGTTGGTGCCCGTGACTACCGCGTGCACCTTCTCGTCCGCAGCATACGATTCCTTGTCGAAGGAGATTGAAACCCGTAGCGTATCGTCGGCTTGTACCAGGGTGCCTTGCTCATCTGCGTGTGCTAACGTCGGACGCAGCACAAAGAGTGCAACCAATAGCCCGAGCATCGTGGTAAGGACATGTCTTAAGGCTTTGTTCTGCCTGCGACTCGTGCGCTTTACGCTCATGAGGCATTCCTTCGTTCTGAGGCTGTTTTGCGTCATTCATTCTAGCGCACTCATCTTTGTTTCCGTGCAGCTCATGACGTCTTCGTCTTGGACAGCAGCTCGTTGAGTTGCTTGACCTCCGAGCGATACCGGTTGTACATAATGAGCCAAATGATGCAGTGGCACACAGCGAATATGCCAGCCACAATACCACCACGCATTTTCAGACAGCCTGCAGCCGGATACGAACAGTTGATAACTAGGCCGGACATGAACCCCCAACAAACGGCCAGTCCATTGATACGTCTTGGTTGTGATTTGATATATTGTATAAAGGATAGGAGGCGAGTAGTCGCGTTCTATACGACGGCCGGAAACGGTCCGCAGTGACGATGAGGGTTGGGTGTGATAAATCATGACAACGGCATTTCCAGAAGGCTTTTTGTGGGGCGGAGCGGTGGCGGCGAACCAACTTGAGGGCGCGTACCTCGAGGACGGCAAGCAACTCAACGTCACCGACGTGATGACGGGCATCGGCAATCACCCCGACATAGAGTGGAACGATGCCACCGGCAAGTGGGAACCCAGCTTTACCCACGAGTTCGTGCATCTCTCTGAGGAGGGAATCGACTTCTATCATCGTTACGAAAGCGACTTGGAGCTCATGGCAGGAATGGGCTTCAAGGCCTTCCGTACCTCCATCAGCTGGGCGCGCATTTTCCCACATGGAGACGAGAAAGAGCCCAACGAGAAGGGTTTGGAGTTTTACGACCGCCTGTTTAGCAAGATGCTCGAGCTGGGCATGGAGCCGGTCATCACCATCAGCCATTACGAGACGCCGCTGGGATTGCTTGTTGACTACGGCGGATGGCTCAACCGCAAGATGATTGACTTTTGGGAGCGCTACGTTCGAACCATCCTCATTCGCTACAAAGATAAGGTCAAGTACTGGATGACCTTCAACGAGATCAACGTGGGACGCATGGTTCCCTTTGCTGCGGGTGGTATGCTCGACATTCATCCCACGAATAAGGAGGTCGTGAACGCCGACCTCACACAACGGCAGCTTTACCAGGGCTGGCACCATCAATTCGTGGCTAATGCGCTTGCCGTTAAGCTCTGTCGCGAGATTTGTCCGGAAGCAAAGATGGGCCTCATGCTTTCGCAGAGCGCCATCGCTACGTATCCCGAGACCTGCAATCCCGACGACGTGCTAGGCGCTCAGAGAACGCAGCGTCTGCACTCGTTCTTCTCGGATGTCATGCTCAAGGGCCGCTATCCCGGATACGTCAAGCGCATCTGGGCGGAAAACGACGTGGAGTTGCAGGTCGAGCCTGGCGACATGGAGCTTATTGCGCGTTATACCAACGATTTCTTTGCCTTTAGTTATTATCGAAGTGCCGTGTACAGCACGCGTGCCATCGCGAAGGGAACAAATTCGTCCAAGGGCGGTGGTCTTACGAGTGGCACGGCAGGGACGGTGGCGAACCCGTACCTCAGCGGCACGTCACCCGAGCCGTGGTGCTGGCCCATCGACCCCAAGGGTCTGCGATACGTGTGCAACTATCTGCAAGACCGCTACGACGTGCCCTTGTTCATCGTGGAGAACGGCATCGGCCTGGACGAGAACCTCGATGAGAATGGTCGCATTGCAGATCCGTTCCGCATGGAGTACGTGCGCGATCACCTGCTGCAGGTGGAAGAGGCCATCAAGGACGGCTGCGACATCATGGGATATCTCTACTGGGGTCCTATTGACGTGGTGTCTGCCGGTACGGGCGAGATGCGCAAACGCTACGGCTTCGTGTACGTGGATCGTTTCAATGACGGTCATGGCACGCTCGATCGCGTGAAGAAGGATTCCTACGATTGGTACAAATCTGTTATTGAGTCCAACGGCGAGGTGCTGCACGAATCCTAACGGCGTGTGATTCAGGAGGTTTCGCTGCGTTCCGAGCTGGGATTACGTTTGGTGTGGCGGATCGACCCACACCAAACGCAATCCCAGCTCAAGTACTCTCGCCTTGAGCTGGAATCGGCTTTCCTGTGACGCCGTGAGCTGAGATTGACCTTCGTGAGGGCGGATGACCCACACCAAACGCAATCCCAGCTCAAGTACTCTCGCCTTGAGCTGGAATCGGCTTTCCTGTGACGCCGTGAGCTGGGTTTAACCTTCGTGTGGGCTGCTCTGCCACACCAAACGCAATCTCGGCTCATGCAGGCACCCGTGAGCTGAGATTGGCTTTCCTGTGGCACCCATGAGCCGGGATTGACTTTCGTGTGGCAGAATAGGCCACACCAAACGCAATTCCAGCTCAAGGACTCACTCTTGAGCGGGCTTTTCGTTTCGTGTGGCGCCGTGAGCTGGGTTTAACCTTCGTGTGGGCGGATGAGCCACACGAAAGTCAATCCCGGCTCAAATCAGCATTCTTGAGTTGGGATTGACCTTCGTGTGGGCTGCTCTGCCACACCAAACGCAATCTCAGCTCAAGCCCCCATCCCCTGGGCGTCGATTTCAATTTGGTGCGGTTTTATGAGCTGAAATGTCGTTTCCTATGGCTTGCCCGTCCACACCAAAGCAGTTCTCAGCTTAAGTGAGGAGAGTTGCTTGGAAATCCCGTCCTCTTGTTTAAGGTTTCATATACGGATGTGCGGGAGTTGAGAAGACTCCGGCAAGTTGAAAGGCCATCTGTCATCCGTTCGTGTTGGTCGTAGGTTCAACGCCAACACAAGGAGGAACTAACATGAAGATGATGGCATCGGCACTTCTTACCGCAGCACTCGCAGGATCGCTGGGTATGGCACCGGCGAGTGTAATGGCACCTCAAATGGGTATGGGCGCTGCCAAGTCCGCAATTCAGGCAGGCATGCAAGCTATGCTCATGCAGCCGAACGAGGCTATGCCGACTAACGATCCCTCGCAGGTACCGAGTGAGGACTCTGGGCGTCTGCAAATTAGCGAACCGGGTACTTACGTCCTTCGAGGCAACCTCAGGGGAACAGTGGACGTGGACCCCGGTGCGGGTGACGTAACGCTCGTGATGGACAACGCCGTGATCGACGGCAACGGTGGACCGGCGATTCGTGCACGGAGTGGCAACTCGGTGACAATCTCGATGCCGGAGGGCACGAACAATCGCGTGATGAGTGCGGGCGGAGCCGACGGTTGCATGGCGACCATCCAAGGTGACGTGAACATGTCGTTCGAGGGAAAGGGCGCCCTTACCGTGGTCGGCAACATGCAGCCGGGCATTCGCACGAATAACGCCGGCATGATGTTTGGCGGCGGTGACTTCCACATCATTACGGCTGGCCACGGCATCGAGGCCGGTGGAGAGGCTCCTGGCAGAATCACCTTCAACGATGGCTCGTTCATGTTCCATGCGGGCGGCCAGATGATGGCGCCGGGCACGGACTATGTGCAGAATGGCGGATCGTTCCAACAGGGCGAGTTTGGCCCGTCGTTTGGGTTCGATAACTTCGCGAGACAGAATCCTTGGTTTTCGGCTCCGCAGGGCATGCCTCAACAGGCTGGCATGCAGCAAGGACAGCCGGGTGGTCACATGCAGCAGGGAAGCCAGGCCCAGCAGGGTCAACCAGGCGAACAGGGCCAGCAAGGTCAGCAGGGAGGTCAGCCGGCACAGCAAGGTGGCCAGACGCAACCGGGTCAGCAGCCGGGCCAGACGCAACCAGGTCAGCCTGGCCAGACCGAGCAAGGCGTGACGGGCACCGTTGACACGGCGGGCGAAATCGTGACGAGCGATGTGGTAAACGGCGCCATGGACCTCATTGCCGACTTGGCGAATGCGGTCTACTGCACCATCACCAACCAAAACAGCCAGGTCAATATTTCCGAGGCAGGAACGTACGTGGTTACCGGTAGCGCTACGGACGGCAACATAACCGTAAAGAAGGGCACCTCCGACGTTGTCCTCATCCTGAGCGACCTCGATCTTACCAGCACGACGGGAGCGACGCTTTCGGTCAACAAAAACGCCGAGGTCCAGTTGGTCATCGAGGGTAACGTCACGCTCACAGACAACGAGAATCCCGACGACGAAGAATCCACTGACGAAGCGGTGGCAGATGCCTACGATGGTGCCGCGATAAAGATCAAGGCGGGCTCGCAGGTGTACATGACGGGTGACGGCACGCTCACCCTCAACGGCAACGCAAAGAACGGAATCAAGGCGACTGACGACACCAGTCTCGTAATCGACGACGTCACGCTCAACATCAATGCCGCGAACGACGGCATCAACGGTAATTTTGACGTCACCATCCTGAGTGGAGACGTAAGCATTTCTGCAGGTGATGACGCCATTCACGCTGACCACATCCTCACCATGGGTGACCAGGAGACCGGCGATGGCCCCACCATCAAGGTAACCCAGAGCACGGAGGGACTCGAGGGTACCGTCGTGAACATCTTTGGCGGAGACATCGACATCACCTCGTCCGACGACGCCATCAATGCGGCGAACAAGGATGGCGCCTACGAGGGAGAGCTCGACTACTCCATCAACATGACCGGTGGCGACGTGACCATCAACAGCCAGGGAGATGGCATTGACTCCAACGGTAACGTGAACTTGGTGGATGGCAGTGCCAACATCAATAGCTCTGCCACCGGCGGCGAAGCCGGCATCGACTACGACGGGGATTTGTACGTTTCCGACGAGTTTGAGCTCAACAATGGCAGTGGCGTTTCGGGTGCAGACATGGTGCCCGGCCAGATGGGCCAGCCTGGTGAGATGGGTCAATCCGGCCAGATGGGCCAGCCCGGTGAGACGGGCCAGATGGGCCAGCCCGGTCAACCCGGCCAGCCGGGCCAAGCCGGTCAGGCCGGCGGGCAAGCGGGAGCTGGCATGATGCCTCGCTAACACGAGCGGCAATACCAACCAGAATGGCGTCCCTTGTCAAGCACGAGGGGCGCCTTCATCTTCTCCGTGTTGGCCTTGTTACGAATGACAAGTTCGCGCAAGCTTTTGATGACGAATCGCCTATGATACATCCGTTCTTGTATGTGTTGACGACGCATTTGTTGAGGGGAGCGTGGCATGTCATCTGCATCTCGCGAAGGTCTGACGGAGCGCCAGCTGGTGGTGGTGCTCGATTTTGGGGCTCAGTACGGACAGCTCATCGCGCGGCGTATTCGCGATCTGCGTGTCTATTCTGAGTTGGTGCCGTGCGATTTGTCGGCCGAGGAGCTGGCGGCCATGAACCCGGCGGCAATCGTGCTGAGCGGAGGACCTGCCAGCGTGTATGCCGAGGACGCTCCTGACGTCGATCCCGAGGTGTTTGAGCTGGGCGTACCGGTGTTGGGCTTTTGTTATGGACAACAGATAATGGCGCTGCGCTTGGGCGGCACGGTCGATCACGTCGACAAGGGCGAGTACGGACCTGCTACGCTCATGCGTGACGACGCCTCGATGCTCTTGGCAGACACACCTTCGGAGCAGACGGTGTGGATGAGTCATCGTGATGCGGTGACGCAGGTGCCTGCGGGCTTCCAAATCACGGCGCATACCGAGACGTGCCCCGTGGCTGCCATGGAGTGCCCGCGCCGGCGGCTGTACGCTACGCAGTTTCATCCCGAGGTGCATCATACTGCCTACGGCGCAAAGATGCTCTCGAACTTCCTCTTTGGCATATGTGGTCTCGAACCGACGTGGACCATGGAGGGCCTCGCGGAGAAACTGGTCGAAGACATCCGCGCAGAGGTGGGGGAGCGCCGTGTGATTCTGGCGCTCAGCGGTGGCGTGGATTCCAGCGTAGTGGCGGCTTTGGTGCATCGCGCTGTGGGGGATCAGCTCACGTGCGTGTTCGTGAACCACGGCATGTTGCGTAAGGGGGAGCCGGAGCTGGTGGAGCAGGTGTTTAGGCATCAGTTTGACGTGCCTCTCGTGCATGTGCAGGCTCAGGAACGCTACTTGGCGCTACTTGCCGGGGTAACCGATCCCGAGGAGAAACGACGCCGCATTGGTTCGGAGTTCTGGAAGGTGTTCTTTGAGGAGGCGGCAAAGCTCGACGGCGTGGAGCTTCTGGCACAGGGAACCATCTACCCCGATATTATCGAAAGCGGTGCTCGCAAGACAGGTGGCAAGGCATCCACGATCAAGAGTCACCACAATCTGATTCCCTTCCCTCCGGGCGTGCACTTCGACCTCATCGAGCCTCTGGATCATCTGTTTAAGGATGAGGTGCGGGCGCTGGGCGTGACGCTAGGGCTGCCCGAAGCGATGGTGTATCGGCAGCCGTTCCCGGGGCCTGGCCTAGCTATTCGAATTATCGGTGAGGTTACAGCAGAGAAGCTCGGGATTCTGAAAGAGGCCGATACCATCGTGCGCGAGGAGTTGGATGCGTACAACGCACGCCTATATGAGCAGACGGGAGATCGCAACAGCGAACACAGCTGCTGGCAGTACTTTGCGGTGTTGCCCGACATTCGCTCGGTGGGCGTGATGGGCGACGAACGCACGTATGCCCGACCCGTGATCGTACGCGCGGTGGAGTCGAGTGACGCTATGACCGCCGACTGGGCCAAGCTGCCCTACGAGGTTCTTGGCGGCATTTCCAGCCGTATCGTTGCCGAAGTCGCAGGCGTCAATCGCGTGGTTTACGACATAACGCCCAAACCTCCGTCAACGATTGAGTGGGAGTGAGCCAAACGCCCATACAAACATGATACGGCTCCTATCGTGTTAAAGCCCTTGGACCCTTATTGTCCTGCGCGAGACGGTAAGGCGTGTCAACCTATCTTGAGTCTGGGGACGTCATCCTATCCGAGCTTTTCCAAGTCGGCTGACTCGCAGCGGGGCAGCCGCTGTGTTACTCCCTCGCGCATAAACAGCATGTCGAGCGAGCGCGCGCACAAGGAGGGCGGACCGTAGAGGACGCTGTCACCGTTTAGGATGCGCTCGCAAAATACGTGTGAGGAAAGGCCAGGCGACGGGTCTGAAACAGACAACCCCGACTCGCTTTTGCTTACAGAACGCGACGTTGGTACAGGTCGTCAGAGACGAATCCAAGGGAAGCGTAGTAGCGCCTCGTTCCGACGGAGCTGATGACGCGGATTGCCTCGAACCCGGCTTCGCGTGCCAAGTCGCAGGCGCGCTCGATGAGCTGCCTGCCCAGTCCCACATGCTGTGCGCCGCCCTGCTCCGACGATCCGATGCCAGCCACGCGGCCATACACGTGGACCTCCCGAATCATGGCGACAGTACCCTCATGAGGCAAAGAAAGGCGCAGGAACCCAGCGATGCGATCCTCGTCTGTGACCCACTGCAAGAACCTCTCGTCGCTGACGGCGGTGGCATACGGCACGCAGTCCAGGCGCAAGTCGTTGGACGTGACGTCGGAGGTCGCCACCTCGCGCATGCGAATCTCTCGCACCTCGTCGCGCCGACTTGCGAGACTTTGCTCCACCATCTGCCTGAGGTTTGTCTTCTTGTTTCCCGCCACGATGTCTGTGGACGAGATGTCGCGAATCATACGCGATATGCGCGTGTAGGACGGTGTGGCAAGAACGTCGTCGGCCAGTAGAGACACTAGCTCCTTCTCCGAGTAGGGTTGCCACCTTCCCGCCGCATACTCCCTGCCCAGACGAGAGCTCTCCACCAGACAGCAGGGATAGAGCTTGACCTCGTCGGGTAGGAACCGCTCGTCGCCAACGAGGCGCAGGTAGTCTTTGCGGTCGGCAGCGGGCATCGACCCCAGAAGGTTGCACATCATGTGCGCCTGAATCTTGTAGCCAAAGAGCCGCAGCGTCGAGAAGGCCCGAGCGATCTGGCTTACGCTCACGTTGCGGTGGTTTGCCCTGAGGATTTCTTCGTCGAGGCTCTGGATGCCCATCTGGATCTTTGTGCAGCCGAGCCTGCGCATCATGCGGGCACTCTGCTCGTCGATGAGGTCGGGGCGCGTCTCGATGGTGAGCCCCACCACGCGGTGCTCGGCATTTTCGTTGAGCGTGTGCTGTGTTTCGAGCTCATCCAACGTCGCCGTCTGCCAGAGCTCTGCATCACGCCACCCTTGCGAGCGGAGCACCGTGCGAATCGCGTCGTTGTACGTCCGTGCGCCGGCGGTGACCTCTTGCTGCAGGCTTTCCGTGCGCTTAACGAGCTCGTCTGTGCGGTAGGTCAGACCAGAGCGACGATAGCGCAGCTCGCGTGCCTCGGGACCGTCGCCAGCCCTCGCCGGTCCCTCGAACTCGTTGAGCGCGCGAAAGAGCTCGTGCACGAACCAGATTTGATATGCCTCGGAATAGTCGCTCCACGTTCCGCCCAACACGATGAGCTCGATTTTATCGGTGACGTGTCCCATGTCCTGCAGCGCCGTGATGCGCGAGCGGACCTGCAGATAGGGATCGAAGTAGTTGCGCTCTGCCCGCTGGCACGCAGGCTCGTCGTGCAGGTAGCTCTTGGGCATGCGAATGTCGTTGGGACAATACAGGCAGTCGCTCGAGCATGGCCAGGGCTTCGTAATCACGGTGACGGTGGCGACGCCCGAGGCAGTGCGCCGCGGCTTCATGCGCAGCGTCCGGAGGAGTTTGGCCTCCAGCTCGGGGTCGACGTTCCAAGAGCGCCATCGCTCGGGGTCGTTTGCCTTGATGCTTAGGTAGAAGGGAAGGAGTCGCCGCTTTGCGACACGGCGATTTGCATCGTGCGTGGCTCGGTTGTGTCGTCTGAACAGCTTGGAAAGCCAAACGTCATCTACGCGCGTCGAATCGTCGCGCAGGGCATCCAAGAGCTCTTTGAGTGCTTCTTCCATGAGGCCACATTATACTGGTTTGCAGGGAGGCTGGCATGGACAAAGACTTTGCGCGAAAAATGAGCGACATGACGACCGATTTCTATGCACGCACGAGCGCGTCGTTTGGCGCCACGCGGCAAGGGGCATGGCCGGGTTGGGAGCGACTACTTGCGGAGACGCGTGTTGCGTCGTCTTCCAAAACTCGGCTGTTCGACGTGGCGTGTGGCAATCTGCGGTTCGAGCGATTCCTTGCGGAGCGCGTCTCGCGTCTGGAGGCATGGGCAATTGACAACTGCGACGATCTGGTGGGGACGGCCTCGTCAGATGGGCTTGACGTCCATTATGCATGCCGCGACGTGTCAGAGGCCCTGCTCGAAGAAGATGCGAGCTGGTCGGAACATGTGCCTTTGTGTGACCTCTCCGTTTCGTTTGGCTTCATGCATCACCTGCCCTTGTTTTCCCAGCGCGTGCTTCTGCTCCAGGAACTGGTTCGACGCACGAAGCCAGGAGGCAGCGTCGTGGTGGCATTTTGGCAGTTTGCGGCAGATGAGCGTCTGCGTGCCAAGGCGCGACCGGTCGAGGGGGGAGAGGGCAACGACTACCTGCTCGGCTGGCAAGACAGAACCGATGTCGCACGATACTGTCATTTTTGCGACGAAGATGAGATCGACCTCCTCGTGCAGGGCGTGCTGCCCTTGGCGCAGGAGTCCACCCGTTTTTATGCGGATGGCCGCTCGCGAAGGCTCAATCGTTATGTGGTTCTGCGCGTGACCGAGCAAAGTGCTGCCGGCACACGCTCGTCGACGATTCGTGGTAATATGTAGATGCACAGTTTGGTGCTGAGCATTGTGTTGCTCAAAAGAGCTGGTCCCTACCGTCAAGTGGGAGTGGTAAAAGAGGTGGGTCGTGCTTGCGCGGCCCACTTTGTCATAGGGGGTGTATGGAATGGTCAGACTCAACCTTTACACGCTAGAAGATGAGGTTGAGCAGTAGCGACCCCACGAAGATGCCGACTGCGGGTGGGTCGATGTGCGTTGAGCAGTCCTCGTTGAAGTACTTCGCAAAGACAAGATATATATGGTTTGCCAACGTTGCAAACACGATGGCAATGGCGATGTTGCCACCCGTGACGGCGAGTGCCGTCCCGACGACGCTCGTTATTTGATGCGTGGTGGGGACCTTCTGACCGTCACCGGCATATCCAAAGAGCAAAAGCGCTGCCGAAATCGAAAAGCCCACGCCATAGAAGTCCGGACCAGCCTCGTGAAGGATGAAAGCAAATACGGCTGCAGTGGCGATGCAGTTTACGGTCTGGAACACCCAGTACCCAAGGCCTTGCTCCCTGTAGTAGGCACTCGCATCGGGATTTACCTTGCGACCGTTGCTCAGCAACAGGCGCGTGAGCACACCGACGATGATGATGGCCGTGGCACCTGGATCTACCGGGAGCCCAATGTGGGAGAAGAACGAGAACACGAGGTAGCCAACTGATCCAGCGGCTCCTCCCACCAGCATGATGGAGGTGTCATGCAGGAAGATGAGCGAACGTGTGATGTCCCACCCCTGAATCTGATCCGGATACTTCTTGGCCGCGACGGCCGTTGCCACGGCCGATCCGTTAAATATGATGGCCGGTAGCAGCAAGGTGTTGAGGACCGTGTCTCCGAGTAGAGTGGGCTCGACGCCCGCAGCCTTGAGGATATACACGACGATGCCCGCAAAGCCCGTGCAGATGAACGTCTGAATGCCACCGAACATGGCACCGAGTATACCCACGCCAAACGCAAACAAAACGAGAAACGGGTCAAAGAATAGTGGCATGAGTACCTCCTTATGTTTGAGTTCGTATATTAATAGTGTGCCATAACTTAATGACGGGCGAAACTGGCGAAACTGCGCAATTAAGTTTTTCGTCAAATGGGGTCTCGTGAGTGCACCTCGCGGCCGAAGCGCGTATCATGTATTGATTCTAGTGAGAGGGGAGAACATGGGCAAACAGCTCTTGTCAGGAAACGAGGCCATAGCGCAAGGGGCGTGGGAGGCCGGCGTCGAGGTTGGTGCTGCCTATCCGGGCACGCCCTCCACCGAGACGCTCGAGAATCTGGTTACCAAACCGGACGTCTACTGCGAATGGGCGCCAAACGAAAAGGTCGCTCTGGAAGTTGGTCTGGGAGCGGCGATGGGCGGCGTGCGCACGCTCGTGACGATGAAGCACGTAGGCGTGAACGTCGCGGCCGACCCGTTCATGAGCGCCGCCAACACGGGCGTCAACGCGGGTCTGGTGCTCTTGGCGGCCGACGACCCAAGCTGCTACAGCAGCCAGAACGAGCAGGACAGCCGCCACTATGCGGCATTCGGACGCGTTCCTTGCCTCGATCCATCAGACAGCCAAGAGGCCTACGAGATGGCCCAGGCCGCCTTCCAGATTTCGGAGCAGTTCGACACGCTGGTGATGCTGCACGAGACGATGCGCATCGCCCACACAAAGACGCTCGTGGAGGTAGCCGGCGAGCGCAATCAGGTGGAGCCGCGTGATTACGAGAGTCGTCCCGAGAAGTTCGTGATGATGCCCGCGAACGCGGTGCGGCGCACGCTAGCGGCCAACGACCGCGAGGACGAGCTGATCGCATGGGCAGAGACGAACGAGCTCAACCGCATGGAGCTCCGCGATCCTGCGGTGGGCATCATTTGCGCGGGCGCTCTGTACCCGCACGTTCGCGAGGCTCTTCCGGAGGCGTCGGTGCTCAAGCTGGGCATCACCTGGCCGCTTCCGCCAAACCTGATTCGCGACTTCGCGAGCAAGGTAGAGAAACTCTACGTCGTCGAGGAGGCCTGCACCTATCTGGAGACGCGCGTGCGAGCGTTGGGCGTGGAGGTAAGTGAACCTCCTGCTGGCCGTCTGCCCCGCTCCGGCGAGGTGACACCCGCGCACATTCGCGCTGCCTTTGGCGCTGCCGCTCCTTCGCATATGGAGGCTGCACAGGGTCTACCTCCACGGCCACCTGCGTTCTGTGCCGGCTGTCCGCATCGCCTGGTGTACGTGGAGCTCAAGCGCATCAAGGCTATCGTCACGGGCGACATCGGATGCTATACCCTTGGTGCCGTCGCGCCATATAGGTCGGTCGATTCCGTTATCGACATGGGGGCGTCGCTCTCGATGGCCCACGGCATGGAGCTCGCGAACGCGGGCGAACGCACCGGTCGTTCCGTCATTGGTGTCATCGGCGACTCCACCTTTGCCCACTCGGGCATCACGAGCCTTCTGGGTACCGTCTACAATGGCGGCAAGGGAACGCTCTGTATTCTTGACAACCGCACGACTGCCATGACGGGCACGCAAGGCAATCCCGTCAACGGCGTTACGCTCACCGATCAAGCGGCGCGCGTCAATCCGCTCGACGTTCCTGCCGGGAAGCAACTCGACTTGGTGAAGCTCTGCGAGGCGATCGGCGTGGACGAGGTCGAGGTTGTTGACGCGCAGGACGCGAAGGCCATTCGCGCCGCACTCAAGTCGGCCGTGAGCCATACCGACAAGCTGTCCGTCATCATCTTTAAGGCGCCCTGCCGACTGCTCGATCGCAGCCGTGGCGTGATGCCCGTCATACGCGACTGCCGACGTTGCGGGCGCTGCATCCAAATAGGCTGCCCTGCTCTGGGCAAGGACGAGACGGGCCACGCCGTCATCGATCCCAGCCAATGCATCGGATGCAACCAATGCGTACAATCCTGCCCGTTTGGCTGCATCACGAAGGAGGCCTAACTGTCATGCCGCACGATACCACTACCAACTACGGCGTTTCTCAAAACGCCAACAAGGTCGTGCTCGACGAAACGAAGACCATCATGCTCGTAGGCGTGGGTGGTCAGGGAACCATTTTGGCGGGACAGCTCCTCGCGATGGTTGCCGCAGACGCCGGCCTTGACGTCAAGGTCTCCGAAATCCATGGCATGAGCCAGCGCGGCGGGTCTGTCTCGACGGTCGTGCGCGTCGGTAAGAAGGTCGATTCCATGATTGCCGATCCGGGCTGTGCCGACATCGTGGTTGCCTTCGAGGCAATCGAGGCCTTGCGCGCTCAGCAATACGTGCGCGAGGGTGGTCGCCTGTTCGTGAACGACGAGCGCATCACGCCCGTACCCGTAAACATTGGCGTCTGCCAAATGCCCGAGAGAGTCGACGAGCGCCTCGCCAAGATTGGCGCGACGATCATAGATGCGGCTGGTATCGCACGCGAGGTGGGAAGCCCGCGTTCCACCAATGTGGTGCTGGTGGGAGCTCTGTCCACCGCGCTGCCGTTTGAGGTACAGGAATGGGAAGAGGCCATCAGGCGTCGCGTCCCACCAAAGACAGTGGAGGCAAACCTCGAGGCCTTCGCACGCGGGCGCGAAGCGGTCGCGTGAGGCAACCGATGGGGATACTCCCCATCGGTTGATGTTATTGCGGCGGGCAAAAGGGACTTCCTTTTGCCCGCCGCCTATTTGTACAGAGGCTCAAGACCTGCGTCGATGAGCAGTTGGTTGCACTGGGCGACCGTCCCATAGTGAGAAATGCAGTAGGCGATGTAGGCGTCCCTTGTCTTGTACGGGCGCAATGCGGCAAAGCCGGCACGCTCGAGCAGCTCGCAGGTCAGGTCGATGTTTATTCCCATTCCCATGGCCAGCTGAATGAGCTTGTCGCGCGAACCCTTGCGAATGCCCGAAGCGATTTGGTAGCCATACACGCGATCGAGTTGCGCCCGATAGAACACGCTTCTTCGTGGGATGTCCAGCATGTCCAATCGCTGCTGCAGCCATTCAGAGAAACTCAACCCATCGTCCTGAACGTCGCGCAGCACGTCTTCCAAGCTGCTTTGTTGGTTCTTGGCGATGCCCCAAGAGCGACCGAATCCGTCTGCCATCACGTCCCCCTATAAAAGACAATGCGTGAACACGCCGTCCTCGTAGACGGCAAAACTGCGGCTCCCGTCTTTGGGGATGCCGACGCTGCCGGGGTTGAAGCAACGAATGCCCTCGTGGATTTCGTCTACCTTGATGTGGGTGTGGCCGTAGACAAGCACGTCCGCAGGCCCGAGCCGGGGCATGTTTCGCACGCTGTTGTGAAGGCCTGGTCCGTATAGGTGTCCATGGGTCAAAAACAGCGTTGCGCCAACCGATGGGTCAAAGAGCGTGTTGTACGGCGCCATACAAGGAAAGTCGAGCACCATCTGGTCCACTTCGGCCTCGCAGTTGCCGCGAACGGCGACGATGTGGCTGGAGTGTTCGTTGAGCAGGGCAATGACGTGCTTGGGGTCATAGTCTGCGGGTAGGTCGTTGCGCGGCCCGTGATAGAGCAGGTCGCCGAGCAGAACGATCTTGTCGGGATGCAGGCGGTCGATCTCCCGCATGAGGCTCTGGCAGCCTTCCGCCGCGCCGTGTATGTCGGATGCAATGACTAGTTTCATAAGGTTACCTTTCGCGTTGTATGGAGAGAAGGTAGCACGTTTGGCGCAATCTGCGAGAGGTGAGACGCGCAAATGTGGGCTATTTGTTGGAGACGCAAAAAATCTATCACAATCTGACTTAGATTATGTATACAATCAAAGCGCAGGGGAATAATACGTAATGTCAAGCATGTGCGCCGGCAACGAAACCGGCACCCAACGAAAGGAACGTACATTATGGCAAAGATTCTTGGAATCGACCTTGGCACCACCAACTCGGCTATGGCAGTCCTCGAGGGCGGCGAGCCCACGATTATCGTCAACGCTGAGGGCGATCGTACGACCCCGTCCGTCGTCGGATTCCGTTCTGACGGCGACCGCATCGTCGGCAAGGCTGCAAAGAACCAGGCCGTCACCAACCCCACAAATACTGTATTCTCCATCAAGCGCTTCATGGGCCGTCGCTATGACGAGGTGAGCTCCGAGCTCAAGACCGTTCCCTATAGCGTCAAGTCCGGCACTGGCAGCCGCGCCGTGGTCGAGATCAACGGTGAGGACTTCACCCCTGAGCAGATCAGCGCAATGATTCTCTCCAAGATGAAGGCCGACGCCGAGAAGTACCTGGGCGAGACCGTCACCGACGCCGTCATCACCGTTCCCGCCTACTTCAACGACGCCCAGCGTCAGGCCACCAAGGACGCCGGCAAGATCGCGGGCCTCAACGTGCAGCGCATCGTCAACGAGCCCACGGCCGCAGCTCTGGCATATGGCCTCGACAAGAAGAACATCGACCAGAAGGTCCTGGTGTTCGACCTCGGCGGTGGCACCTTTGACGTCTCGCTGCTCGACCTTGCCGACGGCGTGGTGGAGGTTCTTGCCACCAACGGCGACAACCACCTGGGCGGCGACGACTGGGACCAGAAGGTCATCGATTGGCTTGCCGACAAGTTCCAGCAGGACAACGGCATCGACCTTCGCCGCGATCCCATGGCTCTGCAGCGCCTCAAGGAGGCCGCCGAGAACGCAAAGAAGGAGCTCTCCAGCGCCCAGCAGGCACAGGTGAACCTGCCGTTCATCACCGCTGACGCAACCGGCCCCAAGCACCTTGACTACACGCTTACGCGTGCCGAGTTCGAGCGCATCACGCGCGACCTTCTCGACCGCTGCAAGGGTCCCGTTACCAAGGCCCTGCATGATGCCGGCATCTCCATCGCCGAGGTCAACGAGGTCATCCTCGTCGGCGGCTCCAGCCGTATGCCCGCCGTGCAGAACCTGGTAAAGACCATCACCGGCAAGCAGCCCAACATGTCCGTGAACCCCGACGAGGTCGTGGCCGACGGCGCGGCAGTGCAGGGCGGCGTCCTTACGGGCGACGTCGAGGGCATCCTGCTGCTCGACGTAACCCCGCTGAGCCTGGGCGTCGAGACCATGGGCGGCATCATGACCAAGATGATAGACCGCAACACCACCATCCCGACGAGCAAGACCGAGGTCTACTCCACGGCTGCCGACAACCAGACGTCCGTAGAGATCAACGTGCTCCAAGGCGAGCGCGAGATGGCTCGCGACAACAAGAGCCTGGGCAAGTTCAACCTCACCGGCATTCCCGCGGCACGTCGTGGCGTACCCCAGATCGAGGTAACGTTCGACATCGACGCCAACGGCATCGTGAAGGTTACCGCCAAGGACAAGGGCACGGGCAAGCAGCAGCAGATTACCATCTCGGGTTCCACGGCTCTTTCGGATGACGAAGTCGATCGCATGGTGCGCGACGCCGAGTCCCACGCCGAGGAGGACAAGGCAAAGAAGGACGAGATCGAGGTTCGCAACCAAACCGACTCCCTTGCCTACAGCACCGAGCAAACGCTCAACGAGCTGGGCGACAAGGTTCCCGCAGCCACCAAGTCCGAGGTCGAGTCCGCACTCGCCGAGGCAAAGAAGGCCCTTGAGGGCAGCGACGTCGAGGCCATCAAGGCCGCGAGCGAGCGCCTGCAGCAGGCCGGCTACAAGCTCGCCGAGATTGTGTACTCCGACCAGCAGGCACAGACCTCCGGTCAGCCCGGCGCGGGCGCGCAGCCTGGTGGCGACGACGTGGTGGATGCCGACTACGAAGTCGTAGACGAGTAGGCGACGGGACATGTCAGCAAACAAGAATGACGAAACGCGGAGCGAGAGGGGCGAAGACGACATGAAGGTATCGATTGACGACACGTCGTCCGAGCCCGAGCTCGACGAGGAGGCCATGGTCGAAGCCGCCATTCGCGCAGGCGAGCAGGCTGCCGAGGAAGAGATGGCTGCCGAGGCTGCCGAGGAGGACTCTAGGGTCCGTGCGGAACGTGACGAGCTCTACGAGCGTCTGGAAGAGGCCACCGAGCAGGTGGACGCCGCAAAGAAGGAAGCTCAGGACGCGGTCGATCGCCTTGCGCGTCTTCAGGCGGACTGGGAGAACTTCCGTCGGCGCACGGCGCAGGAGCGCGAGGTAGAACGCGAGCGCGCGGCCGAGAAGCTCGTGCTGGGACTGCTCCCGGTGCTCGACGACATGGAGCGCGCGGCAAACCACGCCCTGCAGTCGGGTGGCGAGAACGATCAACTTATCCAGTTCGTGGACGGGGTCACCCAGATTCACGACAAGATGGTGGCCGTGCTTGCAAAGGACGGAGTTGAAGTCATCGATCCAGCCGGCGAGCCGTTCGAGCCTCTTTCCCACCAGGCAGTGGGACGCGAAGAGAACGCAGACGAGTACGACGAGACGGTGGCCCAGGTATACCAGCGCGGTTATCGTATGGGCGGCAAGGTAATCCGTCCGGCAATGGTCACCGTGACCTACGGCGGTCCGAAGCGTCCCGCAGAGGATGCGGAGGACAATCAGGACGCGTAACAACAGCGTGCGCGAAGGTTGTCCGGTCACAAAGGGGACATACCTCGCAGAGGTGTGTCCCCTTTGCGCACATAGAGAGTCAAGTTTGGATTTAGACGCAGAAGGGGGCGATGCCCAAAATGCCAGGCAAGAATTTCTATGACGTGTTGGGTGTTAAGCGCGACGCCACCCACGACGAGATAAAGAAAGCGTTCAGGAAGCTCGCTGCCCGGTATCATCCGGACGCCGGTGGTGACGAGGTGAAGTTCAAGGAGGTCAGCGAGGCCTATACGACCCTCTCCGACGAGCAGAAGCGCAAGGAATACGACCAGATGCTCATGTTCGGCGGCATCCCGGGATCGGGATTCGGCGGCGGGGGAGGACGTACCTATACCACGAACGTCGACTTCTCTCAGTTCTCCGACATCTTTGGCGGGGGCGTCGGTGGCGACAACCCGTTTGGCGACGTTTTCTCCTCGATCTTTAACGGAGGCGGGGCGGGCCAGCAGCCCAACCGCCCGATGCGCGGAAACGACCTCAACACCACCATCGAGCTCTCGTTCTTTGACGCGTTCAACGGTGCCACGCGCAAGGTCACCTATAGGGTCCCGTCCACGGGCGAGCAGCAGTCCATAACCGTAAAGATTCCCGCTGGGGCGGTGGACGGCGGCAAGCTTCGTCATCGTGGGTACGGCGAATACGGCACGAACGGAGGCGAGCGCGGCGACCTCGTCATTACCACCAAGGTCCTTGACGACAAGGTGTACAAACGCGACGGCGCCGACGTGCGCATGGAGCTTCCCGTATCGGTCTACGATGCTGCGCTCGGGGCCTCCATCGAGGTACCAAAGCCCGATGGTGCGCGTGTGCGCCTCAAGATTCCCGCGGGAACGCAAACCGGAAAGACGTTCCGGTTCCGCAACGAAGGTGCGCCGGATGTTCGGAGCAGGGGCAGGCGTGGGGCTTTGTACGTATCGGTCCAAGTCGTCGTTCCCACCAACCTCACAAAGGATGAACGCGCGGCGTTCGAGCGCCTCCGCGAGGCGGACAAGAGGACGTATGGGGAGGGAGTGAGCACGAATGCCCGGTAGTGATGCGCAGGCGCGCAACAAACCCTTGTACATGATTAGCGTCGCCGCCGAGCTTACGGGCATGCATCCCCAGACCCTGCGCGTCTACGAGCAGAAGGGCCTCGTCAACCCAGGTCGGTCGCGCGGCAACACGCGCCTGTACTCGCAGGCCGACATCGAGCGGCTCAACCTCATAAGCAAGCTCACCGACGAGGGCATCAACCTTGCGGGGGTGGTGCGCATACTCGACATGCGCGAACGGCAGATTGAGTTCGAGGCACTCATCGACGAGCTCAGGACGCGCGTGCGCGAGCTTGAGGACGAGGTGCACGAGTACAGAATGCGCGAGAGAATCGTGGCGCTCGCCCGTTACGACGGGGCCGGTCCCGAGCAGGTCATGCGAGGGCTTCTCAACAAGGGAGAGTAAACGCTGGTCGCAACGGCACTTGGGATATTTACTCGAGTGCCGTTGTTCTTTGCTACGCGAGAATCGCGTCGATTTGGTTGCGCTTGAGTTTGTTGGCGACGTCGAGCTTCCACTGGGGGTAACCAAAGCCGGGATCTTCGTACTCAAAGTCTTTGAGGGCGATAAGCTTGGAACGAATGGCGGGCGTGATGAGAGCGCGGGCCATGTCAACGAAATTCCTGCCAATCTTGGGGCTTTGATACCCTAGGTATTCGTTGAGGTCGTCGTGTTCCATAAGGTAGGGCAAAAGCGCCATGTTTTGGTCGAAGAGTGGTGCCATGCCCAGTATCTCGCCTGTTTGGTTGTCGGTCATAAATCCGTAGTTTCCAGCATGCCGGTCCACGTTAGCGCATACGGCATCCATGACGACCATCTCTCTAAAAGCCATTTCCCCGCCGTGGTCAGCCGCAAACTTGAGTACGTCTTGCGTTCGCAAGTGTCCTTTCATAATCCTTCCAGTGGATACAAACCCGTGTGCTTCGCTCGTAAAGAGTGGACAATCCGATGCAAGTTTTCCGTGATACTTGCATAGAGTGTATGGGACATGCGAGATTCCCGCAGCGTCTAACAGGTCGGAGCAGAGCTTCTCGGAGTAGGGTTCGAAGCCGGCGTTGGCGTAGCCCGACGATCCTCGCTTGAGCAGATGGGGACCGTCCGATTCTCGTACCCAGCATTTATCAAATGAGCCTGAGGTGCCGAATTCAGGACTCGTGCTGGAGAACTGCCGACCGTACATACCGACCCCGTCGAAGGCAATACGAGCGACCACGTCGTCGAAGTTGTTCTCATAGAGGGATACGTCTGCCCAGTTGAGACCGGAGTCGTCCCTTCGCATCCAAAACGTGTCGGTTAGCGACACGCAGCGCACCATATCGACAAAGCCTTTGCGGTTGTCGATGCCCAGTTCTACCATGAGTTTTTTTATTGACGTGCGATGCTTGGCGATTTGTCGGTCGTCAATCCACTCGTCCATGGAAGTGAACCCGTAGGGAAGATACGCGTCGTATTGTTCAATAATATCGTAAGTAAATTCACCGTACTCGTAGCGTTCCTCGAGACTAGCTACGACCGTGTCTCGATTCATGAGCTGATACATGGGCCCCTCCTTCCATTCACCTATTATATCCCGCGCCAAACAAGAGTAGTTAACTTAGGCGAGCTGAAGCCGAATCGTGGCAAGCGATGGGGCGCTTCCCCTTTGCCTGGGCGGCTCGTAGGCTGGCTTGCTGGCGCACGAGTAAGGCAAAGGGGGGTATCCCCATCGCTTTCCTCCAGCAGTGGACACCGAATCTGCCGCATGAGACCTTTTTATACTGTCCCCCCAACGTGGTAGCATGGCTTTACGCAACGTGGGAGGTGACATGAGCAACATCGTATCGCAATATACCGAGCTCGACGCGACGTTTGGGGACGGCGCCATGCGCCTGCTGCGGAGTCCGTTTGCCCAGACGACCATAGCGCTGCTGCGCGAGGTCTTTGCCGATGGATCCACACACCTTGAGTCGGAGGTTCTCTATGCGCGCATGGATGCCATGCTCGACGAGCTTGACTTTGCCGACTGCAAGATCTGGCGCCATACGGATGGCACGAAGCTCAGCGCGCGGGAAGTCGTCGGAGAGACGTGGGTAAAGGAATACAAGCTGCTAGAGCGTCGTATACTCCCGTCTGGCGAGTCGGAGCATTCGCTGCGACCCGAGGCACTCGTCGTCCTTTCGTGCGCCGACGCCATAGGCAACAAGGCCATTACGCTGTCGAGCCCCCGAGTCGAGATGATCGTCGAGGCGCTCACGCGCCTTTCCACGGCCGTGAACCCCGACCCCCAGGCCCAGCGTCAGGATTTGGTCCAAAAGGTCGAGGAGGCGCAGCGTGCATTGGATGACTTCGACAAGAAGGGTGGCAAGCTTCCTAAGGACCTCGATCCCGTCGCGATGTACAACAACGCGCTCGACCTCATGTCGTCCGTTCCGGCGGACATGAGCCGCATCGAAGAGATGATGTACGACGAGCGCAACAGCCTCATAGACTCCTTTCACGCAGACGATCGGCCGGGAGGCGAGCTTGTGGCCGAGTACCTGCGTCGAAGCGACGAGCTCTTTTCGGGAACGGACTCTGGACAGGTGTACAACGGGGCCATACGCATGCTTTCGAATCGGCGTCTCAACGCGCAAATCAGCTCGCGTGTGCGCATGATATGTCGTTCCGAGGCGCTGGCGAGCCTCAGCCAGCAAGACCGTATGGCTTTGGAGCGCTCATGGAAGCACATGGTCAACGGCATGCAGGGTGTGCTCAAACTCCGTAGGTCCTGCTCAGAGACCGTCGCCAACGCCATTACGCAATACGATCACGAGGTGTACCGCGAGTACACGGCGCTTCTTAAGGACCTGTACCGCACGGTGATGGGATGGGGCCTTACGCACGCGCCGTTGGCACGTGGTCCGATGGCCGATGCGCTCGACGATGCGAGAGTGGCAACGCTCATGCGCAAGCTGTCCACGCGACCGGCCAAGCAGCCGCCGCCAGCGCTGTTTGCCGCCGACACGAGCGAGTTGCCACAGATTGACGTGGAACGGCTGAGGTACTTTGGTGGCGCACGCACGCATGAAGTCTTGAACGCCATAGAGAGCGTGCTGCCAGCGAATGGTGGCATGAGGCTATCGGACGCGTTTGGCAAAATCGATGCCTCGCTCAGGCGCGAGGTCGAGCTGGCAGGCCTCATGCGGTTTGCGCTGAAGGCGGGCGTTTCTTTGGAAGAAGCTCAGCGTGCGCCGTATTCGTGTGTCGACTTGGATGGTGCCGAGCGCGTGTGGTTGGCGCCCGACATGGTCGTGCGGCACTCGTCCGTACGGGATGGCAAGGAGGAATTCGATGTGTAAAGAAGTCTCGAACTCTGTTGCGCGAGAGGCTGACGGACCGTTGCGCGAGGAGCTCTTTCCCGAAGACACAGGGACCTGTCCGCTCGGTGTGCGCCACGCCATAGCGGCGCTCATCAAACGTCGCTACATCTCGGCTGACGAGGACAAGGTCGCATGGGAGGGACTCATGAGCAATCCCGCGCTCGTGAGGAGCCGCCTGGCGGATGCTCTCTTGCTGCTGAGGATCAACACGCAGATTGGCATTGCGCTGGCACAGCAGGTGGAGTTCGAGGACGACACCATCCCGTACAAGATAAAGTCCATCAACTACTTCAACAACATACAGTCTGTGCTCATGTGCCAGCTCGTCACGAAGTACTTTGCCACGACTGCGGCGGGCCAGTCGTTGGTGTGGATCGAAGAAGAAGAGATGTACGAGTACATGACGCGACTCTTTGAAGACGCGCCCGACGTCGCGGCATCACAAACGGCCATGAAGAACGCAATCAGCTCAATGGTCCGCAACCGCTACCTCAAGGAGTTTGGTGTCGGACGGTACCAGATTCTGCCCATCGTGGGAGTCGTGTACACCTTGGACGAGATTCGTTCCGTCCTCCATCGTTATCGCGTGGCAGAGGAGGAGGTTGTCGATGAGTAGCATGCAAGGACAAAACCTGCGCATTGGCATGCTGGAAGAAGCGCAATGGCAGCTGTCCAGCATGCAGCTCGTGAACTTCGGCCCCTTTGACGGCTACCACATCTTTGACTACAAGACTGGTTTTGACCACGCTCCCACGACGGTCGTCGCCGGAGACTCCGGTACTGGCAAGAGCACCCTTGAGGATGCGTTCTTTGAGGTGATGACCCGCAATGGTAGCTACAACACCGCCAGCAACGAGGGCGGTCGAGGCGGGAGCCTTGCTTCCGAGAAGCGCTCGCTCATCGGTTACGTGCGGGGAAAGCTTGCGGACACCGAGGACGAGGACGGGAACCAGGTCGCCCGGCTTCTGCGCGACGGGTCGTGCAACCGATGGAGTGCCGTGGTCCTCACCTTTGAGTCAGATGCACAGACGGTCTTTACCGTGGCGAAGCTCTTTTGGATTGGCGCCGGCTACAATGCCAATGCTGACATCAAGCAGTTGCGCAT
Source organism: uncultured Coriobacteriaceae bacterium (assembly GCA_902786015.1). Lineage (GTDB taxonomy): Bacteria > Actinomycetota > Coriobacteriia > Coriobacteriales > Atopobiaceae > RUG440. The sequence goes on from CADAAU010000007.1 coordinate 38,035, forward strand.
CACCATGTATGCGCCGTTCGACCCCCGCGTGCTCGAGCAGATCGCGGCGCAGAACTTTACCGCCGACAGATTGCGTCGACTCATAGGGGGAGAGTTCAAGTCCTTCTCGCGGGTTGACGAGTTTCTTACTTACATATATAGGGTACTCAAGGTCGACGAGTCGGGTCAGGGCAAGGACGTCTTTGACTTGTTGAGCAGAATCCGAAGTGGGGCGGGCTTCAGGTCGATCGCGGAGCTCTTTCGCGAACAGGTCTTGGATGTGCCACAGACCTTCGACCGTGCCGAGGAGGCCGTAAAGAGCTATCGTGAACATCGGGATGCCTACGACAAGATGCGCGACAAGCAGCAACGGGTCGATGCGCTCGGTGAGGTGCGCACCACGAGCGAGGAGCATGACCGCGAGCAGCAGGCGCTCGACGCACACGTAAGTGCGTTGAGCGACGAGGTCTTTGGTGCTTGGGAGTATGACGTCCATACGAGGTTGCTCTCGACGTATGGCGCCGAGCTTAAGGGAAGGCGCGACGAGCTGGCAGCCCAACTTGATGCGACAAACAAGGAGCTGAGCCTGGCGACGAGCCAACGCGACGATTTGGACCGGCAGCTCAAGGCATCCGGATACACCGAAAAGCTTGCCGCCTTCGATGCGGCGGTCATGCGTGCGGAGGACCGTGTGCGATCGTGTACTGAGGCACACAAGAGCTGCTCACGTGAGGTGGAGCCCTTCTTTGGCGCCATGCCGAGCACGGCCTTCGAGTTCGGCAGCCTCAAGCATCGCGTCCGGCAGTTCGTGGAGGGCTACGACAAGACGTACGAGACGCTTGCGCGCAAGCAAGCGGCCGCGATCGAGAAGCGCATAAAGATCGATGCCGAGGTAACGGAATGCCGCAAAGACCTTGAGTACTACGAGCGCAACAAAAGCCGCATTCCCCGCTGGTTGGGCGAGCCCCGCGAGAAGTTGGCACAGGCAGCAGGCATGGCGCCCGAGGAGCTTCCGTTTGCCGCAGAACTCATGGAGGTCACGGACGAGCGGTGGCGCCGTGCCATCGAGTCGGTCTACGGCGGCTTTGCTCGAACGCTTTTGGTGGCGGAGGACGACTTCGAGCGGTTTAGTGCCGCCATCGACAAGCTTAAGCTACGCAAGCGCATGACCTTTAGGCGCGTTCCGCAGCATATAGCGGGAACGGCCAAAAGTGGACAGGGCATGCTCTCGCAAAAGATCGCCTTCGACGGCGACTCTCCGTTCGTGGGATGGCTCATAAACACGGTGCGCGACGAGCACCACGACGCGCTGTGCGTGGGTACGACCAAACAGCTTGCGGGTCCGGGAAGGCGCGTAACCATAAACGGACAGACGCGCGATGGCAACCGTGGTGCCCATGGCCGTGATGAGGGCTCCGAGGGCATCATTGGTTTGGACAACACGGCAAGAATAGAAGAGCTGCGACGCAAGCTCGTCGATTTGCAGGGACCGTGGAGTGCCGCGCGAGACGCAGAGGCGCGTGCAGGCGAGGAGCTTCAGGCGCTGACCCAAAAGCATGCCGCCGCACAGCGCATCGAGCTCTATGAGTTCGTGCAGGTGGACGTGGAAGGTGCAAGAAAGGAGCTGCAAGACAGGCAATACGACCGGCAGCTCTTCTTGGACAAGAACGAGGAGCTCAAGGACCTCGAGGCTCGCTTGGCGGAGGCAACCGCGTCCGTTACCCACCTCACGAAGCAGGCGGGTGGCTTCGAGATGCGTTTGGAAGAGGTCGAAGGGAGCTTGGCCGACGTGCGCGGGCAGCTCGACGAGCTGCGTGGCTCTGCGGGATTCGACCAGGTCGATCGGGCCTCTGCCGGCTACGTTCTGCTCGCGAAGACGGGCGAGGAGCGGTTTGCCGGTCACAGCTCCCGGGACAACTTGCGGGGCTTTGAGGGGAACGTCGGACGAACGCGGTCCACGTTGGAGAGCGCGCGGCAGGATTTGGCAAACAAGGTCGAAGCGCTCACGCGTCGCATCATCAAGCAGCTGGAACGTTATTTGGAGCGTTGGCCTGACGCGTATTTGTCTCCGACGCTCGAGTGCTTGCCTGACTTTATGGCACAGCTACAAAAGCTCGAACGCGAGGGTTTTCACCTACAGATGGATCCATGGCGCGAGCACATGCTCACGTGGATCAAGGAAGACCTCATTCCGCTCGACGTGGCATACAGGGATGCCCGCACCGAGATTGACGACAAGCTCGAACCCATAAACCAGATTCTCCAGTCGCTGCCGTTCGGCCGCGAACAGGGGCGTCTGCAAATCGTGTGTCGAAGCGCGGATCCTAAGGTGGCGCGGGACTTCTCGGCGTTGATGCGCAAGCTTTTGGACTACGAGCGGGATGACGAAGCGATTGACGAGGATGCCTACCACAAGAGGGCGGAGCGCCTCATTGCAATGATAGACCCGGCGGACACACGGGCTGAGTCCACGCGTCGGCGCAACGAGGTGCTCGACCGTCGCCGCCACGTCACGCTCTCTGCGCGCGTGGTCGATGCTAACGATCCAAGCAAGGTTCTGAGCACCATACGCACGCTTGCCAGCAAGTCGGGAGGCGAGGTGGCCGAGATCGTGGCCTTCATCCTTGGCGCGGCTCTTTTGTACCGACTTGGTCAGGACGGGACTACCAAGCCGGGTTTTGCGCCGGTCATGTTGGACGAGGGGTTCATCAAGGCCGACTCGCGCTTTACCTCTCGAGCGATTTCGGCTTGGCAGGGGTTCGGCTTCCAGTTGATCATTGCGGTTCCGGAGGAGAAGTACCAATCCGTCGTCTCGAAGGCCGAACGGGTGCTCAACATCGTCGCAGACGCCAATCGTCGATCGTACGTGAGCACGTTCGACTATGTAGATGCGGATGGCGCGCGGGAGGACGGCCGTGGCTAGCGTAAGGAGTGCTGGCAAGAATGTCGGACGCCTGAAGTCGAGCGACGAGCTCACACAGTCCCTGCGTCGTAGGTATGAGCGCGTGTGGGCGGACGAGCTCTTGGATTCTGGCTGCTCGGGATGGCCGTACGAGATTCGTGTGGGTCGGCCTTCTCAGCGGGAGCTCGAAAGGGACTATGCCGCTTGGGATGCGGAGGCGCGGCGCCTGTGCGAATGGGCAAGTGCGCAGGGGCTTGACTGCAAGTTCCAGATGCGGCGGGTGGGTCGGCGCTCGTATGAGTTCTTGTCCCACGTGTGCGCAAAGGATGTTTGGGCGTTGGCGACCGCGATGGGACGGCGGGGCCACCTGGATCTTTACGCCCGGCGCTTGGAGTCGTTGCGCGAGCGGTTTGCGGGCGTGGGGGAGGACGTATACCGTCGGTTGTTGGTGGACCTCAGCCGATATGATGCATCGGACGCGGACTTCGAGCTGGTTTGCAAGGCTGCCGAGTGGTTCGCGAGCCACGAGGTGAGCAATATCACCGCGCGTGAGGTGCCGCTTGAGGGATTCCATGCCAAGTGGTTGGATGCGGCGTCGCACCGGAGCATGGTGTGTGCGCTGGCGGGAATCGAGCGGTTGGAGTTCAGGGAACGACCGCATGTGGTGAGGTTTAGGTATTTGGACCCCGGCTATCTTGCGAGCGGGGGTCGGACGCACGACTGCTGGGTGGAGGGTGACTGTGCCGAGCCGGCGTATGTTCCGTCGGTGGTCGTCATATGCGAGAATCGCGACAGTGCGCTGTGGTTCAAGCCGTTGGCGGGCGGAATTGCCGTGCAGGGGGATGGCATGGCGGGGGCGACCGTAATCGGCAATATCGCATGGGTTGCGCATGCGCCGTTGGTCTTGTACTGGGGTGATATCGACCGCCAGGGATTTCAAATCCTCTCGAAGTATCGCGAGGGAGGACTCGACGTGCAAAGTCTGCTCATGGACGAAGCAACGTATTGGAGGTTCGAACGCTTTGGCACGTTCGTAGACAAGCGCGGGCAAAATATTGATGCGCTGCCAGAGGCACGGGCGTTACTTGGCTTACGGGCGGACGAGAACGATCTGTACCTGAAGCTTTGCGCGGAGGATTTCGAGGGACCACGACGAATCGAGCAGGAACGCATCCCATTGGACCTTGCGCAGCAATTGGTTATGAGCCAAGTGAAGGAGACATAAAACATGCCGAAAATTCGACTCTTTTGTTTGCCCTATGCAGGAGGCAGTTCGCTTTTCTATGGGGAGCTGAAGAAGTACCTCAGGCCTGAAGTGGAGCTATGCGCCATCGACCTTAAGGGTCATGGCATGCGAATGGGCGAAACGCCGAACGTTCGTATGAAAGACGCACTTGACGATGTATGCGAACAGGTGCGAAAGGTCGGGACAGATTGGCCCTTTGCGCTGCTGGGCTACAGCATGGGCTCCACGCTGGCCTATCACCTCTTCTTTCGGCTGAGGGAGCAGGGCCTTGCGCCCAAGCATATTTTCTTTATGGCCAATACGCCACCCTATGTGCCTGATGATGCCGTTCCCTCCTCACAGCTCGATGATGCGGCTTTCTTGGAGGGACTCTCGGCCTTGGGCGGCCTTCCCCAAGAATTGCTGGAATCTAAGGAACTTTTGAATCTGTTTTTGCCCATCATGCGCGCCGACGTACAGCTGGAAGAGGGCGGTGCGGTTACTGGGCCGGCGATGATTGACTGCGACATGACGATCGTCTATTCCTCGCAGGACGACCAAAACGGTCAGATGGAGCAGTGGCGCAAGTGTGCTGGCGGGTCATGCGACTTCCATCGCTTTGAGGGAACGCATTTCTTTATGTTGGACCACTACGCTGAGGTGGCCGAAATCATAAATTGCGTGTTCTGATACAGGGACCATTAACGTAAAATGATGGCTGCTTTGCATGCATAAAAGAAGGGAGACGTCGTGTCCATTGCGGAGGATTTGGTGGGGCACATACGAAGACATAGATGCTCCCTGTTCACATTTTCCCTGGCGGTCGTTGTGGCAGCGGTGTTGGTGGTGTTCGCTCCCACGCGTGCGATCGCATCGAATGACGATGCGCGCACGCCCGAGCTTACCTCATGGAGCGACCTTTCGGGAAAGAAGGTTGGCTTGCTCGCGGGGGCGCCCTTCGAAAACAAAGTTCGCGAGAGGTGCTCCGATGTTGGCGAGATCCTGTATTTCTCTTCGATGTCCGACATGCTTACCGCATTGCATGGGAACAAGATCGATGCCTTGGTAAATAACAGGGCGCTGGCGCTGCTCACCTGCAACAGGTACGATGATGTTGCGATTTTTCCCGAGACACTTGGCAAATTCAAGATGGGAATAGCCTTTCCCAAGGGCAGCAAACTCACATTGGAGTTCAGCAAGATTACCGAGCGCCTCCAAAGCGACGGTACCGCCGACAAGCTGTGGGACAAGTGGACTGGTAGCGACGAAAGCAAAAAGACCGTGCCAGAGCAGGACTGGGCGGGCAAAAGCGGAACGTTGAACGTGGCCACGTGCCAGAGCATGGAGCCCATAACGTATCTGGGGGATGGGCAGATGCTGGGCTACGATATCGAGACGTTGCTCATCGCCGCTAAGGAGCTGGACTATAAACTGAACTTTGAACCGATGGAGCTGGCCGATGTTGTGTCGTATATACAGTCGGGCAAGGCGGATGTGGGAAACGGGTCGATCCTGATTTCGGATGAGCGCAAACAGGTGATGGACTTTGCCATCACGCACGATAATGACCTCGTTCTGATGGTGCGCGCAACGGCAAACGAGGCAAGCTCCTCTGGCGCCTCGGGTTCCGGCTGGTTCGACAGCATAGCCTCCAGCTTCTACAAAACATTTGTTAAAGACAACCGATGGATGTACATAGTTAGGGGTCTCGGCGTGACGGCAATCATAACGCTGTGTTCCGGTCTCCTAGGCGCAGCGCTTGGTTTTGCAGCCGTTTTGATAAAACGTCGCGGCAACCGCGTGGCGTGCGCAATTATTGGTTGCTACGAGGGCCTGATGAACCGTATGCCTATTGTGGTTGTGCTGCTGACCCTCTACTACGTGATCTTTGGGTCACTGGAGGTTCCCGGCACCGTGGTGGCCATTATAGCGTTTACGCTGGCCTTCGGTGCCACGGCGGGCACTATCATGTGGAATGCCGTACAGGCTGTCGACCCAGGCCAAGACGAGGCCTCGCTCGCACTGGGTTTCACTGAGCGGCAGACCTTCTTTGGCGTGATATTGCCACAGGCGGCGCGCCGATTCATGCCGCTGCTTTCTAGCCAGTTCGTGAACCTTACCAAGCAGACCTCGGTGGTGGGCTATATCGCCGTGATGGACCTTACCCGCGCCGCCGACGTGATTCGTAGCCTTACGCTTGAAGCGTTTTTCCCGCTGTTCTGCGTCGCAGCTATTTATTTCGTCCTGTGTTGCCTTATCGCTGCAGCCATGGGCTTTGTCATCCAAAAGATAGACTACGAGCGCAAGCCGCGTACTGTGAGGGGGGTGAAGCTGTGAGCTTCATAGAAATCCAGCACCTGCGCAAGGAGTATCCGGGAATCGTACCGCTCAAGGACGTGAATGCCACCATCGAGCGTGGGGAGGTGATCTCGATCATCGGGCCCTCGGGTACGGGCAAGTCCACCTTGTTGCGTTGCCTCAATCGTCTGGAGACGCCCACGTCAGGCCGTATACTCATCGATGGCATAGACATGTGCGATTCCTCCACCGACCTACCTGCCATGCGTCGCAAGATCGGAATGGTATTCCAGAGCTTCAACCTCTTCGAGCACATGCTTGTTGTGGAAAACATAATGTATGGGCCAACTAAGCTTTTGGGAATGGACAGGCAGGAGGCTTATGACGAGGCGTTGCGGCTGTTGGGCCAAGTGGGACTCAAAGACAAGGCGCTGAGTTTTCCCAACGAGCTTTCGGGAGGACAAAAGCAACGCGTGGCCATCGCGCGTAGCCTCGCCATGCATCCCGAGGTAATTCTCTTCGATGAACCCACGTCGGCGCTCGATCCCGGCATGGTGTCCGAGGTGCTTTCGGTTATGAGAGACCTTGCAGTCGAGGGCTACACCATGCTTGTGGTAACGCACGAGATGCGCTTCGCTCGAGACGTGTGCAGCCGGGTGTTCTTTATGAACGAAGGGGTGGTATGGGAGGCTGGCCCTCCCGAGCAGATATTCGACAATCCTCAGAAGGCCGAGACGTTTGGATTTGTCTTCCGCGTACGCAGCTGGGAGTGGGAGCTCACCTATCCAGATTATGACCATCCTGCAATGGAAGGCTCTCTTTCGACGTTCTTCTCGCGCCAGCTCGTGGGACGCAAGCTTGCAGATGCCTGTCTGCATGTGGTCGAAGAGTTGTCAGTCGAGCGGTTTCCCTCCATTGCGCGTAGGGTGGGGGCGAATGGCACGATTGCTACGTATACGCTCCATATGCCCGAGAACGGCGAGAAGGCAATGCTGGAGGTGGACTGCCATAGTTTGGTGGAGCGCGGCGTGAGGCCCGAGGAGCTTTGGCATGGCCGTGATGCGGTGTCCGACGCGTTGGTGGAGGGCTATGCCGTGCGTGCGTCCAAGAGGGACGGCTCAAACGATCCTGCCGTTTTGGTTTACGAGATCGGATAGGTGATAGGCGGTGGGATGAGCATCGCGTACAACCTTAAATTGTGCAGTTCGCCTCAAATCTCATATATGTACACTTAGATTTCTGTATACGCATGCACTTAATGGGGGATACTAATATCGTAAAACGAGTTTAGATCCAAGGAGTGATGCACATGCGTCCAGACAAGTTCTCGTATTCTGCTGCGGAGACGTTGCAGGCAACCATGGGAATCGCTGCCGATGCCCAAGCTCCGGCCATGGCTCCCATACACATGCTCGCGGCTCTTTTGGAAGCCGACGAGCGTAACATTGCGGCGATTATCGAGCGCATAGGCGCAGACCCTGCCGCAATTCAAAGACAAGCGCAAGACGTTATAAACCGAGCGCCCAAGGTTTCTGGCGATACCGCCGGTACCAACATGACGCAAGACCTCATGCGTGCCATCAACGATGCCGAGAAGTTCGCGGACAAGGTCGGCGACGAGTACACCACTACTGAGCACCTTCTCTATGGCTTGGCTAAGTCCAATTCGGAGGCGGCGAACCTACTTAAGAACGCGGGCGTTACAGCTAAGCGCATCCAAGAGGTGTACGAGGAGTTGCGCGGCGACGATCGTGTGACGAGCCAGGACGCAAAACCTCAGTTCAAAGCACTCGAGCAATACGGTCGCAACGTAACCGACCTCGCTCGTAAGGGCAAGCTCGATCCCGTCATTGGTCGCGTGGAAGAGATCCGACGTACGATTCAGGTGCTGAGCCGCCGCACAAAGAACAACCCGGTCCTCATTGGTGAGCCAGGCGTGGGCAAGACGGCCATCGTCGAAGGGCTTGCACAACGCATCGCCAAGGGTGACGTGCCTTCGACGCTTCGTGAGAAGGACCTTGTTGAGCTAGACATGAGCGCTCTTGTGGCTGGAGCTAAGTATCGCGGTGAGTTCGAGGACAGGCTCAAGAGCGTACTCAAGGAAGTGCAGAAAGCGAACGGTCAGGTCATACTGTTCATCGACGAGCTGCACACTATCGTGGGTGCGGGAGCAACCGAAGGTTCCATGGACGCAGGCAACATCCTCAAGCCGGCGTTGGCACGGGGAGAGCTGCACGCGATCGGTGCTACCACGCTCGATGAGTACCGTAAGTACATCGAGAAGGACCAGGCTCTGGCGCGTCGCTTCCAAACTGTGTTTGTGAGCGAGCCTACGGTAGAGGACACCATTTCCATCCTGCGCGGTCTCAAAGAGACCTACGAGCAGCACCATCGCGTACGTATCACGGATGCGGCACTTGTTTCGGCCGCGGATTTGTCGGACCGCTACATTTCCGAGCGCTTCTTGCCCGACAAAGCCATCGATCTTGTGGACGAGGCGGCGAGCAGGCTGCGCATGGAACTCGACTCTATGCCCTCAGAGATCGATGCCCAAGATCGCAAGCTCACCCAGATGCAGATCGAGGAGCAGGCTCTTATGAAGGAGGAAGACGCTGCCTCCAAAGCACGTCTAGAGACGCTGCAAAAGGACATTGCCGCAGCAGAAGAAAAGCTCGTTGGCATGAGGGCAAACTGGGAGAACGAAAAGGGCGCTATCGACAAGCTTCAGGAGCTTAAGAAGCAACTCGAGGACGCTCGTAACGAATTCGAGGATGCGAAGGATCGCGGCGATTACACACGTGCTGGGGAGCTAATGAACTCGATTATCCCGAGCCTGCAGCGCGAGTATGATGGAGCCGAGACTGCACTCGAGTCGCGTCAAGCCGAAGGCGGCATCCTTAAGGAAACCGTTACTACCGACGAGATTGCTGAAGTCGTGAGTTCTTGGACGGGAGTGCCGGTGTCAAAGATGATGCAGGGCGAGATGGACAAACTGCGTCATCTGGAAGACGAGCTGCACAAGCGTGTGGTGGGGCAGGACGATGCCGTTAACGCGGTGGCGGCCGCTGTGCGCAGGAGCCGTGCGGGCCTCTCGGATCCGGACCGACCCATCGGCAGCTTCTTCTTCCTCGGGCCGACCGGAGTGGGAAAGACGGAGCTTGCGAAGGCTCTGGCCGAAAGCTTGTTTGATGACGAGCGTGCCCTTGTGCGCATCGACATGAGCGAGTACATGGAGAAGCACGCCGTGGCGCGTCTGATCGGTGCCCCTCCGGGATACGTGGGCTACGATGAGGGTGGCCAGCTTACCGAGGCTGTGCGCCGGCGCCCCTACAGCGTCATCCTTCTTGACGAGATGGAGAAGGCGCATCCGGACGTATTCAACGTGCTGTTGCAGCTGCTCGACGACGGCCGACTTACCGATGGTCAGGGTCGAGTGGTGAGCTTCAAGAACACCATCGTCATTATGACGAGCAACGTGGGTTCCCAGTTTATCGCAGCAGCCAACGCCGCGAATGACCCGGATGAGGTGCGACGCCAGATCGACGAGGCATTGCACCAGACCTTTAAACCTGAGTTTCTTAACCGCATTGATGACGTGGTGGTCTTCCATGCGCTGGGTCTCTCTGATATCGAGCGTATTGTCGATATACAACTGGCCGATGTCCGAGCTCGCCTGGAAAAGGAACGCATTGCGCTCGAGCTTACGCCGGCAGCTGTGCAGTCGCTGGCGTTCGATGGCCTCGACCCCGTGTACGGCGCACGACCGCTCAAGCGCCTTATTCAGCGGCAGGTGGTCGACAACGTTGCCAACCTTATAATCGCAGGAGAGGTGCGTGAGGGTGACACCGTCCGCGTGGACGTTGGCGCCGACGATCGGCTCTTTGCTTCCAAGGCATAGATAGTTTCCCGCTGAAAAGATACAACCGAGCGGATCCGGACGCGACACTGTGCGTTCGGATCCGCTTGTTACGGCTTCAAAGCCTGTGTTTTGGTAGTGTTTTGGAGCCCTTGAGCCGAGATCTCGTTTCGTGTGGCGTGTCGACCCACACCAAACGCCATCTCAGCTCAAGCACACCCGTTTTGAGTTGGGATCGACTTTCCTGTGGCACCGTGAGCTGGGATTGACTTTCGTGTGGCGTGTCGACCCACACCAAACGCCATCTCAGCTCAAGCACGAGCCCGATGGTTCTTAGGCAAGATCCTAATGGTGTCAGGCCTTTGTTTTGGAGGGGTATTGCCTGCCAAGTAGCCCGTTTTGTCGTTTTGCGCTAGACTCAGGTACTTGGAGGTGCATTGTGAGCGATTTGATACCCATTGAGGACATCGAGGCCGACGAGAGCGTTCCCGTCCAAGAAATAATTCCCGAAACTCTTAGGGATGACCCTGTCATCGGCGATGGCTCCTCCGGAAGAGCGGGTGTCAACATGTCCCGTTGGCGTGTCCACACGTTGGAGCACGACCGGCTGGTGGGCATGACGGAGTATGGTGGTAACGATCGGGAGTCTCGCAATGCGCGTAGGGCGCAAGAGCAGTCTCGCGAGGCGCGTACGGACAAAGAACGTTCAGCCCGCCTCAAAAAGCGCGTAATGGTCGGCTCCGTCATCGTGTTTCTCTTGGCAATAGTGGCAGCGGTCGGCGCGACGTACGCACTCGAACTCTGGGGTGGAAAGACCGTGCCCAATGTTATGGGACTCACGCAGGCAAATGCGGTCGAGCTTTTGGAAGGCCGTGGGTTCAAGGTCGAGGTAGAGGCCGTCCTGGCCGATTCACTGGAGGGGCGAGTTGTATCGTATAGCCCGGATGCGAATGAGCGCGTGAAGGAGGACACGACCGTCAAGCTTTCCATCGGCCAAAACCGTGTGATCCCCGAGGTCGTGGGCATGACGCGAGACGATGCAAAGAAGGCACTCGATGACATGGGCGCTACCAACGTACACGAGGTTCCCACGATTACGCTCGACGAGGAAGAGGGTATAGTACGCGAGGTCCGTCCCGGTGCGGGGTCGGTATTCATGAGTACCGACGAGGTAACGCTGGTGGTGTCGCAGCTACCCCGTGTCCCCGATATCATGAACGCCTCTGAGCAGGATGCGGTCAAGGCCCTTGAAGAGGCAGGCCTTCCCATGGATGTAGCGCATGAGCGAGGAAGCGTCGAACAGCGGCTCAAGGTGATGCGTGTCGAGCCTAACGTGGGAGAGCGTGTCGAAACCGATCAGCATGTTACCGTCACCGTGGGCGAAGCCCTCATCGACCCGCTTCGGCTCACCGACTACTACGACGCGACCGTACCGATGATCCGGGGCTTCCTGGAGGGGGAGGGCTATGGCCTCAAGGTAAGCGCGAAGGTAGAGGACAAGCATATCGTTGCCCGTTTCGAAAACGACAAGGACGCTCGCATCTCGTTGCTGCGTGAGCCGTGGACGCATGAGGCCGATAAGGCCAACGGCGTGGCGGAGGTCTTGGGCGACGACGCGGCTCTGGAGGGAGTGCGACTCGAGGTCACCGTCAATCGAGAGCAGCCAGAGGCGCAGAACGCGAACGAGCAAGACGAGAAAGCCCAGAAGGACAAGGCCGGGAAGTCCAAGGGACTTGAGCTTCTGGGGCTAGAGAAGGCGCCGGTCGACGAGACTACGGCACAAGCGGTGGTCGAACGTTGCGGGCTCGGGGAGATAAAGGGCTCGTGCACGCAAGATACCATAACGCTGCCGCCGGGCACGACGCGCACGGGGCACACGGTGTATTGCTGCTACGGCGAGTCGGGAAACCGATTGTGGACGGTGCTGGTCGCCGGTACGGAGGACCCTTCTGCCGAGGCAAAGCGCATCGTGGTGGCGTGCTTCCCCCAGTCGTACTTTACGGCTGACGATCTTTCGAAGAACGGCGACAAGATCTGCGATTTTGTTGCCTATGTGGATGAATACGCCGGATAAGGACACAAGGCCATGGATCCAAAACAAGAGCAAACAGACGAGCAATACATTCGTCCCCAGAACGAGGACGACGACGGCTACGATCCCTATTCTGATCGTCCGGCCCCAAGGGAGCCGCTCTTTGAAGAAGACCCCTGGTCGTAGCTGACCCAAGCACCCGACGTCGTGCGATGCGCGACGTCGGCGGTGCCTACATATTGGCGGCTATGAGCTGCCATGCGGCGATGGCAATAATAACGAGTACGATCATGATGATGGCGATAGTCGCACGTGATCGCACGGCCGCGTGACGTTCACGCGATGAGAAGATTTGTCGCCTGCCCTTGGGAATCTCAAGATATTGTCCATAATGCAAATCGCGTTGCAGCTGTGCGACGCCACCTCGGGATCGGTTGTATGCTCGACCGGACAGCGGGTTGCGGCTGCCTACAGTTACGTTGGAGTCGTGCGTGAATCCAGCGGAAAAGGTCTCGTCCTCTTCGAGGTCGTTGATAGCCTCCTGCGTCTTGCGCGGACGTGCCTTGTGTATATATGGCTTGGGGGCAGGCGCGCCCTCAAGTGATTGCTTGATGTCGTTGTCGTCCATGAGGACTCCTCCGAGCTCAGGTACAAGTCGTCTGTCTATCATACCCTCCAATCTGATTTCTAGAAAGGGCGATACAAAACACACAGTGGCTTGAAGAGAGTTTATGAAGCTGAAAACTTGGGTTCACTGAATCTTAGTCATAGAGACTTAGATTTGATGAGTCTATGAAGATAAAGAAACCTGCGTATCTGTGTTTATACAAACCCGGAGCGGGGAATAAGAACACCGTAAGCAAAAAGGATCGCAAGATCCAAACACGCAGAGGAGTGATAAGCATGGCAAGCATGGTTCCTTATGATCGTTACGGTCGCAGCATTCGTCGCTCGTTCCCGTTCGATGACTTCTTCGACGACTTCTTTACGTCGCCCCTTGTCTCGGCGTCGAGTGATGCAGCGTTCAAGATGAACGTCGAGGATGCCGGGGAGTCCTACATCGTGACGGCTCATCTGGCCGGCGTAGGACGCGACGAGATTGACGTTGAGCTCAACGAGGGTCGCCTTTCGATTTCGGTCGACAAGAAGGAGACCGAGGAGGAAAAGGGCAAGAACTTCCTCCACAAAGAGACTCGTGAGTGGAGCGCGACGCGTGGTGTCTATTTGAAGGATGCCGCAGTTGAGGGTCTCTCGGCCAAACTCGAAGATGGTGTGCTCACGGTCAACGTTCCCAAGCAGGTCGAGAAGGCCAACGTCACAAAGATCAGCATCGACTAGCACGGCCAAATACAATTAGCGCCATAAGCGAAAGCGCGATGCGCCCCTCGGGATATCCTGAGGGGCGTTTTGTTGTTCACCACACGGTAAGCGCACGATGCTGGGCCGCCGCACAGATGGTGAGCAAGCCGTCGGGGGTGCGCGCCTCGGTAAAGGTACTGTCGATTGCCTCGGCTCCCACCGACTCCGCTAGGGTTCTGACGGCGACGCTTGGGCGGTTGTTCTCTTCCGAGAGATGCAAGGCGATTACGGTCTCGGTGTCGTGGGTTACGAGTCCGGGAAGTGCCTCGGCTGCCTGCGCGTTCGAAAGATGGCCGGTGGCTCCTCCGACGCGCGCCTTGAGGTAGGCGGGGTAGGGACCCTTTGCGAGCATACGCGGGTCGTGGTTGGCTTCGATGCCCAGAATGCGACAGCCATAGAGCGCGTCGAGAGCCTCGTCCCTCAAATAACCCGTATCGGTGACCCAGCCGATGGCATCTAGCACCTCGTCAGAGCCGACGTCGCTGGTGCCGCGGACTTCGAACCTAAAGCCCATGGGGTCGTTGACGTCATGCGAGGTGGGAAACGCCTGTATGTGCATACCGGCGACCTCGAGCGTCTCGTCGTGGTCGATGAGGCAGAATGGCAGGTCCGACAAGCCCTTGCGCCCGCCGACGGTCCCGGCGGTCGCATAGAGCGGCCCGTCAAAGTGGTTGCATACCACGCGAAGCCCGGCCACGTGGTCTGAGTGCTCATGTGTCACAAGAATGGCCTCTATGCGCGACATGTCGCAGCTGGCCTCGGCGGCGCGTTCCAACAGCCGCTTGCGCGAGAGGCCGCAGTCAATGAGCACGGAGCCGGTCGGGCCTTCTATGACGGCGGCGTTTCCCTTGGATCCACTTGCGAGGACATAAAGATGCAGATGCGGTGTCATGGGGTCTCTCTTTCTGGCGATCGAACATGCAAAGTGTAGCAAAGTTACCGTTCACTCCCGGCAGCAGGCCGAAGCGATGGGCAGGCGATGGGGGTACCCCCTTTGCCCGAACACTCCAGGGCATGTTCGCAGAACGTGTAGGTAAGGCAAAGGGGAGTATCCCCATCGCCTGCGGGCTCAAATGTGCCATTTTTGCCAGCGCTTTGCTACACTGGCGAAAACGGGAGGTAATCATGCCAAGTGTGAGTCGAAGATATGCTACGGGTGAACGTCGTTTCGAGCGTCCGTCTGGCGTCGTGAGCGAGGAGCTGCGGGCGCCCGTCGTGCTCATGGTCTCGGGAGGGGCGGACTCGACGGCATTGCTCGTCTTGGCGGCAACGTCGACGCTCGACATCGACGACGGTCGGGGGCGGGCGCGCATCGCGCGTGAGCGTCTTCATGTGCTGCACGTCAATCACCAGCTGCGTGGTTTGGACGCGCAGGAAGATGAGGAGTTCGTGCAAGCGCTTGCGGAGCGCTATGGCATACCATGCACGGTAAAGCGCGCGGACGTAGCCGCCTTGGTCGCCCAGCAGGGGGCGGATGGAAACGCCGAGAACACAGGACGCGAGATTCGCTATGCCGAGGCGGTGCGTCTGGCCAACGAGCTCAGTGCCCAGATGGGCACGCCGCGTTCGGCCGCGCGCATCGTGACGGCGCACACAGCCAACGATCGCGCCGAGACGTTCTTTATGAACGCGATCAAAGGGGCCGGTCCTGCGGGCCTGAGCTCCATACCGCGTCGCCGCAACCGCATCGTGCGACCCCTGCTCGAAAAGACGCACCGCGAGTTGTGCGACTTTCTGCGTATGCGGGGCATCGTATGGCGCGAGGATGCAACCAACGACGACACGCGATACCTGCGCGCGTTCGTGCGTCACGAGGTCATGCCGGTGGTGGAGAGACGCAATCCTCGGGTAACGGCATCGCTCTCTACGACCTGCGACATACTCTCGGACGAGGACTCGTACTTGCATGCGCAGGCCGCTCGAACGCTTCGTGATTTGACGCGAAGAAGCGCCGAGGGAATGCGGGCGCTCGACGCGGAGCGATTGGCGGCGTGCGACGTTGTGATTGCGCGCCGGGTCGTGCGTCAGGCGATCATGGCGGTGTGCCCGGCGACGCGTCTTGAGGCTCGTCACGTCGAAGCGGTCCTTCGCTTGGTTGCCGCCGGACGAGGGTCGCAGGCCCTTCCCCTGGCGGTGGACGCGCGCGTGGAATACGGACTGCTGTTCCTGCGCTCCCACGACGTGGGGGAGAAGCTCGAAGGCTCGTGGCTCGAGGTCCCTGGAGATATACAGCTTTTGGGCGGACGGCGATTGAGGACCCGCATCATTTCGTTTGACGACGCGGACGACGCGGAGGGACTGGCGCGAGCCCATGGCAGCGAATGGGGAGGTTCCTCGGTGCTCTTGGATGCCTATGCCTGTGGCGTGGACCCCACGACGGGGGGTCAGCTGTGGGTGGATGCCCCCACGCAGGGGGAGGTGCTTTGTCCGTTGGGCATGCACGGGCAGTCCAAGCTGTTGTCCGACTTGCTCAACGAGGCAAAGATACCCGCCCCCGATCGTGTTGGCGTGCCGGTGGTGCATGCGGGGCCACGCGGGCAGGTGTTGTGGGTGGCGGGCGTGCGTGCCGACGAACGCGCCCGTGTGACAAAAGCAACGCGTGTCGCCCTCGAGTTGACGCTTGCAAACGAGTGGGAGTAGCCAGCGAGGCTTGACGGCCAACGACATGCTAGGCAAAGAACGAGACGGGATGGACGACGTTGTCGCGTTCGGGGTCGAGCGTGCTGAGTCTGGGATCGCTGAGTTCTCCGAGGCGCCGCACGGCACCGTTGCCAAAGCGCAGGCGGAGCTCGTCGATGGCATGGTCGAGGTCGAGCATGCGCTGGCGGTGCGTCTCATTCCCAAACACGTCGAGCTGCACATGCGTCTGTGCAGGTTTCAGTCCCGTTGCCCTCACTCCGAGCGCACGCAGCTTTTCTCCCTTGGAGAAGTCCCAGTCGTCGCAGATGAGCCGTGCCGCCGTCGAGCATATTTCTTTGGTGACCTGAGTAGGGCGCTCGAGCGTGGTTTGTCGCGAGCGCGAGGCGAGCGTGGAGAAGTCGCGCCCGTACGCGCTTATGGTGCGGGCAGCCAGGCCATGCGCACGGAGGCGCTGCGCGACGGATTCTCCCATGAGCCAGATGACCTGCCGTGCGCAGACTTCGTCCTCCACGTCAAAGGGCGTGGTGATGCCGTTGCCTATACCCTTCACGACATGCGCGATGTCGCCGAGGCCCGGCTCGAACGGACGAACGGGGGAGTCGTCAAGCCCACGTGCGAAGGATTGAATCACCGCGCCCATCTTTCCCAGCGTCCTTCTGAGCGCGTAGTCGTCCGCTCGGGCGAGCTGCCCCACGGTAAAGATGCCCATGCGGTGAAGCTTTCGCTCGGTGGCGGGACCCACGTACAACAGGTCGCGTACCTTGGCAGACCATACGATGCGTGCGGCGTTTTCGGTCGTGACCGAGGTGAGTCCGGCGGGCTTGCGATAGTCGGAGCCGAATTTCGCAAAGATCTTGTTCCAAGAGACGCCTACGGATACGGTGCACCCCAGTTCGTTCCAGATGCGCTGGGCTATAGTGCGGGCGAGAGAGGTTCCATCGTCGTGCGTGTGCCGCAGCGAGTCCGTGACGTCGAGCCACGCCTCGTCGAGGCCAAAGGGCTCCACGAGGTCGGTGTATTCGTTATAGAGCTTGCGTGCAAGTGCGCTGTAACGCATGTAGAGGCCATAGCGCGGAGAGACGATGACGGCCTCGGGGCATACCTTGCGCGCCTCCCACAAGGTCATGGCCGTCTTTACCCCGCGTCGCTTGGCGGGGTATGAGGCGGTGAGCACGATGCCGTGCCGTGACTCCTCGTCGCCCCCCACGATGAGCGGCAGGCCACGCAGCTCTGGTCGCTCCGCCATCTCCACCGAGGCGTAGAAGCAATTCATGTCGACATGAAGGATCGTTCGTGATGTGTCCATAACTCCTCCCTTGCTCGATTCGAGACTAACAAGAGAGGGGGACAACAAAGGCCCGGCCGGGCGGAGGGGACGTCTGTATCAGAGCGGGGGCGGGGTTATGTGCCTGCGCGAGTTCCGCAGGCGAAGCCGAGGACTGTCCGAGCCCAGGCGCATAACCCCGCCCCCGCCCGGCGAGGACTGTTTGAGCACGGGGGACATACCCTGCGTCCCTGCCAGGGGCAAAAGAGAACCGAAGGCCGACCGTGTCTCTTTGTTGGGGCGCGAACTTTTTCTTGCAATTGACACGGGGTAAACGTAATCTTATTAGCGCATGACAATACCTGTCGTGCAAACGTATCTGTCGGCCCCCGAGTACATGTTGGTTTCCACTATCTGTTGGCAGCGATCATGACGACCGGGGCCCCGTTTTCGAAAGGGGTCCACCTTTGAGTGAGATTCAGAACTCGTCCATCTTTTCTTTGGATGACGTGTCCGACGATGAGATGAACCAGCTCATCGACGGAACCATTACCGACTTTGACGAGGGCGACCTCGTCACCGGAACGGTCGTCAAGATCGAGCATGATGAGGTTCTCCTGGACATTGGCTACAAGTCCGAGGGCGTCATCCCCGCGCGCGAGCTTTCCATTCGCAAGGACGTCGATCCGTCCGAGATCGTTGAGCTCGGCGATCAGATTGAGGCTCTTGTCCTGCAGAAGGAGGACAAGGAAGGCCGCCTGATCCTCTCGAAGAAGCGTGCCGAGTACGAGCGTGCGTGGAATCGCGTGCAGGAGCGCTTTGAGTCTGGCGAGAACGTTGAGGGCGAGGTCATCGAGGTTGTTAAGGGTGGCCTGATTCTGGACATTGGCCTGCGCGGCTTCCTGCCCGCGTCGCTCGTCGACCTCCGCCGCGTCAAGGACCTCACCGCCTATCTGGGCACGCGCATCGAGGCTCGCGTCATCGAGATGGACCGCAACCGCAACAACGTGGTTCTCTCTCGCCGTGTCGTCCTCGAGGAGGCCCGTCGCGCCGAGCGTCAGGAGATTCTCTCCAAGCTCCGCAAGGGCATGCGCCTCAAGGGCACCGTCTCGTCCATCGTGGACTTTGGCGCCTTCGTGGACCTCGGCGGCATCGACGGCCTGGTCCACATCTCCGAGCTCAGCTGGAATCACGTCAACCACCCCTCCGAGGTCGTCAAGGTCGGCCAGGAGGTCGAGGTCGAGGTACTGGACGTGGACCTCAACCGCGAGCGCATCTCCTTGGGCCTCAAGCAGACCACCGAGGATCCTTGGCGCACGCTGGTCAAGAAGTACCCCGTGGGCGTCATCGTCGAGGGCACCGTCACCAAGCTCGTCTCGTTTGGTGCGTTCGTGGACCTGGGCGACGGCGTCGAGGGCCTCGTGCACATCTCCGAGATGGCCAGCAAGCACGTGGACACCCCCTCGCAGGTATGCACCGTTGGTGATGTCGTGCAGGTCAAGGTCATGGAGATCGACCTCGACCGTCGCCGCATCTCCCTCTCGATGAAGTCTGCCGCCGAGGACCTCAACATCGAGGTTGTCGTCAACTCGCTTGACGAGCCCGAGGCCGAGGCTGTCGAGGTCGTCGAGGAGGATGCCGAGTAGTCGGTATCCCTTTTTGGCGAATCTACATGAGGCTTTTGCCCCCGTCTCTGTGCAGTTGCAGGAGCCGGGGGCTTCTTTATGCCGTGACTATGCCTCCCATGTGTGATGGCGCATGTCGACGTGGCCGTTTGCCAAGAACGTCACGCCTTCTGCCTCAAGGAGGCGTCGTTGCTCGTCGGGACCGCCAAAGGCAAATGCGGGTGCGAGTGCGCCATCTTTAAACACCACGCGATGACAGGGAATGATGCCAGGCTCGGGGTTGACGTGCAGGGCGTAGCCCACGAAGCGGGCGTTGCGAGGACGTCCCACCATGCGTGCGATCTGTCCGTACGTTGCCACGCGTCCCGGTGGAATTTGGCGAACCACTTCGTATACGCTGTCGTTGAAGGCACCCATGTCAGCGCCTATCCGTGCGTGTATTTGGTGGCTGCGTGCAACATGTTTATCTCGGCAAGCTCGAGCTTCCCGTCGATGTAGGGTGCGTACATGGCATCGATGCTTCCCACGCCCATGCTACACCCGCTGCATTGCTCGCAGCTTGCGTCGCCACACCAGTCGAGCCCCTGCGCGACGATCTGCATGCGCTCCTCTCGCGTCGTGTCCTTTATGAGCGTGCTCTTGCGTGCCATGACCACTCCTTTCTGGTATTCGTCTATTGTAACGCCAAGGTGGGCTTGAAGGATTATTGTTTCAAGTTGGTGGCAGTGAGGCATATGGCAAAAGAAGTATGGCAAAGTACTTTTGGGAGGTCTTTGCATGAGCAAGTCGACATCGTCACTAGTGTTTTTGTACCCCACGTTGCGGGGTCTGCTTCGACTTATCTAGGGCCTCACAGGTTTTGTGATGTGCTCGCAGTGACGAGGCCCACTTTTTGCGCGACGCATACCATGCATTTGCACTAGACTCTTCTTCATCCAACACAGCGGTCCGCCGTTTTCAATCGAAAGGTCGTTAGCTATGACGCGCAAGATTCAAATTCTCGATACCACCCTTCGCGATGGCGAACAGTCGCCTGGCGCCTCCATGAACTCTGCCGAAAAGCTCATCGTGGCTCGGCAGCTCCTGCGCCTGGGCGTGGACGCCATCGAGGCTGGTTTCCCCGCATCCGGTCCGTCGGACTTCCGCGCCGTGCAAGAGGTCGGGCAGCTGGTTGGTGACGACTGCGTGGTGTGCGCCTTCGCACGTGCAAACGAGAGGGACATCGACGTCGCCGTTGAGGCACTCAAAACGGCAAAGCGTCCGCGTATCCAAACGGGTCTTGGCGTGAGTCCCGTCCACCTGAGCGAGAACCTGCACCTGAGCGAAGACGAGTGCGTGGATCGTGCAAAAAGAGTCGTCTCGTATGCGAAGCGTTTTGTGGAGGACGTGGAGTTCTATGCCGAGGATGCCGGCCGTGCGGACCAGGAGTTCTTGGTACGCGTCGTGCAGGCGGCCGTCGATGCGGGGGCCACGGTCATCAACATTCCAGATACTACCGGATATAGCCTGCCGGAGGACTATGGCGCACGCATCGCAAACATCATGCAGCAGGTCAAAGGCATTGAGGACGTAACGGTCTCGGTGCACGCGCATGATGATTTGGGCATGGCGACGGCCATCGTGCTGGCTGGTGTGCGCAACGGCGCCACGCAGGTCGAGTGCACCATCAACGGCTTGGGCGAGCGTGCGGGCGATGCCGCGCTCGAAGAGGTCGTCATGGCCATAAAGACGCATGGCGAGGTGCTCGATGCACACACCGACATTCGCACGCGCGAGCTCATGCGTGCGAGCAGGCTCGTCAGCCGCGTGACCGGTGCCATGGTTCAGGCAAACAAATCCGTCGTGGGCGCGAACGCGTTTGCCCACAGTGCGGGATTCCATCAGGAGGGCGTACTGCAGTCTCCTGCGGTCTATCAAATCATGGATCCCATCGAGGTCGGCTCGTTTGGCTCCGAGATCGTGCTCTCTTCCCGGTCGGGACACGCTGCGCTGCGTCACCGTCTGGCGGAGCTGGGATACTCGTTTGCGGAGGAGGAGTTCGGCGACGTCTATGCTCGCTTCCTCGAGATGGCCGACCAAAAGAAGGAAGTGTACGACGAGGACCTGGAGTCCATGCTCGAAGAGCGCTCGCGTGACGTGGAGGCCATCTATACGCTCGATGCCCTCCAGATTCAGTGCGGCGACCCGCTGGTGCCTACGGCGGTGGCAACCATCACCGACGAGAAGGGCGAGCAGTTCGTGGTGTCGGCAACGGGCATTGGCCCGATTGACGCGGCATACAAGGCCATCAATCAGGTTGTCTCGGCCAAGTGTGAACTCGAGGAATACGTCGTAAAGGCCATCACGCGAGGTATTGACGCCATCGGCGAGGTCCTTGTGCGCATCAAGTCCGAGGACGGAAAGCTCTATTCGGGGCGTGGGGCCGACAATGATGTCGTGGTGTCGAGCGCCAAGGCATACGTGAACGCCATTAACCGCATGATTACGACGCAGCGTTCTCGCGAGGTACGCTAGCTGGAGGGGAGTGTGTATGCCAGGGAAGCGATCCGAGGTCATATCGTGGGATGAGTTCTTTATGCGTGTGGCAATTGCCGCGAGCCTGAGGAGCAAAGACCCCCATACCCAAGTGGGCGCATGCATCGCGGGAACTGACCATCGCATTCTGTCGGTAGGGTATAACGGGACTCCTCACGGCCTTTCGGACGACGAGTTCCCGTGGGGGGATTCCGACGATCCCCTCAACGACAAGCACAACTACGTCATCCACGCCGAGGCGAATGCCATTCTCAACTTTCGCGGATCGCTCAAGGAGCTGGCTGGTGCCACGGTGTACGTGACGCTGTTCCCTTGCCAAGAATGTGCAAAGACCTTGGTGCAGGCGGGCATTGGCGAGGTTGTGTACCTTGATGACAGGTACGCGCACACCGTGGGGGACGCCATAAGCCGGGCGGTGCTCGAACGCTGCGGGGTCGGGTACAGAAAAATCGAACTGCCTTCCCAGGCACGAGGCTAAACAAGTGGCCAGCCAGGATACTTCCGGGCTGGCCACACTGCTTCTTGTGCGTAGTTTGCCGTGCCTAAAGAACCATGCGCATCGCCTTGTGCGTGGAGCTGTCGTCCAAGAAACCGAGCGAGCAGTAGAGCGGGTACCCGTCGTCGGTGGCGTTGAGCTCCACGACGTCAAGTTGCCTCTCGCGGGCGCCCTCGATCAGATGGCGCATCACTGCGGAAGCTAGTCCTTGGTGGCGACGCTCTTCCTTGGTGTAGACGTTAAAGAGAATGCCGCTGCGCCCGTGGGGAAAGCGCGGGCTCGGGGGTTTCTCGATGCAGAGCAACCATGCGCACGAAACGATTTCGGTCGCGCCCGAGTCGTCGGTATCGCGAGCGACGTATACCAAGAGGTCTTTTCCCATGTGCATGCGTAAATAAGACGGAAGCTCGCATTCGAGCGAGGCGCGCTGCTCGTCTGTAATCCCACCAAAGTCGCTAATCAGGTAGGCGAGTCGGAGCCGCCCGAGTTCGTCTATGTCGTGTTGGTCTGCCAGCTCGAGCGTGATGCTCATTCGCATGCCTCCTCGATTCGCTTGCGCAATTCGTCGATGCCAACGTTCTTTGTGGCCGAGGTGACGACCGTCTGTGCCCGCGGGATGGAGAACTGTTTGCACAGGGACGCGGCCTGCTGGTCTGCCTTGGCACGGCTGAGCTTGTCGGCCTTGGTAAACGCGATCACAAAGGGAATCTGTGCCTCACGAAGAAAGTCGAGCATCTGTACGTCGAGCTCCTGTGCGTTGTGGCGGGTGTCCACGAGTGCCACGACGAGGTTGAAGCTCCGTTCTTGGTCAAAGTATCCGGCTATGAGGTCGGCCCAACGCTGGCGCTCCTTGCCCGAGACCTTTGCATATCCGTAGCCGGGCAAATCGATGAGGCGGATGCCGTCAGCCTCATAAAAGTTGATGTTGGCTGTCTTTCCGGGTTGGCTCGAGGTGCGAGCAAGCGCCTTCCGTCGGCAGAGCTTGTTGATGAGCGACGACTTGCCTACGTTGGACCTTCCGGCAAAGGCGACCTCGGGAGTCGTCGATGGGGGAAGCTGCTCGGCAGTACCGTATGCTGCCTCGAAGCGGGCTGTCTCAAAACGTAGGGCCATGCTTTTCTCCTTGTTCTGTGCTCTGATTAGTACTGCAATCCTGTTCCGTTGGCAAAAAGTGTCATGTCGCCTTGTGGAATGGTTACGGGCAGCGTGCCCTCGGGCGCACCGTCTCCTAGAGCCACGCAAAGAGCGGCGATGAGGTTTGGCGCCCATCCCACGTTCTCTTTGTTGCTTGGTGAGGGCGCCTGCTTCATGCCGGAGCCATAGTAGCATGCCAAGAGCGCGTCGGCACGATTGAAGTGGGCAAGGTCATACGGCAGGTGCGCGCTTATGACCACGGACCGGATGCCGAGCTCCTCACATCGCTCGAGCATGGAGTCTATGAGCTTGGCGCGTCCGTCCGAAAGGTTATCGGCGTCATACATCGTAGAGACGCCAATAGCGACAGTGCAGGTTTGCAACGCGTTGTCGAGCTTCGTATCGATGCCGGTGGCGTCGTGCGCGCTCAGGATCGTGATGGCGGACGCATCGGGAAGCGTCCCCTGCGCCACGAGCCTGTCCACGGCGTATTGCGCTGCCGTAGCTTGTGACTCATATCCCACGAGCACGACGGCGCTCTGTCCGCTCTGAATGGGGAGGGTGCCGCCGTCGTTCTTTACGAGTGTGACGGCACGCTTCGCGATGTCGAGCTCAGACTCGTGATGGGCTTCGCAACCCACGGTCTGCACGGCATTGGCCACACGATCCTCGAGCGAAAGAGGGTTGGTGCGGCAGTCCAAGATATTTCGTTCGAACTTGAGCAATAGAATTCTCGTGACTGCGGCATCTATGTATTCGGCCGGAATGGTCTCTCGCTCAACGAGGTTGACGACGGCGTCAACGTAGTTGTCGAGTGCTGCAAAGTAGCTATCGAGGTCCTGAGCGGGATCGACGGGCTCAAGTAGAATGTCGGCGCCTGCCTCGATGGCCATACGCGCCGATTCCTGAGGGGCAAAGTTCTTTTCGATGGCATCCATGATGAGGCTGTCGGTGCTTATGACGCCAGGGAAATTGAGCTCGGTGCGCAATACGTCGGTGACCAGAGTCTTCGAGAGGGACGCGGGAAGGTTGATCGCCGTCCCGTCAAGCCCCGTATAGGTCTCCTTCTCGATAGAGGGGAACTGAATATGGGCCACCATCATCATGTCGGCCCCTTGCTCGATGGCAGTCGCAAAGGGAATCAGCTCTCGCTCGCGCAGCTGTTCGAGCGAGAGATCGAGGCGCGGCAGGCCCGTGTGGCTGTCGGTGCTCGTATCGCCGTGCCCGGGGAAGTGCTTGAGGCAGCCTACGATGCCGTGGTCGCGCAGTCCCTGCACAAAGGGGCTCTGTAGGCGCGCGACCAGCTGCGGGCTGTCCCCAAAGGAACGAACGCCGATTATGGGGTTGTTGGGATTGCTGTTGATGTCGATGACGGGAGCGAAGTCACAGTTGATGCCGAGCGCGGCAAGCTCTTTGCCCATGATGGACGCCGCCTGTCGGGCATCCTCCTCGGTGCCCAAGGCGCCTAAGGCCATGTTTCCGCAGAGCTGGCAGCCGTTCACGATGCGATGCGCCGCGCCGCCCTCTTGGTCGGTGGCAATCAAAAGCGGCACGCGTCCGGTGGACTCGTCGGGGGCGTTGGCCTCCTGTATGGAGTCGATCAGTCGCGTTGCCTGTTCGTTCCCCGCGAGGTTCTCTTCAAACAACAGAACGCCGCCAAACGCATGCTCGCCAAGATAATCCCGCGCTTTTGGAACGAGCTCGGTGAGGCCAGACGTAGACCCGTCCTTCGAATACAAGACATAACGAAGGCTGGGCACTATCATCTGCTCGACCTTACGCCTCGTGTCCATGGCATCCATGATGGACTTGACGCGGTCGTTGGCAGCGCTCGTGGCGACGACGTCTTTGTTTACGGTCTTTTGCTCGGAAGTCTCTTTGCCTGAGCATGCGACAAGGGTCATCGTGGTGCCAAGTATTCCCAGAGCGCCTCGTCTTGTGATTGACTTGTTGAGCATAGTCGTCTCCTTTTTGTGCCCTTAGGCCTGTTTGGGCAGATTTGGCGCAAAGCCATCGTCGCGCGTGAAGATTCGCATGAACTCCTCGCCGGTGATGGTCTCCTTGCGCTGAAGGTAACGGCTGATCTCGTGCAGCTTGAAGCGATGCGCACGAAGCGTGTCGAGGGCGGTCTTGTGGCCTTCTTCCACAAGGCGCTGGACCTCCTGGTCCACCGCCTCGGCAGTGCCCTCCGAGCAGGTGAGGTCAGTGGTGCCTCCCAAATAGCGATTGCGCTGCTGGCCGAGAGCCACCATGCCGAACTTCTCGGTCATGCCGTACTGCGTGACCATTGCCCGAGCGATGTGCGTTGCCTTTTCGATGTCGTTCGATGCGCCGTTCGTGGCCTCGCCAAAGATGAGCTCCTCGGCTGCGCGGCCGCCGCAAAGAACGGCGATCTTGTTGCGCATCTCTGAGGTGGTGGTGAGGAAGTGCTCGTCCTCGTCCACCTGCATGGTAAATCCCAGGGCACCAGATGTGCGCGGAACGATGGTGATTTTGCTTACGGGAGCGGAGCCCTTCTGTGAGGCCGCAACGATCGCGTGTCCCGTCTCGTGGTAGGCGACGACCTGCTTTTCGTGCTCGTTGAGCACGGTGGACTTCTTTTTCTCGCCCGCGATGACGACGTCGACGGACTCGATGAGGTCATCCTGCGTGACGAGGCGATGGCCCATGCGCACGGCACGCAACGCCGCCTCGTTTATCATGTTGGCAAGGTCGGCGCCCGAGGCTCCGGGAGTGGCGCGAGCGACGGCCGAAAGGTCGATGCCGCGCTCCATCTTTACGTCGTTGGCGTGGATCTTTAGGATGGCCTCGCGGCCGGCGAGGTCGGGAAGCTCCACGGGAATGCGTCGGTCAAAGCGCCCGGGACGCGTAAGCGCCTGGTCGAGCGTGTCGGGCATGTTGGTGGCGCCGAGCACCACGATGCCCTTGTTGTTGTCGAAGCCGTCCATCTCGGTTAGGAGCTGGTTGAGCGTCTGCTCGCGCTCATCGTTGGTGGTCAAGGCACCGTCGCGTCGTTTGCCGACGGTGTCAATCTCGTCAATAAACACGATGCAGGGAGCCTTTTCGTTTGCCTGCTTAAAGAGATCGCGCACCTTAGCTGCACCACGACCGACGAACATCTCCACGAACTCCGAACCGGAAATCTGGAAGAAGGGAACCTTGGCCTCGCCTGCGACAGCCTTTGCCAAAAGCGTCTTGCCCGTTCCTGGAGGGCCGACGAGAAGAGCGCCGCGTGGGCATCGCGCGCCGATTTCGGAATACTTTTGAGGGTTCTCGAGGAAGCTCGCGATCTCTTGCAACGACTCCTTTGCCTCGTCCTGTCCAGCGACGTCGGCAAACGTGACTCCCGTCTCCTTCTCGCCGACGATTTTTGCGCCTGAGCGGCCGAGTCCACCCATTCCAAAGCCGCCAAAGCCGCCGCCAAAGTTCATGGACGGGTCGTCTCCGTCCTCGGCGGCCTTCTTCATGCGACGATTGAGGCGCCAGCCAAAGAACACCATGATACCAATGGGGATACCGTACGAGAGAAGCATGTAGATCCACAAGTCATTGCTCTGGTCGGGAATCTCGGCCTTGAAGTTCACCTCGTGCTGCTGTAAGAGGGGGACCAACCCATCGTCGTTGGGGAAGAGGGTGGTCTCATACGTCGTGGTTCCCTCCTTGCCCTGCTCTCCGTCGGTGAATGCGATCTTTCCTGTGCCAGTGTTGAGGTCCACATCGCGCACTTTGTTTTGCTGGACCATGGTCAGGAATTCGCTGTAGGTCACTTCCTTGATGGACTGGCGCTGGAACATGGTCCACGACTGATTGAGTGCCAGCATGATGGCAACCGCGATTATGATATAGAGAAACATCGAACGACGCCGTTTTTGGTTGTTCATCTCCATGATCAGGGTCTCCTTGTAAAACGACAAAACTACAAACATGGTACCCGCACTTGGGCGCATTAGTCTCGGGCTTATTAAAACGTGTAAGCGATGTGGACTAGTCAATTTCTAGAACAATAAATTAATTAAATGATTCAGATAAATTTCATCGCGCAATAAGGATGAGCCCGAACAATCGGAAGGGCGTACGGAATACAAACGCACAAAAAAATCCGCAAAAGGTTTACTTTGGGCTGCAGACGGTATCTATCTTTGCTAAAATTCCGTCCGTCCCCAATGCGCTCGCGGGTGAGTCCCGCAGGAAGGAATCGCACGGATGGCTAATAAGTACAAAAAGACTACGAATCTTCCGCGCACAAAGTTTGCCATGCGGGCTAACCTTGCGCAGAACGAGCCCAAGCGGCTTGCGGCATGGGAAGAGGCCGGAGTCTATGAGTTAGCGCTTAAAAAGAACGAGGGTCACAAGAAGTTCGTCCTTCATGACGGTCCTCCGTATGCGAACGGACCGATTCACCTTGGACATGCGCAGAACAAGATCTCCAAGGACATTATCAACCGCTATTGGATGATGCAGGGACGAGAGGTTCCCTACGTGCCTGGTTGGGACTGCCATGGTCTGCCCATCGAGCACAAGGTGGAAGACATGGTCGGCCAGGACAAGTTCCGCGAGCTGCCAACGGCGACCATACGGCGGCTTTGTCGCGAGATGGCGGTCGAGCAGGTCGACACGCAGCGTCAGGGCTTCAAGCGGCTGGGTGTGCTTGGCGAGTGGGATAACCCCTACCTCACATATACGAACGACTATGACGCGACCGACATCGAGATTTTTAAGGCCATCTACGATGCGGGAGCCATCTATAGGGGTCGGAAGCCGGTGCATTGGTGCTCCCACTGCCACACGGCGCTTGCCGAGGCCGAGATTGAGTACGGCGACGAGGTCAGCCCTGCCATTTTCGTTCGCTTCGAGATGACGACCACTCCGGCAGGCCTTGAGGCGTGGGACGGCAAGCTCGATGTTGCCATCTGGACCACGACTCCTTGGACTCTGCCCGCAGACGATGCTGTGATTCTCCATCCCGAGGCCGCATACGTCGCAGTGGAGCACGAGGGACGCGCCGCCATCTTTGCGGAAGCCCTCTGGCAGAAGTGTGCCGATAAGTTTGGTTGGGAAGATGCGCGTCTGGTATGTGGTGAGGACGGCGAGCCTTGGCACTCGACGGGAGCCGCGCTTGCGGAGAACCGCTACAAGCAACCTATCTTTGGCGACCAAGGCGAGACGGGCAAGTTCATTTACGCAGACTACGTTACGCTCGAAGACGGCACGGGTATCGTGCACAGCGCACCGGGACATGGTGTAGACGACTACTTGGCGGGCATGAAGTTCGACGTTCCCGTGGTCATGCCGGTGGATGACGACGGGCGCTTCTACAAGGGCGAAGGCATGGGTACGGGCGGCCCGTGGGGTGGCATGGAGGTTAACGAGGCCAACCCGCACATCATCAAGTGGCTTGACGAGCGTGGTGCGCTCATTCTCCACGAAGACATGAACCACAGCTATCCGCACTGCTGGCGCTGCAAGAATCCCGTGATCTTCCGCGCGACGAGCCAATGGTTTGTCTCCATGGACGCGACGGGGTTGCGCGATACCGCTCGCGAGGCGCTTGACCACGTGGACTTCTATCCCGCACATGCGGTCAAACGCATTGGCTCAATGGTCGAGGGGCGTCCGGACTGGTGCATCTCGCGTCAGCGCAACTGGGGTGTGCCCATTCCTGCGTTCACCTGCCAGGACTGTGGCGAGTCCGTCATGAACGACGACACGCTCGATGCCGTTATCGAGCTCTTTAGGGAGCATGGGTCTGACCACTGGTTTACCGACGAGCCCTCGAGCTATCTTGGCGATGCGTGCGTATGCCCCCATTGCGGTAGTCATAACCTCAAGTCAGACCGCGACATTTTGGACGTGTGGTGGGACTCCGGCGTCTCCCATACGGCGGTGTGTCGCCACCGCGACTATCTGGGCTTCCCGGCAGACATGTATCTCGAAGGCTCCGATCAGCATCGTGGCTGGTTCATGAGTTCGCTCATGACGAGTATCGGCGCCTATGGTGTTGCGCCTTACAAGGCTGTGGTGAGCCAGGGCTTTACGCTCGATGGTCAAGGCCGCAAGATGAGTAAGTCGCTCGGAAACGTCATCGACCCCAACAAGGAATGTGCGACACGCGGCGCTGATGTTCTTCGTCTGTGGGTAGCCTCCGTCGATACGAGCGTCGACGTGCCATGCGATGACCAAATCCTCAATCACGTGGGTGAGGCCTACCGCCGTTTCCGCAATACGTTCCGCTTCCTCTTGGGTGAGATCGAGGATCAGTTCGATCCGGCGACCGATGGCGTGGCGACCGAGGACTTGCTGCCGTACGATAAGCTCATGCTTGCACGCTTGTGTGAAGTGCACGACGAGGTGAGCGAAGCTTATGCGGGCTATCGATTCAACCAGGCGTATCGCACGCTCTATGATTTTGTTATTACAGAGCTTTCCAACGGATATCTGAATGCGACGAAGGACCGTGTATACTGCGAAGCTCCCACGAGTCCTGCACGCCGAAGCGCACAGACGGTGTGGGCGCACATCCTGTCCATGCTCCTGCGAGACCTGCAGCCCATATTGGTGTATACCACCGACGAGGTCATGGAGTATCTGCCCAAGAGCATGCGTGACGGACAGGAGTATGCGGCGCTGCTCGACTGGTGGAAGGCCCCCATGTCTGCTGAGGAGCGTGCGGCGTACCTGCCCGTGTATGCGGCGGTCGTGGAGACGCGTGCGGCATTTACCAAATCGTATGAGGACGCCATAGGATCAGGTGCGATTTCTGAGAAGACGACGCAGGCTGCATGTGCACGTCTCGTCGTGCCCGCGGAGCAGTACGTGCTGCTTTCGGGCGAGCTTGGATGCGACTTGGCCGAGCCGTTCGTTTGCTCCGAGGTTGTATTGGAACAGGGCGAGGAGCTTGCGTGCGAAGCTGTCCCGGCGCAAGGCGAGAAGTGCGAGAGGTGTTGGAACTGGCGGACGCTGGGGCCCGATCACCTTTGCACGCGTTGTCATGACGCAATAAACGAATTCGAGGACTAGTAGAAGCGGGTCCTCCCTGCGCGGGTGGGGAGGACCTTCGAGGAGGCAATACATGGAGACAAGATTCTCTGCGATAGGTGGCAGGGGACTTCGCATCTTCTTGTTTTGGGTCGTTGTGATACTGGTGGTTGTGGTAGACCAAGCCACGAAGGCCGCCGCAATCGAGGTCCTTGGTGATGGCAGTGGTGTCTTGATTCCCGGCATCATGAATCTCGTGCATGTAGAGAACACGGGCGCAGCGTTCTCCATGGGCGAGGGAGGCGGCGTCCTGTTCATAATTATTGCCTTGGCCTTTCTCGTGGGGTCTTGTCTGCTGGTATGGCACGAGAACGAGCTGCCTCTGGGAGTGGTCTTTTCGGTCGGGCTTGTCGCGGGCGGCGGACTCGGTAACATGATAGACCGGATTATGAACGGCTCTGTGACGGACTTCCTCTCGACTGCATTCATAAACTTTCCCGTATTTAACTTCGCCGACATCTGCGTGACCGTAGGTGTCGTATGTGCCATCGTGGGCTACTGGGTTTGGGACAGTCGTCGCAGCGAGGCGACGGCGAGCGGGGAGTCGCATGCTTAGGCATGTTGAAGGGCTCGTCGGCCCGCAGTCGGATGACATGCGTTTGGATGCCTATGTTGCCACGCTGCCCGACTGCCCGAGCCGATCCGCTTGTGCCCGTCTAATTCAGTCGGGTTCCGTCACCATCAACGACACGCTTGCCACCAGCAAGTCCGAACGTGTGCTTTTGGGTGATCGCGTGGTGGTCTGTTGGGATGCAATCGAATCGGATTCGATGAGCCGCCTTGTCCCCAACTCTCAGATTCCGCTCGATATTCGCTTTGAGGACGACTACCTCATCGTTCTTTCGAAGCAGGCCGGGCTCGTATGCCATCCCAGTCCTGGTCACGAAACCGACACGTTAGCGAATGCTTTGGTGGCGCATTGTGGTTACGATAGGCTTGGCAAGCTCCAAGGCGAGGACCGCTTGGGCATCGTACACCGTTTGGATCGTGACACGTCAGGTCTCATGGTTGCGGCGAAGGATGACGACACGCAGAGGGCGTTGCAAGACCTCATTCGTCTGCGCGTGCTCGACCGACGCTATTTGACCCTTGTCCACGGGTATGTGGCGCCTGATGAAGGGACGATTACCACTGGTATTGCCCGGTCGTCAAGAGACCGTACGCGCATGACGGTAACGGATGACCCCGGCGCGCGCGAGGCGATTACGACGTTCAGAACGTTGGAGCGATTTGAGGCGGGTTCCAGGGACGACGGATATACACTTCTTGAGTGTCATCTGTTTACTGGCCGCACCCATCAAATCCGCGTTCATATGCGACATATCGCTCATCCCGTTGTTGGTGATCCCATATACGGATATAGGGCAAAACGCGGTAGGGGAGAGTGTCGGAATCTAGGCCTCGAGAGGCAGTTCCTGCACTCTTGGCGTATTGCATTCGACCACCCTGTGGATGGCGTACACATCGAGCTTACCGATACCCTCCCCAGTGATCTTTTGGACGTGATGAATGGTATTGCCTCGATGTCTATGGGGCGCACGAAGGCTGGTGTTGAGGTGTTGGGGAATCCGGTCGGTCCATAGTCGCCTGTTGTATACTCTTTAGACGGAGAAAGGGGGCCATGGTGGAACTCAACAGTGTAGGCATAACGCCTATTGCCATCGTAAACATGGTCTTTGCTGCATTTTTCACCGTCGCGTATGCATATCAAGTCATATATATGCTTATCGTCTTGCGGCGTGGCATGGTGCAGCTGGCGCCGGCAAAGAAAAAGCACAGTTTTGCGTTTGTCATAGCCGCACACAACGAAGAGGCGGTCATAGCCAATCTCGTGCGTTCCATCATGACGCAAGAGTATGATGGCAACATCGGATGCTTCGTAATTGCTGACAACTGCACGGATGCGACGGCGCAATGTGCGCGCGAAGCGGGTGCGGTCGCATGGGAACGCAATGACCTCGTGCGTAAGGGAAAGAGCTGGGCGCTGGACTATGCCTTTGCTCGACTCATGGATGAGTATACCGACCAGTACGAGGGCTTCTTTGTGATGGATGCCGACAACATCATTGCTCCCGATTACGTCGACAAGATGAACGACGCCTTCGATGCGGGGTATCTGGTGTGCACGAGCTATAGAAATTCAAAGAACTTTGACTCTAGTTGGGTAAGTTCGGCTTACGCCACATGGTTCCTTCGTGAGGCCCGCTTTCTTAACAATCCACGTATGATGCTGGGCACAAGCTGCGCAATCTCGGGGTCTGGCTGGCTCGTAGCAGCATCCGTGGTACGTGGTATGCACGGCTGGAGGTTCCACACACTTACGGAGGACATCCAGTTTTCCACGTTCTGTTGTGCCCACGGCATACAGATAGGGTTCTCGCCTGCAGAGTTCTTTGACGAGCAGCCCGTGACCTTTAAGGCCTCGTGGATCCAGAGGCTTCGATGGACCAAGGGCTTCTATCAGGTGTTCTTCTCATACAACAAGAACCTCCTGCACGGCATAGTTCACGACCATCGCTTCGCCTCATACGACATGCTCATGACCATTGCTCCCGCGATGTTGCTCTCGCTTGCCTCGGCGCTCATGAACAGCGGTTACCTGCTGCTTGGCTGGCTCGGACACGGATACTTTGCCACCGAGACAGAGATGCAGATGTGCTTGGGATCGCTCATCATGACGTTTGGCTCAATTTACGTTACCTTCTTCATTACGGGTGTCATCACCACCATAAGCGAGCGTAAGCACATCCACACGCGTAAGCGTTGGCGGATCTTTACGAACCTCTTTACGTTCCCAGTCTTTATGCTCAGCTACATTCCCATCACGGTTGTCGCACTGTTCAAGAAGGTCGAATGGGTTCCCACAAAGCACGACATTGCCGTCAACTTCGATGACGTGGTGGCCGATTAGAGCGATTCGATATACCCGTGCTCAAACAGTCGTTTCCGGGGCGGGAGTGGGGTTATGCCCCCGTGCTCGAACAGTCCTCGGCTTTGCCTGCGGAACTCGCATGGGGACATAACCCAACCCCCGCCTACTGCGGAACAGTGCGCGGTGGACATATACCGCTCCTATGCTCCGCCCGCCAAGCCAAGAGATTCGTTGCAGGAGATACGCCGGATCGGGCTGTCTGTTCTGATGATATGTTTTTATGCCAAAAGATGTATTCCGACGATCCAGCCAGTCCGGACCGGACGCGAGCCCTCGGGGAGGGGCGTCTCGCGCAGGTCGTTCGTCCGCCTCGCGGTCGGCGCCATCGCCGAGTAGGCCGCGCGGGGCGAGGAGGGCCTCGAGGCCCTGGCCGACGCCATGAGCTCCGGCGTCATCACCGTCATGGCAGTGCGCTACGACGAGGTCTGCATCTCGGTCGTCGACGTCACCCGGGGTCGCAGGAGGGCGAGGCCCGTTGCGGGCGCCAGGGTCAAGATCACCTCGTACTACAACAAGAGGTCCATGGAGGTCACCACCGGCAAGGGCGGAGGTTATGCCCCCGTTCCCGCTCGGGTGAGGACTGTCTGCGCGTGCAACATCTGGCGTTTGTCTAGTCTCGCCTGCGCTAATCTGCTAAGATTTTCGCAAGTTATTTTCGGCGAGAGGAGCAAAACCGCATGGCAACGTTCTTTGAGGGGGAGTCCCACACCTTTAGCGAGTACCTTCTTGTTCCTGGCTACTCTTCTGCACAGAACGTCCCGGCGAATGTGTCGCTAAGAACACCGCTGGTTCGCTTTCGACGTGGAGAAGAGTGTCCTCTATACCTCAACATACCGATGACCTCGGCAATCATGCAGTCTGTTTCGGGTCCCAAGTTGGCCGTGGCATTGGCTCAGCAAGGTGGCATTTCGTTCATCTTTGGTTCGCAGCCAGCCGAAAGTGAGGCTGCGATGGTACGAGACGTTAAGTCCTCCAAGGCAGGTTTCGTTGTGTCTGCCGTCAACCTTACTCCCGATATGACGTTGGGGGAGGTCATGGAGCTCAAGAACGAAACGGGCTTCTCGACGATGCCCGTAACGGACGATGGGTCTGCGCATGGCAAGCTTTTGGGTATTGTGACGAGCCGTGACTGGCGCCCGAGCCGTGACCCATTGCACAAGCTCGTCAAAGAGTTTATGACTCCGCTTAGCAAGCTCGTTGTCGCTTCGGAGGATACGAGCCTGCATGACTGCAACGACATAATTTGGGAACACAAGCTCAACGCGCTGCCGATCGTAGACGGCGAGGGTAGATTGGTCTCCATCGTGTTCCGAAAGGACTACGACTCGCACAAAGAGAATCCTCTGGAGCTGCTCGACGAGCACAAGCGGTATTTGGTGGGTGCTGGCATCAACACGCGGGACTATGCCGAGCGTGTGCCGCTGCTCGTAGAGGCTGGCGCGGACGTACTTTGCATCGACTCTTCCGAAGGCTACTCCGAATGGCAAAAACTCACCATCGACTGGATTCGTGAGCATTATGGCGACGCCGTGAAGGTGGGTGCCGGAAACGTGGTGGATGCCGAGGGCTTTAGGTATTTAGCAGAATGCGGCGCGGACTTCGTGAAGGTCGGCATCGGCGGCGGATCGATTTGCATCACGCGTGAGCAGAAGGGCATCGGCCGCGGACAGGCCTCTGCCGTCATCGATGTTTGCGCCGAGCGCGATCGCTACTTCGAGGAGACGGGCATTTACGTGCCGGTGTGCTCTGACGGTGGCATCGTATATGACTATCACATGACATTGGCGCTGGCGATGGGCGCTGACTTCCTGATGCTGGGTCGCTACTTCGCACGATTCGACGAGAGTCCCACGCGGCGCCTAAACGTGAACGGAAACTACGTCAAGGAGTACTGGGGCGAGGGGTCGGCTCGCGCTCGCAACTGGCAACGCTACGACTTGGGCGGAAAGAAGGGCCTTACGTTCGTGGAAGGCGTGGACTCTTATGTGCCCTATGCCGGTTCTCTGAAGGATGGCGTGGAGGGTTCGCTTACTAAGGTACGCCACACGATGTGCAACTGTGGCGCACTTGACCTGCAGGAACTTCGCGACAAGGCAAAGATTACGCTTGTGTCGGCAACTTCTTTGGTGGAAGGTGGCGCGCATGACGTCATCCTCAAGGACAGTACCGAGGCGAACTTCCACTAGAGCGGCACAAGCGAACCGGGTTCAAATGTGTCACTGTGCCAGCAGGCATGGTATGATGCGACAAGGTTAATATGCACAGCATAGAAAGGACGCTCATGAGCGAATTTCTGACTCGGATGGAGAATGCTGCCAAGGCAGACAAAAAAACCATCGTGTTGCCCGAGGGCGAGGATTCTCGCACGATCGAGGCTGCAAAAAAGATTATTGAAGCCGGTATTGCCAACCTCGTAATCCTGGGGGACCCCTCCACCATTGATGTCGAGGGTGCGACGGTCATCGATCCTGTTACCGCCGAGAAGCACGAGGAGTATGCGCAGGCCTTTGCGGAACTCCGAAAAAAGAAGGGCGTAACCATCGAGCAGGCTCGCGAGCAGATGGATGACGCTACGTACTTTGGCACGATGATGGTGAAGCTCGGAGATGCAGACGGACTGGTGAGTGGCGCTTGTCACTCTACGGCAAACACGCTCCGTCCTGCTCTGCAGATCCTCAAGACCGCCCCGGGAACAAAGCTCGTGAGCTCGTTCTTCATCATGTGCACCCCGACTGAGTACGGCGAGGACGGCACGCTGCTCTTTGCCGACTGCGGACTGAACATCGCGCCAGATGCCGATCAGCTTTCCGAGATCGCAATTGCCAGTGCCGCAACGTGGCGTTCGCTCATTGGCAGCGAGCCGCGCATCGCCATGCTATCGTACTCCACGATGGGCTCCGCCGGTGGCGACACTGCCGCAAAGGTGCAGGAGGCTACCCGTCTCGCGAAGGAGAAGGCACCCGAGCTCGCTCTGGATGGTGACCTGCAGCTCGATGCGGCCCTCGAGGCAAGTGTTGGCAAGCTCAAAGCACCGGAGTCCACGGTTGCCGGTCAGGCCAATGTGCTCGTCTTTCCAGATCTCGCCGCCGGCAACATTGGCTACAAGCTCGTACAGCGTTTTGCCAAGGCAGAGGCATACGGCCCGGTGTTGCAAGGCATCGCGGCGCCCGTCAACGACTTGAGCCGTGGATGCTCAGCCGATGACATCGTGGGTGTCGTCGCCATCACGTGCGTTCAGGCCCAGAAGATGGCGTAACCAAGCGAAGAGGATACTCCCCATTGCTTGATGTTTTTGTTCCAGCAGCGCTGCCCCTCAGGTACGTAAGCCAAAGGGGTAGCGCTCTTTTTTATCGCAAACAGAGAGAAAGGTATTGATTGGGTTATTTGGTGTAGCTTTCTTTCAACAAGTGCATGCGTGCTAGAATGCTACCGATATTTCAGGCCACTAGGGTCTGTAGGCACGTCGAGTAGCTCAAACGCACAAGTTGTATTCAGTGTAATTTCGAGAGACAGAGGTTTGCCATGGGCATTGCAAGTGGCCTTCCCACAGGTTTTAATCCGAGTGCATACGACGCAATTGTCGTCGGTGCTGGTTATGCGGGGGCGGTGTGTGCGCGAACCTTGGCGGAAGCAAGCAGCTACCGTGTGGCAGTTCTCGAGAAGCGCAACCACATCGCAGGCAATGCGTATGACTACGAAGACGAGGCTGGTATTCTCATCCACAAGTATGGTCCGCACATCTACCATACTACTGACGAGCGTGTGCATCAGTTCCTATCGAGGTTCACGGACTTCACGGACTATCAGCACAAGGTACTGGCAAACATACATGGTACGCTGATGCCGGTTCCCTTCAATCACCAGTCGCTCAAACTGGCCTTTGGGGAAGAGAAGGGTGAGCACCTGTATCAAAAGCTTGTCCAAGCATTCGGCGAGAACCGCCGCGTTCCGATTCTTGAGCTGCGTGATCGCAACGATCCCGAGTTAGCCGAGGTTGCTGACTACGTGTACGAGAACGTGTTCCTGCATTACACGATGAAGCAGTGGGACAAGACGCCCGACCAGATCGATCCTGCGGTCATGGGCCGTGTTCCCGTGTTCGTGGGTGACGACGACCGTTACTTCCCGCAGGTGCCGCATCAGGGTATGCCCGACAAGGGATACACCGATCTGTTCAACAACATGCTCGACCACGACCTCATTCAGGTGTTCGTCGATGTCGATGCGCGCGACATTCTTGACCTCAGTAACCAAAGCGTCTACGTGTGCGGTCAGCCTTACGGGGGCGAGATTATCTACACGGGCGCACTCGACGAGCTGTTTGGCATGGATTTGGGCGCGCTTCCGTACCGTACGCTCGATATGCAGTTCGAGACCCTAGACCAAGACCAGTTCCAGCCCGTTGGCACGGTCAACTATACGGTGAGCGAGGACTTCACGCGCATCACGGAGTTCAAGAACATGACGGGCCAAGTTGTTCCTGGCAAGACGACTATCATGCGCGAGTATTCCAAGGCGTATGAGCCTGGTAGCGGACAGACTCCCTACTACGTCATCAACGAGCCAGAGAATATCCAGCTTTACGAGAAGTATCGCGAGCGAGTCGCACACATCATCAACTTCCATGTTGTAGGCCGTCTTGCCGAGTATCGCTACTACGACATGGATGGAGTTGTTGCATCGGCGCTCGCTCTTTCCGAAGAGATTATCAGTCAGCGGTAGGCGGTTTGCGAGCTGGACGCGCACAGGCGCTCGGCACCCTTCCGTCCACATGAGGAGTGACGAGCGATGTCACATAAAACGATAACGTTCGGCATACCCTGCTATAACTCGGCAGAGTACATGGACCATTGTATCTCGTCCATTGTCGAGGGCAGCGGGTTTGCCGATGATGTGCATGTAGTCGTTGTTGATGACGGTTCCACAAAAGACAATACGTTGAGTAAAGCTCAGGAGTGGGAGAGAAAACATCCCTCCATCGTTGAGGTAGTCCATCAGGAGAACGGCGGCCACGGTCGCGCCGTGATGACTGCTATTGAGCATGCCAAGGGCTCCTATTTTAAGGTTGTCGATTCGGACGATTGGGTGGACAAAGACGCGCTACTCGCACTCTTGGAACAGCTCCGTTCGTTTGTGGCGTTCGAGGTGAAGGTGGACCTTGTCATCACGAACTATGTATTTGAGCACATGGAGGACGGCAAAAAGCGCACCGTGGACTACGGTTTTGCTATTCCAAAGAACAAAGTAATTGACTGGTCGCAAATCGGCCACTTTAACATGACGCAATACATGATGATGCACGCACTTTGTTATCGAACGGAAGTGTTGCGTACATGTGGCCTTGAGCTTCCTGAGCATACGTTCTACGTAGACAATATTTATGCTTACGTGCCTCTGCCGCATTGCAAGACACTGTATTACCTCGACGAGGACCTCTATCGTTACTTTATTGGGCGAGAGGATCAGTCGGTGAACCTTGAGGTGCAGATTTCGCGCATAGACCAGCAGCTCGAAGTCACGAGAATTATGATTCGCGCCTATCACCTTTATGACGATGTTCCACAAAAGAAGCTGCGCCAATACATGATTGGCCATCTAACACTCATGATGTCGGTCTGCTCTGTCATCTCAAAGATGTCATCGGCGCCTGACGCACGCGAGAACCTTGATGAGTTCTGGCATGACCTCAAGCGCTACGACATGCGTATGTACAACCGGGCACGCCATGGCATCGTGGGGACCTTTACCAACTTTAGAGGTCCTGTCGGAGAGCGTGTGACGATTGGCATATATCACGCCGCCCAATGGTTCATGAAGTTTAATTAGGGCTTTTTCAAGCAACTCTGCTACGAAAGTCTTGCTTAGGGGCAGGGGCGGAGGTTATGCACCTGTGCTCAAGCAGTCCTCGGCTTCGCCTGCGGAACTCGCGCGGGCACATAACCTCCGCCCCTGATTAGGCTACGGAGACTGGGTTATTCTGACCAGTAGTCTACGGGCTGGTACTTCTTTACGAGCTCCAACCTCAGCGCTTCGATGGTGGAACAATTTGCGATGACGGTTACGGGCTCGCCTATGGCGGCGATATCGGTGACAAGCTTGGCATAGTCGGTCTGGACCGTGAGGTTTTCTTTCTGTATGCCTGCGCGCAAAAGGCGATCTTGCATGTCTTCCCAGCGCGGTCCGCCCACGATGACCTTTGTTTTATCGGAACAGAGCTGTTCCCATTTGACATCTTGAATCCACTCGGTCGTTTCGCCATCCATGATCTCGGCGCCGAGTAGACATACGAGACGGGTGGGAACCTCGCCTTCGGAGAGCAGCATGTTGATGAGCTGGTTGCAGCCGGCGGTGTTCTTCATGAGAAGCAGGCGTGTGGGCGTGCCGTCGATGTCGAATATCTCGAAGCGATGGGCTGCATGGGTGAAGTGGGCAAGAGCGTGGAAGACGTCTTCCTGAGACATGCCCAAAGAGAGCAGCCCTGCTACGGCCGCAACAGCGTTATACACGTCGTATCCTGCACGGATGTTTGCTTCGACCTCGTGCTCCTCGCCGTCGATGCGTAAGCTAAGCGTGCAGCTCTTTTCCCTGCGGTTGCTGATGGCCGTACAGGAGATGCTGGGCTCGTGGCGCGTGCGTCCGCAGTTGGGGCAGGTGTAGTGGCCAAGATGCGCGAACGTCCTGTTGCCAAACTCAAGCTCCGTATCGCAGTCGACGCACTTCACGGATTCGTCGAGATCGCCAATTCCCTCTTCGTAGACGGGGCAATTGATGCCAAACCACACGATGCGGTTGGGGACGGCGTCTGCGATGGAGGCGGTGACTTGGCAGTCGGCATCGAGCACGAGGATCGTCTCGGGCGAGCTCTTTGCCGCCGCGATGATGTAGTCTCGTGCGGTGGTCCAACTCGTGTAGCGGTCGACTTGGTCGCGATAGAGGTTCGTGACGACGAGGACCTGCGGCTTGGTGGAGGGAAGCAGGAACTGGGTGGCCCACTCGTCGGACTCTATGACCGCCCAGTCGCTGCGACGTTTGCCGCTTATGGTGCTGTCGAGGCAGAGCGTGGTGGCTATGCCTTGCTCCAAGTTAGTGGACGTGGGATCGTAGGCTGCCGTTCCATAGGTGTTGATGATGGCTTGTTGCACGATGTGCGTTGTGGTTGTCTTTCCATTGGTTCCCGTGATCGCTATGGTATGGTGTCCCGCCGAAAGCTCGGCAATTATATGTGGGTCTACCTTGAGGGCAATCATTCCGGGAAGGGCGCGTGCGGTACGCCCCATGAGGCGCATGGCACCATGAGAGAGTTTGCAAACCGCGATGGCGGCGCCGGAACGAAGAGACATAAGAGAAACCTCCTCTTTTTGACTTGACTATGTGCCGAGCTGGGTAAACCGGCAAAAGGCACAAGAAGACAGTATACGAGATTATGCACGGCGGTTCATATCTGGAAGAGTATGTCCATCATCTCTGAAGCGATGGGGCGATGGGGATACTCCCCATCGCCTGCCTCACGTCGCGTGCCGCTTGAGCGTTCTGCTCATGATGCGGCCAAAGACTGCGGCAAGAACTTGTTGGAAGGGCGTGGCGATGATGGCGGGAAACATGACCTCGGGACCAAAGAACTGCGAAGCAAGCACGGCCCCCGCCGTCACGTTGCGGATCCCGCACGAAAACGAGACAGAAACGAAGCGCCCGTCGTCATCCGCGCACATTCGCCGGGACAGAAACATTCCAAGCAGGAAGGCTCCAACGGCGAAGCCAAGCATTACGAGCATGATGGCCGTGAGTCGTGGCGTGAGGTGGCGAATGGGCTCCGAGATCCCCGTCGCGTTCGTTGCCACGATGACGGGAAGGAGCAGGCGCGACACCGGCGTGGTGGCGGGAAATGCCACGCGCTTTGCCCATCCGTGTGTTGCCTCGTTCAGTATGGTGGCCAAAAGCGCCGGTATCGCGACCATGTAAGCCATGCTGCCCATGAGGCCGAGCGCTTCGATTTGTACGGTGGTCCCCACCAACAGCTCAAGCGTCCAGGGGATGGTGACGGGCGAGATGAGGGAAGAAACAAGCAGAATCGAAAGACCCAGGGCGATCTCTCCCGAAAACATGCCGATCCACATGATGGTCGACGCCCCAATGGGGACGGAGTATTCCAGCACTACGCCCGCAACGGTCGGGGAGCCGGCGCCAAACAACAGGCTGGCGATGGCAAACGTCAGCAGTGGCATGGCAACGTGAACGATTCCCAAGGTAACCATGAGGATGGTTGGGTGTCGTAGGGCACGGCGCATGGCGCCGAGGTCGTTCGATAGCGAGTTCTGGAGCGTCATGATGGCAAAAAACGTTGGCACGAGCGGTTTGATGGGAAGAAGGACGTGCGGGAACAGGATGCCGATCATGACACCGCAGGGGACGATGAGCATTAGGTGCTCGCCGATGAACGTGCCGAGCGATCTCCAGGCGTCGTACGCGCGTGAGCTTGTTGCGGGTTCCGTCTCCATCTGCCCCTGGTTTCTTCTTGTAATGGCCTGCTTCCAGTGTGCCATATGTGTGGCACGATTGAGCCATGCTCGTTTGTGCCATTTTGTGCCATTATTGTGTTCGTTGCGGAACAATCGCTTGGGGAGTGTCTATGGCATCAGAGGAACAGGGCTCGTTGCAAGAAGGCAAGGCCAACAAGGCCACGTCATCCAAAAAGTCGTCATCAGGCCAGCGCTCCCGCGCATCGGAGGGGGAGAGTCGGCAAGCGGGCAAGAAGAGGCGACGCAGTGGCGGAGGCCCAAACGACGAGAAGAAATCGCGCCAGCCCAAAGACTCTAGTCCACAAAACCCAAAAAAGACGAAGGCAAAGACGGGCACAAAGAAGCCGTGCACGGAAGAAGCTAGCTCCACCGGCAAAAAGACGTCGGCTTCCAAGCCACGCCCAAAGGGTAAGCCCCGCCCACAGAGCGAGTCCGGCAAGCGAGGAAAGCCCCGCCCGCAGGGTGAGTCCCGTCCGCAAAGCAAGCCACGGCCAAAGGGCGAGCAACGCCCGCAAGGCAAGCCCCGACCAAAGGACGCGCAACGTCCGCAGGGCGAGTCCCGCTCGCAAAAAAAGCGCCGGCCAAAAGCCGATCACGGCTCGAACGTCGAGCGTCAATCGCAAGCTAAGCGTCGCCGCACGGCACAAGGCGTAAAGCCCATCCAGTCACGCACAATCCGTTCGGTCAAACCTCAGTCAACTCGTCGTCGGCGGTCGGACGCCCCTCAGGGACGGGTACGTAGCCGGTCGGGAGCTTCTTCAAAGCGGCAGCTGCAGGGCCTTGACCTTTCCGCGATATCGCGTAGCTTCTCTCAGCGTCCCGCAGTGCCCCTGATTGCGGGTGCCATCGGCGTTGTGTTCGTGGTTCTTCTTGTCGTCTTTGTGGTGCGAAGCTGCACGAGCGGCTCCACGCAGGGCGCGCAGCAGGGCGGCGAGGGAGCTACCGAGGTCGCTGCCGCACAGGCAAACGCCGGAACCGACATCAAGCTGCTTATGGTGGGCGACATTCTTTTCCATTACCAGGTGCGCCAAAGCGGCTTGCAGAGCGACGGGACGCGCAACTACGACCATGTGTTTGCAAACTTCCAGAGCGAGCTTGCCGACAAAGACATAAAGGTCGTCAACCAAGAGACGCCTTTGGGAGGAGCGGAACTCAAGAATTTTGTGGGCGACGCGCCCGATGGGTACGGCAGCTACCCGACGTTCAACGGTCCCCAAGAAATGGGAGATGCCGAGGCCAAGGCGGGCTTCAACGTCATCCTCAAGGCAACGAACCATGCGCTCGACGCGGACTATGAGGGACTGTCGAGCGAGCTGGAGTTCTGGGAGGGCGAGCATCCTGACGTCAAGGTTATAGGGGCGGTCAATCCCACGAGCTCGACGGATTCGGTAGACGACGTGTACGTCTTCGAGAAGGACGGGTTCAAGGTCGCCTTGCTCAACTACACCTTTGGCCTTAACGGCATGCCAGACTCAAAGGGTGTCATGTCGATGCTCGAAGAGGAGCACATTCAGGACACCATGGAAGAGGCACAAAAGAAGGCCGACATGATCGTGGTGTTCCCGCATTGGGGCGAAGAGTACGAGACGACTCCCAACGCGGAGCAACGCGCGTGGGCGAAGCTCTTTGTGCAGGAAGGGGCGGACGTCATCATAGGCAACCATCCGCACGTGATGCAGCCGGTTGAGGTGTTCGCAAACGAGGACGGCGATCCGGTTCCCTGCTTCTGGTCAACGGGTAACTTCGTAAGCACCTCGCCCGAAGACAAGAGCCTGTTGGGTGGCGTTCCAGAGCTCACGTTGCACAAAGACGCTGATGGCAACTGCTCCATCACGTCGGCGGAAATGAAGGTCGTGGTAACCCACTTGGGATTGGGAGACGACATGACGGTCTATCCGCTCTCGGAGTGGACCGATGCGCTTGCATCTACCAACAAGCTCAATACCGAGATGAACCCCGATACTGACAATTCGACGCTTACGCCCGCGTGGGCAGCGGAGTTCTGCACGGAGGTGCTTGGCTCCGACTACGACACAAAGACCGCGACGTTGGTGGTGGACCTGAGCGACACGACGAGCCTGTCATCGAGCTCCAAGGATACGCAAGGTGATGACTCCACGAGTGCCGGGGACGAATCCAGCTCGAGCTCTTCTTCCAAAGGAACGAGCTCTTCCTCGACGTCTGACTCCGAGTCGGGCTCGAGCTCGAGCTCGAGCTCTGACAAGACGAGCTCCTCATCAAGCGACTCCGACGAGGCCTCAGGCTCCTCCACGACCAGATCCGATTCGAGCGCTGGCTCTTCCAAGGGGACGAGCTCTTCTTCGGCCTCCGATTCGGACGCGGATGACTCTGCGGGCTCGAGTTCGGCTTCCAGCTCGGACTCGACTTCCAGTTCGGATGCGGATTCTGGCTCGAGCTCTGGCTCAAGTTCTGGTTCGGGCTCAAAGACGAGCTCTTCGAACGGCACCGACAAATGATTGGTGAGGTGACCATGCGGGATGTGTTTGCCTTCGACC
The DNA here is from genome assembly GCA_902786015.1 of uncultured Coriobacteriaceae bacterium. Lineage (GTDB taxonomy): Bacteria > Actinomycetota > Coriobacteriia > Coriobacteriales > Atopobiaceae > RUG440. Next base: position 82,379 of record CADAAU010000007.1, read on the forward strand.
ATGCCAGAAGTGACGAACTCGTACTTGTCGATGCGCTCGACCGCGAGCTAGGCGTCGCCACAAAGGAGCGTGTCCACAGAGAGGGGCTTCTGCATCGGGCCTTCTCGGTCGTGCTCGTTCGCGAGCGTTCGGGGGCACAGGAACTCTTGCTCGCTCGAAGGGCGATGAGCAAGTATCATGCGGCCGGTCTTTGGGGCAACTCGTGCTGCTCGCACCCGCGCAAGGGCGAGTCGATCGCTGATGCGGCGTGCCGTCGTGTGGGCGAAGAACTCGGCATGAGCATCGGCGCTCCGCAGGAGATCGGTTCGTTCGTATATCGTGCGGCGTTTGCGAACGGATTGGTTGAGTATGAGTACGATCATGTGCTCGTGGGAACGTGCGCCGCACAGGTCAATCCGGCGCTTGAGGAAGTCGATTCAGTTTGGTGGATCGACACGTGCAGGCTCGGCGACGTTCTGGCCCATACGCCGCAGGTCTTTGCTCCGTGGGCGCTCACGGTGCTGCCCATGACGCTGGCATATCTTAATTCATAGGCATCGAGGCCGATAAACCCTGCGCGAGGAAGGCGGACCCACGCGTCGTGTACTCGAACTCAGCCGCGCTGCAGCTGTTTGCGTTCGCGCTTAGAAATGTACATGTTTTTGTCCGCCTCTTGAATGACGGTGAGGATGTTCGTACAGTCGTCGTTGGCGCGTGCATAGCCAATAGACACCTCGGGAAGACGATTGTCTTTGAGACGCGCCTGGCTGATGAGCTCCACGAGTGCATTTGATTGGTCTTCGACGGAGTCGAGCTTCTTGGTGATGACGACCGTGAACTCATCGCCGCCGGTTCTATAGCAAAGACCGCATCCTCCAAAAGCCTTTCGGATCAGCGATCCCGTCGTTGCAATGCACTCGTCGCCATACGCATGTCCATAAGTATCGTTTATATACTTAAAGTTGTCGATGTCAATGACGGCGACGATGCAGGGCAGTGGTGGGTTATGCAGAAACTCATCGTAGCTATGCCGATTGAGCAACTTCGTGAGCGCGTCGGTCCTAAGCACCATGTCGGTGTAGAACAGGAAGTAGAGGACGACGGCCATCGAGACCGCAGGCCACGTGGTGCGAATGTTTGGATTGAAAACCTGTATTGCGACGCCGGTACCCATACAGGCGAGGATGGCTAGGATGCCGCCCATGTTCGCGGATTGGTATGTGGAGCCCGCGCGGATGGACTTCACCGAAAGATAGATTGCCGACATCGTGTATGTTGCCATGTACGCGACGTAGAACTGTCCGCGGTGGTACACGTTGTTGGCGTCGACAAAAAAGACAAAACCACCAAAGATGGTCGCTAGCTCCACGATTGCCTGTGCGACAAGAATTACATGCACCCAAGATGTGCGAGTACCGGGAAAGACGGTATCTGTAATCGCAACGGGGATGAAGGGAGCTAAAGCAAACGTGAGCGCCATCAACAAAGTGTGCAGCCATCGGAGCTGGGGATTGGTGCCAGACATTATGTAGGTCGCCCAATCAGCTAAGGCGATGCAGGCCAAGACGAGTAGGCTCGTAAAGAAGACGCGACGTGCCGTGCGATTGACGGTTCGATTGATGGCCACCAGAATTGCGCCTGCGATCAAAAACAGGACATTGATTGCCGTCTGACCGGTGAATTCCCTTAGCAAGTCATTCAGTTCAGGCATAGTCGCTCGTCTCGTAGCTGGCGGTATCAGCTAGATTGTATCACGCTCTCGAAGCGTCAAAAATGTCCACTCCTTCTTTGTCATGGTTATACAATGGGAGCGTTGATGTTCATGCCTGACGGCGAGTTGGCACCTGACGTGAACAGGAACATTGGAGCAGACGGAAGGAGGCACGCCATGTCAATTGTCGGAGCGTTCGTCATGCCACATCCACCGCTGATCATTCCCGACGTGGGACGTGGGCGCGAGAAGGGCATACAGGCAACCATCGATGCGTGTGATGAGGTGGGTAGGCGCATTGCCGCCCTCAAACCACAGACCATCGTCATCTCGTCGCCGCACGCAACCATGTACAGGGACTATTTCCACATATCGCCCGGCCGGTATGCGCGGGGGGACTTTGGGATGTACCGCGCCCCGCATGCCGCATACGAAGCCCAATACGATATGAGGCTCGTCGCAAAGACGTGCGCGTTGTGCAAACGGGAAGGGCTGTCTGCGGGAACCGATTACGAGCGCGACGCCCGCCTCGACCACGGCACGATGATCGCGCTGCATTTCATAGAGCGACACTACAAGGGGTTTGAGGTCGTGCGGCTGGGTCTTTCGGGACAGTCGCCTGCCGATCACTATCGCATGGGCCGTTGCGTGCGGCAGGCCGCCGAGCAACTTGGGCGAAGGGTCGTGTGGCTCGCGTCGGGCGACCTCTCGCATAAGCTCTTGGAGGATGGTCCCTATGGATTTGCTCCCGAAGGGCCACAGTTCGACAAGCGTATCACCGACGACTTCGCGCGTGGCGACTTGGTTGACGTGTTGGCAATTGATCCGTCGCTCGCCGAGCGTGCTGCGGAGTGCGGCCTGCGGAGCTTCATGATGATGGTCGGCGCCTTGGACGGAATGGAAGTGCGGTCGGAGCTTTTGTCTTATGAGGGGCCGTTTGGTGTAGGGTACGGCGTGGCTGCGTTCACGCCGGTTGACGCTTGCGCGAACGCCGCGCACACCGATCGGCTTTCGGCATATCTTGCACTCAGGTCGGACGAGTTACGAAAGCGCAAGGAGCAGGAGGACGCGTTCGTGCGCTTGGCACGTCTCTCGCTCGAGACGTTCGTGCGCGAGAGACGACGCATCGAGGCTGGCGAAGACGTGCCCGACGAGTTGAAGAACACGCGCGCGGGCTGCTTCGTGTCCCTAAAGATTGACGGAGCGCTTCGCGGATGCATTGGAACGATCGAGCCGACGCGAGACACCCTCGCAATGGAGATCTGTGCAAACGCCATTTCGGCGGGAACGCGCGACCCGCGCTTTTTGCCGGTGCGCGTCGAGGAGCTGGACGAGCTCGTGTATGACGTCGACGTGCTGACGTCACCCGAGCCTATTGACGATGCGAGCGCACTCGACCCTGCACGCTATGGCGTGATTGTAAGCTGCGCCGATGGTAGGCGTGGTCTGCTCCTGCCCGACCTCGACGGCGTCGATACGGTGGAGGAGCAGTTGCGGATTGCGGCACAAAAGGGGCGAATCGACCTCGATTACGACGACTATCGGCTCGAGCGCTTTGAGGTCGTGAGGCACCTGTGACCGCCGTGGCATGCGACGTGTGTCCACGTGCGTGCTTGTTGGCGCCAGGCGCGACGGGAGCATGTCGAGCGCGTGCGAACGTGGAAGGACACATCCGTCCGACGGGGTACGGACGCGTGACGTCCCTTGCCATCGACCCCGTCGAAAAGAAACCGCTCGCGTGTTGGCACGGCGGGTGCAAGGTCGTCTCGCTCGGCGGCTACGGGTGCAACCTTCGCTGTCCGTGGTGCCAGAATCACACGATTTCGCAAGCGGGGGAAAGAGACGTTCCCTGGCGAGAGTTTGAGCCGCAGGACGTGGTCGACTTGACCCTGGGGGCTCAGCGCTCAGATGGGCGCGTCGTCGGGATTGCCTACACGTACAACGAGCCCTTGGTGTGCTGGGAGTTCGTGCGCGACACGGCGATGCTTGCGCGTGGGGCGGGGCTTCTTAACGTGTTGGTGACGGCAGGGTGCGTGTCTGGTCGCGTTGTGCGGGAAGTGGCGCCTCTGATGGATGCGGTCAACATCGACCTCAAGTCTGTGCGGGAGAGTACGTATCGCATGCTGGGTGGCGATTTGACCACGGTACAGGATGCCATTCGCGCGTTTGCCGCTGAGCCTGGCTGCCATGTGGAGGTAACGACGCTCGTGGTGCCCGGAGTCAACGATTCGCGCGAAGAGATCAACGAGTTGTCACGTTGGCTTGCGGGTGTGGATTCGCGAATCGTGCTGCACGTCACGCGTTTCTTTCCCGCTTGGCGCAAGCGCGACTGTGCGCCGCCACCCGTCCAGACGGTATACGAGCTGTCCGACGTCGCGCGGCAAAACCTGCCTCGCGTGTTTACGGGCAACTGCTGAGGGCGCGTTACGCAATTCGCGATTGGACGACAGCCTACCATGGTCACCAGTAAAAGAGCCGCATGAACGGCGGCGCAATTCTGGGAGGCCACAATGTTTGCAACTACTGCCAATTCGACGCGCGACATGTTCCAGCAGGACTGCTTTGGTATGACTGCGACGATGCGGACACGTGGGTACGTCCGGAATGCGCGTGTGCAAAGAACTGATGCGAGTACCGCAGGCCTCAAGACCTACGTTCGCCAGCTCTCGCTCGTCGAAGGGGACGGTTCGTTGGGCAATGCGCAAACTAAGAGCCAGGTTGTCGACCAAATGATTCGTCGCAGGGCATGCGTGGGCATGGACAAGGTGGCTGACGAGCGTGCCAACGTCTTGGTTGTTTGCGCGCTCAAGGGCATGGCCCTTCCTCATGACGCGCTGCCGCCAATTGCGCCGGGCGTTCCTTCCAATCCGACGATGCAACCGTGGCTTCTAAGCTTGGAGGCACGCAGCGAGGTCGCCGTACAGGGTCTCATGCGGGCATTTTGCGACCAGCGCGAAAAGTGCCTGGGTACTGCGGAGCCAATCGATCGCCTTAGGGCTGTTGACGCCGTTCGCCGTGCCCTTATTGTGGCGGTGAGCAGGGACGACAAGGACGTCGCATTTCGCGCCATGACCCTTCTCAACGAGTTGGGTGCCACGGACGAGGACGGTTGTCCGCTCACGTTGCGGGATTGCGGGTCTCTTGGCGAGCTCGACGCTGCCCTCGACACGAAGGTGCGGCCGTTGGAGTATTGGCTGGCGATTCACCATTACGAGCGGTGCTGGCTGAGCGTCCAACGCCGTGCCGTCCTAGACCGAAGCCGCTGCGCACACGTGGCGTGAGGCGATTCCGGAGGGGGCGGCGTTCCAGAACGTGGGTTCTTGTGGGTGGCGTTCGGAATCATAGAATCTGTCCCCGCACTTCGCTACACTGTTGGGTGCCAAACCTTCGTTCGAGAGGAGCCCCATGGCTTCGGAATCCATTGTCATTCGAGGTGCGCGTGAGCACAATCTTCGCGACGTTGACGTCAACATTCCCCGGGACAAGCTCGTCGTAATAACGGGATTGTCGGGTTCGGGCAAGTCGAGTCTCGCGTTCGACACGATCTATGCCGAAGGCCAGCGTAGGTACGTTGAGAGTCTCTCGAGCTACGCGCGGATGTTTCTCGGACAGATGGACAAGCCCGACCTCGACTCCATTGACGGCCTGAGTCCCGCCGTCTCTATTGACCAAAAGACCACGAGCAGAAACCCGCGTTCGACGGTCGGCACCGTCACCGAAATCTACGACTACCTGCGTCTTCTTTACGCGCGCGTGGGCACTCCTCATTGTCCCGAGTGCGGCCGTACCATCGAGCGCCAAACGACCGACCAAGTCGCCGACAAGGTGCTCGAACACGCGAACGGTCGGCGTGCCCTCGTGCTGGCTCCCATCGTGCTCGGACGAAAGGGAGAATACACCAAGCTCTTTGAGGACCTGCGGCGCGAGGGATTCAGCCGGGTGCGTGTGGACGGCGAGGTGCGCGAGCTCGACGGCAGCGAGATTCGCCTGCCAAAGACGTTCAAGCACTCCATCGAGGTCGTGGTGGACCGCATCGTCGTACGCGACACATCGCTGGGGCGCATTGCCGAGGCGGTCGAGACGGCCACAAAGATGGCGGAAGGGCGCGTGGGGTTCCTCTTGCTTGCAGACCGCAAGGACCCGGAGCACATGCCCGAGGAGCTGCTGCAATACTCCTTGGCGCTTGCCTGTCCGGAGCATGGCCACTCCATTGATGACCTGCAGCCGCGTGATTTCTCGTTCAACGCTCCCTACGGTGCCTGCCCCGACTGTGATGGTTTGGGGACGAGACGAATCGTGGATGCTGAGGCGCTCATCGAGGATGCCGGACTTTCGGTGGCAGAGGGCGTGTTTGGCAAGGTGTTCGGTAATTCGAACTACTACCCCCAGATTCTTACCGCGGTATGTAGGCACTTGGGGGCCGATCCAGAAACGCCGTGGGACGAGCTTCCCCGACGCGTACAAAACGCCTTGCTCGATGGGTTGGGATCCACAAAGATTCGTGTTGACTACCTTACGCGCGATGGTCGCGAGACCTACTGGTTTACCAAGTTCAGTGGCGTGCGCAACGTGCTGTTCGAAAAGTACCAAGAAACCAGCTCCGAGACCATGAGGAAGCACTACGAGAAGTACATCCGGGAGGTGCCGTGCCCCACGTGCCATGGTGCCCGCCTCAAGCCCGAGTACCTTGCTGTGACGGTGGGCGATCGCAACATCCAGGAAGTCTGCGACCTCTCGTGCAAGGAGGCATTGGAGTTCTTTGAGGGGCTCGAGCTCTCGGAACGCCAGCAGCTCATTGGTGCCGCCATCGTAAAGGAAGTGCTGGTCCGGCTGCGTTTCTTGGTGAATGTGGGACTCGACTACCTCACGCTCAGCCGCGCGGCGGCGACGCTCAGCGGTGGAGAGGCCCAACGTATTCGCTTGGCTACCCAGATTGGTGCGGGCCTCATGGGCGTGCTCTACATTCTGGACGAGCCCTCCATTGGGTTGCACCAACGCGACAACGACCGCCTTATCGACACGTTGCGACGCCTTCGAGACCAGGGTAACACCGTCATCGTAGTCGAGCATGACGAGGATACGATTCTTGCGGCGGACCACGTCATCGACATGGGTCCGGGCGCGGGAGAGCGCGGCGGGGCCGTCGTTGCCGAGGGATCGCCCGCACAGATTATGGAGAGCGCGGACTCCCTTACGGGCGAATACCTGCGTGGCGAGCGCATGATTGAGCTTCCCGCGAAGCGTCGCAATCCACGCCGTGGCTCGGTGCGAATTCTAGGAGCGCGGGCAAACAACCTAAAGAACATCACAGCGCGCATTGAGTTGGGGACGTTTACCGTGGTCACTGGTGTGTCGGGGTCGGGGAAGAGTTCGCTCGTCACCGATACGCTTGCCCCGGCGCTTACCAATGCCGTCCATCGCTCGCAGCGTCCCGTCGGTCCCCATCGCCGCATCGAAGGGCTGGTGGACGCCGAGGGCAAAAAGATCGTGGACAAGGTCATCGACATTGACCAGAGTCCCATAGGTCGGACGCCCCGTTCGAATCCCGCTACCTACATCGGCCTGTGGGATGACCTCCGTCAGCTGTTTGCGAGCGTGCCCGAAAGCCGTGCGCGTGGCTATGCGCCGGGGCGCTTCTCGTTCAACGTGAGCGGCGGGCGCTGCGAGGCTTGCAAGGGTGACGGGCAAATAAAGATCGAGATGAACTTCCTTCCCGATGTCTACGTTCCGTGCGAGGTGTGCCAAGGTCGCCGCTACAATCGCGAGACGCTCGAGATTCGCTATCACGACAAGTCGATTTCCGACGTGCTCGATATGACGGTCACCGAAGCCCTGGCATTCTTTGCAAACATTCCCCGCATCGAGAAAAAGCTTCGTACGCTGTATGACGTCGGGCTGGGATACATTCACTTGGGCCAGCCTGCCACGACGCTGAGCGGTGGCGAGGCGCAACGCGTCAAGCTGGCCAAAGAGCTGCACCGGCAACAGACCGGAAAGACCTTCTACATCCTGGACGAGCCGACCACGGGCCTGCACTTCGAGGACGTTCGACAGCTGGTGGAGGTGCTCCAAAAGCTCGTGGATGCAGGTAATACCGTCTTGGTAATCGAACACAACCTCGATGTAATAAAGGTCGCCGATCGCGTGCTCGACTTGGGACCCGAGGGCGGCGAAGGGGGCGGAACGATCGTAGCCTACGGAACGCCCGAGAAGGTCGCAGAGAATCCCCAAAGCTATACGGGCAAATACCTTGCAAGAGTCTTGGAGCGCGACAGAGCACGCATGGCGTAAGGTAGCCGAATCCATCTGGTGAACCTCGGCATCCCGTCTCAAGCACCGAGCTTGAACCGGGATGCCGTTTCGTGTGGCGCCGGTAGCTCGATTCCGACTTAAGGATTAGCTCCTGAGTCGAGATTGCGTTTAGTGTGGAACAATCTCCCGGTTTCAAATCAGTAAAGAACTTGAAACCTGCAATTGGGGGGCGATAGGATAGAGCACATTGCGTACGTGTATATTTCTGTCGAGGTTTAGAGGGGGACTCATGATTCTCAACGATTTTTCTCGCAGGACGTTCATTAAGCTTTCGGGTGTTGCGGCGGCTGGCCTTGGCCTGAGCGCATGCGGGAACTCGGGAAGCGCTAGCTCGGGTTCGACGGAGTCGGCTGGAGGCGCAGCGGCGTCGGGCGATACGTTCAAGGTTGGCGGCATCGGTCCTGTGACGGGTCCGGCTGCAATTTACGGCAGCGCTACGAAGTATGGCGCTCAGGTGGCCGTCGACGAGGTCAATGCCGCTGGCAAGATTAAGCTCGAGCTCAATTGGCAGGACGACGAGCACGATGCCGAGAAGTCCGTCAACGCATACAACAACCTCAAGGACTGGGGCATGCAGATTCTTGTGGGTACTACCACCACGACCCCGTGCGTGGCCGTCTCCACCGAGTCGAACGCCGACCGCATCTTTGAGCTCACTCCGTCCGCGTCATCGGTCAACGTTCTGGGCGGCGAGGACATCGGAGCGGACAACCCGCGCAAGGACAACGTCTTCCAGATGTGCTTTACCGACCCCAACCAGGGAACGGCGTCGGCGCAGTACATCTCGCAGCAGAAGCTTGGCACCAACATCGCCATTATCTACAACAACGCAGACGCCTATTCCACGGGCATCTACCAGAAGTTCGTGGACGAGGCCGGCGCCCTCGGGCTCAAGATTGTCTCCACCACGACCTTCACGGACGACCAGACCGACTTCTCGGTACAGGTGGGAGAGGCAAAGAAGAACAAGGCTGACCTCGTGTTCCTGCCCATCTACTACACGCCGGCGTCGCTGATCCTCTCTGAGGCAAAGAAGCAGGACTATGCGCCCAAGTTCTTTGGCGTCGACGGCATGGACGGCATCCTTGACCTCGAGGGCTTCGACAAGTCGCTTGCCGAGGGCGTCATGCTCCTCACGCCGTTCGTGGCAACCGCAACCGACGAGGCGACCCAGTCCTTTGACGAGGCATACAAGAAGGCCTCGGGTGCCGATGCGAATCCCAACCAGTTCGCTGCTGATGCCTACGACTGCGTCAAGGCCATCGCAAAGGCCATCGAGGAGGCAAAGATCGAGCCGAGCATGGCCACTCCGGACATGTGCGACGCGCTCATCAAGCAGTTCACCGACGCAAGCTTCTCTTATGAAGGCCTTACGGGCAAGTCCAGCTGGTCAACAACCGGTGAGGTAACCAAGACCCCCAAGGGCATGGTCATCGAGAACGGCATCTACATGCCGCTCGACAAGGAAGAGACCAAGTAGCAAATCGAAGCACTTTTGAGGAATACGGGGGGCCTGTCTCCGGCGCGCTAGTCGTGCCAATGGATTGGAGGCGAGTCCCCCGTTTACGCTCAAAGATGCTTCCGACGTAATAGTTCGCGCACGACAGAATTCGAGACAAAGAAGGAGGGAGAGAATGGGCTTCCTCAGCAACCTGATCAACGGCATCAGTTTGGGGAGCGTGTACGCCATCATCGCGCTTGGCTACACCATGGTGTACGGCATCGCAAAGATGCTCAACTTTGCCCATGGCGACGTGATTATGGTGGGTGGCTACCTGTGCTTCATAGGCATGAGCAGCCTTGGGCTTCCCACGGTTGTGGCCGTTCTGCTTTCCATTGTGGGCTGTACCTGCCTGGGCATCGTGGTGGAACGTTTGGCCTACAAGCCATTACGAGAAGCGCCATCCCTTGCAGTGTTGATTACGGCCATTGGCGTGAGCTACTTTTTGCAGAACTCCGCCCTCCTTATATGGGGCGCCGATCCCAAGGTGTTCAAGTCGATCGTCGACCTTCCCTCCATCTCGCTCTTTGACGGCCAGCTCGTCATCGGTCCCATCAACCTGGTGACGGCGCTCACGTGCCTCGTCATTATGGTGTGCCTCACGCTCTTTACCTCGCGCACCAAAATGGGCAAGGCCATGCGCGCGTGCTCGGAGGACAAGGGCGCGGCGCAGCTCATGGGCATCAACGTAAACACGACGATCTCGATGGTGTTTGCCATTGGTTCGGGCCTCGCGGCCATCGCGGGCGTGCTGCTGTGCTCGACGTATCCTACGCTCATGCCGACGACCGGTGCTCTGCCGGGCATCAAGGCGTTTACCGCGGCCGTCATCGGCGGTATCGGCTCCATCCCCGGAGCGGCGCTCGGTGGCGTCCTTCTTGGAATCATCGAAATCTTTGCCAAGGCCTACATCGGCACGCAGCTTGCCGATGCCATCGTGTTTGGCGTGCTCATCGTCATGCTTCTCATCCGTCCGGCGGGCCTTTTGGGCAAAGAGATTCACGAGAAGGTGTAGCACATGGAACAGCTCAAAAAGATGAGCGCCTCCACGCGCTCCACCATCATCACGTACGGCATGGTCATCGTCCTGTTTGCGGTGATGCAGGCTCTTTCGTCGGCAAAGGTCATCTCGAGCTCCACGACGGGCCTTTTGGTGCCGATTACGGCCTACGTCTGCCTCTCGATCTCGCTCAATCTTGTTGTGGGCATTTCGGGAGAGCTGTCACTGGGTCACGCAGGCTTCATGAGCGTGGGTGCTTTCACGGGTATCGTGGTTGCCAGTATGCTTGCTGACACCATAACTCTTGGTTGGGCACGCCTGTTGGTCTCCATGCTCATCGGCGGTATGTTTGCGGGACTCGCGGGCTTCTTGGTGGGAGTGCCCGTCATGCGCCTTCACGGTGACTACCTCGCCATCGTCACGCTCGCGTTTGGAGAGATAATCAAGAACCTTCTCAACAACCTCTACGTGGGGTTCGACGCAAAGGGTCTGCACCTTTCCATGAAGAGTGCCCAGGCACTGGGAATGGAGGGTGGCAAGATCATCATCAACGGGCCGCAGGGAGCGGTGGGCATTTCCAAGCTCTCCACGTTCCTGTTTGGTTTCCTTCTGGTGCTCTTTACCCTCACCGTCGTGCTCAACCTCATCAACAGCCGCACCGGTCGCGCCATTATGGCCGTCCGCGACAATCGCATCGCCGCAGAATCGGTGGGCATCAACACCACCAAGTACCGCCTGATTGCCTTCGTGGTATCGGCAGCACTCGCGGGTATGGCCGGTGTGCTCTATGGCCTGAACTTCAGCTCCATCGTCCCCAAGAAGTTTGATTTCAACACATCGATTCTCATTCTGGTATTCGTCGTGTTAGGTGGTATGGGCAACATTCGTGGTGGCATCATCGCGGCCATAGTCCTTACCATCCTTCCCGAGAAGCTGCGCTTCATTGGCGACTTCCGCATGCTCATGTACGCCATCGTTCTAATCTCAGTCATGCTCGTCACTAACAATAAGACCTTCCAAACAAAGCTTGGCATGCTGCGGGAACGCATTCGACGGCGAAAGGATCCCGACTTGGATCTGGTGGCATCTCGTGCGGGAGGCGATGGCAATGAGTAGCGAAACCAAGGCCACATACAAAGCCCAAAGTGCCGCAGCCAAAAGACGATCCATCCAGAAGGACGAGGAGCGCCAAGAGTCGCGTGCCGCCAAGCAGGCGCGCAAGAACCAGACGCGCATGGTACCGGTTCCCAGCCAATCGATCGTGCCGGAGCGCGACGTCGGCAAGCAACCAATACTCGAATGCCGCAACCTGGGAATCGACTTCGGAGGCCTCAAGGCAGTCGACGACTTCAACATGATGATCGGCCGTACCGAGATCGCCGGACTCATCGGCCCGAACGGAGCAGGAAAGACGACGGTGTTCAATCTTCTTACCAAGGTGTACCAGCCGACGCGTGGCACCATTCTGCTCGACGGGGTCGACACGGCGGGAATGGACACGGCAAAGGTCAGCAAGGCGGGCATAGCTCGCACGTTCCAGAACATCCGGCTCTTTGGTTCCCTGACGGTTGAGGATAACGTTCGCATCGGGCTGCACAACCAAATCAAGTGCGGCATGTGGAGCGGCATGCTGCGGTTGCCACGCCATTGGATCACCGAAAAGGAATACCACGACAAGGCCTTGGAGCTGTTGGACGTGTTCCATATGGCGGACAACGCGAACGACATCGCCGGATCGTTGCCCTACGGCGCCCAGCGTAGGCTCGAGATCGTGCGCGCCCTTGCGACGAACCCAAAGTTGCTCCTTTTGGACGAGCCTGCGGCGGGCATGAACCCGTCCGAGACGGCCGAGCTCATGGACACCATCAAGCACATTCGCGATACCTTTGGGATCGCCATCCTCTTGATCGAGCACGACATGGACCTGGTCATGGGCATCTGCGAGGGCATAGCCGTGCTGAGCTTTGGCAAGGTCATCGCAAAGGGGACGCCGTACGACATCCAAAACAACCCGCAGGTCATAGAGGCCTATTTGGGCAAGCAGGAAGACAAGGGTGGTGAATAGCGTGAGCATGCTCAAGATTTCCGACCTCAACGTCTACTACGGGGCAATTCATGCCGTCAAAGGCGTCTCGTTTGAGGTCGAAAAGGGCGAGATAGTCACCCTCATTGGCGCGAACGGCGCGGGAAAGTCGACGACGCTCAATTCCGTGGCAGGACTGCTCAAGCCCCGGACGGGAAGCGTCGAGTTTGAGGGGGAGAGCCTGATTGGCGTTCCCGCACACAAGATGGTGAGCAAAGGCATCGCCCTCTGCCCGGAGGGCAGGCGCATATTCCAAGACATGACCGTGCGCGAGAACCTCGAGATGGGCGCCTTCACGCGAAGCGACGAAGAGGCCCACGAGATGCGCAAGGTGGTGTACGAGCGATTCCCGCGCCTCTTGGAGCGGCGAACCCAGCCGGGAGGGACGCTCTCGGGCGGAGAACAGCAGATGCTCGCCATGGGACGAGCCCTCATGAGCAAGCCCAAGCTCATGATGCTGGACGAGCCGTCCATGGGACTTGCTCCCATTCTGGTACAAGAGATTTTCCAGATCATCAAGGACCTCAACGAACAAGGGACCACGATTCTTTTGGTCGAGCAGAACGCAAGCATGGCGCTCTCGATCGCCGATCGTGCGTACGTGCTCGAGACGGGGCGCGTGACCATGAGCGGCAACGCGAACGACCTCCTGCACGACAAGCGCGTACGCGAGGCGTACCTGGGAGGTTAGCGCAGGAAAACAGAAACGATACGACGGCGCGTGGCACACAACTCTTGGGCAGCTGTGTGCCACGCGCCGGACGGTAAAGGAAAGAGGCTGATATGGCTCGCAAGGCACGAACCACAAAGACCAACGCCATGCGCGAGCTCGATGCCGCTGGCGTTGCCTACGAGGTAAAAACATACGAGGTCGAGGACGGTGTGCCCCAACGCGACCTGGGCCTGCGCATTGCCCAGCTCATAGGTGCCGACCCCGACTCGCAGTTCAAGACGCTTGTGACGGTGACGCCAAAAGGCGGCCATGTGGTGTGCTGCATTCCCGTGGGGGAGGAGCTCGACCTCAAGAAGGCTTCGAAGGCCGCAGGGGAGAAGTCCTTGTCGATGATGCACGTGCGCGATCTCTTGCCCGTGTGCGGTTATGAGCGTGGTGCCTGTTCTCCGGTGGGCATGCGCAAGGCGTTTCCCACACTCATAGACGAGACGGCCCAACTCTTCGATAGGGTGGGCGTCTCGGGTGGTGCCAAGGGGTTGACGCTCATCCTCTCGCCGGACGACTTGGCGCGCCACTGTAATGCGCGGTTTGTTGACCTTGTAGGGTAGGTGTGCGCGTTTCGGATTGAGGTTGTATAATTGGCAGTCACGAGAAGGGAGGGCGACATGTCAAAAAGTGATAACCTCGAAGACACTGCGAAGCGACCGCCGCTGGTAGTAACACAAGACGTTGAGGAGCCACGTGCCACGCGTCCTCCTAGCTCCGCAAGCCAACGACTCCAGGCGTTGAAGGGCGCAAACGAGCGCGTGTCGTTGTTGCTCGAACAGATGTTGGCTGCCGAGGAGGCGGAGCACGCCGAGCTCGTGGAGTCGGCGCAAAGCGAGGACCCAAAGCCCCTCAAGATCCCAAGCATAGACGTCGCGTTGCCCACCGAGGGAGTGACAAGCGACGACGGGGATTCTTCTGGTGCGGGCAACGAAGGCGCGGGCAAAGTGACGGACGGTGCGGTCTTGGAGGCAAAGGACAACTCCGATCGACTTGACGTCGGTTCGGGTTCCATCGGCCATGCGCTCAGGCACCAAAACGAGTCTGAGGGATTCTTTGGGACCATCGGCGCGTCCGTTGCCCGGCTCCTTCATCTGGACTAGGAATCGAGCACGCCGAAGGCATGATGAGGCGCCTTTATTGTAAAGAACACAGAATACGAGCACGTTACGGTAGTTCGGCCCACCCACGAATCGTGCTATGGTGATACGCCACAATGACGAGAGGGGCTAATTTGGCACAGGTTACACCACGCGGATTCCGCGACATTTTGCCGCATGAGGCGCTTGCACGCGAGCGCATTACCGAGACGGTACGGGCGTGCTTCTCGTCCCACGGCTATTTGCCGGTCGAGACGCCCATATTGGAAGACCGGAGCGTCATAGAGACGGCCGGTCGAATTCAGGATTCCCCGTTCCAGCTCTTTGACAAGGACGACCGGTTGCTCATGCTTCGGCCCGACCTTACCCTGCCCATTGCGCGAATGGTAGCGGGAAGGATAGGCGTGAACGAGCTTCCGGCCCGTTTGCGGTATGCGGCGCCCGTCGTCCGCGAACAGGGAGCGTTGCGTGGCCAGCCCCGTCAGTTTACGCAGCTCGGCGTCGAGCTCATAGGTGGGGAGGGTACGGCATCGGAGGCGGAGGTCGTCATGCTGCTTGCGGACGCCCTTGCGCGCCTTGGAGTGCCCGACTGGTACGTTGTGTGTGGTTCGGTCGCGCCGCTCACCGCCCTGCTTGAGGCCTGCGGTAGCAGCCCCGAGTTCTCGCGGCGGTTCCTCTCGTACGTGCATGGATCCGACTTCGTGGGCCTCGACGACCTCGTGAGCGAGGAAGAGGGTCTCAGCGAGGCACAGGCGGCGGCACTGCGTGGAGTTGCGCGTCTGAACGGAGACGCGAGTGTCATTGATGACCTCGAGGCGTTGCTCGAGGCTGCGGGCGTAGATGGGGCGGCGGAAGGCATCGCGGCGCTGCGCAAGCTGCTTGAGTACTGCGCTCCGCTCGTGCGACAAGGCCGTTTGCGCTTTGACTTCTCGATCGTCAACAGCTTTGACTATTACACGGGGCTCGTCTTTAAGGCGTATGCCGAGGGCATTGCCGCTTCGCTCGCCTCGGGTGGACACTACGACGCCGTGCTCGAGAACCTTGGCATGCCCAACGTGAGTGCGTGCGGCTTTGCCATGTCGCTCGAGCGGCTGCAGGAGGTTTTGGGAGAGCAGGGCGAGTCTGGCGTGGTGACACCGGGAGTGCGCCTGGCCGAGCGACGACTTCGCATCGCGGTGCCCAAGGGCTCCCTGTTTGGCGACACGGTGCGTGTGCTCGAAGCAGCGGGACTGCCGGTCGAGGAGCTGCGGAATCCCGGACGCAAGCTCATCGTGAGCGAAGGTGACTACGACTACGTGATCGTCCGTGCGCAGGATGCGCCCGCCTTCGTGGCGTTTGGCGGAGCCGACTGCGGCATCTGTGGACGCGATTCCATCATCGAAGCCGACGTCGACTTGCTGCAGCTGCAGGACCTGCGCTACGGATGGTGCCGGTTCGTGGTGGCTGAGCCGGCGGCAAACGCGGGCCTGGCGGAGCGGGCGTACTCGTGGCGCGGCACCATGCGCGTGGCGACCAAGTACCCGCGCATCACGCAGGCCTATTACGATCGCATCGGTCAGCAGGTGGATATCGTGCAGCTGCACGGAAACATCGAGCTCGGACCCATCGTGGGCATGACGGACCGCATCGTCGACATTACGGCGACGGGAACGACGCTGGCCGAAAACGACCTCGTCATCGTCGACGACGTCTTGGGATGCACGGCACGCTTCTTTGCAAGCCCGGCGGCATATCGCTGCGATGGGCGTATACGCGATCTGGCGATGCGTCTGGGCGAGGTCGTCGCACGCGAGGGAAAGGACGAGGCATGAGGACCATTCGCCTAAAGAGCAAAGAAAAGCTTACTGCACAGGCCCTCCACCGCGCGGGTTCGCTGCCGCGCGAGGTGAACGAGGCCGCTGCGGCCATAGTGGAAGACGTGCGTGCGCGTGGCGACGAGGCCGTGCGCGAGTATTGCCTTCGATTCGACGGCTCGTGTCCCAGCTCGTTTAGGGTGCCCGACGAGCTCGTGCAGCATGCACTCGATGTTGTCGATCCATCGTTTTTGGACGCCCTGCGCCATGCTCACGCACAGATCCGCGAGTTCCACGAGCGCGAGGTGGAGCAGTCGTGGTTTATGACGCGCCCTGACGGAACGGTGCTGGGCGTCAAGGTCACGTCGGTGGAAAGCGCCGCCCTCTATGTGCCTGGCGGTCGTGCGCAGTATCCCTCCACGGTGATGATGGACTCGGTGCCTGCCAAGGTCGCGGGCGTGGAGCACGTCATCATGGTGACCCCTCCACAGCGTGACGGAACACTTTCGGCGTACACCCTTGCCGCTGCCGCCATTGCCGGTGTGGACGAGGTGTATGCCGTGGGCGGGGCCCAGGCAATCGGTGCCGTCGCGTATGGTACACAGACAATACCCGCGGTCCAAAAGATCGTAGGACCGGGAAACGCCTATGTAGCAGCCGCGAAGCGCTACGTGTCGGGAGACGTGGGCATCGACATGGTCGCAGGCCCCTCCGAGGTCTGCGTGCTTGCCGACCATACCGCAGATCCCGTGGTCGTTGCGGCAGACCTCATGGCGCAAGCCGAGCACGATCCCATGGCCGCGTGCTACTTAGTGACCTTCGACGCTACTTTGGTGGAGCGGGTGCAGGATGCCATTGAGGCGCTCGTGTCCCAGAGTCCGCGCGAGGCCATCACACGTGCGAGCCTCGACGACCATGGTGTTGTGGTCGTCGCCGAGGACCTGCGCACCGCCATCGACGCCGTGAACGCCATCGCACCCGAGCACCTGGAATTGCATTGCGCCGATGCCTTCGAGCTTTTGGGGTCGATTCGCAACGCGGGTGCCATATTTGTGGGACCATGGTCGAGCGAGCCCTTGGGCGACTACGTGGCCGGTCCAAACCACACGCTGCCCACGGGCGGTACGGCCGCGTTCTCGAATCCGCTGGGTGTCTACGACTTCGTCAAGCGTTCGAGTGTCATCTCGTACTCCGCCGCCGGTCTTTTGAGCGACGGCCCGTCGGTACAGACGCTCGCGCAGTCAGAGGGCCTCTGGTCACACGCGCTTTCGGTGGGCATGCGACGCAAGCTGTTGCAAGAGGGTGGCATGACCTTTGCGGATGCCGCTGCAGCATGCAAGGATGCACGTCAAACGGCATGGCCAAACGACCTTCCCGATCCCCCCATGATTAGCCTTCCGGCATAGCGAGGTGACCGGCGCATCGTTTTGCGCCGGTCACTTTCAATCGGTGCTTGGCAACAGATGACAGGAGCATACATGCCGTCGCTACACACAAACACGCGCGTTCGCCCCGCTCTGGCGGGATTCGAGCCGTACGATCCCGCGTTCTCTGTCTGCGAGGTCAACCTCTCGGCAAACGAGAACACGCATCCGCTGCCGGAGTCGGTACAGAACGCGATGCTCGATGCGATGCGGTCTACGCCGCTCAATCGCTATCCCGACCCTCTTGCCAATAACTTGCGCGACGAGCTCGCCGCTTGGCACGGCGTGCAGCGTGGCAACGTAATGGTGGGCAACGGCGGGGACGAGATACTCTTTAACCTGCTGTTTTGTTTCGGCGGTCCGGGACGGAGCCTTGTCGTGTGTCCTCCTTGCTTCGAGGAGTACAAGATCTTCGCGAAGATGTGCGAGACGGATGTTGTTGAGGTGTGGCGACGCGAGCCGGACTTTTCCATAGACGCCGACGCGCTTCTGGAGGCGGCGCGAGGAGCGGCAATCGTCATGATTACCTCGCCAAACAATCCTACGGGCGACCTCATAAGCCCTGCGCTCGTGCAACGCTTGCTCGACCAGACGGATGCGCTCATCCTCTTGGACGAGGCATATATTGAGTTCGCAAAGAAAGGCTCAAGCCTTGTGAGTTGGGTGGCCGACAACCCCCGTCTTATGGTGCTGCGAACGATGAGCAAGGCGTTTGGACTGGCTGGCCTCAGATGCGGCTATCTTGTTGCAAACAAAGAGATTGTCGACGTCTTGGCGGCGATTCGCCAAATCTACTCGGAGGACGTCGTAGCCCAGGCCGTGGCGACGGCTGCCGTTCGGCGGCGTTCGGAGCTTGAGCCGACGCTCGCCTCCATCGTGGGAGAACGCAAGCGCTTGTGCGAGGCGCTGGGGGAGCTTCCGGACGTCGTCCTGTGGCCGAGCGAGGCAAACTTCGTCTTGGCCCGCATGCCTCACGCCGGAGACGTTCGCGCGCGCCTTCGCGACGAGTACTCCGTGCTCGTGCGCGATTTTAGCTATGCCAAGGGTCTTGGCGACTGCCTGCGCATAACCGTGGGCACGCCCAACGAGAACGATAGACTAATTAGCGCCCTGCGCGACATTCTGCAGGGCTGATGCCTGCATATGGAATGCGGTGGAAAGGAGCCGGTGTGACACGAGTTGCGACGGTTGCCCGCAAGACGGGCGAGACGAACATCCACATTACGCTCGACCTCGACGGAACGGGCAAGACCGATATAGCCACGGGCGTGGGCTTCTTTGACCACATGCTCACGGCGCTCGGGCGTCATTGGTTGGTGGACCTTGCCGTGTGCTGCGAGGGAGACACATGGGTTGACGACCATCACACCGTGGAGGACGTGGGCATCGCGTTGGGCGACGCGTTGCGCGAGGCGTTGGGCGACAAGCGCGGGATTCGGCGCTTTGCCGACGTCGCCGTTCCGCTCGACGAGGCCCTCGTGCTCGCAGCGGTGGACATATCGGGTCGCGGCGAGCTGTACTGGGACGTACCGATAGGTCCGTCCAAGGTTGGAACGTTCGATACCGAGCTCGGCCAGGAGTTCTTTATTGGCTTCGCACGCAACGCCGGCATCACCTTGCATCTGCGGGAGCTGTGCGGCAGTAACGCACACCATATTCTGGAAGCGGCATTCAAGGCATGCGCACGAGCCTTGCGCGTGGCGTGCGAAAGCGACCCGCGCGTGGACGACATTCCGTCGACGAAGGGAGTGCTGTAATGGTGGCCCCTCGCATTGCCATAGTGGACTATCACAAAGGAAACCTGCTCAGCGTCGTGAGGAGCCTAGGCGACGTGGGTGCGCAGGCCTTCGCGACTGACGATCCCACGCAAATTGCCGGTGCAGACGCCGTGGTGGTGCCCGGCGTGGGGGCGTTCGAGGATGCCATGGACTACCTGCAGACCTCTGGAGAGGCCGAGGCAATAAAAGACGCGGCCGCACGCTGCGTTCCGTTCTTGGGTATCTGCCTTGGCCTTCATGTGCTGTTTGAACGGGGTGCCGAGCGGAGCGACGGGACGGCGGGAGATTGGATCGAGGGCTCGGGAATCCTCAAAGGTTCCGTTACCCGCCTGACGTCGGGAAGGCTCAAGGTGCCACATGTGGGATGGAACCAGATGCATCTGACGAGCCATGGACGCGCCTGTCCCCTCTATGCCAATGTGCCTGAGGGAGCAAACGTGTACTTTACCCACAGCTATGCTCTTGCCGACGACATTGACGAAGACATCATTGCGACTCGCTCGCACTATACGAGGAGCTTCGCGTCGGGCGTATGGAGAGACAACGTGTTTGGAGTGCAGTTCCATCCCGAAAAGTCGTCTGCCACGGGTCTTACGATCCTGAGCAACTTCGTTTCCTATGTAGAACATGCATAACGCTTGTCGAGTGGCGCAAACTATAATGGCATCGTATTGCTTCGCGTAAATGGCGGTGGGGTTGGTATGGACAGCAAAGAGAGCCTTGGCAGAACTATTGTCGGATGGCGTGGCCTTCTGGCGGGCGAGGACAAGCGTACGAGGCTGATCTGCTTCCTGGGGCTTCTTTTTGTCTCGGCCTCCATGACGTTCATTCAGTTCGGCTTCGTGGGCATTGGAAGTGCGGGGGAGTACGCGGGCTACATGCTCGCGTTGCTTGGGCCTGTTACGATTGCCGCGCTCTTTCTTGGGATAGCATGGGGTGCTTTGGAAGGAGTTGCGGCTGGTCTCATACTCCAGGTCCACGCATACTTCCTACCACTTGACCTGATTGAACGCTATTTTGTTACACCCCTTAGCAGCGTAGTCCTCTACGGCGCTTCCGGGTTTCTCTTTGCACTGCTCTTTGCGCTTGCGCTCAGAAACAACCCGCGCGGAATACGGCGTTACGTCTATTACGTCCTTACATGCGTCTTGGTGTCCGGGTTTGCAAGCTTGATGTTCGTTGCGGCAACCATCTTGGCGGTGCTACAGCTCGAATCGGTCGAATCGTTACTCGCTGCAGTGGGAACGGGGTCCATATCCTTGCAGTTTGCGAGCGACTTTGTGCTTACGTTCGTGCTTTGCGTCATCGCGGACCGCGTTGCGCAGTGGAGAATCGAGACGCACAACTACGTGAGCGTCCGTACCATATTTCGCGTTCGTCAGATTCTGTCGCTGTTCATTGCGTTCATGGCCGTGTCTGCGGTCGCCTTTATGGCTACCACGTTTCAGGAAGTGACGGCCGCAGGCCGGCAGATACAGCGTGAGCTCGATTACATTGATGGGAACTTCAATGAGCAGTGGGAGGCTTGGGAAGAGTACAGTCAGGCGATTGAGTCTGACGAAGATGCGATTAGCACAAAGGAGTTGGAAGAGAACGCCATCTATCACCTTATTGCCGGTTACGATGAGCAAGATGGTCTGCTCATTGTGTTTAATAATGGCAAGGTGGTCGATTCGAACTGCGGCGCGTACATGTCTTCCGACGACCTGAACGAGGACGACAAAATCGTTTATGACGAGGTTGTAAAGCTGATGTATGACGGCGCACAAAAGGCCGTGCAATCCAATGCCTTACAGCGCATGCTCTATACCTTTGGAAACGACTATTACCAACTGGGCTACATGCGTGCGATGAACCCCAAAAACAATATATACATTATGATGGCTCAGCCCAATTCGATGGTCTTTGAACGCCGTACCGAGACGATGATGTGGACGACGCTTTCTACGCTCGTGCTTCTGGTGGTCGTGTACTTCATGTCGCGGCGTCTCCTCAACTCGACGGTCGTGGATCCCGTGGACAGGACCAACGCCTCGCTCGCAAAGATAATGACGGGAGACCTGGACCAGACGGTGACGGAGGTCGGCAGTGTGGAGTTCGCCTCGCTTTCGGCGGGAATCAACTCCACGGTCGATGCGCTCAAGACGCTCATTAACGAGGCCGAACGCAGGAACGAGCGTGACCTCGCGACTGCGCGCGCCATCCAGGAAGGGGCTCTGCCCAAGGTGTTTCCCGCGTTTCCCGATGTGGACGATGTGGAACTGTATGCGTCGATGGACGCCGCCAAAGAGGTGGGTGGAGACTTTTACGACTACTTTGTTGTTGACGATCATACGGTCGGTTTCCTGATTGCCGACGTGAGCGGAAAGGGTATCCCGGGTGCGCTCTTTATGATGGCGGCAAAGAACGAGATCGAAAATCGTATGCTCGGGGGCATGAGCCTGTCTCAGGCCATTGCAATGGCAAACGTCCATCTTTGCGCAAACAACGAAGCGGGCATGTTTGTGACGGTATGGGCGGCCACCTTGGATTGGACGACGGGCGAGCTCACGTACGTGAACGCCGGACACAACTTCCCGCTGCTCAGGCATGGACGCGGCGGCGAATGGGAGTGGATAAAAAAGAAGTGCGGCCTGTTCTTGGGCACGTTCGACGTGGCGCGGTACCGACAAGAAACGCTTACGCTCGAGCCGGGCGACGAACTCATTCTGTATACCGACGGCGTGAACGAGGCGTTTAACGTTGGTGACGAAGAGTACGGAAACGATCGACTGGAGCGCTTCTTGGCAGACAACAACGACTCGCGTCCCGAGGATATGGTGCGTGCGTTGCGAGGAGACGTTGCAAAGTGGGCAGAGGGCGCAGAGCAGTCTGATGACGTTACGATTCTGGTCGTTGAATACCGCGCCTAAACGAAAGCGAGGCAAAGGGTGATTCTTTTTCCAGCAATTGATTTGGTCGCCGGACAGGTAGTCCGCCTGCAGCGTGGTGACAGGGCTCGTATGGACGTGTACTCGCGCGATCCGGTTGCCGTGGCGGAGGACTTTGCGGCGCGAGGAGCGACGTGGATTCATGTGGTCGATCTTTCTGCGACCTTCGAGGAGGATGAGGCGGCGCGGAAGGCCAACACGGAGGCCATCAGGGCAATATGCGCCGTGCCTGGCATTCAAGTCGATACGGGAGGCGGCGTTCGGGACGTGGCTGCCATAGAGAGGCTCGTGGACGCGGGAGCCGCAAGGATTGCCCTCGGAACCGCCTTGGTGCGCAACAAGGAGTTTGCCAAGGAAGCGGCTGCGCAGTTTGCGGACGTGGTCGTGGCGGACGTCGCGGCCCGCGACGGGCT
Source organism: uncultured Coriobacteriaceae bacterium (assembly GCA_902786015.1). GTDB lineage: Bacteria > Actinomycetota > Coriobacteriia > Coriobacteriales > Atopobiaceae > RUG440. The sequence continues at coordinate 105,121 of CADAAU010000007.1, forward strand.
TGTGCGCGTGAACGGATGGCGCGAGGGCGAGCAGATTCTGGCCGACGAGCTCGTCTCCCGTCTTTCTGATTTGGGCTACAGGCACCTGGTGTTTACCGATATTGCGCGGGACGGCATGCAGACGGGTATTGACGTGAACGCATATCGCCATATCGCACAGGTCGCGGGTTTCCCGGTGGTTGCGTCGGGTGGCATCGCAACGCTCGATGATCTGCGCGCGCTGAGTGCCCTTGGTACGGACGTAATCGAAGGTGCCATCACGGGCAGGGCCCTTTATGAGGGCAACTTTACATTGGAAGATGCGCTCCGCGCCTCGAAGGGGGATGTGTCGTGCTAACAAAACGAGTTATACCGTGCTTGGACGTTAAGGACGGGCGCGTGGTGAAGGGCGTCAACTTCGTGGACCTTGTGGATGCGGGCGATCCGGTGGAGCTGGCGCGCGCCTACGACGCGGAGGGCGCAGACGAGGTGGTGTTTCTTGACATCACGGCCACCTCGGACGATCGCTCCCCCACCGTCGACTTGGCGTCACATGCGAGTGCCGAACTGCGCATCCCCTATACGGTGGGCGGTGGGTTCAAGGACGTCGCGGGCATGCGCCAGATGGTTGCCGCGGGCGCCGACAAAGTCTCGGTGAACTCTGCGGCGGTAAAGAACCCCGAGCTGCTTACGCAGGCTGCGGCCGCATTTGGCAGCCAAGCGGTCATCTGTGCCATTGACGCCAAACGAAAGGGGAAGGCCGACGAGTGGGAGGTCTTCTTGGCCGGCGGACGCATTGCAACAGGCATAGATGCCGTCGCATGGGCCGAAGAGGCGGCGCGGCGCGGTGCAGGAGAGATCCTGCTCACGAGCATGGATCGTGACGGAACGAAGGAGGGGTTTGACCTGGCGCTTACGCGCAAGGTCGCACGTGCCGTTCCCATTCCGGTCATCGCCTCCGGTGGCGTGGGCACGCTCGAGCACTTTGCCGAGGGAATCCTCGAGGGGGAGGCAGATGCGGTGCTCGCGGCAAGCGTCTTTCACTTTGGCACGTTTAGCATTCGGCAGGTAAAGGAATACATGGCCTCGCAGGGCATTCCCGTGCGGCTTGATTTCTAGGAGTGGGATGGAAACGATACAAGTTGGCGAACTGCGCCTCAAACTCGACCAGAACGGTCTGATTCCGGCCGTCGTTCAGCAGTTCGATACCAAAGAAGTGCTCATGGTTGCGTGGATGAACGAAGAGAGCTTGGCTCTGACGTTCGAAACCGGAACCACGTGGTTCTGGTCGCGTTCGCGCCAAGAGCTTTGGAACAAGGGCGCGACGAGCGGAAACATGCAAAAGGTGCATCGGGTGCTGGTGGATTGCGACGCCGACACGCTGGTGGTGGAGGTCGACTCACCGGGTCCCGCCTGCCACACCGGACATCGAACCTGCTTTTATCGCGAGCTAACAAAGGGAGAGTAGCCATGGGGGAGAGAACGGCAAACGTTCAGGCCGGAAACATTGGACAGACCATAGAGAGCCTTGCACAGACGCTTCACGGTCGCTGGGACGCAGACCCCGAGCAGAGTTATACCGCCCGCCTTCTGCAGGGCAAGGAGGACAAGCTCCTCGCAAAGATTGCCGAGGAGGCCTCCGAGGTGATTATGGCGTGCAAGGACAACGATCACGACCACATCCGCTATGAGGCGGGTGATCTTGTGTATCACCTGCTCGTCGTGCTCGAGCGCTACGGGGTGACGGTGGACGAGCTCGCGGGCGAGCTGAACGCACGCATGCGGTAGCCGTGGGGGCAAGCCGTGCTCAGGACCATCGCGCCATGACGATACACGACTCCGAGTCCATGGATATGAACGCTCCGTCGATCGCAGAGCAGGTGGCACAGGTTCCGCAGGAGCCGGGATGCTATTTGTGGAAGGACGCGAAGGGCGAGGTCATCTATGTGGGCAAGGCAAAGAACCTTCGTGCCCGCATGCGACAGTACGTGACGTTGCAGGACGACCGCGCAAAGATCCCGCTGATGATGCAGGTGGTCCGAAGTTTCGATTACGTGGTGGTGGAAAACGAGCACGAGGCGCTCGTGCTAGAGCGTAACCTCATCGCACAGTACCACCCCTACTTTAACGTCGACTACAAGGACGACAAGAGCTATCCCTTTATTGCTATCACTGAGTCCGACATTTTTCCGGCAATCAAGTACACGCGCGAGCGGCACAAGAAGGGTACGCGCTACTTCGGTCCCTATACCGACGCTCATGCCGCTCGCGAAACCATCGAGACGTTGCGCAAGGTCATACCCATCTGCACCGCCACCTGCGCGGAGTGGAAGAAGGCCAAGCGTTACCTCGACGCGCACCCCGATGACGTGGCTGTGGCAAACATGTCACTCGCCCAGCGCGGACGACCTTGCTTCTTTTCGCACGTGGGGCTTGGCCCCGGCGTGTGCGTGGGCGCCATCGACACGGTCGACTATGCTGTCAACGTCCGACAGGTGGAGCGGTTCCTTGCGGGAAAACGCAGAGACGTGGTGGAAGAGCTTACGTCCCAAATGCAAGAGGCCGCCGCCGATCTGGAATTCGAACGGGCGGGCAGGCTCAAGCGGCGTCTGGAGGTCATTCGCGGTTTGGAAGATCGGCAGCAGGTCGTGTTTTCTTCACAGGTAAACATGGACGTTATCGGCGTGTACCGTGAAGAGACAATTTCTGCCGCGTGCGTGTTCGTCGTTCGAGAAGGCGTTACCATCCGAAGTACCGAGTTCATTCTAAACAAGGGCAACGACGTAAGCGAGGAGGAGCTTGTCGAGAGTTTCCTCAAGCGATACTACGACGAGACGGCCGACATACCGGCTGAGGTGGACGTAAGCGTCGATTTGGATGACAGCGACCTGCTTGGGGAGTGGCTCACGGCGAAGCGAGGACGAAACTGCGTTATTCGCCGTCCCATACGAGGCGACAAGCGCCACGTGCTCGACATGGCTGCCAACAACGCGCGATTTGCGCTCAATCGCTACATGGTGCGCACGGGATATGCCGACGACCGCACCAACAAAGCCCTCCTTCAGCTCGAGAGCGCGCTTGCACTCGATGGGCCTCCCTTGCGCATAGAATGCTTTGACATCTCGACCCTACATGGCCGTTTTACAGTGGCGTCCATGATCGTATTCACCAACGGCAAGCCCGACAAGGGCCAGTACCGCCGATTCAAGATTCGTGCCGAACTCGACGAGGCGAATGACTTCCTGAGCATGAGCGAGGTGCTCGGCAGGCGCTATGCGCCCGAGCGAATGGCCGACGAGCGCTTTGGGTCACGCCCCGACCTATTGGTGGTGGACGGAGGCAAGCCCCAGCTCACGGCAGCAATCGAACAGCTCGACGAGCTGGGTCTGGACATTCCGGTATGCGGTCTCGCGAAGTCGGACGAGGAGGTGTTCGTTCCCTGGGACGACACGCCCGTGGTCCTTCCCTCGGGCTCGGCATCGCTCTACCTCATCAAACAGGTACGAGACGAGAGTCACCGGTTTGCCATCACGTTCCATCGCGAGCTGCGTGGCAAGGCCATGACGGTATCGGTCCTCGACGAGGTACCCGGCGTAGGCCCCAAACGCAAGAAAGCCATAATGCGCCACTTTGGATCACTCAAGCGGCTTCGTGCGGCCAGTCCCGAACAGATAGCCGAGGTAAAGGGAGTCCCTGCATCCGTTGCCCAAGACATCTGGCAGGAGCTACGCGCATGGGAAGAAGAGCGAGAGGCAGTGGCGGACGCTGCAGAGTGAGCTGTACGCTCCTCGTGTCCGGTCGGGGCGGCGGGGATATTCCCCGTGCTCAGACAGTCCTCGCCTGGGCGGGGGCGGGGTTATGCGCCTGCGCTCAGACAGTCCTCGGCTTCGCTTGCGGAACTCGCTCAGACACATAACCCCGCCCCCGCTCTGCTGCGGAACTCGCGCAGACACATAACCTCCGCTCTTGCCGGATGATGCGGCATACGGGTATGGCGGACTGTTAAATCTGTGCACTAGTCGATTGTATGTGTCTTAGTCCAACGATGAGGGTACTATTCTTGACATTTGGTCTATAATTATCATAACGACATTGCTGTCACCCGTGTCACTGTGGAGGGCGAGAGCTGACGAGACGGAACATATAATGAGAAAACGTACAATACTTGTCGTAGAAGACAATCCGCTGAACCGCTCAATGCTGCGCGAGGTGCTGGAAGAGGACTATACGATTATCGAGGCTGCGGATGGCTTGGAGGGTCTCGAGCTCCTGGAGCAGCACTACACGGATATCGCCCTCATACTCCTGGACATCTACATGCCAAGGTGCGATGGCTTTGAGTTCCTGCGGCAGAAGGCCAAGGAGAGCAAATACGATACCGTGCCTGTGGTTGTCGCGACGGCCGGTGGGTCAAAAGTCGAGCTTACGTGTCTCGAGCTTGGGGCAAACGACTTTGTGCTAAAGCCGTACGATTTTGACATCATCGTGAATCGAGTAAACAACCTCATTCGTCTTCGCGAGTCGGCAATGATCGTAAATAGGCTTACGTGGGATGCGGATACGGGTCTTTATAACAAGGAGTTCTTCTACAGGGCGATGGAGGACAAGCTCCTCATGTCTGCCGAGAATGACTATGACGTCGTGATTGCTGAGGTAGATAACTATGCTTCGCTACTCGATCGTCATGGTGAGGAATTGTGGAAGGCGTTTATCAAGTCCTTTACCGTGCAGGTGAATGGCCTTATTCCTGATTGCATCGCGGGTGGCAGAATCAACTCGCACGTGCTGGGCTTCTTGGTGCCATCGACGGGACGAGACTGGGAGAAGGCGCTTGCTCTGGACAAGGAGGCGTTGACTCTTTCGAATGCAAACGTCGTCTTTGGCGTAGTCGAGCGCGTGGACCACGATATGGCGCCGCGCAAGTCCTGTAGCCTAGCTATGAGTGCTGCGTCAACAATCAAAGACCGCTATGGTGTGCATGTCGCGTTGTTTGACGACGAACTGCACAAGCAGCAGATGCTCGAGCAGATTATTCGCGAGAGTATGGAGACGGCTTTGGGTGAGCTCCAGTTCTCGGTGTTCTATCAGCCCAAGCACAACGTCCATACTGGACACATCGGAGGAGCTGAGGCACTCGTTCGGTGGTTCCATCCAACGGTAGGTTTCATCAGTCCGGGACTGTTCATTCCCATTTTCGAGCGCAGCGGATTCATCACTAAGCTGGATTTGTATGTGTGGGAGGAGGCGTGCAGGGAGGTTACTCGCTGCAAGGAACTCGGTCTGCCGTGCGTCCCCATTTCGGTCAACGCCTCGCGTCTTGACTTCGACCTGCCTGATTTGCCGACGCGACTGGCGGAACTTGCAGACAAATACGGCGTGGACCACAGTCACCTGCACGTTGAGCTGACCGAGACCGCCTACTCCGACAACCCGCAAAAGGTCATCGACACGCTCGGAGAACTCAAGGCTCTTGGGTTCAATACGGAGCTTGATGACTTTGGCTCTGGCTATTCTTCGCTGGTGTCGCTCAACACGCTTCCTCTCGACGTGATGAAGCTCGACATGAGCATGGTGCGCAAGGCGACGGAACTCAATGACTTCAGAATCGTGGAGTCTACTATCAACCTTGCGCAGGTACTAGATCTCGAAACAGTTGTGGAAGGCGTAGAGACCGCTGAAGAGGCAAAACGAGTCACTGAGATTGGCTGTGACTTCATTCAGGGTTATTATTACTCTAGACCACTCAAACGTGACGAGTTTGAGGAGTACCTCAGGAATGACCATATGTCCGCGAGCAAAGGGGAGGACAAAGCATGACCGTGGAAGAGCTTTATACGCAAATAGGCGGAGACTATGCCGATGCACTGGGACGTCTTCGTATGGATAAGCTGATTTCTCGTTTTGTCGTAAAGTTTTTGGATGACACCTCTTGCACCGATTTGATTGCTGCATGGAAAGCCGGCGACGAGCGCGATGCTTTCGAGGCGGCCCACCGCGCCAAAGGCGTCTGCGCAAATCTTTCACTCAAGCGTTTGGCAGAGCTTACGGATCAGATTTGCGAGGCACTGCGACCGGGTAACGACGAGCTCCGCGCAGCAACAGATGTGGATGCGCTTGTGTCCGAGTTGGAAGACTGCCACGCAACTACCGTTGAGGCAATACGTACATTCGCGGCGGCAAGTTAGTTCTTGGATCGAGGTCTCTGATAATGCTGGGTATGCGGTCGAAGGGCGACCACGAAGGGGCATCTGAACTCACGCGCAATCTGCATCCGTTGAATGCGTGGGCTCTTTCCCTTGGTTCTTTGTTGGGTTGGGGCGCCTTCGTCATGCCTGGCACTATGTTCTTGCCCAGCGCTGGTCCGCTGGGTACTTTTATCGCGATTGTCGTCGCGGGTCTCTTGATGGTTGTCATCGCGGTCAATACGGGGTTCTTGTCGAAGCGCAATCCCGACTCCGGCGGTGGGTTTGCCTTTACGCGTGACGTCTTTGGATACGACCACGCCTTCTTGTGTTCGTGGGCAATCGCGTTGGCCTACATCGCTATCATGTGGGCGAATGCCACGGCAATTCCGCTGGTGGCTAAGTACCTCATTGGTCCTATCTATCAGGTCGGGTACTTGTATCAGATCGCGGGCTACGACGTGTATCTGGGCGAGGCTCTTCTCACCCTTGGGGCGCTTATGCTCTTTGGCGTGTTGAGCTGCGCAAAAAAGCGCTTTATGAATGCGATCAATACGATTTTGGCGCTTGTGCTCGTGGGAGGAAGTGCAGCGTGCCTTTTCGTGGTTATACAATCGGGGGCGCTGACTCCCGAAAAGCTATCGCCTAGCTTTTCACCGACCGAAGACCAGTTCATAGGAGTTACGGGAATCATTGCGCTGACGCCGTGGGCCTTTAGCGGGTTTGAGGCCGTGTCGCATGCGGCGGGCGAGCTTCGCTTCAGTCCGGGAAAGCTCGGCCTGATCATGATTGCGGCCATCGTGAGCGGCGCTTTTATCTACATTGCCATGACGTTCGTCTCGATTGGAGGGATTCCAGAGGGGTATCCCGATTGGCCCTCGTATATTGCTGACTTGGGAAACCTCGGAGGAATAAAGGGACTGCCTACGTTCAACGCGATTTATCAGGCGGCAGGAGACGGTGGACTGGCGCTTTTGGCAGTGACACTGATTTCTGCCATAGCTACGAGTCTCCTGAGTCTCTACCGTGCGCTGAGCCGCCTCATCTATTCGATTGCACGTGAAGATGTCCTACCCTCCAGGTACAAAAAACTCAGTACCGATGGTGTGCCCCGAAGGGCGACGGGACTGATTATGGTACTGTCCATTGCGGTTCCCTTTGTGGGGCGAGCCGCGATCGGTTGGATTGTCGACGTCACGACGGTGTGCGCGGCAATTGTCTATGGCTACATTTCGATGTGCTGTTTCGTGCAGGCGAGAAGCGAGGGACTAGGACTATACAAGATAACGGGTGTTATTGGCATCATCTCTTCGTTGGTATTTCTCGCCTTCCCGTTGGTTCCAAACATCTGGACGTTAAGTGCGCTCGCGCCCGAATCGTATCTTATCCTTGCGGTATGGAGCGTCTTGGGGCTTGCGGTGTTCTACTACGTATTCCGTATAGACAGGCACAATCGATTTGGCAAGTCGCCGCTCGTTTGGGTGTTCACGCTGCTTCTTATCCTTGCCGCGTCCACCATGTGGGCACGCCAAAAGACCGATGTCGTTGCTCGCGGTATCGTTTCCGACATGAGCGACCATTATGCCGAGCAGGTCGAAGTTGGAAACCATGCGATGCTGACTCAGCGTGACGAGCAGGAAGAAACATACTTGAGTTCTGCTACGAAACAGATTGACGGACTCCTACAAAGCAACAGCGTGACGCAGATATTCTTTATCGTCATCAGCGTAATCTTCATGGCGAACATCTATCGCCTCATGATTCGACGGCAACGAGAGATTGACGCGCAACGCATAGAGGCAGAACAGATGAACAGGGCAAAGACCGAGTTCTTGTCGAGCATGTCGCACGACATACGAACGCCCATGAATGCAGTCATCGGTTATACGCACCTTGCCAAACGAGACGGCATGTCGCTTGGTGAGGTTCGCGGCTTTCTCAACAAGATCGACCATTCGAGCAAGCACTTGCTCGATCTCATCAATGACGTACTAGAGATGAGCCGAATCGAGAGTGGCAAGATGGAGCTTTCGCTCGAACCGTGCGACTTGTGTCAGCTCATCTATGACGTCCGCGACATGTTTGCCACGCAGATGAGCGAGAAGAACATTGCGTTTGAGGTGGTTGCCACCGATATTCGCAACAGATATGTGCTGTGTGACGAACCTCGTCTCAATCGCGTATTGCTCAACCTCCTAAGCAATGCCTATAAGTTCACGCCCGAAGGCGGTTCGATCTCCCTTTCTCTCACGCAGACGGCCGATGAACACGATGGGGTCTGTTCATACGAACTACGCGTTGCCGATACGGGCATTGGTATGAGCGAGGAGTTCGCAGCCAAAGTATTCGAAGCTTTCGAGCGCGAGCAATCGAGCACGGTCGACAAAATCCAGGGAACTGGTCTCGGCATGGCTATCACAAAGAGCATCGTTGACCTTATGAATGGCACCATCGAGGTGCAGACGGCGCTGGGCGAGGGAACCGAGTTCAGAATTGGGTTAGATTTAGTTCCGCTTGAGGAAGCGCAGATCGAGGAGAAGCTGCAGGCAGAAGCCCAAGAAGCCGAAGACGATCTGAGCATACTCGAGGGGAAGCATGCTCTCGTCGTGGACGACAACGACATAAACCGCGAAATAGCCTCGATGATTCTTGAAGACGTGGGAATGGTGGTCGACACGGCAGAGAACGGCAAGATTGCGGTTGACAAAGTCATCGATGGCGGTCCGGGCTGTTATGACGTTATCCTCATGGACGTGCGCATGCCCGTCATGGACGGTCGCGAGGCCACGCGCATCATTCGTGGTCTCGACAACAAGGAGCTTGCCAGCATGCCGATAATCGCCGCGGCTGCAAACGCTTTTAGTGACGAGGTCAATGCGAATCTCGCAGCGGGTATGGACGCGCATGTGTCGAAGCCACTCGACGTAAATGAGCTATACCGAACCTTGGCCGACATCCTGCGGCGCTAGGGCTTTAGCCAGTTCGAGCAGTCCTCGGCTTCGTTCCGATTGGACAGTACCCCGCTCACGGCAAGGGCGGAGGTTATGTGCCCGAGTTCAAACAGTCCTCGGCTTCGTCTGGGGAACTCGCGTGGGCACATAACCTCAGCCCTTGCCTCTGTGGTATGACGGAGTGAAGAATCCTCTTTTCCTGCTCATAGCCCCTGCGTGTCGTTTGGCCGATACGTTGCTTCGACCTTTGTAACTCTTTGGTAATCTTTGTGATACATATAATTAATAGCGGTTTAATGAAGACAGGCTGTGTTGTTATTAAGGACATCAAGAGGCCGGATCGCGAGCTGGTGGATCAGTTCAAGGATGTGGCAGTGGCCAACCTCGATGACGTGATGAACCGCATCTCGTCCACCGAGGCAGGACTGCGCCCCATCAATGGCAGCCCGCTTTTGGGCACCGCCTTTACCGTCAAGGTTCCCGCAGGTGATAACCTCTTCTTCCACATTGCCATGGACCTCGCCAAGCCTGGCGACGTCATTGTTATCGACGCCGGGGGAGACACCCGCCGCTCCACCTTTGGCGAGCTTATGGTCACCTACCTTCGCATGCGCGGCATCGCGGGCATAGTGGTTGACGGTGCCGTCCGCGACGTCGATGCCATGCAGAAGCTAGATGACTTCAACATCTATGCTCGCGGTGTCACGCCCGACGGCCCCTACAAGAACGGTCCTGGCGAGATCAACACCCCCGTTTCCGTTGCCGGACGTACCGTATTCCCTGGCGACATCGTGCTCGGCGATGCCGATGGTGTTATCTTCATCCGTCCCTCCGAGGCTCCCGCACTTCTTGAGGCTGTTCACACCATCGAGAACAACGAGGCAAAGATTCTTGAGACCATGGAGAAGGACGGCACCTACATCCGTCCATGGGTCGACAAGAAGGTTGAGGAGCTCGGCGTTGAGTTCATCGATTATGCGAACTATTTGGAGTAGGTCATGTCTGTATACCTGAGCGAGTACATCGATCCAACCTGCCGGGCTAAGCTCGAAGAGAAGTTTGAGGTTGTCGACAACTTTGACAAGCCAGAGGAAGTCGAAGCCATTATCCTGCGCGTGTTTCCCGTAGATGCAGAGCTCATGGACAAGCTGCCCAACCTAAAGATTATTTCAAAGCATGGTGTGGGTTGCAACACTATCGACATCGACGCTGCAAAGGAACGTGGCATCATCGTCACCAATACACCAGGTGCGAACGCGAACTCCGTCGCAGAGCTTATTGTGGGTCTAATGCTCGACATTTGCCGCAACATATCTGTCGCAGACAAAAAGAGCCAGGCAGGCGAGTTTGCCTCCATCGCGCCCAAGGAGATGACCGGTATCGAGCTCACGGGCAAGACACTCGGGCTCATTGGTGCTGGCAACATTGCCCGCATTGTCGGAAAGATTCTTAAGGGTGGCTTCGACTGCAACGTGATCGCTTACGACCCCTACATGCCTGCTGAGGCTATGCAGAGTTTTGGTTATGAGAAGATCGAGACCGTCGATGAGGTCATCGAGCGCGCCGACATTATCAACGTGAGCGTACCACTTACGCCCGAGACGGAGAACCTCATTAGCGGGGCGAGCTTCGACAAGTTCAAGCCCAACGCAATACTCGTGAATGCAGCACGCGGTGGCATCGTGAACGAGGACGACCTCTACGATGCGCTTAAGGCCGGAAAGCTACGTGCGGCTGCGTGTGACGCCTTCGTGACCGAGCCCCCGACAGCGTCAAACACCAAGCTATACGAGCTCGACAACTTCATTGGCACGCCGCACATCGGTGCAGGTACCGAAGAAGCGCTCGTACGCATGGGCGATGAGTCCGTTGCCAACGTTATTACGGTACTCGAAGGGGGCGAGCCTCCGCGTCGCGTAGCGTAACGTGGTCCTCTCTCGCGACAGCGGCGGAGGTTATGCGCCTGGAACAGGGTTCCCGGGGAGTTTGTTCCGCGGCACGAGCTCATCGTGGGCTTGGCTTTGACGCGCGGAACTAACTCCCCGGGAACCCTGTTCCACCCACTGCCTGATCGTACGTGCGAACGGTTGCCTAAAAACAGACGCTTGGAACGTCCGGGCCTGGGTCGTTTGTGCCGGGAGTGTATGTGCGGTATGCTGTTGTGCATCCAAGGGGGGTACAGGAGGTCATGATGTCACATTCCGCTGCAGAGGAACGAATGCGTCTGGCTGCCAAGCGCGATCGAGATGTGGACGTGGTAATTATCACGGGTATGTCTGGCAGCGGTCGAACGCAAGCGATGCACGTGTTCGAGGACATGGGATACTTCTGCATCGACAATCTTCCCGTAGGGCTTATACTTCAGATTGCAAATGCGGTGGGTCTCAACACGGGAATCGGGCGCCATCTGGCGGTGACCTGCGACTTGCGTTCGCAAGACCTGTTTGGAGACCTTACCGACACGCTAAACGAGCTCACGGCTCATGAGCTGTCGTACAAAGTGCTTTTCTTGGATGCGAACGACGAGGTGCTGATTCGTCGGTACAACGAGAATCGCCGTCGGCATCCCATCGCTACGGACGGGGAGAGTCTGAGTTCGGCTATCGCGCGGGAGCGCGCTGGTCTTTCGGAGACGCGTGAGCTCGCAGACCTTTGCATTGATACCAGCAACATGTTTACGAATGAGCTCCGTAACATCATTCGTCGCGAGTTCGCGGAACTCAGCGACCAACAGCTGCTCGACGTGCACGTATTTTCCTTCGGGTTCAAGCACGGCATGCCCGTCGAGGCGGACCTTCTTATTGACGTGCGGTTTCTTCCCAACCCGTTCTGGGACCCACAGATGCGTACCCTCACGGGAGCTGATCCCGTCGTGAGGGATTTTGTATTGAGTAACGAGAACACCGTAAAGTTTCTTGAGGCATGGAAGCACCTTTTGGACGTGGTCATGCCAGGCTACATCCTTGAAGGAAAGTCTCGCGTGTCCATAGCCATAGGATGCACGGGAGGACAGCATCGGAGCGTGGCGATTGCAAACGCGACGGCGGAATACCTCAAAGACAAGGAATATCGCGTCGCATGTTCCCATCGTGACCTCATGCTCGCCAACGTTCGTAACGACTAGGGGCTAGATTCCATGTCGTTTACGGCGGAGGTCAAAGATGAGCTGTCGCGTGTGGAGGGGGAGACACCAGCCTGTGGTATAGCCGAGCTGTCAGCAATCGTGCGCGTGTGTGGCACGCTCTCGTTCTATGGCAGCGGACGATACGCGGTGCGCATTGCGACAGAGACGGGTTCCGTTGCACGTACCGCTATGCGATTGGTGCACCGTCAGCTCGACTTAGAGACATCACTCACTGTACGACGCTCAGTGCAGCGCAAGACGCGCAACTATCTTATCGAGATACCCGAGCAAGACACGTTGGAAGACGACTTGGTGCGACTTGGTATATTGGTTCCGGGACAGGGGCTCGCACGTGGCGTGTCCCCGTCTCTTCTTGCCGAGAAAGGCTGTGTGGAGGCGTTTGTCCGCGGGGCATTCATGGCCGGCGGATTTGTGGCCGACCCACGACGCGACTTCCATCTGGAGATTGCAGTAAGCGGGGAGGAGTTTGCCCAGGAACTCTGTGCCTTGCTCGGACGTCTGGGTGTGGGCGCTCGTCTCAACCATCGTCGAGGGTCGCATGCGGTGTACCTAAAGAGCTTTGAGGGGGTGCGCGACCTTCTGCGATGCATGGGTGCCCGACGCTCTACTCAGGCCGTCGTGCGCGTGCGTCAACTCAAGAGCGTCAAGAATGATGTGAACAGGCGCGTCAATGCCGAACTCGCGAACGAGCGCAGATCTTCTAGGTCGGGCGCCGACCAGCTGCATCTCATTGGGCGCGTCTCTTCCACAGTGGGACTCGAAACGCTCCCGCAAGCGTTGCGAGAGTTCTGTGAGCTACGAGTTCGTCACCCCGAGATGTCTCTCGCGGAACTTGGGGCGCTCTGCGACCCACCCGCATCGAAGTCGGCCATGTACCACAGGGTGCTTAGGCTCCAGAAGCTCGTCGACGAATGACGCATCCTACGAGGTGGGCCAGACTATGGGGGCAGTCTCCATTGCCAAGGAAACTACCCCCATTGCTGTACGTATACGTATTGCTGGCGAGAACAACTGGAGACGTTAGAACCTGTTGATGTCCGTCAGGTCGAACCGAGAAATGCGTCTCAAAGCCCACAGGAGGACGGCTGTTGCAAATGTACCGGCCCCGACAGCTCCCACAATCGCTGCGGTCGCATTGAAGTCCTTGATCCAAAAGACCGTGGCTGGTTCGAGGGCGGTTACCGTAATGTCGCCCATAAAGGTGCCAAGAGCGATGCCTAGGATGATTCCCAGGATAGTAAGCACAATCGAGTCTCGGTAGATATATGCCTTTGCGTCTTTGGTCGAGAAGCCGCAAATCATCAGAACGATAAGCTCACGTTTCTTTTCTTCTATGAACATGATGTCCAGGTTCAAGAGCACCATCAATGCCATCACGGCCGAGAGTGCAAGATACACAAGCACGACCGTGTTCATGATGGAGCTCATTTCATTGAAGGCATTATAGTTGAACGTCTTGTCATCCGCGAGCGAGTTATATCCGTCGATGGCAGAAAGGGTGTTCCGCGTGCGATCAATATCAGCTCCGTCAAGTTTCGTGAGCAACACATTGGGTTTGGGGCGCTTGCCAAACGCCTCGCGGTATGCGTTAGGGCTCATAATAAACTCATATAGGAAGATGTAGTAGTTGAAGGCACCGGCAACTTTGAGCGTCTTTGTTTCTCCACTGAATTCCGTAAGCGTAATGTTTTCGCCCGACTTTACACCCATGTGTTCGGCGTATTGGCGCGAGAGCCAAATACCGCCGTTTTCGATCTCGGCTTTTTTGCCCGAGGTGGAGGTGACCTTGAATAGCTTTTCGAATGACTCTTCGTTCGTGGGGACGACGAGCGTGACTATTTTGCGCGTCCCGTCATCCGAACGCACTTGGAGCTTGCGCATATAGGCAGGCGCACTCGTGATTCCGCGATTGTACAAGGCGAGGGCGACCTTATCTGAAGTCTCCTGGCTCTCTCCGTTTAAATAGGTAATGGCGTCAAACGTTTGGACTTCCTCATAGTGCTTCGTGAAGCTCTTTGAGATGTTGTCCGCAAGTGTAATTGCCGTGACTATGAGCGAGGTACAACCCACCACCCCCACGAGTGTGGCAAACACGCGACGCTTGTCGTTAACGCAGTTGTTGACGACCGTCTGCGAAAACAGAGACATGCGTTTCCATACCGCCCAACGCTCATAGAAGTGCTGGTTGACATTTGCGGTCGACTCTCCCCTAAGCAGGTCGATGGCGTCACGCTTCAGAAGTTGACGGACGGCAATCCAGGTAGAGAGCAGGATGAGCACGAGCTCAATTCCGCCCATAACAAGCAAGTCTACGAGGTCGAAGTCAGGACCATAGGGTTGAATGGCAAACTGTTTTGCTGCCTTGGGGCCCACAATTGCCTGTATGAAAAAGATGGCGATAAAACCGGCCGCTACTACGCCTAATCCAACAGCGAGCCCCGAAAAGCGCAGGTACAGCGATGTGACCTCGATCGTATGGAAGCCAAGGGACTTCTTGGTGCCAATCTGGACGATTTGCTCGTGCGCCAGACGAGAGATTGCCGAATAGCAGACGAACAGGCCAACCAAAATAAAGAGCGATGCCATTGCCCACTTGACGTTCTCCAGCATGGTCGACACTATCGTGAGCGCCTGAATTCCCGCGATGGCCTGACGTGGCAAGACCGTCCAGTGGTATTCGACCATATTGTCGAACTTATCCTGGGCATCCTTATACGAAGCTTTTCCCTCCTCGAGCTCCTTGTTTTTGTCCTGAATCGCTTGCTTGCCGTCCTCGAGCTCTTTGGTCTTGTCTTTGAGCGTCTGCTTTCCGTCCTCGAGCTCGCGTTGCGCCGACTGAAGCTTCGCCTGTCCCTCGGCGACGCCATAGTCGTATGCGGACTTTCCCGCATAGTAGTCGTTCCAGCCGCGGTCGAGCTCCGCTTTTGCCGCATCCAACTCGTTCTTTGCATCGACGAGCTTTTCGTGGACAAGTTCTATGCCGTCTGGGACGTCCAAAAGATATATGGTGATTCCATTTATGGTGAGAGAGGAGCTGTTGATCTTGTCGATCATGCTGCGGACGTTGCCGATTCGAGATTGAACGGCATCAATTATGCTCTGAGCATTTTCGGGAGTGATGGGGTCCAAAACGTTGCTGTCTTGACCATTGAGCTCGAGTGGCAGACCAAGAGCGTTTCCCAAGGTGTCGCTCGAACTGAATAGATGACTACCCGCAGAATCCAATAGCTGTGCGTCACCGACAAGTTCGTTGTATGCCTCCTTGACTGCGTTCCAACGCTCGTCGGTCGATTCGTTCGCATACGTTGTGTAAGACTCGCTCAGGATGTCGACTTTTGACTGGACGACATCAACAAGGCGCTGGGCCTCGCCGACCAAGGAGACGAAAACGTCATACTCGGTCCGCATACTTTCGAACGACGAGCTGAGCTGGGCATATGTCTCCATGGCATTATTGTATGTTTGCATCCCGGCGTCGTACTTGGCCTGTCCGTCCGAAAGCTGACGGTATGCCTCGTTCAGCTTGATTTGGGCGAGTGACTGCTCTTCCGAGCCGGAGGAGATGCTGTCGAGGAGTTCCTGCTCCCCGGCGTCGAGCTTCTGTTGTCCTTCCTCCAGCTGAGTCTGGCCGTCTTCGAGTTGTTTCTTTCCGTCGGCCAGAGCCTTCTCGCCATCGGTAATCTTGCGTCGCGCATCGTCGAGCTTGTCTTGAGCTTCGTTGCGGATCGACTTGTAGCGAGCGGTTCCAAGTTTGCCGCCCAGATCCTCGATTCTCTCGACGATAGGTTTGATACTATTGATATAGTCGTCCGAAAAAACGCTGATGTCACGCATCGAATCGCAACGAATGTAGACGTTGGGATAGGCATCGCGGAACTTGCTCGCATCAAACGACTCCGCTGTCACGAAACCAACGCAATCAATGGATCCGGAACACAGGTTCGAAACTCCCAGCGAAGTGGACTTGCGATGAAAATACTCTGGAGTCTCGACGAGAGCAGTAATGGTATAGGTATCCGACTTGAGGTACTCCATACCGTCTTTGTCGTTCTGGTCTGTTGCATCGTGCTTGAGCGTGATGGTGTCTCCGACGCTTAGATTCTGGTCATTTGCCCAAAACTCAAGGAGCGCGATCTCGTTGGGTTCCATGGGCAGGTTGCCGACGATTGAGGTGGGCTTGTTGATGTTTTGGGGGAGCGATTGCATCTTGAGGATGTAGCCCGTGCTTCCATCTTGCATTACAGAAAAGGTCGAATATCCGCATTCGACCTCGCTGACGCCATCGATGCGTTTGAGCTCCTCCAGATTCTCTTTTGTGATGCCGTAAGGAAACTGGACCGTGACGTCATGCATACGTCCTTCGTCCATTGACCTGAGCGCCTCTCCGCGCAAAGCGGACGCACTCCACTGAATACCCAAAAAGAGTCCGACGCCCAAACAGACGAATGTGCTGATGCTAATGAACCCTACGAAGTTCGCCTTGATATCGGCGATTAACTCGACGAATCGGATGCCTTTC
This sequence comes from uncultured Coriobacteriaceae bacterium, assembly GCA_902786015.1. Lineage (GTDB taxonomy): Bacteria > Actinomycetota > Coriobacteriia > Coriobacteriales > Atopobiaceae > RUG440. Next base: position 121,897 of record CADAAU010000007.1, read on the forward strand.
ATTGTCCATCTCCTACCAGACAAGATCGGTTGCATGTGCCTTCCGCCGGTTGACCGTTACCTCGGCCATACGTCCACCCCTCATGCGTACCACGCGGTCGGCCATGCGGCAGATTTCCTCGTTGTGCGTAACCATGATCATGGTGGTGCCCTCTGCAATGATGCGCTCCATCACTTCGAGCACTTCGATGGAGGTGGTATAGTCGAGCGCGGCGGTGGGCTCGTCTGCCATGATGATGCGCGGGCGCTTCATAAGGGCACGTGCGATAGAGACGCGCTGCTGCTGGCCTCCTGACATCTGCGAGGGGTAGTTGTTTGCCCGATCGGAGAGCTTAACAATCTCCAGGGCCTCGGTCGCGTCCATGGGATTGGGCACGAGGCTTGCAATGAGCTCGAGGTTCTGCCTGGCGTTGAGGTTGGGCATGAGGTTGTAGGACTGGAAGATGAAGCCTACGTTGTCGCGGCGGTAGTCGGTGAGCGTCTTTTGGTCGGCATTGGCGTACTCTTGACCAAAGACCTCAAAGGAACCGGAGGTGGGGTGGTCCATGCCACCGAGGATGTTGAGCAACGTGGACTTGCCGCAGCCCGATTCGCCCAAAAGTACCAGAAACTCTCCCTCGTAGACGTCGAGGTTCACGCCCTTTAGTACCTTAGTGACCACGTCGCCGTTGGAGAATTCGCGCGTGACGCCCCTCACGCGCATAACAACCTCACCTGGTTCCCAGGCTGGCTGGATGTTCTCGTTGTCGTCAAGCGCCATGGCCGCGAGCATGGCCATCATCTCGCAGACGTCAGCTTCCTCCTCGGTAAAGACTCCGCCGCCGTCCTTGTTGATGAACTGGACGCAGCCTAGGTTGCGAGAAGCGCTCGAGAAGGGGACGCAGATCATCGAGGTAACCTCGACGTCGTCAAAGTCCTTGACCGTCTCTGGGTCATTGGCAGGGGAGAAGAACAAGTGTCGCTCTGCCTGCTGAGTGACGTACACCCTGCCTACGGCCCCCTCTCCAGGCAGATGCGATTTGCTCGTCAGGTCGCTGGACCCAATCCAAAAGAAGGGTCGAAGACAACTCTCGTCGGACTCTCCCGCATACCATATGGCCCCGGATTCCGCCTTGCAGTTCTTGAGGATGACCTTGAGGCCTTCTCGCAGTGCCTCGTCTAGCGTGTCCGCGCGCGATATGGCCTGTTGCGCCTCGTGCAATGCCTTATAGGCAGAAACCATAGACGTATCCACAGTAGTATCCTTTCGAGGGGATTTTGTAATTGCAATGATACATGTATTTTGTGTGCAACCGACTGATATGAGACTGCGATTCTGCGAATGAACCCGCGCTTTAGCATCTGAATTCATATGCGTAGACTTGGAGGAGAGTCGCGTCGTGTCTCCCGAGCATTACTCCTATAACATCCCGTCGCGTACAAAATCGTTCCGCTCACGGAGTCGTGAGTGGTGGGGAGCACTGCTCGTGTATAATCATGCTCAGTGTTGAGTTTGGCCGCGTCGAGGATGTGCCTCGACGGCCTCACGAAAGGAGAAAGTATGGCAGTTAAGGTAGCTATTAACGGCTTTGGTAGAATCGGCCGCCTGGCGTTCCGTCAAATGTTCGGTCACGAGGGCTCCGAGATCGTCGCTATTAACGACCTCACCTCCCCCAAGATGCTCGCGCACCTGCTGAAGTATGACTCCTCTCAGGGCAACTATGCTCGCGATCACGAGGTCGTCGCAGGCGAGAACAGCATCACCGTTGACGGCAAGGAGATTACGATCTACGCAAAGCCGAACCCCGAAGAGCTGCCTTGGGGCGAGCTGGGCGTCGACGTCGTTCTCGAGTGCACCGGTTTCTTCACCGCCAAGGACAAGGCTGCCGCCCACATCAAGGCTGGCGCCAAGAAGGTCGTAATCTCCGCTCCCGCTGGCAACGACCTGCCCACCATCGTTTACAACGTTAACCATGAGACCCTGACGGCCGACGACGACATCATCTCCGCCGCCTCCTGCACCACCAACTGCCTCGCTCCTATGGCCAAGGCCCTCAACGACTTTGCCCCCATCCAGAGCGGCATCATGGCGACCATCCACGCCTACACCGGCGACCAGATGATCCTCGACGGCCCGCAGCGCAAGGGCGACCTCCGTCGTGCCCGCGCTGGCGCCAGTCAACATCGTTCCGAACAGCACCGGCGCTGCCAAGGCTATCGGCCTGGTCATCCCCGAGCTCAACGGCAAGCTCATCGGCGCTGCTCAGCGCGTCCCGACGCCCACCGGCTCCACCACGCTGCTGTTCGCCGTCATCAAGACGGACAAGGAAGTCACCGTTGACGCCATCAACGCCGCTATGAAGGCCCAAGCCAACGAGTCCTTCGGCTACAACGAGGACGAGATCGTCTCCTCCGACATCGTCGGCATGAAGTTCGGCTCCCTCTTCGACGCCACCCAGACCATGGTCTCCAAGGTCTCCGACGACGAGTATCTCGTCCAGGTTGTTTCTTGGTACGACAACGAGAACTCCTACACCTCTCAGATGGTCCGCACCATCAAGTACTTCGAGAAGTTCGTCGCCTAGTCGATGCTTCCCTAGGGAACTGGGGCGCGGTGCAGCTCTCGGGCCGCGCCGCGCCCATTTCTTTGTTCGTGTAAGTATGGTTTCGAGTTAAGGAGTGATTCCCATGGCCTTTACCAAAAAGACCGTGCGGGACATCGACGTCGATGGCAAGCGCATCATCATGCGCGTCGACTTCAATGTACCTCTAAAGGACGGCGTCGTTACCGACGACACCCGTATCCGCGCGGCAATCCCCACCATTCAGTATCTCAAGGAGCACAATGCGGGTATCATCCTCATGAGCCACCTTGGTCGCCCCAAGGGCGACGGCTTCGAGGCCGCCCTCTCGCTGCGTCCCGCAGCCGAGAAACTCGCCGAGCTCACGGGCTATGACGTAAAGTTCATCGAGAGCACCTACGACGACGCGGCTGCCGAGGCCTGCGCTGCCGTTAAGCCTGGCGACATCCTCGTGCTCGAGAACGTCCGCTTCCTCAAGGCCGAGAAGAAGAACGACCCCGAGGTCGCCAAGAAGTTCGCTTCTTATGCCGACATTTTCGTGCTTGACGCCTTTGGCACCGCGCACCGTGCGCAGGGCTCCGTTGTGGGCGCCGCCGAGTTCATTCCGGCCGTAGCCGGATTCCTGCTCGAGAAGGAAGTCGACACCCTCACCGGCATCTTTGCCGAGCCCGAGCGTCCGTTCGTCGCCGTCGTCGGCGGATCCAAGGTCTCATCCAAGATTGGCGTTCTCGACCACCTCATCGACTCTGCCGACACGCTGATCATCGGTGGCGGCATGGCCTATACGTTCTTCCTGGCCAAGGGCTACAGCGTGGGAACGTCCCTGCAGGAGCCCGACTGGATCGAGCGTGCGGGTGAGATGCTCAAGAAGGCCGAGGAGAAGGGCTGCAAGATTCTGTTGCCCGTCGACAACATCGTTGCCGATCACTTTGGCGAGGACGCCGTGGGCGAGGTTGTTGCCTCCGACGCCATTCCCGATGACCGCATGGGCATGGACATCGGCCCCGAGACCGAGAAGCTCTATTGCGACGCCGTCAAGGCCGCAAAGACCGTATTCTGGAACGGCCCCATGGGCGTGTTCGAGATGGAGCAGTTCAGCCATGGCACCAAGGCAGTTGCCGAGGCCATTGCCGACTCTGACTGCACGTCCATCATTGGCGGCGGCGACTCCGTCGCAGCAATCAATAAGTTTGGCCTGGCCGACAAGATGAGCTGGATCTCCACTGGTGGTGGCGCTTCCATGGAGCTCGTCGAGGGCAAGGCCCTTCCTGGAGTGGAGGCGCTTCTCGATGCGTAAAAGGATGATCGCTGGTAACTGGAAGATGAACAAGACCTTCGCCGAGGCCGTCGAGCTCGCTACTGGGCTGGCCGCCGAGCTGAAGGACGGCACGGGCGATGTCGACGTCGTCGTAGCCCCGCCGGCAGTAGACCTCAAGGGCGTAGCCGAGGTCATCGAGCAGGAGAAGGCGGCATTCGCCCTTTCCGCACAGAACGTGTACTGGGAGGAGGCCGGCGCTTACACCGGCGAGACCGCCCCGAACATGCTCGAGGCCATTGGTGCCACGCACTGCATCATCGGTCACTCCGAGCGTCGCGACTACTTTGGCGAGACCGACGAGGACATCAACAAGAAGGCCAAGGCCCTCATGGCTCACGGCATCGTGCCCATCAGCTGCTGCGGCGAGTCCCTCGAGATTCGCGAGGCCGGCACGCACGTCGAGTTCGTCGTAGACCAGATCAAGAAGGACACCGCTGGTCTGGAGATCACCGATCCCTCCAAGTACGTCATCGCCTATGAGCCCATCTGGGCCATCGGCACCGGCAAGACCGCCACGGCTGACGACGCCCAGGAAGTCTGCGGCGCCATCCGCCAGACCCTCATCGAGATCTTTGGCGAGGAAACGGCAGCGGGCATCCGCGTACTGTACGGCGGCTCCGCCAACCCGAGCAACATCGCCGGCTTCCTCGAGAAGGAAGACGTGGACGGCGCCCTCGTAGGCGGCGCTTCCCTCAAGGCCGACGGCTTTGCCGACATGGTCCGTTCTGCCATGGCGTAATTGTCAATAGGAACAATAGGTTTTTGCACAGGAGGTCCGGGCTTCGGCTCGGGCCTCCTGCATGAATGTGTGGAACGGGGTTCCCGGGGAGTTTGTTCCGTGCGTCTGAGTAAGCTCCCCGGGGACCCTGTTCCACGTGCACCTCTTGGGTTTTTTGACACTGGTCCCGCATCTTACCGGACATATAATGAATGCATTGGTATTTGCAGTCCGGATGCAAAGGGGAAAGACTATGGCAGAAACACAGCAAAAGAAACCCATCGTACCTATTGTGATTGGGGCCGTGGCGGTTGTGGCGGTCGTCATCATTGCAGTCGTGATGTTGACTCCAAAGAAGAAGGTAACCGTACCGAGCGTGACGTACTACTACCAGCGCCAAGCCGAACAGATGCTTGCCGACGCAGGGCTGAAACTCGGCAAGGTAACGGAAGAGCAGAACACGGAGTCATATGAGGGTCTCATCCTCAATCAGAGCCCTGCCGCAGACCAGAGTGTTGACGAGGGGTCCACGGTTGACATTACCATTGCAAAAGGCCTCCCCATTCCCACAGAGCTCGAGGTTCCGGACCTCAAGGGCATGTCTCCCGAAGACGCCGAGATAACGCTCATCTTGGCCAATATCTTCCCCTTGCTGGAGGGTTCCGCGAATTCCGACGATGTGGAGCCGGGTATGGTGTGCGAGCAGGATATAGCCGCAGGTACAAAAATATCAATTACCAAAGAGGACTTCCAAGATGGTAACTGGCCAGTTCTTTCGTACAAGACGAGTCTGGGCAAAGAGCAGGTCAAGGTGCCTGACGTCATCGGCAAGACGGACCAAGAGGCGCGTGACGCGCTCAAAGGCGCTGGCTTGGCAATCGACACGACCAACTCCTATAACGACAAGGTCGAGCAGGGCCGCATCATAAGCCAGTCGGTGGCCAAGGACACGACAGTTCCCAAGGGTACGGTCGTGTCTATCGAGATCTCGCTTGGCAAGAAGCCTGTAAATCGCGTCACCGTTCCGGACATCCGCACCTACAGCTTTGACGAGGCGAAGAGATCGCTCGAAAGTGCGGGCCTCAAGTACACGTACTCCGGCGACACGAGCGGTAGGGTTATCACCGTCAAGCCTACGCCCGGTACTGAGGTAGACGAGGGCTCTACGGTCGACTTCACGATTCAGCGCACGGCCGAGCAGGTTCGCGAGGAGCAGGAGCGCAAGCGCCAGCAGGAGGAGCAGCAGCGACAACAGCAAGAAGAGCAGCGCCGTCAGCAGGAAGAGCAGCGCCAACGCGAGGAAGACGAGCGTCGCCAGCAAGAGGAGCAGGAACGTCAGCGTCAGGAAGAAGAGCAACGTCAGCAAGAGCAGCAGCAACAACAGCAACAGGAGCAACAGCAGCAGGAGCAGCGTCAGCTCATTTCCGAGGCAGACGCCATCGTCGCTGCGGTTATCACGGCCGTTGACGATCCGAATGATCCGAGCGTCGACAACGTTCGGGCTGACCTTGTGGATGTCGGCGACACGCGTCATTACGTGGTGACCTTCACCACCGATACGGCAGGTTATCAGGTCACGATCGATGCCTATACCGGCGAGGTTATCGATACGCACGTAGACCGCTAGACCTATAGCAAGACTACGGGCGCCAACTTTACTGTCAAGCGACGGGGATGTTCCCCGTCGCTTTCCTCCGGGAGCGAACGAGTAACGTCTACCGATCGCAAGGGGGCGCTACTTTCAGTAAGACCATTTGCGACTGTTTTGGCGGCACAATGAAGAGAGACTCTCTGTTTCGCATTCCCAACTATCCCGCATGGTTCGGGGCAGACACGTTTTTGTTGGCGGGATCGGCGGTGCACTGGATCGTGATGTCGGTGATGGCCTACGAGCTCTCGGGGTCCGTCACCATGGCCGGATGGTTCGCGACGATTCGCGGGATCATGAGTTCCACGACGCAGGTTTTGGGCGGCACGTTCATCGATCGCCACGATCACCGCACGCTCATATTGGTGCAGGCCGGAAGTTGCGCGATCATTTGGCTCACGATGGGCATTCTCTTTATCGCGGGAGATCTCACGTTCGCGCTCTTTGTGAGCCTCTGCCTTTTGTCGTCATCCATCTTTGGGTTTTTGGGCGGGACGACCAACGCGGCGCTCATTCGTGTCGTCGGACCCAAGCGATACGCCGAGGCAGAGAGCGTCAACCAGGGTAGGGACGCCGCCGTGAATACCGCCGGCTCACCCTTGGGTGCCGTTCTGTTTGGGATGTCGCACGCATTCCCATTCTTTGCGAGCGCGGTCTTTGACGTGATGGCCTTCGTGAGCGCCGCATTCCTTCGCCTGCCGCTAAACGAGGACGAGAGGGACGAAGCCGCAAGCAGCGAGCCGGCATCCTTCGTGCGCGACATGATCGATGGCTGGCGGTGGGTGTTTTCGAGCAAGGTCATCGTGAGCGGCGTTGCGATAATGGGCGTCGTCCAGTTCGGTTTCTTTGCCGCTCATCAGTCAGTGAACCTCACGCTCGTGGAGCAGGGCGTGGAACCGCTGCTCATCAGTCTGGCCAACGTTGGGACGGCGGTGGGCACGATCGTAGGTTCGTTTATCTCGGCCCGCATCTGCAACAACATGCCTGTGGGGAAGGGGATTGTGGCCATCCTCATGGGTATAGCAGTATCGTACGTGCCTATGGCGCTCATAGGGACGTATCCCTCAATACTCTTTTCCACATGCTTGGCGAGCCTTCCCATGCCGCTGTTTAGCGCGCTCGTTAACGGGTTCGTCTTCTCGAAGACACCGGTCTCTAAGCAGGGGCGCACCAGGGCGGCCGTCATGACTGCAATCATGTTGTTTGGTAGCCTATCGGGCGCCGTCGCCGGCGAACTTCTGCCGCGCATTGGCTTTAGCGGGTTCGTGTTCGTTTTGGTTGCCCTGTCGCTCGCGGGTGCCATGTTCGCGGCGTTGAATCCTTACCTGCGCACCATTCCCGCCGCCTCCGAATGGGAGAATGTGGAGCTCTAGACTGTACCTGAGTTCATTCTCCATAAGGATTGGCAAGCAGGAAGGCTATCGTATGGGAAACACGTATGGCTATGCGCGGGTATCATCCCGCGACCAGAACCTAAACAGGCAAATTGATGCTCTCATCGAATTTGGCGTTGAACGCGGCTGTATATTTACGGACAAAGCAAGTGGCAAGGACTTCCAGCGTCCAGAATATCGGAGGCTGCTACGTCAGCTGGTCAAAGGCGACGTTCTGGCAATAAAGAGCATCGATCGACTTGGGCGCAATTATGACGAGATTCTGGAGCAGTGGAGGTATTTGACGAAGGAACGCGACGTCGCCATCGTGGTGCTCGACATGCCCCTGCTCGACACGCGCGTCCGCCGCGAGGGCATAACGAACGTCCTCATATCGGATATCGTGTTGCAACTATTGTCGTATGTGGCGCAAGTTGAGCGAGAAAACATCAGACAGCGACAAGCTGAGGGAATCGCGGCGGCACGGGCACGTGGCGTCCGATTTGGTAGGCCACGCAAGAAACGCCCCGCACAATATGAGGATACCAAGGAGTCCTACGTTTCGGGCAAGCTTACGAGACGTGAGGCCGCGTTGCGACTTGAGGTGTCTATAAGCACGTTTGATCGCTGGCTCAAAGAGGATGGGGCAGAGCGAAGAAAAGCGCACAAATGCGCACTTACACAGGTATAACGCTTTTGAAGTTAATTCAAAATCTACACTTTTTCACTCACCTTGCACTGACATTATACCGTACCCAAAACCTATTGCCACCCCTTGATTCCTTTTCGCAAATCCTTTCGCAAATCCTGCAATTTCTGAAAGTAATCATATTAATTATGATATCAACATCATGATAACGAGCATAGCGCGCAAAAACCAATAAGTCTACAAAAGTGTACGTTTTTAGACTATTGGGAGATGTGCGTAGGCATGGCACGGGTGCAATCAAGCATGGGGGAGTTCCCGCAGGGGCTGCCTATGGGCCGTAGGAGTCCGCGCGGTACGCTGCGTTGGTACTTTGTGAGTGCGCCCGAAGGTCGCGAGGCCCAGACGTGCGATCGCGTGCGCGCCATCGTAGATTCGGCGCTCATCGAAGATGCGTTCGTACCTCGTAAAGAGCACTGGTTTAAGCACGGCTCGACGTGGAAGCTTCAACAACTGACCCTCTTTAAAGGTTATTTCGTCATAGCCACCAAGAATGCCCGAGCCCTCCAGAAGGCGTTGGAGGGCCTGAGCTTTCCCGTGCGCTTGGCAGGCAAGATGGACCGTGGCTACATGCCCATGACGGACGATGTGCAGGACTTCTTGGCAACAAACATGGACGCAAGCCACGTGATTCGCAACAGCACGGGCGAGATTGTGGGGGACCGTCTGCATGTGCTCGCCGGTCCGCTCGCCGGGCAAGAGAGTCGGGTGCGACGTGTAAACCGCCATATGCGCCGTGCTACCGTGCGCGTGTCCGACGGAGGTGATGACTTCTTGCAGGTCCTCGCTCTTTCCGTCCCAGAAAGGAGATAGGCATGCGACGCCTTACGAGCGTCCGTTAGCACCCTGCGCTGGGTCCACTCGCCGAGTGCGAGCGGGTCGAGCGCAGGGTGCTGCCAAAGGCAGACCCCTCCAACATCTCTTGCTCCCACCAGATGGTGCCTCGTGCAGGTCTTCTGGGCGCGAAGGGAACGAATAGTCTCCGATGTAGGCCAAAGGGCATGGGCGAAGCCATGGGCAGCACATGTGAGGTCTGTGAGCGCAGGGAGTGCGTGATGCGTAAGCACGAATGGTTCGTCGTATGGGTGCAAAGTGGCCGCGAACAGCAGATGTGCAGGTTGGTTGAGCGTGTATGCAACGACGTGGCCGAACGTGAGTGTACCGAGTTCATAGTAAGTGAATGCTTTGCGCCACGCATTGCAACCCAACGCAAGTACAAGGGGGAGTGGCAGCACGTGGAACGTCTGCTGCTTCCGGGCTACATCATTGCTGTGACGGCTGAGCCAGCGGAGCTCGCAGAGCTGCTGCGTACCGTTCCTGAGTTTACGCGGCTATTGAGCATGGGGGAGACAATCGTTCCACTTCGCAAAGAAGAGCAAGTGTGGTTGGAAGAGGTTACGCGCAAAGGCGATCGCGTGGTGCCCATGTCCATGGCAGTGCGTGACTGCTACGATCGTTTACTACTAGCTTCTTTGTAAGCGTATTCATGAGTGAAGATAGGTTTGCGCTGTGCATTGAACGCTTATCTCCCTTGAATGCTCGCGGCACGAGGTAATCACGCCATGCGCAGAAGTTTGAGCGCGTAATGTATGCGTTATCTTCGGTATGATTCTTACTAAAGACGTACGCCACCGTCGTGCGCATTACCGCCTCTGCTCTCGTCAAGTACTTGAAGGTAATCGACCGCAATTCCCGGTCGAATAGGAAGAGCTCATAGATGCTGTTGAAATCCGTGCCGCTCAAGAAAACGTCACCGCTGCTCGATTGCATTGCCTGTCTATCTTGGAATGGTGTTTTGTAGCCGTTCACGATGGCGTAATAGCTCTCTCGCTCGATGGCTCTCTTTGTGCCTTCATCAGTGGCTACGCCACGAGACTTCAAAAGAGCGACAAGTTCTTCAATGGTTTTGAACTCTTTGGCCATCACAACCCCTCAAATAATCAAAGAGCCCCCGAACCTTGTCAGCGCGGGGACCCTTCTTTGTCGCTGGCTCTCGGAGAACCCACAAAATCAGCACAACTTGTGCGATAAATGGTCTGGTCACGCTTAGTGGCAGGTAGTCCGAGAAAGCGTAATTGCTTGTCTCCAGGGTGAACCGATGACCGGGTTGCAGCAGCATGCGTTCAGCACCTACGCGAACCTCATGAGCTCGTCCACACAGCTCTTCGCCAGCCCGACGCAGCGCGTGCGCGTCGATGTACTCACGAGTCGCCTGGTTCGCTCGCTACATTCGGTCTTTGCCTATGCCGCGCTTGGCCGAAAGGGCACCACTCTCTGTTGTCTTCAGCCAAAACAACGACCGGCGCATCCTATCTCAGGCCCTAATTATCCACCTTGCCGCAACACTCAGCAAGGTCCCAGATCACTGCCACTTTGGCTGAGTTTCTAAGCTACCTTACGTTGCCGTGCGCAATTGCACCCATGACCTTGTCGGCATTGTGTTCCACGGTCCATGCGTCAGAGAGCTTCTGCTTGTCGTACTCGAAAGGGGTGCCTTGCGTTCTTTGCCGAAGCAACGTCGTGAAGAACTGCTCCCAGCTTGAGTATTCGCTGGGCTCGATGAATCGCGCCGGATCCTCTAGGACTTCCTCAACGTGCGCGTCGTGCAGGACGCCGGACTTCATCAACAGCCATTCGAAGGATTCGGGCAGACAGATTCGAATGCTTTGGGGATGTTGCTCCTGAAGCGCGAGCACGCGCTTTGCCTCAGGACCGAAGGCAGCGCCATCGGCGACGACAAAGACACGCTGGCCTGCGTGCTCCTTGAGCCACTTGTAGATGCCAGATCTTCCGCTGGACGTAAGGCAGGCCACGCCCTCGCGTGACAGGCGGGCCTCAAAGAACTGGAGACCACTCTTGCTGTCTTCGGTCAGGAGAATCGCGTAGGGCGCGCGAGATCGCGATGACACGCCGTAGACGAGGCCTCTTCTCTGACGATATGCGGGGACGAGCGTATGGTACTTGCCGCTCGTCTTGATGTGGTAGATCTCGTCAACGCTGTAGGGAAGCTGGTGCAGTGGAACGCGCGTGAACAATACGTAATAGTTGTCAGAATAACGGACGGCACTCGCAAAATCCTCACTCGACAGGTACCCTGCGCCCTCGTCAACAAACACAATGGAGTCGTGGAAGCCACTCAGTTGGTGTTGCCAGTCGTGGTCGGTGAGCGCCACGCAGGGCTTGTCGCATGTGAGGTTGACGGCGTCGCCGGCGTTGTTGCGCATGTGAGCCGCTATCATGTCGTATAGGGTCGTCTTTCCCGTGCCGCTGTTGCCCCGCACGACAGTAATGTTGCGTTTGAGCGTAAAACGGAACGCGACTTTCCTGCGGTTGCGCACATATACTTCGTGTTGTCCCTTCATGACGAGCCCCCTCACACAAACTCGCCAGCGAGGTCGAGGAACTCGACCATATTCTTCGCTATGCCGAGGCTCTTGCCGGAAGGGTCGAGCACGCGTATTCGGAAAGGTCCGTCGCCAAAGTCCATGAGATGGTGGAGGCTGACGAGCAGCTTCTGGTTCTGTGCCGCCCGCTTGTCTGCGATCCTCAGAATCCACTTGGCGCAGTTGTCCCCGCACGTGGAGATGTTGAACACATGGCCACGGTCGTGGGCCAGAAGTATGAGTGTCTTGACCCCTCCCGAGAGCGACAACGGAGAGATGGGGCCGAGCACGGGACTCTGAATAAGGTTGGCATCCACGACCTGCGACTTGTCCACGTCGGCAATCATCTCCCGCGTCAGGCCATCCGTGATCCATGGGTCGAGATACGATTGCGCGAAGTACGTTGCCGTGTCATACACGGCTTGGGGCATGTCGCCAAACTGGACGTTAAGCATGAGTGAATCTTTCCTGACGCCTTCTATGCCAGTTAAAAGTATAGAAGAAGAATCCTCTGGCTGGAAAGACAGCTGTTCAAGATTCATCAGGTGGTTGAACTGAGGATTGGACGTCTCGTGTTTTCATAGTGCAAAGAAGTGATCTCCGTCTACCGATAGGAAGTGACGATCAACCCCTACCTGGCTGCCTTTCCCGCCGGTGGGCGAATCGTACCCCAAAAACCGCTAACATCTGGCAAAAACGTGCAAATCGGCGCCCCCTTCTTGGCGCTCTGTTTTCGGAAAGCACGGAGATAACTGTAACGTTATAAGACTTCGTATACTCCCTGCTACACTGACGCCGATATTGCTGCCGTTCCGCTGCGGCGGCTGAGTGAAACGAAGCTTCCTAGAAATCTGTTCTGTAGGCGATGCTTGCATTGAGCAGGGCATGTGTAGTTCGATTGAAAAAAGAGCTAGCCGTTCGTGAGCGTCGCTGTCGACTTGGGAGACCACGGTATCATCTGGAACAACGACATCGACCTGCCGCTCGGCAAGCTGTTAGAGCGCGCGGCGTCGAACGCGTCACCGCGTTCGACGAGCCTATGTCGTTCGCCAACGCCACCGAGCTCTGAGACCTGTAGGAGTCAATGTTTCGCAAGACGGTCGTCTACGCGAAGGACGTGTACGATGTGGATGCCCGCAAGTTCGGTAAACAGTGGGTGTAACGCATCAGGCCATGTAGCGCGAGTACGGGTCGCTCACGTAGACGACCCGGTTAGCGGCCGCAACAACGCTTGTACTTTTTTCCCGAGCCGCATGGGCAGGGGTCGTTTCGACCGATGCGCATGGGTGACCCGTCCTCGTTGTAAAAGATCATCCGCTTGCTCGAGCGGTTGTGCAGCTCGTTGGGTGACCAACCGTTGTTGGGCCAGTTGGGAAGGCCGTTGCACATGTTCTGCCACAGGCCGAGCAGCTTGTTCACTTGACTGTAGTCCGGTATAAAGCCATTGTTCTCGAGGATGTCGAAGAACACTTGCGTGCCCGACTCAAAGAAGCCTATGAACACCTCGGGCAGCAGGTCCTCCACGACCTTCTCGGCAAAGAAGTAGTCGTCTGCATCGTCGGGGACGTGCGTGTCTAGGTAGTTGCGCATCGCTAGCGTGGGCGGTTGCTCGCTGGCCCAGGTGAAGACGGAGTTGCTCGCGAGCATCTCCTTTGTGAGCGCCCGCGCCTCCTTGCCCTGCTGGTGCTTGCGTACCACCTCAGGTAGGCCGTCCAGCTCGCCCTCAAAGTACGCATCGGAATCGCCGGGCCTTATCCCGTGCGAGCGCAGATAGTCGAAGAACAGCTCGAAGTGCATGAGGTACGACTCGTCTGGCGTCTCGAGCACGCAGCCTCCGAATTCGAGGGAGTCGAGGGACTCAAACAGGATGTCGAACACCTCGAGGTAGGTCTCGAATCCCTGCGGACATGCGGTCCTGTATGCCGCAAAGGCCTCGTCCAGCGTGAGGATCCCCCTGAGCTCCGAAATCAGCTCCATGAAATGCAGCATCTCCCTGCGCCTGCGTGCATAGGACAACGGCTCGTCCCAGTCCACCATCTGTGACGCTGCGACGATCTCTTTCGGCATGACCGTAAGATAGCCGTCCGCGTCGTGGAAGTGGTAGCAGAGCCCGCGGATGTACCTTGGGACGCCCTTTAGCGTGGTGAGGCCCGCCGCGGGAATGTGCCAGCGGCCGCCCTTCGCTGCCAGCTCACGAAGGAGCTCGAGCTCGTGCTCGCTAAAGCTGCCTAGGTCATCTTGAAGGACCTCGGGATCAACAAGCGCGCGGAAGAAGTCATCGTCCGTCCTGTTTGCTTCGATCATTGTGGCTATACGCGTGTCGGACTCGCGGTCGCGGTCGCGCTGCAGCAGCTCCTCGAGCGTATAGACGGGATCTCCAGGCAGGCAGTACGAGTCCAACATCTGCTGGATCCGTTTTCCACGATCTCCCTCGCTTATTGAATTGTCTATGTACTCGATCACCCTGCGCTCGCGCTCGTCCTCGTCCATGCCGACGAGCGCGCCGCGATGCTGGCCAGGCAGCGGTCCCTGCGCCCGCTCCTCCATCTCCATTTCGCGGCGGAACTGCTCGAGCTGGCGTTGCTCGGCCTGCGCCCGAATGAGTGGCATCTTCTCTAGGAATTGAGCGCCCGTGCGAACCACGCAGCCGTCGACGACGCTTGCCTCAAAGTCTTTTCGCAATACCGCACGCATGTTATCGCCCATCTCGACAGGCATCTCCATGATGAACATGCCGTACGTGATTTTGTCCTCAAACGGTAGCAGGGTTGTCTGCACCACTCCGGGAATCCTCGTCAGCATGGACTCAATGGGCTTCGAGAGGCCCCACACAACAAAGGCATGGCCTTCTGTGCAGAAATACAGCGCCTCGGTGTTTCCGACGGTCATGGTGTCTACGGTGTAGCTGGCTATGTCGCAGCCCTTCCACGTTAAGGCGACGTCCAAGTCGCGACGCGGCAGGTTGAACGGGTTATCGCGGACGAAGTCATCCAAGATCTCCGGGTGCTTCCACAGCTCCATTATGGTCTCGCGCTGGGCCGTCTCATCGATGGGGTTGAGGGGGCTAACGCCGAAGAACTCACTATCGGACACTACCTGCAGGCGGCGGTGTGCGTAGATGGTGAGAGAGTTGAACAGATCAAAGAAGCGCTTGCCCTGTGTGACGGGTAAAATCATTGGCGGCTCCTGCTCATAAGTACTAGGTGTCATCAGTACGTTCTATGGTACCCCATGGCCAGATTGGCTGCCCTGATCAGTATCATGCAGGGGGATACCCTCACGGGCAAAAAAATGAGATTATCTTGCAGCTTGCCAGTTGGGCCGCGATGGCAATAATATGGCTTCATCGGCAAAAGGTTGGGAGCGAGGTATGAGTATGAAAAAGGATGGTGCTGTGCCCACGAAACGTGCTCTGGTGGTGGCGCTCATGATGTGCCTATCGCTCGTATGGGCGATGTGTACCGGATGCTCAACGACCGCAGGGGATTCTGTCGCGGCGAGCGAAGATCCTAATTCCACGAGGCCGGAAGACCATCCGGCGCTTATGCTTCCTGTGCATGCGTATAAGTTGGCGGGCTCCGTTGAGGTTGACGGCCGACAGGGAGTCTGCTGCGAGGGTGACTATTACTGGGTGAGTGGGTCAACGTCGCTTACCAAGTACGATCGAGACTGGAAGGTAGTTGCACAGAACCTTAAGCCGTTCGAAGGCTACGATGCCGAGGTAAACCACATTGGGGACATAGATGTCCACAACAACGAACTGTATGTTGGCGTGGAATACTTTATGGACGGTGTTGGCAAGAACATACAGATCGCAGTGTATGACGGAGACACCCTGCAGCTAAAAAGGACGTTTCCGTTCAAGCCGGAAAGCGGGCAACTGGAATGCTCCGGAATTGCGGTGGATCCGGATGCGGGCGATGTTTGGATGTGCTCTTGGGTTGGAGAGGAAAGTGGTCGCTACTTATATAGATACGACCTTGGCACCGGCGAATACAAGGGGAAGATCCACATGCAGATGCCTCCGCAGTGGCTGCAGGGAATTGCCTGCTATGACGGAAGCCTGTACATGACGGCCGATGACGGAACGGCTGACGACGATGAGCCCGACCATCTGTATCGCACGACGGTCGATCCGGACGCCACGAGCTGTACCGTCACGCTGGAGCGGACGTTCGACGACGTTACGAAGCAGGGGGAGATCGAGGGCCTTACGTTCGACCAAAGAACGGGACAGCTGTTGGTCCTCTATAACAGGGGTGCGCGCATCGTGCTCGGCATGCCCAAGGGCTTCTACGAAGGCTACGACCACGAGATTTCGGAAGTCTTTATGTACGACATAACAAAGAGGCAGTGAAGCAATTCGTACAATTGCGGCACAACTAACCAGATCATGTTCCAACGGGCATTACGCAATTTTGGAGGTTTCTGCATGCTATGATGGTTACATCCTCACGAAAGGAGCACAACCATGAAAGAGCGCAAAAACCACCTCATGAACCGCATCTCGGGCCACAAACAGGCAAAACTCCTGGCACAACGGCTGGTATTAGGAATTGCGGCCGTGCTCCTTTTGTTCCTCGTAGCACCTCAGCGTGCGTATGCGGGCAATACCTACACCGTAAAGGTTGACAAGGGCTACCTCGCCCTGCGCACCGCGCCCAGCTACGACGAGGCCAACGAGATCGGCGAGCTCTACACCGGCGATACCGTTCAGGTGCAGGACACCTCCAACGGACAGTACTGGTGGGTCTACTCTCCCAAGCATGGCAAGAGCGGCTACGTGAACGCGGACTATCTACGTTCAACCTCGGGGTCCTCTTCCGCCTCCAAGTCAACCTCAACCGGGGGAACTGCCTACACCGTAAAGGTTGACAAGGGCTACCTCGCCTTGCGCACCGCGCCCAGCTACGACGAGGCCAACGAGATCGGCGAGCTCTACACCGGCGATACCGTGCGGGTTCAAGACAAGTCCAACGGCCAATATTGGTGGGTCTACTCTCCCAAGCACGGTAGGAGCGGATACGTGAATGCCGACTATTTGCGTGGCTCGTCCACCTCTGCGCCTTCCGCCAAGTCCTCTGGCACGACCTATTCCGTGAGGGTCGCGAAGGGCTACCTCGCCCTGCGCACCGCGCCCAGCTACGACGAGGCGAACGAGATCGGGGAGCTCTACACCGGCGACACCGTGCAGGTGCAGGACACCTCCAACGGCCAGTACTGGTGGGTCTACTCTCCCAAGTACGGCAGGAGCGGCTACGTGAACGCGGACTATCTGGTGCGCTGACGATACGGGCGTCGCAAGATTGATGACACGGCGGGGGTGTTTTGTCGCGAGGCAAAAACGCCCGCCGCATCTCTTTTCTTGGCGAAGTGTGGTACTGTAACGTGGCGTACTGTGAAGCCGTTGTGAGGAGCAACATGAATCCGTTCATCAAATGTGCGCTCACCTTTGTAATTCTGTTCGTCGCCACGACTGGTGCGATGTTTGTGTATCAAACGTTCATTCAGCACGTGCCGTTCGTGCTGGACATCGCGTGGGTGATGGGAATCTCTGCCGGCTTTTCGATTCTTTTGTTGGTGCGAGACCTGACGAGCGAAGACTAACAGTATTCCAGCGAACGTTATACCATCGTTTGGAACAGAACTCCCCGGGAACATCGTTCCATGTGGCACAGAGCTACCGGGGAGTTCTGTTCCGCGTTGAGCCGGCTCGCGCGCTCATGTTGATAAGGTGTCGTGTACAATAAAATCTATCCATATGTTCGAAAGGAAGCCGCATGGATCGAATCAAGGTCATTGAGGTGCACGAGGACGTGCGGGCAAACAACGATCGCGCGGCCGAGGCATTGCGGCAGCGGTTGCACGACAAGAAAACCATGCTCATCAACCTCATGAGTTCACCGGGCTCGGGCAAGACCACGCTGCTTGGCGCCACGCTCGACAGGCTCACGGGCGAGATGAACATCGGCGTGATGGAGGCAGACGTCGACTCCGACGTGGACGCCTACACCGTCCAGCGGCACGGCGCTCGCGCGGTGCAGCTGCACACCGGGGGGATGTGCCATCTGGACGCGGCCATGTGCGAGCAAGGTTTGCGCGAGCTGGGCATCGAGGGTATTGACCTCGTGTTTCTCGAGAACGTCGGGAACCTCATTTGCCCGGCGGAATTCGACACGGGGGCGACGCGCAAGGTCATGATTCTCTCGGCTCCCGAAGGCCACGACAAGCCGCTTAAGTATCCGCTCATGTTCGAGGTCTCGGACGTAGTCATTGTCTCAAAGATGGACGTGGCGGAGTATTTTGACTTTTCGCTTGAGGAGTTCGAGCGCAACGTTCGCGAGCGCAATCCTCATGCGACCATAATGCCGTTGTCTGCAAAAACAGGAGAGGGCATGCAGCAATGGATCGATTGGCTGCGGGGGGAAGTCGCAGCCTGGCAAGAATAGGGGAGAGACCATGGCACTAGGAGAGAATCGCAGCACCCTTACGGGAAGGCCCGTCAGTTCCTTTGGCGGGGCCAGTGTGGACGAGCGCGCCGAGACGATGCGTCGCGGGTTGACCGACGAGGATCTGGAGGCACGCAACGTCATTCCCACGGCCACGCCAAACGGCGAGCCGCACCGCATGATCGCGGAGGAGTATTTCTCCGAGAACGATGCTGCAACGCATTGGAAGCCCGCGACGCCCGACGAGCCGGGACCGGCCGCGCACGAGCCGCTCAAGCCCGGTGTGTTGCGCGAGGGGGCAAAGATCACGGACCGCATTCCCATCAAACTCCACCTGCACAAGACGACGCAGGACGATCCCGAATACTGGGGTCTGGCGGCCGTGATGACCGAGGAAGAGGCCGAGCTCATCCGCCACATGAAGGTGCGCGTTCCCGAGACGCTGGAGCAAGTCATCAAGGGCTCAAAGATGGATCCCGAGCGCGTGCAGGAGCTTCTTGACGACCTAAGCTACAAGGGAATCCTGGAGTTCAACTGGGAGAACCTCGACGGCAAGAATCCCACGCACGAGCGCCGCTACGTGCTGCCGCGCTATGTTCCCGGCTCGGCTGAGTTCACGGTCATGAACCAGCGCCTGCTTGAGGAGCATCCGGAGTTCGGCACGTTCTTTGAGCGTATGACCTTCCTCCCACTGACCGTTGCCACAAAGATGGTCCCGCCCGGAGGCGCCGGCATCGGCATGCACGTCATTCCCGTGGAGCACGCCATTCGCCAAGAAAGCCATTCGGCGAGCGTCGAGCACATCTCTTACTGGCTCAAGAAGTACGACCGCTATGCGGCGAGCTCCTGCAGCTGCACGCTGGCGGAGCGTGCCCGTGGCGACAACGCCGGACGCGACCCGCAGAATTGGTGCATCGGCATCGGAGACATGGCCGACTATCTTGTCGAGACCGGCAAGGGGCACTTCATCACCTACGACGAGGTCATCGACATCTTGCTCGAGGCGGAACGCTGTGGTTACGTGCACCAGATCACAAACATCGACGGCGAAGAAAAGATCTTTGCCATCTGCAACTGTGACGTGAGCGTGTGCTACGCGCTGCGTACCTCGCAGCTGTTCAACACGCCCAACATGAGCGCCAGCGCATATCGCGCCCACATCGACGAGGAGAAGTGCGTGGCGTGCGCGGGCTGTGTGGAGGTATGCCCGGCCGGTGCCGTACAGCTTGGCCAAAAGATTCCCACGCGCACAGGCGCCATCGAGTATCCCAAACAGCCGCTGCCCAACGCACGCAAGTGGGGAGAGGACGACTGGGATCCAGACTACAAGACGAACAATCGCATCGAGTGTCACGACACGGGCACCGCGCCCTGCAAGGTCGCCTGCCCAGCTCACGTGTCGGTGCAGGGTTACCTGCGTTTGGCCGCCCAAGGTCGCTATCGTGACGCGCTCGCCCTCATCAAAAAAGAGAATCCCTTCCCGGCGGTGTGCGGTCGCGTCTGCAACAAGCGCTGTGAGGCCGCGTGCACGCGCGGAACGATTGACGAGGCCGTGGCCATCGACGACGTAAAGAAGTTCATCGCGCAAAAGGACCTCGAGGCAGAGCATCGCTACGTGAGCGAGCCGACCATTCCGTCGACGCGTGGGCGCATGCCCGAAAAGATCGCCATCGTGGGCGCTGGCCCCGCCGGACTCACGGCCGCGTACTATCTGGCCGACATGGGATACAACCCGGTGGTGTTCGAAAAGAACGCTCGCCCCGGCGGCATGCTCACCTATGGCATTCCAAGCTACAAGCTCCAAAAGGACGTCGTCGAGGCCGAGATTGACATCATGCGCCAGATGGGCGTCGAGATTCGCTGTGGCGTCGAGGTCGGCAAGGACGTGACGCTCGACGAGCTGCGCACCCAAGGTTTCGTCGCGTTCTACCTTGCGGTGGGATGCCAGGGCGGGCGTTTGGCTGGCGTTCCCGGTGAGGAAGGCGCTGGCGTCTCGACGGCAGTTGAGTTCCTGCGCACGGCCCTCGAGGATCCCGCGTACGAGGTTAGCGGAAACACCGTTGTGGTCGGCGGTGGCAACGTCGCCATCGATGCGGCTCGCGTCTCGGTGCGTTGCGGGGCCAAGGCCGTGACCATGGTGAGCTTGGAGCAGCGAGCCGAAATGCCGGCGCTGCCGCACGAGATCGCCGAGGCCGAGGAGGACGGCATCCAGATCCAAAACGGCTGGGGTCCGGTCTCCGTCGAGCGCGACGCCAACGGCAAGGTATGCGGCGTCATGTTCAAGCGCTGCACGCAGGTATTTGACGCCGACGGCAAGTTCGCCCCCGTCTACGACGAGAGCGATACGATGCTCGTGCCTTGCGACAACGTGGTCTTCTCCATCGGACAGACCATCGAGTGGGGCGACCTGCTTGAGGGCAGCGCAATCGAGGTGGGTCCGGGAGGGCGCATCGCTGCCGATCCCAAGACGTATCAGACGGACCAGCCGGACGTCTTTGTGGGTGGCGACGTGTACACCGGCCCGCGCTTTGCGATAGACGCCATCGCGGCAGGACACGAGGCGGCAATCTCGCTGCATCGGTATGCCCAAACCGGCTCCTCGCTCACGGTGTCGCGCAACCAGCGCCATTACGTGGAGCTCAACAAAGAGGACATCGCCCTCAATCCGGGCGACTACGACCATGCGGGCAGGGAGATTCCCGCATGCGCGCGCGTAGAGAAGGTCCTGCACAACTGGGACGATCCCAACAAGACCTTTACCGAGGAGCAGATTCGCACCGAGACGGCCCGCTGCCTCAAGTGCGGCGCGTCCATCGTCGATGCCAACAAGTGCATCGGCTGCGGCCTGTGCACCACACGCTGCGAGTTCGATGCCATCCACCTGCGCCGTGACGTCCCCGAGGCAAGCACCATGTGGAAGGCGGAGGACAAGGTCAAGGCGATACTGCCCTACGCGGCAAAGCGCGGCATCCGCATCATCAAGGGCGGCCGCTCATAACGAAGCACCCAAAGCGGCGCAGACGTACCGGATTGTTACTGCGCACGCCCGGCGGCACGCTGTCTGATAATGCGTGATGGCATGCGGCCAGCGCAACCGACGGGGATACCGATGGGGATACTCCCCTTTGCCTGGACAGCAAAGGCAAAGGGGAGTATCCCCATCGGATTCAAACGTCCCCATTTGGCATATTTGAATCCGGTTTGTTTGTGTCGCGACTGTGATAGGATTCTCGTGGGGACAACGAGAGGAGCAAGTGATGCCAGCGCTGTTTACGCATGATTTCTTTGGCCAGGATGCCTTTGGCTCGGCAATCGATTCGGTGAGCCTGTACACGCCCGATGAGCGGGATGCGTTCTTGCTCGGATGCCAAGGTCCCGACCCGCTGTTTTATCTCGTGATGCTACCCCCGCTGGAGGTCTTTAGGAAGCTGGGCGCCCGCATGCACAGTGATGGCCCGAGTGCGCTGTTGGTCGCCATGCGCAAGGCAACGGATGCCCTCCCCGCGGAGCAACAACCGGTGGGTCGCGCCTACCTGGCGGGATTCGTCTGCCACTATCTGCTCGACAGCACCGTGCATCCCCTCGTGTATTTTTGGGAACGGGGAATCTGTCAGGCGGGCGTGCTCGACCTAGACGCCAATGATGCGTCGGCCGTCCATGCCGAGGTGGAGCGCGACTTGGACGAGATGGTGCTCTATACGAAGCGCAACCAGACGATTGAGGCGTACCGGCCCCACGAGGAGGTCCTGCGCGGTAAAGACGAGGTGCTCAACACTATTGGCGCGCAGTACTTTATGGTCGCGGTGGGCGCTGCCGCAGGCGGAGAACCGACGGCGTCGCGCGTGTATCCCATCGCGGTGTCATGCTATCGTCGCGCCTTGTATGCCATGTGGTCTCCCAACGGCGCAAAAGCCGATGTTTTGGGACGTTTGGAGCTCATCGCGAAGCCACAGCGCTATTCCGTGGTGCGAGCCATGTCATATCGACCGCGCGCCGAAATCACAAGCGACTTCGACAATCGCGAGCGCAGGCTATGGCGCGATCCCTTTACGGGCAAGGTCCGTACCGAATCGTTCTGGGACCTCTATGACGCAGCTCTTATGCGGGTGCGTCCTGCGCTGGTAGCAGTGTTTGCAGACGACTTCGACCAAGAGAAGGCGCATGCCCTCACGGGCGGGCTCAACTTTAGCGGGGAGCCCGTAGAGCAATAAGCGCGAGCCCAGAAGGCACGGCCCATCTTTTTGGGCCGGCCACGTTGGCTGTTGTGGGCATTGTTGCCTTTTACGGTTCTCGTCTCGTGCAAGACCTCAAAGTGGTTCATACTGTATTCAGCTCGCATCGCGGGCATTGTTTTGGAGGAGAGGAAAGCGGTACATGGCGAAATATCTCGATACCATCGAGAGCCCTGCTGACCTGCGTCGATTGCCGCAGGAGGCTTTGTCGGAGCTCTGTGACGAGATTCGTGCCGCACTCATCAATACTATAACGGTAACGGGTGGCCATCTCGGACCCAATTTGGGTATTGTCGAAGCAAGTGTCGCGCTCCATTACGTGTTTGACACTCCTCACGACAAGGTCGTGTTTGACGTCTCGCACCAGTGCTACACACACAAGATTCTAACGGGGCGCAAGCGGGCGTATTTGGATCCTTCGCATTACGGCGAGTTCACGGGCTTCACGAATCCGGGAGAGAGCGACTACGACGAATTCCGTGCTGGGCATACCTCGCAAGGCGTCAGTCTTGCGGTGGGCCTTGCCAAAGCGCGCGACCTTTTGGGACAGTCCCACAACGTTATTGCCGTGCTGGGGGACGGCGCGCTGAGCGGGGGAGAGGCGCTTGAGGGAATAGACAACGCCGCCACGCTTGGCTCGAATTTCATCCTCCTCTTCAACGACAACGATATGTCGATTGCGCCCAATTCGGGTGGTATTTACGCGAACCTCGCCGAGCTACGCCGCACCAAGGGTCAGGCGCCACAGAATCTCTTCCGAACCTTTGGACTCGACTATCTGTACGTCGAGAACGGCAATGACGTACATGCTTTGGTGGACGCGTTGAGTGCCGTGCGCGACATCGACCATCCCATCGTGGTTCACATGCACACGCGCAAGGGCAAAGGATGCGAATGGGCGGAGCAACACCCCGAACAGGCCCATTCGGTTCCTCCCGCCACACAAAAAGATGCCTCGAACAAAGAGACGTACCAGGCGATCACACGTGACTTTTTGGCCAAAAAGATATCCGAAGACCCTTCGGTGGTCATCGTCAACGCTGGCGCTCCCTCGGGCGTCGGGTTGCTGCCTGAGTTCCGTGCGGCGTGTGGCACACAGTTCGTGGACACGGGCATTACCGAGCAGCATGCGGCGGCCTTCTCGGCAGGCTTGGCTCGCGGTGGGGCAAAGCCGGTCTTTATGGTCATGGCCACGTTCTTGCAGCGCTCGTTCGACCAGCTTGTGCAGGAGTTGGGACTCAACATGTGTCCTGCGACGGTGCTGGTATTTGGTGCGGGCTTCTACGACATAGATGCGACGCATGCGGGTACCCTCGACATCGTAATGACAAGCAACATCCCGGGAATCACATGCCTGGCGCCAGCCACAAAGCAAGAGTACCTTGCCATGCTCGAGTGGTCCATCGACCAAGACGAGCGTCCTGTGGTAATCCGCGTCCCCGAGCGAGTCCTTGAGGGCGCAAGCGGCTTCGACGCAGCACGACCCACGGGATGGCATGTCGTACAAAGAGGGACTGACACCGTGTTTCTCTCTATTGGCAGCACGGTGAACCTTGCTCACCATGCTGCCGACTTGTTGCAGCAGCAAACGGGACTCAAGGCCACCATTGTCGAGGCGCTCAACTATTCGAGCTTTGACGAGAAGCTGCTCGACGAGCTTGTCAAAGACCACGATGTGGTAGTCACGCTTGAGGCGGGTATTCTGTGTGGTGGCTTTGGCGAGAAGGTCGCGCGTTACTACGGCAAGACGAGGATGCGCGTCATGTGCTACGGCGGTAAGAAAGAGTTCCTCGATCGGGTTCCCACCGATGAGTTCTTTGCCATATATCACTTCACTCCGCAAGACATCGTCGCCGACCTTCAATCGATGGGGTTCTGAGCCGCGTGTCCGAGGTGAGCTTGGCTACGCGCCATGTGATGCAGGCCAACAAAAGCAAGAATACCAAGCCTGAGCTGCTTATAAGAAAGGCATTGCGCGAAGCGGGGCTTCCGGGGTATAGACTGCACTGGAAGAAGTGCCCCGGCAGACCAGACGTCTGTTATCCGGGGCGCAAGATTGCCATATTTGTAAACGGCTGCTTCTGGCATCGGTGTCCTCACTGCAACCTGTCCATGCCAAAGAGCAACGTCGCGTTTTGGGAGGCTAAGTTCGCACGCAACAAGGCTCGTGACAAAAGAAACCTCGAGGCGCTCGTGGCCGAGGGTTGGCTTGTGCTCGTCGTATGGGAGTGCGCGCTCAAACGCGGGAGAGCTGCGTCGACCTTTGCCCGTGTCGTGCGCGAGATCGAGCTTGCCTCCGTGGGGCTGCGTCCCAAGGGGATGGGCCGCGTCGTGGAGGTAGGCTACCTCAAGGCGTGGCAGCATCGCGTCGCTTGGAAGCGCCGTCACAAATAGCGTAGAACAGAAAAGGAATACAAACAACAATGTATTCGTTCGTATGTTCTACACTTCCGAGCGAAATACTTGCTCCCAAACGCAAGTTTGGTTAGAGTACTGACGGGGAGGTTATGCACAATGGCAACTTACGTCTTTTCGGACGTACATGGGCACCACAAGACGCTCGAGCGCTTGCTCGAGACAGTCCAGCCCTCAGACGAAGACGAGATTTGGGTTCTTGGCGACATGGTGGACCGAGGCCCAGACCCAGTGGCGGTTATGAAGACGTGCCGCACGCTGCCCAATGTGCATATCCTCATGGGGAACCACGAAGACATGATGCTGGACTTCTTTAGGCATCCTCACGATCCGTCAATCTCGTTCCAATGGGAGCTCAACGGAGGCTATACCACAAAGACGGGTTTGGCGTCCCTTTCGGAGCACGAGCTCATCGACCTTGTGGAATGGACCGAAAACCTTCCATATGGTGCTCACGTAACGGTGGGGGGACGAAGCTACCTGTTGGTGCATGCGGGGCTGCGC
Source organism: uncultured Coriobacteriaceae bacterium (assembly GCA_902786015.1). GTDB lineage: Bacteria > Actinomycetota > Coriobacteriia > Coriobacteriales > Atopobiaceae > RUG440. Next base: position 147,203 of record CADAAU010000007.1, read on the forward strand.
CCGCTGAACTTCTCGTCGCGTAGTCGGTGGACGGACGCCACCATGGACGCTCTGCTTCGGTATCAGTCTACCGAAGACGTTCTGTGGATTCGTGACGAGTTTTGGTGTCAGCCCACGGGTTTTGTGGACGAGCAGGGGAATGGCCCCATCGTTATTGCGGGGCACACACCCGTTCCCTACGTGGAGGACTTGGTTCGCGGAGGCGATGAGTACGACCGTCCAGCGCGAAACGACGATGGAGAATGCCAGATCATGCACCTTGGGGCAAGCGATGCGACGGGCGGCGTCGCGGATCGCTGGGCCATTGACTGCGGAGCGGCAGGAGGCGCCGGATGGGGGCGCATCGGCATCGTAAGGCTCGACGATGGTGCTGAGTTCTATGAGTCGATCCTCGAGGGCGAGTGAGCGCGCCCTATAGATTCTTGTCAATCTGCGAGAAGTCGGGCGTAATGAAGTCGGTAGCCGTAAACCGGCCGTCTTCGTAGTCGTACGCAAACAACATGCAGTTGCAGAACGTGCCGATTTGGACACCCTCGTGATCTGAACAGTCCATAAAGAAATGAATCGACGCGCCCGCATGGCTCACGGCGAGAACACTTTGGTGGTCGGGGCGCTCCATGATTTGCGTGAGCGTGCCCAACATGCGCTCGTTGACCTGTTCGTCGCTTTCGCCTCCATAGGGTACAAAGAAGTCCCCATAGGGAAGCGACGGATTAAGGCATTCGTCCTTGCCCTCGAACTGACCAAAACCACACTCGCGTATCCCCTTGAGCCGCTCGTAGGGCATGAAGGCGCCGTAGGCTTCCGTGAGGGCAATCTCAAGCGTGTCGGAGCAGCGCTCGGCCGTGGAGCAGTAGGCATGTGTGAGGCGAATGCCGTTATCGCGGAGCATGCGTCCAGCTGCCTTGGCCTGTTCGATGCCTCGTGCGGTGAGGGGAGAGTCGCACCACCCCTGAATCTTGTGTTGGACGTTAAAGAGCGTCTCGGCGTGACGCATGACATATAGTTTGCGAGACATGGAGTTCCTCCCACTGGTTGTTTGCTTATCTTATCGTAATGCTTGAACTAACATAGAAGAGGACTCGTTGGCCAAATGTGTGAGGAAAGACATGCTTTTTGTTTACGACCTGACCTGCGAACACCTGCGCGACACACAAGGCGTGAGCGAATGGCCGAGACTTGCATGGCGGCTCGCGGACACGAACCCAAATACGAAGCAAGAAACGTATAGGGTCGTGGTGACCTCTGTCGACACCGGCATGACGATGTGGGACTCAGGCGAGGTGCGATCGTGTGTCACTCATGCTCGCTACGAGGGCACGCCACTGGCAGTGGGTGGAACCTACGTGTGGTTCGTGATGGTGACAACGTCGCGCAAAGAGCAGGCATGCTCGTCTCCCTCCTCCTTTACCCGCGCTCAAGGAATCGTCAACCCCCGGAGTCCGTGGGGTCCACAACGTGTTGGCATAGTGTGGACCTCAGATGCCGCTTACAATTCGATTGTCGAGTCATGTGCCGTCGCGTTGACAAGGGAGGATGCCGCCTGGCCATGGGTGTGGGACGCCGGATATGTTCCAACGGGTGCCGACGGTACCAGCGAGGTGGAGCGAGCATGGCATCGTACGCTTGGGATTGAGTTCATTCGCGAGGATGGTAGTGAACTGCGCATCCTAGGGCAGCCGCCAGATGAGTTCGTCTTTGCTCAGGGTAGTCTGCTCACGCCCTGCGGTCTGTTGGTGGCCCGCTGGAGCAAACAGAAGTCCGGGTGGGATTTGACTCTAGACCTTGCTCCAGGTATGCACGTCTCGCAATAAGGCAGGGATGCGGGATATGTCCCCGTGCTCAGACAGTCCTCACCGGGGGCGGGGGCTGGGTTATGCGCCTGGGCTCGGACAGTCCTCGGCTTCGCCTGCGGAACTCGCGCAGGCACATAACCCAGCCCCCGCTCTGTTGAAGAGCGTAAGGTATTGATGCGCCGGACGTGGAACGGGGTTCCCGAGGGAGTATCCCCATCGCTTGCCACCTAGCCCCCGCCCACGGCGAGGACCGTCGGCATGGCTGAAAGACTGACGTTTCTTTTGTTTCCATGTGCTGTGGTAAAGTAATGCGAATGATTTCTTGGCGAATGGGAGTGATGCATGCAAGACATAAGACTGGTTGCTGTGGACGAGGATGGCACGTTCTTGCGGGATCACCTGTACTATGACGTCGAGCGTTTTGAGCGCATTTGGACGTGCATGCAGGAACGAGACATCAAGTTTGTGGTGGCGACCGGAAACCAATGCTATCAGGTGCAGGACCTGTTCCCGCGGCATGCGCACGAGATGGGAATCGTGTCGGCAAATGGCGCCAATGTGCTCGATGGGGGCGAGCCCGTGTTTGCGGCACGGGCGGACGATGACGTCGTTGAGCTCATGATAAAAGCATGCCACACGATGCCCGAGGTCCCGTTCTCGATGCTGGGCGTGGAAGGTGCCTACATAGAGCGCGGCACGTCACAGGCGTTCTTTGACGACATGGCCCAATACTGTCACAGACAATACTGGGTCGATGACTTCTCGGACGTGGTCGACCAAATATTTATGTTTTCTTCCGTGGTGGACGCAGCGGACGTGGCAAATCAAATCGAGCGTTTCCGCTCTATTTTGGGCGATCGCATGGACGTGGTGGGCTCGGGCGATGGTTACTTTGACATCATCTGCCCTGGCGTTCACAAGGCGACGGGCCTACAGATGCTCCTCGATCGCTGGGGGATTGCTGCCGAGCATTGTGTGGCGTTTGGGGATTCCGACAATGACTTGGAGATGCTCAAGCTCGCCGGCTGCGGATATGCCATGGAGAATGCGCCGGAGCGCGTGCGTGCGGCAGCGGATGCCGTCGCGCCTCCCTGCTCGCAAGATGGTGTGTTGCAGGTATTGGAGGGGCTGTTGGGCATATGAGTCGCCAAGACGGAGGCATGATGCGTCTCTTTGAGGTCCTCACGTCCGGCACGTCGCATGCATCTGTGGCGCGTAGCATGTTGCAGTGCGCCTTGGCTGCCGATTTCGTCTGTGGTGCGGTCGAACTTGAGGAACTCGAGGGAGGGTGGGTCCGTCCCCAACGCTTTGATCAAGCCCAACGAAGGGCACTGCAAAGCTGCTTGGCTTGGCATCCGGGACTCTATAGGCAGATGGCGCGAGCGACTTCGGGCGTATGTCTGCGATTTGCGACCGATGCCACCGAGGTAGCTTTGACAGTTCGTCTGGATGAGGAGCCGCGGGGGACGACGGCGGTCGTATCCAAGCTGGATAGCGGACGCCGGAGACCTCACGATGGCATTTCGGCCATGGTTGATGGTAAGCCCTTTGGCTGCGAGTTGCCGCAGGCGCTCAGCAGACCGCTTCCGTGGATGGATGATGCCGAGGGACAGGCAATCTTTTCGACGCCACTGGAGGATCACGGCAATAAGCGCGCCATAACAATGTCGATACCAGGATTGGGAAAGCGCCACGAGGTCTGCCTCTGGCTTCCCAACCTCAGGGGATGTGAGGTTCGCGAGATTTGGGCGGACGGTACCTACATCGAGGCGATGCCGACCCGTCGGCGCATGCTGGTGTTGGGCGACTCCATCGGCCAGGGCTTCTGTGCGGACGACCCGTTGCTCGCGTGGCCGGCGCTTCTTGCTGAGCACCTTTCGCTGGAACTCGTCAACCAATCGGTGGGAGGACAAGTATTCCAGCCGTCCTCTCTCATGGGAGCCGTCGTCGACGACACGGAGCTCGTCATCATTGAACTGGGAGGCAACTATCGTCACGAACCTTGCGCGAGATCGGCCGTCCAACAAGACATACGGGCCTTCTTGCGTGAGGTGTCGCGAGCGTATGAAGACGTGCGGTGCGTGGTGGTGACGCCGACGGGCCATAACTCGAGTCTTTCTCCGGTGCATGCGGGTTCGTGCGTGCGCGAAGTGAGTCGCATGCTCCAAAGGACTGGACGCGAGATGGGAATGCAAGTGGTGGACGGGCTTTTGCTCATAGACAACGAAGACGCTGCTCTGGCCGATGGCGAGCACCCTTCGACCATAGGCCACGTTCAGATTGCAAGCCGCCTAGCTGCGGTATTACAGTAGAAAGCGAGGCAAGAAGGAGGACGCACCATGGCCGGGAGCCGAAGGAACTATCGCGGTGACAGCAGGAACTCCAACCCCTTTGCGCCACATCTTACGGGCGTGCTGTCCGCAGGCGCCGAGGAGCAAGTTCGCGCCTACATGAGTGGCGAGGAACGCAATCCTTGGGCGACGCCAGATTCCGCCGTCCTCAGGCGCAAAGATGAGCCGCGCGACAGGGCGACGACGTTGCGTCCGGCCTTTTTGCGCGACAGCGAAAAGATCTTGCATGTTCCTGCCTACAACAGGCTGGCTGGCAAGACGCAGGTGTTCTCGTTTCGCGAAAACGATGACCTAGCGCGGCGGGGTCTGCACGTCCAGCTGGTCGCCCGCGTCGCTCGCGACATCGGACGTGCGCTCGGCCTCAACGAAGACCTCATAGAGGCGATTGCCCTCGGTCACGACATCGGACATACGCCGTTCGGCCATGCGGGCGAACACCTGCTCAACGACGTATTCCATAAGCGAACGGGACGCTGGTTCTTCCACAATGACCAGAGCGTGCGCGTACTCGACGTGCTCTATGGGCGCAACGTCAGTCTTCAGACGCTCGATGGCATAATCTGTCACAACGGAGAGTTCGAACGACAGGTGCTCCGCACGAGCGACCTTCACGATTTTGCGGGTTACGACGCGATGGTCGCCGATTGTTGGGCACGAGGCGGCGAAGCCATCAAACACCTTGCCCCCTGCACGCTGGAGGGTTGCGTCGTACGCGTGAGTGACATTATCGCCTACGTGGGTAAGGACCGCCAAGACGCCATACGGGCGGGTCTTTGTGACGAGAAGAGCTTCGAGGACGGAATGGGCGGAGCCTATAACGCATGGGCATTGCAGACGCTCATAGGAGACGTGGTGGAGCATAGCATCGGAACACCGCGTATTTCCTTGAGCGAAGAGGGCTTCGCCGAGATGCGCCGTGCGAAGCAAGAGAACTACCGCAAGATCTATGGCGCTCCCGAGGTGGACGGAGAGTTTGGGCGCGAGATGGGGGAGCTGTTCGAGCGCCTTTACGAGCGCGTCTTTGATGACTTAACCGCCGGTCGCGACGAGGCGCCCGTGTTTAGACATCACATACGCTACGTTGAGCAATGGCTCGCTCCCTACGGCCAAAAATACGACTGGGAGTCCGACTTTGAGCTCACGACGGTGGACTATATTTCGTCGATGACCGATGACTATTGCATGGAGATCATGGAGCATCTGTTCCCAGAGGCACGACACGTGTTTTCTCGACGCCTTCACTTCTAGGCGTCGTTATATCTTCCGGTTTCGCGTTGAGGAGGGTACATGGCGTTTCACTGCATGAATTGTAACGGAAGCATGATATTTGACGTTGAACTGCAACAGATGCGCTGTGAGCATTGCGGTAGCACCTGCCTTCCGGATGAGTACGTCTTCCGTGATACGAGCGAGTCGGCCGATCCGCTCAGCCACTTCGCCTGCCAGAACTGCGGTGCCGAGCTCGAGGCTACCGAGGACTCTATGATTGGGATTTGCCCCTACTGCGGAGGGCAGAGCATGGTGAAGGCGGAGGGGAAAGAGTATTCGGTGGGCCAGATCATTCCCTTCAAAGTGAGCAAGGCGAGCTGCTCGGAGGCATATGCATCCTACACCAAGGGCATCAGATACCTGCCCAAAGAGTTCAAGGACGCTTCGTTCATCCAGAACTTCACCGGAATATATATGCCATACTTCCAATACGATGCGAAGTTTGGCGACTCGCGCCTCACCGGATCAAAGACCGTGGAATCCAACTCCCGCTACGACGTCGTCAACACCTACAAAATCAATGCGTCGATTACCGGAGAATACCTCCACGGGGCGCCTTTCGACGGCAGTAAGTATTTGGACGACGAGATATCCGCGAGGGCAATGCCGTTCGACACGTCGCAGCAGGTACCGTTCAACCCAGCCTATTTGGCAGGATTCTATGCAGATACCTCCACCACATCTCCGGGTTTGTATTTGGAAGATGCAGAGGCGCAGGCGGGGGAGGAGATACTCGCGCTCATTGCTGACGAAATACGTGCGGAGCATGGTATTCCCCTGAGCTCTTCCTCTACGGTCGAGACCTCGGTCACGCGATTTCGTTCGGTGCTGTTTCCCTTGTGGTTCCTTACGTGGCGTAAGGACGATCGAGTTGCATATGCGGTGGTAAATGGGGAGTCAGGAAAGGTCGTATCTGACCTGCCGCTGGATATGCGGTCGTTTTGGGTAGGATGTGGTGTTTGCTCCCTTGTCCTCTTTGCAGTACTCGAGTTGCTGTTCCAGCCGACTGCCGCCCTCACCTCATTCGTGAGCCTCTTTGCGTCAGTTCTCATGGGTCATGCCATTATTGTCAGTATGCGACGGATTTACGAGACGCAAGCGCACGTATGGGACAAGGGCTGGACGGGGGAAGAGACCAATGACGGCACTAAATCCAAACGCAAGAAGAGAAGGGAGCAGTTCTCCTTCAAAGATTGGTTGCCCCTTTTGCCAATGATTATCGTGGGCGTCTTGTACTTTGTTATCAAGACCAACTTTTTGCTCGATCCAACAATCCTGTTTAACGTACGACTCACGCCGTTCATGGCCGCTGTTCCCATAGCTGTCGTGGCCTATATTGCGCATGTGGCAAAGAAGGCGTGGGATTGGCGATCGTATGCGGGGGGATGGCCGGCACGGCTTGCGGTTACGTCGCTTTGCGTGAGCGTTGTTCTCAATGCGGTAATTGCCATTTTGTCGCCCGTAAACGATGAGTGGTACTACGCAGGTGATGCCGTATGTATACTTGCGCTCTTTGCTGCGGCCATTGGCATGATACGCATATTCAATAGTTCTACCACACGTCCCCTGCCCAAGCTGTTCGACCGTCAGGAGGTGTAGAGCATGAGAGCAATGAAAGCAGTTTTGGTGACCCTGCTCATTTGTCTCGCAGCGATGCCGGGTTTAGCGCTGGCAGCTCGCAATACCTTTACTGTGGACGATCAAGCCGACTTGCTCACGACCAAACAGGAAAATGATCTAAAGAGTAAGTATGCTGAGCTCACCGAGTATGCAAATGTGGCGTTTGTGACGACCTCTAGTCCTGGCGGGACCACCGATACCTTTAGTGCCCGATATGTGGATAGTAACTTTGGGAGTGAACCATCCACCATCTTTGTTGTTGACATGCACAATCGCCAGATTTATGTCTATTCCAACAGAGCGGCGTTGAGCCTTGTCTCTCGGGCAGATGCGCGTGCCATCACAGACAACGTGTATATGTTCGCAAAGAATGGAGACTACTACGGGTGCGCGGATTCAGCATTCGAACAGATTCTTACGAAGTGCAAGGGAGGTGTCATCGCACGGCCCGTCAAGCACGTTACCAACGCGCTTATTGCCATTGTGCTGGGTGTTTTGCTGAACTTCTACCTTACGTATCGCTCGCGCTCCAAGCTCCAAAATAGTCTTGCTACGATTGACGAGATGCGCTCCATGGCGGTATTGCCGCGAATAGATTTGGGTGCGGCAGTTGTCATAAAGAGCGAGCGCCACTACCATTCCTCCAGCAGCTCCGGTGGCGGCGGCGGCGGTGGCGGCGGCGGCGGTGGTGGCGGCGGTGGTGGCGGCGGAGGAGGCCACAGCTTTTAGAAGGCGAAGTAACCTCGCTATGGTACTATTGTTCGCATGGATACGCTCTTTTCGCATATAGAACAACAAGTTCGCAACCGCAACGCCCCGCTTGCCGCCCGCATGCGCCCGACGTCGCTTGACGACTATGTGGGTCAGCAGGCGGCAGTCGGTCCAGGTACGTGGTTGCGACTTGCCATTGAACACGACACCCTCTCGTCGGTGTTGCTCTATGGACCTGCCGGAACGGGCAAGACAACGCTGGCACGCATCATCGCCCATACGACGCATGCCGAGTTCGTGGAGGTGTCTGCAATCACGGGCACCGTCAAGGATCTCCGTCGCGAGATAGAGGCTGCGGACTCCCGCTTGCTTTCCACGGGACGACGTACCATTCTGTTTGTGGACGAGATTCACCGATTCAACCGATCGCAGCAGGACGCGCTGCTCCACGCTGTCGAGAATCGCACGGTCGTTTTGGTGGGCGCTACGACCGAGAATCCGTACTTTGAGGTAAACACCGCCCTGATTTCCCGTTCTCGCGTGGTCGAGCTCGAGCCGCTCGACGACGATTCCATTCGACAGCTCGTGCGACGCGCGCTCGTGGTTCCCGAGGGCTTGGCGGGATCGTTTGTCCTCGAGGACGATGCGCTGGAAGAAATCGTTACGCTTGCCGGCGGTGACGGGCGTGCCGCGCTCACGTCGCTCGAGCTTGCCTCACAGATGGCCTCGCCACCCCACGATGGAGTTGTCGGGGAAGAAAAGCCCGATGCTGGCGAGCCGCTGCCTATTACGTTACAGCATGTGCTTGACGCCAACCCACGTCGTGGTTTGCCCTACGATAAGGGCGGCGACATGCACTACGACGTCATCTCGGCCTTCATCAAGTCGATGCGTGGTAGCGATCCCGACGCAGGTCTCTATTGGCTCGCTCGCATGATTGATGCCGGTGAGGATCCCAAGTTCATCGCTCGCCGCATATTCATCCTTGCGTCTGAGGACATTGGCAACGCGGATCCGCAGGCGTTGTTGGTGGCAGAGGCTGTGTTCAAGGCGACGGAAGTCATAGGATACCCAGAATGCCGTATCAACTTGGCCCAAGCCGTCATCTATATGTGCCTTGCGCCAAAGAGCAATGCTGCAGAGGCGGGCATCGATGCGGCACTGGACGAGGTGCGCAACGGGCCCAAGCGAGAGGTCCCCAATCATCTTCGTGACCGGCATCGCCCCGGGTCTGACGAGTATGGCCCATATCTGTACCCTCACAATTATCCTACTGGCTGGGTGGAGCAGCAGTACTTGCCAGATGGCCTGCAGGCAGGCGTCTTCTATAAGCCCGGCGAGCGCGGTTGGGAGGCATGGCGTAGCGAGATTACCTCACGTGATCGAAGGCAGACGGGCTGAGGTGTATTACGGTGGATGCAAGAAATGATGCCAAAACGACGAATACGCATCGATTTTGTCTGCGAAGTCTTTTCGAACCCTGCATTCTTTCATAGAATAGAAACACGAAATGCGCTAGATATGACATTGACCCCTAGAGAAAGGCTTGGGAGCTGTTATGAACTATGTTGTGACGGTGGCGCTTACCATTTTGATTGTGGTGGCTGCAGTGGCCATGTTTGAGCTTTACCGATTGCTTCGTAAGGCGCGCGAGACCGTTGATGATTTGGGAAAGCAGACGATCGAGATGGTGAATAGCGCCAACAGCACGATCGATCAGCTCCAACCGGTTATCGCCAAGGCGGATGGCATGGTCGAGGATTTGCAGCCTGCAATAAAGCAGGTTGGACCGCTTCTGGAAAAGACAAACACGGCCATCGACGTCGCCACGGTTGATCTGGCCTCCGTCAACGACATACTGGTGGATGTGACGTCGGTTACCGATACCGCTTCCAATGTTACGAGCACCGTGTCCAAGGCGGCAAACAGCGCGGTCAGCGGCGTTGCTGGCGTAGTGGGTAAGTTCACGGGCGCAAAGAGCAACAGACAAAAGAAGCTTGCATCAAAGAGCCATGCGTTCGGTCGCGCTCATGACGAAGAGCCGGTCGAAGAGGCCGAGCTCGATGAGGCACCTTCTACGCAGGCGGCATCACGTGACTACTTCACCTATTCCAGCGATGCACGCGAAGCCTAGGAGTAGACCATGACGGATTCACACATTGCCCTGAGCGTGCCTGCGCTGCCGTCGTTTGCCCGCTCGGTCCGTATGATGGCTGCCAATCTCGCGGTGCTGTGCCCAATGAGTGTCGAAGAGGTCGAAGACGCTCGCATGGCGGCCGAAGAGGCGTTCGTCTACGTGTGCGCAACGAAGCCTGGCACATGCAACATCGACTTCTGCGTCTCATCGGATGCTCTGAGCATGTCGTTTTCGCTCGGGAGTCACAACGCTGCGGACGATCCGAAGTTGGCCGAACAAATTGGACTCGCAGAGCTGCTGCTTTCGGCGGTGAGCGACTCGTATGAGATCGCTTCTGACGGCACGTCGCTGTGTGTGACCAAACTGGCGGGTGGTGCGAATGGCCACTAGCGACCCCGAGGTAAACCGTGCTGCTCGTAGGTCGCGTTCGGGAGTACTCGCATGGGACAAGACTCGCACCCGCGAATTGTTCAGGCGCTATAAGGAGCGTGGTGACGAGCAGGCTCGCGAGCAACTCATCGTAAACCATCTGAACCTCGTTCGCTATCTCGCTTCGAAGTTCAAAAACCGTGGCGAGCCGCTTGAGGATTTGGTGCAGGTTGGGACCATTGGCCTCATAAAGGCAATCGATAGATTCGAGCCTTCGCGGGGGCTGGAGTTTACGACGTATGCGACCCCCACCATCATGGGCGAAATCAAACGGCACTTTAGGGACAAGGGTTGGTCGGTTCGCGTGCCACGTCGGCTACAAGAGCTTTCCGCAAAGGTAATGCAGGTAAACGAGGAGCTTACACGCGAATTGCAACGATCTCCTTCTGTGGCCGAGATTGCGGAGCGAGCCGAAGCCACGGTCGAGGACGTCTTGGAAGCCATGGAATCGTCGAGCGCATATAGCTCAGTTCCGCTGGAAGGTGGATCCGACAACGAGGAGGATGCTCCCTCTGTTATCGATCATTATGCCTCCGAAGATGCGGATTTGGCATCGTCAGACGACCGTATGGTGCTCGAGGAGGCTATCAGCGATTTTTCGACGCGCGAGAAGGACATCATCCGCATGCGCTTTGAGGAGGGGCTCACGCAGATCGAGATTGCGGAGCGATTGGGCGTTTCGCAGGTTCAGGTTTCTCGTCTGCTGAGGCGTACACTGGAACGCATCCACGACAAAATCGCCACGAGCGCAACATAGAAGGGAGTCGCCCGCCATCAGGCGGGCGTTCCTGTTACAATACGCACATTTATGATTGCAACGAATACGAGGAGAATCATGGGCTCTACTATCAAATACATGACGACTGCGGAGATTCGCGAGGACTTTCTTGCGTTCTTTGCCAGCAAGGGCTGCAAGCGCTATCCGTCATCGTCTCTCATTCCAGATGACCCGTCCCTCTTGTTGTCGAATGCCGGAATGAACCAGTTCAAGGAATACTACCAGGGACTCAAGACCATGCACGAAATTGGCGCCTGCTCGTGCCAAAAGTGCTTGAGGACAAACGACATCGACAACATTGGAGACTCAAGGCACCTGTCGTTCTTTGAGATGCTCGGTAACTTTGCGTTTGGCGGATACAGCAAGGAAGATGCAATCCGTTGGGCAGTGGAGTTTTGCACGAAAGAAGAGCACCTTGGCCTGCCCATGGATCGACTCTTCTTTACCGTGTATCGCGACGACGACGAGTCCATCGAACTTTGGCAGAAGTACGGTGCCGACCCGAGCCACATTACGCGTCTGGGCGAGGAAGACAACTTTTGGGCAGCAGGACCCACTGGTCCCTGTGGTCCTTGCTCTGAGGTCTACTTTGACCAGGGCGAGGAGTTTGGATGCGGAAGCCCCGATTGTGCGCCAGGCTGCGACTGCGATCGCTATTTGGAGTTTTGGAACCTGGTGTTCACGCAATACGATCGTCAGGAAGATGGGTCTATGCCCGACCTTCCGCACAAGAACATCGATACGGGCATGGGCCTCGAGCGCATTTCCGCGATCATGCAAGGACAGCACTCAAACTACGAGGGTGACGTTCTGAGGAGCCTGCTGGGCGTGGGAGAGCGCCTCTCGGGCAAGACGTACGGAGGCAAGGCAACGGGTACGGATCGGTCGCTTCGCATTATTGCCGATCACGCGCGAGCAGTTACGTTCATGATTGGTGACGGCATCCTTCCCTCCAACGAAGGCCGTGGCTACATTTTGCGGAGGCTCTTGCGTCGTGCCGTATACCATGGACGGCTCCTGGGAATCGAGGGGGCCTTCATGACGCAGTACTCTGCGGAGGTGCGAGCCATCATGGGCGAGGTGTACCCTGCGCTCACCGACAATGCCGCACTTATCGATGGCATCATATCGGCAGAGGAAGAGCGCTTTAACGCGACGCTCGACAAGGGCGAGGCGTTGCTCGAGACAGAACTTGGAGCGATGGAGGAGGGCGCAGACCTGCCGGGTGAGGTCGCGTTTACCCTGCATGACACATACGGATTCCCCATTGACCTCACGCGCGAGATTTGCGAAACGCGCGGACACGCCATCGAGATGGATTCGTTTGAGGCCGCGATGAAAGATCAGCGCGAGCGTGCTCGTGCTGCAGCCAATCGTGATGCCTGGGGTACCTACAACAATGCTTGGACATCGCTTTCTGACGAGTTGCCCTCTACCGAGTTCTGTGGCTACGACGCAGACGAGGTGGACGGAGCGACGATACTCGCCATCGTGTGCGACGGTGAACCGGTGAGCCATGCCGCGGCGGGCAAGGCGGTGGAAGTCGTGCTCGACCGTACGCCGTTCTATGCCGAGATGGGTGGTCAGGTAGGAGATACGGGCACGTTGAGCGCCGAGACTGCCAAGGTCTGCGTCTTGGATACCAAGCATCGCGAGGGGGACCTGTACGCGCATGTGGGTGAAGTCGTCGAAGGTGACTTGAGCGTAGGACAAAAGGTCGTGGCAACTATCGACCATGGACGTCGTGAGCTCATCCGCCGCAATCACACCGCGACGCACTTGCTCGATGCGGCGCTCAAGCGGGTGTTGGGAGATCACGTGAGCCAGGCGGGCTCTCTGGTCGCTCCCGAGCGCCTGCGCTTTGACTTTACGCACTTCGAGGCCGTTACGCCCGAGGAGCTTGCGCGCATTGAGGGCATGGTGAATGCACAGATCTTTGCCGCAGAGCCCATCGTCACAAAGGTCATGGGCATCGATGAGGCAAAGGCTGCCGGTGCAGTGGCCCTCTTTGGCGAGAAATATGGGGATACGGTGCGTGTTGTGTCGACGGGCAGCTCGGAAGGCGAGGTATTCTCACGCGAGTTGTGCGGAGGAACCCATGCACGCAACACGGCTGAGGTTGGTCTGTTCAAGATTGTTTCTGAGGGCTCCGTTGGGTCGAACGCGCGGCGCATAGAGGCGGTGACCTCGGCGGGTGCTATCAACTATGTGGACGAGCGCCTGGCGTTGCTCGATTTGGTCGCGGCTGGTCTCAAGTGCCGTCCCAATGACATTGCGCAGCGCGTGGAACAGATTCAGGCGGAGCTTCGCGAAGTCGACAAGAAGCTCCAGGCGGCGCTTGTCGGTGGATCTTCAAACCAGATTCAGGATGCCATAGCGCAGGCGATCGAAATCGACGGCTACAAGCTGTGCATTGGTCGACTTGACGGCATTTCTGCCAAGGAATTGCGTGGCGCATGGGACACGGTACGCGAAAAGCTTGGCCCCGCGAGTGCTTGCGTTCTCGCCTCGGTGGGAGAGGACGGTAAGGTCGCGTTGCTTGCTGCTGGCACCGACACGGCGGTGAAATCTGGCTTTGGCGCTGGCAACCTCATTCGCCAGATTGCTCCTCTGGTCGGCGGCAGAGGAGGTGGCCGGCCAAACATGGCGCAGGCCGGCGGCCGCGATGCGTCAGGCATTGACGAGGCGCTCAAAGCGGCCCACAGTGCTCTGTCCGACGCGGCTCAGGCATGAGAGCGCTGGCGCTCGACATAGGTGAGGTTAGAATTGGCATAGCCGCAAGCGACGTCACCGGTACGGTGGCGTCGCCCGTTGCCGTTTTGCCTGCGCAGGAGGTTTTGTCAAACGCGCGGACATGGAGACGGGTCCTTGACGACTACGAGCCCGAGGTGCTTGTCTGCGGACTGCCAGAAACGATGGCCGGTGATAGAGGACCGCAGGCCCAAAACGTACAACATGTAGCGGAGAGAATCGCCGCGTCTTGCGGTATTCCTTTGGAATTTGTAGACGAACGCCTGTCCTCAGTCGAAGCGAAGCGTATTCTTAGGGCTCAGGGACTCAATGAGCGACGGATGCGCGGCAAAGTCGACATGGTTGCGGCGTCACTCTTCCTGCAAACGTGGCTTGATTGCCACAATAATTGAGAGGACTATTATGCCCACACCCTCGAATCCGCACGATACGGGGAAGATTTCCGAATCGGAATCTTCAAACGTGCCACAGCAGCGAGCAACCAAGCACAATCGCCCAAAGCGTGGACGTCGTCCTCAGCCTAGCGGAGGATCGGGAGGAGCGGCTAAGGCCCAACGAAAGGGTCAGGCACGTACGGGAACAACGGGTTCGCTTTCTGCGACAAATCCCGGCCGTGTACGTCGGCGTTCTGCTGGCAGCGGAAAGACGACTGGCTCGCTTAACGTTGCGGCTGTAAAAAAGAGCAATGGTGTGTCGCCGTTCGTCATAGTCGGCGCGGCCGTTGCTGTTGTTGCACTGCTCGTTGGGGGCTTCTTTGTGGTGAACAACCTTCGACACCCCTACGAGGGTGCCCGCGTAGAAGACGGACAAACCGTTACGGTCACCATTCCCGAGGGCGCTGACGGTGGCACCATAATCCAGACGCTTCTCGATGCCGGCGTAATACACAGTAGCAAGGACTTTAGACGCGCGACAGCCGAACAGAACGCAGACCAAAACCTAAGATGCGGAACATATACGTTCAAAACGGGTTCCGACCCTGCGGAGGTCGTAAAGCAGCTGGTTGCCGGTCCAAATACGAGTGAAGGTCAGCTGCAGGTCCCCGAAGGGCTCACGGTTACGCAGACTGCCCAACTGGTCGAGTCGACATTGGGCATCCCGGCCCAGGAGTTCTTGGAGCAGGCGAAGGCATCGACTTACGTGGATGAGTTCCCCTTCCTAAAGGAGGCGGCAAATGATTCTTTGGAAGGATACCTGTATCCCAAAACCTACGACTTAGGCGGAAAAAAGCTCACCGCCAACGAAGTCATAAGGCTTATGCTCACGCAGTTTGCATCTGAGCTTGCAAAGATCGACATGGATTCTGCGCGTTCCGAGATCCTTACGCGCTATGGGCTCAATGCCACGAACTACGACTTCATAAAGATTGCCTCCATTATCGAAGAGGAGGCTATCAACGAAGACGATCGCGGAAAGGTGTCCTCGGTTTTTTATAATCGACTCAAGAGCAACATGGCGTTGCAGAGCGACGCAACCATGGGATATGTGACGGGTGGAGCCATCTCGGCTGCCGATTTAGAAGCCGACAGCCCCTATAACACCTACAAGTACAAGGGATTGCCTCCCACGCCAATCTGCTCTCCCAGCGAATGGGCGCTCGAGGCAGCCATGCATCCTGACGACACCAAGTACCTGTTCTTCTTTATTATCGAATCCCCAGATTACTCCAACCATACCTTCTCCGAGACGTTTGAAGAGCACGATGCCGCGTATAGGGCCGCACTTGCGGAACAGCAAGCAGCGAGCGGTTCGGGACAAGCGTCGAATACCGCGTCAACAAATCAAAGTGCTTCGACAAGTACCGATAATCAGACTCAAGGGACAAGCACGATGACAGAACAGCCGGTTACGAACGAGTCGGTCACAGACGTGGCGAATTCTGTTGTGGTCGAGCAGGATGCCGAGGGTGGCGTATGAGAGTTGTAAAAGCCTGGCGTTACGTTCGGTCGGTAGACCTCATCGACGTGTCCGACCTTGTGGATCAAGGGGTGCGGTGCGTCCTCCTTGATCGTGACAATACTCTGGTCCCACGTGATGCACGTGTGGCACCCGAAAGCGTGCGCGCTTGGCTTTCGGAACTCAAGGCAGCAAACATAGCGATCTGTATGGTTTCGAACAACTTTCATACATCGCAGGTTTGTGCTTCTGCAGAAGAGCTCGGCTGTTCCGTAGTCCACCACGCCATGAAGCCGGCACCCATTGCCGTACACGTTGCCATGGCTACCATGGGTGTTCCCGCAGAGCAAACCGTCCTCATTGGCGACCAGCTCTTTACCGACATGATTGCTGGCAACCTAGCCCGCGTCCGTACGATTCTGGTGCGCCCGCAGTCAAGGACCGACCTATGGTACACACAGCTCTTTAGAATCGCAGAGCATGCCTTCTTGCGAGGGGTAACCTTCGAAGGCGAGTAAAGAGGCTCTGCCCTTCTTGGATTGTATGTCTTCACGTAGTTGCGCAGCAATGGTGATGGCAGGGGTCATGCGTCTGTGCGAGTTCCGCAGCGAAGCAAGGACCGTCCGAGCCCAGGTGCATAACCTTCGTCACCGCGCCGTGCGAGGACTATTAGGTACGGAACACACCTCGCGCGCATACTCTAATTGTGATGCTTAGCGCGGCTTACCTCTATGCTGTCTCGCGGATTCAGCTGTTCTTTGGGGGCGGGTGCCCATCACGTGATAAAATCACGAGTGAACAACTCGACGGGAGATTCTTGTGAAAACAAAAGATGGGTACGTAATCCACGAAGGGTGTGATCACATCTTCTTTGTGGGATTTTTGGGCGCCGGGAAATCGACGCTCGCACGAAACTTGGGACGGCTGTATCGGCGCCACTATGTGGACACCGACCGTATGGCTGAACGATTGATGCAAAAGAGCGTGCGCCAATGCTTCGAAGAGGATGGCGAGGAGGCGTTTAGGGATGCCGAGACGGCAGTCCTCGAACTCCTGAAGGAGGAGAAATCGCTCTTGGTAAGCTGTGGGGGCGGCATCGTCGAACGACCAGAGAACAGTGGTCTCATGCGCGAGATGGGTGTCATCGTATACCTTGATGGCGACCTCAATGACTCGTTAAGGCAAATACAGCATCCCGAAAAACGACCCGATCTGGGGAGCAATGCTCGCGAGCTGTATGATCATCGACGTCCCTTGTTCAAGAATGTGGCGGACTACGTCATCGACATTCGTGACAAGTCGTTCGATGAAGTCGCCGAGTATGCGGGATGCCTGCTTTGGGCGGAGGGCTTGTTATGAGTGACGTTCGACGGCAGTTGTCGCGGCAATGGATTCCCATTGTGGGAGGATCGTGTGACCTTCGACTGGGCGAGGATGCCGTTCTAAGTGCGGGCAAGGTCATGCGCGACTCTGTCGGTCGACCGCACCTCTGCGTGATTGTGCACTCCACCAACGAAGAGCGACGGCTGGTGGAGGAGCTCCAAAGGCAGGCCATTGACGCAGGGTTTTCCTGTGTTTTGTATCCGGTTGAGGATAAATGTCGCACGAGCGACTGCGCGGCACGTCTGAACTCGGCGTTTGCGTCATACGGGATAACGGCGGATGACCTTTGCTGTGCTGTAGGGAATGCCGATCTTATTTCGGTCGCTTCGAGCGTATGTGGCTCATGGTGCCAAGGTATGTCGTTGCTTGGGATTCCACGGGACGAAGTGGCACTGTTTGAGGGTGTCCTCATTCCGCGGGCGCTTGACGTTGGAAATTCTACGGGAGTCGTGAGCGTACGTCCAGCGGCACGACATGCGCTGCTCGACCTTTCGTACGTTATGGGGTCCTCAGAGAGTGAGGAGTCGCGTCATGCACGTGTTCTCATGGTGGGTGCGGCGCTCTCGAGCTCAGAAATCGAGTTCTCGCATTTGTGGGATAATGCGCATCTTCTTGTGAACGGAGATGCGGAGACGCGCCGCGCGCAAATAATAGAGACTGCAAAGCAACGTGGTAAACTCGATTGCTCGTCTGCTATGGCGGTTCGAAACTCGTTGTCGTTCGGACGTCTCTTTGCGGATGCGTGTGCCACATTGCTTCCAGACGCCGGCTACTCGTCGCTTTTGGCTGAGGGAATGCGCTTTTGCGCGCGTATCTCGGTTGCGCAGGATAAACTTCCGCTCGACGACATGCTTGCTTTAGACGAGCTGCTTGACCTCATGGAAATCGAGACGGTTATCTGTGATTTGGATGAGCGAGATCTGATGACCGCGTATTTGCATCAAAAAAACTTGCGTTCCAGACGAAACTTGCTCGAGATTCCGCTTGCTATGGGGCGCGTGCGACTTGCGTCGGTTGAGAATGACATGCTTGAGGAACATATAGGCGCATGGTGTGATGCACATAGGAAAATGTGTGGGAATGAGGAGAAATATGAATCAGATTATTGTTGAGCGACTGTCAGCTTTGCGGGATCTTATGAAGCAGAGAGGATATGATGCGGTGCTGCTCCGCAACGTGTCTGATTTGCGCTGGCTCACGGGAGTGGCGCGCGTGTTCGATTTCGAGATTGCCCACACGGCCTTTATAACGGACGAAAACGCCTGGCTCCACACTGACGGTCGCTACTTTGGGGCGCTGAGTGCACAACTCGACGATTCGGTATGGTGTCTCGACCAAAAAGACGTGACGCAGGCAGCTTGGATGGCAAAAAAGGTGTGTTCGTCGGGGGCGCGGGTGGTAGCCGTTGAGGATACGCTGACGATTGGGCTGTATGAGGAGTTCGAATGGGAGCTCAAGAAGGCATCGATTGCCTGCTTGACACCTCGACTACACGACGACATCGTAAGACTGCGCATCATAAAGAAAGGCGACGAGCTTGAGGTGCTTCAGCGGGCACAGGACATTACCGATGAGGCATTCACCCATATGTGTATGTATCTCCACGAAGGACTCAGCGAGCTTCAAGTGCGGGCGGAGCTTGAGTCGTATATGCTGTCTCACGGAGCGGATGGACTCGCATTTGACTCCATCATTGCTTCTGGTCCGAATGGGGCCAATCCTCATGCAAGGCCGAGTGCTCGTCTTGTCCAAAACGGTGATTTGATGGTTATGGACTTTGGTGCGTCGCTGATGGATTATCAGTCGGACATGACGCGGACCGTGTGCATAGGTCAGCCGAGCGCAGAGCAGCGCAGGGCATACGATGCGGTTAGATTGGCGCACGAGACTTGTGCGCAGGTAGCCCGGCCGGGAATGCTCGGTAGAGAGCTCCATGAGCTTGCGGCAAAGACCCTCGAAGAGGCTGGCTACGGCAAGTATTTTAATCACGGACTGGGGCATGGCGTCGGGATCGATATCCACGAGCTTCCTTCGGTGGGCAAGCACGGTGAGCTTCCACTCGAGGAAGGATGCGTCTTTACCATTGAGCCTGGCGTCTATCTTCCCGGGAAGTTTGGCATCCGCCTTGAAGATTGTGGAGTCATGGGTCCAGATGGATACGAACCATTTACTGCATCGACGCATGATATGGTATGTGTGGGTTAGTGCACAGTCACATTTACTAATCAATAACAAGAATTATCTAATATATCTATATATAAATTCGAAGTAAGCTATCGTTCAAAGCATTTTGGGCGATAGCTTCTTGACAACAAATTCGTCTCCGGCGGCTGTTTAATGACTATTTGCGGAATTCGAGGTTTACACAAGCGATAGTTCGGACTAGAATGCCTTTTGTGGAGGGCCTATGAAGGAAGGTCCTTGGGGGATGTGGTGTAGCTCAGCCGCATCTCTTTGGATTTCGAAGGAAAGAGAAGGAGGGAGCGTATGGTAAGTATTGTCCTTGCAAGCCACGGGGCGTTTGCGGAGGGCATAAAGCAGTCTGGCCAAATGATTTTTGGTCCGCAGGAGGCTGTGGAAGCAGTCGTGCTTACGCCCGAGATGGGTCCAGATGACTTGCGCGCCAAGCTGCTTGCTGCCATCGGAACGTTCGAAAACCAGGATGAGGTATTGTTCCTGGTTGACCTGTGGGGAGGGACACCGTTCAATCAGGTGAGCCTGCTCCTTGAGGAGCCTGGCCACGAGAACTGGGTTGCCGTCACTGGCCTCAACCTGCCTATGGTTCTTGCCGCTTATGGCGAGCGCTTTGGTACCGAGTCGGCAGCCGACATCGCAAAGGCAATCTTCCCGGAGGCTCAGGCCGGCGTGAAGATCAAGCCCGAATCCCTGCAGCCCGCGAGCGCAGCCGCGCCCGCAGCCGCAGCACCGAGCAACGTGCCGACGGGTGCTATCCCGCCGGGAACCGTCCTTGGCGACGGCCACATCGACATCGCGTTCGCTCGCATCGACACACGTCTGCTGCATGGTCAGGTCGCGACCACCGTTACAAAGATGGTCAACCCCGACCGCATCATCGTGTGCTCCGACAACGTCGCGCACGACGACCTGCGTAAGTCCATGATCGAGCAGGCTGCTCCTCCGGGAGTCAAGGTGCACGTCGTACCTATCTCCAAGATTATCGAGGTCTCCAAGGACGTTCGCTTCGGCGACACCAAGGCGATGCTTCTGTTCGAGACGCCGCAGGATCTGCTGCGCGCTCTCGAGGGCGGCGTGGACATCAAGGAGGTCAACCTCGGCTCCATGGCCCACTCGCAGGGCAAGGTCGTCGTCACGAACGCGGTCGCAATGGACCAGGCAGACGTCGACTGCATCGAGAAGATTGCCTCGATGGGCGTCAAGTTTGACGTGCGCAAGGTACCGGCAGACAATCCGGAGCCGTTCGACGCCGTCATGAAGAAGGCCAAATCCGAGCTTGCGGCGCAGAAATAAAAGGGAGGTAAGTAAGCAATGGGTATCTCTATAGTCTTCGTCGTCTTGGTGGCCTTTCTTGCTGGTATGGAGGGCATCCTCGACGAGTTCCAGTTCCATCAACCGCTGGTAGCGTGCACGCTTATCGGCATCGTAACCGGTCATCCCACCGAGGGAATCATCCTGGGCGGCTCGCTCCAGATGATCGCTCTTGGTTGGGCTAACGTCGGCGCGGCTGTCGCACCTGACGCGGCTCTCGCTTCTGTTGCCTCCGCCATCATCATGGTCAAAGGCCTTGGCGAGGGTGGCGCGGTCGACCCCATGAATGCCATCAACACCGCTATCGCACTGGCAGTTCCTCTGTCGGTCGCAGGCCTGTTCCTCACCATGCTCTGCCGTACGATCGCCATCCCCATGGTTCACTTCATGGATGCGGCTGCCGAGAAGGCCGACTTCCGTGGCGTCGAGCTTTGGCAGATTCTGGCCATTTGCCTGCAGGGCATTCGTATCGCCATTCCCGCTGCCATGCTGTGCATGATTCCTGCCGAGGCCGTTACGGCTATGCTGCAGGCCATGCCCGAGTGGCTGCAGGGCGGCATGGCTGTCGGCGGCGGCATGGTAGCTGCAGTCGGTTACGCCATGGTTATCAACATGATGGCTACCGCTGAGGTCTGGCCGTTCTTCGTGCTTGGCTTCGTACTCGCCGCGCTTGGTGAGCTCACCCTCATCGCTCTCGGCGCTCTGGGCATTTCCATCGCCCTTATCTACATCGGCCTCAAGGACCTCGCAAAGCAGGGCGGCGGAGCCGGCGGCGGCTCGGGCGACCCCCTTGGCGACATCCTGAACGATTACTAAGCCGAAAGGAGAGTGAGAACAAATGGCAGAAGTTAAGCTTTCCAAGAAGGACCGTATGTCCGTTGCTTGGCGTCACCAGTTCCTGCAGGGTTCTTGGAACTACGAGCGTATGCAGAACGGCGGCTGGTGCTATGCCATGATTCCGGCCATCAAGGCCCTCTATAAGGACAAGGACCAGCAGGCTGCGGCTCTGAAGCGTCACCTTGAGTTCTACAACACGCACCCGTACGTCTCGGCCCCGATCATCGGCGTCACGCTGGCGCTCGAGGAGGAGCGTGCCAATGGCGCGCCCGTCGAGGACCAGGCCATTCAGGGCGTCAAGGTTGGTATGATGGGCCCGCTCGCCGGTGTTGGTGACCCTGTATTCTGGTTCACCGTGCGCCCGATTCTTGGCGCTCTTGGCGCTTCGATGGCTCTGAGCGGCAACATCGTCGGCCCGCTGCTGTTCTTCATCCTGTGGAACGTCATCCGTATGGCCTTCCTGTGGTACACGCAGGAGTTTGGCTACAACGTGGGTTCCGAGATTGCCAAGGACCTTTCGGGCGGACTGCTCGGCAAGGTTACCGAGATCGCTTCGATTCTTGGTATGTTCATCATTGGCGCGCTCGTGCAGCGTTGGGTATCCATCACGTTTACCCCGGTTGTATCTACGGTCACGCAGGCCGAAGGTGCCTACATCGACTGGGCAGCTCTGCCCGCAGGCTCCGAGGGCATCAAGTCTGCTCTTGAGCAGTACTCCGCACTTGGACCCACCGGCCTCAATGTCGAGAAGGTCACCACGCTTCAGGGCAACCTCGATCAGCTCATCCCCGGCCTTGCTGCCGTGTTGCTGACGCTGCTCTGCTGCCGCCTCCTCAAGAAGGGCATTTCGCCGATTGCTATCATCCTCGCGCTCTTTGCCGTGGGTATTGTCGGTCGTCTGCTCAACTTCATGTAACAGGTGGCAAACACAAGACGGTAACCCGTCATTAAGCCCCTCGCTTCCAAGTAAGCGGGGGGTTGTTTTTTCTCGACAATCAGGGACTTTGCCGCTACTCTAGAAAAGGTCGCTTGCGACCTTATCCGTCATTAAGCATTAGGGGAGGCGCGTGCCATGGCACAATCCCAAAACACAAAGGTTGACCTCACCATAAAGGCCACTTCTTTCTCGGGCTTTTGCACATACGGTGACGTCATGGTGGGAGACAAGGCCTTGGAGTTCTACAACGAAAGGAACGTTGAGGACTACATACAGATTCCTTGGGAAGAAGTTGACTACATTGCTGCGGAAGTTATTGGCAAGAACATTCCACGCTTCGCTGTTTTCGTAAAACAGGGTGGGCACTTTGACTTTTCTACGCGCGACAACAAAAAGACGTTGCGTGCCGTGCGCGAATACGTAGGAGAGGATAAGCTCGTGCGATCGAAGTCCTTCTTTGAGGTCCTTAAGGCTGGTGTAACGAGTATTCCGGGAGCCGTTGCGGGTCTCTTCAAGAAGGATGCGTAACAACGGGGAAGCATACATCCGGTCTGTGCTCCCGCTGTAGAATGCGGGGTATCCAAAGGCGGTCTTTCTATTGACCGTCGAATTGTCTTATAATGCCGTACCGTACATTGAGCAGTTGTTTGACAACCATAGAGAAGGAGTGATTGCGATGGCGTCGCTTGGTATTACCGATCTTCGTGCTGGACTTGGCGTAAACATCAAGGGAAATGACTGCGTGATTATCGAGGCGCAGCACGTGAAGCCTGGTAAGGGAAACACCTACGTTCGTACTAAGTATCGCAATATCCGTACCGGTCGCGTGAACGAAGAGAACTTCCAGCAGTCTGCGAAGTTCGAGAGTGTCAATATGCGTACGCGCGAAATGCAGTACCTATACAACGATGGTGACCTGTACTACTTCATGGACATGGAGACGTACGAGCAGATTGAGGTTGGGTCCGATCTTATCGGCTCGAACGCCAAGTGGTTCAAAGAGAACGACATTTGCCTTTTGAACTATGCCAACGACGTGCTCTATGCCGTACAGCCGCCCATGTTCATTGAGGTGGAGGTCGTCGAGACAGATCCTGGTTTTAAGGGCGATACCGTTCAGGGTGGAACGAAGCCGGCGACCGTCGAGACGGGGGCTCAGGTGCAGGTGCCAATGTATCTTAATGCTGGTGAGCGTATAAAGATCGATACGCGTACCGGAAAGTTTGTGTCGCGCGTCTAACGCACGGGAGGAACGTCAATGAGTAGCGAACTTGTTATATCGGGGTTTGGCGTCTCTAAGTCGGTTGTCGCCGCAATCGTCACGCAGGCTGTCGAGCGCGTAGAAGGTGTGGCTTCAGTAGGCGGCAACGCAATTGCTTCGAGCCTCATATCCGCTTTTACGTCTAAGCAGGCTGAGGAAGAGCCTCCCGTTGAGTCTGACGTTGTGGGAGATAAGCTTCACGTGAGCGTTCGACTGTCGGTGTTCTATGGATATCCGTTTACGAAGCTTGCTGAGGAAGTTCGGTCGGCCGTAGCAAACACCGTCAAAGGACAGATGGGCATCGAGGTCGATTCGGTTGACGTTTGCATCGACAACCTTGTGTTTCCCAAGGAGTAGGGCTGGTGCATAAGAATCATTTTTTTGGGCGTACCCGAGCGCGAAGCCAAGCTTTGCAGCTTCTGTTCCAAGCTGAGGCCACTGAGCGATCGGTACAGGAGGTCTTGGATGATGCCTATGCACTCAGTGACGATGAGCCGCTCGATGACTTCGGGCGTCTCCTCGCATTGGGTGCGGACGAACATCGTCAGGAAGCGGACAGCATTATCGGGCGCTCATCAACGAACTGGACCGTCGAACGCATGCCATCGGTAGACAGAAATCTTTTGCGCTTGGCGGTCTACGAGATGCTTTACGTAGACGAAGTGGCCACAGCTGTGACGATAGACGAGTCGGTCGAGCTCGCAAAGGCATACGGAACCGACGAATCATCACGCTTCGTAAATGGTTTATTGGGCCGTGTTGCCCAAGAGATTGAGGGCGCATAGCATGGCGCGACAGAAGCGCGTGGATACGTCCTCATACAAGACCTTTGGGGATATTTCGGAGCGCCTGGAAGAGATTGTAAAGCAGGTCAAGCGTAAGGACATTCCGCTCGAGAGCTCGCTTGACCTCTTTGACGAGGCTATCGCGCTCGGTCAAAAGGCAGTGGATTTCGTCGATACCGATTCGGTCACGAGTGAGGAATCTCTCCAAGCCGAACGCGAGGCAAGTTCCAAACAAGATACGGATGTCTCTAAAGGCGTCCAAAGTGAGGGCTAAGTGCACAAGCATCGCCTCGATCAGGAACTCGTAGACCAAGGGTACTTTTGTACGACCGCCGACGCGATGCGCGCCGTGATGGCCGGTGATGTATCGACAATCAACCGGAGGCTTGAGCGGGCCGGCGAACAGGTGCCCGTTGGGCTGGAGTTGCATGTACGGAATAGAATTCCGTATGTGAGCAGGGGAGGCCTCAAGCTCGAGGCTGGCCTCAAGGAGTTTGGCATACGACCCGAGGGCCTTCGGTGTTTGGACGTGGGGTGCTCAACTGGAGGGTTTACTGACTGTCTGCTCCGTCATGGCGCCGCTTCGGTAATCGCCGTAGATGTGGGCTATGCTCAATTCGACTGGTCGCTCCGACAGGACGATCGCGTTACGTTGCTGGAGAGAACAAACATCGTGGATGTTCCCGCAATATGTACGGGAGGGACGATTGACCTTGCGGTATGTGACGTGTCGTTTACTTCGGTGCTTCGTGTTTCACCTGCCGTTGCGTTGATGCTTGCTCCTGGCGGACGGTTTCTAACGCTGGTAAAGCCCCAGTTTGAGGCCGAGCGGAGCGATGTGGGGTCCGGTGGTGTCGTCCGAGACGAGAGTGTTCGTCAGCGCGCGCTGGAACACGTGGTGCACGGCCTTCAAGAGCAGGGGTTTAGGGTGTGCGGGACATGCGACTCACCGGTAACAGGACGTAAGGGTAATCACGAGTTCCTGCTTCTGGCTATCGCTCCGGCTGAGTGATTTGTTACACTTGATTTTGCGAGGAGACTCGCAGAAGCAGGCAAGGAGCAG
Organism: uncultured Coriobacteriaceae bacterium; assembly: GCA_902786015.1. Classification (GTDB taxonomy): domain Bacteria; phylum Actinomycetota; class Coriobacteriia; order Coriobacteriales; family Atopobiaceae; genus RUG440. The sequence continues at coordinate 172,714 of CADAAU010000007.1, forward strand.
CGAGGCTATGAAGGTTCTTATCGTCACCAACTATTCTCGATCCGATGCGGTCGCAGATGCTTCAAAGCTCGAGGGATATGTGACTGAACAGGGTGCGGAAGTCGAATGGGCGCCTGACCTGTACAACCTTGGCGCTCGAATCGACGATATCTCGTCATTTGACCTCGTTGTCTCCTTGGGCGGCGATGGTACGCTCTTGAGGGCAGCGCGTCTGGTTGGATATGCCGGTGTCCCCATTGTCGGCATTTCTTATGGGCATCTGGGGTTCTTGACCTGCGCGGGGCCTGAGGCCCTCATTCGTACCGTGGACGATGCCATGAAGGGTAGACTCCATGCCTCAAGGCGGTATACGCTTGAGGTGCAGGCAGAGTTTATGGACGCGGCACAAAAGCGCTTCGTGGTCGACAAGATGGCGCTCAATGACCTCTCGATCGGGCACGGCATCCATGGTGACGTGCTTTCATTTGAGGTCAATGTTTCGGGGAATCACATCGACAAACTTCGAGGCGACGGTTTTGTGGTCTCGACTGCGACGGGGTCTACGGGATACGCTCTCGCTGCCGGCGGTCCCATCGTGACGCCGGAGTTCGAGGGAATGGTATGTGTTCCCGTCGCGCCCCATACGATTATGGCCAGGGCATTCCTCACCGGACCAACGGACGTAGTCGAGATTGAGGTGGACCCAGAGCGCCCCGTCGATATATGCGTCTTTGCGGACGGACAACCTATGGGCGAAGGTGCATCGCTTGTGCGCGTGAGCTGCAAGCGAGGATCGGAGGATGTGATTCTGCTCAACAGAAGCAGGGAAAGCTTCTACGATTCGGTGTCGCGCGTATTTTATGGAAAGGCGGCAGAGCGGTGATTGACGAACTTCATGTAGAGAACGTTGCCCTTATTCGTGAGGCGACGATTCGTCCGTCCGAGGGGCTTACCGTCCTGACGGGAGAGACAGGCGCTGGAAAAAGCGCCCTGCTTTCTTCGGTAAAGCTACTCATGGGAGAACGAGCCGATGCGGGCGCCGTACGAGAGGGGGCGAACGCCCTGGTGGTCGAGGGACGCCTGTTTGTTCGCGGTGGCGATCCGGATGGTACGGTAGTATCCAGACGTGTGTCTGCCGACGGGCGCGGTCGCGTTACGATTGATGGTAGCATGGCGCCGGTTCGCGAGCTTGCTCAAGGAATCGGTGCGACCATAGACCTATGTGGGCAGCATGAGCATCAACGTCTGTTGCAGCAGGCAAGCCATGTCGAGCTATTGGACAGCTGGGGATTGCAAGAGATTGGCGAGGCGAAGGACGCGTATGTTAGCGCGCTCTCACACGCGCGTGCGAAGGAAAGAGAGCTCGAACGCGTACGTCAGATGAGTCAGACGGCAGCCGAGCGCGTAGAGGAGGCCGAGTTTGTTCTACGCCGAATCGACGAGGTTGATCCCAAGGAGGGTGAGCTCGAGGAGCTTGAGGAACAACTTCCACGTGCTCAGCATGCCGAGACGCTTATCAGAGCTGCGGAAGGTGCCCGTTCAGCCTTGGCGGGCGATGGCGGAGCTCTTGACCTCATGCAGGATGCGCTGGGCGAGATTCGAGCGGCTCAGCGATTTGACGGAGCGCTCTCGAAGCTTGTCGATTCCTTAGAGAGTGCGTTGATTGAGGCCGAGGACGTGGCGGCGGAGCTACGCGAGTATCGCGACGAGGTTGACTTCGACCCTGCTGTGCTCGACGAAATGCAGTCGCGAATGGCCCAGATTCAGGGACTGCTGCGTTCGTATGGGCCAGGCATCCAGAACGTCCTGAACCGAAGGGCTGCCGCGGAGGAGATTGTGAAGGCGGCACATGGCGGAGACGAGATGGTGAAACGTGCGCAAAAGGAGCGTGACGAGGCCGAGTCCGCGCTTCTCCGCGCCGCAAAGCGACTCGATCGCGCACGGATGGGGTGTGCGCCGCGTCTTGCAGACGCTATCGGAGCCCAGATGGCTCGGCTCGAAATGGGGTCCGCTGCCCTTGAGTTTTCGTTCGAGCCGCTTCCAAGAAGCCAATGGACGCAGGCGGGGCCGAGCAGAGTGGAACTTATGTATCGTCCCGCCGCAGGATTGAGCGCAAGGCCTCTGAGGCGCATCGCTTCGGGTGGCGAAGTAAGTCGTGTTATGTTGGCGTGCAAGGTCGTCCTCGGCGAAGCAGACTCTACCGAGACGCTCGTGTTCGACGAGGTTGACGCCGGAGTCGGCGGTGCCACTGCAGTCGCCTTGGCCGAGGTGCTCGCGCAGTTGGCAGAGACGCATCAGGTCCTTGTGGTTACGCATCTGGCCCAGGTCGCAGTCCGTGCGTCGAGGCATTTTTTGGTGCGAAAGACCGATGCCGAGAATGACAAGACACCTCAGACGACCATAGAGGAAATCCGGGGAGAGGAACGAGTGAGCGAGGTCGCTCGAATGCTATCGGGTGATGCGAGCGACGCGTCCATGGCGCATGCGCGCGAGATGCTCTCGTAGTGTTGCAATGGGGTAGTGGCATGTCTGAAACCGCTTCGCTCGCACCCTACAGCAGGCTACCTGGCAAGCGATGGGGAGCATCCCCATCGCTTGCCGCTAGGAGTGAGCAGTGAACAAAACAAATGTTGTGGAGTGAAGAACACCCGTTCACGCGTGCAGTAGGTTTTCGTAGAATAATACGTTACATATGGTTGGAGAACAGGGGAGAGAATGTCAGAAGGTCCCACGGACGAAGTGGATATCTTGCGTGGCCTGAGCTCAGATGAGGTCGCCCAAAGAGTCGAGGCGGGAAAGACGAACGCGAACACCGACGTAAAAACAAAGTCGGTCGGACAGATCTTTAAGGAGCATGCACTCACGCTCTTTAACTTTGTCAACATAGCGTTGGCTGTGTTCGTGGCCTTTACGGGGCAATATCGAAACATGACCTTCATGATAGTTGTGGTCATCAACTTGGTCGTCGGCGTCGTTCAAGAGCTGCGGGCAAAACGGATGGTCGACAAGCTCTCTATCCTTACGGCAAAGCGCGTGCGAGTTATGCGCGATGGCAACGAAGTGGAGCTGGGCGTAGACGACTTGGTGCTCGACGACATCTTTATGCTTGCCCATGGCGACCAGGTGCCGGCGGACGCAGTCGTCGTAAAGGGTGGCCCCCTGATGGACGAGAGCCTGCTGACGGGCGAGAGCGACCAGATCGAGAAGCACGTTGGAGACGAACTTTACAGTGGAAGCTTCGTGGTGGCAGGAGCGGTGACGGCTCGCGTGAACCGCGTCGGACTCGACGGCTTTGCCGCAAAGATCAACGCCGAGGCTCGATACGTCAAGGCAGTGTCGTCAGAGATTCTCTCCACGCTCAACATGATTATAAAATTTGCCACCATTGCCCTTGTTCCGTTGGGTATCGGCTTGTTTTTGCGTACGTGGCTGATGGACGGAACGTCCACCAACGACGCGATTCTCTCTACGGTTGCTGCAGTCGTCGGCATGATTCCTCAGGGCCTGGTGTTGCTGACGTCGAGTGTGCTTGCCATTGCCACGACGCGTCTTGGGCACCGGGGCGTCCTGGTCCAGCAGCCGTACTGCGTCGAGACGCTTGCGCGCGTCGACACGCTTTGCCTCGACAAGACGGGCACCATTACCAGTGGTCGCATGGAAGTCACGGGCATGCGTGCTTCTGGACCAGTCCCGTTTGACGATCGCAAGTGCAAAGACACTGTCATGAGCGCAAACGGCGAAGATGCCAACGAGACGGCGCAGGCGATGCTCAGGTATGCCGACGAGGTGGGATTTGAGCCCGAACCCATCGTGCGCGAGATACCGTTCTCGTCCGCACGAAAATACTCCGGATGCGTTACGCAAGGAGGACGCTCGATTGCGGTGGGTGCGGCACAGTTTGTGCTCGGAGACGCGTTCCCGGAATACGAGTCCGAAGTTTTGCAATTCGCTCCGACTGAGCGAGTTCTCTGTATCGCAGGCGTAGATGGCTTTGGACCCAAGGGAGAGATCGAGGGAGCCCCGACGGTTCTTGGCTACGTGGGAATTAGCGACGAAGTGCGTGAATCGGCGCCTCAGACGATTGACTTCTTTGCCGCGCAGGGCGTCGACGTTCGCGTAATATCAGGCGACGATCCTCGAACGGTCTCGGCCATCGCCGAGTACGTGGGCATACGTGGCGCCCAAAACTACGTGGACGCCTCCACGCTCAAAACCGAGGAGGACCTTCTGCGCGCCGTTAGAAATAACGTGGTGTTCGGCCGAGTCACGCCACAACAGAAGCGCAGCCTCGTTCAAGCCCTCCATAAGGATGGGCACGTGGTTGCCATGACGGGCGACGGTGTGAACGACGTCCTTGCGCTCAAGGAGGCAGACTGCTCGGTCGCCATGGCCTCTGGTTCTGCCGCAGCCCGCAATGTGGCCGAGATCGTCTTGGCCGACAATGACTTCGCACACATGCCCGAGGTAGTGGACGAGGGGCGTCGTTCCATAAACAACCTCCAGCGCTCCGCATCGCTCTTTTTGGTAAAGACGGTATTCTCTGCGTTGCTGGCGCTCGTGTGCATTGTCTTGCCGCCGTATCCGTTTATCCCGATTCAAATGACGCTCATCTCGTCGTCGATTATCGGCTGGCCGTCTTTTGTGCTTGCACTCGAGCCAAATCACGATCGCGTGCGGGGGAACTTCCTTGCAAACGTTCTCCGTCGTTCTCTACCGGCATCCGCTGCCATCGTGTTTTCTCTTGTTGCCGTCCAGATATTCGAGCGTTTGGCGCCGCTTGAGTTTGCCGAGGCGTCTTCCGTAAGCATGTATCTAACGGGCTTGGTTGGCGTGGCGCTCATCGTGCGAATCTCACAGCCCATCAACGCGTTGCGTGGAGCCCTTTTGGTGAGCGTTATAGCCATGCTGTTGGGAGGCAGCATACTGTTTCCCACGTTCTTCCAGCTGGCACCTGTCACACAGCAGATGCTCGTGTTCATGATTTTTATGAGTATTGCTGCACTATCATTGTTCCTATACGTGTATGAACGCCTAAACAAGCGGGAGGATTCGACCGACATCGTGTCCCGAATGGTACTCAAACTGGAGAGGATGTAATCATGATCGATGAGAAGTTCATAGCCGCGGTATGCGCCGCGCGTAGGCCGAGCGAGCTCTCGTTTCGCGATACAACACGACTGATATATGATGTTTCTGGAATACCAGGGGCAAAGACGCTCCCTCGAGCGCTTGTGGTGCTGCTCGAAAACGTCGTAAGAAATGCTGCGGATGACGAGGCAGCCATAGCTGCCGCCGCACGTGTGATCGATGCAGGAACGCAGGGCGAGCTTGGAGAGGAAATCGAGTTCATGCCAGCCCGTGTCCTGTTCCAAGACTTTACGGGGGTTCCCGTCTTTGTGGACTTTGCCGCTATGCGTGACGCGATGGTGGAGCGTGGGGGAGACCCAAAGAAGGTCAACCCACAGATTCCCTGTACGCTCGTGGTCGATCACTCGGTCATTGCCGACTGCGCCGGCTCATGTGACGCGGCGGACAAGAATGAGCAGCTGGAGGTCAAACGCAATCATGAGCGGTTTGCCTTCTTGAAGTGGGCCTCGAAGTCTTTTGACAACGTCGAGATCGTCCCTCCCGGTGGCGGTATTTGCCATCAGCTCAATATTGAGCGATTCTGCTCGGTGGTGACGCGCGATTCGCTCGCACAGTCAAAGACCGAGGTCGCCTGTTTCGACACGCTGGTGGGTACCGATTCCCACACGACCACCGCGAACGGTCTTGGTGTGCTCGGATGGGGTGTTGGTGGCATCGAGGCCGAAGCGGCTGCCTTGGGACAACCCATATCGATGCTTGTTCCTCCGGTCGTGGAGCTACGACTGGATGGGGCCCTTCCGCAGGATGCGTCGGGAATGGATCTTGCGCTCACCGTGTGCAAGCTGCTGCGCGAGGCGGGTGTTGTCGGTACACTCGTCGAGGTAACGGGCGAGGGAGTCGCCTCGCTCACGGCGACACAGCGTGCAGCAGTGGCAAACATGACTCCCGAGTATGGTGCCACCACCACGCTCTTCCCGGTCGATGACGTTGCGTGCGACTTCCTCGAGCTCACGGGTCGCAACGCTAATGAAGTTGGCTTTGCGCGCGAGTACCTAAAGGCCCAGGGCATTTGGGGCGACGAGTGCAACCGTCGCTATGCTCGCACGCTCACGCTCGACTTGGGGTGCGTGCGCACCTGCTTGGCGGGTCCGTCGAGGCCACACAACTATGTGGAACCTGCTGGATTGCGTGACAGGTTCCGCTCGGTGGCGCTCGAGCATGGAAAGACCAGCATGGATGCCATGTTCCAGATCGTTTGCGGTGACAAGACGTACAGTCTTGCACACGGCACAATCGCGATTGCTGCCATCACGAGTTGCACCACTGCCACCGATCCGGCCATGATGGTTGCAGCGGGGCTTGCCGCACAAAAGGCTGTCGAGCGGGGTCTAAGCGCCAAGCCGTGGGTCAAGCGCATACTTGCTCCGGGAAGCCGTGCGACAGAGCTCCTGCTCAAGAGAGCGGGCCTTGCGGATGCCCTTTTCTCCTTGGGTTTCTATACGTGCGGATTTGGCTGCATGAGCTGCATCGGCAACTCGGGAGACATACATCCCGCATTGCACGAGGTGGCCAACCAGATGGAACTTGCGAGCGTGCTTTCGGGAAACCGGAACTTCGATGGACGCATTTCGCCCGACGTGGCACAGAACTACCTGGCACAGCCTGCCTTGGTTGTTGCCTACTCGTTGGTGGGAACCGTCGACGTCGATTTGGCGCACGAGCCGGTGGGAATCGACGCCAATGGCGTGCCTGTGATGCTCGCTGACATCTTGCCCTCAGGCGAGGAAGTCTCGGACGTGCTCGCCAAGGTCCTTACGTCCGACCTCTATGAACAGGGCGCCGAAGGCCTTATGGATGGATCAGCCGCATGGCAGGACATCTCGTGTGGAGATTCCGACACCTTCCCGTGGGATGAGGAGTCCACGTATGTTCGTCGTCCGCCCTACTTCGAGCTGGCCAACTCTAAGGAGCGCGTAGAGGTCTCGGACGCGCGTGCGCTGGTGCTTCTGGGTGACTTTGTGACAACCGATCACATTTCTCCTGCGGGAAGCATTGCTGCGGATTCTCCGGCAGCTCGCTATCTGCGCGAACACGGAATCGATTCAAGCGACTTCAACACCTATGGCAGCCGCCGAGGAAACCACGAGGTTATGATGCGCGGCACGTTTGCCAACATCCGCCTTCACAATTTCCTGGCCGACGGTCGTGACGGCGGCTGGACCAACGACTTCCTTACTGACGAAATCGTATCTATCTATGATGCCGCCATGCATTACGGAGAAGAGGATGTGGCACTGGTGGGCATCGCAGGCAAGCTCTATGGATCAGGCTCCAGTAGAGACTGGGCAGGCAAGGGTCCCGCTCTCTTGGGCGTGCAGGTCGTCATAGCCCAAAGCTTCGAGCGCATTCACAGGTCGAACCTGGTACAGATGGGCGTGTTGCCGCTGGAGTTTGCCGAGGGCGAGAACGCACAGACTCTTGGGTTGGACGGTTCCGAAACCTTTGACATCTCCCCGGTGGACCTGCTCGATGGAAAGCCCGGCTCTCGTCCTGTGCGTGTTTGTGCGCACGGAAAGAACGGTGATGTAGAGTTCACATGCGTCTGCCGTGTGGATACCCCGACCGAGGCCGCTTTTGTTGCTTCGGGTGGCATATTGCCGTTCGTGCTTGACAATTTATCTCGCAAGGGGTAGACACGTAAGTAGGAAGTTCCGAGAAAACAACGTCCCCCAAACGGCCACCATCAAAGCTTTCGGAGGTTCTTTTGAGATGTCCCCAATGTGGGGCCCTCGTCCAAGATGACTTGGACAGGTGCCCCACCTGCAATAGCGCCCTTGAGATTCAGAGCTCCATAGAGAGTGCCGCGTGGTGCAAAAGCTGCGGCTCGTCCATACCGTATGGCTCAAAGACCTGTCCTGTCTGCGGCCTGCCGGTGGAGGGCGCCTTCGATGACGATTGGGGAGAGGGAGAATCAGAGCAAAGCGTTGCTGATGGGCTGGTTGAGGGACCCGTGCTTCAAAGTGCCATACCTCCCCGTCCCGAGCCGGGACAGGAAGAAGAGGAGCACGATGATGCTCCCACGCGCATGCGGCTCGTTGTGGCAACGACGTTAGCGGCACTTGCCTTGGTGGGCGGTACGACGCTCTTTATAACGCGGCCGTGGAATCCGGACGCTTATAAGACCCATGCGACAGAGGACGCCGATACCTCGATGGAGGGTTTTCCTGGGACGATTACCCATCTATCTGCTCAAGATCAGATTGAGGACGCCGAGCGCACGGAATACCTACGAAATGCAGAAGAGAGCATCGATGCATTTTTGCCTTACATGACAGAGGTCGGCGACAAATGTGCGGCCCTCGAGGGTCCAACTGAAGCCTATACAGAGACAGGCACAATGGAGGAGCGAATCGACTATCTCCCCGAAGTCAGCGAAATGCGAGACAAGTACGAGGAAGAGTTACAGAAGATTTCCGACTACGACATGCGAGGGTCCGATCACGCGACTCTATATGAGCGTCTTAAGGTATGCGCTGGCTATCTAAAGGGAAGGCTCGAAGCATTTTGCTATGTTTGGGAGACCATAGATGGTGCAAAAAACCCAACGGAGGCACTTACCCAAACGCGAGCGGCCATAAAGAACGGGTATGACGGGCGTAGCTTGGAGGAATGGCGTAATTTGTACGAGAACGCACGGGCGGGATTGGAGTCGGAGGTCTCGAAATGAGACCTATGGAAAAAGGGATAGTACCTGAATCCACACGTCGGATAATATAGAATTATGTTTCTGTAGATGAGAAATGGTTCGGAGGGGATGCACATGGGACTGTTTGGGGAGCCCTTGAAGGTGCCCGAGTATCGCTTGGCGGGAGACGAACTGGCAACGTTCGTTACTTCCAAAGGAACGATTCTGGTACGGCTCGATGGTGAGGGCGCTCCCGTGCATGTAGCCAATTTCTGCGAGCTTGCCATTTCGGGATTCTACGACAATTGCAAGTTCCACCGCTATGTGCCGGGCTTCGTAATACAAGGTGGCGATCCCATTACGCGAGACATGTCTTCGGCAGATGTCGCCGCAGGAAGGATGGGACCGAACGGCCGCCCTGGAACGGGTGGTCCCGGGTACCGAATCAAAGCGGAGTTCATGAGCAACCCCCGCAACAGCCACAATGACGGTGCCTTGGCAATGGCTCGCTCCGCAGATCCAGATTCTGCGGGTTCTCAGTTTTATTTTTGCCTTGGCGCGCAACACGGCCTAGATTCTGGGTATACCGTATTTGGGCAGACGATAGAGGGTCGAGATGTCATCGAGGCCCTAAGGAGCGGCGACGTAATTGAGTCAGTAACGATTGGGCACGCAGGGGCCTAAGCGCCGCTGCACGAGGCATCGAGGAGCTATCGTGGATCAGCAGAAATTCGAAATGGGTTACTCGGCGTATCAGGCCGGCGACTGGATGAACGCAGCCGCTCTGTTGAGCGAGTCAAAGAGTGTTGGTGAGGTGTCCGGCAGGACCGACCATCTTCTGGGAAATGCGTTCATGAAACTGGGACGCTATGATGACGCCGCTCAGGCGTATGGCAATGCCCTTGCAGACAACAGCTACGGTATGAAGGGTGCTCTCGGAACGAATCGTGGTCGTGCGCTTTTGGCGGCGGGACGCGTCCAAGAGGCGGCGGACTCACTGCGGGCGGCTACAGAGGACCCCACGTATCAAACCCCCTATAAGGCATATACAGCTCTGGGAAGTGCCTGCCGTGCCATGGGCGACGTTCGTGGAGCAGGAATCGCTTATCGCAACGCAGCCATCGACGAGTCGAACCCCGACCCCAGCTCGTCTCTCAGAAAGCTCGGTAGCTGCTTTATGGATTTGGGTCGTCCTACGGACGCCATCGAGTCGTATCGCACGGCACTCGACTTCTCCACGGATCTTCGTACGCAGACGGCCATCTATGGAGAGCTTGCGCTCGCGTATGTGGCCGCCAATCGCATGAGCGAGGCAGTCGATGCGTTTGAGCACGCAACGGCAGATGGTACCATTCTTACGCCAGAGTCTCAGGCGGCTTACGATGCGGCACGAAATGCGGTAGCAGCCCGTTCCGGGAAACAACATGTGTCCGATACTGAGGACTTTCTTGCGGCGGCAGGATATGGAGAGTTCTCCGATCCGCTCGACCCAACGGGAGCGACTTCCGACAATCTTATGCCGAGCCCCGAAGACACTGGCTTCTTCTCGGTTACAGAAGAAGAGATCGTAGACAACGATATGATGCAGCGTCGGCGTCGTGGAGGAGCCGGTAAGGTCATTGCCGTTATCCTTGTAATCATTGTGTTGCTGGGCGCCGTATGTGGGGTAGGTTACTATCTGGGATTTGGATGGCCGCTGCAAGAGA
>CADAAU010000008.1 GCA_902786015.1 uncultured Coriobacteriaceae bacterium
CAACGGCGACCCGGCCGGAACCGAGGGCCTCTCGAGGAGGCTCGAGGCCATCGAGGTCCGCATCACGGCCAAGGGCTCGGGCGCCCCGGGGAGCACGGAGGGCGCGTTCGTGGAGGCCGGACCCATTTATAGCGGTGACGCCGAACTCGACGGCATAGTCGAACAGATCATCAACAATCATACCGGCAGGGATTCCGACGCACTCCGCAAAGCGTTTGACTACATCGTCGCTTTCCCATATATCGATGGAGAGGTAATGATGACCGGTGACTGGACGACTTGGTCCATCCCCAAGGCAAAGCAGATGTATTATCGCCCCGGTGGCAATTGTTATCACTACGGCTCTCTCATGGCTTGGGTCGCCCGCGGACTTGGGTATGACGCACGCGCCGTATCCGGAGAAGTCCAGGGAGGCGTTCTTGGGTGGTCTTATCATGGATGGTGCGAAGTAACTGTCGATGGTACAAAATATGTTATCGACCCCGATCTTCAGAAGTACATTCCAAATCGGAACTTCTTTATGGTGACTTACGATCAAGCTCCCACGTATTACCGAGGATACTAATACGAGCCGATTCCTTTATGGTCGTGCGCCCCGCAGGATTATTCCTGTGGGGCGCGTTTTATATACCTCGAAGAAACTCAAACGCTCGTAAACGAGCGTCCAAATGAGTGGCCGCCCAACGGTGCGCGACATCCAAGAGCTTCGAACTTGTAAGGTCGTCGACAGGCGCCACAAGAAGCTCGTCAAAAGTCAGTCCGATGAGCGCGCCAATCCAGTCCAATTCGTTTTGGGAGACGGGCATGGCTTCTGCAACATTCCGCGCGCAGCTCTCGCAGAGTACCCCACCGACGCTCACGCAAAACCGCGTTGCGGCAGGCTCCTCACACGCAATGCACGCGTCAAGTACAGGTCTCCACCCAGCATGGCTCATCACCTTGAACACATATGCCGCTGCCACGATGTCAAGATGCGGGCGATCTGTCGATTCCTCGCACGCTCGCAAGGACCTTGAGAGGAGCGGAAACAAGAAGGGGTCTTTTAGGTCCTCGTAGCAGGTCAAACGCGCAATCTCGCACATCGCAGAGGCGCACGCAACGTGTTCGATGTCCACGCGGGCACCAACGTGGGCGTCGCTCACCTCGGCCTCGGTCAAAATCCCCAAATTCCGGCCCTTCGAAATCATCACGTCAGCCTCAACAAATAGCTCAGACCTCGCGGAAAGCCTACTACCAGGCTTGCGCGCCCCCTTTGCCACCGCGCGTAGCTGCTCGCCTTCCTCCGTCATCATGGTGACGATCAGATCCTGCTCAGCAAGCTTGGTTCGACTGAGCATGACGGCCTTATACCGTACGGCTGGGCGCCTGGCCATGCTATGCCCTTGCGTCGTACCCGAGCCGCGTGATCTCCGCGCGGTCCTTGCGCCACTTGGGCTGTACGCGTACGTTGAGCGCCAAATAAACTTTGCATCCCAACAAACGCTCTAGGTCTTTCCTAGCCAGCATGCCTATGCGTTTGATCATCGAACCGCCCTTGCCCACTACGATGCCCTTTTGCCCGTCACGTTCCACGAGAATGGTTGCGTCTATCGACGCGTGACCATCCTTGCCATACGCAATAGAATCGCATCTCACACCAATCGAATGCGGTATCTCGTCACGGAGGAGCATGAATGCCTTTTCGCGCACGAACTCGGCGACGACGTCCTCTTCGGTCGCGTCATGCCGCATGTTTTCGGGAAACCACCGCGGCCCTTCGGGAAGCCAGTGTTCCACTAAAGACAAGAAGGCGTCGACATTAAATGATTCTTGTGCGGACACGACGATAGAGTCATCAAAGTCCAAAAGCGAAGAAGCAGCTTCTAGCTGCTCCTGCACTTGCTCGGGCGTCGACGCATCCGCCTTGGTAAGCACGAGCAGCTTGGTTGCGTCACAGTTTGACACATGCCGGGCCACCCACGCATCCCCCGTACCTACGGGCTTGGTCGCATCCACGAGCATGGCGACAACGTCGACGTCCGCAAGCTCGCCTAAGGCCGATCGGTTGAGTTCCTTTCCGAGCGCATCCTTGGGCTTGTGCAAGCCCGGCGTATCGACGATGATGATTTGCCCGTGTTCGGTGCTCACGACGCCGCGAAGCCTCTTTCGCGTTGTCTGTGCCACAGGACTCGTTATGGCAACTTTATTGCCAAGGCAGGCATTGAGCAATGTGGATTTTCCGGCGTTCGGCCTGCCCACCAACGCGACAAACCCACTCTTGAACCCAGACGACTGCTCCATATGCATTTCCGTCCTCTCGTCCGCTCAGAACTTCTTTAGATTAGGCGTAAAAACGCGTTGAAGAACACGATTAATCCCACGATCGCAACGATAAGGCATAGCGACCAAACGGCTCCAGCAGCTATATCTTTCGCTCGCCCCGCCAACGGATGGTACTCGGGAGACACAAGATCGACTACTGTCTCGACTGCCGTGTTTAGCAACTCCGCCGCAACGACGACCCCGCAGCACAGAATCACTATGGCCCACTCGAGGGGCTGGAATCTGAGGATTATGCCCATAAAAAGAGCAAAGACTCCCCCTCCCAGCATGACTTTGATGTTGCGCTCGGTTCTGAGCGCAGTCCTGAATCCCTGTATCGCAAAGAGGAAGCTGCGTCTGAACGTAGGGTGGTTCTCTTTCTGACCGGGTATCATGCCACGTCGTCACCTCGATGTCTCGTAAGATGCGTGTGTTCCACAACGTCGCTCTTGCTGCAAATTGCAACAAGTTCATCTTCGCGGGCTTCCATGACGTGGGCATCATCCTCAGCAAGATGATCATACCCCAGCAGATGCAGCAGGCCGTGAACCAACAGAAGCGTGCACTCTTGCTCAAACGTCGTGCCGTACTCCCACGCCTGCCGCTCAATGTAGCTCGGCGCCAATACGATGTCGCCAAGCTCACACGGTTCGTCTTCTGCCAACTCTGGATCGTCCGGACGATCGCATTCGAGCGATATAACGTCTGTTGGGCGATCTTGCCCTCTCCAATCACGATTGAGTTCGCGAATCTTCTCGTCGTCCACCACCGCGACAGAGACGAAGCAAAGGCGCGTGACGCCCTCCTCCTTGAGCACTGTCTCGCATATGGAATGTACTTCCTCTCCAGTGAGCGGAAAGTCATGCCGCGCATCGTTTGCGAAGTCGACGTGTACGCCCATCACGAAGAACCTCCTCGCCTATGCTCAAACTTATCGTAGGCATCCACAATCTTTGCCACCAGCGAGTGACGTACGATATCGGAACGGGAAAGGTCACAAAAACAAACGCCTTCTATTCCCTCGAGCGCCTCACGCGCAATCTTGAGGCCGCCGCGACCCAATAGGTCACTTTGCGTTGCGTCACCCGTCACAACGAACCTGGACGCAAAGCCCAGGCGGGTGAGAAACATCTTCATCTGTTCAGGTGTAGTATTCTGCGCCTCATCCAAAATCACAAAAGAGTCATTGAGCGTACGGCCGCGCATGTACGCGAGCGGTGCAATCTCGATCGTTCCGCGCTCTATAAGAGAATTGACATGGCCTGCTTCCATCATGTCGTACAACGCATCATAGAGAGGCCGAATGTAGGGATCGATCTTTTCCTGTAGTGTGCCGGGCAAATAGCCGAGCGACTCCCCCGCCTCTACAACGGGTCTGGTCAATACGATGCGAGCTACCTCGCGCCGTCGAAGCGCGGAAACCGCCATCGCCATGGCGAGGTATGTCTTTCCGGTGCCCGCAGGTCCTATGCCAAACGTTATTGGGTTCGATTGCATAGCTCTCACATAACGAGCCTGGCCTTCCGTCTTTGCGCGCACAGACCTATCCCTATGCGTAAGCAGGACCTCTCGCCCCTCGTTTTCTTGTAACGAATCGCCTCGAGAGACTCCGGCAACAATCAAGTCAACATCAGCAGATGTGGGCGCAAACCCCTTTTCCGTCATCTGTATGAGTCGAGAAAAAACGATCGTCGAAGCTTCGACGGCATGCGCGTCACCAGCCAGCTGGACGCGGTTGCCGCGAACTGTGACAATCACATCGAAGGTGTCCTCGACTCTTCGAAGGTTAGCGTCAGCATTGCCCATAACAAGTGCTGGATCTACGGAATCCGGAATGCTAATACGCACGTGCGTCGGCTCCAAGCGATCTCCCCTTCTTTTCTCGTGCAAGCTACACAAGTCTATGATACCCCTCGTCCGCTCGTTCGTCGCTAAGCATCTTCGTTTGTTTGATTATCGTCAATCAAGTCTTAAGCCTTACCCTCTAGTTGACCTTTAGTGTTACATAAGAGTTGTACTCTCTCGTAAGCCCCAATGCTAAAGCTGAGGTTTACACTTACTTCAAAGAGACGCCCGTCGACGCTTCTCCCTGGCTCGAGCACGAGGACATCGTCGACTTCGCCACTTAAGCTTTTGGCAAAAGATGCCCGCATTGCGCGCGATAGGTTCCGTAATTCTCCTGCCCTCACAGCAGAGTCGGATGGACTCACTTGAAGCGGTGCCGTCGCAGCAGGCGTACCTGGACGCTTGGAGTATCTAAACACGTGCATCTTTGAGAAGGCCATTTCTTCACAGAAACGCATGGTCTGTAAGAACTCATCGGACGTTTCTCCCGGGAATCCCGCAATTGTGTCGGTCTCCAATGCGGGCTTATGTAAGTACGATCTTGCGAGCTCGATAACGCGCCTAAAGTCATTTGTTGTATATGGTCTACCCATCCGCCTGAGCGTCTCGTCACAACCCGACTGAAGACATATGTGTAGATAGGGCGCAACCCGACCCGACGAATTCGCCATGACCTCCAAAAGATCTTCCGTCACATCAAGGGGCTCAATCGAAGAAAGACGAATTCTTTTGATGCACGTCTGATTCAAAATGTGCGCAAGCAAGTCACCGAGCTTTGCACCTGATCCCAAGCCGTCTCCCCCGCTAGTTCGGTAGGTGCCCAGGTTTATGCCCGTCAAGACCACCTCGTGAGCATTTCGATCGCACGCCTCGCGAACGGCACGGATGACCTCGTCGCTCGGTAACGATCTGGAGGGTCCTCGTGCCTTCCAAACAATGCAGTAGGTGCATCGATTGTCGCAGCCGTCTTGAATCTTTATACCGGGTCGCATGCGTCCGGTTGGCGTAGGCGATACGGAGAGGTGTGTAGAGGAAGATTCGTATTCCTTCTCTGCGCCAACAAGACGCAATACTCGTTCGGCCACCCGACTCTTTTGCCGTTCAATATGGATATCGGAAGCAACGTCACGCAGCTCTTGTGCAAATAGGTTTGCGGCACACCCGCATGCCACAATCAGAGGGGCATTCGAAAGCCGTGCGGTACGCCGCACGGCCTTACGCGTCTTTGCCTGAGCTTCGCCCGTAACGGCACAGGTGTTTATAACCACCACATCCGCATCGTCTGGAGTCGTAAGCACGCAACCATGTTCAACAAGCTGCGAAGCGATAAGATCGGTCTCGACTCGGTTTACACGGCAGCCCAGATTGATCATGGAGACACGCGGCATTGCCGATCCAGGTGTCACCGTTTACCGCCAAAGGGGCCTCGATGTCGCCTTGGACGCGCTTTAGTACGCTTGGACTCCGTTGATCGCTCTGTATGCTCGCTGTCATTCGGAGTGCCGCCACGGTCGTTTTGCGCCTTTTTGCGGGACCGCACGGCTTCAATTGCCGCGATGTCCTCCGATGTCAAATCCTTGGGCACCTCGACTCGCACGACAACAATAAGACTTCCACGTGTCGTACCACCCAGACGCGGCATGCCATGCCCCTCGACATATACCTTTTGGCCATATTGGCAACCTCGAGGTACTTCTACCGTAACCTGCTCGTCTTTGAGAATCCCCTCGAACGAAATCTCGCAGCCGAGCATTGCATCGAAGGCGTCTATGTCGATAATGCGAACGAGGTCATCACCCTGACGCTCATAGTGCTCATCCTCGGATATTTGCACCGTCACGACCAAGTCACCGCTCGTGTCGCCCCGCACACCCGCCTCTCCACGTCCATTGACGCGGATCGACTGACCGGAATGAATGCCGGCTGGAATATCTACCGTTACCGTCTCGTGGGACGGCGTGCGTCCCTCGCCTTGGCAGATATCGCAAGGGTTGTCGACCATCCGTCCCGAACCATGGCACACGGGACACACCGTCTGGCTCTGCATCTGGCCAAAAATCGTGCGTTGCACCTCAACCACTCGACCAGTGCCATGGCAGTGCTCGCAAACAGTCTCGTGGCCTCCTTCGGCCACACCGGAACCATTGCAATCGTCGCAGGGGGCAAGGCGATCATACGCCACGGTCTTTGTCGTACCTGCCGCAGCCTCCGCAAGCGATATTCTTAACGTTATGCCCATGTCGCGGCCACGCGTGCGTGAAGCGCCACCTCGCGCACTGCCTCCTCCTCCAAAGAAGGAGTCAAAGATGTCGCTTATGCCGCCAAAACCGCCACCAAAGATGTCGGACATATCGACGAAGTCGGATCCAAAGCCTCCGGGTCCGTCCGGATTGCCATATTGGTCGTAATTTGCACGCTTGCGCTCATCAGACAATACCGAGTAGGCCTCGTTGACTTCCTTAAAACGTGCCTCGGCATCTGGCGCCTTGTTTACGTCGGGATGCAGCGTGCGTGCCAACTTGAGGAAGGCTCGCTTGATGGTACGTTGATCGGCATCGCGAGCAACGCCCAGTATCCCGTAGTAGTCTCGTTGTGATTCCACGTGCAAAAACCTCCGAACGCAAATTTCCGGCCACGGATATCCCGCAGCGACTCGTTAGTCATCATCGCGTCGCATATGAGCGCATGTATGTGGCTACCTAACACGACGTGACGTAAGTGACATAAAAACAAACATCAGAATCAAGAATGCTATGGGGTACATGAGCATGCCTGATACAAGGAAGGACAGCAGCAACGCCACGACAAGTCCCGAAATAGCACCTCCTGCGAGAGCCGCCCCGGCCTGTCGCAACCATCGCATGTTGAAATGCACGCCTTCCCTGATGGTCATCGCAAGGCCCGAGGCAATCATCACAGCTCCAAGCACCACGCTGAGCAGCGAGAACGGCGTGCTAAAGATACCGAGTACGAGGATGGGAATGCCGATGCCGGCCAAACGCAATCCGTTCTGTTGCTGGGGCGTAACCCGTTCTTCGGCAACACGCACCACGCATACAAAGTCTCCTGCTTCACGGCCATTCGTGCCAGCGTTGCCCATGCCTTTTACACGGACCTCATCACCATCATGCGAGTCGGCAGGTATGTCTACCACGACTTCTGTAGCCGTAAGCACGCGACCAGACCCACCACATGCGGTACAAGGATCCACGACCACCTTTCCCGAGCCCTCGCACTCGGGACAGGTGACGTCAAAGAAACCAAAGCCAAAGATGCCGCCAAGGTCGACCCTCATGCTGCCTACACCGCCACACGTGGGACATGTCGTCGCCTCCGTGTGCTCGACAGAACCAGCTCCGTGACAGACTTCGCACGTCGCATAGTGTTGGTAGGTGACCCCGCGACGGACACCCTTTTGTACGGCATCATGATCAAGATCAACCTCAAAGTGGATGTCAGCACCCGCACGCGGACGATAGCTACGCGACGTCGTTTGCCCACTCGTCCATGATCCCGTCCAAGCATTGTCGAAGGGAAACCCGCCCGTAAAGGGTGACCCCTGACCAGAACCGGCAGATGCCCCACCAGCATACCCGCCGGCAAAGGGCATGCCCGAGCGCATCGCATCATATCTTTTGCGCTTCCCCTCGTCAGAGAGGACCGCATATGCCTCACTTACTTCCTTAAAGCGATCCTCGGCGTCAGGCTCCTTATTTACGTCCGGATGCAGTTTGCGTGCCTTCTTTTGAAAGGCGCGCCGAATCTCATCCGTTGAGGCGCCCTCGTCGACCTCAAGAATGGCGTAATAGTCTTTTTCGTTCATTGATGCCATATGTCGAGCTCCTCAGTTTGGGGGCATGACGCCGTTACACACATATGAAAGGATTTTACCCAATACGCCGTACTATATGCACATTATTTTGGACGATAGTGACCTAAAGGCTTGAGCAAAAGACGTCTTTCGTTATGTGCCATACTGTCAGGACAGTGCCTTTTGCCCAAGGAGATCGATCATGCGCATACGGCAGGCAACCACAAATGACTTTTCTAGCATTATGGATCTCTACCATGAGGCCTCCGACGCAATGGCGGGGACCCCATACGACTGCTGTTGGCGCCGCGATGGGCATCCGTCACCAGACTTCGTTCACGGACTCATATCCGGCAATGGCATGCTCGTCGCTGAGGAGAAAGATGAACTGATAGGTGCGATAGGGGTAAACCACGACCTCGGACACGACTACGAGGACGTCATGTGGCTTGCCAACGTGTCTACCCAGCTGGTTTGTGCAATACACCTGCTTGTGGTCCGAATGGGCCAGCGCGGACAAGGCCTCGCGCGCACAATACTGCGCGAGTGCCTTATGTGGGCCGCCAACAAGGGTATGCGCACAGCGCGTCTCGACGCCACGGCAAACAACGAGCCCGCAATAGCGCTCTACCAAAGCGAGGGATTCGCTCTTGTGGGAAAGGGTGACTTGGACGTCAATCCCGACGATGACTCTCTGGTGCCGTTCGTCGTAATGGAGCGCCTGCTCTAAGAGAATGGGCGATGGAAAACGGTGTATTGCTGCCGCTCGGATGATCATGGCTCCGCAAGCGCCCACAGCGCACCGTACAGCTCGTTTCCCAAAAGCCATCCCTCATGTGTGGGTACAAGACGGTTTCCACGCTCCTCTACAAGTCCTCGGCAAATAAGTTCCGCACGAACGCTTGGCTCTCCATCCAGAAGACGGGTTTCGATTCCATCTGTCATGCGCATGCCAAGCATGAGGTCCTCTGCCCATGCCTCACGGCTAGTCAAGAACTCCACGTCGCCATCGTATGCAGTAAACCTCATCCTTGAGGCTCCTGGCCTACGCGAGGGCAACCATTCAAGGACCTGTTGGGCCAGATCATATTCAGCGGGACCGAGCATGCTTGCGGCGCCCTTGCCCACTCCCAAATAGGGAACACCTGTCCAATAGGCAATATTGTGCTCGCAGCGTTTGCCTAACCGCGCATAGCTCGCCACCTCGTATCGCACGAATCCGCAAGCCGTGAGCACCTGTTCCGCCATCTCCATCCTACGAGCCTGAACATCCTCGTCGTTCCATTCGCACGTATCATGTTCGAAACGCCGATACAGCGGAGTTCCCTCCTCTATCGTGAGGGGATAGACGCTAATATGACAGACCCCGAGGTCAATCACGCCACGCAAGCTCGCAGCCCATGAGACGTCGCTCTGCCGCGGTATAGCGCACATGAGGTCGACGGAAACATCCAAACCGGCAGAGACGGCCGCCGCAACACGCTCTTTCGCCTGTTCCGCAGTATGGACCCTGCCTAGCTCCATTAGCTCGGCATCGTTGAGCGACTGCACACCCACTGATATCCTGCTCACATCCGATGCGACCATCGCAGTGAGCACGTCATCGGTCAGGGAGTCGGGATTCGCCTCACACGTAAACTCCGTGAGCGACGGTGCAACACCGCGAACGCATCCCGCAAGCATTCCCAATCGCGATCCGCCCAGCAACGTTGGTGTCCCACCCCCAATATATGCCGTCCTGCATCCTTCGAGTAGCCCACGGTCATGCAATGCGTGCAGTTCTCGTACTGTCGCCTCCACGTAGGAATCGAGACAAGGATCCGATGCTGACGTCGGCCAGCTCAGGAAATCGCAGTAGGCACACTTCTTGGCACAAAAAGGAACGTGAATGTACAGGGCTTTGACACTCGGCTTGTTGATCGGCACCCGGAGTGTCGATCCGCTGTGGACCGACACTCCGGGTGCCGTGGCCTTTGCCCCAAAAGACGCTATTTGCGACATGGCTTGGACTGCTCCTACTGCTCCCGGAACGCTCCGTCCGTATCGCCAGGAACGGGGGCATCTTTGGGAAGAACTTGAATCTCTATACCTTCCAGACGCTTGGAGAATCCCGCGGTGCCGGCCTGCTCGTCGTTCTTTGCCCAGCCCATCCAGCCGAACGTCTGGGCGTGGACGCGGTACCACACGTCGTAGTGCTCGGCCATGTGGACGTGGGTGCGGTACTCGATGGAGCCGGGATATGGAACGTTGAGTAGCGAAATCTGGATTCCCTCAAGACGTTTGGACTGGCCCTCGGTGCCGCTCATCTCGCCGTCGCGAACCAATTCCTGCCAGCCGTAGGTCTGGACATGGGTACGATATCCCACCATAGTCTTGCGGAACGCGTTCTGGGTGCTGCCAGGTGCGGAGCTACCCTTTGGAAGAACCATAATCTGGATGCCTTCCAGACGCTTGGAGTATCCCGCGGTGCCGGCCTGCTCGTCGTTCTTTGCCCAGCCCATCCAGCCGAACGTCTGGGCGTGGACGCGGTACCACACGTCGTAGTGCTCGGCCATGTTCGGTGCCGCTCGTCTCTCCGTCCTTGTGGTAGGACTCCTCCCAGCCGTAGGTCTGGACGTGGGTGCGGTACTCGATGGAGCCGGAGTAATCGGTATTATCGAGCTTGATCTTTATACCCTCGAGGCGTTTTGACTGGCCCTCAGTCCCCGCAACGGCGCCATCATATGCGAACTGCTGCCAGCCAAACGTTTGCACGTGCGTGGCGTATGCGACCCCGGGACCAACGATGTTGAAGTCTCTTGCGGTAGATCCGGCATAGTTGCCCTTGCCCGTGATTGTGACAACGGCCTTTCCACGCGCGACGTTGTTTTCGTACGAGAGCGTGTAGTCCTTATCGAGTACAAGCGTCTTTCCTGCCAACGTGACGGTAGGCTTTGGCGTAACGGCAGTTCCCGTATACGCTTGATCGGCAATCTCGGCTACGGTGGCATTCGCGATGTCCGCACTCACGGAAACTGGAATGCTTAGCGTCGAGAAATTACCATTGAGAGGCTTTACGTTCACGTTGCATGTGGTTGGTGCGATCGCCGACACAAAGCCGTTGGCAACCGTGGCTACTCCCGTGTTGTCGGACGACCAGGTAAGGGACTCGGGCTTGATGCTAACATCACCTGCCGACGCGGGATTGCTACATGTTGCGGTTATCTCTACCTGCTTGGTCTCGCCCGCCTTGAGTACCAAGGTGTCGCCGTCAACGTTGCTGGGAGCGAATTCCAACCCCATCGTCTCGTTCACAAGAACCTTGGTCTCGTACGCCCCGTCGAGGTTGCAGGTCTCACCGGACAATTGGTCAGAGAAAAGCTCCACCCAATAGAGCGTGCCATCCGCCCCTTCGAAGCATGCGGCACCCATGGCGACGAACTGGGGGTCCATCATATTGGCATTGTCGGTTGCAGAGCTCTTGAAAACGTCGTTGAGCTCCTTTGCGCTCACGCTACCCGCAGCAAAGCTCTGCGCCTGCTTGGTTCCCGTCTTGCACAGTGTCGAGAAGTTCGAGCCACCAGGCCGCGACGCATCAAGGTACAGGCTCGTCTCTGCAGCGCGTTGTATGGCTGCCCGTTCGAGACCCTGGTCCCATGTAAGCTTCGCTGTGGGACGGCCTTGGTTCACCAAGTCCAATAGCGTCTTTGCTTCGGCTTGATTTAGAGTGCCCATGACCACGACGGAGGGAGCGTCCGTCATCGGCTCCAGATAATCCTCCCCGCTGTTTACTTCGACAGCCGTGCTTTGACCAATGATGAGGTTGCCCGACGGACCATCGGAAGCGCCTTCGGCGCCATTTGCGATTTCGTCACCGAATGAAGCCTCAACTGCCAGCGCCAACGACGGAGCCGCCATTGCGCACATGAGGACAATGGCCATGAGTATCCCCAGAGCCATGCCCCATCTTCTCCGTGCAACACCTACGCACTGCATGCCTTCTCCTTTCGCCACCCCACAAAGAACGTACATATAACAATATATTCGCATTTGCATGCTTTTCTCCTCGCGATTTGCAGCCAATCCGCGAAAAGCAACAGTATGCGCCCTCTAATGCACGTACAAGGGTCACGTCCAATATGAGCTTAGGCTTGAATCTGTTGAGAAAGGCGCAAGAAATCACCGGCGGTGACACACTCCATCGCCCGGCGCCTCCACATCGCAGCGCCCGGCATTCCCTTAAAATACCAGCCGGCCAGACTCCTCGCACGAGCCATATGTGCGCCCGTGGCATCAAGCAACCTCACGTGTGTCGAAAACGCCTCAATGCGCTCTGTGGAGGTTGGGACTCTTCCACTAAATACCCAAGGATTGCCGTAAGTTCCCCGTGCAATCATGACCGCCGCACAACCGGTCACATCTTGCATGCGTTGCGCGTCATCATATGTGTAAACATCGCCAGATCCGACGACTGGTATCTTTACCGCCTGGACCACACGCTCTACGCATCCCCAGTCAGCCTCACCCCTATACATCTGGTTTGCAAAGCGCCCGTGAACAGCAATGGCGGCAGTGCCCGCCGCCTCCATTGCCATCGCAAATTCTGGTGCAACCTCCTCATCCATGCGTCTCCCCCGACGAATCTTCACGGTAACGGGTACACCCGAACGAACCGTGTCCAATCCTGCGTGACACGCTCGCACGATCTCTGCCGACCTTTGCGCATCGTCTAGGAGAGCCGACCCAGCACCACCCTTCGTAACCTTGGGTACCGGACAAGCCATGTTCACGTCTAGGAGCACGAGCCTGTCACCCAGACGCCGCGCGACGGCGGTTGCCGCCTCCTCGAATTGTTGCGGCTCGCTCCCAAAGAGCTGTACCGCAATGTCGGGCTCAACGGCATGCGGAACCACAAGATCCCACGTCTTGTCGCTTCCGTAGTGCAACCCAGCCACACTCACCATCTCGCTGTAGGCAAGTGCCGCCCCACCCGAGCGGGCCATTATCCTATATGCGGCATCGCTCACGCCAGCCATGGGCGCCATAATTAACGGATTGCCCGCGAGCCGCTCGTGCATTCTTCCTTCCAGGGGGAATCGCCGCAACTCCGCAGACAGCCCCGCCCCTTCCGCGTACCGAGAAAGAATATCCGATACCGAAGGAGCGGCAGCTCCGCTACTCATCATCCACCTTGAGCACCGCCAGGAAGGCTTCTTGCGGGACGTCCACCCTACCGATGGACTTCATGCGCTTCTTGCCTTCCTTTTGCTTCTCGAGGAGCTTTCGCTTACGCGAGATGTCGCCGCCGTAACACTTTGCAAGAACGTCTTTGCGGTGCGCCTTCACCGTGGAGCGGCTTATGATCTTGTTGCCAATGGCACCTTGGATGGGCACCTCGAACTGCTGGCGCGGAATAATCTCCTTGAGCTTGTCGCAGAGGCCGCGTCCCATCTGGTATGCCTTGTCGCGATGCACTATAAAGCTCAGCGCGTCGACCTCTTCCCCTGCGAGCAGGATATCTAGCTTAACCAGGTCGGATGGCGCGTAGCCGCTGAATTCGTAGTCAAGCGAGGCATAGCCCTTCGTGCGGCTCTTGAGCTGGTCAAAGAAATCGAGTATGAGTTCGGCCAACGGAATGTCAAAGTGCATCTCGACAGACTTCTCCGAGAGGTACACCATGTCGGTTGACGTTCCACGATGGTCGACGAGCAACTGCATGACGGCACCCACATAGTCGGGCGGCACAATGACAGTTGCCTTGAGGTATGGCTCTTCGATGCGCTCAATCTTTTCGGGGACGGGAAGGTCCTGTGGGCTCGTAACCTCAATCATGGTTCCGTCAGTGAGGTACACATGATAGTCCACCGAGGGACTCGTTGCGATAAGGTCCATATCAAACTCGCGCTCAAGACGTTCCTTCACGACTTCCATATGTAGAAGGCCCAAAAAGCCGACCCGGAAACCAAAGCCAAGTGCAACGCTCGTCTCGGGCGTCCACGTCAGCGACGGGTCGTTGACCTTGAGCTTTTCCAACGCGTCGCGCAGGTTCTCGTAATACTTGTTGTCGATGGGAAATATGCCCGTAAACACCATGGGCTTGGCCTCATGGTAGCCAGGGCACGGCTCGGCGCAACGACGCGTCTCTCCCGTTATCGTATCGCCGGTTCTCACGAGGGCCGGGTCCTTGAGGCCGGTTACCAAGTATCCGACCTCTCCCATCGCCAGCATGTTCAGCGGCTGCTCGAGTGGTCGCTTTACCCCGACCTCCTCGGCGAGGAACGGCTGGTCCTCCGCCATCATCACCAGACGGTCTCCTGCACTGACGCTTCCGTCGAACACGCGAATCATGGCCACCACACCACGATAGGCGTCAAAGTACGAGTCCAAGATAAGGGCCTTGAGCGGTGCCTTGGCATCTCCTTCGGGCGGCGGAACAAGATAGCAGATGCTCTCGAGAAGGTCGTGGATGCCCTCTCCCGTCTTGCCGCTCACGCAAACGGCGTCATCGGCAGGAATCGCCAAGACTTCCTCGATCTCTTCGCGTACGCGCTCAGGCTCGGCAGATGGAAGGTCAATCTTGTTTATTGCGGGCACGATCTCTAGGTTGGCATTCATTGCTAGCAGCGCATTGGAGACGGTCTGTGCCTCGACACCCTGAGTGGCGTCCACTACGAGAACGGCTCCTTCGCATGCGGCGAGAGAGCGCGACACCTCATAGGTAAAGTCGACATGACCCGGAGTGTCAATAAGGTTGAACTGATAGCGATTTCCGTCATCGGCGTCATACATCACGCGGACGGCATTGGACTTGATGGTAATCCCACGCTCCTGCTCAATGTCCATGGAATCGAGCATCTGTTTGTACAGATCGCGCTGTTCCACGGTATGCGTAAGCTCAAGGATGCGGTCGGATATGGTGGACTTCCCGTGGTCGATATGTGCCACGATCGAGAAGTTCCTTATGAGTGAGGTATCTGTCGTATTCATGGGTTCGATGATAGCACAAGCCGACTGGTATTAGGAGCTGTTCACAGGCGATGGGGATACTCCCCTATGCCTGGACAGGCAAAGGGGACATGCCCCATCGCCTGCGAACAGTAACGTCCGTGCAGCAAAAAAATCCCTTTTCGACTTTTGCCGGAAAGGGATATGAGTGCTCTATAAACAGAAGCGTACGTTTACTGCTTCCGTTACTCCATATTGTTCACGAGCATCTGCACGCCGCTCTTGCGCTTTGCGGCTTGGTTCTTGTGGATGATGCCCTTGCTTGCGGCTTTGTCGAGCTTACGGCAAGCTGCATATGCGGCTTCCTGTGCTGCTGCCTTGTCGCCTGACTCCGCAGCTACGCGGACCTTCTTTACATAGGTCTTGAGCTCGGAACGGACAGCGCGATTGCGAATACGAGCCTTCTCCGCAGTGAGAATGCGCTTCTTTTGAGACTTAATGTTTGCCACGTGCGTACCCTTTCGGTCATGAACAATGAGGCCCCTACGCTGAGACACGGTTGCATTGAGGTCAACTTTGGAAGTATAGCATTATATTTGCGAATGGCTACCCCTCTTCAAAAAATCTTACTCCTCAATTTTTTTCTACCAAGACCAAGACGGGATCTACCAAGACGAGTTGGATTGGGTGGAATCGGGAGCCACGCAAAACGTTGAAATGAGTCGCAAAAAGGCGGTCTCCTCGTCAGATCCGCTCTTGAGCTCTCTCTCACACGTCGCGCATGCGGACAGACAGGCCGTTAGCTGCGCGGGAGAGTACCGCGCCGCAGCCCGTATTGTGTCACGAACCTGCCACTCCGCCTTGCCAAGCTCGTGCGCTACGTCCCGCTGCCTGCCGCGCTCAGCGAGCGAACGCGCGCAAATGAGCTCTCGCACGCGTTGGGTGAGCAGCGAAACAAGCGCAAGGTGCGAAGGGTTTATCATGTGTCTATATAGCTCGAGCGCTCGACGAATGTCTCCCATTGCCACCATGTTCAAGAATTCCCATGGCTTCACCTCCGCCGTACGCGCGATGTTTTGCTCCACGTCAGCAATGGTGATTCGTCCGCCACATTGCTCACCGAGCGAGCGAATGGTACGTTCGATAAGTGTCGTGTCATCCCCCACCCTGCTCACAAGCTCTTGCGCTGCCGAGGAATCGATGTCTATCCTCAGCGATTTCGCAAGACGCATGACGTATGCAGGCAAGTCGCGTGGTTTAATGGCGTCGCACACGATGACGGACTGTCTTCCCACTGATGCGACTGCCTTATAGAGACGCGTTCCCTTAGAGAGGGACTCGGTCTCTAGGCACAGAACGCAGTCTGGATTGGGGTTCTGCAAATACCCGATGATGGCCTCGGAAACAGCTTTGGAAAGCGCGCCGGCATCATGAATGAGAACCAACCTGAATCCAGACCCCATGGGAAGCGTGTTGAGCGAAAGGACCACATCGTTTGCGGACAAATCCGAGGACGCCGTCCGCTCGTCGAGGTTAAACGCCTCCAAACCGCTTTCGAGCCGACCCTTGAGTCTGCGCACGACCGTCTCGCGCTTGAGCTGGTCGGCACCCACCGCTAAATAGGCAGAAAGAAGACCATGGTCCGCCATGCAAACCTCCAATGTGTTTACCGTCGTGGTTGCCCATTATACGTCAGCGTTGCAGGCGTACCTCAACGTCTTCTTTTCCCGGACGCACCTCAACGTCACCAACATCTTTTGTGCACCAGAATTCTGATCCGGCCTCCCTTAGAGCCATAACGCACTCCTCACGCGGATGCCCATATTTATTGTCTATACCCGCACTTGCAACAGACACTTCGGGGTCGATCTTGCAAGCTTGCTCACGCGTTATGGAAACCTCGGAACCGTGATGCCCCACCTTTAGGACATCTATGTCATAGAGGTCGCCTCTTCGCAGCACCTGATCGAGTACGTCTTGCTCCGCATCACCCGTCAGAAGCGCCGTGAGCCCCCTCTCGCCTTGAGCATAGGTTGCCAAAAGCACGAGCGACTCCGCGTTCTCGTCCCCATCAACTTCCGTCACCGGCGAGACAACACGCATGCAGAACGAGCCCACATGAATGACGTCTCCATACCCCACCTCCATCACGTCGTCGTCGACCAGACCATGAATAGCATCGCCTGCTTCCGTGCCCATGTGCTCGCGCACGCCCTTCGCAACGATCACGTGGCCGCAATCCACACGTCCCGCGAGGCTCGCTACTCCACCATAATGGTCGTCATGAAGATGCGTGACGATGACCGCGTCTAGGTGCACGACATGTGCGCGCGCCAATGCATCGAGCACCGCGTCGTCGGGACCCGCATCGACCAAAACAGCGCTTGCCCCATCCTGAACCAGAATCGCATCCCCTTGCCCCACATCAAGTACGGTGATTCTGGCGGGAGCAAACAGGCGCCAACGGGCGGCAACAATCGTCATGGCACAAAACGCACTGACGACGATGACACGGATCCATTTTTGTGACACCTTTGGCCACACCACCAGCAAGGAAACAAGAAAGACGACGCACGCCCAAGGAATTTTCGCGTCAGCCGTTCTAAGCACGGGTAGCGGCATGGCGTCAACAGCTCTCAACACGCCAAGCGTCACGCATGCACAGCCGTTCGCACCGAAAAAGAAGGCATCACGCACCGGCGTCATCCACATAAAGGCGCCTGCCGCAGCCCCGCATGCCTGCATGGCCGAAAAGGGCACCGCAACGATCGCGTTTGCAACAGGCCCGGCAAGGGACGTCTCGCCAAAAGCGCTCGCCACAAACGGAAGCGTCACGACCTGAGCCACAACTGAGGTGGCGATAGATTGTCGTAGTCCCGTCGATATGGCTCGCAGCGTTCGTTTTGCGCGATTCGGAACGAACCGCGGGATCATACGTTGGGGAACCAGAGCCCGAATCGCATAGTCGGCATAGGCGCCGTACACGCAAAGGCCAATGACTGACGCAATCGAAAGAAGGAACGACATGCTGCCAGAGAGGGCTGGCTCGGTCAGAGCCATGACCAAGCCAGCAGCGCAAACGCCCGATAATGAATGGGTCCTTCGTCCCAGCAACCCGCCCGCCAGAGACGCGGTTGCCATGACCCAAGCACGTAATGCCGATGCCGGCATGCCGCACATGAAAACAAAGAGGCCCGACGCGATGGCCGTAACCAAGGCACGTGCCAGAGGCCTGAATCGCGCCTTGCGCATAGTCGCATCCAGCATACCCGCCATAATAGCCAGATGCCCACCCGAAACGGCGACCAGATGAGACGCCCCACAACGTCCAAAGAGATCTTGCAGCCCCTTTGCCCGGAGCTCCAGACGCCAGCCGCAAAGGCATCCAGCAACAAGTGCCCGAGCATCGTCGCGACATGGATCGATTGCCTCAAGTAGCGCCCGTCGTACCCAACACACCATGCCACGCAAACCTTGTACGGAACACGCTTCGGTAATCCTCTTCGCATTAACCGTTCCACATATGCCTTGGACTCTCGATGTCTGTCCCCATTCGTTATCGCTAAGCCGTTGAAACCTTCCAGTGCAGCGCAGGCATGTGCCAAAGTCGTAAGCCTCATCAGAAACCAGCCATACCGAACCCGACGGCATTCCCTCGCATCTTGCCTGCGCTCTGCATCTGTATCCCCGCGACGTCTCCTTTGAGTCTTCCTCGACCTCAAACGTCCAGTCCGAAACAGGCGTCGATCCCAGCGCCACCGCAACGGACTCCTGTCGCAAGAGACAAAGCGAAGCCACAACCAAGGCGACTGCAAGTGATGCCGCGATCAACGATCCCACGGTACGTACCTGGTGCACGAATATGCACAGAACGAGGAGCATCGCCGCAATCCCAATTGCCACCTTTCCCGAAACACCGACCCAAGGGCGACCTTCCACAAGAACGGCCCGCTCCGTAATCAACGTACAGGCAAGTGCATATAGCAGGGTCGGGATTGCTGGGCGCCTTGCCTGACGTACGCCCTCAGACACAGATAAGCCCTTCCAGCTTGGCGAACTTCTTCTCGCCAATACCAGAAACGCGCATGATGTCTTCTGGGCTCACGAACGGACCACCCTGCGTCCGCTCTTCTATGATCGCCGATGCCGTCGCCTCTCCAACACCTGGAAGCTCGCACAGCTCTGTTTCCGATGCGGTATTGATGTTGACAAGGGCAGAGCCGCCCGCATCTTTGGATTCCGTGTCTACGGTTGGAGTCTCTATGGGATGCGAGTCCGCTTCCCCGATAAGAGGAATGTGGATCTTTTGCCCGTCGGCTAACGGTGCAGCCAGATTCAATGCGGAGGTATCCGCATCCGGCAGGAGCCCTCCCGCTCTTTCGACCGCATCGTTGACCCTCTTTCCCGAGCCCTCTATTGCATAGACACCAGGGCTCACGACGGCACCATCCACATGAACGACACTCGCTGTGTTGTTTGACGAGGTCGTCTCGGCCTCCCTGGGAGCATCTTGATGCTCGTCACTCGGCTGAGTGTTGTTCCCCTGCGTTTGTTGTTCCTGTCGCTGCTCTTCTTTTCGCTCCACGCTTATGGCGCCGTCGCTCAGTGCGGCCACGGAGCTCAATATGCCCACGATTGCAATCAGCAGCACTCCCGCAACGGCAATTGATCCTTTTGCAGAGAGCCCGAATCTCCGCAACAACGCCCTCAGTTTTCGTCCCGCAGTGGGTCTCGCTTCCTGTGCCATCCGCATCACCTCACGAGTCCATGGTGCATCCACAGGTAACGTCTCCTCGTGTACGGAATCTGGCTGGTGACAGCAAGCTTGCAGCTATTGAGCACCATTTGAGCGAAAAACGTGATTTGCACAGCTCACAATAGGCACAAGTTCCAACGCTCTTCCAGAGTTGCGCATGATGAAAATGTGAAGCGCCCCGTACCGGGGCGCTTGGTTTACCACTCTGCGGGAGCAAGCTCTTTGTGTCGAGCCCTCAGCTCACGTGGAGGACGATATGAGGGGCACTGGTCATAGTCAACGTATTCTACGTCGCGCACGAGTTGCTCAATGATCTCGTCGTGGTCAATCATGTCCCACGCCTCGTGCACCTCGCGCATACGCGCATGGGTCTCGGGCCTTCTTGGCATAAACAGCGTGCAACAATCCGGAGCATCCTGACTGCTGATCTCGTGCGTCCCGATTTGTTCCGCACGTCTCATTATCTCCTGCTTGTCGGAACCAATGAGGGGCCTCAAAACGGGCATTGAGCACATCTCATCCGCCGCCGCTATGTTGTCGAGCGTTTGGGACGCCACCTGCCCCAAGGATTCGCCGGTGACCAGTGCCTTCGCACCTTCGATACGCGCAATTTGCTCACCGACTGCAAACATCACGCGACGATACATGATCACGCGCAGGCTCTGCGGCACTTTGAGCGATATCTCACGCTGCCGCTCACCAAAGGGCACCACGTACATGCGCCCGATGATGCCCGCAGGAGCCAAAGCCTCAACCAAGTCCTGACAGAGCCATTCGCTCGCGTCGGAAGTCATGGGACGACCCGAAAAATGCACGGGGACACAGATGGCGCCACGACGCCCCACCATCCATGTGGCCACAGGCGAATCAAAACCGCTCGAGAACAGCGGGACCACCTTGCCTGCCGTACCAACGGGAAGACCCCCGACCCCCGGTCCGGTGTCGGTATATACGTACACATCGCCTTGGACAGCGTGCACGACTACCGTAACATCAGGCTTGTGCATCTTTACCACTTTTGCGGGAAACGCCTCGCACAAAACCGAGCCGACGAGCCGATTCATGTCCAAAGAGTGACGCTCATAGTTCGTCGCAGACCTCCGGGCATGCACTTTGAAGGTCTCCCAGGGCGCATCGACTTCCGCCAGTGCGTGAACCGCAGCGTTACAGTACTCTTCCTCATCCTGGGAGCATCTATATGCCAAAGACACGCGCGCCACTCCCGGCACCTGCGCAATTGCACGCGCCATTTGAGGCGTTGCGTTCCCGTCTTCGGACTCGACCAACAGGTGCCCAGATATGCGGCGGACCTTCTTTAAGCCAAGACCGCGCAACGCATGATTGAGGTTTCCCAACAAGCGGTTCTCAAACGTAGCGCGGTTCTTTCCCTTGAGGCCTATTTCGTGATAGTGAACGAGACACACGCGCTCGCTCATGAGTTCTGCTGCACCTGTGCGTTGGACCCACGAATCTGATCGTCAAACTCGTCCTGCACGAACCCCAGAACATCATCGTTGATCTCTTGCATGGCAATTGACACGGTGTCCTCGCCAGAAACCATGGTGGTGATGTCGTCAAAGTCCTGTATGGCCGTCACGCGCAGGTGTTGGCCACGCAGCATGTTGTTTATGTCGCAGGCCCGCTTCGAGGCTATAGAACAAAGCAGAAACGGGTTCTCTTCTGTCTTTGACAGCAGCGTGTCAATCTCTGGGCTGGTAATGGACATGTAAGCCCTCCTTAGTTCCTCTCGTATTTCTCAAGCGTGCGGGCCAATTCTTCCGTTGCCTCTTCGAGGTTGTCGTTAACGATTCTCACGTCATACGTATCTGCCTGCTCGAGTTCTTTGCGAGCCGTCTGCAATCGCAACGCCAAGGATTCTGCAGACTCCGTTCCGCGGCCCTTGAGTCGTTCGACGAGTGTATCCCATGAGGGAGGCTCGACAAATATGAGCACGGCATCAGGGAACAGCCTCTTTACGCTATAGCCACCCTGCACGTCAATCTCTAGGATAACGGACTCGCCCCGCTCAAGACAAGCATCCACTTCACTTTTGAGCGTACCGTATCGATGGTCATGGACTTGCGCCCACTCGAGGAATTCGCCCTTCTCGATGCGTCTCTGGAACTCCTCCTCTACGAGGAAATGGTAGGCCTCACCGTCAACCTCGCCAGGTCGAGGGTCGCGCGTGGTAGCCGAAACCGGCAAGCCCAGCAAAGGACGCATCGATCGCACACGCGATACGAGCGTACCCTTACCGACACCTGCCGGCCCAGAGACGATGAAGAGTCTAGCTCGACGTTCCACTACTTCGTCAACGTTTCGAGTAGCTGCTCGCGCTGACGCGCGCCAAGACCCTTGATACGACGCGAAGGAGAGATGTTGAGGTCCTCCATGATCTTTGCGGCCTTTGCCTTGCCGTAACCGGGAAGCGATTCGATGAGTGCAGATACCTTCATGCGATTGGCGATGGGGTCATCGGAATTCAGGACTTCCTCAAGCGACACTTTGCCCGACTTGATGTTATCACGAAGCTCTGCACGCTCATGACGAGCCTTGGCAGCCTTCTCGAGAGCTGCCTTACGCTGCTCATCAGTCAGCTGTGGAAGTGGCATAAGTTCCTCCAAACGAAACGATTTCAAAACTGCTTTTGTCTTCTACCTCGCAAGGTTTCCAAAAAAGCACTAGCAATAGTGCGGCAACGACAGGAGTTTTACAAGCATTATTGTCGTTACCTGCACGAACACAACACAGACAATACCATCACAGTTATATTCTGAGCTTCTAGCGACTTCAACACGCCATCAGTTCATAAACGATAGAGTCAAACGCCGCTACAGGATCATCTGCCTTTGTGATGGGCCTGCCAACCACGAGCTTGCTCGCGCCCGCACTGATGGCTGCCGCCGGGGTCGATATGCGCTTCTGATCCCCCACGTCGGAACCCGCGGGCCGAATGCCGGGACATATGATGAGCGCCTCGGGGCCAAGCAGTTCGCGCATCTGTGCCGCCTCCTGTGGGGAGCAAACAATGCCGTGCGCCCCGGCGCCCACCGCAAGCTGGGCAAGTCGGGACACTTCGGTCGCCACCTCATCGCGTACGCCGATTGACTCCAATGCGCTCTGGTCCATGCTGGTAAGCACCGATATGGCGACGAGCTGCGTTCCCGTGCCCGCCGCTTCCACGCCCTTGCGCGCTGCGGCGGCCATCTGTGCCCCACCAAGTCCGTGAAGCGAGAGAATCTCTGCCCCTACGCGTGCGGCAGACTCAGCTGCCCCCTCGATCTGAAAGGGAATGTCATGAAGCTTGAGGTCCAAAAAGACCCTCAGTCCACGAGCACGCATCTCGTCGACGATGGACGGTCCATAACGGTAGAAAAGCGTCATACCGACCTTGACCCATATCGCCTTGCCCTCGAGCTTGTCACACAGCTCAAGAGCCTCTTCCCTGCTCATGTCCAACGCGATGATAATGGCATCGCGAGCTTGGTTCTCTAACATTCGAACGCTCCAATCAATTCTCTGACGTGCGAAACTCCTTGCTCCGACGCCCACTGCTCCAGCCCTCTGACTATGCGCGCCGCAACGGTGGGATCGTAAAGATTTGCCGTTCCCACCGAAACTGCAGTGGCCCCGGCCAAGATCATCTCGGCTGCGTCATCCACCGTACTGATTCCGCCGATACCGCAGATGGGAATGCCTACAGCCTGGGCACATTCCCAAACCATACGCACGGCTATGGCATGAATTGCTGGGCCCGAAACTCCGGCAGTGGGACGACACACCTTGCTTCGACGTGTCCTGACGTCAATGGACATACCGGGTATGGTGTTTATGAGCGCAAGCGCATCGGCGCCTTCCGACTCGAGGGCACGACCAATCTCGGCCACATCACGCGGGGCCATCTTTACCACAACCGGCCGCTTGGTGTGTCCACGCACTGCCCTCATAACCCCAGCGGCACTTTGCGGCGTCGCACCCATCGCGGCGCCGCCCGCCGCGATGTTCGGACAGCTAATGTTTATCTCGAATCCCGAGGCGAACGGCGCGAGCTCCTCAAAGAGGTCCATGGCACGTACGTACTCTTCCACGGAATGCCCTGCGACCTGACAGATAACAGCACATCCCTTGTCACGCAACCCCTGCAGGTATGTCCCGTATTGCCTGACGAACTCCTTGACGCCAGGGTTCTGCAGTCCCACGGAATTGAGAATGGCAGACCCGCCCAGCTCGGCAATCCGCGGCACAGGATTGCCTTTCCAAGGCTCGGCTGCGACTCCCTTGCACGTTATGGCACCCAACGTCGAACCCACATCGTAGAAGCCCTCGAACTGCCTGCCATTGCCAAAGGTACCTGATGCCGTGTTGACGGGATTTCGCATTGCGATTCCACCCAAATCGACGTCCATGCCAACGTTGCTCTTTGTCACCATGCCACCTCCTCCGCGTCAAAGACGGGACCATCCTTGCAACAAAGCGCGTATTCACCCGAGACCAACTCGACGTTGCAGCAGCTGCACGCACCAAACCCGCAGCCCATCATACGCTCTAGCGACGTCTGACATGCCACGTTCCTTTTGCGAGCGATGCGTGCGACGCCCCCCATGAGGCCCAACGGACCGCAAGTGTAGACCTGCACGTAAGGATGGTCTGCCATGAGCCCCGCCATCGCATCGGTGGGAAACCCGTGAATCCCACGCGTGCCGTCATCGGTTGTCACCACGACTTTGCGAGCGCAATCGCAACCTTGCTCGGGCGGCATGTTTCGCAGCTCGTCAAGAAGGAACTCCACATGACGATCGGAGGTTTGCGATCCTACAATCGCATCGAAACCCACGCCGGATCGGGCCAGCATGCGCGCGCATGCCACCACGGGAGGCAGACCGACTCCGCCCGCCACGAGAAGTGCACGGCCGCTCTTCTTTGGCAGCCACCAACCGCGACCACAAGGCCCCACCATTGTCGACACTTCGCCTGGCCTCATTGCAGAGAGACGACTCGTGCCCTCCCCAACCACGGCATACACCAGCTCGAGCGTTTGCCTTTGGGCATCCGCTGCCGAAAACGACAACGGGATTCTCAGTATGTGCGACGCGTCTCCCGGAACGGCAATGTTTACGAACTGGCCAGGCTCGATTTGCGCCGCGACGGGAGTGTGGCACGTCATGCACCAAATGTCCTTCGTAACATGTGCGTTAGTCAGGACCTCAAACGGGTGCTCCGATGTCACGAGGCAGCCACCTCACCATCTACCAAAGTCCTACGGCCATCGACAAATACGTCACAGGCACATCCTTTGAGCGTGAGGCCAAGGAACGCGGAGTTCTTTGACTTGCCCACCAAATACTCAGGCGTAACGTGCACGATGCGCTCCGGATCTATGAGCGTGAGGTCCGCCGCAGACCCGGCCTCTATGCGAACGGGC
Source organism: uncultured Coriobacteriaceae bacterium (assembly GCA_902786015.1). Classification (GTDB taxonomy): domain Bacteria; phylum Actinomycetota; class Coriobacteriia; order Coriobacteriales; family Atopobiaceae; genus RUG440. Next base: position 25,060 of record CADAAU010000008.1, read on the forward strand.
GCGAGGCGCAGCAGTCGACGTGGGTTGATGGCCATGACCTCCACCATGCGTTGCCAACTCATGCGCCCAGGTATCACCATGTTCGCCAGCATGAGTGGCAGTGACGTCTCGAGCCCCACGCATCCAAAGTAGGATATCTCCCACTCGCAGTCCTTCTCGTGAGCGGCATGAGGTGCATGGTCAGTCACGACGCAATCGATCGACCCGTCAAGAATGCCCTCACGCATGGCGGCCGCATCTTCTGCGGTACGCAAAGGAGGATTCATCTTGAGATTGGTGTCATAGGCATCCGTGATGTCGTCTTCGCAAAGGAACAGATGGTGCGGGGTGACCTCGCAGGTTACGGGAAGCCCTTCCGCCTTCGCACGTCGGACATATTCCAAGCCACGCGCCGTAGATATGTGACAGACGTGGAAGTCGCAGCCCGTGATCCGCGCAAGCTCGATGTCGCGCATGATCTCGAGCTCCTCGCCAAGCGCCGGCCATCCAAACATGCCCAGACGAGTGCTCGCCCTTCCCTCGTTCACCACGCCGTTGTTGGTAAGGGTCTCAACTTCGCAATGAGCACACACGACACGATCGAACTGGCTCACGTACTCCATGCAGGTTCTCATCATGCCCGCACTCTGCACGCCATGACCGTCGTCCGAAAAAGCGCTCGCGCCCTCGACTACCATGTCGCCAATCTCGGCGAGCGCCTCGCCCTTTTGCTCTGAGGTCAGCGCGCCCATAGGCCTCACATGGCACAGGTTTGCCATCCGCGCCTGCTCTATCTGATATCGAATCTCGGACCCCGAGTCAGTGACAGGCGACGTGTTTGGCATAGTCGCGACGTCAGTGAAGCCGCCATGGGTCGCCGCTCGTGCGCCAGTCGCTATGGTTTCCTTGTACTCGAACCCTGGATCCCTAAAATGCACGTGCATGTCGACAAGGCCAGGGACAAGATACTTGCCCGACCCGTCAACGACCTCGGCATCCGGCGCTTCCAGATGTGCCCCCACGCACGATATCTTGTCATCCACTATGAGTACGTCGAGCACCTCGTCCAGATCCACCTGCGGATCCACGAGATGGGCGCCCTTAATTAGATAAGCCATCGCTCTCTCCTCCCAACAGAAGATACATCTCGGCCATGCGTGTCGCGACCCCCGCAGTCACCTGATCGAGAATGCGCGAACGTTTGCAGTCGGCAACTTCGGTGTTTATCTCCATGCCCCTGTTCATAGGACCTGGATGACAGATGATCGCATCCGGACGCATCATGGTCTCTCGGCGCGAGTCCAGACCATAGAGTCGATTGTATTCGCGCTTGCTCGGAATGGCGGCTCCCTCCATCCGCTCGAGTTGTACGCGCAACATGTACACCACGTCCATATCGGGAATCACAGAATCAAAGTCCGATGTCTGCGGGCATCCATAGTAGGTCGGATCGTCCACCAAGAACGTCGGAGGACCGACGAGCGTGACGTTTGCCCCCATGGTCTTGAGAGCGGGCGCAAGCGAGCCACATACGCGACTGTGCGCCAAGTCGCCGACGATGGCCACGTTGAGCCCATCCAAATGACCAAAATGCTCTCGGATGGTGTACAGGTCCAGCATGGCCTGCGTAGGATGCTGGTGCTTACCGTCACCGGCGTTGATGACTATGGCATCGGTGTTCTCCATCACCTTGACGGGCGTGCCTGCCAAACGGGCGCGCACGACAAACATGTCGACGTTCATGGCATCAATGGTTTGGATGGTGTCCGCGAGACTCTCGCCCTTTACCACAGAGCTCGTCGATCCGCCCATGTTCAGCGTGTCCGCACTCAGGCGCTTCTCTGCGAGCTCAAACGAGCTGCGCGTACGGGTGGACGGCTCCAAGAACAAATTGACGATCGTGCGACCGCGCAAGGCCGGAACCTTCTTTATTCCCTTGCGCGAGTTGATTTCGGCAAACGAGCGCGCAGTGTCCAGAATCTGCGTGATGTCATCTGCGGTGAGGCTTGGCGTGTCGATGAGGTGTTTGACAGAAAGCACTACTGCAGCCCTCCCTTCTTTGCGGCGTCCTCCCAAATGGTGACGGAGTTGTCTCCGTCGATGTCCTTAAGATGCACGCGGACATCCTCGGTATGTGACGAGGGGACGTTCTTTCCCACGTAGTCCGCTCGAATGGGTAGCTCTCTGTGGCCTCGGTCAATCATTACGGCAAGCTGCACGGTACGCGGCCGCCCAAGGTCGATGAGCGCGTCAAGGGCAGACCTAACGGTACGCCCGGTGTACAGCACGTCGTCGATCAGAACGACATTGGCGTTGTTGATGCTAAACGGAATGCTCGTGGCGTGACGAACGGGCACGATCGAGCGCGAAATGTCATCGCGATAGAAGCTCACGTCCAACTCTCCAACCGGCGGACGCGTGCCTTCAATCGACTCGATCTCGGATGCGAGAATAGATGCCAGTGGTACGCCACGGCTCACGATTCCCACAATGACCAAGTTTTTCGCACCCTCGTTACGTTCACAGATCTCGTGGGCAATGCGCGTCATGGCGCGTCTCATCGCATCGGCATCCATGATGGTTGCCTTACGAACATAGTCACCCATACGACTCCCTTCATAAAAAACGGACGTCTTGCACGTGGCACAAGGCGTCCGGGAAAGTCTGGGTCCGGCCTTGCGGGCATCTCGTGCCACGCTTAAAGGTCGAAACAAAACTATACCATACACACGCGCCATGAAATTGACCAAGACGATCTACAGACGTTCTGTTCACTAGATGGGTATGAGTGGGTATGAGCGCCGAGCGCGAGATTCAGCGCATCAGCCATTTATTCTTCATTACGCTGTCCCCTAAACTGCGACACTTATGACGAATAACCGCCAACCGAAACATTGAGTGTCTTTCTTACACGAAAACTGTATAATGGTTATACTGTTTAGATGAAGGGACACCTGGGCATGCCGATGACCAAGCGTGAAGCGGAGAAGCTCGCGAATGAGATGGGTGCAAGGTTCTATAGGAGTGGATCTAGGCACGATATCTGGATTACAAAAGACGGAAAGAAATTCCCGATACCGAGACACCCGGGCGATCTTACTGGTGGCACCGAACGATCAATAAAAAAGGTACTCGGGATAAGGTAAGGATGGCCAGCATGGACAATCTCAGATTCCTTTTTGAGGCTGTGTTCTATCCGAGTGGTAATGGATATGAGGTCAACGTTCCTGATCTTGGTGTTTTTACACAGGGTGATGACTTGATGGATGCGGCTTATATGGCGCAGGATCTTGTTGAGACTTATGTCTCAATGCTTATGGAAGACGGAGACAGAGTTCCAGAAGCGACATACGGAAGGAAGTCCCCAGACGGCGGATATGTGATGCTTATAGCAACCGATGGAAAAGTCCCAGAAACTGAAGACATGAGCGTACAAGACGCCGCTGACATACTTGGCGTCAGCGCGTCGAGAGTCTATGCGATGTGTAGGGATGGCGTGCTAAAATCACATAAGATTGGTAATACCGTCATGGTATATACGAGCAGTGTTAAGGAACGACAAAATTCGCATGTTCGATCAGGTCGGCCAAAGAAGGAGCTAACAACGGCGTAGACGCTGTCAAAAACCAAGCTAGCAAAACGCAAGCCGCCGCCTATTGTTTGTCCAAATACTCTTGGGAGCGATTGTCCTGGCGATTCCGACGCTCCAAATAGACGCCAGTGCGCACGGCTGCGAATCCAAGGCCATTCGTAGATATCGAATATCCGAACTCGTTTACCAGAGCGCGCGCATAGCCAAGGCCAGAGATTTCTGGAACTTCTCGCCCTGCAAGTTCAAATGAGATTGCCCTCAGCTGCGGAGAGACGTTCTCGAGAGAAAGTATGATGTCTGGGTCCATGCGCCTAAACATGGCTGCCATCATGTCATGCAGCTTAGGGTCTTCGAGCGCCCCCCTGCTTATTGCCTCGCCTGCATAGCGGAAGCCAATCACCGTGAGCGCCCGCCGTATACCAGTATCCTCGGGACAGACTCGATCCACGACGTCTGCCATGTCATTCCAACGTACGAGAGATAGTTCGAGGACGCGTGTCACAGAGGAAGAGCCGGGCAAGTCTTCTCGGTAGCAGTAGTACGGTTCGTCTAGATAGACAATTGACTCGGCTTGGCACATGGTTTCAAACAGCCAGGGATTGTCAACCCATCCAGCACCGGGCACCTCTCGCATACGGATGGGGACGCGATTTAGGAAATCGCGTAAGTAGAGTGCCGACCAAATGGAAGGATGATGCTGCACGAGGCGCGGACAGTCACTGAGCACGAACGGCTGATGTGGAGGCTCGATTCGATTATAGAACGAACAGTGCAGGAGTCGCTCACGCTTGGTAGTTGGCATCCATACGCGCCAGTAGGGCGTCTTTACGATGTCGGGAAGTGCGGAAAACGAGCACGCAAAATCAAACAGGTCATCGTACATGTGCGGCATTACCCAGTCATCAGGCTCAACGATGGCGATGTACGACCCCCGCGCCTCGTCGATGCCGCGGTTTATTGTGGCGCCATAGCCTTGGTTCTCTTTGTCGATAATGCGAATTCGCTCGTCGCGTGAAGCATGGGCTCGCATGATGTCCAAGGAGGCGTCAGTCGAACCATCGTTTAGAACGATAATCTCTAGGTTGCAACGCGAGTTTTGCTCGGCTGACGAAAGAGCCTGGCTCAAAAATCTCTCGGTGTTGTAGCAAGGTACGATAACCGAAACATCAACGGCGTGCTTCACAGCATCCCCCCACAATTATACGTACAGGATGAACTTTCGTTGCGCCTTGCGGAAAACAAAGAAGCCTACCGCCAGTGAGATGACGGCAAAGCCAATGCAGATGACGTTGAGCCGCAGAGTGGGCATTCTTTGATAGAGCAGAAGCTCACGAATGTAAGCCACGTAGTGGAACATGGGATTGAAGCGCTCGATCGAGAGCATCCAGCTTGGAAGAATCTCGATGGGATAAAACAAGGGAGTGGCATACGTCCATGCGGTAAGAACCACGCCCCACAGATGCATCACATCGCGAAAGAACACCGAGAGGGCGCTGAGCATGAGGGAAAGACCGCAGCAAAAGACCGTGATGTACAAAAGGAATATCGGCAGCATGAGGACGGTCCATGACGGGTACACGCGTACAAACAGCATAACGACCAGAACCGCCACCAGCGAAAACACGAAGTTGACGACCGCAAAGAGAACCTTTTCGACGGGGAAAACCCATCGCGAGATCTTTACCTTCTTGAGTAGGGACGCGGCATCTATGATGGAAGCCATGCCCTGGCTGCTCGAATCGCTCATAAGGGCAAACGTAACATTGCCCAGTATGATGTAGAGCGGATAGCTCGGAATGGCGTCCGACGAGAACCTCATGAGGGTCGAGAACACTGCCGCCATAACGGTCATCATAAGAAGTGGGTTAAGGACGCTCCAAGCGACACCCAAAGCGCTTCTGCGGTACTTGAGCTTGAAGTCTCGACCAACGAGCTGCAAAAGAATATAGAGTGCCTTGTGACGCTCAGGGTACCACGAATCGGAAGCCTCGAGTTGCGCATTAGGTACGGTGCTTGCCACGTTGCCTCCTATGTATGAATACAAAACAACCCACCCTAAGGTGGGTTGGAAAGGTCTGGCTCCCCAGGCTGGATTCGAACCAGCGACATACGGATTAACAGTCCGCTGCGCTACCACTGCGCCACTGGGGAATAAATGCTCCCTCACACGAGAAATTATTATACATAACGTCACGCACAATGCAAGGACTTTTTTTGACAAAGTTCCGATTGAGGTATTGAGGTATTGGAACCTGGACGCGATAATCGGCCATTACGTCTTCGAGTTCATTCACCCGTTCTATGACGGAAATGGTAGAACAGGATGTTATCTGCTGGCCCTTTATTTGAGTAGGCCTTTGTCAGTACTGACAGCGTTATCCCTGTCCAGGGTCATAGCCGAGAGAAGAGGCGCATACTACAAGTCTTTTGAGGAGGTCGAGCACAAACTGAACCATGGGGAGCTTACTGGGTTCGTCATAATTATGCTCGAGAACGTCTGGCAAGCCCAGTCGAAACTCGCCGTCGAATTGGAGACACGCCGCGATGAGCTCCACAAGGCAGAGTCAAAGCTTCAAGACCTTAAATCGCATCTTGGACTCAGCGAAAAGCAGGGCGAAGTCTTGCATCTGCTTATCCAACTATCGTTGTTTGGCGCCTTTCCTGATACGACGTTATCCGAAATTGCCGAGTTTTCGAAGGTTAAGTCACAGCAGTCGAGGAAGTACACCAAGCCGCTCCTTAAGGCGGAATTAGTGGAAATGACAAGATCGAGGGAAGCCCATTTTCAGCTTTCGGATTCCGGGAGACGCTTTCTGGGGTTTAATGGCTAACTGAAGCAAGCAGAGTGCTCAGCTAAACAAAATGGGGACACACTTTTGAATGCGTCCCCATTTACCTGCGAAATCTTTGAAAGCCCTTCTAGTCTTCCATGTAATCCTTGAGCTTGCCCGACCGGCTGGGGTGGCGCAGCTTCACAAGGGTCTTGCTCTCGATCTGCCTGATGCGCTCGCGCGTGACCCCAAATTCGCGGCCAACCTCCTCCAAGGTTCGCGGATGACCATCTTCGAGGCCAAAACGGAATTTGATGACTTTGCGCTCGCGGTCTGCGAGGCCGTCAAGAACCTGCTCAAGTTGTTCGCGCAACATTGAGTCGCTCGCCGCCTCGGGAGGGGCCACGGCTGTCGAATCCTCAATGAAGTCTCCCAACTGCGAATCCTCCTCTTCTCCGATGGGCGTTTCGAGACTAACCGGCTCCTGGCTGATGCGCTGAATCTCGCGCACGCGCTCGGCACTCATACCCATCTCCTTGCCTATCTCTTCGGGAGTTGGGTCTCTACCAAGGTCCTGCAGCAATTGACGCTGAACGCGCACGAGCTTGTTGATCGTCTCTACCATATGCACCGGAATGCGAATCGTACGTGCCTGATCGGCGATAGCGCGCGTTATGGCCTGCCGAATCCACCAGGTCGCATACGTTGAGAACTTGAAGCCCTTGGTATAGTCGAACTTCTCGACCGCACGAATGAGACCGAGGTTGCCCTCTTGGATGAGGTCCAAGAACAACATGCCACGCCCAACGTAACGCTTGGCAATGGACACAACGAGTCGAAGGTTTGCGCTGATGAGCGCCTGCTTTGCCTCAAGACCCACCTGCTCAACTCTCATGAGACGTCGCATCTCGCGGCGGTCGATTTCGATCTCTCCCGCCTCTGCGGCCTCAAGTCGTTCCATCGCCTCAGTGCCCGCCTCGATCTTCATTGCGAGATCTACCTCTTCGGCGGCCGTCAGCAGGTCTACCTTGCCAATCTCCTTTAGATACATGCGCACGGGATCGCCCGTAAGCATGACCGTAGAGCCTTCGACCCGCCGCGCGTGGACGCGACTGGAGCGCTTCTTTGTCTTGGGACGGGGGGCAGCCCTCAACGCCTCGTTGACGACCATTACTTCCTTGACCGCCTCCGAACGCTCGTCGTCATCATCGACCGGGTCGGTTGGAAAATCATCGTCGAGCGCGTCGTCTATGACGTCGTCGGCAGATGCGTCGCCAGCAGTTGTTATCTCGACGCCCCTTTCGCGAACGGCGTCATAGAGATCTGACAACTCTTCGCTGTCGATGTCTATGTCTTTGACAGCAATCTGGATATCGTCTTCGGTAAGCATGCCATGCGAAGTTCTGGCTTTGCCCACCAGTGTATTTGCCACGTTTTCGAGCTCATCGGTGAGTACGACACCGGATTTAGACTTGTTTGTAGCCACAAGCTTCCTTTCGACGCATAGACCAATCAATTCTACCCGATTTCACTTGGTCTTATTCACAGAAAGATGCAATTCAAGCTCGTTTACTTTCTTTTGCAATGCCGTCGCCTCAGCAAACAAAGGCTCCGGATCCTTGGTCCCCTCACGCAGCTGCGCTCGCAGGGACCTGATGCGTTGCTTTGTGGAGTAAAGCTCTACGGTATCGAGCAGAAACGCGATCTTCTGCTCGTCCCTCATAGACGCATCGTATGCGATCTGCCCAGACGCAAGTATTGCCGCCGCTTCTGGCACGACCGATTCTGCAGCACGAACAACCTCTGCCGGAGGCGTTCCTTGGGGCGTGGACAGCATAGCCCAAGCCATTGCCTCATGCCGCGCGTCCGCCCAGGTGAAGGTGCCGATGCGCGTGTCATGCGCACGCATGAGGTCCGGTGCGACCGCCATCATCGAGAGCAGTTCCCTCTCTGCCTCCATTTGCACGCGCTCGTCCGTCGTCAATCCGCTGAACCCATACTCATACTCGTTCACGGAGGCCACATCCGTCATTGCTCCATACGCCTCGACAGGCACGTATTCGTCTGGAACGGCAGCGCCCTGAAAAGAGTAGTCCGCAGTGTTTTGCCCTGATGCCATTCCATCCTTTGCGACAGGCTTCGACATGATTTCCCGCCTCACGTCATCGACCGAGAAGCCCAGTCGCTCGGCAACCTCAAGCGCGTATCCCTCCAATACATAAGATTCCCGCAAGGGTGCAAGAATCGTTGCCACGTCACTGAGCACCGCCGTGCGACGCCCTGCCGAAGATGTAGGCCCTACGCCTTCGAGCCTCTTTGCCAGCACGAACGACATGAGCGGTTGTGCACTGTCGATGGCATCTTGCATCTCCCCGACGTCATGGTCATCCAAAAACTCCGCGGGGTCTTGCCCACCGGGAAGAACGACACACCTTAGGTCCGCTTCGGATTTATCGATGAACTGGATGGCGCGCTCAGCTGCACGTTGCCCAGCTGCGTCACCGTCAAACATGCACACGATCCGTTGGGCAAATCGTGCGAGCGTTCGTACGTGATCTGCCGAGAAAGAGGTTCCCAAAGCAGCCACCGCGTTCTTGAATCCCTTTTCGTGCATAGCTATCACGTCGGTGTATCCCTCACAGACAACGGCGACACCACATGCGGCAATTGCCTCTTTGGCACGGTTGAAGGCAAACAGGTGCTTCCCCTTGTGAAAGACAGAGGTTTCCTTGGTGTTGAGATACTTTGGCTTGCCATCGCCGACCACACGACCACCAAACGCGATCACGCGTCCCTGCTCATCGCATATGGGGAACATAACACGGGCATAGAAGCGATCACGCAGTTGCCGGCCATTGATAAGAGCAACGTCGACGGCCTCCATCTCTTGCCTGCTGAATCCGAGCCTCGTCAAGTGAGCTGCCAAGGTACCACGGCCAGGAGCATATCCCAGTCCCCATCTCCGGCAGACGTCGGAGCCAAAGCCTCGGCCCGCAAAGTATCGCCGCGCCGCGTCTGGCCCCTCTCCTTTGCCGCGCAGCAACATAGTTGAGTAAAAGTCCTCTGTAGCAGCCAGGCACTCCAACAGTCGATTACGCTTGGGCCCTCGACGCGCACCACGTTCCTCGGCAAGTTCAATACCAGCTCTGTCGGCAAGGAATCGCACGGCATCGGGAAACTCGAGCCCCTCACGACGCATGACGTAGCCAAAAACGTCACCGCCTTCGCCGCACCCAAAGCACTTCCAGAGTCCCGTGGAAGAATTCACATGAAACGAGGGGGACTTCTCGTGATGGAAGGGGCAGCATCCCCACCAGTCCGTGCCACGCTGCCGCAGCTCGACCGTTTCGCTGACAAGCTGAACGAAGTCCGTCGCCTGGCGCACACGCTCCTTGTCCTCATCGCCAATCACATGCCCACCTCCAACGCATGGTCGCCGAGGTTTTTTGCTACCCAGTCGATGTTTCCGAGCACCACGCGCTCTAGCTCCTCGACCGATTCAAACGTACGAGATGGCCTAAGGAAGCTTACAAACGACACGCACACCTCTCTTCCATAGAGGTCACCCGCATACCCCAGAAGGTTCGCTTCCAAAAACGCCTCTCCTTGACCTCCGAACGTTGGAGGGGCGCCCACGTTAACAGCAGCCGGCCATCCAAGTCCGTCCATAATCACGTAGCAGGCATAGACGCCTTGAGGAGGCATAAGGTCTCTGCAATCGCAGCGGACGTTTGCTGTCGGAAACCCGAAGGATGTTCCCTCTCCCCGTCCATGCTCGACTACTCCTCGGACGTAATGACACCTGCCCAGCAACTCATTTGCGTCTTGCAGGTGCCCTTCCAAAATCTGGGTTCTTGCACGTGTGGCGCTTATCGGCATGCCAGACACGCTCTTGAGGGCATGCGAACGAGTCTCGAATCCACTTTGGTTGCCTATTCGATGCAAGAGTGCAACATCCCCCGCGCCACCGTTGCCAAACCTAAAATTATCTCCAACATGCAAAGAAATGGGCCGGATCGTCTGTAAAAGAAAGCGGTCGACGAACTCATGTGGTTCCGTATGGGCCAACTCAGCATCGAACGAAAGACAAAGGACCGCATCCGCCCCCAAATCGAGCAGGCCAGCCACCCGGTCCTCACATCGCAGCAGTCTCGTCCCGGTTTTTGTCTTGTGCGTATCAAAAAACTCCGAAGGATCGGGATCGAACGTCACGGCTACACACTGCACACCGCGACGGTCGGCCTCCTTACGAGCCCCACGAAGAAGTTCTTGATGTCCAAGATGCAACCCGTCAAAAGCACCTATTGCCGCAACGGCGTCAAATTGTTCGTCGATACCCGCATCGAGCGTTACGCGATGAGCCAGCCTGCCATGGAATGCGGGTTCCCACCGAAACGTCTCTGTGTCGTATGGCCACCATCGAGCAACACTACGCCTCATGGACGTATCCCCTCGATTCCCAAGGGGTAGTTGGCCTTACAGATCAGTTGTCCGTTCCTCTCTTCCCAAACTCCCCACAGGCGTCGCTCTCTGACGAGTGCAACCATTTTGCCGGCACGAATATCTCCTGCATCGATGGGGCGCCCGGAAGCTACATCACGTGCCTCCCTCGCGCTCAACTCTCTGCATTCGACGCCTAGTGCCTTTACCGGATCGAGCATTCCATCGGCAAGCGACGCCCTACCCTCTTGCTCGAGTCGTTCAAGAGAGACGCACTGCCTTAGCGTGACGCTTCCCGACGCGGTTCTGCACAATTGCTCAAGGAATGCGGCGCTACCCGTCCGCCTGCCTATATCACGCGCAATGGCGCGAATGTAGGTGCCTTTGGATACGGTAAATGCACACTGCCACCTTACGGCCTCATCTTTCGTAACAGAAAGCGCCTGAGCCGACATGACCTCTACGGGCCGTGCCTCTAGCTTTACTTCCTCGCCTGCGCGCGCCCTCGCATACGAGCGCTTTCCGTTCACCGCTATCGCCGAATACGCAGGTGGAACCTGCTCTTGCTTTCCTACGAACGATTCCAAGACAGACTGTGCGTATGCCATGTCTTCATGCTGCGCTGTCGTCGTTGCAGTTCGCGTGACCTCGCCTTCAGCATCGTCAGTGGTCGTCTCCGACCCAAACGTGATGGTTGCCACATAGGATTTTGTTTCGGCCGTGAGCAAGCTCATGAGTCGCGTGCCCTGCCCCACGCCAACCACCATGACACCCGTCGCGAGCGGATCCAAAGTTCCGGCATGTCCCACGCGGCGCTCGCCGATTGAGCGACGTACGACATTCACGACATCATGGCTACTCATCCCCGCGGGCTTGTCGATGCCAAGCAAGAGGTTCAGACCGCTTGAGCCCCTTTTCAAGACATCGCCCCCCGATTTCCCTTCTCCTCTAGGCTCTCTTCGTTGACGACAACACGAAGAAGCGGGAGCACGGCCGACAAAGCCTCGTCAATGTCGCCCTCATACGTGAACCCGGCAGCCGCACGATGTCCCCCGCCGCCCATGAGACGCGCAACCTGCGATACGTCGTGCTTCCCTTTGGACCTTAGGTTCCCCCTGACCTTTCCACCCGGCACCGTCTTTAGAAAGAGGGCAATCTCGGATCCCTCCACGCTCCGTACCGCATCGATAAGTCCGTCGCACTCATCCAAGTCCGCGCCGGTACGTTCCAAGTCGTTCTGAGTCGCATAGCTATAGGCAATACGACCCCTCTCGAACGTGCAAATCCTTCCCAACACCAGAGCTTTAAGATGCAGGTACTGAAGCCTAAAGCTTTGATACACCCTGAGGGATATCTCGGAAGGCGAGGCGCCCTTGTCTACCAATAGAGATGCGACCTTGAACGCCTCCCCGTCTGCATTCTGGTACTGGAATCTTCCCGTGTCCGTCACGATTGCGCACATAAGACACTGTGCGATACGCTCGTCTATTTCGATTCCTGCGAACAGGGCGAACTCAGCTACGATGACGCCAACGGCAGCGGCGCCCGGTCGGATGCATGCAGTATCCGCCTGTATGTTTCCGTCTGGGTGGTGGTCGATAACAACCACCTTCATTGCCCGGTCCAACACGCACTGTGCCTTGTTGAGCCTTGCCGCCACCGACAAGTCGAGCACGACAAACAAATCTGGATCGGCTTTGTAATCTCCCGCACTTACCATTTTGCCGGCCCCGCACATGTATTCGTATATGCGCGGGACGGGAGCGTCGTCAGCGAGCAGCGAGACGACGTCCTTGTCGGGCCAACCCTTGCGTATGATTTGCTCCATGCCAAGAACCGAGCCCAAGGCATCTCCATCAGGTGAGGTATGAGCGCACAGGGCAATAGACGTTGCGCCTTCTATTGCGTCGCAGATTGCTGCAAAAGACTCACGCTGCCGAGCGCGCTCTTCAGGATCGCATGGCTCCAATCCGATGTTACATCCCCCCATCGTCATCCCCCTCGGCCTCCTCATCGTTATCGCCGACTATGGGATAGCCAAACTCGTCCTTCTGTATGGATAACGTGGCGGGAGCGTCTCCCAGAGCTTTGGCAATACGCTCCGCCTCGTCAGTGCTCGTGTCAATGATAAAGGTGATGTTCGGAGTTACCCGCCATCCAAGCGAGCGCCCCAATTTGGAGCGTATACGACCCTTTGCTCGCTCAAGAGCCTCGCTTACCTCCGCGTACCTTCTAGGGTCGCAGCTCACGTATGCCCGGAGCTGCGACTTGTCAATGCTGACCTCACAACCCATAAGGGTCACGAGCTCGAGCGCCGGATCAGACACTTCGAACAACAGAATGTAACTAAGCTTCTCGCGCGCGGCTTCAGCCAGTCTTCTAGAATTTGAGTTCTGTTTCATGGCATCTCCTACTCGGTACGAGCGACCTCCTCGATGCGGTACGCCTCGATTACATCGCCAGGATGGATGTCTTGGAAGTTCTCAAGGCCGACGCCACCTTCGAGGCCGGCACGAAGACTCTTGACATCATCCTTATAGTGCCTGAGTGATGCGACACGGCCTTCGTACACAACGATGCCGTCGCGCACCAATCGCACGTTGTCGGTTGCCGCAATCTCGCCTTCCTCGACGCGAACGCCAGCAGCAATTCCCACCTTGGGCACCTTGAATGTATCGAGGACCGTAGCGGTAGCCGAGGCAACCTCAATCTCGGTAGGCTTGAGCATACCGATGCGCGCTGCATCGATGTCTTCCATTGCCTTGTAGATGACGCTGTAAGTACGAATCTCGACGCCCGTGCGCTCTGCAGCCGTACGAGCCTTCGCATCGGGACGTACGCCAAAGCCAATGATAATGGCATTGGAGGCATCCGCGAGGACGACGTCGGTCTCGGAAATGGCGCCTACCGCAGAATGGATTACGTTGATGCGAACCTCGCTCTGGTCCATCTTGCTGAGCGAATCCTCCAAGGCTTCGATCGAACCCATGACGTCTGCCTTGATGATGAGGTTGAGCTCCTTGACCTCGGCATCCTCCATGGTGGCAAAGAGGTTTTCGAGCGTGACGTGCTTGACCTTGTTCTGTTCCTCAATACGCGCCTTGAGCGCACGCTCGTCCGCCAGACTGCGGGCGTCACGGTCGTCTTGGAAGACTCGGAATTCGTCTCCGGCCATCGGGACGCTCGAGAGACCCAGTATCTCCACGGGATAGCTTGGTGTTGCTTCTCGAACTGTCCTACCCTTCGGGTCGACCATTGCGCGAACTTTTCCGTATGCCATTCCTGCGACCAGCGCGTCGCCCACATGGAGTGTACCGCGCGTCACGAGAACCGTCGCCACGGAACCGCGGCCACGATCCAGCTTTGCCTCAAGTACGTTTCCGGATGCGAATGTGTCGGGATTCGCCTTGAGCTCAAGCACGTCGGCCTGCAGGAGGACCGACTCGAGCAACTCGTCGATGCCGATCTTCTTCTTTGCCGAGATGTCGACGAACATGTTGTCGCCGCCCCAGTCCTCTGGGATGATCCCGTATTCCGTAAGCTCTTGACGCACGCGCGTGGCGTCGGCACCGGGCTTGTCGATCTTGTTGACGGCTACGATTATGGGAACCTCAGCGGCCTTCGCGTGATTGATCGACTCGATGGTCTGTGGCATGACGCCGTCGTCTGCGGCTACGATAAGGATGACGATGTCGGTCACCTTTGCACCACGTGCGCGCATTGCCGTAAACGTCTCGTGACCAGGCGTGTCGATAAAGGTTATGATGCGCCCGTCAATACTCACTTGCGACGCGCCGATGGCCTGAGTAATGCCGCCAGCCTCGCCCTCCGCGACACCCGTGTGTCGTATGGCGTCAAGAAGGCTCGTCTTGCCGTGGTCAACGTGGCCCATGACCGTGACCACCGGAGGACGCGGCTTGAGGTCGGACTCGTCATCATAGAACGTAAAGGAGTTCTCCTCCTCCTTGGTCATAACTTTGACGTCACGCCCCAAGTCGTCTGCCACCAGCTCGATTTGCTCGTCGCTCATGCTCTGTGTCATGGTAAGCGCCTCGCCAAGAAGGAACATGCGCTTGATGATCTCGGTGGGGGCAACCTCAAGAAGCTCTGCAAGCTCGGCAACAGTGGAACCTTGCGGCACACGAATCGTGTCGAGTTGCGAAAGGTCCTGGTCGTTTGCTATGGCCTGCTCGATGCGCTGCTGCTCGGCAGCCGCCTCCGCCTGCTGCTGACGACGCTCCTTGCGCTTACGCCTGCGACCGGTAGATTCCTTGTTGGCTTCGCGCACTGCCGCACGCGCGTCGGCAAGAACGCGCTCGCGATTGTACTCTTCGGCCTCGCGTGCCATACGGCTGTAGCGATCCTCCGTCTCGCCCCTGCCGCCACGTCCGCGGCGGTTGCGTTGCCTGCCCGTGTTCTTTTCGCTCTCGGGCTGGGGCTGTGCGGCAGCCATAGCCTCCGTGCTTACGCGAGTGCCCTGCTGGCGCGTCCTTCCACGTGCCGGAGCCTCCTGGCTGGCGCGCTGGGGACGATTCTGCTTTTGTTTTTGCTTCGGCTTAGGCTTCGGCTCCTCGGTCTTTGCCTCTTGCTCCTCCTGCCGCTTCATGATTTCGTCTTGCTGGGCGATCTGCTCCAACAAGCTCGTATATGCCGGCATCGACTTGGGGGCATTGTCGCGGACGCGATTACGCTCAGCCTCCTCGGCTGCCTTGCGTTCGGCCTCCAAGCGCTTTTGCTCGGCCTTTCTGCGGGCCTCCTCGGCCGCCGCACGACGTCGCTCGTCCTCTTCGCGCTCTTTTCTGCGACGCTCCTCGGCAGCAAGACGCTCGGCCTCTGCCCGAGCCTTCGCCTCGGCTTCTTCTTTGGCCTTTGCCTCTGCCGCAGCACGCTTCTGGGCTTCGATCTCGGCCGCGCGGGCTTCCATAATGGGCTTAAGCCGCTTCTTTATGATGGAAACGTATGCCGCCTCCAGCGTAGATGATGCTGACTTTGCCGGTATCTTCATGTCACGGAGATGTCCGAGCATCTCCTTGCTCGTCATGCCATATTCCTTGGCGAGGTCATGCACTCGTGTCTTTGCCATAGGGAACCTTCCTTGTATGGGCGTATTGCTCGCCAAGCCGTTAAATCAACGAATCGGGGTCGTCGGACGCTTCTGTACCCGCCATCGCATCGAGACGCTCATGCACTCCACAGAATCTGGAGCCGGGGCGGGCACTGTTCCTGCATCGACGACCGTCAGGGAACAAGAACTCGCATCGGCCGTCGCCCTCCTGCTCCTCCTCCACGGGGCTCACGATGCTCGGGATATCGCGCAGGATCTCCCGAGCAAGAGACTCGTTCTTTATGTCGATGTGGTAGCCGGTGAGTCGAGCCGCAAGACGGGCGTTCTGGCCTTCCTTGCCAATTGCAAGCGAAAGCTGGTCGTCAGGCACGATAACCGTCGCATACTTGTTTTCCGAGTCAACCATCACGCGAGAAACGCGGGCGGGAGAGAGCGCGTTCGCGACGCAACGCGCTGGATCGTCGCTCCATAGAACCACGTCTACTCGTTCGCCCCTCAACTCGCTCACAACAGTGCGAACGCGGCTTCCCTTTGGTCCCACACAGGCGCCAACCGGATCGAGCTTGTCGTCATTGGACGAAACCGCCACCTTTGAGCGAATGCCCGGTTCGCGCGCGACAGAGCGCACCTCCACCACACGGTCATAAACCTCAGGCACCTCAAGCTCAAACAGCCGCTTCAGCAAATCTGGGTGAGTGCGGCTGATGACAATGGGGGGACGCTGGCGCTCGCCACGAACAGGCTGTTGTGTGCTGTTGGGATCGCGTACTTCGATGATAAGTGCCTTTAGGCGCTGGTTGTGCATGTAACGCTCTCCTGCAGGACGCTCGTTGCGCTCCTCAGGATACCGACGAGGGTCGAAGTGCGGCAGCTCCGCCTCAACACCCTCGCGAATCTTTACGATTTCGAAGTCAGGGGTCGACTGGAGGACGGTACCGGTGATGATGTCGCCCACACGGTCCGAGAACTCCTCGTATATTTGCTGGCGAGCAGCGTTACGCACGATCGCCTTGATTTCGATTTTTGCCTGCTGGGCAGCAATGCGACTCGTGCCGGAAGGCGTAACGTCAATCTCATCAAAATCCTCGTACTCGCCCGTCTCCTCATCAGGCTCGCCCTTGGGAATGAGCTTGTACACATACACCCTACCGGTGGCTCGGTCGATGGTCACCTTTGCGCCATACGGAAGATGCAGCACATCCGCATAACTCTTTGCGAGCGACTGTTCGAGCCTGTCGATTAGGTACAGCTGGTCGATGTGACGCTCCTGGCACAATGCCGTCAGCGCATCCATCATCTCTGAAGCCATCGTTATCCTCCTAACGCTTGCCCGCAGACGAGCTTTTCTTGCCGTTCTTGCGGCTGCCTTCGTCAAATGTGGGCTTGATTGCACACGACTCTATTTCATCGATGCCAAATGCGAAGTCGCCTTCGTCACACGACACCAAGACCTTGCCATCCTCGTAGCCCTTAAGTAAGCCCGTGTACTTCCTGCGGCCTTCAGTTGCCCTTGTCTTGAGCGACACTCGCTCGCCTGCAAACCGCTCGAAATCACGAATCCTCCGAAGCGGACGGGCCAAGCCAGGCGACGAAACCTCAAGTAGATACGAACCCTCTAGGGGATCCAGCTCATCCAAGAGCTCAGAGATCCATCCCGTTTGTGCGCTGACCTCCTCAAGGGTTATGCCATCGGCCTCCTCGTCCACATGATCGATGCGCACGCGGACCGTCCGCGCCTTCGTCGAACCAACGACCTCGACGTCTACGATGTCGATCCCATGGTCAGGTGCCGATGCCTCTAGCGCTGCAAGCAACGCATTGCGCACATCCCCCGGCGTCTTTCCCTCCATCTCGCTCCCCTCTGTATACATACACAAAAGAAGCGGGGCGATACGTTCCACCCCACTTCCTCGTCATGACTACGTTTAATGTGACTCTACCATATGTAGGCCACTATCAAGAAATGCCCACAATTTGCCGACTTCAAATCGTTTGTAGGCTAGGAATTCTCGGAAACGTCGTGTACTCATGAACCTCGTATTCCATTTGCACATCCGGAATCAGATATACCTAAAGTCATAATACGTTAATAATTACGCGATAATCGCTTACTGCAGGCATACTATCGCCGGCGAGCAAGCACCACGATTGCAACGACCGCAGCCACAGCGATCACGGCAATTGGGACTATCACGAACAACGGATTCAGCTTAGGGGTCTCAGTCTGCTCCGCATTCGACTCTTCCGCATCGCCGGCGGCCTCGCTTGACGATGCGTCGGATTCCTGAGTTGCGTGGGCCAAGGCCTGCTCGTACACGGTTGCGCCACATCGCTTGCAAACGCCTTCCACAAGCGCGCCTCCTCCCACATTGGAGGCCGTCCACGTTTCCACCTCATGTACGGTGGGAGTCCAGTTGCAGGGATACGTGTAGCCACAAAGCGTACAGGTGCGCTGCGTGTGCCCGCGGTCGGTGCATGTGCCTGCCACAACCTCCTCTGTCCACTGGGGGTTCTCGCAGGTATGCGGAACCAAGTCCACACCGTACTCAAAGCGCTCGTCAGGCGTAAAGTCGCTCGTGTTTCCTTCCCGCGTGGTAATGGCCTCCATGCTCATGTTCTCGCCTATCTCTGGCTCGCAATAGGCACGACGATCCTCGTTGTCCTCAAAGAAGGTGATGAACCCTTGCACGTGGTTGTTCGCGACAGTTCCCGCATGCTCTGCGCCTTCGGGATACACGATATACATGCCAATCATGCCACCATTGTGCACATAGCCATGGTCGGAGTCATATCCACGAAGCGTGATGGAGTTTCCCACAAGGTCAGCATATCCTACTGCATACGCACCACCCAAGAACTGCTCGTCTTTTGCAGTAGCGTCAAGATCACGGCACACAAGCGTGACGTCAGCCACGTTGTTGAGGATGCGCCCGCGTCCGAATCCCGCAATACCGCCCACTCCGAAGCTCGCACCCGACGTGGCAAGCGATACCTCGCCGCCTACGGTGCATCCTTCGATAACCGAATTATCCATGTAGCCACAGACTCCACCTACGAAGGTGGGCTCGCTTGTATTCACGTTGACGGACAGCCCAAGGAACACGACGTTTCGTACGACAGCGTTCTCCAAGGTGTCAAAGAAGCCGGAAAAAGCGGTAGTGTATTCCTTCATGTTGCCATCGTAGGTGGACCTACGCGCCTGCCCTGCGCTTGTAATGTTGGCATTGAGAATGGCGTGTCCGT
Source organism: uncultured Coriobacteriaceae bacterium (assembly GCA_902786015.1). Classification (GTDB taxonomy): domain Bacteria; phylum Actinomycetota; class Coriobacteriia; order Coriobacteriales; family Atopobiaceae; genus RUG440. The sequence continues at coordinate 44,150 of CADAAU010000008.1, forward strand.
TTCCCTCGAGCGTGCCATGGAACTCGATAGGTTGCCAGACCGTACCCGCAAGGTCCACATCGCACATGAGTTCATAGCTTCCGCTTGGGTTGTTTGCCATTGCCAGAAGGCCGCTCGCATCGAAAATCGGAGTTGCTTCTTGAGCGGCGGCGGTTTGTTGTGTCATTCCTCCTGCAACATCTCCCTCTGGAGTGACCGTCTGACCCGCCGCGTTACCAGCTGCTTGCCCTTCGGTCGCATATGTCACATCCGCTACTGCCAGAGTCGCAATCAACACTGCAACGAACGCCACGATCAGATTTCGTGCCATCCTCATGTTCTCCTCCTCCATCTGGGAACCCCATCGTTCCGACTTTTTCCGTCCTCTATGAATTGCCGTATCTTTTCGCAATGTCACTCTACTACATGCAATCAGAATGCGTCAGCCTATATTCGAAAACCTGTTTTGTCGATGCCAAACATCCGCGTTTGCGGTGCAGTTTGCAACCGCTACGCAAAACCGAAGCGATAGCAGCCCATATACGTCCGTTCATGCGTAGCACTTCTCAACTACCACGCAAAGTTGGAGTGATAGCACCTCGTAAACTTCCGCTTCTGCGTAGTACTTCTCAACTGCCACGCAGTAACGTAAGTATTCCCACGATCGTTCGCTATCTGCTCAGTCCTTGTTGAGCGGATTGTCTGTACGCGCGACATCAGGAACCGCATAGCCAGACGGCACGCCAAACACATCGAGCAGATATCTGAAACGTGAAACGCGTGTAACATCACGATATCCAAATCGTAGAATCTTGACACCATTAATGCTAATCCGCGACTCCCGGAGCCGCTCGTCGGCTAGAACGTCCACCGAATCTCGACCATGTGTCATCTCTGGATTCGTATACTTCTCTCGGCCGTCCATTTCGCCGTAAATCGTGCCGCTCGATAGATACCAACAAAAGTCTACGTAATATGAAGCGCCATAATCCACCATATTTGGCACCTCCACCTGCAGCGTCGGTAACATATAGCCTTGTTCGATCATCGCCGCACGCGCTAGCGACTCCCCACCACTCTCGCTTAGGTTATTTGCAAAAGACATAATGCTACTCGCACGCCCATGGTTATGTGCGCTACGATGAAATGAGTCGAACGCTTCGATAAAATGCCCTATGTCTTTACCCGACACGCGCAGGGTAGAATCGGCAATGGGTAGAGACTGTCTGAAGGAAAGTCGCCGCAGGCAGTCGAAACACGTTCGCTCCAATGACGTTACGCGAACACCATCAACAACTTCTGTATCAAGACACGCGATTTGGTGTCGGCTTACATAGCGGCTGCTTCTTGAGTGCGCATGCGGAGAAGTGACTATATGGACGGCATTCAACAACGGATAAGACACCCATAGTCCATGCACAATCGCGGCGGAAACATCGGCAAATATCCAATCGGGATGTTTAGAAGCAAGCGATCGAACAATATAGAGCTCCTGCTGATATCGATTGATAGTAGACCACAAATTGGGCAGGGTGTAGAGTTGTGGAAATGGTGACATCACGCTTCCGGCACGAAGCGCCTCACGCAATCGATGCGCATCGCTTTGCGAGGCTGTCACTGCGCACATTCGCTGCAAAAAGCATTCTTCTAGTCTTTCAGTCAAATCGCGTCGTACGCCTCTGGCCATTGTCCACCCCTTTCGCTTTGGACCCATCCGTAGAATCGATGTGCGCATGATACACGACGAGATTATTTCAATTTCCCCACTGGCACACAGCAATTGAGCGGTATAAAAATAAGGCCGACGCATAGCTTGTCATTTCTGCTGGTATTACAGCTGACCACGAATCAATAATTTGCCGTTTCAAAAATGCACGCATCGTTTTGGGAACGCTGTGCCGCAAACGAGCATGGCCATGCGTCCGAATTTGCGGGGCAGTTTGCAACTGCCACGCAAAACCGGAGGGATAGCAATACGTATACGTCCGTTCATGCGTAGCACTTCTCAACTACCACGCAAAGTCGGAGGGATAGCGTCACGAAAACCTCCGAAGTTGCGGGGCCGTTCTTAACCACCACGCAGATTCGGAGGCATGGACAAAAAAGGCCGCTCGCGTTGAACTGCTACGCGAACGGCCACTGTCTCAGGCTCTTTTGCTTGACAAACTATTTCGCGACGATATTGACCAGTCGACCTGGCACGACGATTACCTTGCGCACCGTCTTGCCTTCGATGAACTTGGTGACCGCCTCACGCGCCACAGCCTCGAGCTCGTCTTTCGGTGCATCGGCTGCCACATCAATGCGAGCACGCACCTTTCCGAGCACCTGCACGGCTATTTGAATCGTGCTCGCCTTTGCGGACTCCTCGTCGAACTCCGGCCATGGCTCGTCATACACAGACGTCTGGAAGCCAAGTGCCTCGTGATAGAGCTCCTCTGCCCAATGCGGGCAAATGGGACTGAGCATGGCGACGATGGCACGCGCCACGACGAAGGTGAGCGCAGCGTCGCGCTTGTCGATACGTACCTTGTTGAGATAAGCGCTCGCATCATTCACAAGCTCCATGACAGCGCTGATGGCCGTGTTGAACTGAGCGCGATCGAAGTCCGTCGTACACTTGATGCCCATCTCATGCATGCGACGATAGAGCTCCTTGCCTGCCGCATCGAGCTTCGCCACGTCAAGCGACACGTTAGCATCGGCCGTCTCGGCAAGCGACCATACCGTGCGCCACGCACGCTTGATGAATCGGTTCGCACCTGCCACGACTTCCTCGTCCCAGTTAAAGTCTTTCTCGGACGGAGCAATAAAGAGGATGGCAAGCCGCATGGTGTCGGCACCATAGGGCCCTATGACGGAACTGGGTGGAACCACGTTGCCTTTGGACTTGCTCATCGTGTCACCGTTCTTGTCCTTTACCATGCCTTGGCACAGAAGATTGGTAAACGGCTCGTCGAAATCGAGCATCCCAAGATCACGCATGACCTTAGTCCAGAAGCGAGAGTAAAGGAGGTGCAGAATAGCATGCTCAATGCCACCGATGTAATTATCTACTGGCATCCAGCGGTCCACGAGCTCCTTCGAGAAGGGAGCCTGGTCGTTGTGGGGGTCGCAGTAACGCAGATAGTACCAGCTCGAACAGGTAAAGGTATCCATCGTGTCAGTAATGCGCTTGGCAGGCTTACCACACTTGGGGCACGTCGTCTCATAGAAGGGCGCATACTCCGCAAGCGTCTCGCCAGCGCCGAGGTCGAGGTCATCCGGCAGCCTTACGGGCAAGTCCTCGTAAGGCACGGGCACGTCTCCGCAGCAGTCACAGTGAATCATGGGAATGGGATTGCCCCAGTAGCGTTGACGGCTGATGAGCCAGTCGCGCAGTCGGAACTGCACTTTGGAGCGGCCAATGCCGCGCTCCGAGAGATGGGCAATGATGGCATCTACGGCCTCGGAGTGTTTTCCACCCTTCATCCCTGTAAAGGGGCCAGACTGGATAAGATAGCCCTCGGCATCCATGGCATGATCCCAGTCCACGTTCGTAACGCGAAGACCTTGCTCGTCCTTGAGCTCTTCGTAAAGAGGATCGTCCTTCTGGGCAATAATCGGAGGAATCGGCAGGTCGTATTTACGCGCGAAGTCAAAGTCGCGCTGGTCGCCCGAGGGAACGCCCATTACGGCGCCCGTACCGTAGTCGAGCAGGATGTAGTCGGCCACCCAAATCGGGGCAGGCGCACCCGTGAGCGGGTTTATTACATAACGACCGGTAAACACGCCATGCTTCTCGCGGTCGGAACCCTGACGATCGACCGACGAAATCTGTTCGACGGACTTCTTGAGCTCGTTGAATGCCTCTTCGTACTCAGTGCCCGCAACAAGCTCGGCAGCCAACGGGCTCTCGGGCGGAAGCAGGAAGAACGACACGCCATAGAGCGTGTCGGCACGCGTCGTAAACACGGTGATAAGACGGTCGGTGGGGGTCACGCCATCCTCCGCTGCAAGGGCAAAGTCAATCTCGGCACCCTCAGACCTGCCAATCCAATTCCGCTGTTGGGCCTTTACGTTCTCGGGCCAACCGGTAAGCTTGTCGAGGTCGTCGAGCAACTCCTGTGCGTAGTCGGTTATGCGCAGGTACCACTGGCTGAGCTCGCGCTTCTCGGGAACTTCGCCACAGCGCCAACACTTGCCGTCCACGACTTGCTCGTTTGCAAGCACGGTGTTGCAGCTCGGACACCAGTTCACGGGACTGGTCGCACGATACGCCAGACCCTTCTCCCACATCTTGAGGAACGCCCACTGGCCCCAACGATAGTAGTCGGGATCACACGTGCGAACAAGGCGGTCGTAGTCATAGCTAAAGCCCATGCGCTTCATGGTGGCAACTGCCGTGTCCATGTTTTGGTACGTCCAAGCGCCAGCCTGCGTCTTGTTCTTTATGGCCGCGTTCTCTGCGGGAAGACCGAAGGCGTCAAAGCCCATGGGGTGAAGAACCTCAAATCCGCGCATCCTCGCCTGACGAGCCATGGCATCGCCGATGGAGTAATTGCGTGCATGACCCATATGAAGGTCACCGGAAGGATATGGGAACATCTCGAGCACGTATTTCTTGGGGCGGTCGGACTCGTCGCGCGCCTTAAACGTGTCGCTCTTGTCCCATTCCTCCTGCCACTTTGTCTCTATGGCCTCCGCATCGTAGACGGGAATCTCGTTCGCCATGCGCATCTCCTTCGTTCGTTGGCAAAGCATCACGCAAGTATAGCCCAACTTAGCAGTTACGGCACAAACGAACCGGGTTCGTTAGCACCACTTTCTACCCTTGCGTTATGGCGCTCCAACGGTCATATCCTCCCGCAAGGTTGTAGCATTCGTATCCAAGTCCCGTGAGGATGCGATACGCGATATAGCTCCTCTGGCCACTCTTGCAATGTAGGTACACCGGCTTCTCTCGATCAATCTCTTCCACGCGATCGCGAAGCTCATCCACGGGAATGTTTTTGAACCCCTCAATCATTCCACGCGAATACTCTCCCGGCGTCCGCACATCGAGCAACGTCACGGAGCCATCGCGGGGAAGCGTGGCAACATCCTCTGGATAGAACTGTCGAAGCTTTCCCTCCAGAACGTTCTCGGCAACGAAGCCCGCCATGTTTACGGGATCTTTTGCGCTGTTGAAGGGAGGCGCGTAGCACAGCTCCAACGAAGCAAGGTCCCGAACGTTCGCCCCAAATCGGATGGCTGTGGCTATAACGTCCACACGTTTGTCTACGCCCTTTTGTCCAATCGCCTGGGCTCCCAGAAGCTTGCCCGTGCCCTTCTCCCAAAGCACCTTGAGCCCCATCATCTTTGCGCCCGGGTAATACGTTGCGTGAGAGGGTTGCGTAAGATAGGTTTTGTCGACGTCAATTCCCTGCGCCCGAGCGGATTCCTCTGTCATGCCAGTGGAAGCAGCCGCGAGGTTGAACACCTTAACAACGCTCGAACCTTGCGTGCCCGTATAGGTACGGTTCCCGCCCAACATGTTTTCTGCGACGAGACGTCCCTGGCGGTTTGCAGGTCCAGCCAGCGGAATGGCCGTCTGTGCGCCAGTAAGAAAATCGGTGACCTGAATGGCATCACCGACCGCATATACATCCTCGGCGCTGGTACGCATCCGCTCGTCCACGACAATATGCCCACGCGGTCCACACTCGATGCCCGCAGAAACCGCAAGCGCGGACTCGGGCCGGACGCCAATGGCGAGGATGACGATGTCACAACTTATGTGTTGGCCCTTGTGGGTATTTACCACCAGTACGTCCTTGACACTTTCGATGCCCTTGAGTCCCTCGCGTAGGTGAAGATTGACGCCGTTCGCCTGCAGCTCACGATGCAAGTCGACGGCCATATCGAAGTCAAGTGACTTGATGACATGATCGGCCATTTCGAGCAGCTCAACGCTAAGTCCTCGTTCAACAAGGTTCTCGGCCATTTCGACGCCGATGAAGCCACCGCCCACGACGACCGCTCGCCTTGCCCGCGTTGCATTTGCCGACTCGCACACCCGGTCGACATCGGGAATAGACCGCACGGTAAACACACCGGGAAGGCCTACGCCCGGAAGCGGTGGCTTTATGGGTTCTGCGCCCGGCGAAAGGAGCAGCTTGTCGTATGTCTCGCGGTATGAGGTCCCCTTTGCGTGGTCTATGACTTCGACCTCGTGCTTCGCAGTATCGATACCAACAACTTCGCTCTCGATGCGCACGTCAATGTTGAAGCGACTGTGCAGGCTACGTGGAGTCTGCACCGTGAGCTTCGAGCGCTCGTGTATGGATCCCCCAACGTAATACGGCAGGCCGCAGTTAGCAAAGCTCACATACGAACCCTTTTCGAACAAGACGATTTCTGCCTTTTCGTCTAGTCTGCGAGCTCGACATGCTGCGCTAGCACCACCGGCAACTCCGCCTACGATAACGATCTTTGTCATGGTCCTCTCCCTTCAACATGATTGCATTCCTACCTTATCCGATAATCCCACATCGCGACAGACATACCAAGGTGGCATCTCGGCCAGGAATCGAAGTCCCACTCCGTCCCCTAGCCGAGATGCCACCATTCGTCCAGATAATAGTTTAATCCGCCTACAAACGCATGGCTACTTGGAATGCGGACCAGCTGCGCGGACCTCGGGATCCATGTTTGGATACTTGGTGGCCGCATTCTCCTCAAACATCGCAGCAAGCTTCTTTGCTTGCGTGTCGTACGCAAGCTTGTCCTTCCAAGTCCGACGCGGGTCAAGCACGATATCGGGAACGCCCTCAATGTGCGTGGGAACCTCAACGTTAAAGATGTTATGGTGTCGATAGTCCGACTTCTCGATATCGCCGTTGAGTGCGGCGGTTACCATGGCACGCGTGTAAGGAAGGTTGATGCGCTTCCCCTCTCCGTATGCGCCGCCGGTCCAACCAGTATTGATGAGGTAGACCTTGGTTCCGTATTTCTCCATGCGCTCGCCAAACATCGCCGCATAGCGCATCGGATCAAGCGGCATAAAGGGCTCGCCAAACAGCGTGGAGAACGTAGGCGTGGGCTCCGTGATGCCGCGTTCGGTTCCAGCAACCTTGCTGGTAAAGCCACTCACAAAGTGATACATGGCTGCCTCACGCGACAGACGACTGATGGGAGGAAGCACGCCAAACGCGTCTGCCGTGAGCATAATAACGACCTTTGGCGCTCCACCGTAGCCAAGCAACTGCGCGTTCGATATGTATTCCACCGGGTACGCGACACGTGTGTTTTCGGTATATGCCTCGTCAAAGTAGTCTGGCACTCGGCTGCCCGGCGTAAGCACGACGTTTTCGACCACCGAGCCAAAGCGAATAGCCTGGAAGATCTCCGGTTCCGTGACATAGGAGATGCGGATGGCCTTCGCATAGCAGCCACCCTCGAAGTTAAACACGCCGTCATCCGACCAACCGTGCTCGTCGTCGCCAATAAGCGCACGATGCGGGTCTGCCGAAAGCGTCGTTTTACCCGTGCCCGAAAGGCCAAAGAAAACTGCCGTATCGCCCGAAACGGGATCCATGTTGCACGAAGAGTGCATGGGAAGCACGTTCTCCTCTATGGGCATCAGGTAGTTCATGACCGAGAATATGCCCTTCTTGATCTCTCCGGAGTACTGCGTGCCCGCAATGACGATCTTTCGGTCGGCAAAGTTGATGAGTACGACCGCCTCGGAATGGGTCCCATACTCCTCGGGATCGAGTTTGAGCAGCGGAGCAGCCAGCACAGTGAAATCCGGCTCCCCGTATTCGTCAAGCTCCTTCTTGGAAGGGCGCACGAGCATCTGTGTTACAAACAATGCCTGGCTGGCCAACTCGGTGATGACCGCAAACTTGCGCGAATACTTGCGCTGGGCACCGGCCATACCATGCACCACAAACAAGTCGTGATGCGATAGATGCCTGCACACGGCTTCTTTGATCTTTTCGTACCCCTCAATCGAGAAAGGCTTGTTGACATTGCCCCACGCAATAACGTCGTGCACATCCGGCGTATCCACAATAAAGCGGTCCTCGGGAGAACGACCGGTGTACTTGCCCGTCTTCACGCGCAACGCGCCAGTGTCCGTAAGCTTACCTTCGCGCCTCGAGAGCGCCTTCTCCACAAGCTTTGCAGGACTGCCGTCAATCAGCACGGCGCCAGTGCGGTCACATATCCCACACTTTGTAAGCTCGTCGTCGATCATGAATCCTCCTTCTCTGGCCACTGAACTATGGGAACCATTGGCTCATCGGCCACGCATTCAAGCTGTGTTAGCATAGCGCAACATTTTGTACAGCTTCACATCGGACGCTCAACTAGCACAATCCTAGTAAAGATACGCGAACTTTTCCCTATTCGGCGTATATTATCGATTTATGGCGAAACAATGAAGGAAATCCATAGAAATATAACTTGTATTATATCGCATATGCTCCTACCACATAGGCTACCCGACGGGCACCACAGAAATGGAGAAATCGCACGTCAATGCCACTCGCGGAAATTGCATCATGAAATTCGTCACCCGCAGCAAATATATGCCAAAGTGTAAACAGATTTCCATGCAGAGCTCACCCATAGAGAAAGGACGATGCATGAGCGAGATAATCACCATTCATGACGATGCCATGGAAGCCAGCATAGACACGGCGGGCGCACAACTCATGAGCCTCAAGAAGGACGGAGGAGAATACCTCTGGCAGCGTGACCCCAAATGGTGGCCTCGGTGTGCTCCGGTCCTGTTCCCCATCGTGGGTAACATCCGTGACAATCGCGCCGATTCCGAACAGGGAGAGATTCGTTTTGGTCGTCACGGCCTCGCACGCAACTATGAGTTCGAGGTGACCGAGGCAACCGAATCACTCGTACGCATGCAGCTCGAATCGTCTGACGACACCCGCGCCGCCTTTCCATATGACTTTAGACTCGAAATGACCTACGCGCTTTCCGGCGGCGCCCTCGAACAACGCTTTACCGTTACCAACATCGGTGAGGTCACCCTTCCCTTTGTGGTGGGCGGTCACCCCGCATTCAACGTTCCGGCGCCTGGCTGCGCAAACGAGGACTTTGGCGATTACGTCCTTAAGTTTGCCGAACCGTGGACCTATTCCTCCCCCACCATCAACACGACCACCGGTCTCATAGACTTCCAAACAAGGTTCTCGCTGGTCGAGGATTCCGACACACTGCAGCTGTCGCACCGCCTCTTTGACGTCGACACCCTCATATTCGAAGACGTTCCCCGTCGCACGGTAAAGATGGTGGGACCCTCGGGCCATGGAATGCAGATTGACTTTGACGGCTTTGACTATTTTGGCGTTTGGAGCGCAGCGAACGACGCGCCGTTCGTGGCACTCGAACCGTGGCGCGGCACTGCCACAGGCACTGACGAGAATGACGTTTTTGAGAGCAAACGCGGCATGGATCTGCTGGACGCCGGCGACACGGCCGAGTATGCCTTCTTCATGCGTCCTCTCTAGACCCTCACACCCAACAAATCAATCCGTCACGTAAGACGTCATCCCTTCTACTGGTACCAAACAACCAATAGGAGGGATGACGTCTTACGTGACCTTATCAAGAAAAACGTTTGTGCCTTAGCCAAGCAGCTCGGCAACGTCAAGCGCGATCATGTATTCCTCGTTGGTGGGAACCACAAGCACCTTGATCTTTGAGTCAGGCGCAGAGATGCAGCGAACCTCGTCCGAGCGAACCTTGTTTGCCTCCTCGTCAATCTTTACGCCCATCCACTCGAGCTCCTTGGCAACTCCGAGGCGCATGACATCCGAGTTCTCGCCAATTCCAGCGCTAAAGGCCATCGTGTCGAACCCGTGCATAGCCTGCGCCATCTCCATGATGAGCTGGCTCGTACGATAGTAGAACATATCGAATGCCATCTGGCAGTTTGCGTCACCCTTGGCAGCGCCATCCTCGATGTCGCGAGAGTCAGAGCTGATGCCAGAAAGCGCGAGCAGGCCAGACTGCTTGTTCATCATTGTGTCGACCTCATCGATGGTATAGCCCCCCTCGCGAACGAGGTAGCAAACCGTGGCGGGGTCGATCGTGCCGCACCGCGTACCCATAATCAGGCCGTCAAGCGGGGTGAGGCCCATGGTGGTATCCATGTCTTTGCCATCCTGAATGGCCGAGAGAGAAGCGCCCGAACCGAGGTGGCAACTCACGAGCTTGTGCATGTCGTCACCCAGGAACTCCTTTGCCGCGCGCCAGATGTAGCGATGGCTCGTGCCATGTGCGCCGTACTTGCGAATGTGGAGCTTGTCCACCACATCTCGCGGCAAAGCGTAGCGCCAAGCCTTCTCGGGGATGTTGTAGTGGAACGACGTGTCGGCAACGACGACGTTGCCCTTGTCGGGGAAGAGCTCTCGACACACCTGGATGGCGTCGGCCTCAGCATAGTTGTGCAGAGGCGCCAGAGGTGCGACCTCTCGTACCCATCCGAGCGTCTCGTCAGTAACCACCTTTGACTCGGGGAAGTACCAGCCACCCTGAACGACGCGATGGCCAATGCCGATGAAATCCTTGCCCGTGGCATTGATGATCTCGATCACGTACTGCATGGCGTCCTTATGGGTAGGCAACGGGGCCTCGATCTTTTGCTTGCCCTCTACCGCAATGGACTCGTAGCCAACAAAAGACCCGTCGATTCCAATACGCTCGCAGTTGCCCTTGGCATATACCTCGCGCGTGTCGACGTCAAGAAGCTGGAACTTAAGCGACGAGCTGCCAGCGTTGATGACCAGAACGTTCATGAGATGTTGCTCCTCTCCTCGGCGCATTTTGCGCCCTTGCAGTTAGCACCATATTAACAGTTATCGAGTCCCACAACCTTAGACGAGACCCTCTCCAAGAGAAGTACCTCCCAATACGTGCCAATGCAGGTGATGCACCGTCTGGCCGGCGTCATCTCCCGTGTTCGCGATCACGCGGAAGCCGGAATCCCTCACTCCCTCGGCTTTGGCAACCTCGTCAACCGCATGCGCCATAGCCGCAAGGGTCTCTGCTGGCACGTCATCCACGATGTTTGCGTAGTGCTTCTTGGGAACGACGAGAACGTGCGTCGGTGCTTGCGGATTCATGTCGCGAAACGCTGCGACAAGATCGTCCTCATACACATAGTTCGACTCGATTACGTGGTTGGCAATCTTACAAAAAATGCAGTCTTCCATAGCTCATTCCTCTTTTCTATTCGTCGATAAAGGCACTCGATGGGGCCGAAGTCGTGTCAGGAGCAACGACCTCTTGCGACGCATCAAGCAAAACGCGTACGCGCTGCTCGGCATCGGTAAGACGCGCGCGCAAACTGCTAAGCAACTCGACACCACGCGCATAACGCTCCAACGCAACCTCAAGCTCCAGATCTCCCGCCTCAAGAGACCGTACGATCTGCTCCAACTCGGTGGAGGCATCTCTGAAGGTAAGCTCTTCTACGTTTCTGTACTCTTGCTTTTCTGCCATGGGTTCCTCACCCCTCCTGTTTTTGTGGTCCATTGTCCAAATCGTAGTCCTCGGTTTCCGTGACACAAGCCAAGAAGGAACCCTTTGCCAGCCTCACGCGCACGTTGTCCCCATTGCTGAGCTCGCTTGCATTAGATATCACGTGCCCCTGCTTATCCTGCGCTATGGCATAGCCTCTTGAAAGCACGGCCAATGGCGAGAGTGCTTCCAGCGATGCGGCAGAACGGGCCATCGTAGCCTCAAATGGCCTCAGAAACGACTCCGCGCAGTTCTTGAGTCGTGTGGCCGACATGGTGATCTCTCTTTGGTCTCTTTCCAATAGTCGAGGAATTGCATCGTGTAACCTCTGCTCGCTCTGCATGAGCTGAACAACTCGATCCTCCACAAATGCCATGGGGTCTTCGAGACACCGACGAGACGCCATGGCCTCGAGCACGGAACGTTCCTTTGCCACACGTCCCAGCACTGCCTGACGAGCGCGAAGGTCATAGCCTTCGAGCCGCTCGCTTTGGGTTCCCACCAAAGCCTCAAGCGCCGCTCCCATGCGTTGCCTTCGGCCTTCTATGACCGTAACCACCTCATCGATGGCCGGTGCAACCGACTCGGCCGCAGCGGTCGGCGTCGAGCTTCGTCGGTCCGACACCATGTCACAGATGCTCACGTCCGGCTCATGTCCAATACCGGTGACAACTGGCACAGGGCAGTTTGCCACTGCCCGAGCAAGTGCCTCGTCGTTGAACGTCATAAGGTCTTCGAACGAACCGCCGCCGCGTACGAGCAGTATCGCCTCCGGCCGTGCAGCCGCGGCAACCTCCAACGCCCGAATGATGGTAGACGTCGCCCCAGGTCCCTGAACGGCACATCCCACCACGTCCAGTTCGACCAAGGGATTGCGTCTTCTGAGCGTACGCTTCACGTCGTCAATGACGCTCCCCGAAAGCGAGGTCACCACAGCCACGCGCACACAGAATCGAGGGATGGGCCTCTTTCTCTCGGCCGCCATCAGACCTTCTGCCTCCAGTTTTCGCGCAAGCGCCGCAACTTGCTGGCGGAGAAGCCCCTCTCCCGCCAACTCCAACGAGCGCACGATGAACGAGAGCCTGCCTGTACCTACATACACGTCAAACTTACCGGTAAGCACGACTGCCATGCCGTCGCGGAGCTGTGCGCCGAGGTGCGCATACGTGTTGCGCCATACGATTACATCCATAGAGGACGTATCATCCTTGACTTGAAAATAGCAGTGACCCGATCGGGCATTCGGTCCACGGAAGCCGGTAACCTCCCCCGCAACAACGAGCGTCGGCATCGATCCCACCTGCGCCTTCGCAGAACCCACGGCCTCGCTCACCGTTAGGGTGCTCTTGCCTGCAGCCATATGCAACGATCACCTCCATCCGCTTCCAATGATTGCCACTCTACCACAGCCGCGGGACTTCATTTGCGGCCGTTGTCATTCGCATTGCGCATGCCCTTCACTTGCGGGTACTCAATTCACGTCCCCGCGCTATAATATGGCAAACTATCGAAAGGAGAACCCATGACCATCAACAAAACCATCGAAGGTTCCGTCGTAACGTTGGCGATTGCGGGTTGGCTCGATACAAGCACTACTCCCGAGTTCGCTTCTGCACTTTTGGATCTTGGCGATAGTTGCGAGAAACTCGTCATTGATCTTGCGGAGCTTGAGTACATCTCATCTGCGGGTCTACGCCAACTCGTCTCTGCTCACAAGCAAATGAAGGGAAACCTCACCATCGCCAACGTACCCGTCGAAGTCATGCAGGTTCTTCGTATGGCGGGTTTCGATAAGCGCCTAAACATCGTCTAGGCATCCTCTCGATGAAGCACTCCATCTTCAAACGATTTGCAATTGTCAGCATCCTCGCATTTGTTGTAGGGACTGTTGCTTCGCTATTGCTGAGCATCAACTACAACTCAAACGAAGTGTTCAAGGAATGCCAAGGCAAAGCCCAAATCGCCCTCTCGGAAGCTAAGGCGGCCCTCAATGGAGAGAGTTATGACGAGATCATTGCATCAGACTCCAGCAAAACGTACCAAAGCATACGAGAGACCCTACGCACCATATGTGAGCTCGTCAAACTCAAATACATCTATGTCTTTGTGGTAGACCAGCAAACAGGTGAGCAAACATATCTGTTTGTCGTAGCCTCAAATGATGAGGATGACGAATTTGTGCTCCATAGCAGGCCGCTAGGTTCGAAGTCGAACTACGAATTATCCAATCAGGAATTGGATGCGCTTAAGGGAAAAGAAATCTCCACTCGCGAGACGGTCAATAACGAATATGGGCATGTTTCCAGTTGGTACGCCTCATACGAAATCGAGGGCTCAAAGAATCCCGTGCTCATTGGCGCAGACATCAATGAGTCGGAAATCGAGAAGTCGTTATTCCATAACACTCTCGCGTTTGCCGTACCGATGGTCATTGTTATATCGGGTATTATTGTTCTTGAAGTTGTATACCTCAAGAGAGGAGTATCGAACCCGCTCCATGAGGTCTCGGAACACATGCGTCTTTATACCGAGAATGGAATACACGATGATGAGCCGCTCAGGCTTGGCCATGACGACGAAATCGCAGAGATCTCGAACTCGTTCAACCAAATGACCAAAAACATCGAGAATTACGTTGATCGTATCTCGGAGATGACGGAAGAACGAGTGCAGGCGGCCACGGAACTCGACATTGCTCGTCGCATCCAGCAAGGCATAGTGCCCCCCGTTACTCACTTGCAGCGTCCAGGATATGACGCGTATGCCTTCATGAGAACCGCCCGCGCCGTGGGAGGCGACTTCTATGACATTGCGACGCTTGACGATGACAAGCTACTCATCGTTATGGCCGACGTCTCGGGCAAGGGTGTGAGCGCAGCGCTCTTTATGGCGATGGGCAAAACGCTCCTGCGCGACAAACTCCAATCTGCTCCAGATCCTGCGACTGCACTCAACGAGGTAAACGACATCATCGAAAAGAACAACCCCGCAAACATGTTTGTGACTGTTTTGGCCGGCGTTTTTGATCCTTCCTCCAGAACCCTCACATATGCTAACGCGGGTCACATGCCTCCTCTTATTATAGGCCGCGGTTACGAAGACCCCGATCCCGGAATCGCCATTGGCCTGTTTGAGGATGCCGGAATCGTAAACAATACCATTACGCTCGCACCAGGAGAGGGTATTCTCTTCTATACTGATGGCGCGACGGAAGCGATAGACATAAACAACAAGTTCTTTGGCGAGGGCAGACTTGCCGAGGCGGTTGCGGATGCCCAAAACCCACAGGACGCCATAAAGGCTGCCGTTGATGCCATAGACATCTTTGGAACCGGCCACGAGCAGTTTGACGATCTTACTCTACTGTCCCTATTTTCGAGAGGCGATAACGATGGCTAGCATACTCTGGAGTGCAACGCTCAAACCTGAGTTCTCTTCGTTTGCCGAGCTGGGAGAGCAGCTCGAGCTCGCAATCGACAACATGCGGCATTCCATGAACGCGACTCTGGCTTGTGACGAAGCCTTCACAAATGTCGTGATGTACTCGGGTGCCACAGCAGTGGAAGTCGAGATTGCCAAGGAGGGAGACCTGCTTATCGTTCGCATCGCTGACGACGGAACTCCCTTCGACCCCGTGTCTGCGAAGCCTATTGAGCGTGCTTTTGAGGACCTCGACAAAGGGGGCATGGGCATCAAACTCATCAAGAAGATCTGCGAGAGCGTCGACTATGCGTACGTAGATGGCAAGAATGTCCTTACCCTGCGACTGCCGTGTTAACAAGCGCCAGCCGAGCGCCTAAGCCGCAATACTTTTGACTTAGTCTCTGTATACCAGCCTTAGGCAAAGGAACCTCCCCTTTGCCTAAGGCGCAATACTGGTTCACTAGTCCCATCAAAGGACTTCAACATGCCCTTCTTTTACCGTGAGCCCCGTATCTCCCGAGATTAAATCCTGCAAACGCTCTCCCGCGACTTCCCATCTCCACCCATGAAATAGCGGCGACTCCTTGTCTCCCAAAAAGAATCCCAGCAAGTCGTCACGCGTCGCTATAAGCGGAATCGCCACGCCGCATTTGTCGGCACTCAACCGAAGCATCGCATACATGAGGTCCAAGACACTATCCGTTTCGGCGCTCGTGCGAGCCCGATGCTTCACGCGAGGATACCTGCTCGGATCACATGCGACGCCCACACGCACAGCGCGCACGACTTCCTCAGCGTCGCGCTTCGAGAGCTGATCGGTACCCCGTATCCTTAGCAGCCGCTCTGACGTACGCGGAGTGCGACGGCATACCTCCACAATCACTTCGTCCGAGAGAACCCATTTTCGGGGAAGGTTACGTCGTTCGGCGCATTTCTCGCGCCAGGCACATACTTCGCGTGCAACGGCAAGCTGTTTTCTGGTAAGCGATGAGGATCGCTTAAGATGCACGTAAGCCTCGCGAGGATCGCGCACAAATCTCGAATGCTCACAAACGCCCGCCAGCTCAGGCTCGAGCCATGAGAGCCTATCGCGAGATATAAGATCGTCCATCATCTTGTTGTAGATGGACGGAAGATACAGAACGTCTTCTTCGGCATAGCGAAGCTGCTCGTCATCGAGCGGGCGCTTAGACCAATCGGTAAGACTATCGGCCTTGTCGAGGTGAATGCCCTCATATGACTGCACGAGTGCTCCAAGCCCCATCTGCATTCGATGGCCCAAAAACGCTGCTGCCAGCTGTGTGTCAAACACCGGACGCGGCACGCAACCCAATCCATCGTAAAGTACCTCAAGGTCCTGGTCGCAGGCGTGAAACACCTTGGTTATTGATTGATCCTCTAGGAGGCTGATGAGGGGAGAAAGATCGTCTATGGCCAAAGGGTCTATGGCAGCGGCCTCATTGAGCGTTGCTACCTGCACCAGACAGAGCTTGGGGTGATAGGTGCGCTCGCGCAAAAACTCGGTATCCACGGCAATGACCTTACTGGTGTGTGCTCGCTCGCAAAAGGACAAGAGCTCTTCCGCTTCGCAGATGTACATATGATCTCGTTTCATTCGGCTCTGATTAACATCTACCATGGTACCCAAGAAACGAGTATCATGTGCTCCACACTGGGAGGGAGGTTTTATGCGCATCCTCATCATTCACAATTTGGCGTCGGGCTTTGGCTCCGACTCCATCTATGAGTTTCAGCGTTCCATCGTGCGAGAAGGAGACGAGTGCGTAATGCGTCTCCTCACCAAAGATGCGCCCGACAAAGGCGCGGCCCTGCTAAGGGACGCAGAAGACTTCGACTTAACGGTGATTTCGGGAGGCGACGGAACTGTTGCAACCCTTCTCTATTTGTTGCGCAATCGTGACGTTCTGACCTGCATCTTTCCATCCGGCACTGCAAATCTGTTCTTCTTGAACCTTGGCAATGCCGCCGAGCCAAGCACGCTCGCTCGCGCATGCCGCATCGGACACTCTGCCCACACTGACCTTGGCGAGCTTTCCTGGAAGGACGAGTGGGGCGTTTCGCACACACAAGGCTTCTCCATTATGGCGGGACTCGGCTTTGACGCACAGATCATGCGGGCAGCCGTACCCGCAAAACGTGCCATGGGCCAAGCCGCTTACTTCGCGGCGGCCATCGCTCATCCCAAGCCATCCGTACAACACTTCACCATCACGGTAGATGGCGTCACGTACGAACGGACGGGACTCTCGTGCCTTGTGGCCAACAATGCCATGATGCAGGGAGACATAGAAATCATCCCCAATTGCTCAATGGCGGACGGACTTTTGGACGTCATCGTCTTTGAGGTGGGCGATAGAGCGCAGCTTTTGAGGCCAATCTTCAGCGGCTTGGTAGACCCCAATGGCAAGCGCATAGGTCGTCCGTTCATCGAAAGCTTTACGGGCAAGGAAGTGGTCGTAGAAGCCAGCGTGCCGGTAAACATGGAGATAGACGGAGATCCCATGGAGGGCGTTGTTCGTTCCTACAGCGCGCGAATCATCCCCAAAAGCAACAGGTTGGTGGTCGATGGTCTTTCGCGCTATGCACACGAGGATAACAATGCACCGCTCTTTGGCGATACCGAGCAAATGCCGTTCCCGGTCTAGCGCGCTGAGCCGTTCGCACATTCGTCATTCGGGATGGAATCGTTCTCACGTATGATGGTCATACGTATGAGCGTACAGAAAGGATGAACATGAGCAACGATTCCTGGCGTCCCAAACTGCACATTGCCCCTTATAGCGGATCGATTTCGGACCCCAATGGACTGTGCCAGTTCAAGGGCACCTATCACTTCTTCTGCCAGAACGCGCCCACCTATCCCGGTGACTTTGACTCTCCCCATGGCTGGGGACATTTTGCAACGCGCGACCTCGTTCACTACGTGTTCCTAGGTTGTCACATCTTCCCCGGATCTCCCGCCGATGCCGACGGATCCTATTCGGGCGGTGCCTACATCAACGAGGATGCAGACGAGGCTTGGTTCTATTACACGGGCAACATTCGTGAGGGCGACGGCGACGGCACTACATCGGGTCGCCTGGCCAACCAGACACTTATGCGCTCCTACAACGGCATAAACATGGAAGGCAAGGAGATCGTTCTCGACAACTCCGGCTACCCCGCCTACTGCAGCTGCCACGTGCGCGATCCCAAGGTATGGAAACAGGACGGCAAGCTCCACATGCTGCTTGGCGCGCGCACGCTTGCCGACTCGCGCGGCGCCATCATGATGTACGACTCCGATGACGGATACGCATGGGAGATGTCTGGCTCCGTCACGAACCTCGAGGAGAAGCCCTTTGGCTACATGTGGGAGTGCCCCGACCGCATCGTACTTGGCGGCAAAGAATTCCTCTCCACATGTCCTCAGGGCATGTGCAAGGCGATCGAATCCCAGGGGTCGACCCGCCCGACTTGTCAGAACGTCCACGCCGCTGGATACTTCCCCGTCGATGGCACTATCGTCGACCTCCTTCATCTTGACACCGAGCGCATGGATGCCAAGGCGCCTCGTGCTGCCATTGACGAAAGCACCTTCGTGGACTGGGACTATGGTTTTGACTTCTATGCCTGCCAGACCCTCGTGGCCGAGGATGGGCGGACCATGCTTGTGGGTTGGATGAGTTTGCCGCACGATGAGGACGACGTACGCGCCTACGACAACCCCACCGAAACCTGGCGAGGCGTCCTCACCGTTCCTCGCGTACTCACGTACTGCGAGAAGTGCGGACGCATTCTGCAGGCACCTCCCGCCGAAATTGATGCGCTGCGTGGCGACGCACAGACGTTTGACGGCTCGGTCACCTTGCCCAAAAAGTGCGCAGACGTCGTGCTTGATGGCATCGAGGGCAAAGGAACGATTAAGTTTGGCGACTTCCTCGAACTTCGCTTCGAGGAAGACGGTATTGCCAAGCTCGAGTTCACCGATATGACAAAGAGCGGTGACCGCAAGTTGCGGCAAGCCCCCATCAGCGACGTGCGGAAGGTACGCATCCTCGTCGACACCTCCGTACTGGAGATTTTCGTCAACGATGGTTGCTACGTATTTGGCACCCGCTTCTTTGAGGAGTCTGACACCCTCACCATTTCCCATGACCTGAAGGCCGCTTCTCAGGTCTGGTATCCCATGGACGAGGTCGAGGTAAACTACCTAGTGTCTCGTTAATCGCCCAAAAAAGCGCCGGGACGTCAATCCCGGCGCTTGTCTTGTTTGCAACTCCCCTATCAATTCATCTTGCCCTATGAGACCACCTGAACCGTCTTTGAGGATGGCTCGTTCAAAGGAAGTCTGGCATCGGTGGGGAACCAGATGTCTTCCGCCTTGGCCGCAATTTTTACTTGTTTGCCATCAAGACTCTTCCACAAATCAAGATCGCCATACTCGATGACGAAGCTCTCGTAATCGGTGTGTTCGCCTATACCAAACATCTTTGATTTTCTTGTAACTTCTCCCGACCCGTCGGCAAGCATTCCCGTGATGTCTTTCTCGGAGTCAAAAACGAGAACTGCATATGTTCCGCCATTGCTCACGGCTGCAGGGTCGACGTCGACTCCCTGCATCTTGATTATTTCTTCGGCATTAGTCACGTGCACCGTGCCCTCGAGCACTTGATTGCCCTGCGCAATGGCGTCCTCTTCCGATATCTGGGATTGAACAGTATCCGCTACGTCCTTCGCCTCACCTCTACTCATTTCGTTCGAATCTGTCGTGGCATTCGCGTCCGCAACGGTTGCCTCATTCTTTTCCTGGTCCTTGGAGGAGGCATCTCCCGTAACCGACTCGGTTGTTGGGCTCTCCGAGACAGCATTACCGCCAACGTCTTCTTTGCTGGCCCCCGATGACGAGCAACCCATCATCAACGCAAGCGAAAGTCCGCATGCAAATGCCGTTAAAACCGGACGTAGAGCTCTGTTGTTCTTCACCATATCCCCCTTCTCGTTTGCTATGACCAGTCTTTCCCGCCTATGCGCATCTCGTTGCGATGATGTCGACGCCCGTACCGCATACGTCGGCAACCACCACATCTCCAATACTTACAGGTGCCGTGACGCGTACGTCACGTAAAGCTCGCATCACGTCAAATATCAATTCCTTCGGCACGTCGTGGGCCGTCTTGACCGATACCATCTTTTGAGTGGCACTTCCAACAACCGGTACGCTCGTTGTAACGATGCGCGTTGGGTTAGTGACCTCCTTGCGGCCGTACGAGTCGCCACGCCTGCACGTGTTTCCCGTAACTGACACCACCTCGCCGTCGTCTACCACAACCGTCAGAAGACATCCCAAGGGACAGTTGATGCAAGTAAGCTCATGCGTCTCTTTAGACATGATTCACTCCCCCTCCAATGTGATGGTAATGCTTGAGGTGTCGGGCCGTGCGAGTACATCCGACTTCTTGAGCACGACCTCCTCCATCTCTCCCGGAGCCATGACACGTTTCCTTCTATGTAGGACGCGATCTTCTCCCACATACATGCTCACGAACGTGTCGCGGTAGACGTTGGCAACCCTGAACCGTATCGTTAGCTTATCGGGCATGCGGCTCGGGCACACGCGAGTCGGCACCGTATAGCGCACTCCCCCCTCGGCACAGAGGCAGATTTGAGTTGAGTCACTTTCCTGGACTTGGTCCAATACGAATCTCGCCGCAGACTCTCCTGCAACAGCTGCTTCCTGACTCACGTAATCAACCAAATCATGTACGTGCAGGACATTACCGCATGCAAATATTCCTTCGACATTCGTTTGTAGGCTATCGTCCACGACAGGCCCACGGGTAATGGGGCTCAACTCGACCCCCGCCTCACGTGACAGCTCGTTTTCGGGCAGAAGTCCAACGGAAAGTAACAGCGTATCGCAAGGATAGCGCACCTCGGTTCCCGGAATCGGCCTGAGCTGATCGTCGACCTCGCTCACCCATACGGCTTCTACGCGCTTCTTTCCCTCGATGCGAGATACGGTGTGCGAAAGCAGCAAGGGGATGCCAAAGTCATCCAGGCATTGGACGATGTTTCGCTTTAGCCCTCCTGAGTACGGCATGATCTCGGCGACGCAAGCGACTTGGGCCCCCTCAAGTGTCATACGACGTGCCATTATAAGGCCAATGTCACCGGAGCCCAGTATGACCACCTTGCGACCAGGCATCTGGCCCTCTATGTTTACGAGTCGCTGGGCAGTACCGGCGCTAAAAATCCCTGCGGGCCTAAAACCGGGAATATTGAGTGCGCCTCGGGGACGCTCTCGACACCCCATCGCGAGCACCACAGCCTTCGCCTGAATCGAATACAGTCCACGCTCGGGGTTCACGACCGTCACGCATCGGTCTGACGAAACATCAACGACCATCGATCCCAAACGACACTCAACGCCCAGTTCCTCAGCACACGCGACATAGCGCGCCGCGTATTCGGGACCAGTGAGCTCCTCTTTAAAGGTGTGTAGACCGAATCCATTGTGTATGCACTGGTTAAGAATGCCGCCCAGCAGTGTGTCACGTTCAAGCACGACCACGTCGGAACACCCGGCATCATAAGCCGCAATGGCCGCAGCGAGTCCCGCCGGACCGCCACCGATTATCACGATGTCACGAGTCTCCATGCCCTTTACCTCCCCTCGCGATTCGATTCACGAACAAGAACGTGCGAGCCCGGACCGCATTTGGTTATGTCGTAAGGATCAACTCCAAGCTCTCGTTCCATCAGCGCCATAATCTTTGGAGAACAAAAGCCGCCCTGGCAGCGTCCCATCGTTACTCCGGTGCGTCTCTTTATGGCGTCAAGCGAAGTCGCGGCCGGCACGCGATGCATCACTTCTACAATCTGCGCCTCGCTCACCCTACAACACCTGCAAACGATGTTGCCGTACGCAGGATTCTTCTTGCAGAGCTCCGCCCACTCGTCAAAGGTTATGGCCATAAGATTGACATACCCCTTGCGAGTCGGCACAAACTCACCCTCTAGCTTCTCTGGAAGGCCCAGACGATCGCGCACGAGTCCCGCCATCATCACGCCAATTGCGGGCGCACTGGTAAGCCCTGGACTCTCGATTGCCGCACAATCAAAGAAGCAAAGCGCCTCCGACACTTCGCCAATCACGAAGTCATGGGCGTCCTGATGCGCCCTCAGCCCGGCAAAGCTCGTAATGACTTCGCGCAAGGGTACGTTTTTGACCGTGAGCGAACTCTTTTGTGCGACTTCCGCCAAGCCCTCGAACGTCGTATCGGTTGATTCCTTGTCGTCGACATCCGTTGCCGTTGGTCCAACAATCAGGTTGCCGTGAACCGTGGGGCTCACGAGAACGCCCTTCCCCATCGCCGTAGGCAACATGAACACGGTGTGTCTTACATACTGTCCCGCCGTCGTGTCGAGCAGGTAGTATTCGCCCTTCCTCGGAATGATTCGCAACTGGTCATTGGAGGCGGCCACCATATTGTGTATCTCGTCCGCATAGACGCCAGCAGCATTGATGACTGCACGCGTCTCGATTGTGCTGTCTCCCGCAATGACTTGCCACGCGTCACCGTTTCGGTTGATTGCACTCACCGACGCATTGAACAAGAATTCCACGCCATTTGCAGCCGCATTCTCGGCCAAAGCAACCGTAAGGCCAAACGGGTCTACGATGCCGCCCGTAGGCGCCCACAGCGCAGCCACGGCCTCATCTGCAATATGCGGCTCCAAGCCCACCAATTCGTCACGCTCAATAATGCGCAGGTCTGGCACACCGTTCGCCAACCCACGTGCCATCAACTCGTCAAGTCCGCTGCGCGTCTCTTCGCTTACGCATACCACCAACGACCCCACGGGAAAAGCGGCAAACTCAAGCTCTGAAGCCCATTCGTACATCAGGCGATTGCCTTCTACGTTAAGGCGTGCCATCAACGATCCGGGCTGGGCATCAAACCCCGCATGAATTATGGCCGAGTTCGCCTTCGAGGTGCCGCAGCACACGTCATCGGCACGTTCAACCACGCAGACGCGTGCGTCGTATCGGGCAAGCTCTCGTGCAATGGCACAACCCGATACACCTGCCCCCACGATCACGACGTCGTATTGTTTGTTTGGCATGTATCCACCTCCTGTGATTGCCTATACAAAAACTATCACAGGTAGGCGACACCTCCGCCGACTTATGAGATGAGCGGTAAAGGAAGGTCTTTCTCAATCGCTCCAAGGCCCGCATGGGTATTGACAATTGCCTGCGCGCCGTGTTCCATAGCTTGCTCCACGAGTGTTACGAGCCATGCTACGCCTTCCACGCTTGGAGACGCGAGTACCGCCTCCACATGCTCGCGGTCTATGGATGGGGGCACAATCACCATGATGCCTGATGCGGCAAGGGGCTTGCGAATTCTCGGGCCCGACATGTCTTCCACAGTCCCCAAAACGAGGATACGATCGTATCCGGTATTTTTTATGCGTCGGGCGATCTTTGCGAACTCAGATTCTGGCTCGTACGGTCCATCGTCTTCGATGTATCCAACCATGCCCATGACCTTACCTTCACTCCAGAGCGGCATCTTTGTTACCAGTACGTTCCTGATCTCGCCCTTTCGTATTATGTGTCCCCTCGAATCGATGACTTGCTCCCCTCTGTTTACTCGCGCGTCATCCTCTGCGAAGGTAGGATTGTGAGTCCATCCAAGGTCTTCGTCGGTCTTTCCCAGAATCTCGTCGACTGCCTCAAAGCCACTATAATCCAGGAATCTGCGACTCGCGCCCAAGAAGCGTCCTTGGCTGTCTTTCCAGAAGATGCATTTCTCGGTCATCTCCAATAGTCCAGAAAGCAAAACGGCATCGTCTATGCGCCCTGCAGACCCAGCCGCCTGTCTGGCTATGCCTTCGATGTCCAAATCTCGCATGCAGGACAAGAATTGCTTATGTCCGTCCATGCTCACGGGAATGAGCATAAACAGTTGGTCCTCGTACCGCTCGTTGTCCGACAGGGCAAAGAACGTGTCGGCAAGATGAACCGTGGGCACATGCCTCAATCGTTCGTCAACGGTATCGAGATCATAAAACTCAATAAATCGACTGCGGTCGTCAGGGTGTATGAACTTCTCGCAAAACGCATCAATTTCGTCTTGGGGCGTAGCGCCAGCGCGCAACGACTTGTAGCGTGGAACATTAAGGTATATGTTGCGCCAAGTGTTTTCGGTGACATCAAGCAGGTCAATTCGCTTAAAGATCGTATAAAGGAAACGCAAGGAATTCTCGAGCAACTTGAAGTCATTGAACTGTGAGTAGCGCGTCACGCTCATGATTTCTATGAGGAAGGCGTTGCGCTCTTCCGAACTCTCGACATGCCGAATGCCCACGGAACAGAAGTTTCCGTTGAGCACGAAGTCGACTTGCTGGGGAATGCCCGTTGTCAATGCCTTGGAAGAGGCATACATCAGCTTGTTTCGAATATCAGAAAGATCCGAACCCATCCGCGCAACAAAATCATCGAGCGAAGTCGAGCCCGATTCCGCCACGAATCGGTTGAAGGCCGTATTCGCGGATAGAAACGATAGCCTTTGTCCGCAAATCTCAAGAAGGGCAAACGGCTGGCTACCTTGGAAATGCGCCGCCTCGACGCCTTGCACACTTGCACGTGTGCCATCCATGAGGTTGACCTTTCCAATCGAATCGTAATACCTCATGTCTTCGGCAGTCTCATGCAAGTCGACGGTTTCCTCAAGGTGTTCCATGATGCCCTCATGGTCCATGGGCTTGGCAAAGAAGTACCCCTGGGCCTTCTCGCATCCCACCGCCTTAAGAAACAAGAACTGCTCCTCGGTTTCTACCCCCTCGCACAGTGTCTGCAAGTTGAGTCGCTTTACCATGCTTATCGCATCCGCAACGATTACACGAGCACGTTCGTTGTCCTCGACCTCGCGGAGCAAGGACATGTCGAGCTTGACAACATCGAAACTTGTCCCCTCCAAGACCTGAAGGCTCGAGTATCCACTTCCAAAGTCGTCAAGATACAGCTCGAATCCCGCATCCCTAAACCGCTTGATGCCCCTCATCAGAAGCTCTGAGCTCTGGGCAAGTGCGCTTTCGGTAATCTCGATGTGGACTTGGCCGATTGGCACATCGTATTCTTCCATCGCATTTCGAACGATTTGATACATGTCGCACAGCTCGAAGTCAAGCCGACTGAGGTTTATCCCAAATGGTACGTTAATACCAAGCTTCGAAGCTTCCGCCCACTGTTTGCATGCCAAGCGGACAACCTCGGCATCAAGACGATAGATGAGTCGATGCCGCTCGAGCTCAGGGATAAACTCATCTGGACGTAGGAAGCCATATTCCTCAGACACCCATCGAGCGAGGATTTCGACCTCGCAAATCATGCCAGTCAGTACGCGCACGATAGACTGCGCATACGCACGAATCTCCCCACGTTCGATGGCGTCATCCAAATGCTCTCGCACGTAGGCCCGACGATTAAATACGGTTTCGAGCCCGCTATCGAACAGACGCGAGTATGCCGGACTTCGTAGCTGGATATCCTCGTACGCATACTGAGCGCGCACCAAAGCATCGTCGAGCGTCATGTCAGGACGCAAGACGCAATAGCCAGCCTTGAGCATGAGTCCATCGACTTCGCCCGAAGTTGGCAGCTCTTTGTTGATGGTATACAGAATGTTCTCGACGTCATCCGAGGGAGCAAGCGCCGTGAATCCGTCGGTCTCGAGCCTGCCCACCATATCGGAAGACAGCCAAACGCGCAGATGAGACGCAACCAGTTTCAGTACGTCGTCGCCCGCCTTCGTTCCATACCGCACGCCATAGGCCCCAAAGTTCACAAGTCGCAAATACACGATCGATAGTCCGTCTGGCACAGCGCGTGCAATGACCTTTTGGGCTCTTTTGACAAAGGATTCGCGATTGAGCAATCCCGTCAGACTGTCTTGGGCCAATCGCTTTATAACAGGCATCGCACTCCGTCCTTCGAGGGCATCGAAGAACATCATACTATAATCGAGCGTTTTTTTGATTTACGCTCATCACGAAAGGGCAGGTTGCAGCGCCCGACTGTCGCACTCCCGGCAGGGGTCCGGGGTATGTCCCACGTGCTCAGACAGTCCTCGCCTGAGCAGGGGCGAAGGTTACGTGCCTGAGCTCAGACAGTCCTCGGCTTCGCCTGCAGAACTCGCGCAGGCACATAACCCCCGCCCCCGCTCTGCTGCGGAACTGCGCGCGGAGACATACCCCGAGCCCCACTTGCTGCGGAACTGTGCGCGGAGACATACCCCGAGCCCCACTTGCTGCGGAACTGTGCGCGGTGGACAAACCCTGCGCCAGTGCTCCGTTATAAACTACGGAGAAATGTGCTAGTCGTAGCGCTCGTCAAATACGCGCTTTGTCTTCTTTTCGCTCCGAGGAAGCACGCCTAGTTCCACGATCTTTACGAGGGGTGTGAAGCCAATGCGATGCTTGAATCTGCGGGCAACACGCATACGCAGGTCCTCCCAATCCACCGAACCGTTTGTCTCTATATAAATACGCATCGTGTCGCGCCCATCCAGGTGCGAGAGACGAATCTGATACTCGCTCGAAAGCTCTGGGAACGTGGCGAGAATCTCTTCTACCTGCGCGGGGAACACGTTGACACCATGAATCTTCATCATGTCGTCCGAACGTCCCGTAATAGTGTCTATACGAGGATGCTCGTCGTGCCCACATGGGCAGGCGTCGGGAATGATTCGCGAGAGGTCGTGGGTGCGGAAACGTATGAGCGGTGCACCCTCTTTCACCAACGTCGTGAGCACGATTTCTCCCGGCTCGCCATCGGGCAACACCTCGCCCGTTACAGGATCGATTATTTCGAGGTAAACGAAGTCGCTCCACACGTGCATGCCATGCCCATTCGCACAGTTAATACCGATGCCTGGCCCGTACACCTCGGTAAGACCGTAGATGTCGTAGTACTCAACGCCCAAGGAATCGATGATTCGCTGGCGAATCTTATCGCCCGAGCGCTCGGAACCAGTAATGAGCTTCCTCAGATGAATCTGGTCCTTGATTCCGCGTCGCTCAATCTCCTCTGCAAGTAGCAACGCATAGCTTGCAGTCGCCGTGAGGACGGTTGACTTCATGTCTATCATAAACTGCAGCTGCTTTTCGGTATTACCCGGACCCATGGGTATGGCCATCGCTCCCAAACGCTCGCAGCCAGCTTGGAAACCGATGCCAGCCGTCCACAGGCCATATCCGGGCGTTATCTGCACGCGATCCTCGGGAGTCACACCCGCGTACTCGTAGCAACGTGCGAACTGTATTGCCCAATCCTCAACGTCCTTTTGGGTATAGGGAATGATCACGGGCGTGCCCGTCGTGCCCGACGACGAGTGAATACGCACGATTTCGCTCTCGGAAACCGCCGAAAGTCCCAATGGATATGCGTCGCGCAAGTCCTGCTTCTCGGAAAAGGGCAGCGAAAGGAAATCTTCCACGGAAGAGACCCCGCTGATGCCTGCCTCCTTAAGTCTTCTGCCATAGAAGTTGTCAGACTCAATCAGACGTTGAATCTGTGTATTGACTTGCTCAAGCTGCTTGTCGCTAATCTGCATGTGAAATCCTTTCTTTATCTGTTCGACTCGAATTCCCGTAGCCACAGCCTCTGCGGGGAATCGCTACGCATACCCAAGCGCCCGCTCGTTTAGCTCCCAGAGCTTCTGAGGCAGGCGCTGGTGGATAGCTTCGCGTAAATCCTCAATCGAAAGACCCAGTTTGCCGACACGCGCAGCCGCGCCCAGAAGCACGACGTTCAGGCACTTGGCAGATCCAAGGTCCTCCTCGGACCCAGCCGCATCCACTTCCACAAGGTTGTCGACGCGCGTCCGCAGGAGTCCCAAAATGCCTTCTAAATCGTAGGTAGGCCCTCCCGTCATTGCGCTTACCGGTACCACGGGTCGCGTACTGGTCACCACACAGCCTCCCGGCCTCAGGTAAGCCAGTTGCCTAACGGCCTCTGCAGGCTCGAATGCAATGATAAGATCTGCCGTCGCACGACCCATGAGCGGAGACACCTCAGGCTGTCCCAGGCGTACGTGGGAAAAGACACTTCCACCTCGTTGCGCCATGCCAATGGTCTCGGCCGTCTTTACGGGAATACCGTTCGACATTGCGGCAGCGGCAATCAGCTTTGAGGCCAGGATGGTTCCCTGCCCACCAACGCCACAGAGGATGACGTTTGTGTTCTCGTTTGCGCTCACAAGCGCTCACCTCCCGAAATGGCCCCAAAGGGACAAACTTGCTCACACAGCGTACATCCGGTACAGAGGGACTGATCTATGCGTACCTTTCCATCCGTAGGCACGAGCGCCGGACAACCCAATTCCCTGACGCAACGTGTGCATCCTACACATTTGTTCTCGTCCACGAGGCTTTTCGCTTTGGGCCGTGCGAGGACGATGCAGGGACTCTTGAAGATGATTGCCTTGACGCCCGGCTCTGCAGCCACGCGTCGAACGGTTTGTACCGCAAGCTCGTGTTCTAGTGGGTTGACCGTCTCCACCGTAGTGAGGCCAATGCCACGTAGAACTGCTTCTATGTTCACCGCCTGCACTACCTCGCCCATCATGGTTCGGCCTGTTCCCGGGTGTGGCTGATGTCCCGTCATGGCCGTCGTCGAGTTGTCGAGCACGACGAGCGTGAGGTTGACTTGGTTGTAGTAGGCGTTTACCACACCCGTGATGCCACTTGCAAAGAATGTCGAGTCGCCCACAAATGCAAAGCATGTCGTATCGGGCTCCACATGGAACACACCCTGGGCAATCGTAATGCCCGCCCCCATACATAGGCAGGTATCTACCATGTCAAGTGGCTTGGCATTTCCAAGTGTGTAGCACCCGATGTCGCCACAGTAGATGGTCTTCTCGCCCTTCATAGCACGTTTGACGGCATAGAAACTCGCACGGTGAGGACAACCCGCGCAGAGCACGGGAGGGCGCAACGGAAGTTGAACTGATGGCTCTTCCTGCGACTCTGTGTGAGCATCAGATTCGCGAGCCCCTATAAACCGCGTAATCGCAGCACGTACCGAATCGGGAGAATTCTCTCCCGAGGGGGCGATGTCCCCAGTCAGCTTGCCGCGAATGCGCACATTTAGACCGTGTCGTCCACAGACCGCAATCAGCGCTCGTTCGATGACGGGATCAAGCTCTTCCACACACAGAACCTCGTCGAGCCCCTGTAGGAACTCAACGGCGCATCGCTCGGGAAAGGGGAACGGCGTGCCGATGCGCAGCACGCGAGGATGGGAGCGCACATCGAGGCTGTCGTGCACGTAGGTAAAGCTGATTCCTTGCGTGGCTATGCCCACATGCCGGGCACCATCGGTCTTTCCCACCTCGTGAAGGATGAAGTTGTAACGTGAACCGCTCAGCTCTTCCGAGAGGCGCTCGTTGCGCCGTTCGATCTTGGCATGGTTTGCAACGGAAAGTCGCGGAAAGATGACCCAGCGAGACGAATCCCGTATGAAACCCTCCGGCTTGTGGCGGAGCCATTCGTCTTCTTCGACGATTTGCATCGACTCATATCCATGATCTACGCGTGTGGTCGGGCGCAGAAACACGGGCGTTCCCTCGCGCTCCGAAAGTTCGAACGCATCGCGCACCATGTCGTAGGCCTCGGAAGGCGACGAGGGGTCAAATACCGGAACTTTGCTGAACTGGGCAAACGTCCGTGTATCTTGCTCGGTTTGAGATGATATGGGTCCTGGATCGTCGGCGACCACAATGACCATCCCGCCTTTGACCCCAATGTACTCCAAACTCATGAGCGGGTCTGATGCCACGTTGAGACCGACCTGTTTGCACGTTACCATCGTACGGGCACCCGCGTACGCAGCGCCGGCGGCCACCTCCATGGCGGCCTTCTCGTTGATGGACCATTCAACATAGACGTCATCGGTCTTGTGCTTCGCTACCATTTCGAGCACTTCCGTTGATGGCGTTCCAGGGTAGCCAGCAACCACTTGAACGCCCGCAGCGAGGGCCCCGAGCGCTATTGCCTCGTTGCCCATTAGAAATTCTGTATGCATGTCCTCTCCTTACGACGTGGGCAATGGTACATCTTTAGCTCGGTTTTGTGAAAATTTTTGTGCCACATAACACGCACTAGAAACCTCGGCTGCTCCATGCAGTATGCATCACTCGCCATAAGCAATCGAGAACAACCAAAAAGGACTGCCCAACGTTATGCCGTGAGCAGTCCCTCTTCAATCGTTCACATCAGACCGTTTCCTAGTTGAGCCTGAGGACATAGGTCCAGCCACGCCATCCATTTGTATTGAAGTCCACAACCGCTATCTCTAGTCCGGTTTGGTCGCCCGTCGCCTGAGGACCCGGCAAGGCACGCACATTCTTTCCATCTCCCATGTAGAACTCCGTATGGTTGTTGGGAGTCAGGAGTATGTCACTAGGCTGAAGCTGAGCCATCGAGATAAACCCAAAAGAAGACCATCCGTTTGCGAGCAAATTATCCCACAAGTTGCCCGTATACGTTGCCTCTCCAACCGGCACCCCCGCCGCCTTAAGGCTCGTCACCACCAGAGACGAACAGTCATAGTCAGGGCCCCACCGGTTTTCTTGACTGTAGCCATGCGAATTGTCATCGGCTATCGCAACAGCAGCTGCCAGATAATTTTTGATGTACAAATCACGCATACTAGTAATATATCGGTTGTCGGTAGGACCAGGAGCCGGTGACCCCTTGGGCAGTACGACGATTTGGAGCGCCTCCAGACGCTTGGAAAGGCTTGCCGTACCCGCTTCTTCGCCATTCTTTGCCCAACCAAGCCAGCCTGCCGTCTGTGCGTGCACGCGATACCAAACGTCAAGATAATTCTCAGCATCGCCAGTCAGTCGAATCTGCATGGCCTCCAAACGTTTGGACTCGCCCTGAGTTCCGGACATGGCACCGTCGGCTCTCCAGTCTTCCTCCCAACCATAGGTTTGAACGTGGGTGCGATACTCAATGCCACTCTGCAGAGTGCCGCCAGCAAGCTTAATCTCGAGTCCCTCAAGACGCTTGGACTCGCCAGACGTGCCAGACTCCGCGCCATCCGCACGCCACTCCTCTTCCCAGCCGTATGTTTGCACATGGGTATGGTACGTGACGCTTGGACGCTCGATAAATGCGCCGGAATAAACGGATTCGATATTGTCGATATTCTGGGGAGCTTCGGCATCCTTTGGTACTAGTACGGCCTGAATCGCCTCGAGCCTCCAAGACATCCCTGCCGTTCCGGCATTCTCGCCATTCTTTGCCCATCCAAGCCAGCCCGCATGCTGAGCATGGACGCGGTAATACACGTCATATGTTTGGGCGATATCTCCAGTCAGCTCGACTTGAATGGCCTCAAGACGTTTGGACTCACCGACGGTACCTGACCTTTGTCCGCTATCCTTCCAGTCGTTTTCCCAACCATATGTCTGGACGTGCGTGCGATAGTGGATGCCACCAGCAAGGGGAAACCCCTCACCAAGTTCCATCCAGATACCCTCCAAGCGCTTGGATTCGCCACTCGTACCCGCAGCCTTGCCATCGCTGGACCAGTCCTGATCTCCGTACGTCTGTACGTGCACCTTATATCGCAAGGTCGGAGACACGATTTTATAGCTTACGGACACGCTGCCTGTATTGGGCGCAATTGCCTCCACAGTCGCGGTCGCAATGCCCGCGTCAACGTTGTTGGCATAGGTAACGTTATAATCAGTTCCCGCCACGAGGCGCTTACCTTCAAGCTCGACCTCAAGCGTCGGCTCTACCGCTTTTCCGGTGTATGGTAAGTCTGGTATAGCTCCAACTGTTGCCTTTGCAATGTCCAAGCCTGTCTCCGTATCGCTCGGAGTCGAAATCCCGTTCGGATCATCCGAACTTCCTGTTTCCGCATACGGAGTCATTGCTACATCTTCCTGAGCAGTGGCGTCTCCCAGATTTGAATCCCGATTCGCATCGACGTTCGCTTGCGCGTCGGTCTCTTGAGCTGCCCCGCTCTCTTCAACGGAGGTAGGATTTCCCTGAGTCAGAGAATCTACACCTGTCCCAGACAATTGCGCTCCTTCGAGCGCCGCCGACTCACCTGCGTCAGCACGGGCGAGTACAGGACAAATTGATACAGCAAGCATAAACGATAGCGCAGCCGCCACGATGCGATTCGTTCGCATTATCTCCTCCTCCTGATAGGCACACAAACGTTATATTTTATCAGCATCCAAAACCTAATGCTACCTTAAGCTCGCTTCCTTATAATCCACACCGCAAACGAAACCTATGGACTCGTAGTACAATCCCCCCATGCAAAGCAACCCTAAGGAGGCCCAATGTCCACAGAGGAGACCGCGCTAGACCGACTCAGGCTTGTGTTGGGCGACGAACGACTAGAGACGCTGTTTGGCTCCTGCGTGTATGTGCTTGGACTCGGAGGTGTTGGATCAAGTTGCGCAGAGGCGCTCGCTCGTGGTGGCGTCGGTAAGCTGGTACTCGTCGATCGCGACGTGGTAACGCCCAGCAACATCAATCGGCAAGCCCTCGCATTCCACAGCACGTTGGGACAGCCCAAAGCTGACGTCATGCGCAAAATGGTGCGAGACATCAACCCAGCTGCTGAGATTTGGGCCACCTCCATGTTTCTGGAAAAAGACCGCATTGCTGAGCAGCTCTCCGCCTTCCCGAAGCCTGATTATGTTGTTGATGCAATCGATACGATTTCTCAAAAGCTCGCGATAGCCCTCTGGTGTCAAGAGGCGCAAATCCCCTTGGTGTCATCCATGGGAGGGGCAAACAAACTTGACCCGACACGGCTCAGGTTCTCTCGCATCGAACGCACGAACGTTGACTCTCTTGCTCGTATCATGCGCAAGGAGTGCCGCAAGCGTGGCATAAAGAATTTGCAGGTCCTCTATTCGGACGAGCCGTCAAAGCCCACGCAGACACCACGCGGTGAGCATGACGGTGGTCGACCGTCTAAGGGCGAGACGCTTGGAACCATGTCCTATTATCCTCCCATTATGGGACAAATGTTGGCAAGTAAGGTCATCCGTGACCTTTGCGGATTGGGAGAAAACAAACATGCATGACCCATCGCATGACGCCCACATCCATTTGGACTTCTTCGATGATCCAGAGTCGTTCGCAAGGGACGCAGAGTCGCGCTGCATGTCTCTTTTTGCCTGCTCCGTGCTGCCAGAGGGCTTCAAACGCATAGCCACCACGTGCAAAGACCTCAAGAACGTACACGCCGGGCTCGGAATACATCCATGGTGGGTAGCAGATGCGCATCTACATGACTTCGACGATTGCTTTGACCGTACTCGCTGGATTGGCGAGGTGGGACTCGACTTCTCCCCACGGCGGCCACATCACGATTTGCAAATGCAAGTCTTCGAACACGTCGCTCGCCGCTGTTCGGAATCCGGCAATAAAATCATGAGCATACATTCCATACGCTCGGCGAGCTCCGTCATGCGAGTCCTCGACCAGACAGGCTGTCTTCATAACAACATTTGCATCTTTCATTGGTTTAGCGGATCGACGGATGACCTGTGGCTCGCAATTCGCGCGGGATGCTACTTCTCCATCAACGAGCGACAAACACAGACGAAGCGCGCACGTGAGCAGCTAAAGCTCATCCCCGTCGATAGGCTTCTTCTCGAAACCGATCTGCCGCCCCAGCACAATCCCCAGACGACCATCGACGATGTTATTGACTCGCTCGAGACCGCACGCGCATCGCTCGAAGGCATACGAAGTCAGGCACTTGAAGACCAGCTTACAAAGAACTGGCTGAAACTGTTGAGCTCAATGTCGTGACATTACTCTTATAATGAGAGGGTGATTCGGAGCAACTGCCGAACCACCCTCTAAACTCAAATGACAAACACTTCGGCTTTGTATTAACTAAGCCTTAGAACATACATCCATCCATGCGTGCCGTTCATATGAAACTCTCTAATGCCAATTTCGTTTGATTGATCCCCAGTAATTCCGTTACCGGTACCAGCGCGGATGTTCTTGCCGTCGCCAATGTAAAACTCCGTGTGATTCACGGGGGTAAGCAGTATATCCCCACGTTCAAGCGTGTCCATCGAGGTGAACGCAGTTGCATTCCAGCCGTACTTTGTAAGCTCTTGTCTCATGTTGGCCGTACGCTCTGCTAAGCCAGTCTCAAGTCCTGCAGACCTCAAGCACGTTATTACATAGGAAGAACAGTCATAGTCAGGTCCCCAACGATTCTCCTGGCTATAACCATGGGAATCATCTGCGGCAATCTCGTAGGCAGTGGCAAGGTATTTTTCGATGGTCACCTGACGCATGCCCTCTACGTAATGATTGAATGTGGAGCCCGGTGCATCGGATCCCTTCGGAAGCAATACCACTTCGAGGGCCTCCAGTCGTTTTGAAGCTCCGGCAGTTCCCGCTTCCTCGCCATTCGTTGCCCATCCAAGCCATCCAAGCGTTTGCGAGTGCACGCGATACCAAACATCGTAATAGTCGGCCACTTGGCCAGTCAGCTGAATCTGCATGGCTTCCAACCGCTTGGATTCGCCCTCGGTGCCCGAAGTATCGCCGTCCCTCCGCCAATCTTCTTCCCAACCATAAGTCTGTACGTGAGATCTGTACTCGATGGATCCTTCCAGATTGCCGTTCTCGAGCCTAATCTCCAGACCTTCAAGTCGCTTTGCCTCGCCACTCGTACCCGACGATTCGCCATTCTTACGCCACTCTTGTTCCCAGCCATAGGTTTGCACATGGGTATGATAGGCGACATCGGTCCTTTGGAAATAGGGCGTATCTATGGCAGATTGAATTCCTTCGACGTCTCCTGGCTGCTGATTATCCTTGGGAACCAAAACCACTTGTATTGCCTCAAGCCGCCAAGACATGCCAGCAGTACCAGCCTCGGCACCGTTCTTTGCCCAGCCCATCCAACCAAGACGTTGGGCGTGTACGCGGTAATACACATCGTAATAGTCCTTGACGTCACCGGTTAGTTCGATGCGAATTGCCTCCAGTCGCTTAGACTCACCCGAAGTACCAGACATGCCTCCGTCAGTCTTCCAGTCGTTCTCCCAGCCATACGACTGTACATGCGTTTGGTAGCGGATGCCGCCCGAGACGGGAAATGCATCGTCCAGCTTCATCCATATGCCCTCGAGCCTCTTGGACTCGTTGCTCGTTCCAGCGCTCTTGCCATTGGAACGCCATTCCTGATCGCCATAGCTCTGCACATGTACCTTATACTGGACGGTAGGCTTAACAATCTTGAAGCTCGCATTGAGCGACCCCGTATAGTTGCCGTTGCCGGTTATAGTTACCGTGCCAACGCCTTCTTCGATATTGTTTGTACAATCAATCGCATAATCGGTGTCGGCGATAAGCTCCACGTCTCCGAGTTTGACTGCGACCTTAGGCTCAATGGGTTTCCCCGTAAAGGGCTGATCGGAAATAGCATCTACCGTAGCCTTGCTTATGTCTATAGGGTCTATCTCGTCCTGAATAGGACCCGCCTCATCTTGAGCAATCATTTCCGGCTGCTCTTCGGTACCTACAGATTGCTGGCTCAACGACATGTCATTTTGTTTTTCGTTCGATAATGATTCCGCGTCCGCGTTCGTCTGTTCTATAGCGATTTCGTTGCCCGTTGAATCATTTGCTTCATTGGGCACGGCCAACGCTGCTGAAGGAACTATCCCCATGGACAACGCAACTGACAATACAAGTACTTTCATTTGCTTTATTCGCATCTTTACTCCATACAAAAACTGTACTCAATTGCTATTGTCGTAACTCTATCCCTGCAAGAAGTCTGCCAGTTGCTCCTTTATTCGCTCGATCGATCGATCCAGATCCGCCTTCTGCTCCCGTTTCTTTGCGATGACCTCCGCAGATGCCTTCGCAACAAAACCGGGATTTGCAAGCGTGCGGACGACGCCAGCAAGTTGCTTTTCGGCCTTGAGCATCTCGTTCTTTAGGCGCTTTGCCTCTGCAGCGAGGTCAACGAGGCCTCCCACCACCACAAAGATCTGCAAGTCGCCGTCAACGACGGAGATGGATGCCTCTGGCTTTTGTGCAGCAGTGCTGACCGAAAGATCGCTTACGCGCCCCACGTTCCTCACGAAGTCAATCTGTCGTTGCAATGCGGCAACATCCTCCCCTTCTCCGCTCACGCTCACCGAGAGCTCGACTTTGGGAGAGAGGCGATAGCGAGCACGCGTGGAGCGCACGGCAGAGATAACGCGTCGCGCAAGCTCGAACTCGCGCTCGGCCTCGTCGTTTACGAATTGTGCAAGCTCAGAGGGATCGGGCCATGCAGCGACCATGAGGAACTTCGCATCATGCGAATCGAGCCCACTGGCTGGCAACGCATCCCACACTCGCTCTGTAACGAACGGCATG
Source organism: uncultured Coriobacteriaceae bacterium (assembly GCA_902786015.1). Taxonomy (GTDB): domain Bacteria; phylum Actinomycetota; class Coriobacteriia; order Coriobacteriales; family Atopobiaceae; genus RUG440. Next base: position 80,522 of record CADAAU010000008.1, read on the forward strand.
ACGGGATGGAGCAATCTCATGCTTACGTCAAGCACGTACACGAGGTTACGCTGCACCTGTAGGCGTTCCTCATCGCTGCCTCCAAGCAAGCGACCCTTGCACAGCTCGATGTACCAATCGCACACCTCGTTCCAGAAAAACGACTGTATGCCGCGCGCATAGTCACCAAAAGCGTATGCATCGAGCTGCTCGGTCGCCGTAGCACAAACACGTGCAAGTCGCGAGAGCATCCATTGGTCCTCAGGAGTTTCTGCTACGGGCGCTCCTGGCTCATATCCCTCCAAGTTCATCTGTACGAACCTACTCGCGTTCCAGATCTTCGTCACGAAGGAACGGGCTTGCTCAGTACGCGGTGAGTCAATGAGCTCGTGGGTCTTCTTGTCGATGTTTGCGTCGAACTTGACGTCCTGATTGCCAGTAACAAGCGTGAGCAGTCCATACCTCATGGCGTCCGCACCATACTTGGCCATAAGGTCCATCGGATCGACTCCGTTGCCCTTGGACTTGCTCATGCGGCTGCCATCCTTGGCAAGGATCGTGGCATAGATATAAACGTCGTGGAATGGCACCTCATCACAGAAGTACAGCGAGCTCATGATCATGCGAGCTACCCAAAGAGCGATGATATCGCGTGCAGTGACCAACACCTTGGTCGGGTGGTGTCCTTCCATCTGTTCGGGATGATCGGGCCAGCCCTGCGTAGCAAAGGTCCACAGCTGGGACGAGAACCACGTGTCGAGGACGTCCTCGTCCTGGTGGACTTTGGCCCCGCAATGCGGACATACGTCCACGTCCTCCATGAGGGCATCTTCCCAGCCGCACTCGTCACAGGTAAACACTGGTATACGGTGTCCCCACCAAAGCTGACGGCTTATGCACCAGTCCTTGAGGTTGTCCATCCATGTGAGATACGTCTGTGTCCAGCGCTCAGGGTGGAACTGCACCTCACCAGACGTAACGACCTCAGTCGCACGCTCCTTGAGCTTGTCGACTGCGACGAACCATTGCTCGCTCAGCCACGGCTCGAGGGTCGAGTCACAGCGATAGCAGTGCATGACGGAATGCTCGTGCTCGTCGATATCGCCCAATAGGTCATGCTCTTCAAACCATTTGACGACGGCTACGCGGCATTCGTCGCGGTTCATTCCCGTAAACTCACCATAGCCATCCACAACGATAGCGTGCTCGTCAAATATGTTGATCTGCTCCAGATCATGGGCCTGTCCCATGGCATAGTCATTAGGATCGTGAGCAGGAGTCACCTTTACGAAGCCCGTTCCAAAGCCCGCATCAACGTGCCAATCGCTAAAAATGGGAATCTCGCGATCGACGATAGGCAGCATTACGGTCTTGCCAACGAACTTTGCCTTTTCCGGGTCCTCCGGAGAGACGGCAATGCCCGTGTCACCCAACATGGTCTCGGGACGCGTGGTAGCAACCTCTATGTATTCGACTCCATCAACCGGCTCGGTAAGCGGATAGCGCAGATGCCAGAGATGACCTTTCTCGTTCTGGTATTCCGCCTCGTCATCCGAAATCGCGGTCGTACAACTGGGGCACCAGTTTACGATACGCTTTCCGCGATAAACAAGTCCGTCATGATACCAGTCGCAAAAGACCTTGCGCACTGCTTTGGCATAATCGTCACTCATCGTGAACTTCTCGTCATCGAAGTCTATAGAGCAGCCCATGCGCTTGATCTGCTCGACTATGATGCCACCGTATTCACGACGCCAATCCTGGCACGCCTCGAGGAACTTCTCTCGTCCAATCTCAAGACGCGAGATTCCTTCACTCTTGAGCTTCTTGTCGACCTTCGTCTGGGTCGCTATGCCTGCATGGTCGGTTCCAAGAATCCATCGCGTTGACTTACCGCGCATGCGGCTGAAGCGAATATATGTATCCTGAATAGTATCGTCCATGGCGTGGCCCATGTGCAGCACACCCGTTACATTTGGCGGAGGAATCACGACCGTGCAGTCTTCCTTACCCTCGCTGCGCTGGTAGCATCCAGCCTCCATCCACCGCTCGACGAGCTCGGGCTCGCTCGCCTGCGGGTCGTACGTCTTAGGCATCTCTTCCACGTTCGTCCGCCCTCTCTAGTGACAACAATTCGCTTAGCATAGCACAAGTACGGCGTACTACCTCATATTGCCCCTATACAGGGTGAAGATCGTGAGGGTCAACGAGAGAATCGAGTTTGAGGCGGAGTGAGGCTTGCACAGTCGCGTTGCCACACTGTTAGTTCTTGGATGATACTCCGCTCCAAATGAAATATACGATCCACGCAATTGCGATCACGCCATACCGAATGGCGGGATTCAAGTCTTTCTTCCTCAACATGAGGATTGTGAAGGGAACAGGGAAAATGAAGATCCAGCCCAGAACCCACAGCCACGTCTTCCTCTTCGCCGGGGCCGGTTGCCCTTGAGGGGTGGAAGGCCTTGGCGAGACGGACGCAGATTGCCGCGCGGCCTCCGCCATCGCTCTTTGCCTTCCTTTCTCGAATTGGTAACCCGCTTCTTCTGCGTTACTGTACTCAATCTTGTGTTCGAAACGCCGAACTTCGTCGTCAATATGTATCTGTGCGCCGCAATACGAGCAAAACACTTGGATGCGTTCGGGATCGACCTGTAACCTTGCTCCGCAAGAGGGGCAATTCAGCGCTGTGAGTTTCATCTTTTCGAAATCCTTCGCTTGCGCCAGCAACAGTTCGAGTCGGTGCTTTCGGGTGTAGCTGAACTTCACTAGGATAGCAGATACATCAGATGATTTGCCCGGATGTGCTATGAATAGTAGCAATAGATAGTTTTTCGGGTTCTCGTCGAATCCAAGACGATTGCGTAATCTGGCTAAACGACACCAACCATGTGCGCGTACAGCAGTGCTACGGCATGCAGAACGATGAAGCATGGAAGGCCCCAGACGAAATACCACTTCCTAGTCTTATGACGTACTGCATACATGGCGAGAAGACCACCTAAAGAGCCACCGATGATGCTGAGGCCTCTGAGCCGCACGGAAGGAAAAATCATCGCAGACGGGCCCTTCGAGCTGGAATGGCGTTTGATGTGGCATCGTGAGCTGGAATCGCTTTTCCTGTGACAGAGAAACCCACACCAAATGCCATCCCAGCCCAAACGAGCCCATTCTGAGCTGGCTTTTACTTTTGTGTGACGCGATTCGCTGAGAATGACTTTCGTGAGGGTCCATACGCCACACAAAAGTCAATCTCAGCACACAGCACGCTTCTTGAGCTGGGTTTTCCTTTCGTGAGGCTCTTCGAGCCAAGCCAAACTACGTCTCAGCTCAGACGGGCAAGTCTTCAGCTGAGCTTGCGTTTCGTGTGGGTCTCAATCTGCTGAGCGACTACTACAGTCAAGGTATTGGCGGAGGGATTTATGAATGCCGTCTCCCAGAATATGCCAGTCTGCGAAAAGTTCGTCATCTAGGTCCTCAAGGGAAACGATCGACCATCCGCTTCTATGCACGCTTCGGTTTCCGCTTCGACGGCGAAGCCCAGACGCTTGACTTCGGTGGAGAGAAGACAGAGCTCAGGATGGTGCTTAACAGGCACCCCAAGGTCGAATAACTTCAGACACCGATTAAGGTGGGTATCCCCTTCGCATGACACCAAGCGAAGGGGATACCCACCAAAATTGAATCCCGCATGATATGTCTGAGTCGCCATGCCCGGAGCATCAACTGTGAGTTTCGTCCTAGCGAGCGCGCTCGTCTATTTCGGCCATAATGACCGACACTTCCGCTTCGGTTAAATCGGCATTGGCAACGTCCAGATCGCGCTGCGCCCTGCTGAGCTCCTCGTCTGCACGCCTGAACGCAGCTGCCAGCGCTACCGCACGCTCTTCTGACGCCTGCAGCTCTTTGCGACCGGCTTCGATTCGCTCTTCTGCTTCCTCGATGAACGTACGAGCTGACTTGAGGGTTCTCGACGTCTCCGCCGCTTGAGTATAGGCAAGGTCAACGGCAATGGCCGCCTCGTCTTCCTGAACCTTATATCCATCGAGCTCTTTCCGCGCCTCTTCAATGGCAGATACAGCTTCGCTCAGGGCATGACGGCGCTTATCGAGCTCACTGGATGCATCCAGACTCGCCTGCCCGCTTTTGACGGTCGCGTCCTGTACTTCCTTGAGTCCCTTCTGGGCAGATTCGTTCTCCTCAACCGCTTCTTCTACCAGACGTTCCACGTCTTTGAGTTCCTGCTCGAGGGCCTCGAGCTCGGCACGACAACGAACCACCTCTTCATTTGATTCGCGGCGGGATTCGGATGCGGCGGCAGCGGCCTCACGGGCCTCTCGCAGCTCGCGTTCCGCACGCGCACGGTCCGCGTTCGCATCATCCACTGCAACAGCCGCGGCATCACACGCAATGCGCACGCGAATGGCTTCTACGTCGGCATCGGCCAACGTCGTGAGGGCCTGCGCATTCACGGTCATCGCCGCTTTGCGAACCTCGCCCGCCGACGTGTATTCCGAAATAGCCTTTCGCTCTGCTGCATTGTCCTCATCGGTTCCCATGTTATTGTCGCGTGCCTTGTCTACCCGTGCCTCTGCACGATCAGACGCAGCGATGGCTATGCGCAGGTTTTCTTGTGCGGTGTCGTAAGCCTTCTTTGCCTCGGCGGCATCCTTCTCGGCCTCCGCAAGACGCTCTCGTTCTTCTGCAAGTTGATGCGCGGCCACCCGGGCCTGTTCCACGCGCTTGTCTAACCTTTGTGCACACTGCCGCACGCGTTGCGCAAGCGGGTCTTCGTTGTCGGGAAGTGCATCCTCAGCCGCTAGCGCTTCTTCGAGCCGTTCCTTGCCATCCTCTACAGCCTTTTGGGCATCTTCAAGTTTGCCATGGGCAGCATCGAGCGCTTTTTGTGCCTCCGTTGCCCGTTGGACCTTTTTGTCCAGATCATTCCGCGAAGACGTTTCCCTTACGCCAGCATCTTCCACTTGGCTTTGCGCCTCGTCAAGCGCTCGCTCGGCATTGTCACGCTCTTTCTCGAGCTCCTCTATTTGGGCCTCAATACGCTCACGGGACAGCCGTGCTTCGCGCAGCTCTTCCTGCGCAGTCTGCAACGCGAGTTGTGCGCGCTTGTCGGCAGCTTCGCTCGGCATGATATCCTCACGCGTAACACGAAGCTTGGAAAGCAGGTTGTCGAGGGTTTCGCGCGTCAAATGACGCGTCTTGTCCGCCTCCTCGAGTTGCGCTCGAGCCTCACGTAAAGCCGCTTGAGCCTCAGCGCGTGCCGCAGTCTTTTCTGCTACATATGCTCGCGCCGCATCTTCGTTGCGACGCGCTTCTTCTACCGTTAGCACAATGATGCCCCCAACCAGCCGCACTCAACAGTAACCCAAGACTACATCATTTCGTAGTGTAACCTAGACGATAATGCATCGTCTAGGTTCACTTCGCTCAAGCGACAGAGCTAAGCTCTGCGCAGCGTGGATCCACGCATGACACGAGGCGCCGATACACCACGAGCGGCATCTTTCGTCACGATTACCTTCGTTATGTTTAGGTCACTCGGCAAATCAAACATGACATCTTGCAGTATGCCCTCGCAGATGGACCGCAAACCTCGCGCGCCCGTCTCTCGCTCTATTGCCTGGCGCGCTATCTCACGAAGAGCGTCGTCCTCAAACTCCAGCTCCACACCCTCAATCTGGAACATCCTCTTGTACTGCTTAATAATGGCATTTCGAGGCTGCGTCAGAATCTCCACGAGGTCATCCTCGGTCAATTCTTGTGTGTTGGTTATAACCGGGATGCGGCCAACGAACTCGGGTATCATGCCGAACTTCTGCAAATCCTGCGGCATGACGGCAGCCATCAGCTCGTCTTGGGCATCTTCGATGTTTTTGCCAAGTTCTCCCGAGAAACCAATGCCGCGTCTTCCGATGCGATCGGCCACAATCTTGTCGAGTCCCACAAAAGCGCCCGCACAGATAAACAGGATGTTGTTTGTGTTTATGTGGATGAGCTCCTGTTGTGGATGCTTTCGCCCGCCCTGCGGTGGAACGCTTGCATCCGTGCCTTCCAGAATCTTGAGCAGCGCCTGCTGAACGCCCTCGCCACTTACGTCACGCGTAATAGACAGGTTCTCTGCCTTGCGAGCTATCTTGTCGATTTCGTCAACGTATACGATGCCCACCTCAGCACGTTCGACATCGCCATCGGCGGCGTTGATGAGCTTGAGGAGGATATTTTCGGCATCCTCGCCAACATATCCAGCCTCAGTCAACGTCGTCGCATCGGCAATGGCAAACGGCACCTCAAGAAACCTCGCGAGCGTCTGGGCCAACAGCGTTTTTCCCGTACCTGTAGGACCAAGCAACAAAATATTGCTCTTGGCGAGCTCGACCCTCTCGTCGTCGGTGACTACGTCATCGCCCGACAAAATCCTTCTGTAATGATTGTAGACCGCCACGCTCATGGTACGCTTTGCCTTCTCTTGGCCCATGACGTACTGGGAAAGCTCGTCGTAGATCTCGTGTGGAGTCGGCAACATTTCGATGGGCAGGTCCGCCATGTGGGATGCTGCGGGTTCGCCGTTTGCGTCATCCGATATAATCTCGGAACACGCACGTACGCACTCATCACAGATGTACGTTCCACCCGCTCCCTGCACGAGCTTGTTTACCTGATTTCGTGTCTTTCCGCAAAACGAGCAGCGCATCTCGTCATTGATGGACATCTACTACTCCTCCGCGCCTTGGTCCGCACGAGAACGAATGACGCGATCGACCAGTCCATACTCAAGAGCCGCATTCGCACGCAGGTAATTGTCGCGTTCCGTATCCACCTGGATCTTCTCGATAGGCTGACCGGTCGCATCGGAAAGAATCTGGTTTAGATGCTCACGGATGTACTTGGTCTCGTCTGCAACGATTTGGATGTCGGTCTGCTGCCCCTGTACACCAGAGCTCGGCTGATGGATAAGAACCATCGAATTTGGTAGGGCAAGACGCTTTCCCTTGGCTCCGCATGCCAAAAGAACGGCTGCCATGGATGCTGCCATGCCCACGCAGATGGTAGAAACCTCCGGCTTTATGAAGTTCATGGTATCGAGAATTCCCAGTCCGGCATACACTTCTCCGCCAGGCGAATCGATGTAGAGAGATATATCCTTGTCGGGATCTTGGCTCTCCAAGTGCAAGAGCTGCGCTATAACGAGGTTTGCGCTCTCGCGCGTGATGGGCTCTCCCAAAAACACGATTCGATCGTTAAGGAGCCTGGAATAGATGTCGTAGCTGCGCTCACCCCTCGGGGTCTGTTCTACGACATAGGGAATCAACGGTATGTTTGTTGGGTTGTTCATGTCTACACGTCCCTTTCAATACGAGCGGGGGGAACACACTCGCTCATACGAAGCATGCTCCCCCTTGCAATTACATTACGATATTGCCGCGTGAGCTACTCCTCACTTGACTCCTCGTCTGCATTCTCGTTACTACGAGCAATTTCGTCCACGATGGTTACATCGGCGTTCTCGACAAGCCATTCCACAGCCTTCGTACGACGAATCGACTCTCGAACCGCAGGCATCCTGCCGTCGGCATAGAACTCATCCATAGAGGCCTTTACGTCGGGGACACCGGCGCGCTCGAACTCACTGCGCACGTCTTCATCGGTGGCCTCAAGGCCCAGGTGCTCAACCAACGCGTCGAGAGCCAAGGACTGACGAGAACGCTCGTCTGCCTGCGCGCGCATGTCGGAGATGAAGTCCTCGGGATTCGCGCCACGTGCCTGCAGGTAGTTGTCGAGCGACATACCCTGACTCTGGAGCGACGAGAGGAACTGGTTAGCAATCTCTTGGAACACGCGCTCGGAGTATACGGCTGGCACCTCATCAAGGGTAAGATGCTCTCCGATGGCCTCTACAACACGATCCTCCTTGAGCTGAGGAAGCTGGGTCTTCTTCTCTTCCTCAATCTCTTCCTTTACGGCGTCGCGAAGCTCAGCGATCGTGTCGAAGCCAAAGTCATCCTTGACGTTCTCCTCAGTGAGCTCAGGAGTAACGGCATGACGGATGGCATTGATCTTTACCTTGGCGGCGAACTCAATCTCGTGGGTCTCGTCGTCCTTCTCGTGCTCGAGAGTCCAGCGGACATCCTTCTCCTCATCCTTCTTCATTCCGATGAGCGCCTCGCGCCACTCCGGGTGAAGACGCTCGTCGCTCAGGGAGAACATGCGGTTCTCGCCCTCGTACTCGCGAAGGTTGTTGATGCTCTCCACATCGGCCAGGATCATGTCGTCAGCCTCGGCGCCACGATCCTCCTCCACGTCCTCGAAGGTCGTACGATACGAAAGCAGCATGTCGATTTGACGATCAATCTCTGCCTCGGTAGCCTCCTCGGGCGGCATCTCGATGGACGGCGCATCGTAGGAGTCCAGCTCCACGTCGGGACGAACCGCAATCTTTGCGACGATGGTGTAGTCGCTCTTTTCCTTGGCAAGATCGGGATCCTCGCCGTAGTCAATCTTGTCGAGGGGGACCACGTCAAGCTGCTCGATCATGAGCGGCTCTGCCTTCGTAAGCAAAGTGTTGGTGGCATCGGCCAAAACCGCCTCGCGGCCCACAATACCGTCGATAACGGGACGGGGCGCACGACCACGACGGAAGCCTTGGAAGGCATACCTGCGCGCGATCTCGCGGTACGTCTGTGCTATGGTCGCATCCACGTCCTTCTTTGCGATGGTAAGCGTGGCGACTATCTGCCCGCTCTCGGGCTTCTCGGTGGTGACGGTGATGTTCAACGTTCCTCCAGTGTCTCGTGCTCTAGCTAACGGGCTTTCACCCAAAAAAATGTGCTGGTGCGGGCGAAAGGACTCGAACCTTCACGGGGTCTCCCCCACTGGAACCTAAATCCAGCGCGTCTGCCAGTTTCGCCACGCCCGCGTGCACACAGCCAACCATAGTATCAGATGGCGGCAAACTTTTGAGATAATACCCTATTTCGACATGGTTTAATCCCACAAAATTGAGGATATTGAGGATGTTCCATAGGATGCACGTTCTGTTCACTCCTTGAGGCAAGCGATGGGGATACCCCTTTTTGCACACTCGCTATCTCACTACATAGCAGCTAAGGGGATTTCTCGAACGCAAAAAGTCAGGTTCTTGCACCCGCGCACTCACGTTCTCTGTCGTCCTTCCCTGCGATTCGAATGCCTTGAGCCATGGCACAACAATAGGTTCGCTGCCCGCAAGTATCACAATTCCTCCCCCATTAAGAGCACCCAGAATTCGTGGTGCAAGCGCTTGCATGTCCAAGGTCGGCATCCATACGGGCGGCACGCAAAGCACCATGTCGAACTTTTCGCCCTTCCGCAGTGTCTGACCAAGCCAATCGCCAGCCTCTTTCTCTTCTACGATGTGGGCCTTGTTGCCCAGTCTGTTTTTCTTGAACACCCTCCGGCACCGTCTCGCCCTATCGGCATACGGTTCCAGCGTGACCGTGCGCTGAGCACCCCCAGCAGCAGCGCATGCCGATGCCGCAGAAGATGATCCAAACAGGTTCAAGAAACTCCTTCCCGACGCGTCGTTACGCACGAGGAATCGCAGCCCCCTCTGCTCAAGAGGAAGTCCGGTGTCTGGCCTTCCAGCAAGATCCACCTCGAATATGAGGCCATTTTCCTCAACATCAATCAGCTCGGCTTGTGTCCCCTGCACACGGGAATCGCGTTCCATTCTTACGTGCACACAAGCATAATCTATATCAAAGACAGCCGACGCGATCGCACACGCATCAAACAGCCTCCTCCGCGCGGTCTCCTCGCTCAACGACCGTGGCCTGCGATGCTCGCGCACAAGGGCGTGACAACGGTCGTCATGACGGCCCGCCTCCCGATATACGTCAACCGAAAGCCTGAATTCGGGAATGTCCTCGTCGTACACGCGATAGCACGAAACGCCGTTCCTCCTTGCCCACTTCGCTCGCTCGCGACCCATCTTTCGAAGCCTTGATGCGAACTGCTCACTTCGCTCGTCACCCACCGGGACGAGCTTGCGCTTGCCGGAAAGAGAAACTATCTCGCACGAACGTTGGCTTTGAGCACCGTCATATATTCTAGCGGTCACTTCCAGAGGCCCGTTGTAGCACTCAACAACATGCGCCGGCATTCGCCCCAATGCCGAATCGATCGCGACATTCGGCGTGATGATCGCGCAGTTCCATCCCTCAGGCAGGACGTTTACCGCCTGAGCAAGGGCCTCATGCACCCCGAGAAGCTCCCTCTGTGTTCCAAGTCGCTCGCCATAAGGAGGATTCGTGACCAAAAGTCCTTCCTTATGGCCTCTCTTTCGCATGCCACGAATATGTCGGTTTAGATTCGCCGCATCATCCACGTAGAACTGAACACTCGATGTGACTCCAGCACGTCTGGCATTTTCGCGCGCGATTGATACCGCATGGTCATCTATGTCCCCAGCAATGACACGGAGGCCAGGTGATGTTTCGATAGCCGTTGCGGCATTCGCCAGGAGATTTGCCCAAGTCATCTCGTCATGAAGCGCCCAGGCCTCAAAACCCCATCGCTCGCGCAACATACCAGGTGCAATCCCCAAGGCAATAAGCGCTCCCTCAATCGCAATCGTGCCCGACCCACACATGGGGTCAATCAGCACACCGCCCTGCCTCGAAATCTCTTTCCATCCGGCCGCCAGCAACAGGCCCGCAGCAAGCGTCTCTTTGAGAGGTGCCGCCGTTTGGACACCATCCTCGCGATATCCTCGCCTATGGAGAGACTCGCCAGATAGGTTCAAGTAGATCGTCGCCTTCTTTTCGTGAATCGCGATATCGATGCGCAGGTCTGGATTGCGAACATCGACCTGCGGCCTCTCTCCCCATACCTCACGCAGGTGGTCACATATCGCGTCCTTCGCCTTGAGCGCGGCAAAGGATGTGTTGCGAAGGCTCGCGTTTGTTCCATGCGCGCCGAGCGCTATGGTCGACCCACGAGTAAGGTGCTTCTCCCATCCTATGGTCGCCACGCCTTTGTAATACTGATCGGCTGTGGAAGCTGGGACCCTGGCAATCACGAGTTGCACACGAGTTGCCACGCGACTCCACAAACATGCTGTATATGCTTCCTCTTGGCCACCACAAAAGGACACGCCGCCTTTGAGCGGACGCACTTGGCGCATGCCGAGCTCCTTGAGCTCTTGTGCAAGGATGCCTTCAAAGCCACTCGCACACCGAGCGAATAGTTCCATATTGGATGTATTCACAGGCATAGTCCTCTCCAGTCGGGCTCTTTTGCAGTATCATACAATGCATGAAACAGCACTCATTCATTGGCCTTTTGAGGCAAACTCCGGAAGAAAAGCGCCGCGAGATGCTTGAACGTCCCGTCGGCCCGCTCATCCTCTCTCTAGCCGCTCCCTCTATCTTTGCAAATGTCATAACCACCATCTACAATCTCGCCGATGCGTTCTTTGTTGGCCAGATGGGCATAACCAGTGCCAGCGCTGCCGTCGGTGTATCGTTCCTCACGTCCACCGTCATCCAATCAATGGCGTTCTTTTTTGCACAGGGCACCGGCATACACATGAGCCGTTGCCTCGGTGCCGGAGACACCCAAGAGGCAGCGGAGTACGTCAATACCGGTATCGCTGCCACGTTGAGTCTCGGAACCCTCATCGCACTCGCGGGTCAGGTATTTCTCGATCAGCTCTGTTACCTTGGTGGGTCGACGGCAACGATACTTCCCTATGCTCGCTCGTACGTAAGCGTCTTGCTGCTCGGAGCACCTTTCATCGCGACTGGCTTTCTTATGAACATGCAATTGCGCTTTCAGGGCGAATCGTTCTATTCCATGCTTTGCATGGTTGCGGGGGCATTGCTCAATACCTTCCTCACCCCATTGTTTATCTTTGGGCTTGGCATGGGTATTGCGGGCAGCGCATGGGCAACTGTCGTCAGCGAGGCTGTGAGCTTCCTGCTTCTATTGATCGAGATGAGCAGAGCTGGCATTACCCCACTTGGCATCAAATATGTTCGTCTCCCCAATCGGCAGATGATGCGCACCATTAGCATCGGCGGCATCCCCTCGTTTACGCGCCAAGTCATGTTTGGCGTCTCAACAAGCCTGCTCAACAATGCCGCCGCACCGTATGGAGATGCTGCCATTGCCGGAATCGCCATTGTCCAGCGCATCATGAGCGTTGGAAACTTCTTTCAAATTGGCATCGGACAAGGATTCCAACCCATTACGGGCTACAACCTCGGCGCCAAACGATACGACCGCATACGATCCGCCTTCTACTATGCTGTTCAGACGTCGTTCGTCTCGGTCGCAGCCATTGGAATAATCACTTTTGTGTTTGCGCCCGACCTGATTGCACTATTTAGGAACGACCCCGACGTTGTGGCCTTCAGCACGCTTTCGCTCCGTGCTCAGAGTGTTACCATGCCCTTCACCGGCTTGGCCATGGCGACCAATTTCCTTTTGCAGACGAGCGGCAAGATGTGGAGGGCGACCTTTATGGGTGCCTGCAGGCTCGGACTCGTGCTCGCACCGGTTGTCCTCGTACTTCCACCTCTTCTTGGCATGCTTGGAGTCCAGATTGCACAGCCCGCCACTGACGTCATAACCACGCTCATCGCGATTCCACTAGCCCGAGGCGCTTTGCGCGAGCTACAGACGCTAGAGCAACAAGGCCTATAGGATCCATACTTGCCTTATCGGCTGCACACACTCCGGCCTTCAACATATCAGTCTTCAGCATATGGCCCGCGTCAAGGTCTCATAAAAAGAAGACGGTCACCGTACTCTTGCGGTGACCGCCTTTTCTAATTGTTAAGCGACTCTGCGTTAAGGACGCCTCAGCCTATGCCTTGGGGTACTTCTCGCGAGCGACATAACTCGTGTGCAGGGCCTTATGCGCCTTGCCCTTGCCGTAACCCTCGGTAAACCACTCTTCGTAGAGCTTGATGATGGACGGGTTCTCGTGAGACATGCGAAGGGTCGCCGCCGCATCCGCATCGTAGAGCGCCTTGGCGCGCACGGCCTTGACGTCCACCGTGTCACGTACGTACTGCGGCTGGATGACCTGACCGCCACCGTTTACGCAGCCGCCCGGGCAACCCATGATCTCGATGAAGCCCCAACCCTCGGGATTGCCGGCCTTGACCTTTTCCATGACTTCGGCAGCCGCACTCGCACCAGATGCGACGCAAACCTTGAGCTCAGTGCCACCGACGTTGACCGTGGCCTCCTTGATGCTTTCGGTTCCACGCACCGCATGGAGCTCAAGGGGCTCGGTTGCGCCGTTGAGCCACGCGTTTGCGGTACGAACTGCAGCCTCCATGACGCCGCCCGTGGCGCCAAATATGACGGCCGCGCCGGTGTCGTCGGCCATCGGGTCGTCAAACTCCTCGTCCGGAAGCATCTCGAACTTGAGGCCAGACTTCTTGATGAGGTAGCCAAGCTCACGCGTTGTGATCGAGATGTCGAGGTCCGGCATGCCAGGACCGGCGGCAGACTGGTCGTCGCGACCAATCTCGAACTTCTTTGCCGTGCAGGGCATAACCGAAACAGACACGATGTCCTTGGGGTCGATGCCCATCTTGTTGGCGAAGTAGGTCTTGGTCACCGCGCCCTGCATCTGCTGAGGCGACTTGCACGTCGACACATGCGGGAGCAGGTCGGGATAGTAATACTCGCAGAACTTGACCCAACCGGGGCTGCAAGACGTGACCATGGGAAGCACGCCACCGTTCTGGATGCGCTCAACAAGCTCGTTTGCCTCTTCCACGATGGTGAGGTCGGCTCCAAAGTCGGTATCGAACACCTTGTCGAATCCGAGGCGACGAAGCGCTGCGACCATCTTGCCTTCGACGTTGGTGCCAATGGGCATGCCAAAGCTCTCGCCCAGCTGAGCGCGGACGGAAGGCGCCGTTTGGACGACTACGTATTTGGATGGGTCGGCAATCGCCTCAAGGACCTTGTCGGTGTCATCCCTCACGGTGAGGGCGCCCGTCGGGCACACGACCGTGCACTGACCGCAAGAGATGCACGGGACATCCCTCAGCAGCCTGTTGAAGGGCGATCCGATGTTGGTGTCGATGCCACGGTCGTTGGCGCCGATGACGCCCACGAACTGCTCGTTGCAGGCCGCCACGCAGCGACGGCAAAGGATGCACTTGTTGTTGTTCCTCACGAGATGCGGCGTCGAGTAGTCGATCTCGTACTCGGGCTTGAAGCCATCGAAAGCGTCCTCGTCGACACCATACTCGACGCAGAGCTTTTGCAGCTCGCAATCGGTAGAGCGCGGGCACGACAGGCACTTCTTGTCGTGGGTGGAAAGAATGAGCTCCAGCGTGGTCTTGCGGTACTTTCTGACCTTCTCGGAGTTCGTCTGGATCTCCATGCCCTCGGCAACGGGATATACGCACGCAGTCACGAGGCCCCTCGTTCCAGTCGCCTCGACGATGCAGATGCGGCAAGCACCGATTTCGTTCTTTTCCTTCATGTAGCAAAGTGTCGGAATCTCGACACCTGCCGTACGGGCTGCCTCCAAAATCGTGGAGCCCTCGGGCACGCTTACAGCGATGCCGTTAACTTTTACATTCACCATATTCATACCTACAGGGCTCCTTTTACTGCTTGCTGATAGCCTTGAACTTACAGTTGCTCATGCAGGCACCGCACTTGATGCACTTCTCCGAATCGATGCGATAGGAAGGACGCTTGTGCCTAGGCGCCACGTAGTCCGTCTTTGCGATCGCGTCAACCGGGCAGTTCCGTGCGCACAGGCCGCAGCCAATGCACTTGTCGGGATCGATTGTGAACGTCAAGAGGTCCTTGCATACACCGGCAGGGCACTTCTTGTCCTTAACGTGTGCAACGTACTCTTCGCGGAAGAACTTGAGCGTTGCCAGAACCGGATTCGGAGCGGTCTGACCCAAGCCGCACAACGAGTTCGTCTTTATGTAGTTGCACAGGTCCTCGATCCGATCGAGGTCCTCCATCGTACCCTTGCCCTCCGTGATCTTGTCGAGCAGCTCAAGGAGCCTCTTGGTGCCAACACGACACGGCGTGCATTTACCACAGGACTCGTCGACGGTGAACTCCAAAAAGAACTTGGCCATGTCGACCATGCAGGTGTCCTCGTCCATGACGATGAGGCCACCGGATCCCATCATGCAGCCAATGGCAGTAAGGTTGTCGTAGTCAACCTCAGTGTCGATGAGGCTTGCGGGAATGCAGCCACCCGAAGGACCTCCGGTCTGGGCAGCCTTGAACTTCTTTCCGTTGGGGATGCCGCCACCGATGTCGTACACGATGTGCTCGAGCGTCGTGCCCATGGGAATCTCGACAAGGCCGGTGTGGTTGATCTTTCCGCCCAATGCAAAGACCTTGGTGCCCTTGGACTTCTCGGTACCCATGGAGGCAAACCACTCTGCACCGCGCAGGATGATCTGCGGGATGTTCGCAAAGGTCTCGACGTTATTCTCGACGGTGGGCTTGCCAAAGAGACCCTTGACGGCTGGGAAAGGCGGACGCGGACGGGGCTCGCCACGATTGCCTTCGATCGAGGTCATAAGCGCGGTCTCCTCGCCGCACACGAACGCGCCGGCGCCAAGCCTGATCTCCAGATCGAAGTCAAAACCGGAATCAAAGATGTTCTTGCCCAGGAGTCCGTATTCGCGGGCCTGCTCGATGGCGATGCCAAGGCGCTTGACGGCGATTGGGTACTCGGCGCGTACATACACGTAACCCTTGGTGCAACCGCAGGCATAGCCACAGATTGCCATGGCCTCAATCACGCTGTGAGGATCGCCCTCAAGGACGGAGCGGTCCATGAACGCGCCGGGGTCGCCCTCGTCCGCGTTGCACACGACGTACTTCTGGTCGGCCTTGGCCTTGCCGTGATCGTCGTAGACGAGTCTCTCGACACGACGACCCTTGAGCAAATGCTCGCTAACAATTTCGGTTACGTCTTCCACGGTGACGCGACTGTAGAACGTGCCGTCCGGGTAGACGATGACAACAGGACCGAGTTCGCACAGGCCGAAGCAGCCGGTACGCACGAGCTTGATCTCGTCCTGCAGTTCATTCTTTTCGAGCTCTACCTCGAAGGCCTCCTGGATTTGCTGACTGCCCGACGAAGTACAACCGGTACCACCGCAGATTAGGACTTGTGAACGAATCACAATATACCTCCAAACTTATGCCGTAACGGCGCCGATTGTGTAATCACTAACGACCTGACCGCCCTTAAGATGCTTCTCAATGACCTCCTGAGCCTTCTCAGGGTTCATTTTTACGTAGGTAACCTTCTCTTTGCCTGCCTCAAATACCTCGACGACCGGCTCATACTGGCAGATGCCAATGCAGCCAGTCTGAGTTACAGAGACCTTGCTTTCGAGGTTCTCCTTGTTCACACCCTCAACGAAAGCGTTCAGAACTGGACGAGCACCGGCAGCGATGCCGCAGGTCGCCATGCCAACGACCACGCGAACGCCTTCCATACCGTCGCGCAATACAACCTTGTCCTTCATCCTGTTCTTTATTGCCTGCAGTTCCGCCAACGACTTCATACTATTTCCTCTCCTTCATATGGTCTGTCTATGGCAGCTCTTCGTACTGCTCTCGCAAGTACGCCCCTATCCACTCCATAACATCATAGCTGTTCAGCGGCACATCTTCTAGCACCTCTCTTAGTTCCCGCGTATCCAGCTTCACTTCGCTGCCATTCCTTTTGTGGACAAACAGAAAATCCGTATCTGGATGTCCTTGTACAAGCGTCAACATAGTAGAACTTACGTCACCGAGCGGCGTAAAGTCTATGTGATTCATGTTGAAGGTTGCCGTCACATGAGTTCCATGTCCTTGGGGGTCTTCCTCCTCTGTCACTGACTCAATCGTGAGTTCGCCATCCGTCTGCTCGCAGGCGAGCTTGAGCAGCGGTATGCCCATCCCTACCTTTCGAGTCGTCCTTGTGGTGTAAAAGGGATCGGTAACGCTCCTCACGACGTCGTCGCTCATTCCGCATCCGTCGTCAACAATCTCTAACGTCAAGACGTCGTTCTCTTCGGTCAAAAGAATCTGCGTGAGCGACGCCCCGGCCTTAACGGAGTTTTCGGCCACGTCCAGAATGTTTAGCGATAGTTCCTTCATCTTTCGCCCCTACGTCTGTCTAGGACCTGAGGTCTTCGAACAGTCTCTTTCGAACCAGCGCACTGCTATACGGCTCGTCTACCTCAATGTAGTCGTTTTCGTCGCCATCCCTGAGCTGGTCCAAGTAGTGCGCATCCGAACTAAACAACAAGCGGATGCCCTCGAGTCCATACCTACTCACGTAGGCGTCCTTATTCTTTCTATCGTGAAGTTCCGCCAAGCGAAACCCCACATAGTGCGGAAAGTCTCCCAATATCTCGATTGCCCCATTGGACGGCCTGTCGATGTGTGCAGGATAGCATATTCCCCCATACGCGCTTACGATCTGTGGCGCGTCGTCCAGCGAAATCGTGGTTGCGTTAATGAGAAGATCCTCCTCGTGGCCAACGACGTTGTCTTCGTCATCCAATATGAGCTGCTCTCCAAATATGTCCTCGCGGTTCTTTACTCGAATGCGTCGCTCGTCGACTTCGTCGTTGAAGGCGAGCGCCGCTTCAAGCGTCTCGAAGAGGCAGACCACGTGAATGTCCTCTGACGTCGTCAGCTCCATTCCTGCAATGGGCACTACTCCATACCTCCTTGCCGCCGTGAAGAAAGCGGGGCAATTTCTGGAGGAATTATGATCCGTCAGCGCCATGATGCCCACTCCGTTGAGACTCGCCATACCAGCAAGATTGTTGGGAGTGTTGTCCACGTCTCCGCATGGAGAAAGGCAAGAGTGCACATGAAAATCGTAGTAGTACCTTGTCATAGTGATGTACCTTAGGCAAGAAGCCCGGCAAGTCTTACCGCCGTCTCATAGATTGGCTCACTACTGCCAAGGATGTTGACATCCTTTGCTTGCGCAGTGTCCTTAAGCTCGTCGGTCATAGCCACGCCCTCCGCGAGAATCACGCAGGAGGTATCAGCAAGGCTTGCAACAGCTACCACGTTTACGTTTGTCATGATGGTAATCCATGCGTTATCCATCTGAGCGCGACCCATGACCCAGCTCAGAAGGTCACCAATATAGACGCCATCGATTTCGCGTTCGCCATCCGGCAACGCCAAGGCCTCGAAGCCATGTGCGAGCAACTCCTTAACCTTCACCCGGTCTCCTCACTTCTCCAAGATTTTGCAGTCTTCCAGTCGCGCGCGGCCTTTAACGATGTCTTCCGCCAACGCCCTACAACTCGGTGCGCCACAGGCACCGCAGTCAATGCCGGGAAGCATGCCACGTAGCTT
This sequence comes from uncultured Coriobacteriaceae bacterium, assembly GCA_902786015.1. GTDB lineage: Bacteria > Actinomycetota > Coriobacteriia > Coriobacteriales > Atopobiaceae > RUG440. Next base: position 98,885 of record CADAAU010000008.1, read on the forward strand.
TTGGATATCGGCCATCATCCTCATGGATTCTGCCATGTTTTGCGATAGCTGTGTAATCGGCTTATATGTTGGAAGCTCATTGAACAGGTAGAGCTCGGGTATGTACTCCTGCTCTTCCTTAGACAAGAAGTTCTTTGACACGGGCAAATAGCGCCTGAGTGACTGGAGCCTGGTCTTTGCAATGAAGGGATTCTGCACCGTAAGCACGCCACCAACACAGCCTCCCGTACACGCGTCAAGCTCGATGAACTTCACCGGCGGAATGTTTCCGTTCTCGATTTGGTCGAGTACATTGATTACGTTCTCAATACCGTCGGCTGCGAGGTATTCGTCATTGAACAGGGCGGTTGCCTCTCCCCCGGAAGTCGCCCAACCGATTCCGACCATACCGGATTCCGTCATCGAATGGACTTCTTCATCTCGTGACATCTTGCTAATAAGCGCAAAGTAAACGTCGCTCATAGAGACGACAACGTCGACTTGGCTCTTGTAGTCTGCAAAACCGTTCTTTACATAGCTCGCCTTCGCGGGACAGGGCGATATGAAACAAACCCCGATATCTGCATCCGAGAGCTCGGGATGTGCCTCTTTTGCCCTCTGCCTGGCGAGTGTGGCCGCCACCTCCATGGGCGGAAGCATATGCATGACGTTATCGTTGAGCGATGGAAAGCGAAGCGCGATAAGACGCACGATCACCGGACATGCAGAGCTGATGATGGGCAGCTTGACCCCTTCCGTCTTGAGGTACTGCCTCGTATATGCGGATACGAGCTCCGCTGCCTTGGAAACCTCAAAGACGTCATCAAATCCAATCTTTAGCAACCCGTCCAAAACGTAGTCCACGTCGTCCAGGTTGTCGAACTGGCCGTAGAGCGATGGCGCAGGTAAGGCTATTTTGTACCGGAATCGATTCATGGCATCGAGCTTTTCGATAACGGCCTTCTTTGCCTTGTTGTCGCATGTGCGTATGCACTCGCCGCAATCGATGCAGCGGGCGTCATTGATCTTTGCGTGACCATCGCTTATTCGAATTGCCTCAGTCGGACATCTTCTTAGGCAGTTCGTACAGCCGGTGCATCGGCTGACATCCAACTGGACAGAATGCTCATAGATACTGCTCGTCATTACATCCCACCTATAACAATGGACGTTATGCCTTTAGGCCAGGTTTACGCGCATGGTTATGGTAGTTCCTTCTCCAATAACGGTGTCGATACTCATGGAGTCGGTGTAGCGCTTCATGTTTGGCAAACCCATGCCGGCTCCGAATCCCAAGGACCGAATGCTATCCGTAGCGGTAGAGAACCCCTCCTGCATTGCCTGTTCGACGTTCTGTATTCCAGGCCCTCGGTCCTCAAGCACAATCTCGATGTACTCCTCGGTTACCACCACGTCAGCGGTTCCGCCATTCGCGTGGATTACCATGTTTATTTCGCCTTCATACATGGCAATGGATACACGGCGAATGATTGCGGGCGACAATCCGAGCTGGCGGAGATTCTTTTTTACTTGCGTGGAAGCCTGGCCGGCCGAGGTAAAGTTGTCGCCGTCTACGTCAAAGTGAAATACAAGGGAATCAGACATGAACGGCCTTCGTTCCGATAAGCCCGTTGATGTAGAGCGTTCCACAGGCATCATACATGCGCATGTCAGTCGCCATCATAACGATTCCGTCGTCTTCTGCCATTGATATCATATTCTCGTTGGGCTTCTTTGAGCGCACGAATACGATGCACTTCATATCCATCATCTCGGCCGTCCTTATTACCTGCGGGTTGACGAGTCCCGTTAGAAGTACCGCTTGGTCCTTCACATAGGCAAGAACATCGCTCATCATGTCGCTTCCGCATGCAGAATAGACGTCGCTTTCGAGCCCCTCCCCGTAACAGAGGACATCGGCGTCCAACAGATCCCTGATCATCGAGATTTTCATGTTTCTTGTCCCTCTATGCGTGTCACTCCGTTTGGAATCACCAATTAGCTAGCGTACTTCGCCAAGATGTCGTCCACGTCATCGGGAACAAGACGGCCATATACCTCTTCGTTCACGGTGAGGACGGGCGCCAAGCCACAAGCACCTATGCAACGGCATGCCTCAAGAGAGAACTTTCCGTCGGCCGTGCATTCGCCAACATCGATTCCGAGCTTTTCCTTGAGCTTCTCGAGGACGTCTCCCGACCCCTTTACGTAGCAAGCAGTGCCAAGGCAAACAGAGATGTTGTAATCACCCTTGGGCGAAAGTGCGAACTGAGCGTAGAACGTAGCGACACCGTACACCTTCTCTAGCGGAACGCCCATTCCCTCAGCAATCATCTCTTGGACCTCGATGGGCAGATAACCATAGATGTCCTGAGCCTTTTGCATGACAACCATGACGTTGCTCTTGTCGTGGCAATTCTCGGCAATAACGGCCTTGAGTTGCTCCTCCTGCTCCTTGGTCCCCCTAAAAGGAAGGGTGCTAATCTTCTTTTGCATTGATTCGAATCCCCCTTATCGAATAACAACGTTCATCTTGGACCCATGCTTCGTCCGCCGTGCCATATAACCAAGCATCAGCTGATTCGGCTTAATCTATAATACCCTACCAGAAACCAACCGAAAACGGGCTTCATCTTTGGGCAACCATTACGCATATATAGTAGAGGCTGCACAATCCTCATAGCGCCCACCAATGTTTCGGATGCGTGCCATCTACCGTCTTTACGTGCATGTCTTGCATGAGAGTTGTAGAATTACGCTTTGTATCGCAAGTGAGCGTGCGAATCATTCTCGCGCAAATGAAAGGAAGGCTACATGGATTCCGAAGCGAACCTCGTGCAAGACCTCTCCAATGACGATGTCGTGGCAGAAACTCCAACGAATGCCCCCACGTCCCCGGAGGACTCAACTATAGAAGACGGAAGCATCCCTGTGGCACAGAGCACGGAGTCGGAGGTGACCGCGCCAGAGTCTGAGGGCGGCGGCACCGATGACGCTTCGGTGGAGGCCGCATCCGAAGCAGAAGCCGCTTCGGACGAGCAGCCTCAACCTGAGGCCGATGGCGACGCAATTGTTGCGACGACCGACGTTCCGCCCGCTCAGTCAAAGATGGAGATTGCCCGTATCGCCAAAGAAGCACTCATTGAGCGCGCAAAGGAGCTTGAGGACTCCTCTGATTGGCGCAAGACGAGCGATGCTCAGCGCGTACTGATGGACGAATGGAGAGCGGCCGGATACGCTGGCAAGGAACTCAACGACAAACTGTGGGAGGAGTTCCGTGCTTCGCGGGACAAGTTCTTTACGCGGAGGGACGAGCACTACACCGAGCTTCGTGCACAACAGGCTGAGGTCGTCGAGGCAAAGAAGCAGATTATCGCCGAGGCCAAGCAGCTAACTGCCGAAGTCCAGAACTGGGTGAGGACCTCTGACGAGCTCAATAACCTCATGGATCGCTGGAAAGCCGCGGGCAATGCCGGTAGAGACAACGAGCGCGTGCTCTGGGAAGAATTCAATGGCATTCGTCGTGATTTTAGAAACCGTCGCAAGGCCGATCTTGCAGAACGCCGAGCCAACGAGCGTGCATGCGCGGACATCAAGCGCAAGATTGTTGATGAGGCGAAGGCCATCGCCGACTCTCAAGAGTACATTCGCGAGAACAGCGACCGCATGCGACAGCTCAACGACGAGTACAAGGCAGCAGGCTATGCGGGAAAACCCGCCAACGATACGCTCTGGCAAGAGTTCCGTGCCGCTCAAAACGCGTATTGGGAAGGCAACTCCGCCCGCCGCGACCAACGTCGCAAAGAGCGCGCCGAGCGTCTATCTGAGGCCGTAGAGCGCAAATCAGGCCAGATCGAGCATCTAAAAGACCAAAACGAAACACTCACGACGCGACTCGAGTCGACGCTCAATCCCGAGAAGGTCGCACAAATCAAGCGTTGGATTGAAGAGAACGAACAGCGTCTCGATGGCCTCAAAGATGACATCGACGAAATCAGACGCAAGATTTAAGCGGACATAGGCAATCTTGGCCAGCGATACGTCGCTGGCCTCTTTGTTTTGGGAAGGAGTTCCGATGTTTGGAGTCGCATCCGAGGTCGTAGCGTCATGGAGCCCCCTTGCAGTGTTTCTCAGGCTCCTCCTTGCCACCATTACGGGAATAATCATAGGTGCCGAACGCGAGATTCACAACAAGGACGCAGGCATGAAAACGCACGTGCTCGTCTGTGTCGGCGCGGCGTTATGCATGATCGTAAGCCAGTACATTCAGGAACGAGGTCTGGGCAACCTAGACATGAGCCGCATAGGTGCGCAGGTTGTGAGTGGCGTTGGCTTTCTTGGCGTGGGCACCATAATCGTCACCGGCACCAACGAGGTCCGCGGTCTCACCACGGCCGCAGGATTATGGGCAAGCGCCTGCATAGGACTTGCTGCCGGCATCGGCTTTCTTGACGGAACCGTACTCGCACTCTGTTTTGTGCTCTTCACCTTCGTAATACTTCGTCGCATAGACGCCCGAATGCATCTAGCCAACTATGAGTTCGATTTGTATGTTGAGCTCGAAACAAATCGCAGTGTCAAGCACTTGCTTCATTTCCTGCGCAAGATTGGTGCCAACTACTCGAACTTGCGCATAAAGAAGAGTGCGGCAGAAGGAGACGGCCCTCTCGTTACCATGCATATTGATCTGGACGCCAAAGGCGACCTCATTCGCCAAGCGGTGGTAGAAGAAGTAGACTCTTTGGACTACGTTTACTACACCGAGGATTATTAGGAGATAAGATGGCTGACGCACAGAACAGCGAGATGGATTCTGAGCTCGCATTTCTCAACGCAATGCAAGCATTTCGTTCCGCACGTGATTCTGGGGACTTAGAGGCAGCGGCGGCGGCTGAGGAAGCTTGGCGGCAGTTAGTGCGCGACGAGCTGAAGTCCGGTTCCGGCAAGGACTCCTAACATGCTGGTTCAGCAAGATTCGTGGTATTGGCCCAATAGGGAATCGCGATTGCTGCATATCTATCTTCCAAACTGGTACTACGATTCCGACGAACGCTTTCCCGTCACATACTTCTTTGACGGGAACGACCTCTTTTATGACGAGTACTCCTCATACGGTAGAAGCTGGAGGCTGCACCGCTTCTTGGACAGATGGGAGAAGCCCATGATTGTCGTTGGGCTAGGCTGCAGCGATAACGACACCGAACGAATTCAGGAATACAGCCCCTATTCCAAACGTTCCTTTGGACAAGAGATCCAAGGACTTGGCGAGCAGACCATACAGTGGATAGAGCACGACGTTAAGCCTGCTATTGATGCCCAGTTCAGAACATGGCCGCATCGCGAGGCAACGGGAATAATCGGCTCAAGCTTGGGTGGTTTGATGAGTCTTTATGCAACCATCTGCCACAACAATACCTTTGGTAAGGCCGGGGCCCTCTCGACAGGCATCAGATTCAACCGAAGAAATCTATTGCGAGACCTCAACGTATGCGAAGTGTCTCCCGATACGCGCGTCTTCATGTCGTGGGGCGAGCACGAGGCAGGAAGAATCTATGCGCAGGGCGATACCGCAGAATCGCGTGCGACATGGCAGCTCGCGCACATGCTCGAATCACGCGGAACCGCCGTCATGACGCAATACGTTCGCGGCGGTCGTCATCGCAACTCTGATTGGGAACGACAAGTCCCTCGTATGATGGACTTTCTTTGGCTCGACCGACGTTGGTAGCCAATCCGTACGGAACCGTTGGACCCCAAGCAACGCAAAACATAATACAAAGGCGCCTTCCTCCAGTCGGTCCGGAGGAAGGCGCCACAAAGTGCTTGTTTCGATCGACTAAACGATACCCTGTGCCATCATGGCATCTGCAACCTTGAGGAAGCCGGCAATGTTTGCGCCCGCAACGTAGTCGCCCTCGGTAGCATACTCACGTGCGGCATCGTCGCATGCGTGGTAGATGCTCTTCATGATGTTTTGCAGACGGCCATCGACCTCTTCGAATGTCCAAGAGATATGACCGGCATTCTGGCTCATCTCCAGACCAGACACGGCTACGCCGCCAGCGTTGGCTGCCTTGCCCGGGAAGAAGGCAACGCCATTCTCTTGCAGATACTTGGTTGCGTCGAGCGTGGTAGGCATGTTTGCACCCTCGCCCACGATCTTGCAGCCGTTAGCCACGAGCTTTTTGGCATCCTGAAGATGCAGTGTGTTCTCACGTGCGCACGGAAGCGCGATGTCGCACTTGACACCCCATACACCGCGGCCATCCTCCTCGTGCCACTCCGCATTCGGACGATACTCAAGGTACTTGGCCAGGCTTACACCACGGTCATTGCCCGAACGCTTGGCAGCATAGATGCCCTCAAGCGCCTCGACCGAAATACCCTCTGCGTCGTAGATCCAGCCCTTGGTGTCGGACACGCACACGACCGTTGCGCCAAGTTGCTCTGCCTTCTGTACCGCATAGGTCGCCACGTTGCCCGAACCATGAACGACAACGGTCTTGCCCTCAAAGGAGTCGTCGTGGCACTTAAGATACTCGGCCACCATGTATACCAAACCATAGCCAGTAGCCTCGGTACGAGCCAGCGATCCACCAAAAGTCAGGCCCTTGCCAGTCAGCGTGCCGGTAAACTCGTTACGCAGGCGCTTGTACTGTCCAAACATATATGCAACCTCACGGCCGCCTACGCCCAAGTCACCTGCGGGGACATCGGTATCGGGACCAATGTGACGCGAGAGCTCGGTCATGAAACTCTGGCAGAAGCGCATGATCTCCATGTTGGACTTACCCTTGGGGTCAAAGTCGGAGCCTCCCTTGCCGCCACCCATGGGAAGCGTGGTCAGAGAGTTCTTGAAGGTCTGCTCGAAGCCCAAGAACTTAAGCATGCCGAGCGTAACGGTGGGATTAAAGCGAAGGCCACCCTTGTAGGGTCCAATAGCAGAATTGTACTCTACGCGCCAACCACGGTTAACATGCACCTTGTTGTTGTCGTCGGTCCAAGGGACGCGGAACTGGATGACGCGCTCGGGCTCGACGAGGCGCTCAAGCAGACCTGCTTCCTCGTACTCTGGGTGAGCGTCGAGTGCGGGCTGAATGGTCTCCAACACCTCAGTAGCGGCCTGTACGAACTCAGGCTGATCTACATAGCGCTCCTTGAGCTCTGCAAGGACTCTCTCTGAATATGACATTCTTGCTCCTTTCCGTTGAACATGAGGGACAGGATACGTGCCCATTGTTGCCTGCATGTGTCGGCAACGCTCCTGTAACGTTCAATTTCATTGCACGAAATCTTTATCACGCAAGTTGTACGCAACTCTCATGCGCTCGGTTAAGCCCATACACGAACAGCGTCCACCCGCAATCGCACCTTCTTGATTCTGCTTGTCGTACAATTCAAACAGGACGGCATTCGACCAAGTGAGGGAGACCAACATGGAATACAGACAGTATGGTGACACCTATTACATGAGGCTTGACAAGGATGACGAGATAATCTCATCGATTGTGGAAGTGTGTAAATCAGAGCACATCAAGTCTGCCATCTACAGTGGAATCGGTGGATGCAAGGAGGCTCAGATCCAGACCTTTATCCCCGGTATCAAGGAATTCGAGACACGCACGATCACGGGTATGCTCGAACTTGTGTCTCTAATGGGAAATGTCATCTCCGACGACGAGGGGGAGCTCTTTCTCCATACCCACGCAATGTTCTCGTATAAGGACGGCGACAAGCACCAAGTCGCAGCCGGTCACATCAAGTCAATAACCGTCTTGTACACCGCAGAAATCGAACTCAGACCCGTAGTTGAAGGCTCAATAAAGAGGCAGTACGATCCCGAGACCGGAACGGGCTTCTGGAGCTTCTCCAATTAAGAGAGTCGCACTAAGACAAATACGTCATACGGGTGCATTTCCCTTGGATCGGAAATGCCCCCGTATGCTCGTACGCCCGGCTAGCTCGTCAATTGCAACTTAGTCGAGGTCTTCGCCATTCGACTCAATGACCTTCTTGAACCAGTGATAGGAATCTTTGAGATATCGCTTCATAGTTCCTTGGCCGTAATTGTCTGCGTCGACGTAAATCTGGCCATAGCGCTTGGCCATCTCTCCCTCGCCGTTCGAAACCATGTCTACGCAGCCCCAGTACAAATAGCCCATCAGAGGAATACCGTCAAGCTCCACCGCGTCTTTCATGCTCTGGATGTTGGCACGCATATAAGCAATGCGATAGTCGTCGTGCACGGTATCGTCCACGAACTCGTCATTCCAGCCAATTCCACTCTCTACGCACCACAAGTCGCAGTGATAGCGGTTGTACAGCATATTGAGCGTGATGCGCTGCGTTTGCGGATCCGTTGCCCAGCCCCATGCGTTTGTTTCGAGATACGGGTTGGCAACCATACCAGCTGCTCCTCCGTTGCCTTCCCCGGCCTCGAGGTCATCGTCGGTATGTGTGGTAATGACACTGCTTCCATACAGCGAAAAACTCAGGTAGTCGCAGGTTCCCTCCTTAAGAATTTCGAGGTCGCCAGGAAGAATCGGCAGCTTTACTCCCTCGCGCTCGTACTCGGCAAGCTTATACTGCGGATAGAATCCCAGCATCTGCACATCGGAGTAGAAAAGCTTCACATCGTTAGCCTTCATTGCGGCCACTTGGTCGTTGGGGTCACACGTGTATGCATATACAGGACCGGCAGCAAGCATCATGCCAATGCGAAGGTTGGGCCAATACTTGTGGGCAGCAATGACGGTTTTTGCTGACGCAAGGAACTGATGGTACGTGGCGCTTGCCACCTGCTGGGGCTTGTCGCCATGAATGAGGCCAGCAGTGACGAACGGCGCCTCTTCGATGCAGTTAATCTCGTTGAAGGTGAGGTAATAGGTCACCAAGCCATCAAAGGCCTCGAAGCACGTTGTGGCATACTTCACGAAGCAGTCTACCAAGTACCGGCTCTCGAATCCGTTGAACCGATTGGCAAGGCTCAACGGATTCTCGTAGTGATCGAGCGTCACAAGAGGCTCGATGTTGTACTTTCGGCACTCCTCAAATACGCTGCGATAGAAGTCAATGCCCTCTTGGTTCGGCTCGGGATCGTCGCCGTTCGGGAAGATGCGGCTCCACTTGAGCGAGAAACGCAGGCAGTTAAATCCCTCCTCGGCGCACAATCGAATGTCCTCCTTGTAGTGATGATAGAAGTCGGAGGCGATGTGGCTGGGGTAATAGATGTCGGGATCATCAACGAGACATACCTGAGCGCCCTCTGGCAGCGTGCGCACGGGGCTGTGGAAGCAGAGCGGCAGTTTGTCGATGCTGCCATCCGGCATCTTGAACGTTACCTGACGAGGAACTTTGTGTGCGCCGTTGGTCATGCAGTCGGCTGTAGAGAGTCCCGCTCCCCCTTCGAATACGCCACCCTCGTACTGGTTCGACGCAGTTGCCCCACCCCAAAAGAAATCCCTGCTAAACGGCATAGCGACTCTCCTTTCGACACATCTTCAGCATAAACAATTCTAAGTATACGAACCGTCCCTCAGCGCACATAGCAAACAAAAGCGAGCGGCTTTTTTTGCCAACCCAGAGGTCTGCCTCTTGTAGGCACAAATACAAAATGGGCACGCAAAACAAGTTGACGTGCCCACGAACATTCTTTATGTTGCCGTTCGTTATCGACTGCCCTTTACATAAGGTATGCCATCCGCCTTTGGAGCCACCGACCGTCCCACAAAAATCACGAGTACAATGATGGTCATAACATACGGTAGCATTGAAAGGATTTGGCTCGGAATCACAAACTCGCCGCCGCCCAAAAGGATTACGAGCGCCTGCGTAAAGCCAAAGAGCAGACATGCGCCATATGCTCCAAACGGCTTCCACTTGCCAAAGATTACAGCAGCCATCGCGATGAATCCATGACCAGAAATCGCTGTCTGGGTAAACTGGCTGATAATAGCAATGGTCATAGACGCACCGCCAAGTCCAGCCAGCATGCCAGAGACCAGCACGCAAATGTAGCGAACCCTATACACGTTGATACCAAGCGTATCTGCCGCGGCAGGATGCTCGCCCACCGCCCTTACACGCAGTCCCCACTTCGTCTTGTAAAGCACGAACCACATAATGACAGTAAACAGTAGCGCGATAACGGTCGTAACGTTCACGTTGAGATTAGCAAACGGTGTGCCCGCAAGGCCATCCTCGCCCAGAATCTTGGGAAGCTTTGTGGCAATGGGAGTCATAGCCGCACCCTCAAAGAGCTGTCTGCACATAAACAGGGCCAAGCCTGGCGCCAGCATGTTTATTGCGACGCCCGATATCGTTTGGTCAGCAGCGAAGCTCACCGAAGCGACCGCATGCAACAGCGCCACAAGCGCACCGCACACGCCCGCCGCCAAAAACCCAAGCCAAGGATTGCCCGTAAAGTAGCTGCCTGCGGCACCCGCGATGGCACCGATAACCATCATGCCTTCGATGCCAATGTTGGTCACGCCCGAACGCTCCGATATGACACCACCCAACGCGCCAAACACGAGGGGTGTAGAGTACATGAGCGTAATGCCCAAAAGCAAAATGAAATTATCCATCCTATGCCCTCTCTATCCCCTGACTCGAGGCCAACTCCTTGGCCTCACGCCGCCGCTGTATCTTGTTTGCAAAGAACGGTGCAATGCCTGGGAGCGCCGTAAAGAAGACAATAGTACCAATCATAATGTTTATGATATCGGAAGGAACGCCCATCGCCTGCTGCACTGACATACCTCCGTAGATGAGCGAGGCAAACAGTATGCTCGCAGGTATACATCCCAGCGGTGCACAGCCAGCAATAAATGCAACTGACATGCCATTGAATCCATATCCCTCCATAGCGGCAAGTAAGGTGATGGTATGCGGCGAAGTTCCCGTAATCGAAAGCGCTCCCGCCAATCCGCTGATTGCTCCGCTTATGAGCATGGAGAGCACGATGTTTCTCTCGACGGCGATGCCACTGAAGCGTGCTGCATCGCGGTTTAGTCCCACTGCTCTGAGCTCATACCCGAGCTTCGTCCGCTTCAGAACGATACTTATGATAACGGCGACCACAACGGCAATAAGAAATCCTGCACTGAGGTCAGTCTTGAGCAGTATCTCGCGAAGCCAGGGTATGCCAGCCAGAAACTGCTTGCCCGCCTCGGACTTCTTCCACATTCCAAAGAGTATGGTATAGCTCGAGGGATTAACAGGAACTGCACTCGTAGAGTTCGGCTTATGGAAGGCGTCGCTCATCACGACGAAGTTGCACAAGTAGAAGGTAATCCAATTACACATGATGGAAGTAATAACCTCGTGTATACCGAACTTCGCCTTGAGCCATCCCACAAAGGCCCCCAAAAGAGCGCCTCCGACCATTCCCGAAAGCAGAACGATTGGAACCTGTAACGGCATGGGAAGGTTGAGGGAGCAGCCTACGACGGTAGCCAAAACGGTCCCCAGTATGTATTGTCCCTCGGCTCCGATGTTAAAGAGACCCGTCTTAAACGCAAAGGCAACCGAAATCCCCGTCAACAGTATGGGTGTTGCCTTAATAAATACATTGGAGATGTACTTTGGCTTGCCAAATGCACCGCTCAGGAGTGCCCCGAACGAGGCAATGGGGTCGTATCCCGCAGCAACGAGTACAACCGCGGCAACGGCAAAGCCAATGATCACGGCAACGAGCGCCGATGCAAAGCGTCCACGCAAAAACTTCTCGACTTTATTCACTTTGCCTCACCTCCCGCCATAAGAAGACCAAGCTGGTTTTCGTCCACGGTTCCTTGCGCGAACGTTCCCACTATCTGGCCATGGTATATAACGGCAATAGTATCAGATACGTCCATAACCTCGTCGAGTTCGAATGAGATGAGCAGTATGGCCGCTCCTCTGTCGCGCTCTGCAATGAGCGTCTTGTGCACAGACTCGATAGCGCCAACGTCGAGGCCGCGAGTCGGCTGGAATGCAATGAGCAAATCGGGCACGTAAGAGACTTGGCGCGCAATAATGGCCTTTTGCTGATTGCCGCCCGAAAGACCGCTCATGCGTTCCTCTTCGCAGCCAGCCGGACGAATGTCGTAGCTCTCGATGAGTTTGCTGGTAAACTCGTGTAGCTTTTCGTAATCGAGCATGATTCCTTTGCCGAACATGTCCTCGCCATGCCGTTCGAGCACCGTATTCTCTTCGACCATCATGGGCAAGACCAGACCCCACCGATGTCGATCCGACGGAATTACGGCAACGGAATGATTGAGTACGTTTCGAGGATTGGTATTCTGAATCTCTTGCCCATTCATGAGGATGGCACCCGAGGTCGCCTTTGCCAAGCTACAGATGGCATCGACCAACTCCTGCTGACCATTTCCATCGATTCCAGCAATACCCACGATCTCACCCGAACGCACATCTAGATTCAAATCGCGCACTTGTTCGATTCCGCGTTCGTCCTTTACCGTAAGCCCCCTAATGGACAACGTCACATCTGCAGGATGGGCCGGCGTCTTTTCGACGGTTAGGTTTACGTTGCGACCCACCATCTTTGAGGCCAGCTCCGTCTCGCTCGAGTTCTTTACATCTACGGTTCCCATATATACGCCGCGTCTGATGATGGAGCACTCGTCAGCCGACTGCATGATTTCTTTGAGCTTGTGAGTAATGATGATAATCGACTTGCCCTTAGCAATGAGATCATGCATGATTTCGATGAGCTTCTCGATCTCTTGCGGTGTTAGAACCGCCGTGGGCTCGTCTAGAATCAAAACCTCAGCTCCACGGTATAGGGCCTTGAGTATCTCTACACGTTGCTGCATACCAACGGTAATATCCTGAATCACTGCATCTGGATCGACATCGAACCCGTACTCTTCGACGAGCTCCATGACCTCCTTGCGAGCCTTGCGCATGTCTAGAACGCCTGCTGCGCCACACACCTCATCGCCCAAGATTATGTTTTCGGTAACCGTAAAGTTCTCTACCAACATGAAATGCTGGTGCACCATGCCGATGCCGTGCGCAATTGCCTCCGTGGGACTAGTGATGCTCACCTCTTTGCCATCCATGTACACGGAGCCCTCGTCGGCCTGATATAGCCCATAAAGGATGTTCATGAGTGTCGTCTTTCCAGCGCCATTCTCACCCAGTATGGCATGGACCGTCTGCTTTCGCACGTCCAAGTCCACATGGTCCAAGGCAGTATAAGCACCGAACTTCTTGACGATGCCATGCATCTGCACCGCGAACTCGGGGCTAACCTCCATTTGCCACCTCCCCTAAATCTCGCATAAAACAAGGCGGGCTATTGGGATACCCCAATAGCCCGCCCAGACACTACAGAGACTTCTTGTAGGTCTCGAGCTTCTCCTTGGTATCTGGCACCTCAATCTTGCCAGCCTTGATGTCGTCAAACAACGCAAGCGCTGCTTGGTATACGTCATCGGGTAACTTGTCGTGGGTCTCGGCAAGTCCCACGGCGCCATCCGCAGCGCCAAGAAGGATGTTTTGTCCGCCCTTGGTGCTACCATCAATCAGACCCTTGGTTACGTTAACGATTGCCACGTCAACCTTCTTTATCGCCGAAGTGATAATGGTATCGTACTCAGGGAACAGTGCCGCCTGGTCCTGATCAACGCCAATGCTATACACCTTGGCATCATTGCAGGCTTCGAGCATACCCACACCGGCAGCGGCGGCCGCATGGAACATTACGTCGCAGCCGTCCTTGATCATCTTCTGCGCGATTGACTTGCCCTTGGCAGCGTCGGTGAATGACTCCGCGTACTGACCTTGATACGTAACGGAAGTGCCATTCTTCTTGTTTGCATACTCGACACCGGCATAATAGCCGTACTCGAACTGCTTAAGGGTTTCGGACTCCATGCCACCAATGAAACCGACCTTGCCGGATTTGCTCATGCACGCGGCAATGTAACCAACAACAAACGAGGGCTCCTGCGATTTGAACGAGACTCCCGTAAGGTTGGGGAGGTCCTTCTCGTTGGTGGCCTCAATTCCAGCAAAAACAATGTCGGGATTCTGCTCTGCGACAGTGTTGATTGCCTCGGTCATAGCAAAGCCGATACCCCAAATGACCGAGCAGTCGTCGTCAACAGCCTTGTCGAGGTTGGTGTTATAGTCCGCATCTTGCTTGGACTCAAGGTAGCTGATTTCCCATCCCTCTTCGTCCCGCAGCTTTTGTAGGCCGGCCCATGCGAGCTGGTTGAAGGACTGGTCGTTAACTCCACCGGTGTCGGTAATCATCTCGACCTTTGCACTCGCAGAGCCGGAGGCATTACTCTTACTTGTATCTGTGCTGGCATTAGATCCGGCATTCGAACCCGAACCACCACAAGCGGCCAACGATAGAGCACCCATGCCCAACATACCCAACATCGAACGACGCGTCATCGAACCCATGGCCTATCCTCTTTTCTTGTTAACGTCCACCATTCCGCACTTCGGACCAACAACGTCAGTAGTACCTTACACCACCAACAACAACAATCATACTCCCCTTTTGGTGAAACGGTCATGACATTTACCGTGGACGAACCATCAAGTCGAAAACTATTTTTTATTGCTGCTTTCCGCTATCCCACGAAAAGACGTCCGTATTGAAGTTTTGGAAGAACTCCTCGGCGCTTTTCGATATGTCCTCATCGCTCGGTGTCTGACCGCCATTAAAGAGTCCGGTAAACCAATCGATAAGATTCTGGAAGAAACCGCCAATCGCATCGATGACGCCACCGCCGTTGTCTTGCGGCTTTTGCGTGACTTCCTTGAGCTTGGACTCAAAGTCTCCGAGCGTCGTCTGGAACGTGTCCTTGTCATATCCCAAATCCTTAAGTTGCGAAACGAGCTGCATGATGCGGTGCAGGTCCTCGTCAGAGAGATTGATGCCACGCGCAGCGGCAACCCGGCGAACGATGTCCATGATCTGGTCGTCGCTCAGGTCCTCTGGGTTGGAGACGACCTCGTCTTTCACCTCGCTCACGACCTCGGCAACACCATCCCCATAGCTTTCGGTAAGCTCTGCCGTTGCAACCAGCTCCTCGGTCGCGACCTTCTCCTTCGCATCGTCGAGGCTCTGGCCAGCTGCCTCATAAGCCATGAACACACCTGTAAGCGCACCGGTTCCGGATACGGGGAACGGGGCGGTAACCACGAGGTTGCAGTTCTTGACGCCAGCCGTTTGCAATGCGTTGTACAGCATAAGGTTAGTGACGTAGGTAAGGTTAGCCGTCTGTACGTAGATTCCACCAGAGTTCGTGGGCTGTATGTACGAGCACGAATACGTCTTGTTGCCAATAACTCCAAGGTCGACGGTGCCCGATAGGTGGTCGCGCTCGTCCTTGTTGGTTACATTGACTACCGTCATGTTCTTGAGGTCCGCCTCGCTCAGCTTAAAGAAGCTCAGAACGCTGGCACGCTGTTCGGCAGTCAGGTCGGCACCGATGGTCACCACGCGACTCGCGTCGGCAAACGCCCGTCCCGGCGCTCCCGCGCATACCACGGCAACCCCAAGGACGAACGCGACGAATCGCATAAAGAAGGATTTCTTGCGAATCATAGAATCATCTCTCCCCTCGTTGACTCAGAGAGAAGAGATGATACGCGACCAATATGAAGGTTCGATTGGCTTATGCCCCTCGCATGGCATCCTCGCCCGCGGAGCACATTCCTTGATTTTAGCTGCAAAACTTCGTGAACTCCTCAAGGCTCATGGGATGAGCGAAGTGATATCCCTGAGCATACGCAATGCCTGCAGCTGCAAGCGCATCACGTTCTTCGGCTGTTTCCACGCCTTCCGCCGCAATCGTGAGTCCAAGCGACTCAACCGTCTGCACGTCTGCCTTGAGGTCTTTGGCCCCGCGCCAATACGACGACGAAATCTTGACGAGCGACACCCCCATCTTCTTGAGCGACTCTAGATTCCCGTCGAAGACACAATTGTCCGCAATAACGTTGAATCCCTGCTCGGCTACCGTAGCAACCAGATTCTGGACGCACTCCCCTCCCTTTAGCAGCGTCTTTTCGCTCAGCTCAACCCGAATGAGCTCATGAGGAATACCAGGCCAATCTGCTGCGGCAGCAAGACGCGAAGCAAAAGATTTGTCCTTGCAATGCTGTGCCGAAATGTTGAGGGACGCAGGAACCCGTGCAGGAGTATTGGCAACCCGCGCAACGTACTTGCACATTTCCTCGATCATGAACCAGTCCAGTCCGCAGATCGTGTTTGTGCGCTCGAGCGACGGTACAAACAATCCCGCGGGGACTACCGTTCCGTCGTCCGGAAGCGTCCAGCGCACGAGTGCCTCACACCCCACGACTTTGTTGGTGGCAAGATCGCAGACTGGCTGGACATACGGAACGAACTCGTTCTCTTCTACCGCACGCGCAACGTCGTTCAAAATGAGCAGGTCGTCTTCCATTTGAATTTGGTCTTTGTCCATGGGAGCCTCTTTCGAGAGATACTTGGGAATTAAGCACATGTTAGCCCATTCTTCCACAAACACTTTGATTCAATCGGGGACCGTAACCTACACCACTGCCACCGATACCATGCTTTGTTGCGCTACTGAAGCCCCATGCTTCCCAGCCAGCCCCACCGAGGGTCCGCCATCAAACCGTATGCGCTCAGCCACAGGCCCAAATCGATCTTTCTGACACCCTCGCGTACGCAATCCATGACTTTGTCATCCCCAACATAAATGCCCACATGACCACAACGAATACCTTGCACCGAATACGGATGCTGAGATACTGCAACTATCATGCCGACTTTCAGAGATGCTGTGTCCTCATAAGGACAGTACCAGTCATAGAGCTCTTTGGCATTTCCCAGCACGACTCCAAACCCCAGACGAGAGAAGCTCTGTTCCACCCAACTTGCGCACAGATCAGGGCCGGGGGATGGCGTACCGTGCGCACATGCCACAAAACGACGCTGCAGAGCACTCGAGTCCATCAGCCTCTGTGGCTCATGTCCTGGCCGTATGGACCGTATGGCCTCATGTCCCCATTTTGACTTATTACCTATAACCAAGCCTCTCGCCCTGAGCGATGCAAGCAAAGAGCGCTCGTCGTCCGTCATATAGTCCCCTTTTCGTCACGAATAACCATAACATGAAGAAGGCCTCGTCCTCCTTAAAGACTGTCCTCATAGCCTCTGACCGATTTAGTCCAAAAAACATATAGATATCGGTATTATTTACGTGTAAGCCACGATATGGGAGGACGGCATGCGTCAGTATCGCATTGGGCTAATGGTTGGAAACAAGTCCATTGAGTATGTTCACGCAATCAAAATGGGGGTGCAGAACACACTCGAGGAATCGGGGCATACGCTCGTCGCAATTTCGGACCTCATCCCATTTCACTCTCGGATCAATGCCATTTCTTTTTTTCGTGTGGCCTTCGAAATCACGAGCCGCCTCGACCTCGATGCCGTCATCGTTCCGGCCGGCATCATCTCGGGATATCTCACTGACGATCAGACCTCCCTTAGCGAGTTTCTCCACGTGCTCGACCCAAAGAAGACACTCGTCATCGAACGGGAGATTCCTGGCTATAGGTGTATCTCGAAGGACAACGCCCCAGGAATGCATGGTTGCATGCGTCATCTTATAGAGAATTGCGGGTTCCGCAACATCGCCTTCATTGGTGGGCCAGAGAACAGCGCGGGCGCACGAGAGAGGGAGAGCATCTATTGCGCGCAATTCGTGCGGTGAGGACGAAACCGACCAGCTGGAGCGGTACGTCAAACTTCTTGCAAAAAAACCGTTTCCGGCAAACGAGGTCGTAGACCTCGTCGCCGACGTGACACTGATGATGGCAAGCAGACACGTGTCGGAGAGCTTCCGTTACTCCCTGCATGGCCTTCTGAGGCAAGTAAGGAGTGCCTATGCCAAGCAGCTGGCCAACAAAGACTATCCGGAGCCGCTCTTTACCTCGCAAGACCTCACGCTGCTTTTTAACCAAGCATATCGCAACTGCCTGTCACTCGAAGGCTTTCAATCGACCGTCATAGGTCTTTTGCGAGCGTTGGCAAGCGTATCACCACCGGAAAACGCGAACCGGATGATTGAGGAGATATCCAATCTTCATCAAGGTATAGCGCGCATGCTGAACGCAGATGTTGAGGAAACTAGGATGTCAATGAGCAGACGCGAGTGGATCTCGTTCCACATTACCGACGACGCCATTCGCGAATCCACGAATCCTCAGGTCGCCTATCGTTTGATTTTGGAGGAACTCGACAAACTTGGAATTCGGCAAGCCGACTTGTTCCTGCTGCCCGAACCAGTTGAATTCATGAGCACGAGGACGTTTGCACTCTCTGATTCACTACGTCCAATTGGCCATCTTTGCGATGGGCATGTACAGATCACAGAGGGAAGCCCACTTGTCGGCCTGCAAGAGCTTCTCTCGCACATTCTTCCCGCATATGGCGGCTCTTCGGCCTACACTGTGGGAGGCATCATGGCCGGCATCGAGCTTATGGGCGTTATTGCCCTCGACGCCGGCACGCTCGATGATGACGGACAGCTCATTGCTCTTTTGAACATGGGGATCGCGCTCAAGCACTTACAGATGATTGCAAACGAACGCGAGTCAAACGAGATTCTGAGCAAAAGCAACCTTCTGCTCGAGCACCAGTCCCACTACGACGAAATGACCGGAATCCTCAATCGTCGCGGCTTCATGGCAAAATTGCAGCGTATGCTTTCCGCACATGTCGGACAGCTTGGAGCTTTGTTCTATTTGGACTTGGACGGCCTCAAGTTCATAAACGATACGTATGGGCACGACAACGGCGACGAGGCCATTCGGCAAACGACACATGTCTTGAGCGCATGCCTTCCTCCCGATGCGATTTTGGGCCGTTTGGGTGGCGACGAGTTCGTCTCGTTTACGCTCGTCACATGCGAAGCAGAAATCGATTCCTTGGGCAAGTCGGTCGATGTGGGCATGGCCACATTCAACGCAACTCACTCCTATTCGTTCGACCTTGCCATATCGTACGGCGGCGTTCCGCTCAAGATTGACGAGAATGCCTATGCATCGGTAATGGACTCGCTCGCCGTTGCCGATGAGCGGCTATATCAGATGAAGAAAAAGAGGGGAAGAGGCCGAACGTAGCACTCCCGACACGTGGGACAAAACTCCCCGGGGGTTTTGTCCCACGTCGTTATATGAGCTTAAGAACAAGCGCGATAAACCACGTTCCCACAAGCATAACGCCCGTTACCAAGGGAAGGTTTCGCACGCCACCACGTGCGAAGCCATAAAAATCGATGGTCTTCCCATCTCTTACCGTGCCCAAGATCATTACGCGAGCTATATACACAATTCCATACAGAATCACGGGAACCAACGCTACGAACGTACTCGACAACGGCAAAGACCGCATCGGAGCATAGGTGCAGCAATCGATTGCCGCGAGCAACGGAAGAACGAGGTGCATCCACAGGTTTCCACTCTTATACATGTTTGCCCAACCCATCGTTGGGCCCAAGAAAAGCAAGACGGTAAAGAAGGTGAGCATTACGCTTGTTGCCGATGCGAGCTTTGCCACTAGAAGCCAGTATGGCGGAACCTTCCCCATCAGGAAAAATACGACGAAGACGAACGACGTCAGGCCAGAGAACAGATTCGAAAGCACCGTAAAATACTTCAGGCTCTTCAACCCTGTGGTAGCCAGCTCTTGTACCGCATGGCCGCGCGTAAGTGCCATCTGCAGCCATGCCACGATGCTCATCAACGCGATAACGACATTCAGAATATGATGTATTGCCACTCCGCCCATTCCGGTCAAATCCATCTCCCTTCTAGAAGAGGCGATCGATTGCCTCGACGATGCCGTCGTGATCGCAGTCCGCCACTACGAGCTGCGCTAGATCTTTTACCTCCGGCTCGGCGTTACCCATCGCCACAGGAAATCCCACAGCGCTGAGGGCCTCGAGGTCATTGCCAGCATCACCGATCATTGCTGCCTCATCGAGTGTGCATCCCAAGTGTCTGCACAGGACGGCCAGACCCTCCGCTTTGCTTATTCCCGAGGCCGTACACTCCACAGACGTCTGTTCGGCATCGGCCAACATGAGCCCCTTGCCACTCAGTCGTGCCCGCGAGCGATCACGCGCATCCGCGGAGGCATGATAAAGATTGACCTTGAGCAGATCGTCTTGGTGCTTATAAATGATCGACTCAATATCTTGCACGTGCGAAGTCCAGTTCTCGTAGAGAGGTCTATAGACGTCCATGTGGACCTCTTCTAGGCGCGCAAGGTCACGATACGTCACAAACGACTCTTCGACGCACAATACGTGTACCATGGCGTCTTCAATCGCTCCCGTTTTCGCAACCTCAAGCGCTGACCGCAACTCGAGCGGGCGAATCGAAATGACCTCTCCGGTAAACAAATCGCGCACGACGGCACCGCTTACCAACACGCCGTATTGTATGAACGACAGCGCCTCAATGTAGGGCCCGAGCTCCCCCACGTTTCGCCCCGTACAAAAGCACAGGGGAACACCTGTGGCTGTCAAGCGCTCCAAGGCCTCAGCGGTACGTGGGCTCACGTGCTTTCGTGAGTTAAGTAGCGTGCCGTCCATATCGAGTGCCAGCAAACGAGGTGCAGTCATGACGCGAATCCCCCCATACCATTTCCCCGCTGTGGGGCGCCGTAGCATTTTCCCGTTTTATGGTACCACGGGTGGCTGCTCGAAAACGCGAAGCCCATGGGGGTAATAGGCAGGCAAGCGCTGGGGGTACTCCCCTTTGCCCGCGGGCAAAGGGGAGTACCCCCAGCGCTTGCCAGACAGTATGCCCTAAAGGTTTTGCTAGCTATGCCTTCTTGTCTTCTTTTCCAATGCGAGCGTGAAGTGCCAGCACGTAGCTTTCGGGGTCATTTTTGAACGCCACGCATTGCCGTCCCTCAAACAGTCGCTTTTGGGCGCATCCTCCCACACAGAGGGGAAGCCATACGCACTCGCGGCACTCCTCGTCGGGAACGGGACACGCCGTGTTCAGATACATGGTCAGGTTATCCGGATTGCTCGCAGTCACCAGAGGATTGCTCGGATCCCAGTCATGAGCAGTACCGAAGCTCATGCGAGGCTTGTCCACAGCTTCCCAGCATTTTTGCAGGTTGCCTTTGTCGTCCACGCCAACGACCCACATGCTGTTTGCACCGCAGTAATGGCCACGTCCCGATTGGAAGCGTTCAGCCTCTTGCCGTATGCTCACCTCGCTCGCATCCGTCCCGCACAACAGCCCCACTTGCTCTCCTCGCACGTCCGCGATATCGCTTCCGCTCACAGGCGCCGGATAATACCAAAGATTGTTGCCCGACTCTTCCGCAATGGAGTCTATGAATGCCTTTAGATCATTCATCTCGGCCTTATTGCCTTCGTGCACGTTATGGCGAATGTTCACTTTGAAGGGAATCTTTTGGTTGCGCAGGTTGGATGTTATTCGCTCGAAGGTGGGTCCACCGCCGGCGAGCCGCCGCGTAGCGTCATTGGTAGCGCCCATTCCGTCTATGGTCACCTGGCATGTTTTGACCTTGCAGCGCTCCAGCATATCAACGATCTTTTGGGAAAGCAGATAACCATTGGTGATTATACCTGCGCTATACGTTCCACCGCGCTCCTCCACAAGCCGTATGAGCCTTTCCGTAAGGGATTCGATAACATCGGGCGCAAGTAAGGGTTCGCCACCAAACCACGTGACGTCCACGCTATTTGAGCCCGAAGCGTCCATCATACGCTCAGCAAGCGCGATGACGTCATCCTGCACTTCCGCACTCATCTTTCCGCGCCTGTGATCCTCAAAGCAATAGGGACAGTCGAAGTTACAGCCCATCGTGGGGCAGATCGTGAGCCCTATACCACGCGCATAGGCACATGCAGACCTCCCCATCGCCTCGAGTGCCGCCCGCTCGTCGAAGTTCACGATGATACCTCGCTTGGCAAAGCGCTCGATGATGGGGTGATGCTCGTCCAGTTCCTCAAGAACGGACAGCAGGTACATTTCCAACGGCGTATATATGGCACAGTTTCCCTTATAGAGGTTTGCGATCGCGATGTTCTTTGTGCCAGGTATCGACGCACTCAGGTTGTATCGCGATACGCGCCAACCAGCCTCGCCTGCCGTCCTCGCCTGTTCCACCGATTCATTATCGATCTGTCGTGTATTGGCATCCTTAGCCATGGCAGACTCCTTTCGCGGTCATTCGCTCATCATCGTGTATTGTACGTTTTCATACGTCTATATGTCCCAAAAGATAGTGTCACTCGTTCACACGAAAGAGACTTCGTACGCAATAACACCAATAAGCATGCCAATCCCTTAATCGAGTCCGAATCAGGCGTTGTGGCAGAGGCCGAGCAAGATGAGTTCGATAGTGCCGACATGCCAGGATATTTGGAACTTGGCGACGAATACGGATCCCGTTCGTATGGCAACGAGGTGTTTCACGTGGCCAACGTCATCGGCAATCCAGGTGAAGGCCTTGGCGACTTGACGCCGAACACAGGCAATAGCCCATCTACCGAGACAGCGCCCGACCCATCAACAGACAAGGATCCAGGCAAGCCGACTCCGGCCCCCAGCTCGCCATCGCCACCTAGTACAACTACTACAGGAGCACAGACCACAAAGACTTCCACCCCACGAACGGCCGACCCACTCGCTGGCCTAAGCGGCCTGGCATCGGCCGCTGCTGTGTCAGGGGCCGCCATGGTCGCATACTCCGCAAACCGCAAGCTAAGCGAGCAAGAAACCTCCGAAGAGGATTAGCTGTTGACGTGTGGGAATCGCAGTATCATAGGAGCAGCGATTCCCACACACGAAACAGGAGCGGCTCAGATGAACGCATACGACTTTGATGGCACAATATACCCGTCAAACTGTACGATCGGTTTTGCCATCTGGTGCATGAACCGTCATCCTAAGCTCTGGATCACCTACGCTCCCCGCGCCTTCATAAGCGCGGTCAAATACAAGCTGGGAAAAATGCAAAGCTATCGCCTGTTGCGCGAGTTGTACAGCTTTCTTTTGCAGGTCGATGACTTTGACATGCAGATTGAACGTTACTGGGACAAGAACGAGCGACGGATTTCTTTGTGGTACCTAAAGCAAAAGAAGCCAGACGACCTCATCATCAGCGCGTCGCCTTCGTGCATCATAGAGCCCATCGCACGAAGACTTGGCGTGAGCTTCGTGGCGTCCGACTACGATCGAGAACTCGGGGTCCTTGTGAACAACCTCATGTACGCCCGTGAGAAGTCCCGCTACATCATTGACCACGGATTTCCGGTAATAGACCATTTTTATTCCGACTCGCTGTCGGACACGCCGCTCGCACTTTGTGCTGAGCAGGCTCATCTCGTGACCAACAGAGCACGCACGGTGAAGGACTGGCCAGAGCTCGATGAGGCCACGAGAAAGAGAATCCGAAAGGAAATCGACACTGGCTGGACGATTCACCTAGACGACTGACGACGTGCCGCGTTATTTGCTTCGAGGGCAATCGATGGGGATACGTACTCGCGAAGCATCCCCGCTACATCTTTCGCAGAGACGTGCGCCATACCTCTGGGCTGGCCATCCGAACCGGGTTCGCTTGTACCACGTTTAGTTAGCGATCCTCTTTGTGTGCCCTTTTGTTCCTATACATCTGTCGATCGGCCTGCTCGATTGCCTCCATCAGTGACAACTGCTCCTCCTTTTGGACCAAGCATGCTCCCATGCTCAAGCTCAGGAGGTAGGGATACTGCATGTTGTTTCGCTCCGCCTCAAGCTCGCGCTCCAATTTGGAGATGAGGTTTCGACGGCAGATGAGCAAGAATTCGTCGTCGCCATAACGCATCGAAAAGGCGTTTTCGTCTCTCGTGGCTCGACGGATTATCTCTGCTGTGTCACGGATTGCCAAGTCACCCATCTCGTGGCCACCGTTGTCGTTGATGCCCTTCATGTCGTCAATGTCAACGAAGATGAAGTGGGCAGCGCCGAAGTCCCGCAACAGATGCTCGTATGCGATGGTGCCAAAGCGGTCAAGACCAAAGCGATTAAACAAGCCCGTGAGCTGGTCATGCACGTAGAGGTTGTCCAGTCGAGCGTTGGCAATTCGCAGTTGCTCCTTCTTTTGGACGCTCTCCATTGATCCAGCAAGCAGCGTGAGGAAGAACGTGAGGAATCCATGGCGCATCGCGGACGAGACTCCCTCGGTAACGGCAACTCCAATGCATGTCTCGTTATGGCGCAATGGCAGAACGACGTACAGTGGTTTGTTCAGGGCGATTTCCGGGGGCAGCAGATGACGCGTCAAATAACTCGAGTAGATGTGCTTCTCGTCGCACTTGCCGCGATAGTCCTTCCCCGTGTATGCCATAAGGTGCATAACGGGGCCATATGAATCGACACCATGGTCATAGTCTGAGCGCAGGTACCTATCGCTCACAGAAAGGTATACGTTGTTGCACTCGAGTTCCTTCGCATACTTTTCGCTCACGCGAAGTATTACCTCGAGCGAGTCGGCACTCATGACCGTGGATTGGAACAGGCTGAGGATTTCGTAAAAGTGCTTGAGTGAGTTGTCCAGTGTATAGACGTCACTCATGGCCTTTTCTTCGTAATTTGTTTGATAGCCGTACGACCCTCCCAAAACATAGCGAACCGGGCTGTAGGCGCGCTTTGGAGGATTCATTCCGTCCAACGACTGCTCAAGAGTCCTCATTGCGGTTTGCGCGATCGTAAAGTAATCGCGGTCGACGGTTGTGATGCGAGGATTTGTGCGCATGCTGATCTAGCGGTTGTCGAAACCCGAGATCACGATGTCCTCGGGTACCTGCACGCCATGTTCCTGCAATGTCTCGAGCAGTCCCACCGCAAGGTCATCATTGCAGCAAAAGGCGGCATCGGGCAAATCTTCCCTGTGCTCGAGCAATTTGTGTGCTGCCGCCACGCCCTCTTCGATCTGCCAGTTTCCCTGGTGGAACCGTGCGTCCCGGATGCCGAATTCCGCGCACGCGTCTTTGTAGGCACGCGCTCGTTCCTGCGCCTCCACAGAAGTCGCAAGTCCGTTGATATAGATTGGTTTCTTGATCTCACAGTCTTTGAGGACTTTTGCTACCAAGCCGTGCATGGCCTCGTAGTTATCGGTTCCCACGTAGTAGGCCCCATCCAACTCGTAGTTGATGGAAACCACCGGCTTGTTGTGGGACAAGGCCTTGTTTACGAACTGTTGGCGGAGCTCTGGCGGCCACGTTCTGTTTCCCTGGATGAGGAACCCGTCGAACGACTCCACTTCACAAAGGCTAAACACCTCAAACGTACGCATCTCGGGCTCAAAACTTGCGTAGTAGTGCCCAAACGCGCTAAAGATCACGAGCTGGATGTCGTCGCGACCTTCCAAATACGCCTGCAGGCCCAAGTAATACCGTGAAGTTATCTCGTAGTCCCAGTCAAATGACAAGAAAGCAACTCGTTTCATGTCACCTCAGCCCGTGGCCGTTTTCGTCGCGTGCGCTTTATTTCCCTTTGCATTCTACCAGTTGTATGATGGACCATAACCAAAAGATATCAACGAGGGAGGCTGTTTCATGGGAAAAGGCGGATTCGGACTGATCGTGCTGCTCATAGCCGCTCTCATTGCGGCGTTGTTGTTCTCCACGCAAATGGGTTCGATGCAGCAGGGACCCTCCAAAGAAGAGCAGAAGGCCACGGTCGAGAAGACCGAGGAGCAGGTCAACGCCGTAAACGATGCGCTCGATGAGCGCATGAAGCAGTACGAAAACCTCGGGTAGGACATGCGTTACTCGTCGGCAAATAAACGGAGGCGTGCGATCTCGGTCGCATAGCCGTCTAGCTTGTTGGGCGTCTCGAGTATCATGGGCAAGTCACGCAGGCGTGGGTTCGTCACCACTGCCTCGAACGTATCCCAGCCCAAATAGCCCTCGCCCAGCTTCTCGTGCCGGTCCTTGTGCGAGTTACGCGGGTTCTTTGAGTCGTTGAGGTGCAGCGCTTTGAGCCTGTTTATCCCGATGATGCGGTCGAATTCGTCAAGCACGCCGTCCAAGTCGCTGCGCACGTCGTAGCCGCCATCCCACACATGGCACGTATCCAAGCAAACTCCCAGCAAGTCCCCGTGCTTGCACCCCTCGATGATTCGCTCGAGCTCCTCGAATGTCCGGCCTACCTCCGAACCTTTGCCCGCCATGGTCTCGAGCAAGACGGTAGTCTGCATCCCGGGCACGAGCACCTGATCTAGTCCCTCACAGATTAGACGTATTCCCACGTCAGCGCCTTGACCAACGTGACTTCCTGGATGAAAGTTGTAGTAGTTGCCCGGGAGGTATTCCATGCGTTCGAGGTCCTCAGACATGGCACGACGGGCAAAGTCGACCACACTCGATTTGGCAGAGCACAGGTTGAGCGTGTAAGGCGCATGGGCAACGAGGGTTCCGAATCCGTGCTCGTGCATGTGCTCGCGCAAACGAGCGACGTCATTCTCGTCAAGTGCTTTCGCATTGCCACCACGCGGATTGCGCGTAAAGAAAGCGAATGTCGTCGCGTCGATGTCCGTCGCAGTCTTGCCCATCGCCGCAAAACCCTTTGCAGCAGAAAGATGACATCCAACTGTCAAACGACCCGTTTGATCCATGGCTCCCCCGTCCAGAATCCGTCCTGTAGGGCACCTATTGTACGTCCGCAGTAACCGGATACGACATTCTTCATGAGCCTTGTCCAGATTAGTGCGATTTTTAGACGCGTCGTTCTGCAAAACCCCAGCTCGCAATCGTCGAAGATTCTAATTTTCGCACTGTGTATTTTATAAAGTGCGAAAATTAGAATCTGATTCTTGCGCGAACTGGGGTTTTGTGGAGTCCGTTCTCGGAAATTCGCACTATTGAAGAGCAGGCACCTCTCACCGGGATGAGAAAGCATACAAAAGCAGTCGAAAGAGGCTGTCGATGGTATAGTTTCTCTCCCTCGCTGACGCCCGCGAATTGAAAAGGCCGATTTTGGCCAGCTACGCGAGCGCAACTAGCGTTATCCCCACATATACCAGCATCCCCAAAGACAAAAACGCCGTACGCATACCAACGCCATCGGGAGAAATCTCCCTTTCGTGTACGCCAAAGGCAAAGGCCACGGCGCCAAAGAGATAGAGCACAAAGACGAGCGCAAGAAATACCACGAGCACGAGCACGCCCGGCTCCATCAGCACGTCCCAAAGTGCCACCGACTCAGGATTATCTCCCCCGCTGGCGTTGTACGCCAGCATGAGGAGCACGGGCAGCACAATCGTAGTAATGGCGTTGATGAGTATGTGCAATCCAAGGGAATAGCGCAGCCGACCGGTCCTCAAATACACGTATCCAAACACCAGCCCCAGCAATGTTCCGTAGCACAGCTGGCTCATCGACCCATGGAACAGGCCGAATGCAATGGCAGAGGTAATGAGGGCGGCCTTCTCGCCATATGGGCAGAGGCGGTCGATTATGCAACGCCGAAAGACGAACTCCTCCATAATCGGGGACGCGAGCATGGCCATCGCTATCTGTAACGGCATATACTCCGATGTGGCCTCAATAGCCGGCAGCAACGAAAACGGAATGATGGCATGCAATCCCGCTTGCAGGAGATTTCCCACGACGCTTCCGGTATACATGACGAACAGACATATGGGAAAGAGCAGGAGCGTTTCTCGAACTCCCAGCCTGCGTCCCGTGAGCTTCGGCCGCTCTCCCCTGCCCGCAAGCAGCAAGAACACCGGCAGTCCAATCCCGTAGATGGGGAGATATGTCCCCACTAACGGATTGACCGCCCGCGTGAGTACGTATTGCATCGCATGAATGGCTACAAACATCGCCGCAAGTGCCAATCCGACGCGCGTGTAGTTGCGGCGAGCACCGGCCACATTGGGGGTGAAATCACTCGACCTCGCACGCAATCCGTGATTGGGATACAGCCAAACCCC
Organism: uncultured Coriobacteriaceae bacterium; assembly: GCA_902786015.1. Taxonomy (GTDB): domain Bacteria; phylum Actinomycetota; class Coriobacteriia; order Coriobacteriales; family Atopobiaceae; genus RUG440. The sequence goes on from CADAAU010000008.1 coordinate 126,861, forward strand.
CACAAGGCCAAGCAGCGTGCTCCCAAAGAGCGCGTTGAGCAGACAGACGACCGCAAAGCCCACGACGCTCGCACCGGCCCCGATGCTCATGGCCAGCACCGATCCATCGAGTATGAGCGCCAGATAGATAACGAGAATTTGCGCAATTTGCTTGAGCGCGACGCCTATGGAGGTCGGTATTGAAACATCGGCGAAGGCACCAACGGCAGAGGCAAAGAAGTCCGCCGTTACAAGAAATGGCAGGTACGCAAGCCCGTTCAGCGGAGAGAAACCAGCTGCGAAGCCTCCTGTCATAAGGGGTACGATCACGTCCAGCGCACAGCACGCACTCCCGCCCAACAACGAGAAAAAGAGCTTTGCCCAGATGGAACCGGGCTGCAGCAGAAAGAGATCCTTCCTTACATCCTCTATCGCAGGAGATATGACCGTGCGAAAGAACACCATCGCCGCCAATACCAGCGCGGGAATGAAGGGGGCTGGCTCATCCATAAAGAATCGCACGGCAAGACCTGCCGCAACCGCAGCGAACAGATAGGTTAGCATCGTCTTTGTGACGATGCCGAAGCGCGCAAAGCGCGCACGCTGATGCAGTGCCTTATGGAAGTACACGCTCGGCCCCTGTCCGTGGCTAAATCCCTCGCGCGTCACGCTCTTGCCGCCTCGCACTGTCGACATGGCAAGTACCAGGGGGTTCTCGCCAGTGACCTTCTCGACGAAACGCGCGATAAGCTCCGTGGTGCTCAAGACGTCTTCGTAGTATTCGACGCGCATACAAAGCACCACAGCCACCAGCAGGGCGCAGAGGGCCACGCACAACAGCAGGAGCCAGAGCGCCATCGCCGCATCGCCTTCCATCGCGAAACGTACTACGCCCTTTGTCCAGCCCCACACGGGAACCCAACGAGTCCACGTCGCATTGAGCGCGCTTTGGGCAGTGAGTATCAGGCTTTGATCGTCTCGCGCGCGATAGGCCATATAGAAGGCAAAGCCCGCCGCTCCCAAAAGACCAAACAGGACCCAGCGCAAGTTGCGCCGAACCCATGGATAGCGGCTGCCGAGCTCAAACACGAGCATCTTGAGCAATGCGGAAAACAAAAGCGTGAGGCACCATGCGAGTGGCAAAGAAAGCGCACCCAACAGAGTGATGCCAAGACGCGCCGCCAAGGCAGGAGCCGCAACGACGGCAGGAACCGCGAGCACCGCCGTTGGGGCAAGCGTGTCAGCGACGCGAAACGCAAGGACGCCCTGGGCAGAAAGCGGGCTTGCAAACAGGAGGTTCACGTCGGCCGGCATGAACAAACGCGCGACGCTTTTCTCGGCACCTACGACCTGGACCACCAGAATTCCCAAAACTATGGCGCCAACGGCAAGCTCGATCACATCGATGTGGGTAATGCCGTTGCCCAGAAAGAGCTCCATGAGGTCTTGGGGCATCAGGCCATTCATCTCTTGGAGCCTTTGGTAATACCAACCGATCGCGTACCAAATCACTCCTCCGAGTGCGGCAAGCAGGGCGAGCAGGAAGAACGCCCACGTTCGAACGAACTTGCGCAGCTGGTTGATGGTGGAGTGCAAAACGTAGTACAGGTACATGTCTGCACTCCCCTAGCCTGCGGCGGCGTCTTTGTTGGAGTGGTATCCCTCACCTTGCGGGCGCTTGCTTGTGACGCGTGTCTCCGACGTCAAGCCCTCGGTCGCGGCAAAGAACAGCTCCTCGAGCGTCTCTTCCGACTGGTCCAGGGAGCCTCGGGTGACGTCCAAGACCGCCTTGCCCTTTTGGAGGACAATCGCACGGTCCCAGAGCATGTCCACGGAATCGATGATGTGCGTGCTTACGAGCAGGGTCGCCCCTTCGCTTCGAAGCTCGCCGATGGCGTCCTTGAGCTCCTTGATGGCGTGGGGATCCAAGCCGATGAAGGGCTCGTCCAAGAGGAGCACGGAAGGTTGAGTAAAGAGCCCGAGGCAGATGCTGAGTTTTTGGGCCATGCCCTTGGAAAGCTCGGAGCCAAGTTTTCGCCTGTGTTCGACCAACGAGAAGCGCTCCAGCAGTTCCTCCGCGCGGGCGCGATAGGCCTTCTTGTCATCGATCCTATAGGCGCGAGCGACAAATTCGAAATGCTCAGACACCGTGAGGTTCGGGTAGAACGACGGCATTTCGGGAATGTAGCCGAGTATGCGTCGGCTTTGGCGATGCGTGTTTGGCAAGTCATTTACGAGGACGCTTCCCTCAAAGTGCAAGAACCCCATGACGCCCTTCATGAGCGTGGACTTTCCGGCGCCGTTTGGTCCCAGAAGCACGGTGACGCTCCCGTCTGGAAGGGCGAACGAAAGGTCGTCGCAAGCAATGGTTCTGCCATATCTCTTTGTGTAGTGAGAGACTTCGAGCATGAGGCGCCCTCTCGTTGTGTGTACCGGACGTATATCATCGTAACATGTCACCGGCAGAGCGTGGGTAGTTGCCAAGCGATGCGGCACGCCAGACGATGGGCGCGTCCCCTTTTGTCCGAATCGCCTCTAGACAAATGCGCAGATGGGTAAGTACGGCAAACGGGACTCCTCCTATCGCCTGTCGGAGCTGAATTCCCGTTTCGTGTGGCATGGGCTGCCACACCAAAGCCAATTCCAGCTCACGAGAAACACCCATGAGTTGGAATCGGTCTTTCCGTGGCACTTTGAGCTGGGATTGGCTTTCGTGTGGGCCAATCTGCCACTGGAAAGCCAATCCCAGCTCAAAACCCACTTGACTGTGCTGAAATTGACTTTCCTGTGGGACCTTGAGCTGAGAATGACTTTCCTGTGGGCCGGTCTGCCACACGAAAGCAAATCTCGGCTCAAAACCCACTTGGCTGAGCTGATATTGTCTTTCCTGTGGCGAATTGAGCTGAGATTACGTTTTCTGTGGCACATTCTCCCACACGAAACGCAATCTCAGCTCAAATCCCTCCCGACCCATGCGATGCCAACCAGCAAGCGCCTAAACAACGGTCGAAAAACTCTTATGTATCTCACGAGATAACAGATAGCTAATCAAAACTGCCAATCGGAACCACCCGGGCGGCATTCCGATCCGATGTGAGACGCTTCCTGAAAGCCTGAAAAACCGACATGCGGGAAGAAGAGCGGCCGAGTGTACCCAGATTGCACTACTCGCGACAAACCCCAGATAAGCTTCCTGCAATATGCAAATTGGGTACACTGTGTACTTTATACAGTGTACCCAATTTGCAATTTTCAGATATCTTATCTGGGAAAACGAAACCTCACCTGCAATTTGGGCACACTAGCGTTCCCAAAGGACAAGCAAACTTTAAGGTTTGGCATCCCCAGCTGGCCACGAACGGTGACTCGTGACGAAAACTGGAAAAGGAGGATGACCATCCCGACGCACGCGACGATGGGGCAAGCGATGGGGTGCCATCCCCTTTGCCTTTCTTGTGCGCCCGCAAGCCTGTCTGTGGGCCATCCAGGCAAAGGGGAGTATCCCCATCGCTTGTACCGTATTCGCTAGCACTTCAATTCCCAAATGGTTGAATGTAAAAGACACTGTTTTCAATAATGTTGCTTCGCAGGCCATCTACCTTGCACTTCGAGGAATTCTGCGCTCGTTAGCGCTTCAAGCCGCTCAATTGCTGCGTGCTGGCGGGGAGTTTGCTGCATGCTTGGTATGAGAGTATCGCTCCGCTGGTGTTGGCGAGCACAGGCTGACGACGAAGGGAGCGACGATGAGGCTGAAAGACAAGTTCGGCAAGCTAAGCCTAATGAAAGGCTTCGTGTTCAAGAGCGTGTTCGGAGAGAGACCCGACCTATGCAAGAGGTTGATTGAGGTGACACTCGGCATCGAGGTGGAGGGCATCGAAGTCTTACAGCCCGAGCGCGAGATCGAGGTGGTTGCCGACAGGGCTGGCGGGCGCCTGGACCTATACGTGGTGGACTCACGGGGCAACCGATACGACATAGAGGTTCAAGCGACAAACAGGAGCGATGAGGTGCTACGCGCAAGGCGGTATCAGGCGCTGATGGACGTCAATCAGCTGAGAAAGGGCCACGAGGCGAAGGAACTAAGGCATAGCTGGGTAGTGTTCATCTGCGACTTTGACATCTTCGGCAAGGGGCTGAAACGATACGACACGGGCACGATGTGCTTCCAGACAGGCGAGCGTGTGGATGACAGAAGAATCTCAACATACCTCAACATCCGCGGCGAAGGAGGCAAGGTTGACCCCGCCCTAGACAGACTGCTCCGCCTGTTTGCCGGAGAGGCCGACGAGGGCGATGCCTTCGTGCGTGGTATCCTTGAGGAGATGGAAAAGTGCAGGGACAACCCCGAGTGGATGGAGCGATTCATGACGTTCGAGGAGGAGAAGGAGCGCTACGCAGCCTCGGTAGCAGAGAAGGTAGCCAAGGATGCTGCGTCGAAGGCCGCGGAGGAGAAGCTGATGATCTGTTGCGGGTTCGTGGAAGACGGGATCCTTTGCGTGGAGGAGGCGGCCGAGCGCTTCGGCGTGAGTGTCGAGGAGATCCAGGCGTGGCGCGAAGCCAATCGCTGAGAGTCAGCCGCGAATTCGTGAAGAACGGGGTACTTAGCGTGAAGGATGCAGCGAAGCGCTTCGGTATAAGCACGAAGGAAGTGACACACCCGAGACAGGCTCATATGAGTAGTAACTCGTTTTGGTACCGCTGCTCGGCCAAACGTGGTACCGACAATCAGCGCGGTTGGTACCGCATGTAGGCACGGTTGGTACCATTCATCA
>CADAAU010000009.1 GCA_902786015.1 uncultured Coriobacteriaceae bacterium
TACGACCAGAGTCATCACGAAACACATACTCCTTAGGTCGCCCCTCGCATGAGGGGCGTGGATTGAAATGCATTGAGAATCTTGGTTACCTCGACAACATTGCGTCGCCCCTCGCATGAGGGGCGTGGATTGAAATCTAGTGGTCCCTGACTTTACATAACAGGGCGTTATGTCGCCCCTCGCATGAGGGGCGTGGATTGAAATTTTCGTGCGCTGAGTAAGACCGTAAGCAAAGAACACGGTCGCCCCTCGCATGAGGGGCGTGGATTGAAATACGGGTGATGACGTGCGCGACTGGTGCGAGAGAGTCGCCCCTCGCATGAGGGGCGTGGATTGAAATCAAGCACTCGCGCAAGTAGGCACGAGTAGCCGAGTCGCCCCTCGCATGAGGGGCGTGGATTGAAATGCGGCAGTGAGAGAGGAGTGTGCAGGGGGTGGCCGTCGCCCCTCGCATGAGGGGCGTGGATTGAAATGAGCCCACGCCGACCTACTGCGAGGTCTGCGGAGTCGCCCCTCGCATGAGGGGCGTGGATTGAAATTTTCTGGCGGTAGTCTTGGTGGTGGTGGCACTTGTCGCCCCTCGCATGAGGGGCGTGGATTGAAATCTGTGCTGAGAGAAGAAAGAGAGCCATGCCAAAGTCGCCCCTCGCATGAGGGGCGTGGATTGAAATATCTGCTCAGCAAGCCAATCGAACAGCCGATAAGTCGCCCCTCGCATGAGGGGCGTGGATTGAAATAAATCCAGCGTGATGCAGGCTTCTAGCGTACATCGTCGCCCCTCGCATGAGGGGCGTGGATTGAAATAGAGCCATTTGTCTGAGTATCCTTATTTTTATTGGTCGCCCCTCGCATGAGGGGCGTGGATTGAAATTTACATTACTGTTACTAAGTCTAATGATGCTAAGTCGCCCCTCGCATGAGGGGCGTGGATTGAAATGACGGCATAGTAATAGTTGCCATAAATCGTGTAAAAGTCGCCCCTCGCATGAGGGGTGTGGATTGAAATTACTGTTAACATGTATCAATATAACGGGGTTGCGGTCGCCCCTCGCATGAGGGGCGTGGATTGAAATGTCACCTCCCGCCAGAGCATAGCGCCGAACATGGGTCGCCCCTCGCATGAGGGGCGTGGATTGAAATCGTATGCTAGTCGAGTACGAAGTCAATCATCGGTCGCCCCTCGCATGAGGGGCGTGGATTGAAATTCAGAAAAGCCGGACTGATAGCCTCGATACTCGGTCGCCCCTCGCATGAGGGGCGTGGATTGAAATATCATCGTCAACGATGTGCCAAATCTCGTAATCGTCGCCCCTCGCATGAGGGGCGTGGATTGAAATGACGTTGACCCGCTTATATCTCCATACAAGCACGTCGCCCCTCGCATGAGGGGCGTGGATTGAAATGACCGGATAGCGATAAGATGCACATGCCAAGCGCGTCGCCCCTCGCATGAGGGGCGTGGATTGAAATATGCCGGTGGCGTCCGTGACATACAGGGTGCCGTTGTCGCCCCTCGCATGAGGGGCGTGGATTGAAATTGGCCTGACCCTACTGGTGGTCAGCCTGACCCGCCGTCGCCCCTCGCATGAGGGGCGTGGATTGAAATCACACCTTCGTCAAAATGTGCTTCGCGTCCGGTGTTGCCCCTCGCATGAGGGGCGTGGATTGAAATGATGTTGAATAGTCAACCAGTGTCAGATAGAGTACCTCTTCCTCAGCGTCCCCAATACCTTGTCTCGGTGGTACGATTGTACCGCCAAACACGAAATCGCCAGCGGGCCCATCCGTCTTCGTGTTTGGCGACATCCTGGGCGGATGGGCCCGCTGGCGGACAGGATGATGAGCTATGCCGCGCCGCGAGAACCCGTACGCGGGCATGGTGGAGGGGCTCACGGACGCCCGGTTCGGGGAGCCGTCCTCCGTCGTCGCCGCAAGAAGGTGCCGGGAGCAGGTGGGCTTCGGGACGTTCGACGGGGCCGCCGAGGCCTGGAAGCCCGACCCGCGATGCCCCTGGTGCCACCACGGGCACAACCACCGCGACTCCTCGACCCCGTCGGGCAGGCAGCGATGGCTGTGCGCCGAGTGCGGCAGGACCCACACGGCCCTGACCGGCACGGTGTTCGAGGAGTCCAAGAAGGACTTCCCGACCTGGGCCCACTTCGTGCGTCTCATGTGCCACAACGCGCAGATCGACCTCGCCGCCGAGGTCTGCGGCGTCTCCCACCAGACCGCCTTCGAGTGGCGGCACGGGGTGATGGCCACGCTGGGCGCCTACCAGGAGCGCATGGCGCTGCGCGACAGGTGCTGGATCGACGAGATGTACGTCGAGGACTCCGCCCTCAGGAACACCCCGGGCTACCGGCCGATGAGGGGGCTCTCGAGGAACCAGATCTGCATCTCGGTCGCGATAGACGTCCACAAGAGGCCGGTCGCGGTCGTGTGCGGGCACGGCAAGCCGAGCGGAAAGAGGGTCGGGGACGCGCTGGAGGCCCACGTCGCCGAGGGCACGACCTTCCTACACGACAAGGAGCGAGCCCACAACCCACTCATCCGGGCCGTGAGGGGAACCAGCATAGCGTACAAGGCCGACACCAGGGACCCGGACTACCTCGAGGGCATGAAGATGGTCGACAGCCTCTGTGCCTGGATAAGGAGGTTCATAGAGGGCTACGTCGGGATGAAGCAGGAGAAGCTGCAGGAGTACCTGAACTGGTACGTCTACCTGTTTCGTGTCAAGCGGGCGGACGAGAGGTGGCCCAAAACTGCAAGGGTGCTCCGCCATTTGATGCTCACTGACGCACGTTATCGCAGCTCAAGGAAGCGCTAGCATCCGCACACTGGTTGACTATTCAAAAATGATGATTTGCTGAGGTCAGCAGAACAATGGTCTAAGTCGCCCCTCGCATGAGGGGCGTGGATTGAAATAACCGGCAAGCGAGAAGCTTGTAAAGAGTGCAACGGTCGCCCCTCGCATGAAGGACGTGGATTGTAATTCTTACGGTGGGAGGGCGGCGGGCTAGCTCGTAGCCCGTCCTCGATGGTCGTGTTGCCTGACATCGGATTGCCTCCTGCGGGGTATTGGGGCATGGTAACGTGCATTCGGCGCTAACATGTGCACGAGATTGTGGATACGCCCGGCCGGAAGTAAAGAGTGATGGCCTAGGTACCTGACACCGACGAACGGAGGAAACCTATGTCACGCTCCCACAGGCACACCCCGTGCGCGCACTTCGTGCGCCGCCACAAGAGCATGAAGCGCCTGTCCGACAAGCGCGTGCGCCACCTGGGCATCGGCGCCGCGGGAAACCACGGCGCCTACAGGAAGGCTAACGAGACTTGGGACGGCGATCGGCGCGTCGTGGACCACGCGTCCGACTGCCGCGACCTCGACGCAGAGGGTGCGCGCCTCTACCGACGTGCCTTCCTCGCGAAGTGAGGGGGTGGGGGCATGCTGGACTTCGTCTCATGGCATGAGGACAAGGTGGGCTTCGGGGATCTGCCGACCGTTCGCGACGTGCTGTTTTGCGACACTGGGAATTGAGCCACCTCCGTCACGAAAAAGTGAGCCACCTTGCCCGGGAAAAGTGAGCCACGGGTCGCGCGTCGGAGAGGGCTCGCGGTTAGCTCGGCTGGGCCCGAGACTGACAGGCCGCGGGCACGACCGGACTCGCCGAGCACGCCGAGATCATAGAGGCGCAGGTCCTCCCGCAGGGCCGGCACCCTGCGGACTACGACGCGGGCCAGACCGCGTGCGTGAACGAGTAGCGGCTCGACAGCTTCCGACCGCCGCCCAAGGCGCCCTTCCGCGGAGGGGTGCCTTTCTTCGTTTGCATCGCACGCTAAAAGGACACAGCCTCTTTGCCGCGCGTGCCACAAGCCTCCGCTTCTGCGTGGCAGTTGCTAAGTGCTACGCAAATTCGGACGCTTAGTGGCCACCAAACCTCCGTTCTTGCGTAGCGGTCGTCAACCGCCACGCAAAAGCGGACGGATAGCGTCTCCCAAACCTCCGCTCCTGCGTGGTGGTCGCGAACCGCCACGCAAATTCGGATGCATGAGCAACCGGCGAGGCCGTGGGGGCTTCCCCACGGGCGATCTGACGAACTCCTACTCCGTGTGGTACCGAGTCCACAACCTTTAACCAGCAACAGAAACTGCGCCACGCAATCCCGTGAACAGGCGATTCCAAGGGCGGTCATGTATATCGGGCGGTTTTCCCGGTGTGGCAGTGGGTTTGGGTATGCTTGGCGCCGAAGGACGGCGAGAAGAGGTGGCGATGCGGCCATGTCCAACGGGTCGGTGGCGGCGGAGGGCGCTCCGAGCATGGTGGACAGGTACGGCGATGCCGGCTGTCTGTGTGCATCGAGAGCTTCGATGACATGTATCTCATGTCACGGAGATTATCGAGTCCTTTGACGACGACCCACGCTCGACGTCACTCGACAAAATACCGTCGAGTCACTCGACATTCATGTGTCGAGCAGCGTATACTCAATTCGAGCGGCCCGAGCAAAGGAGGTTTAGTAACCATACCCATCCCCATCAACATCGACGACTTGGTGAGCCAACGCATCGTTGAGTCGAGCCGTGTAGAGTTCAAAGCTGGGTTCAACCCCAACCCATCATGCACGCCGTCTGTGCGTTTGCCAATGACATAGATAATTTGGGTGGGGGCTACATCGTTATTGGAGTCGAAGAGCACGATGGGTCACCTGTGCTACCTCCAAAGGGCGTGCCTCAGGAGCAGATTGACGGTATTCTTAAACGGCTCGTTGGGCTATGCCATCATATCGAGCCCTTGTACAACCCCATCGTTGAGCCCGTCCTCTACCAAGAGGTCTATCTTATTGTTATTTGGGTGCCTGGCGGACATGGCCGCCCCTACAAGATCTCGCGCGACGTGCTTGCCCGCGTCTCCGAGAAGCGCTATTACATCCGTCGATTTAGCAGTACTATAGTCGCCTCTACCGATGAGGAGAAGGAGCTCTTTTATATCTCTAGCGACATACCCTTTGACGACCGTCCCAATCTGCTCGCCCATGTTGACGACCTCGACCTTGGGCTCATGCGCGAACACCTTCGCACGACGGACGCTGCCCTCTACGGCCTTTCGAAGACGATGGACAAGCTCGAGGTGGCACGCGATATGCAGCTCGTCTCGGGACCCATCGAGGACGAGAGGCCGCTCAACGTTGGAATTCTTATGTTTTGCGAGCGACCAGAGCGTTTTTTTCGCTATGCATACATTCAAGTGGTGACAATACCCGATCAAACGGGCACCGGCATGATAGAAAAGGTGTTCCGAGGACCGATCCAGAGGCAGCTCGAAGATGCGCTGCTGTACATCAGGAACTTCTGCCTTGCGGAGGCAGTAATTAAGCTTCCTAACCAGGCAGAGGCGAAGCGTATCTTCAACTATCCCTATCAGGCTGTCGAAGAAATTCTGGTGAGTGCGGTGTACCACCGGTCCTATCAGGTTCACGAGCCAATCACCGTGCGCATTACGCCTTCGGGCATGGAAATCATCAGCTTCCCCGGGTTCGCTCGTAGCATTACCAACACAGACATTGCAAACAAGACCATACGCGGCCGCGTTTATCGCAACAGGCGGATTGGTGACTACCTTAAGAAGCTAAGGCTCATCGAGGGCCACAACACCGGATTTCCCAACGCATATGCCGCGCTTTCCGCAAACGGCTCGCCCGACCTCGTGTTCAAGATGGATGACGAGCGCAGCTTTCTTTCTGTTACCATTCCCGTTCATCCACACTTCCAACAGGGCGGCGATGCTCGCGCGCGTGCATACGAGGAGCGCATCCTGCAGGTACTTTCCCAAGAGCCCCTCACGCTTACGGCGCTTGCCCATGCCATGGGCTGCAAGGGGATATCGAAGAGGCTGAACTCCGCGGTGGAGAGGCTTGTTGCACAAGGGCAGCTCGAACGCGTGGCGTCGGCCAAAGCGCGCACGTCTCTACTTCGGGTTACGCAACGGGCTTCAACTCCTAAAGATGGCTGGCAGGTGTGAACAGGGGACGTGTTTTTCGTTCCATCGTCAAGAGTCGTGGTGCCAAGCGCTAAAGACGGGAGGAAAGCACTGCTTGGCTTTTCCACGCCGCAGCCAATTTCCTTGAGGCTCCTCGCGTTGATGAGGGCCTTTTTGACATTACAATGGATGCATAAGCATATGTGAGACTCTATGTGGCAGGGGTGGCTGGCATGCAGAAGGCCCTTATTTGTATCGCAACCGCTATCGCGCTCATCCTTTGTGGCTGCGCGCAAACCCAAGGTGGCAACCAGAACGGCTCTGCCGGTGCCGAGGCAAGCACCACCGTCGAGCGACGCGAGATCGCCCATCGGTATGCCTCGGCATCCGAAGCCAAGGACCTGCTGCTCTCTAACGACAAGTATTATGCGGGCTTTAGCCAGAACGACCTCGACTTCAGGATGCAGAAGTCGGGGGCCACGATGGAGGAGTACAAGTCCTTCGCCGCCGAGCAAACGCGCGATTTCACTGATGAGGAGAAGGATACGTTAGACAAGCACCTCGCGGACATGGCAACCATGCTAGCCGAGCGTGGCTATACCCTTCCCCCGCTCGAAGAGGTGACGTTCGTGAAGACCACCATGGCCGAGGAATGCAATGCGGGTGGCTACACCCACGATACGACGATCTTTCTTGCGTCGGCCGTGTTGGACGGCTCGGCCAACAAAGGCGAGTTTGAAGGGAACTCGGAATTCCTTGAGGTGCTTCTCTGGCACGAGCTCTTCCACTGTCTCACCAGAAACAACCCTGACTTCAGGGCCGATATGTACAAGCTCATTCACTTTACCGTGCACGACGCGGAATACGCGCTGCCGCCGAGCGTGATGGAGTACCACATCAGCAATCCCGACGTCGAGCGCCACGACTCCTCCGCCATGTTCAAAATTGACGGGAAGGACGTCGAGTGCTTCATGGATTGGGTGACGACGAAACACTTCCAGAAGAAGGGAGAAAACTTCTTTGGCTGTGCTGCTACGGCTCTGGTGCCGGTTGATGGAACGGACACCTTCTACACCTCCGACCAGGCTGCCAACTTCAACGAGGTCTTTGGGGGCAACACGGGATATGTTATCGACCCCGAGGAGTGCATGGCGGACAACTTCTCCTTCGCGATGACTTTCGGCAGGGAGGGGCCGGCCGAAGGGGGCTACAAGTCTCCCGAGATAATCGAGGGCATTATCGCCTATCTAAGCCGATGAGACCTGGGCACCGGCGTCTCGCTGGACGAGATGCGTGTGCCGGTGTTGTACCGCTCATCCTTCGAACGTATAATTCGCAGCAAGTATCACGTACGTCGCTGCGAAAGGTGGGCATATGAAACCAAGTCATGCGTTGAACGCAATGTTCCGCTTGCTAGCGTGCCTATGCCTGCTTGTCCTGGTTGCGGGAATCGGTGTGGCAATGCCTGTTCGGCAAGCCTTTGCGCAAACCGTTACCTACAACGATACGGACAACAAAAAGAAGCTCGAGAACCCGAGTGACACGTATGTCATCCAGGGCAATGGCAGCATGCACAAGGGCGACAATCACTTCACGGTGCCGAGTGGAAAGAGCTCCGAAAGGTCTCCCATCCGCATCACGCTCAAGAACGTCAACATAAGCCAGGACGGCCAGGATCCGAGCTACGCGTTCATCACCGTCGAGAAAGACAACTACGTCATCGTCTCCCTCGACGGCACCAACACGATCATCGGTGGCGAGAACGAGCAGGTAGGCGACAACAACGGCATGGCAGCCATCAACGTGGACGAGGGCTCGACCCTCAAAGTCACCTCATCGTCGGGCGACGGCTCCACCAACGGCAAGCTGGTTGCCAAGGGCGGTGGAAGCAAGTACGGCGGCGCGGGCATCGGCTCCAACTTCTACTATCCCATGGGCAACCTCATCATCGCCGGCGGCACCATCGAGGCAACGGGAGCCCATTGCGCCGCGGGCATCGGCGGCGGGCGCGACAGCGAAGTCGGCAACATCACCATCACCGGTGGCAAGATCACTGCCTGGGGTGGCGAATACGGTGCCGGCATCGGCGCAGGCGACCACTTTAGCGGCGGCGATGGCGGCGACCTGTCGAGCCTCACCATATCGGGCGGCGAAATCACGGCAAAAGGTGGCAAAGACGGCGCTGGCATCGGCGGCGGCGAGGGCAGCAACATCCGTGGCAACATGCTCATTAGCGGTGGCACCATAACGGCCACAGGTGGCGAGGACGGCGCGGGAATTGGCGCAGGTCAGCATGGCACCTTCATGCGCGACGCAAGCAGCAAGGACTGCACTCTCAAGATCACGGGCGGCACCATCAAAGCCACGGGTGGCGAGAACGGCGCGGGCATCGGTGGCGGTGACGGCACAAGCGACCCACGCGTCATCATCAACCAGGCAAACGCCAACACAACCCTCAACATCAACGCGAAGGGCGGTCCAAACGGCGCGGGCATCGGCGCGGGCAACGGCACGGCGGACTACGTTGACATCACGCTGCACGGAGGCACCATCGTAGCCACTGGAGGCAATCGCGCAAAGGCCGGCAAGTGCAGTGGGGCGGGCATCGGCGGCGGTGGCGACGTCAGCCGGATCGACATCAAGGGCAGCGGCACCATCGAGGCATATGGCGGCTTGGACGCAGCGGGCATCGGCGGCGGCGAGAGCGGCAGTGTGACCGGACACCTCACCATCGACGGCGACACCGACGGGCGGCACGGCACACGCGGCCAGGCGGCGGAAGGCAGCCGCGGCCTCGCCATCACTGCCATTGCGAGCAAGGCCGACGTCGACAACAAACGCTACGACGACAACGAGGCGGCGGCCATTGGCGGCGGCAAGGCCAGCGGCGGAAACATCACCGTAAAGAACGCCATCATCAAGAGCTGCGCGCATCACGAGGGAGCCGACATCGGCGGCGGCGGATACCACGGCATCTGGGGCGGCACGATCGACACCATCCAGATCGACAACTGCGACATCCAGTCAAGCAGCTTCCACAAGGTGACCTCCGCCATCGGCAGTGGCTACGGCGGCAGCATCAACCACATCAACATCGCAAACACCACCTTCAACGGCGGCGGCATCGGCGCGTCCCTCATCGACGTGAACTACCTCGGCCTCAGCTCCATCAAGTCCATCACAATCGACAACAGCGACATTCACGCCTACTGGGACGAGACTAACCCGGGCGTGGCCAGCGGCAACGTGGATGTGACGTCCAACTTCTGCGACCATGGAGCCGCCGGCATCGGCTCGGGCCAGTACGGCAGCATGGACGAGATCACCATCACGAACTCCAAGATCTACGCCCACGGCTTTGGCAGCGGCGCCGGCATCGGTGGCGGAGGCGGAGGCGGTCACACTGCCTGGATCGGCCTTGACAAGTTCGACATCGGCGACGTGGGCACCATCACCATCTCGGGCAGCGACGTGGAGGCCGTGAGCGGATACGGTGACTTCACCGAAAAGTCGAGCGTCAAGATCGGCGAGTATGACGAGTACGAGATCCCCCTTGCCGATCTTGGCAGCGGCGCCGGCATCGGCGGCGGAGGCGGCGCGGGCGTGGACGTCATCGACATACACGATTGCGGGACCGTCAACTGTATCTCGTTCTCCGGCACAGGCATCGGCGGCGGCTGCGGCAGCTCCCTGCTCGTGGGCGGCTGGGTAAACCACATCTATCTGGACAACTGCAAGGACGTGGATGCACGGGGCGGCAGCTACTGCGCCGGCATCGGCACCGGCGGCGGCGACGGCCTGCGCGCCTGGGCCAGCTGCACGCTGCAGGAGATCTACATCAACAATTGTCCCGATGTCTATGCGCAGGCAGGAAGCTACGCAGCGGGCATCGGCTGCGGCATGTCCTCGCCCTTCGACGCAAAGGCAAAGACCAAGATGGGCGCAGGCATCGCCATCCACAACAGCAACGTGGAGGCGCATGGCGGCCTGGGCGGCGCTGGTATCGGCGGCGGTGCCGAACAGTCGAAGACCGGCCTCGGCGGCGACGGCCCCTCCGTCCTGATCAAGGGCGGCTGCCGCGTGGATGCCTACGGCGGAGGCGCCGAGCAGGCCGGGACGTACCTGTACTATCCCGGTGCCGCGGGCATCGGCGGCGGGTCGGACGGCGGGTCGACGAGCCCCATCACCATCGACGTGACCGAGGACGAGACCACGGCCAAGGGCACGCTCGAGGACCCCACGGGTTCCAAGTACTACGTCCATGCCGTGGGCAAGGACGGCGGCGCCGGCATCGGCAGCGGTGGCAGCACCTACTCTGAGGACTCGCTGAGCAAGGGCGACAACGACTTCGAAAGTACCATCACCATCAAGGGCGGCGCCGTCTTCGCGAAGGGCGGCAGGTCCTTCGCCATCACCTCCGGCCACGACAAGTACAACGGCATGTACATGGGCGCTGGCGCGGGTATCGGCGGCGGCTCTGCCGAGGGCACCGTCGACGAGGTCATCATCAACGGCGGCTTCATCCGGGCCAAAGCCGGAGACAACCACGCCAACTCGGACAGGGCCGACGACATTGGCTCCGGCGGCGACTGGTCCATCGAGGATCCGGGAGACCGCGATCGGTCTCGACATCTCTTGATCACGGACGGTACGGTCCTCGCCGACCGCTTGGGCAACTTTACGGAGCCATTGCGCATCGGCGGTGGCAGCGTGCGCTGCAACACCACGGCGTACCTGATTGACTCCTCGCTCCACTCGTACTGGCACTCGGCGAAGCTCATCGACAACCCCCTGACGAAGGTGAACGTTACGTCGTGGACGTCCTACGGCACCAAGTCCATCTACACCGACGAGAACAACAAGGTCTACCTGTACCTCCAGGCGAAGGGCAACAAAAACTCGTACGATCAGTGGGCCGACATCGAGGTGGGCGGCGAGAAGCGCCACTACTACGGCTACACCGATTACAACATGGGCCAAACCACCTCGACGAGCAACAACAGCGTGCTCAAGATGGATGGCGGAATCGTGGGCTTCAAGGAGCCGAAGGATGCGCACTATGGTGCAGACTTCGCGCTCGAGCTCGACGATGGGGCGGAATCGCTCAAGGGCGCCACATGGGAGTTCGCCGCAAAGGGCGCCGCGAGTTTGGTGGGTGACGGGAAGGTCACCTCGCCGGGCGCAAAGCTCACGCTCCATGGGGACGCGGTGGGAGCCTTTACCGTGGAGGGAACGAGTAGTGCCTCGGCCGACCCCGAAATCTACTGGAACAGCAAGGCCAAGTACGTCGGGACGACCAAGCGTGGCATCCCTCAGGTCGAGGTCATAGAGGATCCCAGCAAGGAGTACGACGGCGAGCAGGTCGAGAATCCCGCTGTACAGACGAACAGCGCCGGCACGGTGTCATATACATACTACAAGGATGACGGCACCAAACTGGATGGCCCCCCGACAGATGCCGGCACCTACACGGTCGTTGCCACCGTGGCTCAGGAGAAGCTGTTCGAGGAGGGGAGTTCCAGTCCGTACGAGTTTAAGATAACGCCGCGCATGACGGTAAGCACACTGGAGATGGCGCTCGACCCCAGCGACAACGCCGTAGTCGTGCTCACGGCCACGGTACACGGGCTGCTCGATGCCGACGGCACGGTGGCGTTCAAGTACAACTCCACCCAATATCCGTACGAAAGGACCACCGAACCTCAGGAGGTCACACAGCTTGCGAACGGGATGTACGGCGTGCACTTCGATGCATCCAACATCATTGCCTCGGACTACAGGGTCCATGCAGTGTACACCCCGGGCGAAAAGGGGAACTACAAAGAGTCGACAAGCGAGGAGCTGTCCGGGCATAAGGACTACGCCGACCGGCACATCCTAGACGAAGTAAACAACTTCTCGTACGTCAAGACCTACGGTGACCCACAGTTCAGCTTTACCCTCTCGACCGATCACCCCACGCCCGAACAAAACGACGAATGGGATTGGGGCAGCATCGCCTCCGATGTGTACGACAGCCAGTTTGGTGACGAGCACACGATCACACCTAGCAAGGGGAGCACGACTGGCACGACCATGCCTACCGTTACCATCAACCACGTCGGCGATGAGGTGCTCAACGTTGGGCTCGTCGACGGGCGCAGCGCATTGGGTGATGACTACATGTACAACCGTGCCAACCACAACGTGACGGTCTCTGTCCTGCCCAAGGACCTCACGGTACAGACTGATTCCGCGACGAGAGCCTACGACGGCACGGAGCTCACCGCGGACGGCAGGTGCGACGGCCTCGTCAACGACGAGGAGGTTGCGTTCGATGTGACCGGCTCGCAGACGGACGCGGGGTCGAGCAGCAACACGTACGCGATTGACTGGAACTCGAGCGAAACGACGGCCAAGTCGGCCAACTACCACGTGGTCGAGTCGCTGGGTACGCTCACGGTAACGCCGAGGCCCACCACGCTGGTCCTCGAGCTTTCGAAAGATGGTACAAATGCCACCGCTAAGGCAACGGTGGAGAATTTCGTTTCAGCCGATGTGAGTAAAAGCGAGGTAGCGGGACAGGTAACGTTTACCTTCGCAACAAAGGACGGCAAAGTAGAACCAGACCCCTGCAAAATAACGTATGACAATCCTGTGGCGAGTGTTATTGGGGCGGGCGTCGCCGCTGGCGATTACGTAGTCACCGCGACCTTTACGCCGAGCGAGGGTAACTATCAGCCATCCACGACCACGGTTACCGGGCACAACCCACTTGAGCCGCGGGAAATTAAAGGCGACCGTCTTATCACAACGACGTACGGCGAGGAACCATTTCCGCTTGGGCTGTCGGTTGACCCTGACCAAACCAGGAACGGAGACAATTGGTTCTACGTTGTCGAGGAAACCGATCCTGCCGTGACTATCGATCCCGATGGCAAAGTCACCATCAACCACGTCGGCCAAACGGTTGTGCATGTCACGGTCCAAGACACCAATGAGGATAAGGTATACGAAGACGCCCATGCATACGTTGTGATCGTCGTCCTGCCCGCACCTCTCACAGTGACCACCGATTCGGCGACGAGGGTCTACGACGGTACGGAGCTCATCGCGGATGGCAAGTACGAGGGTCTAGTTAACGACGAGACTTTGCAAGAGTTCAAGACGACCGGCACGCAAACGAATGCGGGGTCGAGTAGCAACGAGTACGAGATTACCTGGGGCACAAGCGACGGGCAGGCGCAGCAGGCCAACTACAAAGTTGCCGAGTCGCTCGGTACGCTCAGGGTAACGCCCAAGCCCACCACTACGACCCTCGCGCTTTCCCAGAGCGGGTCGTCGGCGACGGTCACGGCGACGATCGGCGGCTTCATCGACGGCGTGGAGGGACCCGTGGGATCGGTGGAATTTTGGGTGGACGACGAGTGCAAGGGATCGGTCGACGTGTCGCGCGCTGCGGACGGCACCTGCGTCGTGACGAAGTCGTTCGATAACGTCCCCGCAGATAACTATACGGTAAAGGCCGAGTTCACGCCAGACGGAGATGCTAACAACGAGACATCGCTGGCACATAACTACCTGTCCTCTACGGCGTCGGCAACCGGAAGCAAGAGCCTCGCTCGGCGCACGATACAGGGCAAGCGTGCCTACCAGAAGACCTACGGAGATGACTACGACGGTGCGGATGGCAGCATAGACACCGGCTTCCTGCTCGACCTGTCGCTCGCGGATGACGTGGCGGGTCCCAACGACACGTGGTCGTTCTCCGTCATCTACGACTCGCGCAACGTCGCAGGGCTCGGCCCCTCAGCAGAAGTTGCGTCCTCGACAACGGGACGGCAAGGCAATGCCCAAGTGACCGTCAACCATGCGGGCACAGTGGTCATTCGCGCCACCGTGGTGGATGGCAGGGACGAGGGCGAGAAGATATGGAACGACGCCACGGCCTATGTCGTGGTAAACATCGACCCCGTCCCGCTCACGGTCACGTCCTTCGCCTACGACAAGGGCGACAATAGCAAGACCCCCGTCACTAGCGTGAGGTACGGCCAGATCGACAAGCTCTTATACGACCTAAAATACGAGGGGCTGCTACCGGGCGACAACCCAGGCAACTTCACGACCGTCAACGGCAAGGGCCACGGTACGCTCACCGCCATGCCGCTTGTCACGACCTTGGGAGCTTCGGACATGCCAAGGCAGATCGGAATCGCTCGTGTTGCCCCTGAGGGTGAAGGCGGTAAGGACGCCGGGCGGTTCTTCTCGTGCAACTACGCCATCACCTACGACACCACGACAAATGCAGTGACAGTTACGAAGGCACCCCTGGCCATCCAGGCGCTCGACACTGGCGGAAAATATGGTGGCGACGAGCCCGCATACGGTTGGGACGTCGCGAGTAACCAGAGCGACAACATATGGAAGGACTCGGCTGGAGTGGAGTTGCCCTGCGCGGGCCTCGTGCCGTGGGATACCACGGAGAGCGTCTTCGAGAAGCGGCCAACCATCCAAGTCGACAAAGGCGTGACAGGCGGCAAGGCGTATAAGGAACTCGATGCGGCCACCTACCCAAGAGCGCTTGTCCTTTCGGGCGGTATCTCGCAAAACTACGGTATCTGCGCCATTGCCGGCAACCTCGTCGTGAACCCAGCCAACCTTAGCGACAAGGCACGCTTTGACGCTCGCGTGGAGAACGCCGTGTATAACGCGGAAGAGCAGACCGCGCGGATCACGGTCGTGGACAAAGCCTTCGACCCGGCACGCACGCTCGAGCAGGACGCGCAGTACAAGGTCTCATACCTCACCAACCACACCGATGCCGGCACCGCATACGTTTTGACAAGCGGCATGGGTGGAAACTATACGGGCCGTCAGCTTCTCGACTTCGAGATCGAAAAGGCCCCGGGGAGCGTCGTTACCGAGAGCGCGGTGAAGGTTTACGACGGAGAGGCGCTGACCGCATCGGGGACAGTCACGGGCATATTGGAGGCCGACCAACACGAGTTCAAGACGACAGGCACGCAGACCGATCCCGGCATCAGCCGCAACACCTACGACCTCACGTTCCAGAACCCGGCCAAGGCAAACAACTATGCCGTCGATGAGAGTCTGGGGCGTCTTGCGGTGGTGTCGAACGACGCGAAGGACTTCTTGGTGTCGGATGTGGTGGACTACACCTATGACGGCACCGAGCACAAGCAGGTAGTCACGGTGAGAAACCACCTGCTCCAGAAGCTCGTCGAGGGCGAGGATTACACGCTCGCTTACGAGGGCGACCTGGTAAACGCTGGTACGGTGAACATTGTGATTAACGGTGTGGGGGCATACACGGGAAGCGTCACGCGCACGTACAAAATCGAGCCGGCGAAACTGATGGTACACACGTTTGACGACGCAAAGGTATACGACGGGACGCCTCTGGTGGGCGAAGGCGAGGTGTGGCGTCTCGTTGGCGACGAGACAGTGACCCTTACCGTCACCGGCACGCAGACGGAGGTCGGATCGAGCTCCAACACCTATACCCTCACATGGGATGGCACGGCAAAGGAGGGCAACTACGTGGTTCACGAGCGCGTGGGCACGCTGACGGTGAACGCCCCCGATACCGTGTACTACTGCGAGTCCGGCGCCGATGGAGTGTGGACAAAGGGCAGCAGCGAGACGCTGGGGTTCGTGTACAAGCGAACTTGGGACGACGAGACGACCTTCGACCACTTCAAGGGCCTCTCGATCGATGGCAAGCCGGTAAGCGCGGAGGGCTACGAGGCACGCCGCGGTAGCGTGGTGGTTGACCTACTGCCCTCGTATCTGGAGACGCTCGATACGGGCGGCCATACGCTCACGACCGAGTTCGATGATGGCGACGCCGTTACCACTGCGTTTACGGTGAGGGAGGCCGCGAACGAGGAAGGGAACTCGAACGTGCCGTCCGAAAACGGCGACGCAGGCGGATTGATGGGTGGGTCGGTCAGCAGGACGGCCACTCCTCAAACTGGCGACTACGCGACCCCGGCACTGTTCGTCGCCCTCGTGCTCAGCATAGTCGGCGCGGTGTTGTGCGTCCTCTCCAGGCGTTTCACGTAGGGGGTGCCTTCGAACAGTCTCGGATTCTATGATACGAATGTGATTGGATTTGGCATCCCATCGGCCGGTGTCGCATGTTGACGGGCCGCGACGAAAGCCGCGGCCCGCGATCTTTGCTCCTGAGTGGCGACAAAATTCGATTAGTGTACACCAAAATTATTTGATAATGTATAATCCCAGTTGGCGCAGGACTCAAAAAATTGTGGTGTACACTGTGTATTTTACGTACTGTACACCAAAATGGTTCGATACCATATATTCCCAGTTGAGGTAGGTCGGCAAAATTGTGGTGTACACTAATTCTAGGAGGGCGCCCGAAGTGCTGGCGAGCGGAGGCGCACTGACCCCCTCAGGCCACTTAGACATCCCGCGATTCAGGAACTAACGGCCACAGACACTGTGTAAACGCCTCCATTACAGTGATGTCAGGCCCTTTGGGAACTTCCCCGAGCTTTGGACGCTTATCATCCGTTTAATCGTCTAACCTTGGTGGCAGGCCCAGACGGGCTCGCCGACCGACCCCTCCCGGACGGCCCTTGCCTCCTGCTGCCGCAGACGGCCAGGGACGTGTTGCCGCCGGAAGGGTGTTTTGTCGCGGGTAAGAGCTGATAGGGACCTGCCGGACATCGCTGCCACGGCCGCGTAATGTGGGTGCCCTTCGCCGCGGCGGTCGTCTCGGCCGGCCGGAGACGGGAGAAAGGATACCACTATGACGGAGCGGGAGACGATCCGGTCGGCGCACGGCGTCCACCTCGGGTTCGACGTCGGCAAGAGCTTCCACTGGGCGTGCGCGATCAGGGGCGGGGAGGCCGTCGTCGACAGGACGGTAGCGAACAGGCGCGACGACGTGCGCGACGCGATCGGCGAGGCCATGGCGCTCGCGGGCGGCCTCGGCGTGCTCGTGGCCGTCGACCAGCGCAACAACATCGGCTCGCTCGTCGTGAGGGAGGCGCGCGCGATGGGCTGCGACGTCGCCTACCTGCCGGGGCACGCCGAGAGCCAGGCCAGGAGGACGTGCCCCGGGATCGCGAAGAACGACCGCCTCGACGCGTTGAACTACGAGTTGGCAGCTGGCCAGCAGTTAGTTGTTGACACGGGGAACGTGCTGGGCTTCACTGGCGACGTGAGCATGGAAATCGAGCGCATTCATGGCGCGAAGAACGTCATGTTTGGCGGCGAGGGCCTGTACAACACGAAGCTTACCGGCCCCGGCACCATCTTCCTACAGACCATGCCGCTTGCGACCGTCTCTGACGTAATCGCCACGCACTTGCCGACGGGCTAACGGTTAGTCAAGCGCTGCTTTGCCGGTTCTTCAAGCTCGGCCCTCGGATAGTAAGGGCAGAGCTTGTGGTGCGCATCGTCATCGGTGGACCTCCACTCTACGGTGCGCGCCCGCTCGTTGAGTCAACAGCTGCTGGGACGTCGACCCACACTCAACTCAAAAGAAAAGCTGCATGAATGGTACAGTTAGTGTATGCGATCGGTAATCAAACGCGATTGCCTGCAGTGGATGCGTATGCGTAGAATATTGGCGGCGCAAGCGATGCTCCGTATCGATCGAAGGAACGGAATGAACGTCGGATAAGCGAAGCGCGGCGGCAAGTCGTCTTTGGAGCCCACGAGGCACTTGAAACTGTCCGTTCGCATCGATTTACGTTCGTTTGTGGCGGCGTTCGGGCGTCCTCGTGACCAAGCGCTCAGTCGACGGGATGGCTTACGAGCGCGTGGAGGAGAGCGACGCGCTGACGTTCAGTAAAGGATGGTGGCTGCTTGACGTTTCAGTTCTACATGGTTAACGCGCTCGGATTCGCGCTGCAGCTGGTGCCGGCCATGTTCGTCGTGCTACGCCCATTCGACGGGAGGCGCTACCGCGTGCCGCGCCGGGCGCTCTGGATTGCGCTGGCGGCATACGGTGCCGTCGCGAGTCTTGCCTTCCCGCTGGTCGCACACGGCGTTCGAGTCATCGACACTGCGCTGCTCGGCAACCTCTACCTGCTCGCGGCGGCGATTGTATTCGCCGCCGCCTATTCCTATGTCGTCGATGTCCCGCTCGCTCGCAAGTTCCTCGCCTTCGTGTTCGGCATCGTCTATGCGGCGGTGCAGCATTCCGTCGTGAACCTGCTGCTTCCGCTGGTCGTGCCGCCCGAGGCATACGCTGTGAACGACCCATACAGCCCATGGGGGACCGGGCTCTACGCCGTCACCACGGCGGTCATACTGTCGCTCACGGTGCTATTTGAGGAGAGGGCGCTTCGCCGCTACCTCGAGGTCATCGACGTGCGGCAGACGCGCAGGGACATGCTCGCCATGGTGGCCGCCAGCGCCGTGTACCTGTGCCTGATGGTCTCCTTTACGAGCTTTTATCAGATGCAGAATGCGGGCATCGAATGGATGGCAGCCCCGGTTGGGCTCCTGTTCACGGTGCTGTTCTGCCTGTTCCTCTACTACCACTACCATCTGGCCCTCGTGCGGGAGCAGGAGTTCGCCAACCGAATCCATACCGAGGTGTTCGTGGAGAGCGCCCGGCTGCTGCAGAAGGAGATTGACCGCGCCCGCGACGTGCGTCACGACCTGCGCCACCTTCTGCGTGAGCTGGGGGCGCTCTCGGACGGGCAGGCCACCCCCGAGATTCGCCGCTGCATCTGTCGCATCGAGCAGCTGACGCGCCATGCCGACACCGTGTTCTGCGACAACAGGGCGCTCAACGCCCTTCTGCAGTACTACGCGGGACTCGCTGACGAGGGCGAGATTCCTATCCATGTGTCCGTCGCGTGCGGCACCATTGACGTGGACGATGCCGACCTGGTTCTCACCGTGGGCAACGTACTCGACAACGCGCTTGCGGCAGCAAGCGAGTATTACGGGGCCAACGGGCCTTCGGGCGAAGACGCGGGACGCGAACGACCCGTGAAGGTCATCGGCGAGGTGGCGCAGCACGTCTTTATGCTGCAGGTGACGAACCCTTGCGCCCGCGTCGAGCTAGCGGAAGGCTTCCGCAAAGAGGCCCCGGGCGCCTTCCTGCCGGCCGAGGCGTTCCTGAGCACCCACGAGGGCGGTGGCCGGGGGCTTTTGCGCGTGTCGCAGCTCACCGAGCGCTACGACGGCCGCGCGGAGTTCCGCTTCGATGCCGACACTGCGACGTTCACCACCCGAGTAGCATTGGTCGAGGGTCAATCGGACTCCTCGAAGGAAGCTGGTTTCGTAAGAGCTGGGAGGTAGCTCTGAATGCGCATAGGCATCTGCGAAGACGACCCCAAAGACTGCGCGCGGTTGCGGGAATTCCTTGCGGAGTACAGGGCAAACGATTCGGTCCTGTGCTACTCGGATGCCACTGGTCTACTTGGGGCCATTAAAAGAGGCGTCATCTTCGACCTGTTGTTCCTTGATGTCTATCTGCCCGACATGAAGGGCACCGAACTCGCGACAGCCGTGCGCGAGGCGCATCCCACGCCCCAGCCATCCATCGCCTTCATCACGTCGAGCGAAGAGTACGCCATCCAGGCGTTCGCCCTGGGTGCCGTTCACTACATCACGAAACCCTTCACGCGCGAGGCCGTGGTAGAGGCGCTCCAGCGCACCGCCCGTCCCCACGAGTTGCGGCGCGGAATCACGGTGTCGGCGGGAAACGCCACACGGTTCGTGTACCTCGACGAGATCGCGACTTGCGAGAGTGCGGGCCACATGGTGACCGTGCGCCTGATGGACGGAGGCGTGCTCTCGTTCCGGCAGACGCTCGGCAATTTGCGGCGAAGTCTGGACGCCCGTTTCGTCGACGTGACGCGCGGCGTGGTGGTGAACGCCGATTTCATTGAGTGGATGGGCGCCAAGTCGTGCGTGCTGAAGGACAGACGAGAGATGCTGTTGAGCCGGGCCGGTGCCAAGAACATCCGCAAGGCCTACCATGACTACCTCTTCTCGCGCATGGTCGACCGCATGGGCCGATGACGATAAGGCTTTTGGGTCGGGCCCATCAACTCAATCTGGCCGATCTCCTCACCGTTCGTGCTCACGAGGGGCACCACTCGTGCCAAAAAAAACCAATCGGGCCAGAGGCTCCTGTAAGGTATCCGTGAACACCACGAAACGCTTCCGAAAAAGTCATTGAATCGGATGCGTACGGTTGAGCAAATGAAAGGAGAGTGCTTGCATGGAAAAGACGAAGAAGATCGTACCGGAGGGATGGTTCAAATGGGAGCGCCCGGAGATTGACTTTCCCTTCTACGACGACGACTCCGTACCCGCCTGGCATGGCTGGCTGCTCCTCGGGGTGTCACTGTTCGTGGCGGTAGCCCTGAACGTCTCGACCTTCCTTCCGGTGGACAGGTCGATCTTCAAGATCATCGTCGTGTTCCTGATTCCGCTGGTGACACTTCTGTTCGTGGCACACGGCAATATTGGCACCATCATCAAGAAACCGCGTCTTGGGGACATCCCATTGATAATCATCGTGGTGGTGCTCGATGTGGTCTATTCACTTGCAGTGGGCGGCCTCCTCGTCGCGCTCGGCATCCAGACGCGGGGAAACGTCGTGTTCGGCCAGACGATGGACGCTGGGTTTTTCGCCTTGGTCTTCGTGCAGCTGTTCGGTGAGGAGCTGTTCAAGACGAACATGCTGCTTGGAATTCTCTTGCTGCTGTTCCGTAGGTCGGGCAACCGCAAGAGCGCTGTTGTTATCGCCACGTTCGTGACCCTGCTCGTTTTCGGACTCGCGCACTATGCCGCCTACGGTTCCCTCTTGCAAATCCTGCTCATCCAAGGGTTGGGGAGCATCATTTGCGTGTTTGCGTACCTCAAGACGAAGAACATGCTCGTGACGTATGTCGCCCATCTGCTGATCGATCTGATTCCCTTTGGGTTGGCGACGCTCGGGTTGGTGTCGGCCGGTGCGACGGCAGCTGCGTTGATCTTGTTCTGATGAGAATCGCTCTCAACGCATTTCGAAGGATTACAACAAAAATACTATAATAACGCAGGCCCTCCGGGGCCTGTTTTCGTTTCGGGAGAACCCCTACCTAGAGGCAGGCCATGACGCTCCCAAAAAGCTGGGCATAACGGAGACAAGCGATGGAGACAAGCCCCCTTTGCCTTGGCCCGCTTCCGGACGCGCCGTCGCGCGAGACCGCCGGCCCGTCTCCCGGACGTGCCGTCGCGCGAACCTAGGGGGGTACTTTGTGCAAATAGTACCCCTCCAACTTTGTTCGTCTCTTTGCAAACGGGCAGGTCAGAGGGTCTTCTTGTGTTCGTTTGCACAAAGGTGGGGGTGTGCCGTTTGCAAAAAGTGGAGGGGGTGGTTTGTGCGCGGGTCGGGTCGTGCGTGGTCCGTGCGGGACGCTTGACCCATCTTCGGAGGCGAGCGAAAACGGTGAGGAACGAGGCCGTCGAGAAGATCGCCGGCCCAGACGGGCGGACGGGCCCCGGCAGGCCGTGCATTTGTCACAGCCGCCCATCCCGTCGCCGCCACGCCGCGCGGCGGCGACGGCGTGCCCAGGGGCTAATCCTCGGCGAGTCGACTCGCAAGTACGCTCTTCACTTCTCTAAGCCGCTGCACGTTAGGAGCGAGATAAGGGCGTTGACCTTCTCGACGCATGCAAAGACGAACCGCCCCGCCATTCGTGGCGGAGCGGTCTGCGAAAGAAGGCATCTGTCGCGTTGCTACTTGCTCACGCACGCCGCCTGTGAAGCGTCGTACCCGGCAGGCACCTGGCCCTGCGGCAGAACCTGTACGTCGATGGCCTCGGCGCGCTTGGAGAGGCCCGTAGTGCCGGCGTCCTCGCCGTCGTGCGCCCATCCTAGCCAGCCGTAGGTCTGGCTGTGTACGCGGTACCACACGCTGAAGCCGTTCTCCGCCGCCAAGTCACCGGTGAGTTTCACGCGCACGGCCTCGAGCCTGCGGGACTCGCCCTCGGTACCGGCGAGCTCGCCGTTAGCGGCGGCGGGCATCCTGCCGATGCCCTGGGCGTGGACCTCGTAGGAGATCCCTCCCGCGAGCGGCTGGTTGGGTACGGAGATCCTCAAGGCCTCGAGTCGCTTTGACTGCCCCGTGGTGCCGAACTCGAGTGCGCTCGACGCGCCGGTCCAGCCCACCCCTTGCAGGTGGACGTCAGTGACAGAAGCGCAGTAGCGTCCCAGAAAGTGAAGATGACTTGGTACGTATGTCCCTCGCCGTATGTGGCCATCGACGGTTAGGGTCTCCAAGCTCAGGATTTCGTCGCCAACCAGTCGGCCGCTCGTCACGCCCGTCTCTTCACGTAGCTCGCGAAGCGCGACAGAGCGTAGGTCGGGGCAACCGTCGGCATGTCCGCCCACCCATGACCACGAGTCGTATATGTTGTGATACACCATGAGTGTCTTGGTCCTTGCGCGATTGACCGTCCAGATGGAAGTGGTCATGTGTGCCACAAGATTGCCGCGCTCGAGGTAATCCTCGTGATCGGCCATGAATCGGAGCATCTGCGCGCGATCGAGCGCCTCCTGCTCGCAGCGTGGCATGAATGCCCGAATCTCGTCCTGCAGCGTCATGGCTACGCCTCCTCTAAACGGGCACTTCTTCCCAGATAAAGTGCTCCGGCTCCAACTCCCATAATAAGCATGGCGCGCGCTGGACCTGCCGAAATAATAGTCGGGTTGTGGAAAAATATTCACGATAAAGATGCTATTATGAATACATTCTGACGGTGGTTGTGTATGTCAGTCGGTACAAGGAGTTAGCATGAAACGAAGCATTAAACGAAGTACAAACGTACCAAAACAGGCCATCACATTGCTTTTGGTGATATCGATGGCGCTCACGTCGGTATACATACCAGACGTGGCATGGGCCCAGGAGGCGCAAGGCACTGTGCCAGAATGGGTGGTTGACGATGGCGAGGGCGAGGTGCCAGACGAGTTCTGGGCTCAGGCTGAGATACCATCCACGTACAACATGCACGACGAAGGCGTGGTGACGCCGGTCAAGAGCCAAGGCGATTGGGGGATGTGCTGGACCTTTGGTGCCATTTCCGCTGTCGAGACTACGATTCTGACGTCCACGGGCTATACGTACCAACAAACGGTCGATGAGGGCCAGCCGTTGGACCTTTCGGAGCGGCATCTCGCATACTTTGCGTACCATCCCATCACGGAGGAGATGAATCCCACCCAAGCTGGCGAGGGAATCCACCTTCTGAGCGACAATCCGAACGCAGCGTTCAACGTGGGCGGCGGCGGCATTCTGGTGACGACTTTGTTCTCGCAGGGCATAGGTCCCGTTCCAGAGAGTGAGTTTCCCTACTGGGGCAAGGAAGAACTGACGAATCTGCAGTACTTTGACGCGCATCCCGACGAGGTGACACGAGAGCAAATCGAGACAGAGGCAAAGGCCTCCGGCTATCCGGATGGCGACACATACCTTGCGAATCTGGTAGAGAGAAGCGGCAAGTCTGAGGACGAAATCTTTGCGGCGTTCAAGGTGGCCGAGCGCGCCAACCTCGAAAAGAATCTCAGCTATTCCAGCAAGGATGACTGGTCCATTGACAACACCAGAGAGAACCGCATGCTCTCCGGAGGGTTCCTTTTGAAGAACGGTAACGTCTTGCCTGGGTATTGGACGAATGCAGCTGAGGACGTGGAGCCAAGCGCGGACGGGATGAGGGCTATCAAGCAGGAGATACTTGACGGTCGTGCGGTGTCCATGTCGTACTTTGTGGACCAGTCAGGCGAGCATGAGGTGTCGACCGAGGATGGCGGCGACAGATATGCCTATTAATATAACGTGCCTAGCGACACGAACCATCGCGTATGCATTGTGGGCTGGGACGATAGCTTCAGTAGGGAGAACTTCCAGGTAACGGATGACAAGGGTACCCATGGCTTCATTCCCCCCAAGGATGGCGCATGGATTGTGAAGAACAGCTGGGGCTCGATAACTGATGCGGAACCAGATGCCAACGGCAACGTGGTGAACCGGGGCGAGTTCGGTATCAAGAACGAGAACGGCGAAGATACGGGCTACTTCTACTTGTCGTACTACGACAAGAGCCTCTCAAAAACGGAGACGATGGAGTTTACGTCAGCTCCGGGAGATGAGTTCATTGCGATGCAGTATGACTACATGCCCGCCATCACGGGATTCTATAATACCGCGCCCAGCGAGCAGTACGTAAGCTCCGCCAACGTGTTTACGACGGAGGGAGGCTTCGAGCTTCAGAGCGTCTCGACGCGTACGTCCGAGCAGAATCAGCGCGTGACCTTTGCCATCTATCGTCTGAAGGAGAACGCAAAGAATCCCACGGATGGAACGTTCCTGGGCAGCGTCTCACAGAACTTCGAGTACAGCGGATTCCATCGCATCGAGCTGACCCACCCGCTGACGTTTGCCAAGGGGGAGAGCTTCTCGATCGTCTCGACCGCATCGAAACTCACTGAAGGCGGAAAGCGCGTGTATGACGTGTCTGCGAACTCGGGTATTCCTGAGGGTGAGGACAACGGCAGGTACTATACGGTGGCCGTTGTCAACGAGGGCGAGAGCTATTTTGGGACTGGTTCCACCAAGCAGGACTACGTCTGGCAGGACTGGGCGCAATTCCTCGCCGAGAACGCCGAAGGCATGACGGTGGACAACTTCTCCATCAAGGCGTACGGCGTGCCCGTCGAAGATCCCGAGCTGAGCGTGTCCTACAACGCCCACTGCCAGACCTACGGCTGGGACGCGCCCTCCGGCACGAACGGCACGACTGCGGGCACTACGGGCGAGTCCAAGCGCCTTGAGGCGTTTACTGCGACGGTTGGCGGCGCTAACATCGCGTACAGGAGCCACGTGCAAGGCATCGGCTGGGAGAGCGAGTGGGCACATGACGGCGTGCCCTCCGGCACCACGGGCGAGGGGCGTCGCCTTGAGGCCATCCAAATGAACTTGGAGGGCGCGGCAGCCGAGACGCACGACGTGTGGTATCGCGTTCATGCCCAGACGTTTGGCTGGCTTGGCTGGGCAAAGGCCGGCGAGCCTGCAGGCACTGCCGGCATGAGCAAGCGGCTCGAGGCATTCGAGGTCATCGTGCTTCCCAAGGATCAGGTGCCCGAGGACTATGACGAGACGCTGCCCGCCTATCGCTCGCGCGTCACGGGACAGGCGCACGTGCAGGGAATCGGCTGGCAGGAGACGGCTTCCGCAGACGTCTTTGGCACCGAGGGTCAGTCGAAACGAGTAGAGGCCCTCAAGCTTGAGCTCAAGAACCAGCCATGGGCTGGCGGCATTGCTTACGAGGCGCACGTACAGAACATCGGCTGGCAGGGAGAGGTCGCCGATGGCGCCCTTGCCGGGACGACTGGGGAGTCAAAGAGGGTCGAGGCCGTGCGCATCCACCTCACGGGCGAGGCCTCGGAGCACCTGAGCGTGTGGTATCGCGTGCACTCGCAGACCTTCGGGTGGCTGGACTGGGCATGCGACGGCGCGGATGCGGGCACCGTGGGTCTTTCGAAACGTGCCGAGGCAATGGAAATCATCATCTTGCCCAAGGACGTAGCGGCTCCTGGCCCCACCGATAACCCCGTACAAACGAGCTAGCAACTGGCAATAACACCAAGGCCAAGGGGCACTTCTGCATGGGGTAGAAGTGCCCCTTGGCCTATAGCTACGACAACAAGGGGACAGTCTCCCGGTTGTCTTGGCCGTCCTACCCGCGACGTTGCCGCAAGACAGACGGGGGACTGCCCTCTTCTCCTCTAGTGGAGCGTTCCACAAATGTCCATGGAGTTCTTTATTGATTCGGCAGACATCGAGGCCATACGCGAGCTTTGCGACTTTTTGCCCATCGACGGCGTGACCACCAACCCCACCATCATCACCAAAAGCGGCAAGGAGCCGGAGCAGGTCTTTGCCGAACTTGCAGAGGTCCTGACGGAGGACCAAAAGATCATCGCCCAGGTCGTCAGCCTCGACTACAACGGCATTCTGGCCGAGGCGGAACGCATTGCACAGATCCGTGGCGGCAAGAACATCGTGGTAAAGATCCCCGTCACGCGCGAGGGTTTGCGGGCCATCCCCGCAGTGAAGGCCAAGGGCATTTCCGTGCTAGCCACCGGCATCTACTCGCCGGACCAGGCCTTCTGGGCCGCCAAGGCTGGCGCGGACTACCTCGCTCCCTATGTCAATCGCATGTGCAACTACGGTGACGGTGTGGGGCAGGTAATGGAACTTGTCAACACGCTCGCGCAATACGGCATGGACGCAAAGGTGTGCGCGGCGAGCTTCAAGAACGTGGACCAGGTGCACCAGTTGCTGGCTGCGGGCGTGCCTTCCATCACCGTGAATCCCGACACCATCCGAGACATGGTTGGCCACCCAGGTACGGCCATCGCTATGGAGGAGTTCACCGCGAACTGGCAGAAGGCCTACGGACGCACTACGCTCTAATGCGCAGAGGGATTTTTCATATCGGTGTGGGGCGAAGAGAGACCGAATGGGCCTGTTGCTACGACGAGCAGCAACCTTGAGCTTTTCTTTACGGCAAGGCTTGGTGAAGGTATGTCCATCGACGAGACGGAACCCAGAATATACCGGATCGGCTTGGAGCCGCTCTCGCCCTGTCGCCTTGAAAACCGCGTCCCAACAAACCTGCCATGCGAGACGGCGCGGTTGGAGTCGCTTGGAGTTCAGCGGCGTGATGGCTAACTCGCGGCATCCTATTCGTCCCAGTCTCGGTGGGCGGTCATGCCGTCGTCGGGCCAACCCTCGTCGTAGACACACCCTCTGCTGCTTCTCGGAGAGTGCGATGGAGAAGGCCCGCTCCTTGCCGTCCGCGACGCTCTCGACGAACACGTTGTAGCCCTTGTGGGAGTGTGTGCGGTTGTCCAATCGGTAACGCCACACGTCCGAGCGCACTTGCACGGAGCACACGACGCTCCTGAATCGAATCTTCTTCTGGCCCTTCGCCATGTTTCGGACTCCCTCGCGCTTCACCGTTGACGGAAGGTGTCACAGGCAACGCGACACATGGGACGCGCTACGCAAAGACACTCGAGCCAATTCCGCCAATCTTTGTAAGCATGTCGCATGGCAGCATTGCCGCAATGCAAGAGTCTTGCAGTGCTTGCTTGGCATCCGCAGTGCATCTATAATCAACCATAAGTTTGGTTGATAGGAAACATTTATGGACGATATCGCAAAGAGACTGGGCGAGGCGCTGGGAGCGGACTGTGACGTCATGCCTGCGGATGTTGCCGTTGCCTCCCTGCGCCAGAGCGTGTCAATGTTAGCCTACGCAACGTTCGACTTCGGCCTCGTCGAGCTACTGGGAGAGGGGATCCTCCTCGCGAGACCGAGGGAGGACCTCGCTCCGGCGCGCCTCGTGCGGCTGCTCGACGAGGTTGATGCCGCGTCACCGCACCCCGTGGTGTGCAGCCTCCGATCGGTCACACCGTACCTCAGGGATGCCTTGCTTAGGGAACGCAGGGGCTTTGTCACCGATGATGGCCAGGCTTACGTTCCCGGGTTCCTTCGGCTTGTGCCAAAACGCAGGCTGAAGCCGGTATTAGCGCCCGAGTCGTGGGGGCCGGCGGAGAGACAGGCGTTCATCTACCTCCTCTGCCACGTGGGCGGGGAGGTCACATCGGCCGGCCTTCGCGAGGTAACGGGGATGTCCGCGACCTCTGCGGCCCGCGCCCTCGCTAAGGTTGCGGCTACCGCTCCGGTCGAGAGGTCGGTCGGCGGGCCCACGGGCCGCACCAACGTGTGGCGTGTGGCGGACGCCATGTCATTCGTCGAGCGGGGGACGGCGGCGTTCGGAGACCCCGTCCGCCGACGCCTCTTCGCTGAGGCAACGGAGGTGGAGGGCATGCCCCTGACCGGCCTCTCCGCTCTTGCGAACCGCTCTCTGCTCGTCCCGCCTGGCAAGGAGCAGCGGGCGTGCAGCGTGGCACGGGCTAAGGGATTGCACGCGGTCGACCCCTACGAGGCGGACACGACGACGAGCGAGGTACTCGTGCTATCCTACGATCCCGCGCCGTTCGTTGACGGCAAGCTTGTCGATTTATACACGATGGTGAGGACTGTGGACCGTGCGGACGAACGTGTGGACTCCGCGGTCGATGAGGCTACGGAGGGCTGCCCATGGCTGAGGATGGCATGAGGGTTCCTGGAATCGACGTGTGGCGCGACAGGTTCGCCGAGGACGGAGACCGTTACGTCGTGATCGGGGGCGCGGCCCGCGAACTCGTCTACGTGGAGCACGGTGCCTGGGAGGACACGGCGACCAAGGACCTCGATGTGGTGCTCATCGCCGAGGCGATCGACGCCGGGTTCGTCTCCAGGTTCATGTCCTTTGTCCGCGAGGGAGGCTACTCTCACGTGACCAAATCCGGCGACACGCAGCTGTACCGCTTCTCGCAACCCACCGATGCATCCTTTCCGCAGCAGGTGGAGCTCCTCTGTCGCAGGCCGGACTACCTGGTAGGCGTCGAGGCCGTCGTCGGCAAGGTGCTCGTGGACGACGCAGAGTACAGCCTCTCGGCCATACTCCTGGATGACGACTACTACGGCCTGCTTGCCTCCGGCGTCGCGGTCACCAGGCGCTACGGGATCCCGACGCTCTCGTGGGAGTACCTTCCCGTGTTCAAGATGCGTGCATTCGACGACCTCGCCGACAGGAGGGCGCGTGGGGAAGCGGTGCGCTCCGGCGAGGTTGGCAAGCACCGACGCGACGTTGTGAGGCTCATGGCCATCATGCCCGCAGGCACCAAAGTGGAGCTACCTGAGCGCGTGCGGTCGGAGGTTGAGCGGTTCCTGCGCACGGTCGAGGAGCCATCGCGAACCTACATGCGCAGTCTCGGCCTCGGCGGCATCTCGTTTGCTGACGTCATGGAGCGTATACGTGAGGTGTACCTGTAGGGTTTGCGGAGATATACGTTGCGTGTGGGCAGGTTACCGCCTTTGGCGGCATGTGTGAACTAGACCAGAGAGTGGGTCTCAGCAGGTTGTTCTCCTCATCATGCCGTTACTTGGCTAGTCCGGGACACCTGGCGGCTAACGAATGCTCCTTCACGCTCTGAACATACGTCTGATCGGTCCTAAATCTGACCGGCGTTCCAAGATGACTGATATTGTCGATGACAAGGGGACTGAAGCTGCGAAGACCAAAGGAACAAAGAGGCCTGAGGAGACTTCGGGGACTGCGGAAACCCTGGCTCAGGAACAGCCAGCCAGTAGGGCCAGTTACGCGACTCAAGGTACGAGTACGTCGAGGTCGAGGCTTGCCGCAACAGGTGATGTTTTGCGGCATAGGCGAGCAATCGTCTTGGTAACGGTGGTCGGAACCGGCTTTGCGGCGATTGGCATCCGTCGTAAGTCTAGACGATACTTGAGCGATAAGTAAGGCGATGGGGAAGCGTCCACATCGCCTGCCATCGGGTGTGCATCTCGTTCCGTTGTCGGTCGTGTCCCGATTGAGTATTGGGAAATAACTGTTTTGGGCTACCGGAGGTTTGCTCTATACTGGTAGTGTTACAAATCATAAATAAGTAGCACTGCCACCTATGACACGGCGGAAGGCGCCCGATGGCAAATACACCCGCACTGGACGAACTGGGACGTACCATCAACGCGTACTGGGACAATCGAGCACAGACGTACTCCAATGGGGTGCGTGACGAGCTTGCAGGATATGGCCGCTGCTCGTGGCAGCGCGTTCTGGCGCATGCGATTGCGGACGAACTCGAGGTAGCTCGTGCAAAGAAACGCGCGTTGCGTGCGCTCGATTTGGGCTGCGGCCCCGGTTTCTTTTGCATTCTGCTTGCGGATGAGGGCTGCGTCGTTGATGCGGTCGACATGAGTGCCCAGATGCTTGCGCGTGCCAAGTCAAATGCAGGGGCGGCTGTGCCACCTGCCCACATTACTTTCCATCAGTGTGACGCGGCAGACCTTCCATTTGCGAACGATACCTTCGACCTTGCGGTTTCGCGAAACCTCACCTGGCTCATGCGCAATCCCGAGCACGCCTATGTCGAGTGGCTTCGTGTGCTTCGTCCGGGCGGCAAGCTTCTTGTGTTCGATGCCAACTGGTATCGATACCTCGTAGATGAGCGGGTCGATGCCGCACGGCGGAGCGACCAGGCAAAGAGGGAGGTCTACGACGAGCGATCGCGTGCCACCGAGGACGAGGAGCGTCGTTGCGAGCGCATAGCTGTCGAGCTGCCTCTTACGCCCGTGATGCGTCCGGAGTGGGACATCCAGACCCTCGAGCGCTTGGGTGCCGCGTATGTGGGCGTGAACGAGGATGCGTGGCTGGAGCTTTGGACTACCGGCGAGCAGGAGTATTACGGCTCATCGCCCTTGTTCATGATTGAGGCGCGTAAGTAACGCAAGGGAGCGGAACAATGCCCGTCCTGCTTTTGTCGTCTCGTCACATGCTCCCATCAAAAAAAGTATAGGTTTTTGCAACCTCGCTACCCGCAATGCGTTACCCTGTGTGTATTTACGATTGTAGGGAGGTCGAGCGCAGCAATGGAGTATATCAGAAGTACGATAAACTATGTCTACGAAGACAAGCTTATTCGAAAGAGCAGCCTTCACTACCTCATACCGGCCATCATAGGCTTGGTATTTGGGCAGCTGTCACCGGTAATCGGTGGAATTTGCATATCGGGGAGCTTGGGCGAAGTGCCGTTCTCTGCGCTCAGCACCGTCGAGCCCGTCAACCTCATCTTGAGCGCCATTGGCTGCCTGGGAGGCGTGGGATGCGGAATCACCATCTCCAAGTGTTCGGGTTCAGGAGATAAAGAGATGGCAGCGCGCATATTTACCCGGGCTGTCATTGCCATGGTGCTGGCAACGGTCGCCGTGAGCGCCGTAATGCTCATCTTCCATGATCCGCTCCTTCGGTTCTTGCGCGCGACGCCCGATAACTTTGCCTTTGCGCGAGAGTACCTTTTTGTGATTCTGATTGGTTCGCTTCCGATAGTTCTGTTCTTTGCGGGCGACTACATCCTTACCGACGACAACGACCCCGGCCTCGTGCTCGTGGCAAACATCGTTGCGGCGATTGTGAACATCTTGGGCAATATCGTGGGCATGGAAGTCCTCCATCTCCACATTGGCGCCAGTGCCTTTGCCATGGTGCTTGGCGACCTGTGCGCTTGCCTTATCTTCCTCAGGCACTTCAAGAAGAAGGACGTCCTTTGTCGCTTCGTGAAGCCCGTGCGTAAGGAAGGCGATCCGGGTATTCTCGCCGCGCTCAAGCCTGGTACTCCCATGGCCATCATGTACATTATGTTTACCATCCAGATGATCGTACAGAACCTCGTCCTGAGCCACGAGAGCGGCACAAGTGGTCTGGGCAACTCTGCGGTCGTTGACAACCTCGTGCTCTTTCTTACCATATTTACCGCCTCGGCAAGTGAGCCGGTCATGCCGCTCGTTTCGTCCTACTTTGGCGAGGGCAACCACTGCGGCACTCTGTTGGTCAAGCGGTCCATTTATCACCTGGGACTCCGCATACTCGTGCCCATCGTTGTGCTACTCGTGGTGTTCCCCCAGCTGTTTATAGCCATCTTCTCGGTGCAAGATCCCATCATGCTCGAGACGTTGCCCTTTGCCATTCGCATCGTGTGCATCAACGCCCTCTTTACCTTTACCAATGACTCCATGGTGAACTACCTTTCGGCCACGGAGCGTGAGCGTATCGCAACCATATCGTATGCCATACAGATTACGGTCAACATTGCTGCGACGCTCGGACTCGCAAAGCCGCTGGGCATGGATGCTCCTTGGTATGGCGCCATGATTGCGAACGTATGCGCTTGTGCGTTCCTGCTCGTGGCGGGTCGCCTCTTTAAGGGCTTCGTAAAGGAGTACCCAGAGAATGCGCTCGTGCTTACGGGCGGACAGACTGATGCGGCGCAAATCGAGGCATGGCATAAAGATACGGCCAAGGTCCTTACGTCGGAGCAGGCGGACGCGGTGTGGAACAAGATCATAGAACCCTTCCTCGCGTCAGACGCCAACACTCCCGATCAGCTCTGCTCGTATTCCATCATCCAGCGCGACAACGGCGACAAGGCGGCAATACTGCGCTACGGAGGGCATACGAGCCTCAAACATTTGCTGCTCGGCGAAGAGGGTAGTGATGAGGACGAAGAGGAGCTGTCGCACGTGTACGGCGAGTGTGTGAACTCCGGGTTCAACACGTTGCAGCGCAAAATGATTAACTTTAAGGGATAGACTGGCCAAGCGCTTTGGAAGTGAGGGAACATGACCGAACGAGAATTCAAACAACTGTTAAGCATTCACGATACCGAATGGCCTGTGCCCTATAGGCCTGCCTACCGCTTGGTGGAGGACTCCGCTCATGCTCATCCCGAGCGCATGGCGGTCGTGGCCTGCGACCGTTCGCTCACGTATGGCGAACTCAATGCTGAGGCGAACGCGGCAGCTCGTGCCCTGGTTGAGGCGGGTGCCGTTGCCGAGACCAAGGTAGCCGTGCTTGCGGATCGAGATGGCTGGGCTTATGTCATGCGCACGGCTCCGCTCAAGGCTGGCGCCGCCTTTATGCCCATAGACCCCGAGTATCCCGAGGAGCGCGTGCGCTACATCCTGGAGGACTCGGGCTGTAATCTCGTGCTCACCACAAAGGCCATACACGAGCGTCGTGCCGATCTGTTTGATGCGCTTGCTGACCTCGACCTCAATGTCATCGAGGTCGAGTCGGCAGTGTCCGCATACGACACATCGGACCTAGGCCTGGATGTGGCGCCGCACGACCTCGCGTACGTCATCTACACCTCCGGTTCCACGGGCAAGCCCAAGGGCGTGATGCTCGAGAATCACAACCTCAACAATTTCTGCCATATGAATCCAAGGAACATCGAGGCCGTCTTTAACGTACGGGACTGCAGCGTAACCATTGCTCTAGCCGCCTTCACGTTTGACGTCTCGGTAATGGAGCAGTTCCTGCCGCTCGCAAATGGCCAGACCGTCGTGTTGGCAACGATGGACCAAATCATGGACCCGGACGCCATGGCCCGGCTCATCGAGAAGCACCAGGTGGATTCGTTTACCTGCACGCCGAGCTACCTCTCCAACCTCATAGAGGTGCCGGTGTTCGCTAAGGCCATGGAGCGAATTCGAGCCGTGGACGTGGGTGCGGAGGCGTTTCCGGGCGACCTGTACACGCGCCTGAAGGCCATCAATCCTAGCATGAGCATCATGAACAGCTATGGACCCACCGAGTGCACCGTTTCCAGTACGGCCGCAATTCTTGAGGGTCCCGATGACATTACTATTGGCGTGCCACTTGCCAACTACCAATGCATAACGGTAAACGAGGAGGGCGAGCCACTGCCGCTGGGAACCCAAGGCGAGCTCGTTATCCTGGGTGATGGCGTGGGTCGTGGCTACATTGGCCGCGACGACCTCAACGAGCGCAATTTTATATCGTACTTTGGCATTCCCGCATACCGCGCTGGCGATTTGGCTGTAGTGCGTCCGGATGGCAACATCGAGTTCCACGGCCGCGTGGACGATCAGGTTAAACTACGCGGCCTTCGCGTGGAGCTGG
Source organism: uncultured Coriobacteriaceae bacterium (assembly GCA_902786015.1). GTDB lineage: Bacteria > Actinomycetota > Coriobacteriia > Coriobacteriales > Atopobiaceae > RUG440. The sequence continues at coordinate 33,574 of CADAAU010000009.1, forward strand.
GCGAGGTCGAGAAGGTCATCGGCGGCTTCCCCGGCGTCAAGCAAGCCGTGGTTACGGTGGTAAAGGGCGCACAGGAGTACCTGGCCGCTCACTTTCTTGCCGACAAGTCCATAGATATCGCCGAGCTCAAGCGCCATGCCAAGCAGTACCTCACCTCCTACATGGTGCCCCAGAGCTTTATGCAGATGGAGGAGTTCCCCCTCACGCCCAACGGCAAAGTTGACAAGCGCGCTTTGCCCGAGGCCGAGCTGGACTACAGCGATATCGTTCCCGCGCAAACCGATATGCAAAAGCAGCTGCTGGACATCGTGTTTGGCATCCTCAAGACCGACCGCGTGGGCATTACGACCGACTTGCTTGAGGCGGGCCTCTCGTCGCTGGGTGCCATTCGCCTGTGCAGCGAGATTCGCGCACAGTTTGACGTTGCCATAAAGACCTCTGAGCTCGCCGATAGCTCCACGGTGGAGGATCTCGAGCACCTCATTGGTGCGGCGGGTCCGGCGCGTTCCTACGAGCTGCGCGACGAGTATCCGCTCTCGCAAACGCAAACGGGTATTCTCGTTGAGGTTTTGCGCCATCCTGGTACCACCATGTACAACCTGCCCGAACTCTATACGCTCGATGCCTCGGTGGACGTAGAGAAGCTCGCCGATGCCGTGCGTGCAGCCATTTCCGTCCATCCGTACCTGTTCATGACGGTGCGTAGGGACGCGGAGGGCAAGCTGCATGCCGTTCGACGCGACGGCCATCCGTTTGAGGTGGAAATTATCCGGACCGAAAGCTTGCCGACGGAGGACGAGCTGGTGCGTCCGTTTGACCTCATGAGTGGCGAGCTCCTGTTCCGCGCGGAGATCTATGTAACGGACGGCGGCTCGTATCTGCTGTTTGACACGCACCACATTGTGAGCGATGGCGGCTCTATCGACATCCTTATGGAGGACGTGGAGCGTGCCTTCCAGGGCGAGACGCTGCAGATCGAAGAGTACACGGGCTTTGAGTTTGCGTTGGATGAGGAAGAGGCGCGCGCAACCGGTCGCCTCGACGCTGCCAAGGCGTTCTACGACGGCTACTTCCGCGGATGCGGAGGCGAGACCATGCCCGTGAGGGATGGTGACGAGGCCGCAGGACACGTGGCGATGGAGCGCCTCCGCGGCAAGGCAGATGGTGCGGCGGTGCGCGCCTTCTGCGACGAGCACGGTCTGCCGCTCAATGCCTTCTTTACGGCTGCATTCGCCTTTGCGCTCAAGGAGTACGCCGACGCCGAGGTGCCGGTGTTTACCACCATCTACAACGGCCGCAACGATCCGCGCCTTGCAAACAGCGTATCCATGCTGGTAAAGACGCTTCCCGTGTCGCTTGACTGCAAGGACGACGACTACGTGATGTCGCTTGTAGAGACCTGCAAGTCGTACCTCACCTCCGCCATGGCCAACGACCTGTACAGCTTTGCTGAGATACACCAGGCGTACAGCATAGATGGCAACATGATGTTTGTGTATCAGGGCGAATTCGAGCATGGATTCCCCTTGGGTGGCAAGAACGCTCCCGTTAAGCAGTTGGGTCTCTCCCGCGCGCGTGCGGCCTTTGCCTTGGACCTCTCGCTCGATGGCGACGAGCTCGTGTTCGAGCCCGAGTACGACCCCACGGTCTTCTCGCCCTATACCGTGCACGGCATGGTAAACCTTATGGACCACGTGGTGGACGAGTTCGTTGCAAAGGATCGCCTGCGTGACGTTACGTTGGTCTCTGCGGAGGAAGAGGAACGCATTCGTACGCTGCACAACACGGACTGGCCCGTGGCCGAGCGTCCCGCGTACCGCTTGCTGCAGGATCAAGCCGAGGCCAGGCCCGACGCCGTGGCACTGGTGGCCTGCGACCGCACGCTCACATACGGCGAGCTCAATGGGCTGGCAAACGCGGTGGGCCATGCGCTTGTGAGTGCCGGTGCCGCACCCAACTCGATGGTGGCCGTGCTCGCCGAGCGCAACAGCTGGGCCTACGTAATGCGCCAGGCCGCACTTAAGGCAGGCGCAGCCTTTTTGCCCATCGACCCGGAGTATCCCGAGGAGCGCGTGCGCTACATCTTGGAGGACTCGGGTTGCAAGCTAGTGCTCACGACGCAGGAGATCCTCACGCGCCGTGCGGAGCTCTTTGAAAACATCGCCGATTTGAAAGTTGCGGTTGTGGAGGCCTCAAGGGCGGCTGAGCTGCAAAGCCAGTCGAACCTCAACGTGGAGGTGGACCCGCACGACTTGGCCTACGTCATTTACACCTCCGGCTCTACCGGACGCCCCAAGGGCGTTATGATCGAGAACCGCAACCTCGTGAACTTCGTGGACGACGATGACAAGAACTACGAGATTTGCGGCTACACGCGTCGCGCTCACGTGAGTCTGGCCATCGCTGCGCTCACCTTTGACTTCGCCATCATGGAGGAGTTCGTGCCTCTTGCCAACGGGATGACGGTGGTGCTAGCTACGAGCGAGCAGATCATGGATCCCGTTGCCATGGGTTCGCTCATGCGCAACAACGGCGTGGATGTGATGAGCTGCACACCGAGCTACCTCTCCAACATGTTGGCCGTACCGGACTTTGCCGATGCCGTAGCCAATCTTAAGTCGGTGGATATGGGTGCCGAAGCGTTCCCGCCCGACCTGTACGCCCGCCTGACTGCCGTGAATCCAAACATCCACATCATGAACGGCTACGGCCCCACCGAGGCCACCATCAGCTGCACCATGCAGGTGGTAACCGACGCCACCAACGTGACCATTGGCATTCCCAACGTAAACGTACACGTGGCTACCGTGGACCGTGTCGGCAGGCTGCAACCGCTGGGTGCCACGGGCGAGCTGGCGATTTTGGGTGACGGCGTGGGTCGCGGCTACGTGGGTCGCGAGGACCTCAACGCCCGCAGCTTCGTCCGCCTGTTGGGCATGCCGGCCTACCGCTCCGGCGACCTTGCGCGCATCCGCGAGGACGGTCAGATCGAGTACCGCGGTCGCATGGACGACCAGGTCAAGTTGCGCGGACTTCGTGTGGAGCTGGGCGAGATAGAGAGCGTTATGAACTCCTATCCCGGCGTGCGTACTAGCGTATGCGTGGTTGCCCATGGCGAGACGGACTATCTGGCTGCGTACTTTACCGCGGAGCAGGAGGTCGATCTTGTTGATTTCCGCGCACACTTGGCAAAGTACCTTACCTCCTATATGGTGCCGCAGGCCTACCTGCAGCTGGATGAGCTGCCGCTTACAGCCAACGGCAAGGTGGACAAGAAGGCATTGCCCGAGGTGCAGGTTACGGCCGAGGAAATCGTTCCTCCCGAAAACGAGACGCAGGAGCGCATTCTTGCCATTGCCGCAGAGGTCATTGGCATCGACGAGCTTGGCATCACCACCGATCTCTTTGGCGTGGGCCTCTCCTCGATCGGCTGCATTCGCCTGTGTGCACTTCTTGGTGACGAGTTTGGCAAGTCCGTTAAGGTGGCCGACGTGTTCGACTGCGGGACGGTGCGCGAGCTCGAGCGGCTCATAAGCGATGCTGCCGAAGAGACAACGCACGAGTTGCGTGAGGCGTATCCACTCTCGCAAACGCAGGCCGGCATCTTTGTGGAGTGCCTGCGCTTCCCAGATACCACGGCTTACAACATCCCCTACCTGTACAAGCTTGACAACGACGTAAGCATAGAGCGCTTGCGCGAAGCGCTACAAAAAACGCTTGTGGCGCATCCGTATTTGTTCATGACCGTTCGACGTAACAACGATGGCGAGATTCTTGCTGTTCGCAACGAGCCGCAGGTAGCCGAGCTGCCCGTGCGCTCGGAGTTGCCAACGGTCCAGGACCTTGTGCGGCCGTTTGACCTTACTGGTGGCGAGCAACTCTTCCGCGTGGAGCTTTTTGACACGGCCGACGGCAAGTACCTGTTTGTGGACACGCATCACATCGTAAGCGACGGCGAGTCGTTGGACATCCTGTTTAACGATGTCGAGAGCGCTTACGCTGGTGGCGAAGTACAAGTCGAGACGTACACCGGCTATGAGTATGCCTTGGATGAGGAGGCTGCGCGCGTCTCGGAGCGCTTGGACGCAGCCAAATCGTTCTACGACAGCATCTTCCGTGGCTGTGGTGGCGACACTCTGCCCACCAAGGATGGCAACAAGGGCAGCGAGCACATTGCGTTCGCACATGCTGAGGCTGCCAAGGCGGCGAACGAGGTACGTGCCTTCTGCGATGCAAACGGTCTTTCGACCAACGCCTTCTTCACAACGGCGTTTGGCCTTGCTCTACAGTCCTACACATCCGCCGAAGACGGTGCTGTATTCGCAACCATCTACAACGGCCGCAACGATTCCAGGCTGGAGAACAGCGTGTCCATGTTGGTAAAGACGCTGCCCATGCTGTTTGTGGACAATCCCAACCAACCGGTGACCGAAGCAATCGCCGCATGTCAGAGCTATTTGCTCAGCGCCATGGCAAATGACATCTACAGCTTTGCGGAGATCAGCAATGCGTACGGCATCAAGGGCGACATTCTCTTTGCGTACCAAGGCGATTCCGTCGACGGCAACATGCTTATTGGAGGCCGCAACGCCACCGAGATTGACCTTGAGCTCTCGCAGGCCAAGGCGGGGATGGACATCGACATATTTATGGAGGGCAACAAGGTTGCCATCGACTGCTCGTACGACCCCGCACAATACAGTGCCCACACGGTAGATGGCTTGCTGGGCATGGCACTGGTTATATGCCATGAGCTTACGGTGCGTGCTACCTTGGGGCAGGTTCAGCTCGTTACCGTGCAGGACGAGGAGCGCATCCGCTCGCTGCACAACACGGATTGGCCTGTGGCCGAGCGTCCCGCCTACCGTCTGGTGCAGGACCAAGCCAATGCCAACCCCGATGCCGTAGCGTTGGTAGCATGCGACCGCACGCTTACCTACGGCGAACTCAACGCGCAGGCCAACGCGATCGCGCACGTGCTTACAGATACTGGGGTCGGCCCCGAGTCCATGGTGGCCGTGCTTGCCGAGCGCAACTCATGGGCTTATGTGATGCGGCAGGCCGCGCTCAAGGCCGGCGGCGCCTTTTTGCCCATCGACCCGGAGTATCCCGAGGAGCGCGTGCGCTACATCCTGGAGGACTCGGGATGCCGACTGGTGCTCACTACCGCCGAAGTGCTCGAGCAGCGCGCCGATCTGTTTGGGGACCTTGGGGACCTCGGACTCGTTATTGTGGAGGCAAGGCATGCCGCCGCGGCAGGTGCCAAGGATAACCTCAACGTGGACGTCAAGCCCCAAAACCTCGCCTACGCCATCTACACCTCCGGCTCCACCGGACGTCCCAAAGGCGTCATGCTCACCAACAAAAACCTCGTCAACTTTGTGGACGACGACGACAAGAACCACGAGATCTGTGGCTACACGCGTCGAGGCCACGCGAGTCTGGCCATCGCCGCGCTCACCTTCGACTTCGCCATCATGGAGGAGTTCGTACCTCTGGCCAACGGCATGACCGTCGTGCTGGCCACCAGCGAGCAGATTCTGGACCCCGCCGCCATCGCGAATCTCATGCTCGGCAACAACGTGGACGTCATGAGCTGCACGCCGAGCTACATGTCCAACATGCTGGACTCCCCGGACTTCGCGAGGGCCGTGGCGGGGCTGGCGTCCGTGGACTTCGGCGCCGAGGCGTTCCCGCCGGCGCTCTTCAACAAGCTACGCGAGGTTAACCCAGATCTCTACATCATGAACGGCTACGGCCCCACCGAGGCCACCATCAGCTGCACTATGCAGGTAGTGGACGGCTCTGGCGACATTACCATCGGCATCCCCAACGTGAACGTGCATGTCGCCACCGTGGACCGCGCCGGCAGGCTGCAGCCGCTAGGCGCCACCGGCGAGCTGGCGATACTCGGCGAGGGCGTCGGTCGCGGCTACGTGGGGCGCGACGACCTCAACGCGCGCAGCTTCGTCCGCTTGCTGGACATGCCGGCCTACCGCTCCGGCGACCTCGCGCGCATCCGACCCGATGGCCAGATCGAATATCGCGGCCGCATGGACGACCAAGTGAAGCTGCGTGGTCTGCGCGTCGAGCTGGGCGAGATCGAGAGCGTGCTCAACTCCTATCCCAGCGTAAAGATGAGCACGGTGGTGGTCGCCCACGGCCAGACCGACTACTTGGCGGCCTACTTCACCGCCGACGAGCAGGTGGACCTCGACGCCCTCAAGGCGCACCTGGGATCCTACCTCACCTCCTACATGGTGCCTCAGGCATACCTGCAGCTGGACGAGATCCCGCTCACGGCCAACGGCAAGGTGGACAAGAAGGCGCTGCCCCAAATCAGCGAGGCACGTGTGAGCAGAACGATAAAGGAGCCCACCACCGAACTGCAGAAGCAGCTCCTTGGCATGTACCAAAAGGCATTGCGAATCGACGAGGTCAGTGTGGATGACAACTTCTTCGAGATTGGCGGCACCTCGCTTACGGCAGCAAAGGTCATGATGGCAGCCATGGTGGCCAATGTTCCCATTGTGTATCAAGACATCTTTGATGCGCCCACAATCGAGGGACTCGAGCGTGTGGTTCTTGCCAAGCGGGCGGAAGAATCGCAGGTGAAAGAGGCGCCTGAGTCGTCTGTGCCAGAGCGCGGCGACTCTGATCTATCCAAACAACCCGCGGCGCTCAAGTACAACACCATAGAGTACGTGAGTGAAGTCAAGGCGGGGACACTCGGCAATGTCCTCCTTACCGGACCCACTGGATTCCTTGGCGCACACATGCTCAAGGACCTGCTCGAATCTACCGACGCAATCGTATACTGTCTCGTGCGCGATGGGGAAGTGTCTGCCGAGGAACGCCTTACCACAAACATCTTCTACTACTTTGAAGAGGATCTCAAACCGCAGCTGGGCAACAGGGTAATTGTGTTGCGTGGTGACATCACCGATATGGAGAGCTTGCAAGAGGCATTCGAGGCCGACTTCCAGACGGTCATCAACTGCGCCGCATGCGTCAAGCATTTTGCGGATTTTGAGTTCCTAAAGTCGGTGAATACCGACGGAGTGCAGAACCTTGCCTCCATGTGCGTAAAGAAGTCCGTGCGTCTCATCCACATTTCGACAGTCTCTGTCGCAGGCGATGTGATGGGCAGCACGGGATATGACCCCGTGTTGACGGAGGACAAGCTCGAACTTGGCCAAGAGACGGAATCAAACGGATATGTCCACACCAAGTATCTGGCCGAGCAGCTCGTTCTGCGCATGGTGGACGAGGAGGGCCTAGACGCAAAGATCATGCGCGTGGGCAACCTCATGAGCCGCCAGCTCGATGGTGAGTTCCAAGTGAACTTTGCCACCAACAACTTCATGAGTACGCTCAGGTCTTATGCCGCGCTCGGCAGCTTCCCCGTCGACGAGATGGACGTTGAAGAAGAGTTCTCTCCCATCGACGAGGTCGCCCACGCCATCGTGTTGCTTGCGGGTACGGACAAAAAGTTCACCGTCTTCCATGCGTATAACTCCCACCAAGTTGAGATGGGCAACATCATTCTGGCCATGCAACAGTGCGGCATAGACATCGACGTGGTGGAGCCAGACGAGTTCGTTCGTCGGTTGCGCGTTGCCCTGGCTGACGATGCCATCAACGCCTACGTGTCTCCGCTCGTCAACTACAACCTGGACGACGACGAGATGCGTTACGAGTTGGAATCGGACAACCGCTTTACGGTGAAGGCACTCTATCGCCTAGGATTCCAGTGGTCCATCACGGAACTCGGGTACCTGCGCAAGGCCATAGACATGATGCTGCTCCTGGGCTTCTTCGACATGGAGGAGTAGCGGCGATAGTGCTTACATAACGACGGTATTGCCGGGCCAATCGCCTTGACGGCGGTTGGCCCGGCGCCGTTTTGACCCATTTTGGTAGGCCCGAAAGGTTGAAGAGTCGTTTTTCTTAAAGAATGCAAGCCACGGGCAAGCTATACAACGGGCCAGTGTACCCAAATTGCAGCTGAGGTTGCAAAAGGCCAGATAAGCTATGTGTCAGGTGCAATTTGGGTACACTAGATAAAATAGACACTGTACCCAAATTGAAGTTTTCAGAAGGCTTATCTGGGGAAATGTGCGTCTTTTTGCAATTTGGGCACACTCGATTCCTCCAGTATTCAGAATAACTTAAGGATTCGTGCGGCAGGGGCATGGTAATGGAGCGCAAGGGCGATAGGAGACCGCAATGGCCGTCAAAACGAGCAAAGTAGGGCTTCCTAGCGGGATGATTGGTCGCAGGAAGGCGTGTATGTTGGGGTCCATTGCAGTGGGAAGCATCGCTGCCAGCCTCATGGCGTGCGGTGGAACCCCGTCAGAAGATGCAAACGCCAAGCCGAAGTCCGCTTCTGGAATCGACGCAATCATTGAGTCCATGACGCTCGATCAAAAGATTGCCCAGCTTATCATGCCGGCCATTCGTTCTTGGGATGGCGAGGACAGTGACGTGACGGATTTGGACAAGGTACCCGCCTTGGCACAAGTACTCCGTCGACATCAATACTGTGGTGTCATCCTCTTTGGCTCGAACGTTGTGGACGTAGAACAAACTGTCAAGCTCGTGAGTAACTTGCAAAAGAACAACGCAGAGGGCAGCAAAGGCCGGGATACGGCGACGATCCCCTATCTTGTTGCCGTAGACCAAGAAGGCGGATCAGTTGCGCGGTTGTCTATGGGAACTAGAGGAACGGGCAGCATGGCAATTGGCGCCACCGGAGTGAACGCCCACCAAAACGCCCGCGATACCGGAACGATTTTTGGTCTCGAGCTATCGGCTCTGGGCATCAACGTAAACCTAGCCCCCTGTGCTGACGTAATTGACAATCCGGCAGATCAAGGCCTGTCTACGCGCGTGTTCTCCAACGATCCCAAAACGGTAGGCGATCTCGCTCAGGGTTTCGCAGACGGTGTTGCAAAAAGCCGGGTCATCACCTGCTTTAAACACTTTCCCGGTGTGGGCGATGGCAGCGACGACCCAACGTCGGAGCTCATTACTCTCGAAGAGCTACGCGCAAGCGGTCTTGCCCAGTTCTCCACGCTCATAGAGTATGGCGCAAACATGATCATGACTTCGGCAGTTACGTTTCCCTCGTTTGACGACAGACAGACGCTTGCCGATGGTGTCGCGCAAGGCTATTATCCCGCGACCATGTCACGCAAAATCGTGGGGGAACTGCTACGTAAGGAACTGGGGTTTGATGGCGTGGTGATTACCGACGCCCTCGATATGGAACAATTCGTTACGGAGCCTGACACGGGCGCGCAGCTTCTTTTGGGCGATCCGCACAGTGTGGAACAAGGCGTTGCGATTGCGCAAAAGTGCATCGAGGCCGGTTGTGACATTCTGCTGCTTCCCAAGGACCTAAAGAACCCTGCCGCCGCTCAGTGGTATCTGGACTATATTGCCGGAATTGTCGCCCTAGTGGACGAGGGCAAGATTTCCGTCGACCGCATAGACGAGTCGGTGCACCGCATACTCTCTCTCAAAGAGACGTTTGGAGTGTTTGACACCAGCGTTGGTGGGGAAAACGTAGATGCGGACATCGCGCTGGCACGGCAAAGTGTGGGGTCGCACGAGCATCATCAAGTCGAGCGCGAAATCGCTGGAGCGGCAGTCACATTGCTCAAGGGGTCGAGTGTGGTGCCCGTGCCTGGCGAAGCTAAGCGAGTGGTCATACTGGGTAGGACCGATGCTGACCAAACTCCCATCCACTATGCTCTGGAGGAGCTGATGACGACCGGTGACATAGATCCAGAGGCATGCGTCGAGGATCACATTGCAAACAAGACCACCGGAGAGAAGACGGCGAGTAAGCACATATACTTGGACTACTACTACGATAAAGACAAGGGTCTCGTTTGGCACGATGGCCTCTCGTCGGCAATCGCGAAGGCGGATTACGTTCTCTGCATGTCGGCGATTGGGGCGGGAATGGATGCATTGCAGGAATCCGATGCCTGCATTCAAGGCATCACCCGGGCACTCAACGAGGCGCACGCGGCCAAGGCGAAGTTCGTTATCGTAAGCAACAATCTGCCCATAGAGGGCTCTCGCTTTCCTGAGGCGGATGCCGTCGTCTGCTCGTATCTGTCGGCAGGCTATGCCGTAAAACCTGATGCGGGAGAAGATGCTGATCATATGGGGGCAATCAATGCCAACGTACCAGCGGCGCTGAGGGCGGTATTCGGTGCAGCACCGATGCCCGGGACACTTCCCATAGACGTATACGAGCTCAAGGAAGACACGAAGAAAGGGACCTGGTCCTATACCGACAAGATCCTCTTTGCTCGTGGAACGAGCGCCTCTTAGTTCGCCTGTGCTATGAACGAATGAATCCCTTGTCGGAGTCGGGCATGGAGTCATCGTCCACATAGCGACGCACCTGCATGTGCAGATCATATTTCTCGCGCAGTTGGCCGAGCGTAGCCATCATCGGCGATGCGTGGTGGGCGTCGATGGCAGCCTGATCGCGCCATTGGTCTATGAGCAGGATGGTCTCGGGGTCTTCGAGTGGCTGGAAGTACTCGTAGCGCTCGTTGCCGTCTTCTGCGCGAATTGCGGCAACCGTTCCGGATGACATCATTTCCTCTGCGAACTTGCGCGCCGCGCCGTCTTTGCCCGTGTAAAACAAGTTGACCGTAAGGCTCATGTGACCACTCCTTGTTGATCGTTCTTCCTCACGTGCATTCTATTTCATTTGCCGCCGATAGGCTACCGTTGGATAGGGCAACGCCCACTTGGCATGCGTACCAAGTGGGCGTTGCCCCTTCGTCATGATGGAGGACGAGCGATATTCTAGTTAGTACCGCTTGATGCCATAGACCTCCTGCCAGTGGCTCTGGGTGTTCTGGCCGGCGCCCTCCTCGGCGGTGCGGATGACCTCGACGTTCGTGCCGTTGTCGAGAACCCAGAACGTCCAGCCGACTTCGTTGGCAGCGGGGCGCGCGACGATGCGGTTGCCGTTGTAGGTGATGAACGTCGCGCACCACTCACCGTCAACCATGGTCCACTCTGCGTAGACAGGTCCGCCGCCGTTACCCGGGCTGATGGTTACCTTCTCACCCTCGTAGTGACTGGCGGGTCGGTTCATGCCCATGGCCTCGGGCGTGCCGTCGTTGGCGTAGGCAGGGCGGGGTGGGGTGGCTGCGAGGATGCCGGCGATGGCGATGGCCCCGACGAGGCCGGCGACGATGGACTTGCGGGCGCGGTTGGTGGTGGTCTTGTTTGCGCTGGTCATGGTAGTGCTCCTTCTTTTGTCGTGGGCGACCCCTCTGATCGCCCTTTGCTTTCGTTGATCATTCATACGCGCGCTCTTCCCGCTGCGTCTCAGAGGCATAAAAGATGTGCAGTAATTGTGTGGGGTGATAATCCAACACATACGAGTCACTACAGACGGACCGAATCCAAATGAGCTACTGATTGCCATACCTTGCCGTCGCTCATCCAGAAAAGCGCTAGACTATAGCCGTGTACACAAACCAAATCGAAAGGTGGTCCCTATGAACATCGTACTTTTGGGTGCTCCCGGCGCCGGTAAGGGCACGCAGGGCCAGAAGCTCGTCGAAGAGTTTGGCATTGCCCACATCTCCACGGGCGACCTGCTTCGCGCGGCCGTCAAGGCGCAAAGCGAGCTCGGTAAGCAGGCGAAGGCCTACATGGACGCCGGCCAGCTCGTGCCTGACCAGCTCGTCATCGACCTCGTCAAGGAGCGCCTCGCGCAGCCCGACGCACAAAAGGGCTTCATGCTCGACGGCTTTCCCCGCAACATCGCCCAGGCCGAGACGCTCGACGGCGAGCTCAAGGACATGGGTGTCGAGCTCGACGCCGCCCTGCTCGTAGACGTGCCCTTCGACGTTATTGTTAGCCGTCTGTCTTCGCGCCGCACGTGCCGTAGCTGTGGCTACACGGCTGGCCCCGACACGTCTGTATGCCCGCGCTGTGGGGGAGAGATGTATCAGCGCGATGACGACAAGCCCGAGACCATCAACAAGCGCCTCGACACATACCAGAACCAGACTCAGCCCCTCATCGACTACTACGAGGGCCACGGCATCCTCAAGGCCGTCGACGGCAACCGTGCAGTTGACGAGGTCTATGTCGACGTAAAGAAGGTTCTTGGCGCATGATTCACATAAAGACTCCCAGGGAGATCGAGGAGTTTAAAGTTGCAGGATCGCTCTCGAAGGCGGTCCTGCGTCGTGCGGGGCGTATGGTGCGACCTGGCGTTACCACGCGCGAGATAGATCAGGTGGTAGAGAGTTTCATCCGACTACATGGTGCCGTGCCTGGCTTCAAGGGCCTCTATGGCTTTCCTGCCAGCATCTGCGCCTCGGTCAACGAGGAAATCGTGCATGGCATCCCGTCCGATCGTGTTTTGGTGGACGGCGACGTCATCTCCATCGATACCGGTGCGACGACCGGCGGCTGGGTGGGGGATAACGCGTGGACCTTCTTTGTTGGCACGCCGGCTCCCGAGGTCCAGACGCTCTGTGAGGTAACGCTCGACTGCCTTAAGGCTGGTATCGCGCAGGCGGTTCCGGGAAACCATATCGGTGACATCGGTTATGCGGTGCAGTCGCTTGCCGAGAAGCACGGCTTTGGGGTTGTTCGCGAGTATGTGGGCCACGGGGTGGGACATGTGATGCACGAAGACCCCAACGTCCCCAACTTCGGAAAGCGTGGCCGCGGTGTTCGCCTGGAGGCGGGTATGGTCATCGCCATCGAGCCCATGATCACGCTTGGGACGTACAGAAACCATACGCTAGCCAACGGTTGGACTGTTGTCACTAACGATGGCAAGGCCGCCGCGCACTACGAGAATACCGTTGCCATCACTAAGGACGGTCCGGTCATCCTCACGCAAGACAGCGAGGGGCCATGGTGCTCGTTCCAAGGTGGCGTGTAAGGCAACCCTATGCCTGCTCGAGCGTCGTAGATGCAGTGAGAGCAGGCGCCACTATCCAAGGAAAGGACTCTAAATGAAAAAGCAAATTGCCGCGGTATGCGTGTCATGCGCGCTTGTGGGCGGTATCTTGGTAGGATGTGGCGCACAGCCAGCCCAAAACGCCGAGCAAAGTGAAGTTGCCCAGGACGAGGCGGAGGGGAGGCTATCTAACCTCAATTCCTTTACGGCAAAGACTGCGGACGGAAAAGAATTCTCGAACAAGAACTTTGCGTCTGCGGACGTGACACTCATTACGGTATGGTCGGAGAACAGCGAGTCGTGCAAAGACGAAATGGCCGATGTGGCTGCCTGGTCCAAAATGTTGCCAAAGTCGGTACAATCCATAACGTTTTGCACCGACTACGACCAGGATGGCGCACAGGTTCTCAAGGATGCCGGGTTCGAGGGAGTAACGGTCGTATCTGGTGACGGTGACTACGAGAAGTTCATAAGCCAGATTTCAAGAACGCCGACGGCTGTCGTGGTGGATACCGAGGGCAACATCCTCGAAGAACCCGCCGAGGGTGCACCCATAAACCTGACAACGTCATACACCAAACTCATTAACCAAGGCCTCACGGACGAGGGCAAAGCCACCATCAACGTGGCTGCCGTCTAGAGGTCACGTGCTCAAACAGCCCTCGCTTGGGCGGGGGCGTGGGTTATGCGCCTGTGCTCGGACAGTCCTCGGCTTCGCCTGCGGAACTCGCACAGGCACATAACCCCCCCGCCCTGCACTTGTTGTGAATGGACTGCTGCTGGGCTTCTACTTCTCGCGTGCGGTGCCGCCTGCGGAATTCGTGGCTTAGAGTCAGCCGTTCAGTAGCGTTGCGATTTCTTGTTGCGAGAAGCCGAAGATCTTTGCGGCATCCTCTATCGATAGAACGCCTTCCCGAACTTGGCTGGCCGCCTTCTGGAGGAATTCGGTGTGGGCTTCCTTGAGGCCTTCCTCGCGCCCCTCCATGCGCCCCTCCATGCGACCTTCCTCGCGACCTTCCTCGCGACCTTCCTTGCGACCCTCCGCCTCGCCGGCGGCATACCCATCTTCCTCGGCTTCGCGCCTAAGCAGGTCGCGGTATTTCTCCTCATCCCACTCCGTTAGAAACAAGTCGATCACCTCCGAGCGGTTTTCTAAAAAGAAGTCTGCTAGTACCCCCTCGCTTATGCATTTCCTCACGGCAAGGTCCACTGCCTCGGAGCGTGCGTATGTGCGGGCATACGCACGCGCGAGAGATACGAAGTGGGCGTAGCCGGCCAGTGCCTCGCATGCCTTAAGGATTTCGGGGTTGTGTCCCTCGTTTACGTTTATGACTGTTGCGACAACCTCCGCACACGACTCACTTGCCCTATCGCCAAAAAGCTGGGACAACCTGAGTTCGAAACGATCCTCGACCTCTGTTGGCCCGGCGTAGAACACAAAGTAGCGAGGGGCGGGTAGCGTGAGCCTGCGGGAGCTGTACACGCTGAGGCCATAGAGGTCTAGGTGCTTGTTGTACAGCTGTGCCAGATGGATGAGCCCACGAAGTGGCATGTTGGGGTTCACGGTGCTCTGGTGCTCCCAAAGCATGAGCTCGCCGTCCACCAGGAAGGACACGTCGTTTTTCCTGCCCATGTATATGACGCCTTCGATGGTGGTGTAGGTGAGCTCGCTCGGGTCGTCACACGAGCCACCGAGGGCGTTGTAGAGCGACATAGCGTTCGCCTTTTGCCTTTCGTCGCCAAACAGGCGCCGGAAGAGTGTGTCCTTGTAGGCCCTGCTCACCGTGAGCTCCTTTTCCGTGGCGTTTGTGTTCATGATACCCCTCTCTCGTGCGCTTTCTATGTGAGAAAGAGTGTAGCAAACAATTGTTCGTAGTACAAGTGTACGTTTTGCTAAATTTGAATGGTGGCGAATGAAGACGTTAGCGACCGGAACGTTCAAGGCAGTGAAAGCTTCGGTCCGTGGCGGTGGGATGTGTCATTTCGGTGCAACATGGACAACCTGCGCTTTTTTCTATAAAGTGATAGACTGCGCTGTCAATCGGAAGAAAGGTATGCAGGTTTGAGTAAACAGGACGCAATCGAGCTCGAGGGTACGGTAGTCGAACCGCTGCCCAACGCAATGTTCAAAGTAGAACTCGAAAACGGAAAGACCATCCTCTGCACCATATCGGGCAAGATTCGCATGAACTACATTCGCATACTTCCAGGCGACCGCGTCGTAGTGGAGATATCCCCCTACGACCTTACGCGTGGTCGTATTACCTACCGCTACAAGTAACATCAGTTATTCACGCCTGCGGCTGGGCGATTAGATAGTGTGAGGCAGCTCCACCTGTCTCGCCAGAGCACGTTATCAGTAAGTATGAGCAATACCGGAAAGGACAGACGATGAAGGTACGCCCTTCTGTAAAGAAGATGTGCGACAAGTGCAAGATTATCCGTCGCCACGGCAAGGTCTACGTCATCTGCGAGAACCCGCGCCACAAGCAGCGTCAGGGCTAGGGAGAGGAGCATAACGTTGGCCCGTATTAATGGTGTTGACCTTCCGCGAGACAAACGCGTTGAGGTCGGACTTACATACATCTTTGGCATTGGTGCCACCCGCGCAAAGGCAATTTGCGCCGCTGCAGAGGTCAATCCCGATACTCGCGTGAAGGACCTTACGGAAGATGAGGTTACGCGCATGCGTGACTTTATCGACGCGAACTACACCACCGAGGGTGACCTCCGCCGCGAGGTTCGCCAGAATACCGCCCGCCTGATGGAGATCGGCTGCTACCGCGGTCTGCGCCATCGTAAGGGCCTCCCCGTCCACGGTCAGCGCACCCACACCAACGCTCGCACCCGCAAGGGCAAGCGTCGTCAGATCGGTGCAAGGAAGAGGGGCTAGGGAGTAGATTATGCCTAAGAGGAAGCAGCAGCAGGTCCAGCGCGTTCGTCGCGCCGACCGCAAAAACATCGCTGTGGGCCAAGCCCACATCAAGAGCACGTTCAACAACACCATCGTGACTATTACCGACCCCCAGGGCAACGTGATTGCCTGGCAGTCGGGTGGTACCGTCGGCTTCAAGGGCTCCCGTAAGTCCACGCCGTTCGCAGCCCAGATTGCTGCCGAGACGTGCGCAAAGGCAGCCATGGAGCATGGCCTGCGCAAGGTCGCCGTCTTCGTCAAGGGTCCCGGCTCCGGCCGCGAGACCGCCATCCGTTCGCTTCAGGCTGCCGGTCTTGAGGTGTCGGGCATTCAGGACAAGACCCCGATTCCGCACAACGGTTGCCGTCCGGTCAAGCGTCGTCGCGTGTAGGTAAGGAAGGGCAGAAGCAATGGCAATTGATAGGACCCCTGTCCTCAAGCGGTGCCGTCAGCTCGGCATCGATCCTGTGGTAATGGGTATCAACAAGGAATCCAAGCGCGAGCCGCGTCGCCGTCGTCGCCAGGAGAGCGAGTACGGTGCACAGCTTCGCGAGAAGCAGAAGGCCAAGTTCATCTACGGCGTGCTCGAGAAGCAGTTCCGTGGCTACTACGACAAGGCCCTTAAGGTCGAGGGCATCACGGGCGACAACCTCATGTCGATCCTTGAGTCCCGCCTCGACAACGTGGTGTTCCGTCTGGGCTTCGCTCGCACCCGCAAGGAGGCTCGTCAGACTGTTCGGCACGGCCACATCGAGGTAAACGGGCATCGCGTGGACATTCCTTCCTACCAGGTGAAGGCTGGCGACGTGGTTTCGGTCGCTCCCAAGTACAAGGACCTGCTCCCCATCAAGGAGGCCCTGATTCGTACCGAGCACATGGCCGTTCCGTCTTGGCTTGAGGTCGACATCGAGAAGCTCCGCGGTACCGTGTTGCAGCTTCCCACCCGCGATCAGATTGACCTCGACATCGACGCCCAGCTCATCGTCGAGCTCTACTCCAAGTAGTGTAAGCAAGGACTCGGTTGGAGGTATACATGTCCGAATTCATCCGCCCGCAAGTATCGGTGGAAGAGATTAGCGACACATTGGCTCGCGTCAGCGCTGAGCCGCTCGAGCGCGGATATGGTGACACGCTTGGCAATTCGCTGCGCCGCGTGCTCCTCTCGTCGCTGGAGGGCGCTGCGGTACAGGCAATACAGATTGACGGCGTACAGCACGAGTTCACCACGGTGCCGGGCGTCTACGAAGACGTAACAGACATCGTGCTCAACGTAAAGGGCCTCGTGTTCCGTTCTATGGGCACGGGCGATGAGGTTACGGCTTCCATCAACATGGAGGGACCGACTACGGTAACGGGCGGGGACTTTGCGATTCCTGCCGAGTTCGAGCTGGTCAATCCCGATCATGTGATTTGCCACTTGGGTGAGGGCGCCCGCCTTACCATGCAAATGCGCATTGGTGTAGGCCGCGGATACGTTTCTGGCGACCAGAACGAGCGTGACAGCGATCCGATTGGACTCATCCACGTGGACTCGCTTTACTCGCCCGTGCGTCGTTGCGCCAAGTCGGTGGAACCGTGCCGTGTTGGTCAGCATACCGACTACGACCGCTTGGTGCTCGAGATCGAGACCAATGGCTCGCTTGCGCCGCGCGACGCAGTCGTCGAGGCTGCCAACATCATCAACCAGCACATGTCGGCCTTTATGAACCTCACTGAGGAAGAGGAGCCCGTTGAGGAGCCTTCCATCTTTGCGGTGGGGACCGAGGAAGACAACACCGAGCTCGAGAAGCAGATTGAGGATTTGGATCTTTCGGTTCGTTCCTACAACTGCCTCAAGCGCGCAGGGATTCACTCCGTACGCCAGCTCGTCGAGTTCTCCGAGAACGATCTTCTTAATATTCGCAACTTTGGCGTCAAGTCCATTGAGGAAGTCAAAGACAAGCTCGAGACCATGGGTCTCGGCCTCAAGGCCTAAGGCGTCGCTAGGTACTGCATAGGAGCAAGAACATGAGGCACAACAAGAAAAAGGGTATGAAGCTCGGTACCGATGCGAGCCATACCAAGGCTATGAAGAAGAGCCTTGTCGGCGCCCTGCTTGCCAACGACCGCATCAAGACCCTCGAGTCTCGTGCGAAGGCGATTCGACCTGACGTGGACCGCGTCATCACGTGGGCGAAGCGTGGCGATTTGGCTGCTCGTCGTATGGCAATCGCCAAGGTTGGCGACAAGGATCTGGTTGCCGAGGTCTTCGATAAGGCCGCTCAGGGCATGTGGGCTGGCCGCAATGGTGGCTACACTCGCATCATGAAGCTCGGCCGTCGCAAGGGCGACAATGCTGAGGTTGTTATCATCGAGCTCGTCAACGAGCCGGTGGCTTCTACGAGCGATGCAACCGTCACCAAGGTGGAGGAGTCTGAGTAACCACCTGCGTACTTGAACGTTTGAACTGAGCAAAGGCCCCGTGCAATCGGGGCCTTTGCCGTATGGAGGGATGGGATGATAGTCGATGGCGGGGCAGCTAGGGCAAGACAAGCGAGTACTGGTTTTGAAAATCGGCTATCGCGGACGAGAATTCTCGGGATACGCCGAGCAGGAGGGCCAGCGTACGGTAGCGGGCGAATTGCGCAGAGCGCTCGAGACGCTGCTGCGTCGTCCATGTGAGCTTACGTGTGCGGGCCGTACTGATGCAGGTGTATCGGCGGTGTCGCAGTACGTGAGCATGCCCATCCAAGCTGATGAGCTTGAGCAAGAACCAAGACGTGTCTGGCGATCGCTTGCGGCGCTTACACCCGAGGACATATCGATTCACGGATTGTATCTTGCCGATGAGGGATTCTCTGCACGCTTTGATGCCCTTGAGCGCTGCTATAGGTACCGTATCGTATGCGGAAACTGCCAACCCGTGCTTCTGAGCGAATGTGCATGGTGGATTCGCTCGGTACTCGACGTAGACGCCATGCAAGCGGCGGCCAAATGTCTTGAGGGGGAGCACGACTTCACGAGCTTCTGCAAGGTGAGTTCCGCGACACAAATTCGAGAGGATGGGCGATCGCTCCACAGATGCCTATCTGCCGTGAGCATACAGCCCACCCAAGAGCTTGGAGAGGACGTCGTGGCAATCGACGTGACGGGAAACGCCTTTTTGCACAATATGGTACGGATCATCGTGGGATCGCTCGTTGAGGTTGGTCGCGGAAACCGTCCACCCACATGGCTGGAAGAGGCGCTCAAGCAGAAGGATAGAAGAGCTGCCGGTCCCACAGCTCCCGCCTGTGGTTTGGTCTTTAGCGACGTACGCTACGCCAAGGGTGCTTTGCGTCCTTGGCAATAGGCCGATGCCGCTGCAAGAAGCTATCATATTATCGAGGCAATCCTGCCACCAAAGAAGCGCCCAATCCGCGAGGCGCCATGGAAAGCAGCCCCGGAGCGAGGGCCGTGTGAGCGAGGCGATTTTCCATGGAGCAGCTTGTGTCGACTGCTTGCATTTTGACGTCCATTACGATAGCATGACGCAGTTCCAAAAAGGATAAAACCGCAGGTAGAAATATATGAGCAAGCGTTCATACTAGGGGATTGCGATGGATATAGATTTACTAATTGATGTACTTGTCGATACGCTCAAAGATACCCTGACGCTCATTCCATTCCTGTTTGTGACGTATGTTGTGATGGAGGCGATTGAGCATTCGGCCGAGGGAAAACCGGAGCAGATTATTCGGCAGGCTGGCAAGATGGGTCCACTCGTTGGGGCTCTACTCGGTGCTCTGCCGCAGTGCGGTTTCAGCGCAATGGCGGGCACGCTCTATGCGGGCCGCATCATAACGGCGGGGACGCTCGTTGCAGTCATTCTGTCGACCTCTGACGAGCTCATACCGGTCTTTTTGGCGCAGGGTGCACCAGTTGCCCAAATCGCATGGATTGTGGGCGTAAAGGTCGTCATCGGCGTTGTGGTGGGCTTTGCTGCCGATGCGGTGCTCCGTGCGTTACATCGTGCGGGAGATGGGCATCCCCATATAAAAGAGCTCTGTGAGCGGGCTCACTGTCACTGTGGATCAGTGGACAATAATCATCACTCGACCTATGCGAACGTCGACTCGAACGATCGTGAGGAGCGTGTGCGCAATCATATACATACACGCGGTTCGAGGTGGAAGCACATTCTGCGCAGTGCGGCAACGCATACGATTCAGGTGACCGGATTTATCGCGATCATTACGTTTGTGTTTGGCATTCTTATTGAGGGTGCCGGACACGATGCCATCGCTTCGCTTTTGAATGGAAACCCGTTCCTCGCGACACTTCTTGCCGCGCTCATTGGCCTTATTCCCAATTGTGCTGCAAGCGTTGCAATTGCCGAACTCTACTTGGAGGGACTGCTGGCGACGGGTCCGATGCTTGCGGGATTGCTAGTTTCGGGCGGCATGGGTCTGCTGATTTTGTTCCGGACGAACTACGACATGCGACAAAACGTAATAATCGCTGTCTTCATATATACGGTAAGCGTGGTATGCGGGCTCATCGCAACGCTTGTGATTGGATAATGCAAGCCGTGCATCCCTTTTCCATATCGCATGTTAATATGCTGGATTTGCCGCGTTTCGACGAGGTATGACGCCTTGCCTGATATTGTTGACCATGTGCAAACGACCAACCCCTTTATGCATGAGATGGGTGCCTGTGCATGGCAAATGTGCTTCGCGGATATCCTTTGGTTTCTGTGATTCTCCCCGCATACAACGTGGAGAATTATGTTGCACGTGCTATCGAGAGCATGCAGCGTCAAACGATGGACGACTTTGAGTTCCTCGTTGTGGACGATGGCTCCACCGATCGGACGGGCGATATCATTCACCAGCATACCCGTCACGACCTGCGCATAGCGGATTTTCACCCCAAAAACGGCGGTGCTCCCATGGCACGAAATCTTGCGCTTGATCACGCTCGCGGCAAGTACGTCTATTTTATGGATGCCGACGACTGGGCAGAGCGCGACCTACTCAAGAGTCTTGTGGAGCCGGCCGAGACGAGCAGCTTGGAACTGGTGGTGGAAGGGTTCTACATCGATACGTACTACGGCAATGATGGCGAGTACACCATAGAAAAGAAGTACCGCCCGACGGCGACCTATCCCACTCAGTACGAGTTCAGAGTCGCTGCGGCTGAGCTGTTCGACCAGAACTTGCTGTATCCACCTTGGAATAAGTTGTTTTTACGCGAGCGCATCGAACGTCTGGGCTTGCGGTTTAGAAACACTTTTATGGACGATTTTCCTTTCGTGCTGGATTACATACGTGACGTCGAGCGTGTGGGCGTGATAGAAGACGCATACTATCACTTCATCCGTAAGCGGGAGGATTCCGAGACGGCTCGCTGGCGTCCCGATATGTACGAGAAGCGTGAAGAAGAGCATGGCTGGATGCTCGACCTGTATCACCATTGGAAGCTCGACGGAGATCCCTCGAGCATGGAGGTGGTGCATCGACGCTACATCGAGCGTCTGGTAGGCTGTATCGAGAACGTTTGCAATCGTTCGTGCACCATGACCCGAAAAGAAAAAATCTCTGCCATTAACCAGATGATTTCCACCGACCAAGCCCAGATTGCCGTGGCGCTTGCTCAGCCCCATTCTCGAATGATGAAGACGATGCTTGTCCCCATAAAGACCAAGAACGCCCGACTGGCTTATCACGAGGGTAAGCTCATATCGTTCGTAAAGAGCCACAACACGAAGGTGTTTGCCACTCTCAAAGCACGTCGATAGGGTTAGCGTGCGAAGTGCTCGCGGATGTCGGCTGCTGCATGTGCGGGCGCAATAGCACCCATGATGGCACGCCCCACAATTACGAGGTCGGGCCCGTGGTCGACTACCTCGTCGACGTTGTCCTCGTCAATGCGTCCCACGATGGCCGCTTTTGCATTGCCGCGGATGTTTGCGCGGATGAGGTCAAGTTCGCGAAGCGGGTAGCTGTAACCAAATACTGTGCGTATGGCTTGTGCGATGCCTGGTCTGGCATCAGAAAAGGGGTTACTGGCTTGAGCGAGGTCCTCGTAACCAGTGTGACCGCAAATGTATTCCACCCCTATGTCTTCGAGCTCTCGTACCCGAGTCGGTATATCGACTACGCCGGTGAGGTCGGCCATGATACAGCCACCCGCGAGGGTTGCAGCCGCAACAGCTCCTTCTATGGTTTGGTCGGAGGCTATGCCCATAACGGTGACCATGGTGGCGCCATGTTCAAAACAATGCGACGCAATGTAGTGGCCGGAGTTCACGATTTTTGCGTCGGCGCAAATGCCAATCTGGGGGAATTCGTGTCGAAGGTTTTCCACAAGAGAAAGCCCGGCATCAATGAGCAGCGGATTTCCCACCTCAACGATATCGACAAATTCGTGCACCTGTTCCAAGACCTCAACGCAATGTTCTAGATTGGGTGTGTCGAGCGTTACTTGCAGCTGCATGAAATGCCTTTCGTGGTGGGGATGATGTAACTATACTATCACGTTCACGATCAAGCGGTGGACAAGCGATGGGGAGTATCCCCATCGCTTGCCACTGGAAGTAAGTGCCTAAAGCAAACCTTCCACAACGTCGGCGGCATGCTCGCACGTTATGTCGAATTCCTCGACAAAACTCCCCTTGAGCTTGCGGAGTGCCCAGTCTGCAACGCTCATCTTTCCGGGTGGCCGCCCAATCCCAATGCGAACGCGTCCAAAGTCAGCTGTACCAAGCTTGGCCTTTATGGAGCGCAGGCCGTTATGGGCATTGAGTCCGCCCCCAAACTTCTCGCGAACCTCTCCGACCGCTAGGTCCACCTCATCATGGACGACAAGCAATTCCTCGGGCTGGAAGCGAAGCTCACGCATGAGCTTGGAGAGTGGTCCTCCCGAGGTGTTCATGTATCCTTGGGGCTTTGCCAGCATGATTTCTCGTCCAGCGACGTGAGCGTTGGCTACAAGACATCCTGCCCGGTTCTTCCAATAGCTGACGCCGTGACGTTCGCCGAGTTTATCGACGGTAATAAACCCGGCGTTATGCCGTGTCAGCGCATACTGCTCTCCCGGATTGCCCAACCCGCACACAATTCGAATCTGTTTCTGTTCTGCCATAAGGTCGTGTTCCTCGCAATCTTATTGCGCGTCCACCAAAAAATCCCTTCTTGTCCCGTGCAAATCGCGAAGCGAATGCTGAGCAATGAGACAAGAAGGGATTTCCTTGAGCGGACTGAGATGCTTTTACAGGTTGATTTACAGGTTGAGGTCGCCGCCAAAGATTTCGGTAGTAGGTTCGTTGCAGTAGACGTGATGAATCGCTTCGGCCAACTCGCGGGCAACGGACACCATCTTGATTTTTGAGCCGGGCTGGTTTGCGACGGCACACGGGACGGAGTCGGTGATGACACACTCCTCGATGGGGGCAGCTTCAAGGCGCTCGATGGCGGGGCCGGTAAACAGGCCGTGGGTGGCGCAGACGTAGATGTCACCGGCACCCATCTCCTTGAGCTTATTGAGCGAGCCACACAGCGTGCCAGCGGTATCGATCATGTCATCGTTGATGATGCAGGTCTTGCCCTCGATGTCACCGATGATGCCCATGACCTCGGCCTCGTTGTGCCTGGGACGGCTCTTGTGGGCAATAGCCACCGAGCAGCCCAGATGATCGGCGAGTTTCTTTGCGGCCTTAGCACGACCCATGTCGGGCGAGACGACCACGGTATTGTCCCAGTCGAAGTTCTTGGCCATAAAGTAGTCGCCCAGCAGATAGAGTGCGGTGAGGTGGGTGACAGGAATGTCAAAGAATCCCTGGATTTGGCCTTGGTGAAGGTCGAGTGTAATGATGCGGTCGAAGCCTGCGGTCTCGAGCAAGTTTGCAACGAGGCGTGCCGTTATGGGCTCGCGCGAGTCAGACTTGCGATCTTGGCGAGCATAGGCGTAATGGGGGATGACGGCGGTGAGCGTGCCTACGGATGCACGCGTTGCGGCGTCGGCCGCTACCAAAAGCTCCATGAGCAGGTCGTTGATGTTGGACCCTGCGATGGACTGAACGATAAAGACCTCATCACCGCGAATGGACTCATTGAATTTGGCGTAGGTTTCACCGTTCGCGAACTTCTCGAGTGTGAGGCCCGAAAGCTCAAGATGCAGAATCTGAGCGATGCGACGCGCCAGCTCGGGATTGCCGGTTCCAGAATAGAGCTTGATTTCCTTCTCGACGTTCAGAGGCCTACTCAGGTTCTCGTACATTTACTCTTCCTCCTGCATCCGTTTACGGCGGGCGGCCGCCCATCCCTTAATCACCTGCTGCTTTGATCGCTCGAGGGCAAGCGCGTCCGCCGGCACGTCGCTCGTAATGCACGAGCTGGCACCAACCAGCGCGCCATCGCCGATGGTAACGGGCGCAACCATCATGGTGTCTGAGCCGATGAATACATCGTTACCAATGACAGTGGGGCTCTTGTGCTTGCCATCGTAATTGCACGTAATGGAGCCAGCTCCGATGTTTACGCCCGAACCCATGGTAGTGTCTCCGATATAGGAGAGGTGCGGCACCTTGGATCCCTCGCCGATGGTGGAGTTCTTTATTTCGACGTGCGTGCCCACGTGCGCGCCCGCCAACAGATGGGTCCCAGGGCGCAGATAGGCACGCGGGCCGACGGTGACGCCGTGCTCGATAACGGTGTCGTATCCAACAGTCTCTTCGACGCTGCAGCCATCTGCCACCTGTACGTTCGTCAAGCGCGTGTTGGGGCCGACGTTGCAGTCCTCGCCGATGGTCGTGTTACCCCAAAGCATGGTTTGTGGCAGGAGCTCGGTGTCGCGACCGACCTGAACCTCGGGGCCGACCCATACTTGGTTGGGGTCGAGCATGGTGACGCCGTTGTCCATGAGGCGATTATTGATGCGCTCCTGCATGATCTTTGTAGCAGTGGCGAGTTGGGCGCGAGAATTGACACCCAGCATCTCTGCGTAGTCGTCGGAGCACAAGGCACTCACCGGCTCGCCCATGGAGCGGTAGATTTCTACCATGTCGGTGAGGTAGTACTCGCCTTGGGCGTTGTTGGTGCCGATTTTGTCGATGTTGGCCGTAAGTCTGCCACCGCAGAAGCAGTACATGCCCGAGTTGCACTCGGTAAGAGTGGCTTGCTCCTCTGGCGTGCAGTCCTTGTGCTCCACGATGGCCTCGACGGCTCCGTTTGCGTCTCGGCGAATGCGGCCGTAGCCAGTGGGATCGGGTGGGCACATGGTGAGTACCGTGCATGCGTAGTGGTTCGTGCGCGTCTCGTCAATGAGCGCGGCGATGGTCTCTGGCCTGACGAGCGGGGTGTCGCCGTACAAGATGGCCGTGGGACCGTCGAATCTACCAATGGCGTCACGCACGCAGCGCACGGCATGGCCGGTTCCGAGTCGTTCGGTTTGCTCCACGCACTCTACATCTGCATCATCGGCAAAAACCGCACGGACTTCATCGGCGCCGTTGCCAACGACGACGATGATGCGGTCGACGCCAGCCTTTCGAGCGGCATCAACGGTCCACCAAACAAGTGGCTTGCCTAAAAGCTTGTGTACGACCTTTGGATGAGCGGACTTCATGCGCGTTCCTTCGCCGGCGGCGAGGACGATTGCATTTATGGGCATAGCGCCTCCAAAACGGGTGTGTTTCTAGTCCCAAACAATGTCTATTCTAGCCTAGTTCCTACCGCACAGGAACAAAAATCAACCGAATACGGAAAATCAGATTTTCTCAAGAATCCGTTGTGCTATTTACCCGGTTGCGCGGAAGACACAAGCGATGGGGATACTCCTCTTTGCCTTACTCGTTGGCCCGCGAGCAAGCCCATAGGCCGTTCAGGCAAAGGGGAGTATCCCCATCGCTTGCCATTAACGTTCTACTTACTGCCTGATTGTGCCAAATCCGACTCCGTGATGTATGATAGGTGCCCGTCGTCATTCCATCACGTTCCCAATGTAGAGGAGCGACCTCCATGCGTAGATTTAGCCCCGTCACTAGAGCGCTTATTATTGCCGCGCTGTTTGGTGTCACCATTCTGGCCGCGCAGTATATGAGAGCGGTAATCATCGAGCACAAGCCGTTTGAGCCCGATTGGCTCATTGTGGGAGCCGCCTGCGCGCTGAGCTTCGTGGCAGACTTTATGAGGGAAAAGATGCTCCTCAAATAGCTAGAACCGGTTTATGTCGGTGAGCTTGAAGCGTGGAATCCTTCGGAGCGCGATGAGTCCCATTACGAGGGCGAATGCTCCGCTGATTCCCGCGCCCATGAGGCAGGCGCGTGCGTTGATGCTGTGTACGAACATCACGTTGGTGGGTTCGACGGAGCGCACGCTCACAAATCCGGCGGCGGCCCCAAGGGCGATTCCCAACAGGATGCCCACGAGCGTAAGAAAGACCATGTCGCAAGAGACGTATCTCTTTGCGTCGCGAACCGAGAAGCCGCAGATCATTAGGACGATAAGTTCGCGCTTCTTTTCTTGGATGAACATCAGGTCGAGGTTGAGTAGCACGACGATGGCCATGAGGGCCGCGAGGCCAACGTATACGAGTACTACGGTCCTCGAAATCTTGGCGAATTGGTTAAAGGCCCTTTGGGAGAGGTACTTGTCGTTGCTGATTCCGTTGAGTCCTGGCGTGCGCGCGAGCTCATTTGCGAGCGATACTATGTCGGCGCTTCCCGAATCCACGAGCAGTGCGTTTGCGGTCGGCTTGAAGGCGTACGTCTTCTCGAAGGCTTTCGATCCCATAATGACGTCAGGCGTCACGAGGTAGTGTGTGTAGAAGCCCAATATGGGAAGCTCATGAATCTCGCCCGCCATGTCGATGATGCGTACGGAGTCTCCCTCCTTGAGTCCCGAGGACTGGCCGAATCCAGCTGCGACCCATACGCCGTTCTGACTTAGGTCCACCTCGCCGCCCGAGGTGGTGCGCGCATGGTAACGCTCAAAGAAGCGTTCGTCGTTGGTGGGGACAAACATGCGAGCGGGCATCGAGGCCCTTTCGTCGCCGGTCGTTCCCAGTACCACCGTGCGAACGAGGACGGGAGCTGTGGGCATCGACTTCTTTTCGAACGCTTTCTGGACGGACTCCTGCGCCTTCTTGTATGACGTATCGAGGTTGGCGATGGCGTCGAACGCATATACCTTCGCATATTGCTGGTTAAAGCTGCCAAGCACGTTGTTGTTGAGCGTGAGCGCGCATACGACCAGTGCCGTACAACCGGCAACTCCCATGAGTGTGCCAACGACGCGCCGCTTGTCGTTGAGGCAGTTGTTGACAACGGTCTTTCCCAAAAGGGGCATGCGTTGCCAGATCTTCCACGTCTCAAAGAAGTGGGGCTTGGCCGTGGGAGGCTTCGTACCGGCCAAAAGCTCGATGGTCCTGCGCTTGAGCATGCCGTGGCACGAGAGCCATGTGGCCGCCAGAATGAGTGTGAGCTCGACTCCGCCAATCCCGAGCGCCTGGGGTGCGGATGCGTAACTCGGATACGTTCCGAGCACGAAGCAGTTGGCAAGTGGGGGATTGAGGATTGCCTGTACTACCAGAACTGCTGCAGCGGCACCTGCCAGCACACCAATCGTGACCGCGACGGCGGCGTAGACCAAGTAGCCCATGGTGACCTCACCCACAAAGAGCCCCAGAGCCTTCTTTGTGCCCACCTGTACGATCTGCTCGTGTACCATGCGTGATATCGCGGAGTAGCACACGAGCAGACCCACTACCACAAAGAGCGCGGCCATCGAGAAGCGCAGGCGCTCCAAGATGTCGATGAGCATCTGCGCAAACATGATTCCCCCGTTATGGGAGCGGTCGGACACAAACGCCTGCGCCCCTCCCTTGTCGAACAGGTCCTTGAGGTTTTGGATTCGTTGGGGCGCCTCGTCGATGGTGACCTGCTGTCCCATGATGGTGAAGGTCATGTTTCCCGATTCGTCGATGACGCCCTGGAGCTGCCTGACGGCCTGTTTTTCTTCCTTGTTTAGGCCCTTAAGATTCTTGGGGTCCTTGAGAGCCTTCGAGAGCTTTGTACGAGACTCATCAAAGAGGTCATAGAGTGCGGTGAGCTGTTCGGTAAGATCCGTCCCTACGCGCTTGCTCAGCCGGCCAGAGATCGGCGCCACGTTCTTGCGATAATCCTCGGAAAACGGCGAGAGACCGGCAGTGCCTTTACACCGCACATACAAGCAGACGCTCGAGTCGAATGACAGGGCGTCTCCAAGGCCCTCCTCGGTGACAAACATGACGCACGAAATCGGCCCGCCCATGGAGACGCCGTATGTGGAGGGGCTCTTTGCCAAATAGGAGGGCGATTCGACGAGCGCGCAGACGGTATAGGACTCTTGTGACAGATCGGGGTCTGAGCCGTCGGCGATCGAGAGCCTGTCGCCCACGTTGACGTTGTTGTTGTGTGCCCAATGGGCCATGACGGCGATTTGGTCGGACTCGGTGGGGAGCGATCCCTCCACCACCACAGGCTGGCTTAGGGTGGGAGCAATGGACTGGACCTTTGCTCTTGTCGTCTCCTTACCAACCTTGAACTGGCAAGTGGTGGCGAATCCGGTTTCCATGAGCTCTACGCCTTCGACGCGTGAAAGCTCGTCGATTTGTCCTTCGGTAAGGAGGCGGGGCACGGTGATTTCTATATCGCTGAAGTTTGCCTGCTCAAAGGAGTGCTCCATGGCCGTTTGCAGTGCCATTGCGCTCCAGTGCAAGCCCAAGAAAACCGCAACGCCGAGTGCCACGAACATCATAATCGAAAAGAACGGGACGAATGTCGCTCGGATGTTGGCAAATACCTCGTAAAGCTGTGTCTTCTTCATGGTAGTCCTACCAAACGAGCTCGGTCGCGCGTGCGTCTGTTGCGCAGGCGAACGACGAGAGTGGCCATTCTGCATATCTCTTTATTTGCCTGCCATATGCCACGGGCATGAGGGGGCCAGAAACTCATCAGATAATGATACTCCCTACAGACTCGTCCGAAAACGCCGTGCCCGTGAGGGACATAAGCAAAGGGGAAACAGTCCCCATCGCTTGCCCTGATAACCCCTGCAAGCATGTCCACATAACATCGTGCTTAAAATTCGTCCTTGGAACCGTGGGGGAGACATGGGGTACTATCGTAGGTGTCTAATATTCCAATAGAAGGAGATGCCGATGAGCACATGGACGCTCGATGATTTCGCCCGGCTCGTTGATCATACCAACTTGCATGCCGATGCCACGGAGGATGACATGGCCACTCTCTGTGACGAGGCCAAGCGCTACCACTTTAGGATGGTGGCCATCAATCAGGTGCAGGCACGTTTTTGTTCGCGCTACCTCGAGAGGACCGACATTCACACCGGCGCTGCCATCGCCTTTCCGCTGGGACAGACCTCCATTGCGGCAAAGGTCTTCGAGACGCGTGACGCTTTGGCACAAGGGGCCAACGAGATCGACTATGTGGTCAATCTTACGCAGGTGCGTCAGCACAACTGGGAGTACGTGGAAGATGAGATGCGCCAGATTGTTGCGGCATGCAACGAAGCCGGCGTGCCATCAAAAGTGATCTTTGAGAACTGCTACCTCACGCGTGACGAGAAGATTCGCCTGTGTCAGATTGCACGCGAGGTGCGACCCACCTACATAAAGACGTCCACAGGCTTTGGAACGGGCGGGGCCACTGTCGAGGATGTCGCGCTCATGCACGAGCACGTGGGCGACGAGGTTCTCGTGAAGGCCGCGGGTGGCATTCGGGATGCCGAGACGTTCCTTGCCATGGTTCGGGCAGGTGCTCGACGTATTGGCACCTCAGCAGGCGTGACCATTATGGAGGAGCTTCGCGAACGTATGGAGACCGAGGGGGTCGACAGCTTCGAGCTTTGATTTACCCACGTGGAACACACTCTCGGGAAAGTAAGTGCGGACGAGACCTTCTATGGCGCGCAGCGTTTGTTGGACGAGAACGACGAGCCCTTGGAAGGGGCCGAACGGCCGACGTAGGCGCTGAGCTTTTGAGGATGTGGCGCGGTAGTGTGTTACAGAAAGGCATGTCGCTTGTCGCTAGGCAGGGACCTGCCTTTTTCGAGCCGCATGACGTGCTTCGAGCACAAAAACGAGCCCTCTTGTATTGATGCCCTGAGGTATGACTTGATGCTGATGACGCCTTCGTTATCTACTATAATTAATGTATCCGTCGGCACAGGGGCTCCGACGGCAGCCTACCAGTATTCCAGAACGCCCCACAGGAGGAACTGCCGTGAAGATTACCGCTTTCAATCCCCTCATCCTTAGCAAGAATGCAGACGAGACTATCGAGCTGTTTGAGGCCCTTGGCTTCGAGCGCGCGCACACCAAGTCCGGTATAGCGGGGCACGTCACCTCCGTTGACCTCAAGTATGGCGAGGATTTCCGCGTGGATGTCGCCACCGTCGATAAGTTCCCTCAGGACCTGACGGTCATTCGCATGAACGTGCGTGACTTCGACGAGGCGTACCAGTTCTTGCTTTCCAAGGGTTTCAAGCCTGCCCGCGAGGACGGTTCGACCACGAAAACCGACTCCTCCGAAGACACACTCATGTTCTCGCCTTCCGGTTTTGCCATCTGCCTCTCCGAGCACATCCGCAAGTAACTCCGTCTCGCACGTAGCGTGCAAAAAGAAGCGTAAACTCCCGTTTGGCCCTCAGTCCAATTCCGATCTCGATGATGGCTCAGGCGGTGCCACCGGGTCGTGGTAGACCTGAATGCTTTGTATCGAAATTGCGCATGATAAACGCACAGTTAGGGGGAGCGTGGTCGTAGGCTACGCTTCCCTCACTGGTCGATTACCGGGGGGTGCAACTTTGCGTGCCGTCACTGCTTCATGTCCGCGCCCCACACCAAGCATGGCGCCCCCCACGTTGCCCGACGCACGTCATCCACCGACGCAACCGACGGGGTCGCGAGGTCGACCTCCATCTTCGCGAACGGAATCTCCCGCTCGGGCGTAATATGCATACTAGCGTTATCACGACGGAGAAGGTGCATATGAAACTGCCCTGTGCTCTGCTCCACGCTTTGCCAGCGCTTCGACAAATCCTGCCCGCGCAGAGACTACTGATCGCTGTCAAACGCCGGCACGCGCCGCCCAGAGAGCGTCGCACGAGGGCCTCGGGCCGCATCAACCCTCAAGCGAAAGTTGAGAGCGGCGAAGTCGTGACTGGCACGGCTTCGCCGCTCTCCTTATCGCTGCGCTAACGGACCCAGCGGCCACTGTGTCACGGGGATGTGGCGTTGACACACTCCCATCGTTGTCGGTAATGTCAGCACAATACTTGCTGACAAAACAAAGCAGGCCAGCCGCGAAATGCGTCTGACCTGCGGATTCTCTGGCTGGGGCACTAGGATTCGAACCTAGGTTGGCGGCACCAAAAACCGCAGTCCTAACCCCTGGACGATGCCCCAGTGCAATCGCTGCGCTGGATGCCAGCCACAGAACTATTTTAGTTTAGCAGAAAAATGCCCGGAGTGCACAATGTCTTTGTCATTCGCAAAATCATCCGTTGAACGCGGCACAGATCGCGTCGAGGAGCATCACGGCATACGTCTGCGCATCGCTCACCGTAAAGGTTCCGTTGTAGTTTGGCCCGCCGGGCGACAGCTGGATGCGCACGATTGGCACCGGGTCCTTGGAGCTCATGGCAGCCGTTCGTATGCGGCGAGCGAGGGTGGAGGGATCGTCGATAACTACGTTGGGCTTGGTGAAGTCAGCCGGTGGCGGTGTGGTGCCCAAGACTAGAACGGCAACGTCATCGGGTCGCTTGCGATCGGGAGACTCCACGATGTCGAGGCCGCTCTTTTCGTTTGTAGCGGAGGCAAGGTTCCAAATGCGTCCTGCGACGTTCCTGGAGATGGGGTCCTCGGCAGCAATCGATATGCTCACGCTTTCCAAGACGTCTGCCGCGCGTGCGAAACCCATCGCACCAAGAGGGTGGGGACCCGTGGCCGGCTTGCCTGCCCACACGTGGTGCAATCGCTCGATGGCATCGAACGTGTCGGGGAACATCATGCCGTCTGGGAGCGCACCAATGCTTTCTTGGAACAGCTTGACGGCAGCCTCGGTGTGTGGACCGTAGTAGCCGTCTACCTCTCCTGCTGAGAAGCCCAGAATGTTCAAGCACATTTGGAGCTGACGTACATCCGCCCCGTGAAAGTTGGGAAGACGCAGGTATAAGGTGCGATCACCCATCTTGTATGTCTCGTCAACCAGGGCTACCCACATGTTGGTATCGACTTCGGTGCCAAGGGGCAGGCCATGATCGAGCCGAAAATGCACGACGGCTCTGGCCGTGGAGGGGCCGAACTCCTGTCGTCTCCGCTCGCCCTCGTCTATGGCGTACTCAATCGAGCGCAAGCGCTCCTGTATGTCCTCGACCGCAGCTCCGGTCATTCCTTGCGTGATGGGTTCCATCTGTTCCTCGTTTTCTGCCTGCGGTCGTGCGGCTTAGCTGGCTCTGCTTACAAAAAAATCGGCCATGGAGAAAAGCGTTTCACATGCGGTGCTTGTGCAGGAAACGCTCGACAACTCGTCTTTTGCGGTGTGAATGAGCGACTGCGCGTACTCGCGTGCGTAGTCAATTGCGCCGGACTTTTGCGCGAGGGCTACCGCGCGGTCTAGCTGCTTAGCGTCGGTTGTGTGTGACGAGAGAATCGTTTCGAGCTCGTGCGAATCCTCGCGATTGAGCTGGCTCAGGGCGCGGACCATTACGAGCGTTCGCTTGCCTTCGGTAACGTCGCTCCTGTAGTCCTTGCCTTGTGCTTCTGCGTCTCCTACAAGATTGAGCAGGTCGTCTTGGATTTGGAACGCAAGACCGCACGACAGACCAAAGGAACGGAGGCCCTCAACCTGCTCGTCGGTTCCCTCCCCGCAAAGTGCTCCCATGGCGAGTGGGATGGCGCAGGAGTAGTGGGCGGTCTTTAGGCGCGCCATGGTGAGGTAGTCGTCTTCGCTCAAGTCCCATCTGCCATCTCGTGCCCAGCCAAGGTCGAGTGCCTGTCCCTCAAGAGTAAGCCGTTCCATGGCGTATAGCTCGTCAAAGAGGCGTAGGCGAAGCGACGGGCTGAGCGTGGCATCCTGCATCACGGAGGCGGCTACGTCTACGACGGCCACATCGCCCACGTTAATAGCGATTCCGGTTCCCTCCGCCTTGTGGAGGCAGGGCTCTCCGCGACGCAACTCGCTTTTGTCGGCTATGTCGTCGTGGATAAGGGCGGCCGCCTGAAAGATCTCTACGGCGTAGGCGGGAGAAAGGGCGACGCTGCCGGATGCGCCTACGGCTTCGGCTCCCAAAATGCAGAGAGCGGGGCGTATGCGCTTGCCTCCTGCGAACACAAAACGCTCGAGGGGTCCATAGAGGTAAGTGTCGAGGTCGTCCGACTCGTCCATGGTATAGGTACGGGGCAGTCGATCGCGAATGCCTGCCTCGATTGTAGGAAGACATCGCTCTAGGAATGATGCGAAGGCAAAGCCGTCGGCGTGCACGATTATGCCTCGTATCCGTTGGGATTGTGGCTCTGCCAGTTCCAGCTGTCGCGACACATGTCCGCGATGTTGAACTTGGCTTTCCATCCCAGCTGCTCGCGCGCCTTGGTGCAGTCCGCCCAGTTTGCGGTAACGTCGCCGGCGCGGCGTGGCTCAATAACGTAGGGCAGGTCATGGCCGCATGCGGTCGAGAAGGCCTCGATTATCTGGAGGACCGACGTGCCATTGCCGGTGCCGAGGTTAAAGACCTCGCAGCCGTTGCGACCCATCATCCAAGAGAGCGCCGCAGCGTGTCCCTCGGCAAGATCCATAACATGAATGTAGTCGCGCACTCCAGTGCCATCGGGAGTGTCGTAGTCATTGCCAAAGACGTGCACCGCATCGCGGCGGCCTACGGCGACTTGGGCCACGTAGGGAAGGAGGTTGTTGGGAATGCCCTTGGGATCTTCGCCCATGAGGCCGCTGGGGTGCGCGCCGATGGGGTTGAAGTAGCGCAGCAGTACGACGTTCCACTCTGGGTCTGCAACGACCAGCGAGCCAAGAATCTCCTCGATCATCCATTTGGTCCAGCCATACGGGTTGGTCGCGGGCTTTTTGGGGCTGCTCTCGGTGAGCGGCAGCTCGTCGGGATCTCCGTAAACAGTTGCCGAGCTCGAGAAGATGATGGATTTGCAGCCGTGGTCGCGCATGGCATCTACCAGCACAAGCGTGTTGCCAATGTTGTTTGAATAGTACTCGATGGGCTTCTGGACGCTTTCTCCCACGGCCTTATAACCTGCGAAGTGGATGACGGCGTCGATGTCGAACTCGTCAAAGATGGCATCGAGCGCTTCGCGGTCCGCGACGTCGGCGCGCACGAACGTGAGCCGTTCGGCTGCCTCCTCGCCCACGATTTGGTCGATGCGATCGAGGACCTTCTCGCTCGAGTTAGACAGGTCGTCGACGATGACGACCTCATGGCCTTGCTCGAGCAGTACGACTACGGTGTGGCTTCCTATGAAGCCCGTACCACCAGTTACCAATATGCAAGATGGAGTTGCGTCGATGCTCATGTTTTCCTCCCAGACACAGTTCTTTGGCTGCTCAATCATAGTACTATGCGAGCGGCGTCTTGTGTCCGTTTTCATAAGGACACAAGACGCCGGCGGCGGTTCCATCGCGATTATGCGAATGATGTGACGTGGTTTTGCCTAGATGAGGCCAAGGTGCTCGAACGCATGGTAGAGGCCGTCTTCGTTGACGTCGTCGGTTATGTAATCAGCGGCTTCCTTGATTTCGGGGCCACCATTTCCCATGGCGACGTTGTAGGCGCAGAGCTCAAACATCGACAGGTCAATCTTTGCGTCTCCGAACGAGATGGTGTCTTCTTGTTTGGCGCCCAAGTGCTCGAGCAACACCTCTATGGCGTGCTTCTTTGTGATTCCCGACGGTCCAAGGTCGCCAAACAGGGCAAGCTCTCCTTTGCCTCCCCATGTGTTGGCTTCCAGTGTGGGGAACTCGACCTTCGAATCGAGGTGGTCTTGGTATGAGGAGAGGATAAAGCTCACCTTGTTTACGTCGCTGCGATACAGGTCGTCGGTGCGAGTCATGCCATTAATAAAGCTGGCGGCAGCGGCATCTGCTCGTTCTTCGTCCGCACCTTTGCCCATGGCATACATGCGCATGGTTGCTGGTGCCTGCTCGACGAACCAAGAGTTTATGTACATGCCGCTATTTGCTTCCAAATAGAAACCAAGATGACGCTCGTTGCACCAATCCACGATATGCCTGCATTCGTCCACGCTGAGGCTCTGGTGCATAACGACTTGCCCGGCATCTTCGATGTATCCGCCGTTCGCCCCAATCATTCCATCGAGCTCTGGGAGATCTCGTTGCATGATTTCTGCCTTAGAACAACCGGTGCAGATGTAGACCCGGTGTCCATTTGCCCTTGCTCTCGCGACGGCGTCGGCGGCTGAAGCTGGGCATTTGGTTTCATAGTCAATGAGCGTTCCGTCAACGTCCAAAAAAACAATTTTTCCCATTGCTTCTCCAATCTTTTTGGTGATTATCCTATGCTAACACGCTTTGATGGGTGGCAGAACTGCCAAAACGGTGGAGGGAAAAGGCATATGGTAATGACGTTTGTATGGGGGATGTCAGGGCTTCAAAAAATAGTGTACAGCAAAACTTTAAGCTGTATAAAAATGCCTGTTGGTGTAAGTATGGAAAAAATTCGGTGTGCACTGGCTATTTTATACAGTGCACACCAAAAAATGCTAAAGGTGACGTCAACTGGGAATATACGATACGAAAACAATTTGGTGTGCACTAATCATGTTGTTGCACTAATCATGTTGTTGCACTATCGTTCGCGAAGCGAGAAGCGGCGCAATGCGGTAATGTTGTGGGATGGAACGCGAAACAAGGGGTTTGGAGCGCACGATGGCCAACCAAGGCAATAGTTGGAATTCGTTTATGCAGAGTCGTGAGGCACAGTTCATCCTTTATGGCATTTGTATTGCCGCTTGCATCTACTATGGCATTGACGGAATCCTTGAGTTGACGTCGCCCGACCGGTCTGCGATGTATATCCAGGCAATGGGGGAGACGACCTACAGGGTAGTGATGATACTGCGCGTGGTAGTTTGCTTTGGAACCGGTGCAGCGTTCTTGCGCGTGCTCCTCCGTAATGCGCGTGGCCGCAAGGAATGGCCGCCCAGAAAGAATTGACGCGTGCCCCGCGCCCCTGCTCCGTTGTACTTGCGCAGGTGAATACCTTCGGCTCCTCGCAAAAAGGGGCCGACTTGCGCCAGCCCCCTTGATGTCAACCCGTCTGGTTGGCGATCAGAACTTATGCCCAGCCCTTGCCGTCGGAGCCGAAGTCGACGATGAGCTCCTTGGCGCGCTCTACGATGGCGTCGAAGCCAGGCTTGAGGAGCTTGCGCGGGTCGTAGTTCTTGCCCTTCTTGGCCTCGCCGGAATCGACGAATGCCCACGTGGCCTTGGCCATGGCAACCTGAAGGTCGGTGTTGACGTTGATCTTTGCGATGCCGTTGTCGATAGCTTCCTGAACCATGGCGGTCGGGATGCCGGTGCCACCGTGAAGAACGAGCGGCAGGTCGCCCGTCTTGGCCTTGATCTCGGCCAGACGATCCATGGAGAGGCCTTCCCAGTTGTCGGGATACAGACCGTGGATGTTGCCAATGCCGCAGGCGAGGAAGTCAACGCCGAGGTCGGCGATTGCCTTGCACTCATCGGGATCAGCGAGCTCGCCGTTGGAGGCAACGCCGTCCTCGACGCCACCAATGCCGCCAACCTCGGCCTCTACCGAGATGCCCTTGCCGTGGCAGAGCTTCACGATCTCGGCGGTGCGCTCGAGGTTCATCTCGAACGTGGGCTCGTGGGAGCCGTCGTACATTATGGAGGTGAAGCCAGCGTCGATGGCCTTGAAGCAGTCCTCATAGGAGCCATGATCGAGGTGCATAGCAACGGGAACGGTGATGTTCATGTAGTCAACGAGGTCCTCAACGATGTCCTTGACGACCTTGAAGCCCATCTGCCACTTGGCGGCACCAGCGGTGCACTGAATGATAACCGGGGTCTGGAGTTCCTCGGCAGCCTGAAGAATGGAGCGCGTCCACTCGAGGTCATTGGTGTTGAAAGCGGCGATGCCGTAATGACCCTTGACGGCAGCCTGAAGCATAGCAGTAGCGTTAACGAGCATGTGTTACCTCCCGACAGAGCGTTTCACGTACCTACGGTACCCAACTTGGTAAATCATAGCGTGCTTTGACGCTCTGGCGGCATAAGGATTGGTGAGCGGTACATTCGACGTTCCTGAGGGGAAGAGATTACGTGTGCTAAGATGATTAAGTTTTGACGAGGGCCAGACCAGTCACGCTATGTACGGCTTTCATCCCGTCATAGCGATATGGCATACGGCTCCTTTTTTGTAGGAGGAACAATGGAACAAACAAGTGCATGGAAGAAATACGACGAGCAGCAGCTCGCGGAGCTAGAGGACTTCGCGCAGAAGTACATCGAGTTCATTAGCACCAACAAGACGGAGCGTGAGTGCGTACGCACGGCCGTCGAACTTGCCGAGAAAGCCGGCTATCGCAATCTGGATGACCTTGTGGCTGCGTCGGAGAGCCTCGAGCCGGGTGCGCGCGTGTACGCCACGATGCGCGGCAAGTCGATTATCCTCATCGAGTTGGGAAATGCGCCGCTCACCGAGGGGCTGAACATCTTGGGTGCGCATGTTGACTCTCCGCGCCTCGACATCAAGCAGAACCCCTTGGACGAAAAGAACGACCTCACCTTCCTTGACACCCACTACTACGGTGGTGTCAAGAAATACCAGTGGGTTACGCTGCCGCTGGCGCTTCACGGCGTCGTGGCAAAGAAGGACGGCACCGTTGTGCCCATCTGCATTGGCGACAAGCCTGGAGACCCGGTGTTTGTGGTAAGCGACCTGCTCATTCACCTCGCCCAAGAGCAGATGCAAAAGAAGGCGACGGAGGTCATTGACGGTGAGATGCTCGACATCCTGTGCGGCAATCGCCCCCTCGTGTCCGACAAAGACAAGGACGAGGACGAAAAGAACCCCGTCAAGGCCAAGCTGCTCAGCATCCTCAAGGACGAACTTGGCATCGAGGAGAAGGACTTCCTCTCTGCCGAGCTTGAGGCCGTTCCGGCTGGTCCCGCGCGCGAGCTCGGCTTCGATCGCTCCCTGATCTTGGGCTACGGGCACGACGACCGTTCCTGCTCATATCCAAGCCTCGTCGCCCAGCTGGAGCTCGAGTCCGTGCCGGAGCGAACGGCACTGACGATTTTGGTGGACAAAGAAGAGATCGGTTCGGTGGGCGCCACCGGCATGACGAGCAAGTTCTTTGAGAACGTCGTGGCCGAGGTTCTGGCGCTTGCCGGCTATGGCGAGAGCACCCTTGCCCTACGTCGCTGTCTCGCGAACTCGCGCATGCTCTCGAGTGACGTGTCTGCGGGATTCGACCCAACCTTCGCCAGCGCCTTCGAGCCAAAGAATGCCGCATACATTGGCTGCGGCCTGGCGTTCAACAAGTTCACTGGCTCGCGCGGCAAGTCGGGCTCCAACGACGCCAACGCCGAGTATGTGGCGCTCATTCGCAAGCTGATGGACGATGCGGACGTGAGCTGGCAGATGGCCGAGCTGGGCAAGGTGGACCTTGGCGGAGGCGGAACGATTGCCTACATCCTTGCCAAGTATGGCATGGACGTAATCGACTGCGGCGTGCCCGTTCTTTCGATGCATGCTCCGTGGGAGACCATCTCGAAGGCCGACCTTTACGAGGCCTTGCGCGGCTATCGGGCATTCCTTAGGGGATAGCAGCTCGTCGCGTCGCGACACACTCTAGGCGCTGGCCAGGCAACGGGCCTCACCCATCGCTTGGCCGGCACAACAAAGACCCCACGAGTTCCTCCGAGGCGAGGGATTCGTGGGGTTCAGCTTTGCTGGCTATGGAGCCGGGCGAGCTGTGGGGCAGCGCTAGTCGACGCGCTCGTCTCCCCAGAAGAACAGTGCCACGGTGCCGGGGCCGGTATGGCTACCTATGGTCGTGCCGATGTTGAATATCTGTACCGGCTCGGCGAGGTTGGGGAACTTCTGCTCGATGGCCGCGGCGAGCTCTTTTACTTCGTTGTGCATCATGGAATGCGAGATGAACACCTTGCCGTCGTACGCAAGGCCTCCCTCGGCGTGCTCTTCCATTTTGCCGAGGGCTGCCGCTGCAGCGCGCTTCTTGGTGCGAATCTTCTCGCGCGGAATGAGCTTGCCGACGTTATCTACGTTCAGCAGCGGACAAATGCGAAGCGCCGTGCCAAAGAAACCCGCCGCCTTTGATACGCGACCGCCCTTTACGTAGAACTTGAGGTCGGTGGAGTAGAACCAGTGGTGCAGTTTAAGGCGGTTGTCGATAGCCCAATCGCGCAGCTCCTCGAGCCCCATGCCTTCGTCACGCAGCTCGGCGAGCTTGTCCATGATGAGACCGTATCCCGCAGATGCTCCGAGCGAGTCGACCACATACACGTGGGAGCCGGGATTCTCTGCCATGATTTCGTTGGCGGCAATTTCTGCGGACTGGATGACTCCCGAAATTCCCGAGGAAAGCGTGAGGTGCAGCACGTCCTTCCCTTGACTCACGATGCGCCCGAAGTGCTCCTTGAACTCATGCACGTTGACCTGAGATGTCTTGGTATCTGCTCCGGCACTCATCGCCGCATAGAATTTCTCGGCAGGCATCGTCTGCCCCAGATCGTCCAGATGCTCCACTCCATCGAGCTCGTAGTGAAAGGGTATCCACTGGATGTCGAGCTGGGCGAGTCGCTCGAGCGAAAGATCGACGGTCGAACAGCACGAGAGTACATAATCTGCCATGTGCAAATCCCCTTTGCGTTATATGTCGTTCGGTTTACCTGCCATCATTATAATGCCGCTCGGCAGTTTTTTCCCGTGAGCTGCGCATAAGTCGGAGAACAGATCTGCCTCGTTGTTGGTGCTCGCTCATGGAGGCGATCGATGGGGACCTTTTGTGTATAGGGTCTTTCCAAACGTTTACCATTGGTGTAGAATTCGCAACTTCCTAGACAATAGAGTATATTTAAAACGCTCATCAGTTTCTTGGACCATAGGGAGTTCACGCGATGAAGCAGATGGAAGAAAAGATACTCCGTGAGGGAGAGGTCCTTCCCGGCGATATCTTGAAGGTTGGCAGTTTTCTTAATCAGAACATCGACACGGAGTTTTTGGGCCAGATGGCTCGCGAGATTGCGCGTCTGTTCGAAAACGAACGCGTGACCAAGATACTGACTATAGAGGCAAGTGGGATTGCCATTGCGGCTGCGGCGGGCATGTCCATGGGCGTGCCCGTTCTCTTTGCAAAGAAGCACCGCACATCCAACGTCGATGGAAGCATCTACTCATCGGTGGTCCATTCGTTTACACACAATGAAGATTACAACGTTGTGGTGAGCAGCGACTATCTAAACGCGAACGACCGCGTGTTGCTCGTCGATGACTTTTTGGCGAGCGGCAATGCGTTGCGCGGACTTATCGACCTGTGCGATCAGGCAGGCGCCACGCTGGTGGGTATGGCCGTTGCCGTCGAAAAGTGCTTCTCGGGAGCGGGTGACGAGTTCCGCGCACAGGGCATACACGTGGAGTCGCTCGCCTTAATTGAGTCTATGTCGGAGGACGGGATCGTTTTTCGTTCGTAATCTTCGTTCTTTTATTTGGATCCAGCGACACATAGGGTGTCTTGGAAGAAAGGGAGAGTATGAAGAAGCTCGACTCATTCATGGTCAATCGCCGTCAGGCTATCACCGCCGCCTTTGGTGGCGCAGCTGCACTCGCACTTGCTGCGTGCGGTGGCTCGAACACTGGTGCATCTACGAACGGCGATACCGCCTCGGGCGAAGCGGGCAAGATCAAGGTTGGTCTTATCTGCCTCCACGACGAGAATTCGACCTACGACCTTAACTTTATCAAGGGCTTTAAGGAGACCTGCGAGAAGATGCAAATCGGCTCCGAGGGAACCGATTTCCTCATCAAGACGGGCATTCCCGAGAGCAACGAGTGCTATGACGCCGCGGCTGAGCTTGCCGACGCAGGCTGCAAGCTCATCTTTGCAGACTCCTTTGGCCATGAGGACTATATGATTCAGGCGGCAAAGGAGTTCCCAGAGGTTCAGTTCTGCCATGCCACGGGAACCAAGGCCCACACCGAGAATCTCGACAACTATCACAACGCTTTTGCCGCCATCTATGAGGGCCGCTATCTCGCGGGCGTCGCGGCGGGCCTCAAACTCAAAGAGATGATTGACGAGGGCAAGATTACCGCCGACAAGGCAAAGATGGGCTACGTGGGTGCCTTCACCTACGCGGAGGTCATCAGCGGCTATACGTCCTTCTATCTGGGCGCAAAGAGCATCGTGCCCGAGGTTACCATGGACGTGACCTTCACCGGTTCTTGGTACGACCAGGCCCTTGAGCAGGAGGGTGCCACAAAGCTCATCAACGGTGGTTGCGTGCTCATTTCCCAGCATGCCGACTCCATGGGCGCTCCACAGGCCTGCGAGAACGCAAAGGTCCCCAACGTTTCGTACAACGGCAGCACCATCGACTCCTGCCCCAACACCTTTATTGTGTCATCCCGCATCAACTGGTCCCCGTATTACGAGGATGCCATCGGCGCCGTTACCGCCGGCAAGGCCATCGACACCGACTTCGTGGGCACGCTTGCCACGAGCTCCGTCGAGCTTACCGAGGTCAACGACAAGGTGGCCGCCAAGGGTACTACAGAGAAGCTCGAGGAGGTCAGGGCGCAGCTCGAGGCCGGCAAGGTGCACGTGTTCGATACCTCTACCTTTACCGTTGAGGTCACGGACAAAAAGAACGCGAACGCCAAGGTAGACGGCGACGGTCACCTTACCTCCTACAAGGCCGACGTCGACAGTGATGCAAAGATGGAAGGCGACACGGAGGTTGTCTCCGACGGTTACTTCCACGAGTCCGAGTACCGCTCTGCACCGTACTTCGACTTGCAAATCGACGGCATCAAGCTGCTCGACACCAATTTTGGCTAAGAGCCGATTTTCTTAGTGACTGATGGACAATAGGGGACGCGCCGCACCAAGGCATGTCCCCATTGTCCGTTAATAGGGTTGAACCCTCAGCAATGCGACTAAGGCACGCAAGGAGGAGCTTTGCACGGTAAGCAGCCAGCAGTTTCGTTAAGAAACATCAGTAAGTCATTTGGGCCGATTCAGGCAAACAACGACGTGAGTCTCGACATCTATCGTGGAGAGGTCTTGGCGCTTCTGGGAGAGAACGGCAGCGGCAAGACGACCCTCATGAACATGCTTTCGGGCATCTACTATCCAGACACTGGCCAGATTCTTATGGACGGAAAGCCCGTGAGCATCGGCTCGCCCAAGGATGCATTCGACCATGGCGTGGGCATGATTCACCAGCACTTCAAACTGGTCAACGTGTTTACCGCAACCGAAAACATCGTACTCGGCCTCAAGGACGAAGGCGGCTTCGACCTCAAAGCGGCGGCGGCCAAGGTCAAGAAGATTTGCGATGATTACGGCTTTGACGTCGACCCCAACCAAAAGGTCTACGACATGTCGGTGTCGCAGAAGCAGACGGTCGAGATCGTCAAGCTGCTTTATCGTGGTGCCGAGATTCTGATTTTGGACGAACCGACAGCGGTTCTTACGCCACAAGAGACCGACAAGCTCTTTGCGGTGCTGCGGAACATGCGCGACGACGGCAAGACGATTGTTATCATTACCCACAAGCTCACGGAGGTGAAGGAGCTCAGCGACCGCGTGGTGGTCCTGCGCAAGGGCGAGTACGTGGGTGAGATGGTCAC
Source organism: uncultured Coriobacteriaceae bacterium (assembly GCA_902786015.1). GTDB lineage: Bacteria > Actinomycetota > Coriobacteriia > Coriobacteriales > Atopobiaceae > RUG440. Next base: position 76,352 of record CADAAU010000009.1, read on the forward strand.
CGCCGAGGCAACCACGCAGGAAATGACCAACATGATGGTTGGCCGTCAGGTGACGCTCAATATCGATCGTCCCGATCCCGAGATGAAATACCGCATGGAGCGCATTCGCGTAAAGAACCTAACGATAAAGAATCGCGAGGGAGTCACGAAGCTCGACAACGTTTCCTTCTCGGCATACACGGGCGAGATACTGGGCATTGCCGGAATCTCGGGCTCGGGCCAAAAGGAGCTTTTGGAAGCCATCGCGGGTTTGCAGACCGTGGAAAGCGGCAGCATCGAATACAACGTTGACAACGAGCAGGTCGAGCAGCTCATTGGCATGGACCCGCTCAAGATTGCCGGCATGGGGGTCGTACTCTCGTTTGTTCCCGAAGACCGCTTGGGCATGGGGCTCGTGGGGAGCATGGACCTTACGGACAACATGATGCTGCGCTCGTTCCGCAATGGCCTCTCGCCCCTTACGGATCGCAAGGAGCCCAGACATCTTGCTGAGCTCGTGGTGGACGAACTCGAGGTCAACACGCCCGGTGTGGACACACCGGTGAGCAAGCTTTCGGGCGGCAACGTGCAAAAGGTGCTGGTGGGACGTGAGATTGCCGCGGCGCCTACCGTGTTGCTCTCGGCCTATGCGGTGCGCGGATTGGACGTGAATTCGTCTTACCTTATTTACGACTTGCTCAACCGACAAAAGGGCAACGGAGTCGCAGTGATCTATGTAGGCGAAGACCTCGACGTGCTGCTTGAGCTGTGCGACAGAATCCTGGTGCTGTGCGGCGGCAAAGTGAGCGGCATCGTGGATGGGCGCACAACGACAAAGAATGAGGTCGGTCTTATGATGACGAAACTGGGAGGAGGCGAAGAGCGATGATCCATGTTGTTAAACGCAAAGAGATGCCCTTTGCCCAGGCGATGGCAATCCGTTTTGGCATCATAGCCATTGCACTCACCGTATGTGGCGTCATTACGGCACTTACGACCGGGCTCAACCCCATTGCCGTGTATGGAACCATGATTCAGGGCTCGTTTGGCTCTCCGCGTAAGGTATGGATTCTGTTGCAGGAAGTGGCACTTCTGCTCTGCGTGTCCTTGGCGCTGACTCCGGCGTTTCGCATGAAATTCTGGAACCTAGGCGGCGAAGGTCAGGTGCTTGCGGGAGGCTTGGCATCTGCTGCTTGCATGATTCTTTTGGGAGATAAGGTGCCCAATGCGGTGCTTATCCTCCTCATGTTTGTGACCTCGTTGGCCGCCGGCGCCTTATGGGCGGCCATTCCGGCATTCTTTAAGGCGAAGTTCAACACCAACGAGACGTTGTTTACTCTCATGATGAACTACGTTGCCACACAGCTCGTCGCTTTCTTTGTTATTGTGTGGGAGAACCCCAAGGGCTCGGGTACAGTCGGCATCATCAACCAGAGTTCGGAGGCCGGGTGGCTGCCGGTCATAGCTGGCAACAAATACATGCTCATCGTCATACTGGTCGCACTGCTGACTGCGGGGATGTATGTATACCTCAACTACAGCAAGCAAGGCTACGAGCTTTCGGTAGTGGGTGAGAGTCCCAGCACAGCTCGCTACGTGGGAATCAAGGTCAGCGGGGTAATCGTGCGCACGCTCATCATCTCTGGTGCAATCTGTGGATTTGCGGGCATGCTTCTGGTGGGCGGCTCTGCCCATACCCTCACGACTAGCATCGCCGCAGGACGCGGCTTTACGGCCGTCATGGTGGCTTGGCTGGCCAAGTTCAACCCGGCCGTTATGGTGGGCAGCAGCTTCCTGCTGGAGTTCATGGGCTACGGCGCGGGCGAGATTGCCACGACGTACGGTCTCAACCAGAGCTTTGGCGACATCCTCACCGGCATCATCCTGTTCTTTATCATAGGCACGGAGTTCTTTATTACCTACCGGATTGTGTTTAGCCACAAGGAACGCGGAGTGGTGGAGGAGTAGAAATGTTTGACTTTATTATTTCATTCATTCCTCGTGCCGTCGCGCAGGGCATACCTCTGCTGTATGGTTGCACGGGAGAAATCATCACCGAGAAGTCGGGCAACCTCAACCTTGGCATTCCGGGCGTCATGTACGTGGGTGGCATCTGTGGCGTCATAGGATCGTTTTTGTACGAGCGCACCCTTGGCGGCGCACCGATCAACCCCGCGTTGGGCATTCTTATCCCTCTGATTTCCTGCATCGTGGGATCCATGCTCATGGGGCTTATCTACTGCTTCCTCACCGTTACGCTGCGCGCCAACCAAAACGTCACCGGTCTTGCCATGACTACGTTTGGCATCGGCCTCGGCAACTTCTTTGGTGGCTCGCTCATCAAGCTTACGGGCGCCGACATTCCCTCGATCTCGCTTACGGCCACGAGCAATCTGTTTAGGACCACGTTGCCGTTTGCGGGGTCCACGGGTTGGTTTGGCCAAGTCTTTTTTAGCTATGGCTTTCTTGCCTATGTGGCGATACTCATCGCGATCGGTGCGTCATTCTGCCTCAACAGAACACGCATTGGCCTACAGCTTCGCGCCGTGGGAGAGAACCCCGCGACGGCAGACGCCGCCGGCATAAGCATCACGCGCTACAAATATGTTGCGACATGCGCCGGTTGCGTTATTGCAGGATTGGGTGGTCTGTACTTTGTTATGGACTACGCCAACGGCATCTGGTCCAACGACGCGTTTGGTGACCGTGGCTGGCTTGCCATCGCGCTGGTGATCTTTACCATCTGGCGCCCTGCCGCAAGTATTCCCGCGTCCATCCTGTTTGGTGGACTCTACATCCTGCATCTGTTCATCCCCACCGGCACCGACCTTGCCGTTAAGGAGCTGTACAAGATGCTCCCGTACATCGTGACCATCGTCGTGCTGGTGCTCACGAGCTTGCGCAACAAACGCGAGAACCAACCCCCCGAGAGCCTCGGTCTACCATACTTCCGAGAAGACCGATAGCATTATCGTCAATACGTGGTGGCATGCGGCCAAGGCGAGCGACGACCGGGTTCAGATGTTCCATTTGGTACATTTGGGCCCGGTTTGTTTGTGACACAATGGAGCGTGGAGCATCGAAAGGAGTCGTTATGGACACGCGCGTAGCCGTTATTGGCATTATCGTCGAGAAGCCCGAGGCCGTTGAGAAGCTCAATGCCATCTTGCATGAGTACCGCGACTACGTTATTGGCCGTATGGGCGTGCCGTATCGTGCGCGCAACCTCAACGTTATTAGCGTTGCAGTTGACGCGCCGGGCGACAAGATTGCGGCGCTCGCGGGAAAGATAGGCAACCTCGATGGCGTGAGTGCCAAAGCCGCCTACTCCCACGTGTAACGTGTGGGCGGGCAAGGGTGTTCCTATTGCCTGCCACTATGTCTAGTTGATGGCCTCATTGTTGGACCACGTGCCTTCTCGCAAGCGATCGATGAGCGACCTGTCGTCTACGCTTACGAGGTTTGGCGTGTGGTAATCCGCCTCGTTCGTAGTGTCCTCTTGCTCTGGGGCGTTTTCTTCTGCCCCGGCCTTTTCTTTAAGCGTGTACCGTGTGGTCAGAGTCCGGCCGGTTTTGGGGTCGGTGCTCCGAACCGCGATGCCATGTAAGTCTGGGGTTACAACCATCTTTGCGGAAGACCCTGCGTGTATGGTGTTTCCTATTGGGACGGTCTGATCCGACTCCTCGTCAAACACCATTACGCGCGTGAGTGTGCAGTCCACCTCCCCGCGTTCAGTGTGGGCGGTGGCGTCTGCAGTGACGAGCAAGTCTGGTGTTCCGTCATCCCGAAGGTCGATGAGTGTGTAGCGGTAGGCGCCCGACATGTCGTATGCCGTCTCATCTCCGCCTTGTACGAACTCAACGCTTTGGATGTTGTCCAAGACCTGACTATAGGCATCAGCAAGGCGTGCGTTTGTGGCCTGCTCAGACGATGCGACCTGGGCAGGATTCGAGGCGTTCGAGTGGATGGCGACCGTGGCCACAATTAGAATGACAACAATGAGGCTGAGGGAAATCGCGACGATAATTAGAAAGCGCGTGAGGTTTACCGACATGTTGTCTTGCGCGGGCGCAGGTCGCTCCAGCTGTGCCTGTCGTGCGTGTGGCTGCGAAGCCGGCTGCGGTTGACTTGCTGCGGGAGGTTGTGCGGACGAGATAGGATTCGCATCGACGAGTGAGGTTCCGCACGCCTTGCAAAAACTCGAGCCATCGGGCGTCTTGGCGCCACATTGTGGACAAATCATAAGCCCTCCTCCCGTATGGCTCGTAGAGTGCCGATGTCCGCGGACGAGGTGACGCTTCGGTCCGTCCGGGCGCTATGCACAATAGGTCCTTTGCTGGCTATCACTTTAGTGACCTGTAGATAATTATTTTGCGTAAACAAGCTCATGGATGGTGGGGAATGGTCGAAGGCTTCGCTCGAGCGTGCCCGTCATTTGGGCGATGGTAATGCCGTAGTTCGTGAACGGCACACCTTGGTCGAGCGCGCATCGCATGCGATACTGCACTTCACGCTCGCTTGTCATGCAGGCTCCACAGTGTATTACAAGGGAGTATGGCGAGAGGTCCTCAGGATACTCGCGGCCCGTGCAGGTCGCTATGTGCAGGTCACGTTTGGTATGGTTGCGCAGCCAACGGGGAATCTTTACGGTTCCAATGTCGTTGCACTGTCGGTGGTGCGTGCAACTTTCGGCCATGAGGACGGTGTCGCCGTCTGTGAGGTGCTCGATGGCGGCAACGCCTGCGACTGCGGTTTCCAAAAAGCCCCGGTACCGTGCCAAAAGAATAGAGAAGGATGTAAGAGGAACTTCGTCTGGCACGATGGCCGATACCAAGCCAAAGGCTTGACTGTCCGTGACGACGAGGGCGGGAGGCGCCTGCAGATGCGCGAGTGTGGAGGTGAGCTCCGTCTCGCGACACACAAGCGCCGTGGATCCGTTGTCGAGGACGTCTCGGATTGCCATCTGCTGGGGGAGGATCATGCGGCCTTTGGGGGCCGACTCGTCGATGGGGCAAACGAGCACGACGGCGTCGCCGGGGGAGATGAGGTCGGCGAGCAGTCGGTGATGGGGATCCTGCTTGGGGGCCAAGCTACCCAGACGCTCCTTGAGCTCGTGGATGCCGGTGCCGTCGACCGCGCTGGCAAAGAGGTGGCCGGTCGGTGCGGCGGGAAGGTCTTCGATCAGGTCGCACTTGTTGAGAACCACGACGTATGGCAAGTGCTTTTCTTCAAAGAGCTGTACGAGCTGTTGGTCGATGGGGCCGAGCCCGCGCGTCGCGTCGACCACGAGTACGGCGATGTCGGTGCGGTTCAGGGTCTGTTTGGTTCGTATGACGCGTTTGTCTCCCAGCATGCCTGTGTCGTCGAAACCCGGCGTGTCGATAATAACAACCGGCCCCAAGGGAAGCAGTTCCATGGCCTTTTGTACCGGGTCGGTGGTGGTGCCTGCGACGTCAGAGACGACGGCAAGATCTTGGCCGGTCACAGCGTTCACGATGCTTGACTTGCCGGCGTTTCGGCAACCAAAGAAGCCAATGTGAACGCGCTCAGATGATGGCGTTGCGTTAAGGCTCAAGTCAGTTCCTCTCGCATCTAAAGGGATGGGTGGCTACGCTAGCAGAACCGTGCAAAGAACCTCGCTTCGTCGTCGTTACAGCGTCGCGCATCCTCGCTCCGCATGTTGCAGTGAAACACGTGGGGCAAAGGCTCGTCGATGCCGCCGTACACATGCAACTCGTGCACGACTTTGAGTTCTCGCAAGGTTGCCACCAGTGGAAATGCCTGATCGTACAAGAAGTCCCCGTCACAGGTCATTACGAATGCCGGCGGGAAGTCCTTGGTAATGTGTCCGCCCACGTCAATGAGGTCGAGCTCCTCGTCGTCGCCTCCATGCTCGAGGAAGTCTGCCATCAGAGCGGAGGTGAGGTCGTGGGGATTCTCAGAGATTTGGATCTTGTGCGCACCGCAGTTGAGGGCGATGGCACGAGGTGCGAAGTTCTGTGGGGCACAAAGACCAAGCTTGTCGGCATAAGAAGGGTTTGTGCACAGGTTGCAAAAGAGCCCCAATATGTGTGCGCCGGCGGAGTCGCCCACGGCAAAGATTCGGGCGGGGTCGCCACCGTAATCCGCAATGTGCTCCAACGTCCAGCTGAACACCGCGCATGTGTCCTCCATGCTCGCCGGGAACTTGTGCTCGGGCGCAAGACGGTAGGTGAAGTTGACCACCACAAAACCGCGGGTTGCGAGGTCCATGCAATACCACTGGTAACGCTCCTTGTCGCCGTAGACCCAACCTCCGCCATGGACACTCACGATGACGGGAAGTGCCTTGGGTGCCGTCGGGCTGGTAGAGGCGGCGTCTTTGGGGCGATACACGTCCAAGGACTGCCAGCGCGCGTCTGTTCCGTAGACGATGTCGTCAAAGCGCTCAATGCAAGCTGGTGTGACGAGACCGGCATCACGAATGTCATCCGAGGCTTTGAACTGCTCTCGCACGATGTCTGACGTGTGGGACATAAGACCTCCTATCGAGGGACAACATGATAGTTGTATCACACCTTGTGCTTTGGCGTGTTCCACGGCCATGGATGGCGAGCCGCCTGCAGAACTGTTTACTCTTGGAAACAATCGATGGGGAGTATCCCCATCGATTGCCCGCATCCCATTGCGTGCAAGATTGGATAGCTGGTGAACTGCATGGGCGGGTGGTGCGAGTATGCTACGATGCAGTAGCTATCTGACGGCGAGGTTTGGTCCGAGCAACAAGAGGCATAAGGAGAGAGATGCTCAAAATAGCGATTTACGGTAAGGGTGGCATAGGAAAGTCCACCATTACCAGCAACTTGGCAGCGGCGTTTGCCATGCAAGGCAAGCGCGTCATCCAGATTGGTTGCGATCCCAAAGCCGACTCAACCATCAACCTTTTGGGCGGTGAGCCGCTGCTGCCTGTGATGAACTACCTGCGCGAGAACGACGAGGACCCCGAAACGCTCGACGACATCGCGCGCGAGGGGTTTGGCGGAGTTCTTTGCATCGAAACGGGTGGCCCTACGCCGGGCCTGGGCTGTGCGGGCCGCGGCATCATTGCCACGTTCAATCTGCTTGAGGACCTGCGCCTGTTCGAGACGTGGAAACCCGACGTCGTGTTGTATGACGTGCTGGGCGACGTGGTGTGCGGTGGCTTTGCCGCGCCGATTCGCGAGGGGTATGCAGAGAAGGTCCTTATTGTGACCTCGGGCGAAAAGATGGCCTTGTATGCGGCGAACAACATAAACACGGCCGTTGCGAACTTTGAGGATCGTGGCTACGCTCGCGTGGCGGGCATCGTGCTCAACCATCGCAACGTGCCCGACGAAGAAAGCAAGGTCCAGGCGTTTGCCAGCGAGCACGGGCTTCCCATCGTGGCGCAGATTCCACGCTCTGACGACATCAACCGCTTTGAGGACGAGGGCAAGACGGTCATAGAGGGCGATTTGACGCTGCCCGTAAGTCAGCGGTTCCTCGGCTTGGCGACACGCCTCACCAACGGCGAGGTGTAGTCATGACATATGCTGCCCGGTTCTTTGAGGCGGCCGAACTTGCCGAGCGTGGAATCGACAACCTGCCCGACGAGCTCGTCTCGAACCGTCACCTCATCTATAGCTCTCCCGCCACGCTGGCCTTCAACTCTCCTGGGGCGGAGGGGTTTGGCGTCAAGCGTGCGGGCCTAGCCATTCCCGGATCCGTCATGCTGCTTGTAGCGCCTGGATGCTGCGGGCGCAACACCTCGCTCGTGAGCGACATGCCAGCGTATCGTGACCGCTTCTTTTATCTAAACATGGACGAGACCGACATCGTGACTGGCCGTCACCTACGCAAGATACCCAAGGCCGTCGAAGAGGTCGTGGGCTGCCTAAAGACGCGCCCTTCGCTCGTGATGATTTGCATCACCTGCGTGGATGCTCTGCTTGGTACCGACATGGAGCGCGTGTGTCGCCGTGCCGAGGAGCGCGTGGGCCTTCCCGTACGGCCATGCTACATGTATGCGCTCACGCGTGAGGGACGACGACCGCCCATGGTCCACGTGCGGCAGAGCTTGTACTCGCTGCTCGATGCTCGCCCCAAGCGCGCCAGCTCGGTCAACGTACTGGGATTCTTTGCGCCGCTTGTGGACGATTGCGAGCTGTACGACTACCTACGCGGCATTGGCGTGAAGGCCATTCGCGAGGTGTCGAGGTGCGCGGACTTCGACGAGTTCCAGCATATGGCTGAGGCGAACTTCAACTTGGTGTTGCATCCCGAGGCTCGTTTTGCTGCAGCGGACCTGCAGGAGAGGTTGGCCATTCCGTCGATCGAACTCACGCGTCTGTATCAGCTGGATCGTATCCGACGTCAATACCAGGCGCTTGGACAGGTGCTTGGGGTTACTTTCGACGATGAGGTGGACTATGCGGCGGCCGAGGCGGCCATCGAGTCATTCCGTGATTTGATGCCAGCTGCCTCGTTTGCGGTGGGGGAGTGCCTGAACGCCGACCCGTTTGAACTTGCGGTTGCCCTCACGCGTTACGGATTTGGAGTTCGCGAGGTATTCGGTACGATCCAGTCCGAGAACTTCGTCTTTGTACGGCGCCTTGCCGAGCTGAGCCCGCACACGCGGGTGTACTCAAATATGGAACCAACGATGATCCATTATGATGCACATGATTGTCCGGTAAGGATCGCTCTGGGTAAGGACGCGTGCTGGTACCACCCCGAAGCGATAGGTCTGGCGTGGAACTCCGACGTACAGCCATACGGTTACGCGGGCGTGTGCCGTCTGTTTGAGGCGCTCGCCGCGGCGGTTTCGCAAGGGGAGATTGCCGACGCAACGGATCCAACGCGCGATCAAGAGGACGGGAGGGCGGACGCATGAGGGGGCTGCGCAAGTATCTAACGCCATTCGCACCCGACCAGTCCGGTGCTGTGAGTGTCCTCTTTGAGCTGGGTGGCATTGTGGTGATTTGTGACGCGGGTGGCTGCACGGGCAACATCTGCGGCTTTGACGAGCCGCGCTGGCGCACTCAACGCTCGGCGGTCTTTAGCGCGGGATTACGCGACATGGATGCCATTCTTGGCCGCGATGACAAGCTCGTGGACGAGCTGGCCGATGCCGCGTCAAAGATTGACGCCAACTTCGCAGCCATTGTGGGCACGCCGGTGCCTTCGGTAATCGGTACCGACTATCGTGCGTTGCGGCGCATGAGCGAGCGGCGCGCAAGCCTTCCCACCATTACGGTGGACACGACGGGCATGGAGCTGTACGACGTTGGTGCGAGCAAGGCCTATTCGGCCATCTTCGACCGATTCGCTACCGAATGTCTTCCGGTTGATTCTGGCCACGTGGGCGTCTTGGGAGCCAATCCGTTGGATTTGAGCTGCATTCCGCCGGCTTCGTGGTCGCTCTCGTTCGATGACGTGGTGCGCGCTTCGGCTGCCGAAAAAAACCTTGTGGTGGCGCCTTCGGGCCTCGCTACCGCCAAACTTCTGAGGGAACGCTTTGGTACGCCATATGAATTTCTGCGGGCGGAGGAATGCCCCCAAATCTTGCTGCTCAGGGCGCCGGGGCGTCCCCCGGTCGCCGGGGCACGGGTGCTTGTCGTGCAGCAGCAGGTGATGGCAAACGCGTTGAGGGACGAGCTCTTGGCGGTCGGTGCGGAGTCAGTAACGTGTGCGACGTGGTTCATGCTCGAGGACGAACTGGCTCAACCGGGCGACGTTCGTCTGCGTGAGGAGGACGATTTTGAGGAGCTCGTATATGGGGGCGGATTCGACGTGCTCGTGGGCGATCCCACCCTATGGCGCATCGTGCCTCGGTTCGAGGGCGCAACCATCGACGTTCCGCAGTTTGCCGTCTCGGGGTCGCTTTTCTCTATTGGTGGCGAGCGATGAGAAGGGAGACGTGGAGCATTCGCGCATACGGCATCGTACAGGGCGTGGGGTTTCGTCCCACGGTCGATCGCCATGCCACGCGAACGGGCGTTGCGGGCAGCGTGTGCAACAAGGGGCCGTATGTGCAAATCATCGCGCAGGGCGACGTCGGCCAGCTCGATCGGTTCGTCGACCTGCTGCGTCATGAGCCGCCGCGACGTGCGGCCATCCTTAAGCTCGACGTACGTCCCATGGACGATGCGCCGCATTTCGAGGGTTTCTCGATCGTCGAGAGCGAGAAGACCCAAGGAGAGATATTCGTCTCGCCCGACATCGCCATATGTGACGAGTGCGCACAAGAGCTGTTTGACCCGAGCAATCGACGCTACCTTCATCCGTTCATTAACTGCACGTGCTGCGGGCCTCGCCTCACGATTTTGGATGCGCTACCCTACGACCGCGAGCGAACGAGCATGGCGTCCTTTCCCATGTGTGACGAGTGTGCGCACGAGTATCACGACTCCGCAAGCCGTCGCTACGATGCGCAACCGGTATGCTGCAACGAGTGTGGTCCGCAGGCGTATTTGCTCGACCGACCCGAGCGAGGGCATGAGGCCATAAGCGAGGCGCGACGAATCGTGGCGTCCGGAGGCATTGTCGCCGTGAAAGGCATCGGTGGTTTCCACCTGTGCTGTGATGCGACGAATCCAGATGCCGTCGGGCTCCTGCGTGAGCGTAAGCGTCGCGCCGCCAAGCCATTTGCCGTGATGGCGACAAACCTCGCTGTCGCGCAACGCGAATGCGAGACGAACGCGGCTGCGGAAGAGCTGCTCTGTGGTCATCAAAAGCCCATTGTCCTGTTGCCGCGCCGTGCGAGTGGGAGGGTGTGCGAGGCTGTGGCACCTGCGAATCCCAAGCTTGGGATGATGCTGCCATACGCGCCGCTTCAGCTGCTGCTCTTTTCGTATGACGATGGTATCGACATGCCCGATTGTCTGGTGATGACAAGCGCCAACGAGTCTGGTGCGCCTATCTGTCGCGACGACGAGGACGCGCGAAAAGAGTTAGGGCCGTTGGCCGATGCGATTCTCTCACACGACAGGCTCATTCGCGTTCGTGCCGACGACACGGTGTTGGACCTGTTTGAGGATAGGCCATACATGGTGCGGCGCTCGAGAGGGTGGGCGCCTCTGCCGTTTGTGCTGAGCAAGCCGTTGGGAGCACGCGTGTTGGCGGTGGGCGGTGAACTAAAGAATGCGTTCTGCGTTGGGACGGGCGAGCTGCTGTATCCATCCCCCTATGTTGGTGACCTTGCCGACGTGCGAACAGTGGAAGCGCTGCAAGAGACTGTCGGTCGATTTTTGACGTTGCTCGAGACAAAGCCGGAAGTGGTAGCCTGCGACCTGCATCCGCGTTACAACTCTACGGTTGTGGCACATGAGCTGGCAGGGCGATATCATGTGCCGTTGGTGTCCGTGCAGCATCACTATGCGCATGTGGTTTCGTGCATGGCCGAGAACGACGTGAGCGAGACGGTGATTGGCGTTTCGTTTGATGGCACCGGATACGGCGAGGACGGCACGATTTGGGGTGGCGAGATTTTGTTGGCCGATGCAGACGGCTTTGAGCGTCTGGGTCACATCTCCGCATTTGCGCAGGCGGGAGGAGACCTGTCCGCACGTGAGGGATGGCGTGTCGCGGTGGGCATGCTGGGAGAGGCCTTTGGCGAGCGGGCGGCGGAAGTCGCGGAGAACCTGGGCCTTTGCAGTGCCGCAGAGGCGCGTGTGGTGTTCTTGATGATTCGCCGCAACGTGAACACCGTGCGTTCGACGAGTGCGGGGCGTCTGTTTGATGCCGTGAGTGCTGTGCTCGGAATACGGCGTGCTTCGAGCTTTGAGGGCGAGGCGGCGACGCAGCTGCAGTTTGCGGCCGAGCGTTGTGTCGAGCCGCTTGAACCTCCGGCCTTTGGGTGCTCCAAGGATGCCCCCTTCGTGCTGGCGACTGACGAGCTTTTTGGCTGGATTGTGGAGCGCAAGCTTGCGGGCGAGTCGTCCGAGCGGCTGGCTTGGGCGTTTCATGAGGGCTTGTCCCGACTGATTGAGGCGGCTTGCGTGATGGCGCGCGAAAGGACAGGCGTGCAGACGGTGGCGCTGACGGGCGGCTGTTATCAAAACACGTTGCTGCTCGCGCGTTCGGCCGAGCTGCTCCGTGCAGCTGGGTTCCGCGTGCTCACGCACAGCCTGGTGCCACCCAACGATGGGGGAGTGTCGCTGGGCCAGGCTGTCGTTGCCGCGCGATGGGCGCAGAAGAAACGACCGTCCCAACAGGCGGGCGGAGTCATATAAAGAAACTCGCCCGCTGGTTTGGCGACCAGCTGGGCGATGCAGAAAGGAGTACGAATCATGTGTGTGGGACTTTCGGCAAAGGTGGTGCGCATCCAAGACGGCACGGCCATCGTCGATGCGTCGGGAGCCAAGCGCGACGTGTCGGTGGCGCTGCTCGACGAGGTTGAGCCCGGCGACTACGTTATGGTGCATGCTGGCATTGCCATTGCAAAGATAACCGACGAGGACGATCACGAGACCGACGCGGTGATGGAGGCCCTGTATTCATGAGCGACGTGCAAAAAAAGACCCCAGCCGAGATTCTTTCGTCCTATGACGGCCGGTCGCTGCGCATCATGGAGGTGTGCGGGACGCATACGCACGAGATTTTTCGGCTGGGCATTCGCAAGCTGCTTCCACCTCAGGTAGACCTCATCTCGGGGCCGGGTTGTCCGGTATGCGTGACGCAGGTTGGGTTTATTGACGAGGCGATTTGGCTGGCCGAGCATGGCGCGACCATCACGACCTTTGGCGACTTGGTGCGTGTTCCCGGAACGACGGGGAGTCTGGCGACCGCGCGAGCGGCGGGCGGTCGTGTGCGCGTGGTGTATTCTCCGCTCGATGCGGTGGCGTATGCGCGCGAGCACGCCGACGAGCGCGTGGTGTTTCTTTCGGTGGGGTTCGAGACTACCGTGCCGGCAGCGTGCTTGGCGGTGGAGCAAGCAAAGGCCGAGGGACTCCAGAACTTTTCGCTGCTCACGGCCAACAAGACCATGCCAAATGCCTACGCGGCGCTTCGCGACTCCGCCGACGTGTTCTTGTATCCGGGCCATGTCCATGCCATTACGGGCACGAAGCTGTGCGAGGATCTTGCCGCGCAAGGGGTGAGCGGGGTTCTGGCCGGCTTTACGGCAAAGGAGCTCATCACGGCGTTGGCGGTTGCGGTTGCAAAGGGAGCTGAGGGAAAGCCGTTCTTTGTGAATGCGTATCCACGCGTCGTGAAGCCCGAAGGAGCTCCGAGTGCGGTCGCTCTTATCAACAAGGTGATGGAGCCCTGTGACGCTGAGTGGCGTGGTCTGGGCGTCATAGAAGGGTCTGGGCTGCGGCTTCGTGGGGAATACGCTGACGTCGACGCGCGCCGTGTGTTCCAAATGCCGTCCATTGAGGGGCGAGCAAATCCGGCCTGCCGTTGTGGCGAGGTTTTGCGTGGCGCATGCAAGCCAAGCGACTGTCCGCTGTTTGGCCGCGGTTGCACACCGCAACATGCGGTGGGGGCATGCATGGTGTCGGGTGAGGGCGCTTGCTCGGCATACTATCAATATGGGGGTGACCTGCAGTGAGCGACAAGAATTCTGGCCATGTGACGTTGGCTATGGGGGCCGGTGGCAAGCAGACGGCGGAGCTTATCGAGCGTGTGTTTGCGCGTCGGTTTGATAGTCCGCTGCTGACGGCCGATGATGCGGCAGTGCTCGATCCCCCGCACGGAAAGATGGCTATGTCTACCGATGGGTTCATCGTTTCCCCGGCATTCTTTGCCGGGGGCAATGTGGGCAAGCTTTCGATTTGTGGCACGGTGAATGATCTTGCATGCATGGGTGCCCGTCCGCTGTACCTTACCTGTGGGTTTGTGATTGAGGAGGGGTATCCTCTCCAGAAGCTCGAGCAGATTGCCGATTCGATGGCTACGACGGCGGCTGAGGTGGGAGTGACGCTGGTGGCGGGCGACACCAAGGTCGCAGGGCGCGGCCAGGTGGACGGGGTGTTTATCACCACAACCGGTGTTGGCGAAGTCGTGGAAGGTGTCTCTCCTGCGGGGGCAAAGGCGGCGCCAGGGGATGCGATTATCGTAACGGGGGATATCGGTCGGCACGGATGTACGATTTTGCTGGAACGCGATGACTTTGGCATCGAGGCTGACGTGACGTCGGATTGCGCACCGCTCTGGGCAAGTGTGAAGGCTATGCTCGACGTGACTCACGACATCCATGTGATTCGCGATGCCACGCGCGGTGGCGTGGGAACGGTGTTGTACGAGATCGCCGGGCAAAGCAACGTGGGTGTGCGACTCGATGCGACGGTGGTGCCGGTTGATCCTGCTGTTGGGGGCGTGTGCCGCATGCTCGGATTGGAGCCACTCTATTTGGCGTGTGAGGGCCGACTGGTGGTCATTGCTCCGCGTGATGTTGCTCCAGCACTTGTAGAGGCGTTACAAGCGTGCCCGTATTCGGTAGGTGCTGCCATCATCGGAGAGGTTGTCGACGAACGCCCTGGTTGGGTGGTTCTGAATACCGAGATTGGTACGCAAACACTCCTGCCACAGCCGACGGGCGAGCTGTTGCCACGAATCTGCTAGCGAGGTCTGTATGCTCAAGCGACTCGGTCCCTCAGTGGTGGATGCGAAAGACGCGACAACTCCTGTGCTCTTTGACTCCAAATTGGAATTCAATCCGCCCGCGCACGGTGTGTGGAACATCGTTCACGTTGGTATGTTGGTGCCGGAGGCACATCAAATATACGTCTGTGCCATAAACTGCATGCGTGGTGTGGTGCTGACTGCAGCCGAGATGGGGGAGTCCGAACGTTTTTCGTGCGTGGTGCTCAAGGAATCCGATATCGTGCGGGGGACCGTCGAGCAGGTTACTATCGAGGGCATTGCTGATGTACTGCGCAAGCTAGATGCGCGAGGTACATTGCCCCCGTGTGTCATTGTGTTCCCGGTGTGCACGCATCATTTTTTGGGCGTGAGCATGGCGCGTGTATATCGGGAGCTGCGGTCCGAGTTTCCCGGCGTGGACTTCGTCGAAGCATGGATGGATCCCATCATGAAGCGACGCCTGAGTCCGGATGTGCGGCTGCGAAAGGCGATGTACGATCCATTGGAACCCTGCGAGGCGGATGATGCGCTCGTGGCGTTGGTGGGGAGTGACTTTGCGCTAGATACCGACTGTGATCTGCGTAGCGTGTTGGCAACCGGGGGCTATCGGCTTGTCGACGCGCAGGGATGCTCAACGTATGCCGAGTATAAGGGACTTGCTGCTGCGGGGACCTTCGTCTCGGTGTACCCCAATGCGGTGTATGGTGCGAGCAAGCTTGCAAAACGACTGGGGCGAAGGCATCTGTATCTGCCGGCGAGTTTTGACTACGGCGAGATTGCAGATGAATGCGACGAGCTCCGTGCCATACTTCGGCTACCCACGGTTGACTATGTCAATCAGATCAGTCGATGCGAGGAGGCTCTTGCGGTCGCTCGAACGCGCATAGGCGACGCACCCATTGCTATAGACGCCTCCCTTCATCCGCGGCCTTTGGGCTTGGCGCGACTCTTGCTTGAGCATGGATTCAGGGTTGAGGAAGTGTATTTGGATGGCGTAAGCGGCGAGGAGATTGCGGCGCTCGACTGGCTGCGCGAGCATGCTCCTCACGTGCAGCTCTCGTCCATCGTTTTGCCGGAGCTACGCGTCTCGCCGCGCGAGCGCGAGGTGAAGACCTTGGCTCTGGGGCAAAAGGCGGCGTGGTTTTGTGGAACGCCGTACTTCGTCAACCTCGTGGAGGGAGGGGGGCTCTGGGGCTATGCGGGCATTCGGAGCCTCGCACAGCTCATGTGTGAGGCTTGGACTACGCCAAAGGACACTCGCGACCTCATTCCGCGCAAAGGACTTGGCTGTGCAAGCTGCTTTTAGACCTGCGCAGGCCATAATCGACAAAATCGCCAATTGCAAAACGCTTTTCCTTCCATGGGGAGGGAGGATACAGTCTGGTGGTATTCATCGCACGGATGTCTTCTCCTGCGTTACGGAGCATGCGCATCGTATCGAGTGCCGGGATGTGCGAGAGCGTTAGGCCCATGTGTCCCTCTTCGTCCTGTGTGATTGGATTTGCCCGTATGTCATAGATACCCATCTGGGGCATGATGATTTCTGGCGTCCGTCCATGGAGCGTAATAGAATAGTCAGCGATGTCAATGAAGGGAACGCGATGAACCGGAGCCAACGAATCCTGCCCGTGTACACCGGTGACGTGTCGGGGGCGTGTTCGGCGCTCTTTGAGCTGGGCGGCATGGTGGTGATTCATGACCCATCCGGCTGCAACTCGACGTACAACACGCACGACGAGACGCGATGGTACGACCACAACAGCATGATCTTTATTTCTGCGCTGATGGAACGCGATGCGATTTTGGGCAACGACAACAAGCTCGTGGATGACGTCGTGGATGCCGCGCTTGAGCTCAAGCCCAGGTTCATCGCTATCTGCAACTCGCCGATTCCGTTCATTTCGGGTACGGACTTTCCCGCGCTCTGCAAGATCATCGAGCGCCGTACAAACATTCCCTGTTTGTACGTGCGAACCAACGGCATGCATGACTATACGGTGGGAGCAGGACGTGCGCTGGCTGAGGTTGCGCATCGTTTCGTGCTACCAACAAAGCCGCGCGAGCAAGTGGCCAACATCTTGGGTGCCACGCCGCTCGACTTCTGCGAGCCGGGTGCCGTTGACCGACTGAGGGCATTTGTTGGGGATGCGGGATTCGAGCTGTTGTCCTGCTGGGCGATGGGATCGACCCTCGACGAGCTCATGCGTTCAGGAGAGGCGGCGGTCAATCTGGTTGTATCGTCGGTTGGAATTCCCGTGGCGCGCCTACTCCGCGAGCGGTTTGGCACGCCATATGTGGTGGGGGTTCCCATCGACGGCTTTGCTGTGCCCCTCGCAGATGTGCTGACACGAGCGGCAAAAACAGGGGAATGCCTGCTGCCTACTCGCGATGCTCGCGTGCAGGGAGAAGCGACCTGCTATGTGGTGGGCGAGCCCGTCGCGGCGACATCGCGTGCTGCCGCGCTGGAAATTGCTGCGGGCGAGCCAGTGCGTGCGGTGTGCGCCGTCGAGTCGGCCTTTGACCTTTTGGGGCCCATCGATGTGCGCGCCGATGGCGAGGAAGAGGTCGAGCAAGCGTTGACGAACGCCTCGACGGTGTATGCAGATAAGCTCTATGCACCGGTCTGTCCTGCGTCCGCACGATTGATGCCGCTGCCCCATCTGGCGTTCTCGGGACGACAAGCCCTGGCAAGATAGCGTTGTCTCGATGTTACTGCTCACTCTTGGAGGCAACCGATGGGGGTGCTCCCCTTTGCCTTCAGATAAAGGGGAGCACCCCCATCGGTTGCCCTGGTCGTATACCGGGCATATCAGACAGCTTGCTGCAGGTGTGAACGAGTAACTCTCGATGCGTTGATTCGGGTTGGATTCTCTAACATATGTTTATTTGGCGCCTACCTGACGCATAATAGCTATGCCGTGCTGCGATCTTGTTCGCTGCATGCAGTGATTTGAGAGGAGACTACTTTGAATACGCCGTTGTTTAAGAACGCGCTGCATAATGAGCCCATGAGCAAACACACTACCTTTGGCGTAGGCGGGCCGGCCGCCGAGTTCGTCGTGCCCGAAAGCGCCGACGAGTTGGCCGAGGTGCTCGCTACCTGTCGTACGGCGGACGTCCCGTACTTCGTCTTGGGCAAGGGTTCCGACCTGCTCGTGAGTGACGAGGGCTTTGATGGCGTTATCGTGTCGCTCGATGCGCTCGTGGGAGTGCGCCGCGAGGGCGAGAGGTTTGTGTGTGAGGCGGGGGCTTCGCTGGGCTGCGTTGCGAGGCGTGCGCTGTATGCGGGCCTGTCTGGCATGGAGTTTGCCTGTGGGATTCCCGGCAGCATCGGCGGTGCATGCTTCATGAACGCAGGGGCCTACGATGGATGCATGGCCGACGTAATCGAGTCCGTGAACGTTATCACCAAGGACGGAACGCGCGTGACGTTGGGCGTCGATGAGCTCGACCTCGGATATCGCCAGAGCAGGGTGCGCAACGAGGGACTCGTGGTAATCAGCGCGACCCTGCGACTTACGCCCGCAAATCGCGACGACATTCGCGCAAAGATGGATGACTACACGCAGCGGCGCGAGTCAAAGCAGCCGCTCGAGTACGGCAGCGCAGGATCGACGTTCAAGCGACCGGAAGGCTACTTTGCCGGCAAGCTCATCATGGATTCGGGACTCAAAGGTTATCGCGTGGGCGGCGCTGGCGTATCCGAGAAGCACGCGGGGTTCGTGGTCAACTACGGCGACGCGACGGCAGCGGACGTCCATGCGGTCATCGAGCATGTTCAAGACGAGGTAAAGCGTCAGTTTGGCGTCCATCTGGAACCCGAGGTGCGATTCCTGGGATAAGTGCTTACGCTAGAGGCTGCCGGGCATCTTGACTCGATCGACGAGTCGGGATGCCCGGCGGCTTATGTTGCAAGCAAACGAGTACAATGGTCTGCGCACCACGAACGAAAGGAGCCGTACCATGGCTATTACTCCCGAGGAGGTCGCCGAGACGCGCGCTATGGTCTCGCAGCAAAACCTCGATTTGCGAACCATCACCATGGGCATCTCGCTCTTTGGCTGCACCGACGAAAACATGGACCGCATGTGCGTCAAGGTATACGACCGCATCACGCATACCGCCGAGCATTTGGTGGAGGTCGCTGACGAGTTGGCTCGTGAGTACGGCATTCCCATCGCCAACAAGCGCGTTTCGGTGACGCCCATCGCCCAAATCGCGGCCGCCTGTCCCAACGAGGACCTGTCGCCCCTTGCCCATGCCATGGATCGGGCTGCTCAGGCACTCGGAATCGACTTTATGGGAGGATTTTCGGCGCTGGTGCAAAAGGGCATGGGAGCAGCCGACCGCAGGCTCATCAATTCGATTCCCGAGGCGCTCGCCACAACCGAGCGGGTGTGCTCGAGCGTCAATGTGGCAAGTGTTCGGGCGGGCATAAACATGGATGCCGTGCTGCTCATGGCCCAGACGATTCGCGAGGCGGCACTTCGCACGACGGACATCGACTGCTATGGGGCTGCCAAGCTCGTCGTGTTTGCAAACATGGTAGAAGACTCCCCGTTCATGGCCGGTGCCGTACACGGGTCGGGAGAATGCGATGCCGTCATCAACGTGGGTGTCTCGGGCCCCGGCGTGATGGCCGCCGCACTCGAACAGCTGCCCGAGTCGGCAAACCTCATGGAAGTCGCGGAGCAAATCAAAAAGACCGCCTTCAAGATCACTCGTGCCGGCGAGCTCATGAGCCGCGAGGCCGCGCGTCGTTTGGGTGCCGAGAAGGGCATCGTCGACCTGAGCCTCGCGCCGACCCCCGCCGCCGACGACTCCGTGGCCCGCATTCTGGAAATCATTGGCGTGGGGGAGTGCGGCGGACCTGGAACCACCTGTGCGCTCGCACTGCTCAACGACGCCGTCAAGAAGGGCGGCGTCATGGCTAGCTCGAGCGTGGGCGGCCTCTCGGGTGCCTTTATTCCCGTGAGCGAAGATGCCGGCATGATTCGCGCGGCCGTCGATGGCGCCCTCTCGCTCGAGAAGCTCGAGGCCATGACCTGCGTGTGCTCTGTTGGTCTCGACATGATTGCCATTCCAGGCGACACCAGCGCCGAGACCATCGCGGGCATCATTGCTGACGAGATGGCCATTGGCGTCATCAACGGCAAGACCACGGCCGTTCGTTTGATTCCCGCCATCGGGCACGAGACGGGCGACATGTTGGAGTTCGGAGGTCTGTTTGGCTCCGCACCGGTCATGTCGGTGAACCAGCATGCCGGCACCATCTTTGCGCGTCGTGGGGGCCGATTCCCCGCTCCGCTCAACTCGCTGCGAAACTAGGCTGCGAAACTAGGGAACGTGCAGGAACTGATCGCCCGGTACTTTGTTGCATGCACGTGCTACACTGCCTGTGTCCATTATTCGAGCAAGGAGACGCATAACATGTTTGGATTGAACAAGAAGCCCCGTACGGTAAAGATTGCTCTCATCACGGGCTATCTGGGCGCGGGCAAGACCACGCTGCTCAACCACATCTTGGGCAACGACAAGGGCATTCGCGCGGCCGTCATCGTCAACGACATCGGCGAGGTCAACGTAGATGCCGACCTCATTGGCAAGAATGGCTTCGTAAGCGAGACCACCGAGGACCTCGTACCGCTCACCAACGGTTGCATTTGCTGCACGCTGGCCGACGACCTTGCGCGTCAGCTCACGACGATTGCCGAGTCAGGCAAGTTCGACTACATCGTCATCGAGGCCTCGGGCATTTGCGAGCCCATTCCCATCGCCTTTACCATCGACAACTTCTGCAAGCAGGAGCAGGGACGTGGCGTAAAGATCGAGCTCGACAACATCATCGCCGTGGTGGACTGCGCACGCATGTTTGACGAGTTCAGCGGTGGAGAAGACCTGCTGCAGGAAGACATCGACGAGGAAGACATCGAAGCGCTGCTCATTCAGCAGATCGAGTTCTGCACGACGCTCGTGCTCAACAAGTGCGACCTCGTGAAGCCCGAGCAGATTGCCGAGCTCAAGGCCATTGTACGCGGCTTGCAAAAGGACGCTCGCATCGTAGAGGCGACGCAGGCCGAGGTAAACATCGACGAGCTTCTGAACACGGGGCGCTTTGACTTCAACGACGCGTACAACTCGGCCGCATGGCTCGACGCCATGGAGCATCCTGAGGAGCATGAGGACCCCGAGGTCTTGGAGTACGACATCTCGACGTTCGTGTACAAGCGCCGCAAGCCCTTTAACCTCGCAAGCCTCGAGAAGTGCGTGCAGATGTGGCCCGATGCCGTCATCCGTACCAAGGGCTTGGTGTGGATTGCCGACGACCCCAACATGGCTTACGTCTTTGAGCAGGCGGGCAAGCAGGTCCACATGCAGGAGAACGGCTGGTTCATTGCCACGGCGCCCGAGGACGAGTTCAAGCGCATCGTCGAGGCGAATCCCGAGGTCATGGACGACTGGGACGAGGAGTGCGGTGACCGTATGACCAAGCTCGTGTTCATCGGCCGCCACATGGACAAGGACGCCCTCATCAAGGGGCTCGACGACTGCCTGGTACCCTGGGTACACTAGCAAGCATCATTTCTGCACCATGGAAGCGCCGCCCCTTCGTCACGTGCATGGCGAAGGGGCGGCGCGCTTTTGGTGCGGACGAGGTCTACTCCTCGTTGGCAAGACGCTGAATGAGCGCATGAAGCGCCACGGCGCTGTTGAAGTTGCTGGGAATGATTTCTTTAGCAGGAATTGTGACATCGAACTCGTCATCGGCAGCGCTCACGATGGCAAGAATATCAAAGGAGTCGAGCACGCCGTCATCGATGAGTGTGGTGCAGGACTCGTAGTCCACGTCTTCCTGAATGTCCTCGAGCATCTCGATGACTTCGTCAAGCGTAATGTCCATGATGTCTCCTTAAGGGGAGTATCCCCATCGCTTGCTCCCAGGAGTGAACAGTGAACAGTAACCAGCCACGTACGGTTTTGCGGGCATTACCGATAACCTCGCGCGATTCTTCCCGATGAACGCTATCATCTCAATAACTATGTGCACCGTTGCAAAGGAGCTCACATGCCCGATTCCATTCGCAAGGTCAACGTTATCGGCCACCTCAACCCCGACACTGACAGCATCTGCGCTGCCATCAGCTATGCCTATCTAAAGAATCAGCTCGATCAGAGCACCGTTTACGAAGCTCGTCGTGCGGGCGCCGTAAACCGCGAGACAGGCTATGCGCTCAAGCACTTTGGGTTCGAGGAGCCGCGCCTCATTACCAGTGTGCGCCCGCAGATCAAGGACCTCGGGCTTACCGAGCAGGCCGGCATCGATGCCGAGACCAGCCTGTTTGTTGCGTGGAACCTCATGCGCGAGGTAGGTGCCAGCACGCTTGCCATCGCTGACGGCAAGCGCAAGCTCCAGGGCGTGATTGCCGTCCAGGACGTCGCCAAGGCCAATATGGACATCTTTGATCGCAAGTCGCTCGCGGAGGCAAGCACCGGATACGTAAACATTCTCGACACGCTCGATGCCGAGATGGTGGTCGGCGATCCCAAAGGCGCCATCAAGACGGGCAAGGTATGCGTGGGCACGACCCCCGAGGCCATGGAGGGCGTCGTAAAGCCCGGCGATACCGTGCTCGTGACGGATCGCGTGGAGTCGCAGCGTTATGCCCTCGAGGCCGGCGCTGCTTGTCTCATCGTGTGCTGCGAGGCTTCCGTTACCGATGAGATCAAGCAGTTGGCGACCGAGCGCGGTGCTGTGATAATTGCCACGCAATACGACACGTACGCGACGGCGCGTCTCGTTTCCATGGCAGTGCCCGTTCGCGCAAAGATGATACCGGTCGATAAGACCGAGGCCTTCTCGCTTAACACCGCTGTTGACGAGGCGCAAAAGGTCATGGCCCGCACTGGCCATCGTCTCTTCCCGGTAACGGATGAGGAGGGTAACTACTTCGCGCTCGTGAGCGGCGGCGACATGGTCAACCCGCAAAAGAAGCACGTGATCCTGGTCGACCACGCCGAGGTCTCGCAGATGGTCGACGGCATGGAGGAGGCCGAGATTCTCGAGGTCATCGACCACCACCGCGTGGGCACGCTCGAGACGCCCGGACCCATCTTCTATCGCCTCCAGCCGGTGGGCTGCACCTGCACCATCGTCTACGAGATGTTCCAAGAGAACGGCATCGAGATTCCGGCAAACATCGCGGGACTCATGATGAGCGCCATCCTCTCGGACACGCTCTGCTTCCGTTCGCCCACCTGCACGCCGCGCGACGTCTACGTGGGCAAGGAGCTCGCAAAGATCTGTGGCGAGGATCCCGACACCTACAGCGATGCCATGTTTGACGCGGGCGCGGACCTCGAGGGCCGCACGGCCGAGGAAGTGTTCAACTCTGACTTCAAGGTCTTTAGCCGCGGCAACGTGAGCTTTGGCGTGGGACAGGGTTCCTACATGACCGAGAACAGCCGCAAGGCGGGCGAGGAGCTGCTCGCCCCGTACTTTGCAGATGCGGCAAAGGTCAAGGACGTCCCGATGATCTTCTACATGTTTACCGACATAAAGAGCCAGACTACCGAGATGCTCTATTGGGGCAACGGCGCCGAGCGTCTGTGTGCGAGCGCCTTCAACTGCGAGGCCAAGGACGGCATGGCCGTTCTGCCTGGAGTGGTGAGCCGCAAGAAGCAGGTGATTCCTGCCATGATGAATACGCTAGCCAAGTTCGAGATTGAGGAATAGCAAAAGTCGTACATCCTGTGCGATGCACGCTCCTCGGGATTCTGTGTTTATGCAGACTTCTGGGGAGCGTGTTCCGTACGGCGACGGAGATGGGGAGTGACAATAGTGAGTGAATTGAATGACCTTGCCTGGTGGCAAAAGACCATCGCGTATGAGGTGTACCCAAAGAGCTTCTTGGATACGGCCGGCAAGGGGACCGGAACGCTTGCCGGCATCACCCAGAAGCTCGACTACTTGCAAAAGCTGGGGGTCGGCGCGCTGTGGATAACTCCGTGCTACAAAAGTCCCATGGTGGATAACGGCTACGATGTGGCCGACTATTATCACATCGATCCTTCATTTGGCACCATGGCCGACATGGACGAGCTCATAGCGCGTGGACGCGAGCGGGGTATACGCGTGGTGATGGACTTGGTATTCAATCACACGTCGGAGGAATGCGCGTGGTTCGTGGAGTCGTGCTCGTCGCGCGAGAACGACAAGGCTGACTGGTACATATGGCGCGACGCGAAGCCCGATGGGTCGGCGCCCACGAATTGGCGATCGATCTTTGGCGGCAGTGCGTGGGAGTGGTGCGAGGAGCGGCAGCAGTTCTACCTGCATACGTTCGCCAAGCAGCAGCCCGACCTCAACTGGGAGAATCCCGAGGTGCGCAAGGCCCTCTTTGACATCGCGAACTTCTGGGTAGGCAAGGGCGTGGGCGGATTCCGCATCGACGCCATTACCTATATAAAGAAACCCTCCGTATTTGAGGATGGCGACGTCGATGGCGCGGATGGTCTGAGCGCGGTGCATGCCGCGACGGCAAACACCCCGGGAATCCTCGACTTCCTGCATGAGTTCAAGGCGGCGGTACGCGACGGTCACGACATCTTTATGGTGGGGGAGGCCAACGGCGTCGATGCGTCGGAGCTCGACCAGTGGGTGGGAGAGCGGGGCGTGTTTGACATGCTCTTTGAGTTCAGCCATACGCTCATTCCCATGCACAAGTCCGAGATATGGTGTCGCAAGGTGGACTGGACGCTCACTGACCTTAAGCGCGTGCTTGTGGCCAGCCAAGAGGCGACGGCAAAGAACGGCTGGTATCCCGCGTTTTGGGAGAATCACGATCAACCTCGCTCCACGGTGAACTACTTCCAATGCGATGGATCGCTTGCAAAGAAGGCCAAGGTATTGGGGACGGTGCTGCTCACAACGCGTGGAACGCCGTTCTTGTTCCAGGGCGAGGAACTGGGCTACGGGAACGCGCCGTGGCGCTCGATTGACGAGTTCGATGATCTCTCGACACGCAACCAGTACGAGTTCGCGCTTGGCGAGGGATTCGATGAGGCCGGGGCGCTTGCGGCATGCGTGCGTTACTCACGCGACAATGCGCGCACACCCATGCAATGGGACGCAAGCGAACATGCGGGCTTCTCGGTGGGCGAGCCGTGGCTTCCCGTACATGACGATTATGAGGCATGCAACGTCGCCGCGCAGGAGGCGAATGCCGACTCTCCGCTGGCGTGGTACCGCAGGCTGGCATCGCTGCGCGCCGAACACCCCGTGCTCGTGGCAGGCGATTGGAACGAGCTAATGACCGACGACGAGCAGGTCTTTGCCTTCGAGCGAAGGTTGGGTGACGCGCGTGCCGTAACGCTCGCGAACTTCTCGAATAAGCAAGCCGCGTATGACCCTGCGCTCGTCAAAGGCCTTAAGCCAATTACCCAAACGACTCTCGGCGAGCTGCAACCGCTCGAGTCCGTCGTGTTCGTGTAGTGCAAGATTTCCGTACCCGTCGTCGATGCTTTCCGGCGGGTTGTCCAAAAACGCCGTGCCCATGGTGGATATTCCTTCATGGGCACGGCGTTTTAGGACAACCTATCGACGGGTGCGGTTAGTTCTGTTCTTCTTGGAAGGTCTGGATGGCGCTCATCAAGGCGGGGATTACCTGCTTCTTGCGGCTTACCACACCTGGCAGTACGACGCGGCCCTTCTTTGGCTTGACGTCGAATGCCCTCATGAGCAGCCGCTCGGCGTAAGGCCCGTAGTAAAGCATCTCGGTGGTCTGGCTGCGGATGTCGGTGAACATATAGAAGATGACCGGCAGCTCCTTGGAAACGGACGCCGCCTCAAAGTATGGCTGCAGCAAAGACTCAGCTTGGCGACGGCTCTTCTTGGTCATGAAGCTGCCCTGTCCCACTCCGAAGTTCGCATCGCCGCGAGAGAAGATCTTGAAGTCGGAGTTGAACACCTCGTCGGCCGTGCGACCTGTGAGGTCGGCACCTGCGTCAAACATCGCATCGCTGTAGGTGTCGGGGTCTTCTCCGCAAATCTTGGCGAGAGCGTAGCCAGCCTCCACGTCGCTTGGCGTGCAGGTGGGCGAGCGGAAGCAGAGCGTGTCGGAGAGGATGGCGCTCATCATGAGGCCTGCGATGTCTGCCGGGATGTCGATGCCGTGCTCTTCGAACATCTCGTAGATGATGGTGCACGTGCAGCCGACGGGCTCGCATCTATAGTAGATGGGACCGGGTGTCTCGATGGTGCCTACGCGATGATGGTCGATGATCTCCATTATCTCGGCTTCGCCAATACCGTCTACCGTCTGCGAGAGCTCCGCATGGTCGACGAGTATGACATGTTTCTTGTGATAACTCAGCATGTTGGCGGAGCCCACCACGCCAATGTAGTTGCCGTCCTCGTCGAGCACGGGGAAGAAGCGGTGTTGCGTGCGTGCCATGATGCGTCGCGCCTCTTCGATGGCCGTGTGCACCGAGAAGAATTCGATCTTTTCTTCGGGAATCATTTTTGCGCGGACGGGAATCGACATCGTGATGAGACGCGAAGCGGCATAGGTGTCGAAGGGAGTGATGATGATGGCGCACCCGCGCTCCTCGGCGAGGTTGCGAATGACGCTGGTGATGTTTGCGCCGCAGCAAACCACCAAGCAGCCAGCACCGGCCTCAAGGGCAAACCGCTGCGTCTCGTAACGATTGGTGACCAGAACGGTGTCTCCGGGCACGATGAGGCCGTCCATCATCTCGGGCGTGGTGCCAATGAGGAGCTTTCCGCGGTCGATAACGGCGTCGGGGTTGCCTACGACCATCTTTCCGTTGAGCGTGTCGAGCACGTTGTGATAGCTCGTACGAGCCTTGGAGAGAACAAACGTGTCGAGAATGTCCATGTTTGCGTTGGCTATGTCCTTGACGGCCACCAACCCCTGGAGGTTCCCCTCGTCATCGGTGATGCAAAGCGTGCCATGGACGGTGTCGCGCATCAGGTTCCATGCGACGTGAAGGCTTGTCTCCAGTCCTATGCCCTGCAAGGGGGTGACGACGAGGTCCTTGATTTGAGGGGCGACGCTCGTAATGAGGCGTGGCTCCTTAAATCCAAAGTGATTCAGCGCATATGCAGTTTCGCGGTTTATGGCTCCGGCGCGACGGGCCTCATAGACGGTTTCGGTACCGTCAATCTGGTTTTTGAGATAGGCGTACGATATGGCGGCACAGATACTATCTGTGTCGGGGTTCATGTGACCAATGACGTTGACCTTGCGGATGGAATCGGGTGACATGGCGCACTCCTCCTCTCGCTTGCTTGCGGGCCGTGCAAACAGGGACCTCTAACATAGGACTTGTTTACGAGGTCTGCGGGCAAGCAATCGGTAGAGCAGCGTGCATGTCCGGTGGGTGGGTAAACAAGAGATGCTTTCCTCCAAAACAACAAAGGAAAGCGTCTTTGAGTTGATAGTGACGAAGCGTTATGCTGGTACTCATGAACAATGAGGATTGGAGTCCCCATGGATGCGAGCTCAAGAACCATTTTGGGTCTAATAAGCGAGATGAACGCCTGCTATGTGGTGCCAGTGTACCAACGGCCCTATTCGTGGGGAGAAGAGCAGTGCGTTCAGCTGTGGGATGACGTGCTGGCGATTGGACGTCGAAGCTCGGGGACGCATTTTACTGGCTCCATCGTCACCGTGCAGGACGGAAGGCGTTCCGAGGAGGGAGTGGCACGGCTGCTCCTCATCGATGGACAGCAGCGCATGACGACCATCGAGTTGCTGCTCGTGGCGTTGGCGCGCCATGCCGCCCGTCATCCCGAGCGATCGCTGGCGTTTTCGAGCGAGGAGATCTTGCAGGGAGGTTTTTTGGTCAACCGCTTTAGGCGTGGGGACGATCACTACAAGCTCACGCTCTCGAAGCAGGACAGGCAGGCTTTCGTCGAGCTCATCGACGCGCTTGAGGACGGGGGCCTTTCGTTCATTCCTCCCGCTCGTCTAGGCGAGAACCTCGCGTTGCTCGAGCGTCGTGTGGAGGCGCTTGACGACGTCGATGCGGTTTGGCGCGGTCTGCAGCGGCTGGAGGTTGTCTCCATTGCGCTCGACCAGTCTTTGGACGACCCCCAGGTCATCTTTGAGTCGATGAACTCTACGGGCAAGGACCTTACCAACGCCGACCTCGTGCGCAACTTTGTGTTGATGAGTTATCCTCTCGCCGAGCAGCAGGACTTGTATCGCACGTATTGGCGACCCATTGAGCGCATCCTCGGGGAGGATGGGTTCGACGTGGCGTTCGATGACTTCATGCGGTGCTTCCTGGGCATTGCCTACGCACCGATCTCCATGGAAAAGGCGGACGTGTATCAGACGTTTAAGCGCTATGTGTTGTTCCATGGGTACAACCAAAACGATAGGATGAAGAATCTCAGCCTGCGGCTTAAGCGCTACGCGCGTTACTACGTCGCGGTCGTGAGGGCGGAGGTAGACGACGCGGAACTTGCCCGTGCGTTTGGCAGCATTGCTCGGCTGGGAGTCCAAGCGGTCAATCCTCTGTTGGTGACGCTTTATGATGCGTATGAGCACAAGCAGCTTACGCACGCGGACTTCGTAAGCCTCGTGGGGATGCTCGAGGCGTTCTTGGTGCGACGGGCCGTGTGCGACTGCTCCCGTAGCGTCTTGTCCAAGCTCTTTACGTCGTTGGTCGCGCGCGTTGACGCGGTGCGTTCGGAGGAGGCGAGCGTGGCCGACGCATTGCCGGCGATGCTGCGCAACGAGGAGGAGGGAGCGCGCAGGTTCCCATCCGACGCGGAGTTCACGCACGCCCTGCTCACGCGCGACATGCATGACGATGCTCTTGTTACGTTTGTTTTGTCGGGCATCGAGGAGCGCCTCGGGGGCGCGGATGCTTCGCAGGTGGGGGAGCGGAGATGGACGGTGGAGCACATCATGCCTCGTCTGGCCCTCAAGGACGATGCGTGGCGCGCTTGGCTCGGAAACGATCCGGACCGTGCGTTCGAGGGCTGCGTCAACCTTTTGGGAAACCTCACGCTGACGAGTGAGGCGTTCGATGCGCAGGAGGCGAGCTTCGCGCAAAAGAGCGAGAGGATAAAGGCCGACGGGCTTGCTATCTCGTGCGATGTCGCTCAAGCTGACGTATGGACGCCCGAGGACATAGCCCACCGCAACGAGCGGCTCGCCGGACTTGCGTGTGACGTGTGGGCGCTGCCCGTGGTACCCGAAGGCGCGGGTGTCGCGTATCGTCTGTCGCAGCGTGCGGCCGCCCTCAAACAGGTGACATTCGCCGACCTGTTTGCGGCGGGGCTGGTAGAGATGGACGATGCGCTGGTGAGCGTGAGTCCCCTGCATCCGGGACGGGCCACCGTTACCTCCACGGGAAAGATCATGTTGGCCAACGGCGAGATGTTTGAGGATCCGACGGCTGCCTACGAGCGATTCCTCGAGTCGCTGGGGTCGACAAGCGCGGGGCAGAGCGGTTGGATGTACTGGCGTCGCGGCGACGGCGGTCCGCTTTTGGACGACCTGCGCGGAGAGCTGCGTTAGCGAAAGGAGGCTCTTGTGGGTATTGTTGAGGGCATTGTCACGATTGTTTTGGGCATAATCGCGGGCGGCGTCGCGCTTGCCATAGGCGCAACCGTTGTGGGACTGGTACTGCTCGGAGTCATTATTTGGGGTGGCATGTCCATTGCCAAGCGCATTAGCGGCAAGTCCGACAGGCAAAAGAACCTTCCCGCGGGGGGCTCGGCGCGGGCTGGGATACCTGCCGCTCAGATGCCCGTCTCGCAGGCTCCAAGCACCATGCGTGACTATGAGTACCTCGACATAGACGACGGTGTGACTGCCGATACGGTAATGGACGCGATGCGGCCGTACGATGGTGCGCCCTACGTGGGGGAGTACGCCCGGTCGGTTATCTCGACGCTGGGGAAGGCGGAGTTCACGCAAAAGGGATTGATCGCAGCCATGGATCGCGAGTTTACCCGCGACACGATTACATGGGACAAATTCGCGGCGCCCGTCGACGTTGCTATGGAAGGCATCTTGCGTAACTGCATACAGATCGCAAATCGCGTGCAAGCGTTCGACACGGCAGAGTATGCGCGCCTGTCTCGCCTGGTAAAGGCCGGCGCTGCCAGTCCGGAAAGCAGCAACTACCAGCGTTGGGAACTGTTTGGCAACACGCTCAAAGAGATGGATGGGCTGCGGCAAGGCAACGAACAGCTGCTCTTTGAGCTCGAAAAGCTTCAGGACGAGCTGACCAAGCTCGATGATGGTGGATCGTCAGACACCTCCGACATTGCCGAAGAAATTCGAAAGCTGTCCGAGGAGGCCAAGTACTACACGTAACAGCAGCGTAACGGAACAAGCAAACCGAGCGCGTTTGTGCCGCAATGGTTAATCGTTCGCTCCCTGTTGCAAGACGGACAGCGACAGCGGCAGATGGACCGGCCGTGGAACGGAGCTCCCGGGAAACTTCGTTCCACTCACTGCTCAATCGTACTGCCCACTATCGGGTGTGAGCAGTAATACACATGTTGAGGAATTGTGGAGGACAATGCTTCGAGATTGACCGGGGAGCGCTTTGCATCTATAGTAATTCCTCGCATTGCGGGGTGGAGCAGTTTGGTAGCTCGCCGGGCTCATAACCCGGAGGTCGTTGGTTCAAATCCAGCCCCCGCGACCAAAATACCAGCGGCTTTGCGATTGCAAAGCCGTTTTTTATTGTCTCGAGCTAAAAGTTGTGACAAAAGTTGTGACGCGACTATTATTTTCTCGTACCGATTATGCCAACTTATGACAACGCGCAAACTGGTGATGGAACGCTATTGGCAAGCGCGCAGGCCAACTGACTGTGCGCTAGAGTTGCGGACACGATTACACTTTTTTACGCATGTTGGCATAAATTGGCGGGTATCGGGTGTCATTACATCAAGCAAAATAGCTCTGGGTCCACGATAAGGCACCTACATAGCCGAAGCGTGGTGCGAGTCCTCATTGCGGTGGGGCGGTATACCAAGACCTGTAAGGCCGGGCGAGAAACGATATCTACGGAAGCTCCCGGGAACGACAGGACACTTGTGTCTCGGTTTCCGAAGGAGCTCTTTTTATGCCAGCAAAACTCTATTCTCTTCGAGACGTCTCCAAAATCGTCGGCCGCTCTCAGCGGTCGCTGTATCGCGATATTGAAGACGGGCGGCTGCAGGCTGCCAAGGTCGGTGGACAATGGCGAGTAAAAGGTGACGCTCTCGAAGCATTCATCGACGGGATGCCGGCTCGGTCTACGATCGACTTCGAAACGTTGCTCTCCCAGGTGCGCGGAAGCAAGCAGGCGCTGACTCCTGAGCAGCGTATGGCTCTTGTCAGTGAGCTTGCGGTGGTGTAGCCATGCCATTTCATCCGAAAGACACTCCGTGCAAGGCATTACAAAAGAAGAGCATCCACGTTCGCCTCGTGCACGGCTGACCGCTTGAGGCCAATCTCGTATCCTGCAAGATCGGTTCCGGCCTGAAGCTGAGGGTCGGTACCAGGCTCAGGGCTTCCGGAGCGGCGTGGAGGCCGCCCGTTCCGGGCGCATTCCAACAGGCGAGGCGGGCAACAGTAGCTGCACCACACGCCACCCTGGCCCAATGATGCGTAGTTAGCAGGCCGCAATCGCCGGCGCGACGCATGCGTATGCTGGCGCGCACCCGGCGCCGCCGACGGGAGTAACCGTTACTCCATATATCCCGCAAGTGGTGCTGCGGGCTGTGCCATGCTACCATCCTCTGTGGCCGCCTGCCTTCCCTGGGGTCGCGGCCAGGCGTCTGCACGGGTCGTCGTGGGGATGTGGGACGCGCGGGCGTCGCCGCGCGGCAGCCGCCAGCGTCAGTGGCGGTAGCCGAGCTTCGCCGGCGACTTGTTCCTCGGCCTCCTTTAGAAGTGGCGGCCGCCGACGACCGCGTGCGCGTGGCGCGCGCATGCCCCCTCGAGGCCCCTCACCTCCATGCCCCGCATCAGGTCCATCGCCGCCTTGTACGCCGTGGTGAGGTCGCGCGCCCGCTTGCGCCTCCTGCCTCGCAGCCTCCCGGAGAGCGCCTTGCGGGTCGCGAGCGAGCACGCGTTGTGGAGGATTATCCTGCCCCACACCTCCATGGCGGCGCGCCCGAAGACTCGAGTCTTCGGGTCCTCCGTGCCGACATCCTGCACGCATTCGTGGAACGGCTCGGTGCTTACGGTAACGAGCGCGTCGGGCACGAGCTCGGCAGACCTGCGCGGACCGCAGGGCATCCAGGGGATCCAGGGCGCTACTGGCCCCCAAGGTGAGACCGGACCTCAAGGCGAGACGGGTGCGACTGGTGCCACTGGCCCGCAAGGGCCGAAGGGCGACACAGGCGACGACGGCACGAGCGCGACCATCACTGGCGCAAGTGCGACGGTTGATGCGAACACAGGCACGCCTTCCGTGAACGTGACGCTGGGCGGCACGGCATCCGCCAGGACGTTCAACTTCGCCTTTCACAATCTCAAGGGCGAGACGGGCGCAACGGGTGCCACAGGGCCGCAGGGGCCGGTTGGGCCCGCAGGCGCGGACGGCACGACTTTCACACCGCAAAGCCCTATTGTCCTCGATAACGGGGTGCTCTACCTTGACTTGTCCGTAGCGCAGCCCTTGAGCTATTCGAGGGGCTGCATCTCCATCGACCTGAGCAACTACGCATCGCTCAACGGGTCCATTTTCAGCGGTCCCTGCGGAGGGGTCACGCCAACCCAGAACAACCACTTCGCAACCAAGCAGTACGTGGACAACGCGATTGCCTCCATTGCAAGCCTCGAGGAAGAGGAGTTCTGATCATGGCTGTAGGCACCGTTTCCACGCGCATACTCACGGACATAGCCAACGCGATCCGATACCAGGCTGGCGTGGCCACGCTCTACAAGCCGCGCGAGATGGCCGCTGCTGTGGCCGCGCTCGACGGCACGGACGCGGGGAACTACCAGGCGCAACCCTATATGACGCTTGAGAGCGGCGTGCTGCCGGAGTCGGTGTTCTCGGACATCGCGGACGCCATACGCGGTCAGAACGGGCTCTCGACGCTCTACGCGCCTGGTGACATGGCTGCTGCGATACTCGCTCTCGAATGGGACGTGGGCTACAAGATCCGGGCGCTGTTGCTCGACGACAGCACGCTGGAGATCAACTACTACGAGCGGCGCACGAGCGTCACCGGCGGGCGCATCGTGCAGGTATTCGAGATCGACCCGGCGGGATACTCGTCTGCCAGCGCACGCTCCTACGACTCCATCAAGCTGCTGGTCAAGAAGGTGTACATCGACAGCTCGATTGCCGGTCTCGGCATCACGAACTGCAACTACTGGTTCAACGCGTTCTCGAACTGCACCGAGGTGCGGGGCTTCGAGAACCTCAGTGGCATGACCAGCGCGAACCAGATGTTCTCCAGCTGCACCTCCCTGGAGACGATCTACGCGACGAGCTTCAGCAACTCGGGCCTTTCGGGCTCGCTCATGTTCACCGGCTGCACCAGACTCGTCGGCGGGACGGACGGCTTCGTGCCGTCCCAGACCAGCGGCGCATCGGTGTGCAAGCTGGGCGCAGGCGGCGTGCTGACCGACCCGAACAACGACGCCCGCACCTGGTTCTGGGCGCACTACTACGCCGACGGCGAGGGCGTGCTCACGGCGACATCGACGCCGGACGCCACGCGCGAGCTCGTCGCGAGTGGGCGAATCTGCGCGATCGGCAAGTACGTGGGGCTGGGCTTCACGCCCTGGGACGGCATGACGGGCCCGACGCACCGCCAGTACCTGACGAGTGCGACGTTTGCGGCGGATATGGCGACGTTCTCGTACCTGAACCTGAACTACCTGTTCTACAGCTGCACGAACCTGGCAAGCGTCTCGGGCCTGGGCAACCTGTCCGGCGTGCGCTCGATGCGCTACATGTTCAGCTCCTGCGCGTTCACCACGATCGACTTCCGCGGCTTCGACCCGTCCACGCTCACGGACCTGTTCTACACGTTCTCGGGGTGCTCGCACATGACGACGATCTACGCGGACAGCACGTGGACGCTGCCGTCGAGTGGTATATCGGGCTCTCAGTGCTTCTACAGCTGCAGCAGCCTCGTCGGCGGCAACGGCACGGCGTGGGCCAGCAGCAAGACGGCGTACACGTACTTCCGCATCGACACGGCGAGCACGCCGGGGTACATAACGGCTGTCTAGCGGTCCCCGACGGTGCGCGGGTAGAACGGGCAGTCGGCGCCCATACAAACGCCGTTCTGCGGGAACGAGGCGCAGGTGGGCACGGTGCCCGACTCGCGCATCTGCGGACCTCCGAGCGCGTTGAAGTGGGGTACGGCGGCCGCCACGGCGACGCGCGAGTCGCGCTTGCAGCAGCGCGGGCTGCCTGACCGGGCGATGAGCGCGAGGAGCTCGCTCACCATGAGCTGGCCCTCCTGCCAGCCCTCCTGCCTTAGCGGCGCGTTGCCGCGCACGATGGCGTAGGCCATGCCGGCCGAGGCCGCCGCCCCGCAGACGCCCCAGCGGGCGCACGCGGCGCCGGGCACGCTGGACGAGCGCGCGGCCATCTCCTCGAGGTCCGCGCGCAGCAGCGACTCGCGGTCGGGCGCGTCCTCGGCGTTGCGCCAGCACGCGAGAAGCGTGGCTCCCACGATGAAGTGGTGGATCGGGCCGAAGGCTGGGCAGCGCGGGTCCGCCATGACCTCCTCCATGAGTTCCGCCGGGGCGGTGGACGTGCTCGACATCAGTTTATCGACGACCCAGCCCGTCGTGTTCTCCCGTGCCTCCATCTGGCACCCCTCTCTCTTTGTCATATCGACGTCTGTCTATGCGTCGTATGGTAGAATACGCATAGACGATTGTCAATATGACATGCGGGACGGCGAGGAGGGACACCATGGGACTGGACGTTGCGGCGGCGCTCAAGGCGCTTGCGGAGCCCAACCGGCTGAGGGTGGCGCGCAGGCTGGCGGCGCGCGGCGAGGTGTGCGCCTGCGACCTGCTGGACGAGCTCTCGGTCTCGCAGCCAACGCTCTCCCACCACATGCGCGTGCTGCAGGACGCCGGCATCGTGCGCTGCCGCAGGCAGGGGAAGTGGTGCCACTACACCCTGGACGCCGGGGCCATGGGCCAGCTCGCCGCGCTCTTCTCCGAGCTCGCCGACGCGCCCGGCGGAGGGGACTGCCGCTAGCCCCGCAGCCAAACCAACTTGTGACACCAATAGACACTGCCTCCTGAGGACGGACAACGAACCTTGGGAGGCAGTTCTTTTATGGAGTCGATCGTCGTGGCGTGCATCACCGGTGTCGTAACGCTGATTGGGGTGATCCTCTCCAACTCGAAGAGCGGGGCCGTCATGGAGGTCAAGCTGGACGCCCTCACGGCAAAAGTCGAGAAGCACAACCAGCTCATCGAGCGGACGTACCGCCTGGAAGAGGGGCTTTCGGTCGTGCGGAACGACGTGGAGACCCTTAAACGAAAGGCGGGCTGACATGAGCGAGTTCCTGGCAAGCAACGACTGGCAGTGGAGGCTCCTGCGCACGATCGTGCAGGGGGTCCTTGGCGTGGTTATCGCGAACCTGGACCTGATCATGGGCTGGTGCGTGATGGACCCGAGCGTTCGCGCTTTTGTCGTGGCGCTGGTGATGGCGGTGCTGAGCCCCATCATGGCGGCCCTGGGCGGAGGCGACGGCGACAAGCCGGAGATCCCGAGGGGTGAGGCGCGTGGGGCTTAACGGCATCGACATCAGCTCCTGGCAGGACGACCTGGTCGTCTCGGCCATGGGCACGTGCGACTTCGTGATCGTGAAGGCGACCGGCGGCGCGGGCTACTCGAACGAGTGCTTCCGCCGGCACGCAGACGAGACGCTGGCCGCCGGCAAGCTGCTGGGCTGCTACCACTATGCGCGGGACCGTGGGTACGAGGGCTCGGCCGAGGCCGAGGCGGACCACTTCATCAACGCGTTCAGGCCCTACGTCGGCAAGGCGATCCCTTTCCTTGACTGGGAGGCGGACGCGTTGAACCTGGGCGTGGGTTAGGCGAAGGCGTGGCTCGACAGGGTCAAGGCCAAGACCGGCGTCACGCCCGGAATCTACACGAGCAAGAGCGTGTGCTTCGCGTACGACTGGGCGGCCGTGACCAAGACTTATCCCTTGTGGGTTGCGCAGTACCCAAACTACGAGGAGACGGGCTTCACGAGCGAGCCATGGACCGACGGCTGGGACTTCGGCGCTTGGTCCTCGCCGCTGCTCTTCCAGTACACGGGAACCGGGCGCATACCCGGCTACGGCGGGCACCTTGATTTGGACCTCTTCTACGGCACCAGGGACGACTAGCGGAGGCTCTGCGCGGTTGCCGGCGCCTCCCCTGGCGCCGGGGAGGTGAAGGAAGTGGCTATCAGCAGGGCGAACGTGGCAGCGCAGATCATGGAACACCTCTGCAACTGCGCCGAGCACGGGTACAGCCAGCCTGGGCGGCATGGTACCTCTGGGCACTGCAGCGTGCAGACCGACACAGGCATCATCAAGGTGACCAAGGGCAACCGCGACTGCTCTTCCGCCGTATGCGAAGCGTGGGAGCTCTCTTTGGCCGGCTCGCCTTATGACGGGCTGATCACGCGCTACAACTGGACCGGCGGCATGCGCGAGATGTTCGTGGGCTCGGGGCTCTTCTCGTGGCAGAGCGTGACCGCGAACGCGGCTCGCGGCGACATCTACCTCGACGAGGAGAACCACACGGCGATGTCGCTGGGAGGCGGCAAGATCGGGCACTTCACCGGCTCGGAGACCGGCGGCATCGACGGCGAGCCGGGCGACCAGACCGGGCGCGAGAGCAGCATCCAGGACTACTACTGTGGCAGCTGGGACGGCGTCTTGCACTACAACGGCAAGGCCGACGTGGGCAGCGCTTCAACCCCTACCGGCTCTGGTGCGCCCTCCGGCGACGTGTCAGAGCTTGCGGCGAGGGTCATCGCCGGAGAGTTCGGAAATGGCGATGCGCGCAAGGCTGCGCTGGGCGACCGCTACGACGAGGTGCAAGCGGAAGTCAACCGGATCCTACTTGGCGGGTCGTCCGGTGGCTCCTACGACGTGGATGCCATGGCGAGGCGTGTGATTGCTGGCGAGTTCGGCAACGGCGACGAGCGGAAGCGGCGCCTAGGCGACAGGTACTCGGCCGTGCAGAGGCGCGTGAACGAGATCCTGGACGCCACGGGCGCGGGCTCGACATCGATGGACGTCGACGCGATGGCCCGCGCGGTGATCCGGGGCGACTACGGCAACGGCGAGGAGCGCAGGCGCCGGCTCGGCTCCTACTACTCGATCGTACAGCGGCGCGTGAACGAGATGCTGTCATGAGGCGGCGGCTGGAGTTCTTGGCCGACCAGGCGGGCTGGCTCTTGGGCGACGTGGCCTGCCTGGCGATGATGGCGCTGTTCCTGCCGGTGGTGCCGGTGTTCAAGGCGTTCGAGCGTGGCAAGCGTGCGGCCAAGGGCGAATAGCATGCGGGAGGCCGCCTATCTTCGCGACAGGCGGCCTTCCTTCATGCTATGTGGGCTCGGGTTAGTTGAGCGGCTCGAGCTCGCGGTACTGCGGGTCTCCATCACCCACGAATTGGAGCTTGGCCAATACGAGCGCGGGCTCAACGCCCGCGCCTTCTCGCTACGAACGTGCCAGAGGGCACGTTCGCTTAACGCTCGAAGCATCCCACCGCCACTGGGGGCTTTCTACGCCGGAGGCACAGAGCATGTCCAGGAGCTTGGCGCGAGCAACGGGGGGAAGTTGCTCGAAGTCGTTGCGCATGGCGTCGAGCACCGCCTTGCTCGTTGCCATCAGGCGGGTAAGGACGCGGGATTGCTCCCGCGCCCTCCCCTAAGAACCGTACGTGCGGGTTTCCCCGCATACGGCTCAAGCACGCCCCGCCGTCATCGGCTCTTCGCGACGGGCATTCTGAAGGAATTCGCGTAGAGGCTTCTGAGCGGCCTCTTGCGCTCAGCGAAGTAATCTGGCTCCAGGTAGGGGTTGGCGCTCGCGCGTATTTGGGGATGCCGCACGATGTGTTGCCAGGCCATGTGGGGGAGGAAGTGCCCCTCCGTTCCGAAGACGTATTTGTTGCCGCCCTTCCTGACCCAGTACTTTAGGTAGACCCAGCCCTTGTGCTTTCGGGGGTGCCTACGGCATGCCCACCGTTCGAGCTGGGCGTACATGATGTGGTCGATTTTGGAGAAGGTCTCGGCGGCGCAGACGTGCCTATGGTAGTTCGCGAACCCCCGTATTTTGGGGGTGAGCGCGTATATCAGCTGCTCCTGGCTCATGTCGCCGCTTTCCCGCAGGATGCATCGGTGCATCTCGCGCACGAACGACTGGACGGACTTCCTGGACGGCTTCGTCAGCAGCTTGCCGTCGTATTTGCGGAAGTTCCATCCGAGGAAGTCGAAGCCCTCGTCGATGTGCGTGACGAGCGTCTTCTCCGCTGACAGTTCGAGGCCCCTTTCTGCGAGAAACGCCCCGATGAGCTCCCGCGCCTCCGCCGCCACTTCTGGCGTCTTTGCCGTGACCA
The DNA here is from genome assembly GCA_902786015.1 of uncultured Coriobacteriaceae bacterium. Classification (GTDB taxonomy): domain Bacteria; phylum Actinomycetota; class Coriobacteriia; order Coriobacteriales; family Atopobiaceae; genus RUG440. The sequence continues at coordinate 114,500 of CADAAU010000009.1, forward strand.
CGAAATCGTCGGCATACCTGACGAGGTTTACCAGGTGCTTCATCTCTTTCGCGACGTACACCGTCCCGCGGCTCGTGTACGTGAACCGCTCCCCGAGCAGCCGCTCCATCCCGTCGAGGGCGAGATTCGCCAGTATCGGGCTGATGATGCCCCCTTGCGGCGTGCCCTCGTCGGTCTCGTGCCACTCGCCCTGCTCCATGAACCCCGCCCGCAGGAACTGCGCGAGCACCTTCTTGTCCATGGGCACGTCGGCGAGCAGCCATTCGTGGCTGATGTGGTCGAAGCAGCCCTTGATGTCCCCTTCGAGGACGTACTTCGGGCTTGCCTTCCTTGCCAGCAGCGAGAAGAGCCTCGCGCTGGCATCCTGCGCGCTGCGCCCCCTTCGGAATCCGAACGACGTGCCGTCCGCCGTGGTCTCTGCCACGGGGTCCAGGGCGAGCGCGTAGAGCGCTTGCATCGCCCTGTCGTGCATCGTCGGGATTCCCAGGGGCCTAGTCTCACCCTCCTTTCCCTTCTTCGGTATGCGCACGCGCCGAAGCGGCTTGGCCTTGTACCCTTTGGCGCCCAGGGCGAGCGCCGCGCCCATCTTGGACTTCGGGGTTCTCCATGTTCTTCCGTCCACGCCAGGCGTGTTCCCGCCCTTGTTCGTGGTTACCGTTCGCACCGCCAGGAGCTTGGCGTCGAACGAGGCGACGAGCATCCGCTGCGCCTTCCGCGCCTCTTCCCTGCGGCCGTCCTTCGTTGCCCTGGCGATTCGGGTTTGCAGCTTGCTGACGTGGGCCTCGACCTTATCCCACGGAATGCTCTCCCAGCTGGAATACGGCCCAGGCTCCGCGCCCGTGACGCTCGCCGTGTCGGTTATCAAGTCGCTTCCGTTCACAAGCCCGCCTCCTTCCTGCCAGCGGCGCACCGTGCGGGAAGTCTGCCATCTTTCGATGTGCGGCAAATCTCGAACCGCTATCCCGCCCGTTACGGGCGGGCGTTCGCTTCCTCCCGCTTCCTCTACCCCCTGCGCCGTTCCTAGCCTTGCGGTTCGGTACCCGTGTGACGGGGGCGCATGGGGCTTACCAAGTTCCGTTGAACGCACGTTTTACGTGGCTGCCTTAGGAGCCGCCTTTAGGCCGGGGGCATCGCGTCCGCCCGCCGTCGCGCAAGACAACTCGCGGCGGCCCATCCCCATGCGGCATCGCCGCAGGAGCGTGTCAGCCCATTTCGCTCCTTCATCTGTGACGACCTTTCGACCGACGGTTCACGCTGTTCTCCGTAGCAGCCGCACCCTGGCGGCGGCCACCTCCCGTTCGGGCCGGGAGGCCCGCCTCGTTGTCCCTGGGGCTTCACACCCTCCCGTTACCAGGAGCGCATGCCCAGGTAGGGTCACCCCGAGCGGATGGGGGTCTGCATGGTGCTCTGCACCACCTCCTTTCTATCCTTGCAGCATTACGTTCAGCGACTTCTTGTCGCACTGTCGTTGCAGATCTCCTTCTTCTCTTCCAGGCTGTAGCTCTCAGGCGAGTACAGGCAGAGGTCCGCTCGGAAGTAGGCCATGTCCTCGGCCTGGGTGAGTTCGGTCATCTTCGCTTCGTTCATCTTTTTATCTCCTTTCGTGTGCCCCTGATGCCCTTTTGACCATCCTGGGGTGCCACAAATTCCGCTAGAAATAATCCGGAAAGGAGCGTTTTCTAGTGTAGAAAAGTGGTGCGTCGATTTCTCGAACGCACCACTTCTGACCTGTGGTTTCGTTGTGTTTCGGGTTAGAGTGTGGAATAGTGCTTTGTCCCGAATTTTATTCCCACTCAATGATTCCAACTTCGCCCGGCTTTGCATCCTCGTCGAACCTCGTGAAGCCTCGTCTCTCTCGTGTCGTCCTGTTGTAGACGATATGTCCCGCACCCAAGCGGCTGACGTTCGCCTAGAACAAAGCCCCTGACCTGTTACTCCGCGGGCTCGGTGGCGTTACGCTGGTGCTGCCATGCAAGAGCGGACGAACCTACCGCAAACAGGGAAAGGGGCCTTCGATGCAAGAGTACACCTTGAGATCCGAGCACGCAACCACGATAGCTTTGGACCAGCACGCGCGATCGGTGACCCTCGCCGCGCTCGACCTCGCGACCGGCGAGACGAGGAGCGGGAGGCTCGCGGACTGCCCGTCGGCGGAGCAGATAGTGTCCTGGGCGGATTGGGCGACCAGGCCGCTGAGGTTCGTCTACGAGTCTGGCCCGTGCGGGTTCCAGCTCGCGAGGGAGATCCGGGCGATGGGAGCCGACTGTGACATCATAGCCGTGACGAGCATACCCAGGAGCACGGAGGACAAGAGGCTCAAGGACGACCGCAGAGACGCGCAGGCGCTGCTCGAGGCTGTGACGGCTCCGAGCTGCAAGTGCAAGACGGTATATATACCGAGCGAGGAGTCGGAGGCGGCGCGCGACCTCTGCCGCGCGTACTACGACATGGTGCTGGCGACCAAGCGCCTGAAGATGCAGTTCTCGGCGATGCTGCTGCGCCACGGCTTCGTCTGGAACGAACGCACGCCCAGGGGGAACCTTAGGCCCACGTGGACCAGGGACTACGTAAAGTGGGCCCGGTCGATCAGGCTGCCCGTCGAGGCCGAGAACCAGACCCTCAAGTTCTACCTGAGGGGCGTGCTCGACGGGCTCGACCGATGCAACGAGGTCAAGTCAAGCGCGAGTGCCTGGCCCTTTCGGAGAAGGGACGGTTCAAGCCGTACGTCGACGCGCTGAGCAGGCTGAAGGGCGTCGACCGCATGGGGGCGCTGACCTACGTCGCCACCATGGACGACTTCTCGCGATTCAGGAACGGGCGCAGCGTCTCCAAGTACTTCGGGCTCACGCCGACGAGGCACGACAGCGGCGAGAAGGTCGGCAGGAACGGAAAGATCACCAAGGCTGGCGACACCACCGTGCGGAAGGCCGTGGTCGAGGGGCTCGCCAGCCTGCCGAACTACAACAAGGCGCAGAAGTGGCTGCCGAAGGGCTGCGAGGTCAGCGCCGCGGTCGAGGCCGAGGCGTGCCTTTGCAACTCGCGTAACGTCGACCGCTACAGGGCTCTGACCAAGGCCGGGAAGAGGAAGAACGTCGCGAAGGTGGCGGTGGCCTCCGAGCTGGTGCGCCAGATGTGGGCGATCGGCAACATCGTGCGGGAAGAGCTCGAGCAGGGCTGACCTCGCGATTCCTCATAACATCGACGGCATCCGAGTCCTGGTTCGGGGGCGTCGGGGAGGC
>CADAAU010000010.1 GCA_902786015.1 uncultured Coriobacteriaceae bacterium
GTTTGCAATTCTGGCGCAGCGCAACAAGAGTGGTGATTCTATACCTTTATCCGGGTGCCTTCCTCTATGGAAAGGGCGGAGGTTATGCCACCGTGCTCGGACAGTCCTCGCTGCGCTGCGGAACTCGCCCGGGGACATAACCTCCACCCTTGCTCGTGATTCGTGTGTCAACACCTCCGTCCCCATGACACGCGTCCCCATGACACGGTGTGTCAACACCTCCGTCCCCATGACACGGCATGACACGGTGACCTGCGCATTCGTAAACTGGGGGACAAAGTCGGAGGGGTACTTCTTCACAAAGTACCCCTCCGACTTTGTGCAAGCGTGTCGAAGCCTCCCCTATGGCACCTCGAAGCCGGCGGGAGGCTTGGCCACAGGGTATGCCCACCGCGCGCAGCCCCGCCGGGGCCGAGGAGCGTCGAGCTCAGGCGCATAACCTCCGCCCCCGCCCGGCGAGGACTGCCTGAGCATGGGAGATGTTCCCACCGCCCGGACTTGGCGGCAACACCTACCTGCTCAAGACGTGCCATCAGATTTCGTTCGTTCTGTCCCACGATGCACTTAGGTGGCGGTATGGGCTATAGTGATACACGTTTGCGTAACTCAGGAGAGCACATGAGGATTCTGGCCATAATACCCGCCTACAACGAGGAAGAATGCCTCGAGGATACTGTTTCCTCTCTCAAGGCAGCATGCCCTGATGTCGACTACCTCGTGGTCAACGACGGATCGAGCGACAGCACCGAGGACGTATGCATATCGTGCGGGCTCAACCACATGAGGCTCCCCATCAACTGTGGGCTCGCCACGGCATTCCAGGCAGGCATGAAATACGCTTTTCGTCACGACTACGATGCTGCAGTACAGTTCGACGCCGATGGACAACATCTGCCAGAATACATTCTTCCCATGGCGCAAGCGCTCGACGATCAGGATGCCGATATAGTCATCGCGTCTCGCGTACTCGCCGGCGAGAAAATCAGTGGGGCCAGAGGTGCCGGCTCAAAGCTCATCTCGCTTCTGATTCATCTAACCGGAGGGGTTCGACTCACCGATCCCACGTCCGGCATGCGTATGTATGGAAGAAAAACAATCGAGACCTTCTCGAAGGGCCACGACCTCACGCCAGAACCCGACACGGTGGCACTGCTCGCCCGAAAAGGCGCAACCGTCGTCGAGGTGCCTGCCCACATGCAGGAACGCCAAGGCGGCGAGAGCTACCTGGACCTGTCCCACGTAATTCGCTACATGGCACGCACTTGTTGCTCGATTCTCTTCTTTCAATGGTTTAGATAGGAGTCGCTGTGTCCGTTACACTTCGCATCCTCTGCGTCTTGGGCTCTGCCATCACCTTTGCGGTCATCGCCAAGCGCATCAAGAAGGCAAAGGTACGCATAGATGACTCCCTCTTTTGGATCGTGTTTTCGTTTGGCCTGCTCGTTATCGCTGTTTTCCCCGACATACCGCGTTTCTTGGCCACGCTCTTTGGATTCCAGGCGACGAGCAACTTTGTGTTCTTGGCCGTCATCATGCTTTTGCTGCTGCGAGAATTCTCCAACACCATGAAGATCTCGATGCTCAACGAGCGCCTAAACGAGTTGGCACAGGAACAGGCACTGCAGGCGAAAGAGGAGGAAGATGGAGATGGACCGCATGCCAAACGTTAAGCTGAGCATCGTTGTTCCGTGCTACAAAGCCGAACGCTATCTGCCAAAGTGCCTCAGCTCGCTTATGGGGCAGACATTGCAAGACATAGAAGTCGTAGCCGTAAACGACGGATCTCCCGACCGATGCCTAAGCATTCTACAAGAGTGGCAGGAGCGCTATCCCCAAAAGATCCAAATCATCGACAAGCAAAACGAGGGCATGTGGCATGCTCGATGGGACGGTATTGGAGTCGCGCGCGGTGAATACATTGGGTTCTTGGACAGCGACGACTACGCAGAGCCAAACTTCGCCGAGCTGATGTACACGACCGCAAAAGAATCCGATGCCGACATTGTTGTATGCGGGTTTTCTCGCACCGACCTCGACTCGGGACGAATTCTCTCGCAGGAAATGTGCGAACCACGACCAGGGTTTTCTCCCATCAAGGAACCGGGGCGCATTTTGGAAATCAACGGCGCGCAGTGGAACAAGATCTTCCGCGCATCCGTGCTCAAGAACATGCATACCTTAAGCGTCACACCGCCAGTGCTTGAGGACCTGCTCTTCCAACTGCTTGTCTATCTCCAGATACGCGGCTCAATTACTTTTGTTCCCAAGTCCCTTATACACTACATGGTGCATCAGGGTTCGATAATCAAATCTGTTTCGGAAGAACAAGTTGACGAAACGTTCGCCGCCTTCGTGGAGACGCGCGATCTGTATGAGGCCGCTGGGACCGACATTGCTCTGTTACAGGCAATCGATGCGACCGCCTTCTTGCACATAGGGATTTCGCTCAACTATCGTCTCTCGTACACCGACTGCGACCTAGGCCGCGCCGTACGACGCTCGAAGCTGTTTTTGGACGAATACTTCCCCCTATGGCGCGACTCGCCTTATATTTGCGGGAGGTATGCACGACTTCACGGACCAACATATCGACGCCTTCTTATTTCCTCGCGCATGTTCAGGCTGGGACTTATGGTGCCATTTTTGACAACCTATCGCATAGTCACAGACCTCGCTCAATTCGACATAAAGTGGTGAAACACATGGCTACGATCAGCATAATAATGGCAGTGTACAATTCCGAAGACTATATGCCCGCAGCTGTACAAAGCATTCTTGAACAGGATTACGATGACTTTGAGCTGTTGCTCATAGATGACGGGTCCACAGACAGCTCCGGAACATTGTGCGACGAGTTCGCCGCTCGTGACCCGCGCGTGCGCGCCTTCCACAAGCCGAATGGCGGAATGTGCTCAGCTCGCAACTACGCCCTCGATCTCATTGAATCGACCTATGTGGCATTCTGTGACAACGACGACCGCTACTTGCCGCACCTGCTGCGCGACAACTTGCGCATTCTACGTGACAGCAACGCAGATTGCGTGTATTACGGCCGGCGCCTGGCCGTCTACGATACCAATGCTGCCAATCCGCGTACGAGCGAGATTCATCCGCCCAAATACGTTGTCCTAAAAGGGCAAGAGATTCACGACCACTACGATATAGCGCGTAGCGGAAGCGATGCCGTGTGGGCGTGTATCTACAGGCGCAGCATCATCGAGCAGCACCATCTACGATTTGACGAGCGACTTCGGCACGGCTGTGAAGACACGATCTTTACCCTGAGCTTCCTGCGTCATGCACGCACCATTGCCACGAACCCACAGTGCTATTACGTATGGCTACGCCGTTCGTCGCACAGTTCGTCGTTTGGTTTAACCGATGACTTCAAACTTGGATTCGAAACCGCGGTAATGCTCGAATGCGCCCTGATCGACGACTGGGATGTCTTCGATCGTCTTCCTGACTTTTGTGCCAACCGAATGGCACGCTATCTCCTCAACCCACTCGAGACTGCGCTTTTGAGCTCCAAACTCTCATACGAGGAGCTCCTGCCACTCTTCCAGTGGCTTGCAGACTTCTTTGAGCCCCGTGCCTCTTACTTTGAGGGCAGAATCGCATTGCCACGCAAGGTGTTCTGCTTGCTCATCCTTCAAAGGCGCTTCCGCGCCGCAGCGGTATGCATGCGTGCGGCGCAGGTATATATCGCGCATTCGAAGCGCCGTTAGCGCAGGTCGATGACCTCTCCATCTCCTACGTCCAAGATAAGCGGCGTGTGCACATGCCGCTTCTCGACAGGCGGAAGTTCCATGTAATCGTGGTACAGGTCTGTGAGGAAGCGATTCCAATCGTGCGGCGCAAACACGGAGTGACCCTCGAAGCTAAGCTCCACCGGACTCATGAGCGTAGACTCATGGAATGGATAGGGACGCGCGGCTGAGGGATTACCCCACCATTCGCTTGGGTGGTCCGTCTTGCAAGCCTTCTTGAACCGATGCATCAGCCACTCTTGCGTCGTCGTAAGTCGCAAGAGACCGTGTATCACCGACCATCCCAATTGAGCGACCGGCCTCCACGAAAGAGTCTCGAGAACGGTGGGACGCTTGATGCGATAGATGTAGATGAGCTTGGTCCAGAGTTGGGTCCGTCGCAGATGACCCACGCCATGATCGCCCTTCTTCTCTTCGAGGCGAATGTAGGGGAAGATGTCCACAAAGACACATTCGTCGCATCCCGCCTCCCAAGCGTCGCTCTCCACAAACGTCGTCCCCTCGTGGTAGAGCTTGCCCCACAGAACGTATTGCGAGGCATCGGTCTCCATCTGATGCAAAGCTATGCCCTCGGGAAGTTCTTCTTTTGCATACTCACAGAACGCCTGAAAGTCTTCGAGGGGCATTCCCACGTCTATGTCGTCGTCCCAGGGAATAAACCCGTTGTGGCGCACCGCCCCTAAACAGGTTCCCCCATCTATCCAGTAAATCAGACCATGTCGCCTGCAAATGCGATCGATCTGTATGAGCATGTCCAGCTCCAATGCCTGAACACGTTCAAGTTTTCCAGGGGGATACTCTCGTTCGTTTACCATAGCCTCATACCTTTTCACTCATTGTTTTCTTCCGACCAAGAATCCAATAGACGCTCGTACATGCCTGCTAAGTCGACCTCAGGCTCCCATCCCATCTCGCGCATACGCGTAACGTCCATGTAGATCCGCCCAGAAGTCGCAAACCGACGGGCCGCGTCGGGATTGACAACCCGGCGCACATCGCTCGACGTCCCAAATCTGCTTGCGACCATGCGAGCCATCTCATACACGGAGCAAAACGTCTGTGGGTTCGCGACGTTGTAGGCAGCGCCTGCCTCGCCGCGCGCCACAAGCATGAGCAGCGCCCTCACCGCGTCGGCAGTATACACGTACATGTTGCTCTTTGAACCGTCAGTCAGCAAGACGATGTCCTCGCCCGCCACGCATCTACGTGCGAACTCGGCAAACACGCGGCGATCGTCGTTGCGGATTCCCGGCCCAAACGTCTGCGCGAGCCTCGCGACGCATGCGTCCGTATCGTATTGCGAGGCATACGCCGCGCACAACGTCTCGGCCAGCTGCTTCGCCTGCGGATAACTACTCCGCACGTTCATCGCGTCGAGTCTTCCTCCGCACTGTTCGTCAAGAGTCTCATCGGATCCAGACCCATACACCTCCATGGACGACACGTAGCACATGCGGGCGCTGCAACGACGAGCCAACTCGAGCATCGAGCGCGTCCCGGTGACAATGGCATCAATGGTCTGGACAGGATGCTCGACCATGAAGGCACTGTCGGTGGGGCATGCACAATGAATAATGTAGTCGCATTCGGGCAGCAGAGCGCTGTCTTGTGTTGCGTCCCAGTGGACAAAGTCAGCGTTTGCACATCCTGAAAACTTCTTTCGCGCGACCTCCAAGTCTCGAACGGGTAGTATCACTTGAATTCCGGCATCGTGATGGCCAACCCGATAGGCCAAGGTCCGAGCACACAACCCACCCACAAGGCCCGTTGCGCCCGTAACGAGAACCCGTTTGTCTTGAAAGCTATCCCACGGAATGCGCTCGTCTGCGGCGAGAGACTCGACGTCTTTGTTGTACACAGCAACCATCAAACATAACCTTTCGAACCTAAGCCTAGGCCTTATGTAACCAAAGCATCCGCTGGTCGCGCGCCTCCATGTAGCCCTTGAATGCATAGTAGTCCATCGGCGTCGTAACCTTTATGTTTTCGACCGGTCCCTGCACCGTATAAATCTTGTGACCAAAGTAGCTCATGAGGGTTACCGAGTCGATAAACTCACCCAGACCTTCCTTTTGAGCCCGCAGATGTGCCTCGTAGAGCTCCTGAAGCGAGAAGGCCTGTGGGGCGCGAGCAAGCCCGACGCTTGCCCGAGGAATGATTTGGCTCACGGAGTCGTGCGGTCCTTCCACAAAGATCGTCTCGATCGCCGGCGCAATCGTCGCCGTACATCCGCGCGCCCGTACGGAGTCGATGCATTTGGTGATGGTCTCCTCGTCGATGAGCGGTCGGACCCCGTCGTGGACGAGCACGATGGCATCGGTATCCTGAACCGTGTGATGTAGGTGATCAAGACCACGGAAAATCGATTCTTGGCCAGTCGACCCACCGGGGACCACGTCGATGGGGATGCCATAATGACGTCGCGCGAGCACGGTCTTTAGATAGGGTATCCAGTCCTCAAGACAGACCACCACCATACCCGTCATCTGCGGGTGTTCGGCGAAATGCGCAATCGTGTAGTCAATGATGGGCCGTCCGCCGAGTTCCAAGAACTGCTTCGGTCGTGCACTGCCACCCATGCGTCGGCCCACGCCGCCCGCAAATATCACCGTGTATACGCCCATCTTACCGACCACCGATCCCGCATCAAAGAGTTGCATGAGGACTGCTCAAACGACCACAAGTATAGCCCACAAAAGGGTATACTCTAGCCATGGCTAAGTCGGTAGCAAAGAACGCACTCTACAGTGGGCTCCGTACCCTGAGTACGGTGCTCTTTCCACTCATTACCTATCCGTATGCATCGCGCGTGCTGCTTGCGGATAACTTGGGGAAGGTCGACTTTTCGGTCTCGCTTGTCTCGTATTTCCTTCTTGTAGCCGGACTGGGCATCACGAACTACGCCACTCGCGAGGGGGCTCGCGTACGCGAAGACCAAGAAGAGCTCGATCGGTTTTCTTCCGAGGTCTTTACCATCAATCTGTGCTCGACCGTCATTTCGTATACGCTGCTCGCAGCACTAGTCGTCGCCTGGCCACACCTGCAGGGATACGCAGCGCTGCTTGCCATCCAGTCGCTCACCATTATCGGCACGACCATCGGCGTTGAGTGGCTCTACGCGCTGAGCGAGGACTTTGGCTACATCACCGCTCGAACTCTCGTGGTGCAGGTCGTTTCTGCCGTCCTGCTCTTTGCACTCGTGAAGCAGCAGTCGGACTACATCGTGTACGCCGCAATCATCGTGCTTTCCAACGTCGGTGCGAACGTCTTTAACTTCGTTCGCTCCCGCAGGCACGCACGTATTCGCCTCGTGTGGAACTTCGACGCCAAGCGGCATCTCATTCCCATGCTCGTGCTCTTTGGCAATACCATCGCGACGTCGATCTACATAAATCTCGACGTCACCATCCTCAACGTTATCCGTGGGGACCATGACGTGGGAATCTATGGCCTTGCCGTAAAGCTCTACACTGGAGTCAAGCAATTTCTCAATGCGCTGGCGATGGTCTCTTTGCCACGGCTGTCGTTGTACCTTGCGAGCGGACGTTCAGACGATTACGTTTCGCTTATTAGGTCCATCGTGCACAGCCTCATCATCGTGGTCTTGCCGTGCATTTTGCTTCTCTTCTTGTTGGCAGATCCTGCCGTGCTCCTCTTTGGTGGACCGGGGTTCGTGGAATCTGTCGACTCACTCCGCGTGCTCTGCGTTGCCTTAGCGCCAGCCGTGTTTGCTGCCTTCATGGTGAACTCCGTCCTGCTTCCCAACCTGCAGGAACGTTACGTCCTCGCCTCCACCATCTTGGGGGCAGTCGTTAACCTTGCCCTGAACCTCGTTGTCATACCTATCTACGGCCCCGTTGGGGCAGCATTCGCCACTGCGGTTGCCGAGTTTTCCGTGCTCGGCGTTACAACATTCTTTGCACGCCCCTTCATAGACCTTCGAAGGCTCGTCGCCTCGCAAGTCCGGGTCTTCGCAGCAACAATCATAGGGATGTGCGCCATGGCAGTAGTCTGCACCCTCTTGCACCGTTCCTTTGGGGACTCGCTCATCGGGTTCGCAATCACTGGTATCGCATCTTTGGGAATCTATGCCATCGTGCTTTTCATTGCCAGAGACTCGCTGGTCATGCGGCTCGTCGGTCGGCTACGAGGCCCGCGGAAGGCCCCGACTACGGACGAGTGACGAGATTTGTTTGTCGTTGGCGAATCCGGCGAACAGACACATATACGGGCGATGCCACTTAAAGAGGTACGCCGCCAATTGCCGCATAATAAAGCTGCATCAAATTGAGGCAGCTCAAGCCACAGATTGCCACGAGCAGCACGGGGATCGCTTGCGCATCAAACCGCAGGGTTTTGCCACGAAGCGCAAAGAGCACACACGGCAAAAACGGTAGAAAATAGCGACCCTGAACTCCTTCGATGACCTTATCAGTCACAAACGACCAAGCAAAGAGCAGCGAGAGCACGGCAAGGGCAAACCCACCGATGCCAACCAGCGCCATTCCAACGCGGTATCGCAATCGAAGAATCTGGCCATCATCCGTTGACTGCATGGCACTCACTGCCAACACCATTACCCATATGCACACCTGCCACCACGGCATCTCGATACCCGCCTCAAACCATCCCGGCATTCCACCCAACATGCTCGTGAGGTAAAAGTCACCACGAAGATATATCGTGCGCAGGTACTTTTGGATCATGCCGCCAGGATCTGCAATCGCATCAGAGAGCGTAAAGTAATACCCAGCACCCCTACGCGTCTGTCCAGTCTGTGACGACGGGTTGATTCCGGACATTGAGACGATCTTTGCAAATCGAGATGCAAAAACCGCGACGATTGGCAGACACAACATACAGAACTTCCATATAACGGCCTGTTTGCGCGAGGAAAACCGGGCGTTCGGCACAAACAGGCAGAGAAGCGCCATTAGCGTATAGATGAGCTTGCCAGGCGCTACGAGCATGGCCACCACGACACTCGCAATCATCAAACGAGGCGCAATCGTCTCCGCACCATGCATCATACGTAATAACAGGGAAATCAAAAGAAAGGAAAAGCCGATGACCCCCGCATCGTACGAATAGGAGGCCAACAAAAAAAGCGTCATGGGCAGCATGGATACCGCTATAAAGACAGACTTGCCTATAGGCGTCAGGCGAACTGCGAGAATAATAAGCGCTGCACAAAATGCGAAATTGAACAATCTTCCCAAATAGAACACCGCGATACCGCTCAGACCCAGTAATCGGCCGAGGAATATTCCGAGTCCAGAGGCAATCTTTGTTTGGGGAGTATCCATACCTATGTCTAACACCTGGAAATCCCCATAGCGAGTCGCTTCGTCTTCGCTCGGCTGAATGGTCACCGTACCGTCATGGGTCGCAAAGAGGGACCAGCCGTCCACCTTTCCCCAATAATCGTTAAAATACGATCTGTTATATAAATCGGGCGTCTCGATAAAGGCACGATCTTCCTCGCGCATATCGGTCGTTCCCATTCCCGGCACAAGCAGGTTTGCGTACGAATACGATTTTAGATAATGATAGTCCTCGTCCGGCACGGTTCGCGGTGGTGAAAAGAACAAGACAACAAGCCCCAGCACCACAAACAAAACGGGATAGACGCGGTGTGCAAACAGATGGGAGTCGTCATTCTTGCCAAAAAGCGCACGAATCACTACGATTCCTACCACCAAGACGCATCCCAGGGCGCACATCAACAAGACCCTTACAGCGGGTCGCTCGCTATAAAGATACAGGCCTTCAAGCAGCAGAGCACAGACAGTTGCAACAGCAACCGGCACCAATGGACCGTCGAACGCTAGAGTACGGCGCTCCCCAACATCTTTGGAATAATGCCTGGCTCCCATGCTTGACTTCTATCGTCCCGAATACATCTTCTCATAGTACTCCTGGTACGCACCACTCGTCACGCGTTCGACCCACTCGGGGTTGTCGAGGTACCAACGGATAGTCTTGACGATGCCCTCCTCGTAGGGGGTCTCGGGATACCAACCCAGCTCGGCCTTTATCTTGTCGGGTGCCATGCCGTAGCGGCGGTCGTGGCCCGCACGATCCTGCACGTAGGTGATAAGGTCCTCGTTTACAGATGTTGGCGCGCTCGTTGTGGCCGCCCACGTTGTACACCTCGCCAAGCCTGCCCTCGCGCGCAACCATGTCGATAGCCTTGCAGTGGTCGTCCACATAGAGCCAGTCACGTACGTTGAGGCCGTCACCGTAGACGGGCAGCGCCTTGTGGTGCAGGGCGTTGTTGATCATAAGGGGGATGAGCTTCTCGGGGAACTGGTATGGCCCGTAGTTGTTTGAGCAGCGCGTAATGACGGCAGGGAAACCGTAGGTGTCGTGATAGGCCTTCACGAACAGGTCGGCCGACGTCTTCGAGGCGCTGTAGGGGCTGTGGGGCGAGAGTGGCGTGTCCTCGCGGAAGTAGTCGGTGTGCTCGGGATCAGCCGGGCTGCCATCCTCGTTGAGTGCCTCTGGGATTGCGAGCGTGCCGTATACCTCGTCGGTTCCCACTTGCAAGTAGCGATGTGCACCGAAGCCACCCTTGCCGTCATCCCAAGCGGCGCGGCAGCAGTTGAGCATGTTGACCGTACCCATGACGTTGGTGTCGGCAAAGACACCGGGATTCTTGATGGAGCGGTCCACATGGCTTTCGGCTGCGAAGTTGATGACGTAGTCTGGATCGTGCTCGGCAAGCACCTTGGCAACGGCATCGGCATCACGGATGTCGGCGTGAACAAAGGTATAACGCGGGTCATTCTCGACGTCACGTAGGTTCTCCAAATTGCCGGCGTAAGTGAGGGCGTCAAGGTTGACGATGCGCACGTCCTCGTGCTTGCGCAGCATGTAGAGAACGAAGTTCGAGCCAATGAACCCAGCGCCGCCGGTTACAAGATATGTTGCCATAACCACTCCTAGCTTGCTTGCGTTTTGCCTTCACAAGTCTATACGAACGTCCGACGACTCCAAGCGCGGACGTCCAACATTGACATAATCGACGCTTCGCGCCGGCGCATGCGGCTTCTTGTCGCACGAAGACGATGGCGTAACTCAACTAATTCACTTGTCACAGAGATACTCTTCCAGCGCCTCTCGCCAAGGACGCATCTCGTTGCCGATGGTGGCCTTGAGCTTGGCATTCTCCAGCGAGCTAAAAGCCGGTCGATCCGCGCTCTGGGGGTTCATGCGCTTCCAGTCGGCCGAGCTACACCGCCTTACATGGCAATCGATTCCCGAGATCTTGTAGATGGCCTCGGTAAAGTCTGCCCACGAGCAGGTACCCTCGTTGGTGCAATGCCACACGCCGTAGTCGGTCGTAGCCGCGATTCTCACGATTTCGTGCGCCAAGTCTGCCGCCGACGTGGGATTTCCAAGCTGGTCATCGACGACGGTCACCTCGTCGTGTGTCTGGGCGACGGAAAGCATCGTACGCACGAAGTTCTTGCCATCGCCGTACAGCCAGGCGGTACGTACCACGTGAGTGCGAGGATTCGCGGAGAGCGCGAGCCCCTCCCCTGCCAGCTTGCTGCGGCCATACGCCGAGATGGGCGCCGGAACGTCCGACTCGACGCGAGCGCCAGGTTCTGTTCCCGGAAAAACGTAGTCGGTGGACACATGCACGAGCGTCGCACCACAGGAGGCACAGGCGCGCGCAAGATTCATGGGGCCCAGAGCATTTGCCGCAAAAGCGGCAGCAAAGTCCGCCTCGCACCCATCTACGTTTGTGAACGCCGCGCAGTTGATAACCAGATCATATGGGCAGTGCGCCAAGAACCACGCTTCGACGTCGGTCGCCTTCGAGATGTCCAAATCGGGGAGATCGACCCAATCGACCTGCGTCTCTGCGGGAATCTGGTCTCGCAGCGCTTTTCCCAATTGCCCGTTCGCCCCAGTAATCAATGCGCGCATTGTGTGCCTCTCCACGTCCTTGTCCTCAACAGTCTTTATGGTAGCACGTAGCGGCACAGTAGAGGGCGCGCACCTGCCGCTAGCGCACGTGCGAGTTCATCGCGCGTTACTATTCACTCCCGAAGGCAAACGATGGGGATACTCCCGCCACCTGCCGCGGATGCGGCTATGTAAGCGAATTGAGAAGTGTTCCCATGAGGCCGCTTGCCATCAGCACGCCCACGGCAACCAGCATCCATCCACTCACCTGTTCCACCAACCGATAGTGGCTCTTTACCCAGCCGATCGCACCCTCAAGCTGATCGACAAGCAGGGCAGATGCCACAAAGGGAATGCCAAGGCCAGCCGAATAGCAAATAAGGAGCAATACTCCCCTCACAGCATTCGCCGAAGTCGCCGCAAGACTCAAGGCAGAAGCCAAGAACGTGCCGACGCAGGGCGTCCAACCAACGGCAAACACCACACCAAAGACAAAAGCCTTCGCGGGCGTGCGCGGCATCACGCGCGCTCGTGCGGCCAATTTTCTGCGCGATACCGCCGGCAGCCTCAAGATTCCCACATAGCCGAGTCCCAGCGCGATCACAAACAACCCGCAAACGATGTCGAGCACGCGCTTATACCCAAGAAGCACCGCACCCAACGTGCCGGCACCCGCGCCCAGCAGGGTAAACAGCATACCAAAGCCCAAAACGAAGCAGAGGGCGCACGCAAGGGTATGGGCCAAACCCTCACCCGCATCCTTGGCAGAACCGCCAGCAAAGTAGGCCAAATACAGAGGAATCATAGGAAGCAGACAGGGAGAAACGAACGTCACGACTCCCTCTAGGAACGTAACTAGGTATTCCATGCTCATACCATCACGCTGAGCACATCTTGCAGGAGCTCGGCATTCACGACACCCGTCCTGATACCCAGAATTTCGCCCTCGCTGGAGACAAACACACTGGTGGGCAGTGAGCGAGCTCCAAACGCCCTCGCCGCGGCCAGGTCCTCATCGAAGTAGACAGGCAGACCCTCGAACCCGTTTTCGGCCAACCACTCCGTGGCGCCCTCCTTCGTCTCGCGCTTTCCGTCAGTCACATCGATAAACGCAAACGAAACCTTGTCGCCCTCTCTTGCCATGGCCTCAGCGAAGTCAGGCATCTCTTGCACGCAGTAAGGACACCATGTTGCCCAAAGGTTCACGACGAGCGGTCGGCCATTCGCAATTTGGCTGAGGGTGATGGGGTCGCCTGACTCTGTGTATACCGTAGCATCAAAATCCGCGAGGAGGAGCGGCTTTTGCTCCTCCTCCGAGACCTCAGCGCTAGATTTGGGCTGCTCGATTGTCGTCTCGCTCGGGTCAACCTTCGTCCTGAGCACAGAGTATCCCGCGAATCCCGCAATCAAAACCGCAAGGAGCGCAACTGCGGCTACGATGGAACCGCGCTTACCACGACTCATAGCAACCCCCTTGGATCAACTACTTAGCTAGGAACAATATGTCCTTCTGCCACATGACGCAGGTGCGCGCCATAATCGCTCTTGCCGTAGCGATCCGCGCATTCGGCAAGCGTTTCTCTGCTGATCCATCCGTTTTCGTAAGCAATCTCCTCGGGTACGCTCACGAGCATGTCCTGTGCTCGTTCGATGGTGCGCACGAACTGAGACGCCTCATACAGGCTTTCCATCGTACCGGTATCGAGCCATGCAAAACCGCGACCGAGCGTAATGACCTCGAGCTCTCCGCGATCCAGATAGCGCTTGTTGAGGTCCGTGATCTCGTACTCGCCACGCGCCGAGGGCACTACCTGTGCTGCTTCGGACACCACGTTCGCGGGATAGAAGTAAAGGCCCGTTACTGCATAATTGGATTTTGGTTGAGCGGGCTTCTCTTCGATGGAGATGGCATTGAAGTTCGCGTCGAACTCCACCACGCCAAACCGCTCGGGATCTTCCACGTGGTAACCAAACACCGTGGCCCGGCCATTCTCGGCGGCGTCGACGGCCGCGTGCAGGCGTTTGGAAAGACCGCTGCCGTAAAAGATATTGTCACCCAGCACCATGGCGCAGGGATCGTTGCCCACGAACTCCCTTCCCCAATAGAACGCCCGGGCCAGTCCGTCGGGTTCGGGCTGCTCAGCATACGAAATGCTCACGCCAAAGTCCGAACCGTCACCAAGAAGCCTCTTGAAGTTAGGCAGATCGGTAGGCGTGCTAATAAGAAGAATGTCGCGTATACCCGCCAGCATGAGCGTGGAGAGCGGATAATACACCATTGGCTTGTCGTAAACCGGCAGGAGCTGCTTACTGGTAACGGTGGTCAGGGGATACAGACGCGTACCCGAACCCCCCGCCAAGATAATGCCTTTCATACTAGGGCCTCCTAAAACACTGCCGGGGCAACACGCTTGACACCCGGAACGTGATCGCGCAGAATCCGCTCGATGCCTTCGCTCATGTCGAACGACGAAAGCGGACACCCCGCGCAGGCACCCTGCATTTCGAGCGTGACCGTACCCGTCTCGTCATCCACGTCCACCAGCGCGACGTCACCGCCATCGGCCTGGAGGCTCTGGCGAATAACGTTGAGCGTTGCCTCGAGCAACTCGCGGTTGATCGTCTCGGCGTTGTTTGTATCCATGGGAGGTCCCTCCTTGAACTCTTGACATACCAGAACCTTATACCCAGTACCCCACCATTGTATACGCTGCCTGGCAGACACGCGGAAGAGAATGCGCCCGCATGCAAACGCCTTACGCGATGGGCTCCAAAAGATGGCCTGGCGTGGTTCCCGCACGCCGTTCGAGGGAACGACGAGCTTCTTGCGCCGCGTTCACAGCCGCCACCAGACGCTCGACAGCCCGTTTGGTTTCGTTTGCCGACATCAGGGTGCAGTCTGCGCCAAACCACCGAACGCCCGCTTCGATGAGTTGTGGTATCTCGGGAGCAGCATCAGTCTCTTGAGCTGCGTAGATTCGCGAACGACCGTGAGTGTCGGTACGTACGGGTAAACGATCGCCTGCGCCGTTTTGCAAGAACAGGCGCCTTTGCCGAAGCGCACACCGTTCGCAATCATCTACACAGCGGTTTGCCACCTGAAGCACGCAGTGTTCGCTTGTCATGGCACGTACCCGACCGATTGCCATGACGCCCAGCGGAACAGGCGAATCTTTTGCGAGCGTCTGAATCTCGGGAAGCGAGAGCTCGGACGAAAGCCATGCCCCACGTGCGCCTGCTCCGACGAGAGCGTGCAGGCAGGCAATGTTATGGACGGGAATGCAGCCGCGCAACTCCGCCAATGCACCACGCTCGTGCGCGAGCGCCAACTCCGACACGTTGCCAACTGCAACCGGCAAGCCCTCGCGAACCCATGGGTCAAGTCGCTCATGGTCACATTCCCGACAGACCTCGTCGAGTAGAGGAATGGTTTCCTCGGGCCAACCACCCTCCTGCAGGCTGTCTGCCGTCGCGTAAATTCTGGTAGCGCCTGCCGCACGAGCGACATGCGCCGACTCTGCATCGGCCACCAATGCGCACACCTCAACGTTGACGTCAGCACCATCCGTAAGTCCCAATTGCTCGCGCAAGACATCACGCGACGGCACCCCATCTAGCACTCGATCATACGGTTCAAGCAGAGCCTGCTCCAACGCCTCGCATGCCCGTGATCGAACGCGATGAACCGCCGAGAAGCTCATGCCACACCCCTCGTCGAGCTCGACCTCAAACGCTGTTGGCTCAAACGTCGTGCCACCCATGCGACCGACATGCGCCACGAGGTCATCCTTGGTCACGGCTCGCGTGCGCGCGGGCTCCACCACGAATCCCGATGCCCGACCACACGCTGCCCCATCCTCCGTGGAGAGAACCACCTCAAACGGCTCACCAAGGCGAGCGCGAACCCTCACATGCACCGGACGCTTACGGGGGATCTCCATCTGAGCGGTACGTGCGCCCTCCTCCATTGCCATCTGGCTCCGGATAACCCTCACGAGCGACCCGCGCTCGACGACCCTCGGCGTCCGGCACGCGATGACATCACCAGCCCGCGCGTCATCTGCCGCGTGCGCAGTAATGAACTGGCTGGGATCGGACACGGGACGCAACTCAAGCAGATCTCCCTTGCCCACGGGCTTGTTGAGCCGAACGTCAACCTCAGCCATCGTCACCGTACGCAGGCGGTCACGTCCGCCACGGCCTCCACCACGTCTCACCTTCATGCTGCCAAACGAACGCGCGTCAACGACCTCGCCCACAAGCTCTCCCCGATTGTTGGAGCGCTCGTAACTCATGAGCTCGTCGCCCGAGTTCCCCATGAGGTACGCGTTGGTAAAGTCGCGGTTGAACGCACGCTTAAGACTTGTGCGACGAGCGTCAAGCTCATCGGAAGAGACGTCGCGTCCCAACGCTAGGTCATCAAGCTGCCGACGATACGTCCCAATAACGGAACAAATATAGTCTGGACCCTTAAGACGTCCTTCCACCTTAAGAGATGCAACGCCCGCCTCCCGCATCGATTCGAGGTCCTCGAACGCATAGAAGTCTTTGGGGCACAGCGGACGTCCACGCTCGGGATCCGAAATCACAACGCCCTTCTCGTCCACCAGATCATAGGGAAGCCGGCACGGCTGTGCGCACGCACCCCGATTTGCGGATCGATTGCCCGCGCAGGAACTCATCTTGCATATGCCCGAATAGCAAAAGCAAATGGCCCCGTGGCAAAAGCACTCCAGGTCGACGCCCTCCTGCGCGATGCGTGCGATCTCGGGAAGCGACAGCTCTCGCGAAAGCGTAACACGAGTGGCCCCCAAGCCCTTACACCACGCGGTACCACGCGCATCGTGCACATTTGCCTGAGTCGACACGTGACACTCAATGTGCGGCCACAGCGAATGAACCTCATGAAGAAGACCCCAGTCCTGAATGATGAACGCGTCCGCCCCCAAGAGCCATGCCCGGCGAACAAGGCCGAGCACCGTGGGTAACTCGTCATCTCGAATGGCGACGTTTACGGTCACATAGACTCGGGCGCCGGCGAGGTGTGCCAGACGACACGCCTCGCCAAATGTCTCTGACGTAAAGCTCTGGGCCCCGCGACGCGCGTTAAACGTCTTTCCATACCCGCAGTATATGGCATCGGCGCCCGCCGCGAGCGCCGCATTGAACTCTGCGGGGCCGCCAGCTGGCGCCAAAAGCTCCGGGACTCTCCTCTTCATGAGCCTCCCCTTAGGAAATAGCAAGACATGCCGTCTTGCCACAAGACCACACGCCTGGTGCCTTTTCTTGTCTCGCTAAACCAAGCGTGCGAATTTGCGCTTTCCGTGCTGAATTACCGTGCCGGCCACAAACAGCTCGGGGGCCATGTTGTAAGACTTGGCGGCAACTGCCTCACCGTTGATCTTTACGCCACCGCCGTCAATGAAGCGACGAGCCTCGCCCACCGAAGCGGCAAGCTTGAGGTCGGCCATGAGCTTGGCAAGGTACACCAAACCCTGATCGTTGGTAACAACGACGTCGGCAACAGCGAACTCGGGCACGTCGTCGGGAATCTCGGCACGCTTGAACTGCGCGTCAAAGGCTGCCTGGGCAGCATCGCCCGCGCCCTCACCGTGGTACAGGTCGACGATGTTGCGTGCGAGCTCGCGCTTGCGCGCGTATGGGTCGGCCTTCCCGGCCTTGAACTCCGCCTCAATCGCATCGATCTCTTCGATGGAAAGCGTCGAACACAGACGGAAATACATGGGCACGATCTCGTCGGCGATGGACATGAGCTTTCCGTACATGTCGTTGGGCGCGTCAGTGAGGCCGACGTAATTTCCGTAGCTCTTGCTCATCTTCTTGTGCCCGTCCAAGCCCACGAGCAGCGGCATAGTAAGAGCCACTTGCGGCTCCATGCCCTCGGCGCGCATGAGGTCACGACCTGCGAGGAGGTTAAAGATCTGGTCGTTACCGCCCATCTCGACGTCCGCGTCAATGACCACGGAGTCATACGCCTGCAAAACGGGATAAATGAACTCGTGGAGGGCAATCGACTGCTGACCAACGTAGCGATTGTGGAAGTCCTCGCGCTCAAGGATGCGTGCCACATTGAACTGTGCCATGAGGTGCAGCATCTTTTGCAGATCGAGCGGCTTGAGCCAGTCGCCGTTGTGAACGATCGTGGTCTTTTGGGGATCGAGCACTTTGACGGCTTGCTCGACGTAGGTCTTTGCATTGGCCTCGACCTGCTCCTCGGTGAGGGGCGGGCGGGTGCTGTCTCGCCCAGAGGGATCACCGATAAGAGCAGTTCCGTTACCGATAATCAACGTAACCTGATGTCCCAGGTCCTGAAACTGGCGCATCTTGCGCAGGGGAACGGCATGTCCCAAGTGGAGATCGGGGCTTGTGGGGTCCACGCCAAGCTTGATGTTGAGCGGCTCGCCCTTCTCGAGCTTCTTCTTGAGCTCATCGAGCGGCACGATCTGCATGGTACCCGAGGTTATAACTATGAGCTGTTCGTCTACTGGCAGCAACGCTCTGCCCTCCCAAAAGTCGAAAACGCGTGCAAGGGGCTAGGATATCACATGCCGTCGTTCTTGGTGCCGGCAGATACCTTTACTGGCCAGCGTGGCGCGCATGGCCTGATCACTCCCTGCAGCAGGCTGTCTAAAATGCGTGGTGGCATGCGGCCAGGGCAAGCGATGGGGTTACCATCGCTTAAATCCCGGACTAGATGATGTTTACAGAAATCTGCAAGCACTATCTTTACAATGTAGAGGAAGCGATGTGGCCGTTCGAACCAACTGAGTGCATGTATAATGGTGCGCACTGTAAAAAGGAGGAACCCCATGGGAGCTCGTACACGCAAAGCACGCAAGCACTCTCGTACCCATATCATTGGTTTTGGTTTCGCTGGCGTATTGGGATTCATCGCCCTGCTAGCCATCGCCCTTGCCATCTCGGCGGGCGCGCTGGTCAATTCTTGGCTGCTCAACCTTCCCGACTACGAGTCGGCCGATGCCTACCTCGTCGCCGAGCCGACTTCCGTGTACGACGCCGACAACAACGTAATCGCAGAGTACTACCTCCAGAATCGCCGCACCGTGAGCAAGGACGAAGTGTCACCCTACGTCCTCATGGGAACAGTCGACACGGAGGACATCCGCTTTTATCAGCACAACGGCATCGACCCGCAGGGCATTGCCCGCGCCGTGCTCGTGCAGTTCACCGGTGGTTCGGAAGGCGCATCTACCATTACGCAGCAGCTCGTCCGCAACACGGTGCTTTCGAATGAGCAGTTTGAGCAAACGCTCAAGCGCAAGGTCCGCGAGGCCTACATTGCCATCCAGATGGAAAAGAAGTACTCCAAGGACCAAATCCTCATGATGTACATCAACACCATCTACTACGGACACGCCGCATACGGCATCCAAGCCGCCTCGATTACCTATTTCAACAAGGATGCAAAGAACCTCACCCTCGCAGAGGCAGCTCTGCTCACCGGCCTTCCCAACTCCCCCTCCTACTACGACCCCTTCGAGAACCCCGAGGCCGCCATCACGCGACGCAATCTGGTACTTGAGCGTATGTACACCGCTGGAGACATCACCAAGGAAGAGAAGGACGCCGCCCAGTCCGAGCCCCTCACACTCAACCAGGGCAAGGTCATGGAGGAAAAGGGCGTCTATCCTTACTTTACCGACTACGTCAAGCAGCTCCTGCTCGACACGTTTAGCCAAGATCAGGTCTTCCAAGGAGGCATGAAGGTCTACACCACGCTTGAGCCAGACTCTCAGGCCAAGGCGGAGGCAGCGGTAGCCGCTCGCCTCGAGGAGTACGGCAACGACCAGCTCGAAGCCGCGCTGGTGGCTATCAAACCCGAAACGGGCAACATCGTAGCCATGGTTGGCGGACGCGACTACAACGTCGACCAGTTCAACCTCGCGACGCAGGCAAACCGTCAGCCCGGTTCGAGCTTCAAGACCATAACGCTGGCTGCCGCCATGAGCGAGGGAATGAACCCCAATATCCTCATCAACTGCGAGTCCCCGCTTCAGGTTCTGCCCACGTGGAGGGTGCAGAACTACGGGAACACCAACTATGGTCCGCTGAGCCTGCAAGATGCAACGGCGGTCTCCTCAAACACAGGCTACGTCCAGGTCGCCGAAGCTATTGGCGCCGATAAGGTCGTGGAGTATGCCACAAAGATGGGCATCGACGGCGACCTTTTGGAGCCGACCCTTTCCATCACGCTTGGATCGTATGGCGTGCCTCCTGTCCAGATGGCCGAGGCATATGCCACGCTCGCTACGGGTGGAATCCACCGCGACTCCGTTGCCATCACTCGAATCGAGGACCGAAACGGCAACATCGTTTACGAGCACGAAAACAAGGAGGAGCGTGTCATCGATCCTGCCATCGCACGCGCCGAGACTTCGGTTTTGGAGACGGTCATCTCGTCTCCGCAGGGTACCGCAGCCTCCATGCAGGGCTTGCTCAGCATCAATCAGCCGGTTGCTGGCAAGACGGGTACCACAGAAGAGTATCGTGACCTGTGGTTCTGTGGCTACACACCCCAGCTTTCGGTCTCGATTTGGTGTGGCTATCGTACCGACGAGCCGGTCTACATCGGCCGTGCGGCAGCACATCCTGACGGCACGGCCTGCCCCATCTTTGCTTCTTTCGTAAATGCAATGCTCGAGAACACCGACCGCATGGAATGGCCTTCCTCCGATCAGGAACCGCAGTATAAACCCAACTCCGAATGGCAGTTCTCCAACACTGATCCTTCCATCAGTTCGCAGGAAAACGGCTCCAGCAACTTTGGCACTACCTACGGAAACGACTGGAACAACTGGAATAATTGGAATAACTGGAACACGTGGAATAACTACGGTGTCAACGGCTACGGCACCAATGGTTACGATGCGACGGGCTATGGAACGGGATATGGCACGGGCACCGGAACGGGTGCTGCCGGATATGGCCAAGATTACGACGCTTTTGGATATGGAACTGGAACGGGAACAGGCACTGGCGTTGGCACTGGCACAGGTACCGGCGGATACGGCGGCACGGTGTAGAACCTCTGCGGTTCCACACCGTGCTCTTCTAGGCCACCCGAAAATGCCATACCCAAGCGTTTAATAACGCCTGCCCTATTCGACTCCGCGCAACCGTGCGATAAGACGCGACATACTCTCTGCGTTGCCATTCGTACGCGTAATCGAAACAACAAAGCTATTGCCCGACAACGACCCCAGAACGCTGTCAAAGCGCGCCGCATCAACGGCCGCCGCAACAGCAGGCCCTGAGTCTGGTCGGGTGTTCATCACCACAAGATTGTTTACGCTTTCCACCCCTATCAAAAACTCCGAAACGATGCGTTGCAGATGGATATCTTCCGCGAGCACGTACATGCCGTCGGGCAGTTTTTGTAGCCCCATCTTTGCCACATAGCGACTCACCGTCGTCTGAGTACACGTAAACCCACGACGATTCAGCTCCTTCGCCAGTTCGCTTTGCGTTCGAATCGGCTTGCTGCGCACAATTTCGCGCACAGCGTCCTGCCGATCGCTTCGCACACTCATATCAGCCTCCTTATTACGTGTTAAGCTATATGACAAGAAGCCTATAACGTAACAGACTGGAAATCATCAAAGTACCTAAACAAGAATACGATTGATAATTATTCGGAGTGATTATGCGTCAAACACACGCCTGTACCTGCGTGCGAAACGCTCCAGCAAGCACCAAAACCGATTCTTTTTGCACCGTAGGCGATAATCCCTAGCATTGCGGGAACACAATCCATAGTATTAGACAGAAGGCATCCATTACGGGAAGGCAAAATCATGGCCAACGCACCCAGAAGCGGTCAGCGCACACGTACAAGGCGCTCATCGCGTTCCAATAGCAACCAGCAAAGGCGTAGGACTTCTTCGCGCACATCTCGTAGCGGCGATTCGTCCAGCAGGCGCGGCACACTCACGCGTCCTGACACCGGCTATACCCTCCATTCGCGCCGCGTGCGCCGCGAAGCCGGAAGCGGTAGCATTGCCGCTTTGCTCAATCCGCGTGTACTCATGCTTGGTGCAATCGTCCTCATTGTGGTCATTGTTATCGGCGTCGGAATCAGCAGCTGCGTAAGCCACAACAACACCAAGTCAGAACCCTCCACCGAAGAGGCCAAGCCCAAGAACGAGCAGGATGCCCGTGTCGCCGCAGGAGTATCGGCCGCCATGACATCCCGCTTCACCGAAGCACTCGATCAATCCCAAAAACTTGCGCAAATTGCGGAAAACGCCGACAAGTACGACGACGAGCGCATGCTTTCCCTTGCGCTCGACGAGCCTGATGCCGTGGACTTCGTTGCAGGCTACCCCGCCTCCGACAAGTCGAGTCGTCCGTACGACGGATCGGTAAAGCGAGGAGAAGTCCCCCGACTCTACAACTGGGACTATCACTGGGGCGCCGTAACATACGGTGACGGTCCCATCGCCCTCACCGGGTCTGGCCCCACGACGCTCGCCATGGCATACATGGGACTTACAGGTAAAACCGACAACACGCCAACCGAAATCGCCCAGCAGGCAAGCAAGAGCAACTACACGGACACGGGCTCGGGCAGCAAACCAGAGCTGTTCTCGAAGCTGGGTGCATCACTTGGACTCAAGACCGAAACGCAAGAGGTATCCGAGGACACGCTGCTGCTCACCTTGAGCAGTGACACGCTCGTCGCCGCGGAGCTCAAGGAAGGCACCATCACCGAAGAGCCGCATTGGGTCCTTGTGGTCAACGTCAACGAAGACGGATCGGTAACAGTGTTTGACCCGACCTCCACCGCAGTTTCCAATCATCCCTGGAGCGCAGCAACCATCGCCGACGCAAGCGAGACGTTCTACTCCATCACCTTAACCGAAGAGGACTTCGAGAAGCTCGAGAGTTCGAGCAAGACAGATTCCAAGACAACCAAGAGCAGCGATACCGACACTACCAGCAACGGCGATACCACCTCCGAAAGTAGCAAGAGCAGCAAGACCACCGACAGCGAAGACACGACAGCGGATTCCAGCTCCAGTAGTTCGAAGTCGAATAAGACCACAGACTAACGCCGACCCCCTGTCGCAGGGGTGCAAGGGTATATCCATATCCCCGTGCTCAAACAGTCCTCGCCGGGGCGGGGGCGGGGGTTATGCGCCTGAGCTCGGACAGTCCTCGGCTTCGCCTGCGGAACTCGCGCAGACACATAACCCCCGCCCCCGCTCTGCTGCGGAAACTGCGCACGGGGACATACCCTCCGCCTTTGCCCCAGTGTGACACCAAACGCTTGCCAGAGTATCAGCAGGCAGAAAAGCGCCGGACCCGCAATGCGAGACCGGCGCTTTGCTGGTTCTTTTGTGCCGATAGTTACGACAGGATGGCCTCGGCGGCTTCCTGCAGCTTGGCGCGAACGGCCTCGGACTCGGCGCGGGTCGCACCCTTAGAGAACAGGTACGCCTTGACCTTGGGCTCGGTGCCGGACGGACGGAAGATGACCTTGTTGTCGTCCTCAAGACGGTACTCGATGACGTTGGCAGCAGGCAGCACCTGCGGGGCCTCCTTCTGCAGACCACCAACACGCGGCATCTCGGGGCCCGTGCCAAAGTCGGTCATGCCAACGACCTTGTAGCCAGCGATCTCGGTGAGGGGCTCCTCGCGGAGGCTCTTCATGAGGGCGGCCATCTTGTCGGCGCCGGCAGCACCCGGGAAGCTGGCGTTAACGGTGCCGTTGAGGTAGTAGCCGTACTTCTTGTACAGTGCCTCCATGGCATCGTAGAGGTCCATGCCACGGGCGGCATAGTCGGAAGCCATCTCGACGGCGAGCATCGTAGCGACGATGGCGTCCTTGTCGCGAGCGTGCGTGCCGGCCAGATAGCCGTAGGACTCCTCGAAGCCCACCAGGTAGCGATCTTCCTCGCCTGCGTCCTTGAGCTGATCGATCTGGTCGCCGATGAACTTGAAGCCGGTGAGGACGCGACGGACCTCGAAGCCCCAGTCCTTGGCGAGCGCGTCGGGCATCGTGGACGAAACGATGGTGGTGACGGCAACCTTGGACTTTACGTCCTCGCCGTTCTTCTCGGCCTGCTGGGCCAGCCAGTCCATGAGCAGGACACCCATCTCGTTGCCAGAAATCAGCACGTACTCACCGTCATGCGGAATGGCGGTGCCCATACGGTCGGCATCGGGGTCGGTAGCTACGACGAGCTTGGGCTTGACCTCGTCGGCGAGCTTCAGAGCGAGCTCGAGGGCCTCGCGGAACTCGGGGTTGGGATACTGGCAGGTCGGGAAGTGACCATCGGGGTTTTCCTGCTCGGGTACAGTCGAGACCTTGTCGACGCCAATCTCCTTGAGGATGCGGGTTACGCACTCCATGCCGGTGCCGTTGAGCGGGGTGTACACGACGGAGTAGTCCTCGCCGGCCTTGAAGCCTGGCACGGAGACCTTCTTGACGTCGGCGATGAAGTTGTCGAGAACTTCCTCGGGCGTCCACACGACAAGACCCTTCTCGATGGCCTCGTCGAAGTCCATGATCTCGACGTCAAACGGGTTGACCTTGGCGATGGTGGCGCTGATCTCGTCAGCAGCCTCGTTTGCAATCTGGCCACCGTTGTCGTTGTAAACCTTGTAGCCATTGTACGGCGCGGGGTTGTGGGAGGCCGTGAGGACGATACCGGCGGAAGTGCCGAGGTAACGAACCGCGAAGGACAGGGTGGGAACCGGCTCGATGCGCGGATACACGTAGACCTTTACGCCGTTGGCGGCAAGAACGCCTGCGGCCACCTTCTGGAACTCCTCGCCCTTGAGGCGCGAGTCACGGGCAAGCGCAAGCGTGGGGTTCTCGTAGTGCGCGTTGAGGTAGTCGGCAACACCCTTGGTTGCTTGGGCCACCACGTACTCGTTCATACGGTTGGTGCCAACGCCCAGCGTGCCACGCAGACCGGCGGTACCAAACTCAAGGCTGCGATAAAACGCGTCGAACAGCTTGTCCTCGTCATCAGCAGCGATGAGGGCATCAAGCTCCTCCTTGAGGTCGGGGATGGTTACCTTCTCTTTCCACTCGTCGATCGTGGCCTGAATCTGTTTGTCCATGGGAACAGCCCTCCAAACTCATAGTTGCCATACCTTGGTACATTGTAAAAGTCCGATTGTTGGCCGGTACTTACTGGTAGGTGGATGGCATAGGTTTTATGGGGGACGGTCAACTTGGTTCGAGGGTTGTTTGTGCGGCAGTGCTGCGGTTGGCAGAGACCCAATTCGTTTGTGCCACAATGATGGAGACACCCATAACGCTCACAAATCCTTCTAGGAGACGCACATGGAATTCTTTGCAACCTGCCCGTCGGGTTTCGAGCAGCTCCTCGGCGACGAGCTTCGTGCCCTCGGCGCACAGGCCGTACGGCCCCTCAAGGGACAGGTCGCTTTTGTTGCCCCATACAAGAAGGCCCTGGAGATTTGCTTGTGGTCACGGCTTGCCTCGAGGGTGGTTGCGGTGCTCGATCGCGTGGGCGCCGGTTCCTCCGACGAGCTATACGAGTCGCTGCGGGCTCTGAACTGGGAAGACCACATCGATTCGACCACAAGCATTGCAATAGATGCCTCGGGGACGAACGCCGAGCTTCGTACCACGCAGTTCGTGGCGCTACGCTCGAAGGATGCCATCGTCGACCGCATACGCAGCGCCCGGGGCACCCGACCTCTCGTCGATACGGCCTCCCCCGACCTGCGCATCGTCGTACGCATATCGCGCAATCGTGCCACCGTGGGCATCGACCTCGTAGGCGAGCCACTCTTTAGGCGCGGCTATGAGCGAGACACGCGTGGGCTGCGCGCGGATTATGCCGCCGCGCTGCTCACTTTGGGTAACTGGCACAAGGCCGCATCTGGCTCTTTGTTGCTTGACGCCCATGCCGACAGGGGCATCCTGCTCGTGGAAGCCGCTTCGATGGCAGCCAGACAGGCGCCCGGTCTGCTGCGCACGCGCTGGGGTTTTACGGGTTGGCTGCAACACGATGATGACGCGTGGCAATCATGCGTGTCGTATGCGCGCGGGCAATTTGTGGAGCACCCCGACATCCGGCTTGCAACGCTTAGAGGACGCTCGACGGCGTTTGTGCGCGCGTTGCGCACCGCGGGCATCGATGCCGACGTTCAAGCCGTCTCCAACGAGGGCATCGCCACGCTCGGACACCCCGCGCTCGTTGCCTGCGACCTCATCGTCTCGCAGGATGACTTCGTCGGCCAGTCGGAGCGCGTCTCTTCCCTTCTACAAGCGATAAGGAGCACTCCCTCACGAACGGTCACCTTCTCGCGCGACGGCTTGCCAACACTCGCGCTCAAAAGCGAGCCCTTGCAGACCGTTAGCACCAAGCTCGGACGCGACGAGGCCCTGCTGTGTGCCTATGGCGAACCGACCGTCGAGGCTCCACAGGCCATCGCTCTGCCCAACGGCACAAAACTTACACCCCTCGTGTCTGCCAGCGACCAGTTTGCCGCGCGACTAAAGAAGGTTGCACGCCTGCGCGCCCGCTGGGCCAAGCGCGAGTACGTGAGTTGCTATCGCGTATACGACGCCGACCTTCCTGACTATGCCCTCACCATCGACCTGTTTGCAGGCTGCGACCCAAAGACGATGCTTGCAGACGGCCGGCGCTGGCTCCAGGTCTTTGAGTACGCTCCTCCCAAAGACATCGACCCCACCCTCGCGCACTGTCGGCTACTCGATGCGCTGGCTATCGCCTCGGCAACGTTGGACGTACCCCCGCGCAACGTGTTCGTCCGTGTGCGACGCCATGGCAAGGGTGGCTCGCAGTATGCCGCCGAAGCGTCAAAGCCCTATTCCAAAGGCGGACGCACAAAGAAAGATCAGAGGCTGGCATTACCCCCAGGCGCGCACCTCATCGACGAGGGCGGACTCGTCTTTGAGGTGAACTTCTCAACACGCCTGGACTGCGGCATCTTTTTGGACCATCGTGACACACGTGCGCTCTTGCGCGAGATGGCCAAGAAGACCAAAGGGTCAAAGCGTTTCCTCAACTTGTTTGCCTACACCGGCACCGCCACGTGTTATGCGGCGGACGGAGGCATGATCCACACCACAACTGTCGATCTTTCGCGTCCGTCGCTCGACTGGGCCAGACGCAACATGGAGCGTAACGGCTTTGCGGGCCGCGAGCACGAGTACGTGCAGGCCGACGTCATTCGCTGGGTTGGCGAGCAACGTCATTCGCGTAACCGATGGGACCTCATCTTTTGTGACGTGCCCACCTTCTCGAACTCGAGCCGCATGCGCGGACGCTCCTTTGACGTTCAGCGAGACCACACGGAGCTGCTCATCAGCTTGTCGCGCCTGCTCACTCGCAATGGAACGTGCGTCTTTTCTTGTAACCTGCGCACCTTCGAACCCGATGCCGAGAAGCTCGCGCGAGCAAAGGTCCAGATCGAGGACATCACGGAGCAGACCATCCCCGAGGACTTTGCGCGCAACCGACGTGTCCACCACACTTACCTCGTGCGCCGCACTGGCGACCAGTAGGCAGTCGCACCGACGTAAGATACCATATATCTGCATAATCTTCATATGCACCGCTATATGTATGCGTTCATCATATAGCAAGGTGATGGAATTGGGGCAATCTTTCGCATCGGCCCATATCGATGGTCTACCATTATGAACACTTGGCAGCCAAAACGAAGGGTTAGACAATGCGATCGAAACACTATCGTCCTTTTGTAATCATCCTGGCTTTGTGTCTCTGTATCACCGGACTGCCCGCAATCGCAATGGGCGACGAGGCCGTCTCGCCCACAGAGCCCGCCGTACAACAATCCGAGGCAACGGCGGTATGGTATCGCACCCACGCAACCGGCAACAGTGCATGGGGCAGTGACGCAGAAGGTTGGCGCTTCTTCAACCCTGCGGGCGACCTCTCGGCTCAGTCAGACAACGCTCAAGCGCTCGACTCGATCGAGATGATCTTTTCCTCGGACCAATATAGCGGCGGTGTTGAATATCGCACTGTATCCAAAGACGGCAAGGTCGCCGAGAGTTGGCTCTCCGACGGCTTTTCTGCCGCGAGCAATGAGGGCATATACGGCGTAGAGGCACGCCTCACTGGCTCCGTTGCCGAGACCCACGAGCTGTGGTATCGCACGCGCACGGCCACAAGTGGCTGGCTAGCCTGGGCACATGCCGGAGAAGCATCTGGTTCCGCTCAGTCTCCCATCGTCGAGATGCAGGTCTGCGTAACATCGCGCGACAATCAGCTTCGAACGAATGACGAGCTTGCTACCTTTGAGGGCGAGCAGCCCGCCGAGAACTCGGAACAGACCGCCGAGAACTCGGAACAGCCCGCCGACCAAGATGCCATCAAGGCACAGGCTGAGACGGCTGACGAAGCCGAGCTTGGGGCAATGGCCGGAGACCCCTCCATCGAGTATCAGACCCACGTACAGACCTATGGCTGGCAAGACTGGGTTAAGGACGGGGAACAAGCCGGCACGAGTGGAGAGTCCAAGCGCTTGGAAGGCATCAAGATTCGCCTCAAGAACGCAAGCGGCTCGGTGGTCTACGCCACGCATGCACAGACATACGGCTGGCTGGACGAGGTCGCTGATGGCGAGTTAGCTGGCACGACCGGCGAGTCCAAGCGCCTCGAATCGGTGACCATTCGCCTTACCGGCGACATAGCCAAAACCCACGACGTGTGGTATCGAGCTCATGTGCAGACCTATGGCTGGCAGTCTTGGGTTAGCAATGGTGCCGAGGCGGGTACGACCGGCCTTTCCAAGCGCGTGGAGGCCATCGAGGTTCGCCTGGTCAAGAAGGGCGATCCCGTCCCCGTAGGCGTGAGTGAAGAAACGCCTTCCCTTCGATTCTCGACCCATGTGCAAACCTATGGCTGGCTCGAAGAGGTTGCCAGCGGACAGACGTCTGGCACGACCGGCGAGTCCAAGCGCCTTGAGGGCATAAAGGCGACTCTGAGCGGGGTCGATGGCGGCATCTCGTACCGCACTCACGTACAGACGTATGGCTGGCAAGACTGGGTTGCCGACGGCGAGGTCTCCGGTACCACGGGAGAATCCAAGCGCCTGGAGGCAGTGCAGTTCAAGCTCACCGGAGCTGCCGCCGACAACTACGACATTTGGTATCGCTGCCACGTACAGCGCTTCGGCTGGCTCGATTGGGCTAGCAATGGAGACATGGCAGGATCCGAGGGATTCTCGTATCGCATGGAGTCGATTCAGCTCGTAATTCTGCCCAAGGGAAGCGACGCCCCTGGAGCTACGGATAGCCCCTACAAGAAACGCGGTAACACGCTTAACGGCGTCGATATCTCTGGTTGGCAGCGAGGCATCGACATCTACGACACCGAGGGCGACTTCTTTATTATCAAGGCTACGGAAGGCGTTTCGACACCCGACAAGCCCGCGACGCGCTACAACCCCTGGTACACGCAATGGGCGAACGAGGTGCTCGATAGCGGACGTCTCCTTGGCTTCTACCACTACGCCAACGGTGAGGATCCCATCGAGGAGGCAGAGGCATTCTATGACGCCATTAAGGACTACAAGGGCGTTGCCATCGCATGCCTCGACTGGGAGGGCCAAGGCAACAAGCTCTTTGATACCGGCATGGACGTCGCATGGTGCAAAAAGTTCATGGACCATCTCCAGTCGCTCTATGGTGGCATACCGTTCCTCTATACGAGCAAGAACTACTGCAATGCCTACGACTGGACATCTGTGGCAGCCGAGTACCCGCTTTGGGGCGCACAATACGCAGATTCCAATGATACGCATGGCTATCAGGCGAACCCATGGCAGTCCTCAAACCCGTGGGGTGCTTGGGGCAGCGTGCCGACCATCTTCCAGTATTCGGGCACGGGCGTTTTGGACCACAACGGCGGCATGGAGTACTTCGACATGAACATCTTCTACGGCACCAGGGACGATTGGTACGCGTACGTTTAGCACTGCTGCTATAGCGACATGTCAGCGGGCCTTCTTCACGGAAAAAGAAGGCCCGCTTTTTTGTTTGCAAGGTGCTCCGTTGCTGTTCACATCCGACACAATGCGGGTGGCAACCGCGGCAGACGGACCGGACGTGGAACGGGGTTCCCGGGGAAGTGTGTTCCAAGTCCGGGAACGGGGTTCCCGGGGAAGTGTGTTCCAAGTCCGTGCCGCGGAACAAACTTCCCCGGGAACCCCGTTCCACTATGCCTGGGGCGAATGACGTTACAGACAGCTTTGGAGGTAGAGGGCTACGCCTGCTTCGTCGTTGCTTAGCGCAATGCGGTCGGCTGCATCGCGCACCTCGGATTGTGCATTCTCCATCGCGACGCCCACGCCCGCCGCACGCATCATGCTCACATCGTTCTGTTCGTCGCCAAATGCAACGGACGACGAGACCTCGATGCCCAAGTGTTCACACAGCCAAACTAGGGCCGTTCCCTTCGAGACGCCCGGAGCCATGAGCTCGACGTCGTTGGGGTCTCCGCTTGCATAGCAAAACCCTCCGACGTCACTCGCTGCCGCCATAAGGCGCTCACGCACGCCCATGTCGCCAAAGAAACACGTGAGCTTCTCGATGCACGTCGCGTTGGTGACGATTTGGGGGACTGTGAGGTCGACGGGGACACGCACCCTGCGAAGCATTGCAAGCGTCGCCGGGTTTATGCCCAAGCTCCCCATGGAGTCATAGCGCTGCCGTTCTGAGTACACCGCGCCGTCGGCAAACACGTCAAAGGTAAGCGGCCATGTACTCACACGGTCATACAGATCAAGAACCTGGCTTTTTTGGATACCGCGTGAGAGCATCCTCTTGCCCTCGTGCAGGTCTTCAACCACCGCACCGTTCGCGGCGATCACATATCGTACGGCCCTGTGGCCGCGCACTTCTGCGGGGACCGCCGAGACGGGACGGCCCGTACACGGCACAAAGGGAATCCCCCGATCGGCAAGCCAATCGAGGGATTGTGCATTGAGCAAAGGAATGGACTTGTCGGACGCCAAAAACGTTCCGTCCATGTCACAGAACACGATGCGGATCGGCGGCATGTACGTACCCCTAGCCGCGCTTGGAGAGCGTCTTGTAGGCTCGCGCATCCATACAAGAGTTGTAAGCGGGCCGAATGATGCGCGCGGCACCGTAGAGCTCCTCCATGCGATGTGCGGCCCAGCCTGCCATACGCGCTATCGCAAAGATGGGCGTAAAGAGGTCTTGGGGGATGCGTAGCATGCTGTACACAAAGCCAGTATACATGTCGATGTTGGTTGAGATAGGCTTGGTGATGCCGCGAACGTCACGCATGAGCATGGGGCCGAGTCGTTCCACGCGCTTGATGAGCTCGAACTTCTCGCGCTGATCGCATTGGTCGGCAAGCCTGCCAGCGTATTGCTTGACGATCTCGGCGCGCGGGTCGGTAATCGTGTACACCGCATGCCCCAAGCCATACAGAAGGCCCGTATGATCGAAGGCCTCGCGCTTAAGAATGCGCGTGAGGTAGGCGGCTAGCTCGTCATCGCTCTCCCAATCCTGCACGTGTGCGGCAATATCGTCAATCATCTCGCCGGCCTTGTAGTTGGCACCGCCGTGCTTAGGACCCTTGAGGGAACCCAAAGCAGCCGAGTAGGCCGAATACGCATCGGTACCCGACGATGAAAGCACGCGGGTTGCAAACGTCGAGTTGTTGCCGCCGCCATGTTCGGCATGAAGCATGAGCATAACGTCGAGCAACAAGGCCTCGTCACGGGTAAAGCCCTCGTCCCCACGCAGCACGTCGAGGATGCTTTCGGCAATGGAGTACTCCTCACGCGCGGGCGGTATGACCACGCGACGGTCTTCTTGGCTCGCCGTATAGGCGGCATGGGCAACGCTAGCCACCCGCGGCCAGCGCCCCAAAAGCGATATGGCAACGTCCATCTCGTGCACGGGAGAGATGTCATCGGGCGTGGGATCGAACGCATAAAACAACAGCGTCGCACGTTGGAGTACGTTCATAATCGAATGGCTGTGCGTCGTGCGCGGAAATGCCGAGAGGTATCCGTCAGGCAGCTGGCGACGCATGGCGATGCGGTCGTGGAAGTCGGTAAGTTGCGCTTGGTTGGGCAATGCTCCCGAGAGCAAGAGGTACGCTACTTCCTCGTAACCAAACCGATTGTGCGAGAAGCTGCCGTCCACCAAGTCCGACATCTTGTATCCACGCAGCGTGAGCTCGCCCTTGTCGGGGACGACACGTCCTCCCTTCTTGTTGTATCCATGCACGCTCGAGATGGTGGTAAGGCCGACGAGCACGCCGGATCCGTCGGCATTGCGCAACCCACGCTTCACGTCATAGCGCTCATAGAGCTCGGTGGGTATGGCACCCACGTGGTTCATGCCGTCGTAGAGTTGCTGGGCCTGCGAGGGGATTCCCATTGCCTCGGACGGCATGGGATAGTTGTCGAGTACCTGCGAAAGCGCGGAGGTGTCGCCCTCCGAAAGCCAGGTCAAGATGCGACCCCGAATCTGTGGTAGAGGCATTGCGAATCCTTCCCTGTTAGAGTCGGTACATGAACTTAAATACTTCTTCGCGTTGCATGCTGATTTGCACGCCAAGCTCATCCGACAGCTCTGCCAGCTGCTGCTGCAAGTCGGCGAATCCGATGTGCGCCGAGCCAAGGTCTACAAGCATGGTCATCGTAAAGATTCCCTGCAGTATGGTTTGCGATATGTCGAGGATATTTGCATCGTGCTCCGCAAGCGCGCCGGTAACTGCCGCCACGATGCCCGAACGGTCGCTGCCCAATACGGTGATGATCGCACGGTCTTGTGTAGCCTCGTTGTGTGCGGCCATTACTTCTCCTTTGTCGTTCTCCTCGCTCCAAACATAGAACAATCAGCATAGCATGTACGCATGCGCGACATGCCGTTCGTTAGGCGCTTCCCAAGTAATCAATATGACGGGACGTCAAAACGCTGGACCTTCTCCGTATACAGAGCGGCGAGGTGGCAGCACGCCCCCGGCGGAACGGACAATCAGTTTTGTGCTTCGTCGATGCGCTGCTCAAACAAGAGACGCACGTCTTCGGGTGTAAGCTCCAAGGCAACGGCCAGCTCCTCAAGGGAACGTTGGCTCGCCTGCTTGAGTATGCGCTCGTACACCACGGGAGGCTTCTTGTTGCGTGCGCGAGTCTCGGCTATACGCGTTTGGAAGGTCTTGACAATACGCACCGAGTCCAGGCAGCTCCCCGTTCGAATCTTTTGCTTAAAGTGCTCCTCCTCAAGCGCATTGCTCCTACCCGTAAAGGGGTCGATTTGCATGGTGGGATACTGGTCGATGATTTCGATCGCCTCGTCACGCGAAAGGACGGGACGTAGCTTGTCGGCACTGGCGAGCGGAAAGCTAATCCGCACAGGATGGCGCTGCCCTATGGGCATCAGCTGATACACGGCCATCGGCTCCTGAACGACTCCCTCTACCTTACAAACTCCCTGACCTGGATGGACAATGAACTCTCCAACACTATACATGCGTTCTCCTCCCGACTACCGGGAAGATTATACCATACGCCTACGGTTTTGTGCGCTTTTTATGTATACCCTTGTGAAGTATTCAGTAGAAAAGTAAGTTAATTAGCTTTTTTCTTCGCAGCAGGACAGCATCCAAGCAACCAAGTTTCCCTCAGCCGACCCCGTGACTTCAGCCAACATGTGGCCTTGGCCCCAAACCGGGGTAAACTCGACATCGGCAACACCCTCTGCCTGCCTGAGCGCTATGGCAAGGTTTGCCTCGGTACACAGCGAGGTATCGGTTTGGAACAGGCCAGAGTTTATGCGCCAATGAGCAGCAACCTTTGAGGTGCCCGCGCCCTCATAGGTGGAGTTAAGAAAATACAGGGGGTTAAACATCCCCATGCGTTTCTCCATGTTTGTGCCCAAAGCGTCGACCTCTTCCAGGTCCTCGGTCCACGCACGTAGATAGGCTGCTTCGTACTTGGGATCCTTGGCGTATGAGGCACTACCCGCGTCGAGTGTGTCACGCACCATGCTGCTGAAGTGCAACGATCCTGCGTCGTCAACGCCAAAGAGTTGGTTTTCCACCGTCGATCGGTCGAGGGCATCGAAGGCACACACGTCCTTGGCGGCACTCTTTAGACGCCGCACAAAGTATCCCAAGCCGCTGACACGTACCGTTGCGTTGGTCTCGTTGAACGTCAGCCACCAAACGTCCGAATTCAGATCATTGACATAATCGTTTTGGGTCGAGTACACAACTGAATTGACTTGAGCCATGCCTTCCGAACCAGCTTGTCGCTCGTTTGAAACTCCCGCCGCCTGGGCAGAAGCATCCCCTGTCGCCTTTTCTACGTCGCTACCGCCTGCACCGATGCTCTTGAGGCTCGGGTCACCAGGAAAACTCGCATTGGGAGCGTACTGCGGCGTATACGTGTAGGGGAATTCCGTATGCTCAAAGAAGGCGTTTGCGCTGTTTTGTACCAGCTCCACCAAATAGTTGTAGTATGAGCCGTCCGCAAAGATCTCGCCGGAGGTTTCGTCGAGCGTCAGCTCCTCCCCCTCCGAACCCTTAAGGCCAAGGCCGTTGACGTAGTGGCCATAGGCAACCGCAAGGTCACGCGAGAGCTGCCTTGTCCATGTACCATCGGCGCGAACCCCTTCGTCGGAGTATTGGCCCATCATCCATTCGTATGAGGCGTCAGCGGAATCGAACGACGTGACGGGACACCACGATGCCGATCCATAGGTGGCATCCGATACAGACTTTCCTTCCGCGTCGTGCGTTGCCGCACCTATCTCTTCAAGGTAGGGCTCAAAGATCGGACTGTCGCCCGACGCGCCCATGAGCGCACTCATGCCTCCGCCCATGCTAAACCCAAAGGTGAAGACGCGATCCATGTTTCCGGGAAGGACGTCGGCATTGTATCGCAGACACCGCACCGCCGCCTTGAAGTCCACCAACGGCCAGGGGTCACCCCCCGCATACGCTCCCCCTCCGACACTGGCATAGCCCGCGTTGCGTCCACGGAATCCCGCATACACGTAGATTATGCCCGCGGACAGGTAACTTTCGAGCCCGGCATACTCATACGTGGTGGGACTTGTCTGGGCGCTCAGGTTGCCGGAGTTGATGGGCATGGCAATAGGAGCAGTCGCCGCAGTAAACGATGCGACCTTCCCATCCTTGTTGACTTTGCACTTGTAGGTGCGACCATTCTCCTCACCCGTAAAGTATGCGCCGGGAACAAAGATGGCCATGGAGCCGTACTCGTCGGTGGCCGCCTTGAGGCAATAGGGAATCCCCAGCTGATAGTACACATCGTTTTCGGAGTCATAGCGCCATGCATCCATGTTTATTGCGAGCTTCTCGAACTCCTTGAGGTCCACCTTGGGCTCTTGGGGTTCTTCCTTCTCTTCGGCAGGCTTGTTATCGCTTTGCGCATCTCCCTGGGGTTCGCCTGCATCGGGTTGAAAAGCAGAGCATCCCGCAACGAACATTGCCGATCCCGTAGCGAGCATCGACACGAATGCTTTTCTGGTGCAGTCCACGAATCCTCCTTGGATGATTTGCCACTGGCGTGACATACAACAACATGATGTCTCGAGAAAACGTACAAGCCCATTGTAAACGCAACAAGACAAAACATCACGCCCGCATGGCGCGCACGAATGTGCCAGTATGAAATGGGCACAAAACAAATTGAGACGCGGAGGTGCGTGATGGGAGACGGGCTGCGCAGGCTGAGACTGCGATTTGAGGGCGAGGTACAGGGAGTCGGATTTCGATGGACGTCACGCAACGTCGCAAACAAGATCGGTTGCACCGGATGGGTTCGAAACGAGTGGGATGGCAGCGTGAGCATAGAGCTTCAGGGCACCGACGAGCAGATTGCCGAATTCTTTGGACGAATGGCGCACGCATGGGGTTATTACCAGCCAACGTATGTTATGTCCGAACGGGAGGACATCGACGTCGTTACAGGAGAGTCAGCTTTTAGGGTGAGATTCTCCTAGCCGCCGTCGCCCAAGGCTGGCATTGCCCAGCCACACGCGGCACGGCAATTGTTACTGCTCACCGTTCACTCCTGGTGGCAAGCGATGGGGATACTCCCTTTTGTCTTAAGGCAAAGGGGAGTATCCCCATCGCTTGCCGTGCCACAAAAGAACGCTGCGTGATAGAGTAGAGACAAGACCGGAGAGGAGCAATCATGGCGTGGAACACCAATGTGCTGGTTGGACAGTCAGGCGGTCCAACGGCAGCAATAAACGCAAGCTTGGCGGGCGTGTTTGACACCGCGCGCGACCTGGGAGCCCATGTATTGGGCATGCGATACGGCATCGAGGGGTTCTTGGCAGGGCGCATCGTGCATTTGGACCGCACGCTCGGAGACCCCATGGACATCGAGCTGTTGCGCCGTACGCCCGCGAGCTTTTTGGGGAGCTGCCGGTTTAAGCTGCCCGATCCCGAGGACGATCCGGCCTTCTTTGAGGATGCCTTTGCCAAGTTTGCTGAGGCCCGCGTCGGAACGGTACTCTACATCGGCGGCAACGATTCCATGGACACCATAGAAAAGCTCGGTCGTTGGGGAGAGGCCCACGGAAGCGACGTGCGGCTCATCGGCATCCCAAAGACCATCGACAATGACCTCGTGGGCACCGATCACACGCCAGGCTACGGCAGCGCCGCCAAGTTCATCGCCACAAGCATGCGCGAAATCGCACGCGACTCGAGTGTCTACGACCTCAAGAGCGTAACGTTCGTCGAGATCATGGGCCGAGATGCCGGCTGGCTCGCCGGGGCGGCGTGTCTTGCGGGAGAACCTGGCAACCCCTGCCCCGACCTCGTGTTGCTGCCAGAGGTCACGCTCGACCAAGAAGCGTTACTCAACAGAATATCGCTGCTGCTCTCGCGCAAGAACACCGTAGTGGTTGCGGTAAGCGAGGGCGTACGTCATCGTGATGGCACGCTGTTGTGTGACGCCGCCGCCGAGGCCGCGGACGGGACGCGCCTCGATGCGTTTGGACACGTCGCGTCGCTTTCGGGAACCGGACGATACCTCGCAAGCATCACGCGCAGCGCCCTTGGCTGCAAGACACGCGCAATCGAGCTCTCGACGCTTCAGCGCTGTGCAAGCCATGTGGCAAGCGCTACCGACCTCGCAGAGGCATACGCACTCGGAGGCGCAGGTGTTCTGGCCGCGCACGACGGACAGACCTCAGTCATGAGCGCCATCGAACGCATATTCGACAAGCCCTATCTGTATGACACAACGCTCACGCCGATTGCCGACGTGGCCAACAGGGCGCGGCAGGTTCCGCGAGAGTTTATCTCGAGTGACGGGATGGGAGTCACAGCCTCCTTCGACCGCTATGCACGGCCCTTGATCGAAGGCGAGGTCTCTTCCACATACCAAGGCGGCGTTCCGCACCATATCACCGCGCTGGAGGCCAACCGGGCGTAGGAGGAAAACGCTTTGCTCAAGTAGTCCTCGTTGCGGCGAGGGCGGAGGTTATGCGCCCGGGCTCAAACAGTCCTCGGCTTCGCCTGCGGAACTCGCGCGGGCACATAGCCTCCGCCCTCGCCTTGTGGTGGAAATCCGTGGCATGCAGCTCCCCAGAAGGTTGTTCCGCAGGCATGCCTGACGGATGCCAGTTTTGGCCTAACTAAAAATCCTCCCAGCATACCCAATGTCAATAACTTAAGCGGTTGGCATTGGGGTAGCCTTCCATCGCCGTATTGAGCAAACTAGTCACGAAGGCATGTGATGGGGACAACGGAGACACCGTCGGTGCGTCTGAAGGCATATCCGCCAGGTGTAAGCACCGCCATGAAGGACGGAGCCGCGGCTTATCTCCTTGCAGGAGCAGCGACGGCTTTGTTTGCGCGAGCATGAGGTGGTTCTCGAGCTCGTCCGGATCCTGCAGGTAGATGGCACTATGCGCCCTTTGCTCGGCGGTTGAGGTCTTGCCACACCACTTGGGGCCTCGTATGCATACGGCACCCGCGTACTGCAGCTTGCTGTCGAGCGCTTTGTCAGCCAATCTGGGCAGGTACTCCATACGTGTTCCCCCATCACTGTGTTGTATTGATATCTAACAATACGCCACTTGCAGCAAATTTATCCATCCGTTTGCTGTATTTTTTACCGTCCATTTGCAGATATATCAACCGTCCATTTACAGTTTATTCCATCCGCTCACGTGCTCGTCCTCTGTTTGACTGCTCTTCTTTGGCTACTTCTAGGGCCACTTCGATCATCTGGGTAAGCGTGGTCTCGCGCTCTTCTGCCGTAAGGCAATCGTTAGTGAGCACCATGTCGGAGACGGTCACGATGGCGAGTGCCTTCTTTCCGGCCGCCATTGCATTGAGGTAAAGTCCCGCGGCCTCCATCTCGGTCGCGAGCACACCCATGGACCGCCAGGGCTCGTGCGCCTCCGGCTTGCGATAGAAGGTATCGGTGGAAATCAGGTTTCCCACATGGTACGGAACTCCCATGCGTTCGGCGACGTCCACGGCACTCCTTAGGAGGTCGAAGTCACATATGGGAGCCAATGTGCCCGGAGCGCCGTAATGCGCGCCGAAGTTTGAGTCTGTGCAAGCCCCCTGACCAAAGATGATGTCGCGCAACTTCACCTGAGGCGAAATACCCCCTGCAGAGCCAACGCGGATGATAGCGTCCACGTCGTATAAGTTGAACAACTCGTAAGCATAGATGGACATAGAGGGAATACCCATGCCGCTTCCCATGACCGAGATGGGGACACCATGGTAGGTGCCTGTGAAGCCGAGCATGTTGCGCACGCTCGTAAAGAGTGTCGCGTTCTCCAAATAGTTCTCGGCCACAAACTGTGCCCGCAGGGGGTCCCCGGGCATGAGCACAACCTTGGCGATATCTGTGACCTCGGCGGCATTATGTGGTGTTGGCATCGTCTTCTCCCTATCCTCGAATAGTGCACCCCAAATAGCAGCTACGTTGCGCGCTCGCGCAGATGACCTCCACAAGCGCGTCAAACCACGGCTTCTCTCCCTGTGGGTCGCGTTCCAGCACCACACGGGTGGGATGGTGCACATCTCCCAAGCAGTCGGCAAGCGCGTCGAGGTTTCGTCCGTAGTGCTCGGGAAAGTCGAGCTTTCGTGCGAGCCTGTCGTGCGCCTCGTCGATCGAGGCCAAGTCTGCCTCGCGCAGCGTGACTTTTTGTGGCCTAGCCATGACGATCCTCCTAATACAGCCGCTCAAACGTCTTGTAGTGGTCTTCGGTATAGTAAATCATTCCATCATTGGAATACACGATGCGTTTTGCTCCACGCGACCCACCCTTGTATCCTATGTCGCATTCGTACCAAACCCGTCCTTTCTTTGTGGGCAGTTTCTTTTCGTAGTTCCCAAATCGATCGCCGCCTATCGACTTCCCCGGACAGGCCTCCTTGAGGCTGAGTCCCTCCGTCTTCCAGCCAGCATCCTCGGCTTCCTCCTTGGTCACATAGTTGCTGGGTAGATGGCCGAACGTATGCAGGTAGAGGGCAACGTCGTCTTTTGAGGTATAGGTGCCTTTCTCATCAACGGATTTGGCCTTCGCCTGCTCGGGCTCATCCGCTCGTTCCGTCCGTTGCGCTTCCACATAACTCGACGCATTGGATGGACCTGCACAGCCAGGCAGTAACACAACACCAAGCGTTAGCACCATGCACAAGAATGCCGCCCAATATTTGTTGCGCATACTTGTTCCCCCTTCAACGCAAATACAGTCGGTAGGTCGCTTTTCTGTATCCTATGCCATGCGATCAAATGTGTGCAGCCAGAATCAGAGACGATACGGTGAGCGAGTATTAATCGACCACTGCCATGGTATTGGTTATATCACCGTACCTCCATGAGGTCTGGATTGGCACTTGCCGATTGATGTAAGGAGCAAATCTATGGATGTTTGAGCCGGAACTGGACCGATGCAGCCGTTTCGATTCGATGTCCATGCTTGCGGTGTCCATCGGAGACGTCTATCCAAATTGGCTCGGTTTTTTGCTGTATTGTAGCGCTTGCGTAGCTCCTCAATGGGCGCACCATATGCGCAAACTCGTCATTGTTTGGCGTGGGTTATACTAGAATACTGACTTTAGACGCACACTAACCGCACTCAAGGAGGATCCTCAACATGAGGACACCGACTCGTATTCTTTTGCTCTTTGTCCTGACCCTCGCACTGCTCTTTGTCCCCATCTGTGTCTTTGCAGACGACCAGTCTATGGGTACGTACGAAGATTCGAGCACCGTGGACACCACATATACTCAGTACACGGACCAAACGGCGGACCAAACGGCAACCACCACAACAACATCAACCAGCACAAAGAAGGAAGAGACTCCCCCGCCGCCAAAGACATACACCGTCTATTACGACGCAAACGGTGGCGAAGGCGAGATGGACTCCACCACATTTACGGAAGGCAAAGAGGCAAAGCTCGCCCGCTGCACCTTTACGCGCGCCGGCTACACCTTTGAGGGGTGGAACACCGAGGCCGACGGCTCGGGTACCGACTTTGCCGATGCCGTCGACATACAAGGTTCGCTCTACGACGGGATGCGGCTGTACGCCCAGTGGGGATCGCAAATCTACCTTATTCAATATGCGTCGGGTGTTCCAAAAACAAGTGAGTCACCCGCAAAAGGAAGCATGACCTCTCAGCTGGCCGTTCACGATGCCACGGTCAGCCTCAAGGATTGCGAATACACGCGCACGGGCTACACCGCCAAGCACTGGCAGGACCACACCGGCGCCGCTCACGAGTTCGGAGAGGTCGGAACGAACTTCGTGCCGACAACCGACACTACCTCTTGGGAGCTCGCGACCATCGAGGCCGACCCTCCCGACGAAAACAAAAAGGGCAACTGGGCATGTCAGGGATCAGTGGTCTTTGAGGGAGAGGACGGCTCGCTCTGCGCTGCACTGGCCTTCTACTTTAACGGCGAAGGCTACG
The DNA here is from genome assembly GCA_902786015.1 of uncultured Coriobacteriaceae bacterium. Lineage (GTDB taxonomy): Bacteria > Actinomycetota > Coriobacteriia > Coriobacteriales > Atopobiaceae > RUG440. The sequence goes on from CADAAU010000010.1 coordinate 40,682, forward strand.
CAAATGGGTCGACCGAGAACTACGATTCCCTCATCAAGGTCGTTAACCTCGATACGGGTGAGGTGCTCAAGTCAACCCGAGGGCTCATGATCGAGCACGGCAACGACATCGCCTACCGTCCCGACAACGGGCATTTTTACGTCGCGCAAGGAGGCATCCACGAGGGATTTCCCGACGGCATCGTAGAGCTAGACGAGAACCTCAAGGAAGTGCGTACCATCACGCCGGAGGGAACGCACAACATCTGGAATCTCTCGTATTCCAACGGCAAGTTCTACGCCATCGGCAACGTAAGTGGAGACAGCTTTGCACGCGGAAATCCCGAGGGCGAGACGAGCGACCTCATCGTGCTCGACGAGGACCTCAACCTGCTCGAAACGCATACGGTCGACTACTCCCTGCAGGGTTTCTCGGGCCAGGGAATGGTATGCGACGGCAGCTTTTTGTACTCGATTCTGGTCAACTTTGGCGAGCACGATTCCTCCGACAAGCAACGACTCGCCATCTTTACCCTCGACGGCGAGCCACGAGGAACGCAGCGCATCGACATAAACACCGAAGTCGAGTCGGCATCATACCTCAACGGAAAGATGTACTTCTCGACCAATCGCGGCGATAAGGGCACGTTCTTTGGCACCAACCTTGCCAGCACCACGATGTCGGTCGCATGGGAGCCCAACCCGTATACGATCGTCTTTGACGACAATGACCTGCCAAGCATGACCATGCCCGATGCGGTGGACACCACCTACGACGAAGAGGTCCAGCTCCCCAGCGACGCGCCGATCTGCCCCGGATACATCTTTGTGGAATGGAATACCCAAGCAGACGGCAAAGGAAACGGCTTCCAGCCAGGAGATACCGTCCACAACCTTACCGAATCGGGAACGGTAACCCTCTACGCCCAATGGAGGCGTGCGGCAATCGCATGGGTCGCTGACAACGGCAGCATGACGACGGAGCAGCCGGTTCCGCGCGAGAGACGCCTGCCAAGCGGCCCTGGCCCGCGTCACATGTCAAAGATGGTGGCACTCGCAGCTGTCGTGGTATTCGTGGTGCGAAGCCGCTACAGGACCGAGGAATTGGAATACGTCCGTTAAGCCGGCGGAACAAAACTCCCCGGGAAGTTTGTACCATGTGGAACAAACTTCCCGGGGAGTTTTGTTCCGCGGAGGCTTACCAGCGGTGGTGCGACGGATGCATAAGTCGCATACCGTTTACAACCACGATAAGCGCCACGCCCGTGTCGGCAAAGACCGCAGCGCCCATGCCGGCAAGGCCGAGCGAGACGAGAACGAACACCAGCAGTTTGACGCCAAGGGCAAACGTAATGTTCTCGCGCACGATGTTCATGGCGCGGTGAGCGAGGGCAAAGAACTTGGGTAGGGCCTCGAGACTGTCCGATAGAAGTGCCACATCTGCCACTTCGAGCGCGGTGTCGGAAGCGGCCGCACCCATGGTGATGCCCACGTCCGCCTTTGCCAGGGCCGGCGCATCGTTTATGCCGTCGCCGACCATCGCGATCTTTTCGCCAGCCTCTTGGACCTCGTCAATGCGATGGAGCTTATCTTCGGGAAGAACTCCAGCTAGTACGTTATCGATTCCCAGCGAGGAAGCAACCGCATTGGCCACGAGCTCGTTGTCTCCCGTAAGCATTTGGACAGAAAGACCTTGTTCGTGGGTAAGGGCCTGGATGGCCGAAGGCGCTTCTTCGCGAATGGCATCCGCGACGCCTATGATGCCAAACACCTTGCGTGCGCGTGTCACGACAATAGCCGTCGACCCGGCCTGTCCCAGACTCGCGACGGCCTGCCTCACGTCCTCCGTGACCGTTGCGTTCTGTTCGGCAAAGGCGAGCTTCCCCACCGTGCACACCTCACCCTCCACAATGCCTATCATTCCGTTGGCCGTGAGTTCCTCCACGTTTTGCGCCTCTAGGTACGGGGCATTCACGCGCTCGGCCTCTTGCGCGACGGCCCTAGCCAAGGGGTGAGTGGACTGCTGCTCGAGCGCTGCACCAACCGAGAGGACATCGGCTGCAAGGGCCGGTCCAAAGGGGATTACCTCATTAACGCGAGGCGTTCCGGTGGTCAAGGTACCCGTCTTGTCGAATGCGATGTTGCTCACTCGCGTGGCGATGTCGAAGTACGCGCCGCCCTTTACCAACATGCCCATGCGTGCCGCGCAAGAAAGTGCCGAGACAAACGATACGGGCGTAGAGATGACGAGCGCGCAAGGACACGCCACAACCAACAGCGAACACGCACGATAGCACCAGTCGTGCCAGAGCGACAAGTCAGTATATCCGCGTGTCAAAGACACCACGATCGGTACTGCCACGCCTAGTATGAGTGCGCCGGCGATGACGATTGGCGTATACGCTGCGGCAAAGCGGTTGACGAAGCTCTCGTAGGGCGCCTTGGCGGCCTGAGCTCCTTGAACCTCGCTGACGATACGAGCCAAGGTCGTGCAGTCCTCATCAGCCGTAACGAGCACATCCACCACACCCGAGGTATTGAGCGAACCGGCAAAGACCTCCGCACCCTCGCCCTTGTCCTGCGGCACGGACTCACCCGTAACAGGCGCCTCGTTAAAGGAGCTGTTACCATGGGTAATGACGCCGTCAAGCGGAACACGCTCTCCCGGCAGGACTCGGATGGTATAGCCTTCTTCTACACCAGACGTCTGTACATCGACCGTGGTGCCCTCAGGCGAGACGACATGGGCCACGGAAGGCACCAAATCCATAAGATTCTTTATGGAGTTTGAGGTCTTGCGCATGGACCAGCCTTCGAGCCACTCCCCCACCTGGTCGAGGAAAATGACGATGGCAGCGTCTTCAAAGACTTCCGGGTCACCCGTAAAGCCAATGACAAGAGCGCCGATGACGGCAATGCCCATGAGCACGTTCATGTCTGCCGAGCGACGCCCAAGAGATGCAATTGCCATGGGCGCGACAAATATCAGGCCAGCAACGGCAGCTATCACGTAGAACGGTATCGCACGGTCTTCGTGTCCAAGTATGTGCTCGGTTATCATGCCCGCCACAAGTGCAAGGGCCGAGATGAACATTAGTATCTTTTCGCGATTCTGTGCGTACCAGCTTCGCTCATCTTTGAGCTCTTCGCGATCGGCGTCCGTAAGCTCAAGGTCCTCTCCGCAGGAACGCACCGCCTCGAGCGTCGCACGTTTGCAATCGACGATGTCCACGTTGGGTGCGGCAACGACTTCGAGCGTCGCGGTCGCATACACGACGCGGGCATCTTCGACCTCTTTGAGCCTCCGAACCGCATTTTGCAAGTTGCGTGCGCAGTTGGGGCAGTCAAGATCAACGATGGGATAGGTGAAGGTTGGTTCTGCGCTGAGCTCGGACTCGGTAAAGGAATCGTGATGATGATGGTGCCCGTGTCCGTGGTCGTGGCAGCCGCAGCCGCACTCGTCGTGGTCTCCACAGCCGCAGTGGTCGTGGTGATGGTGCTCGTCGCAGCCGCAGCCGCAGTGCTCGTGGTCGTGGTGGTGCAGATGATGATGGTGATGATGGTGCTCGTGTCCGTGGTCGTGACAACCGCAATCGCATTCTTCGTGGTCATGGTCGTGATGGTCGTGCTCGTTGCAGTCGCAGTGGTCGTGGTGGTGGCATTCGCAGTGGTCGTGGTGGTGATCCTCGTGGTCGTGGTGATGATGCTCTTGCTCCCTCATGATCACTCCTCTCCCTTTGAACTCAATGGTTCGGCGGCGTGCTCGAGGCCAATACCGATAAGCAACCCAACATGGTCGTCCGAAAGCGAATAGATGACGCGCTGTCCCTCGCGTTGTGCCGACACGAGACTGCGGTCCCTGAGCATTCGCAACTGATGCGAAATTGCCGACTGAGACACATGGCACACATCCTGCAGCTCCGATACGCTCTTGCTACCGGCAAGCAATGCAGACAGTATTTGGAAGCGTGTAAAATCAGAGAGTGCATCAAAGATTTGGGTCGCACCGTATACCGCTGCATCGTTTTCCAGTAGCTCGTTCAGTCTGCCTGTATCCAATGTGACCTCCATATATGTGTATTTGCTCATGTGTTCATGCTTAGTATACGCCAATTTATGAGCAGAGGGAAGCCAAGACAAGCTTTACGTTATACTTTGCAGATTACAGTTACTGCTCACACCTTGTCACAAGGCAGATAGCGACCTCGGAATACAGATCGACCGTGGAACGGGGCTCCCAGGGAGTTAGTTCCGCAGCACGGGGCCCGTCGCAAGCCCTCCCCCAGAAGCGCGGAACCAACTCCCCGGGAGCCCCGTTCCACTCGTTGCTTAATCGGACAGCTGGCATCGTCTGTAACGACTACACGAAAGGAGTGTGTTATGAAAGAACCCGCAGCCGTGCTTGCGCCAGAACGGTATCGAACCCTAAGTGGCAGTGCTCTCAAGGTCATCGCAGTCGTCACCATGTTTATTGACCATGCCTCTAAGCGGTTGCTCGCAAGCAATTACACCTACACGAAGCCTTTGTTCTATGTTGGCAAGAACCCCATCAACTGGATGTACATCTTCGAGACTATCGGTCGACTTGCCTTTCCCATTTTCTGCTTCCTGCTTGTAGAGGGATTCGTATACACGCGCAGCCGAACTCGTTATGCACGAAATCTCTTGGTGTTTGCCCTGATCTCCGAGATACCCTTCGATCTTTCGCGCAGCCTTTCGCCCTTCGATCCGACGTACCAGAACGTGTTCTTCACATTGCTTTTGGGGTTCTTGGGGATGTACGCCCTTGAGGAATTCGGTGACAAGCCAGCATTGCAGGCCACTTGCGTCATTGGGTTGGCAATCGTTTCGATGGGACTCCTGTGTGACTATGGCCCACGAGGTTACGCCCTCATTCTGATTCTGTACTTGCTTCGCAGCAATGCAGTTGCAAAGACCGCTCTAGGATGTTGCATAACCAACGCCACATGGCGTGCGGGCCTCGCGTTTATTCCCATCAACTTGTACAACGGTCAGCGGGGATTCATCAAGGGGCCCGTGCTCAAGTTCGCGTTCTACGCGTTCTATCCCCTCCACATCCTCCTCCTTTGGTGGCTGCGGCTTCGGATGGGAGTATAGCGGACTTGCGGGAGAAAAGAGCGCCCCTTCGTAAAGGGGCGCTTCAATTTGTATATGTAGACCGTTCTTTAGTCGCGAGCCTCTTCTTGGCGCTTGAAACTGCCCAGCAGGTCGTCCAGCGAGCTCAAATCCTCGTTGATAACGTTATCACTAGTCGAAGTGCTGCCGCCAATGAACTCGGTCTCGTCGTAATGATGGGTGGCGGGAGCCGCCGTACCCAGCATAACATCGTCGGAATCCGGCGAGAACACCATGTTGAGCAGCTGCGACAAATCCTCGTTGTCGGCTTCGTCGTCGTCCGACTCAAGGATGTAGAGCAGACCACGCTTCTCGAGGCCACGACGCAGCTCCTCGATCGCCTTGGCGCCAATGCCATCGATGCGGAACAGGTCGTCCTCGGTCTTGCCAATAAGGTCGCCCACGGTCTCGATGCCCACCTCGCTGAACTTGTTGGTCCAACGCTGCGAAACGCCGAGGTCGTCGAACAGATAGAGCTTTGCATCCTCGCTCGAAAGCGTGCGGCCGTTCTTGGAGAAGCCGATGGAGTAATCGTCGCCCACCCAGTCGAGCTGCTTGGGAAGTTGCTCTTCGATGCCCTTGAGGGTGTCGGGCGCCCACTCGGGCAGCGACTTAGCCAAAGGACTCGTAGGACCGTCGATTCGCTGTCCATGGTAGGTAAGCGAAACGTCCTCGTATGCCTTGAGGCCCGTGCCTGCAGGAATCTTCTTGCCAACGATGACGTTGGATTTGAGGTCAAGCAGGTGGTCGGTATCGCCCTTGATGGCGGCCTCGGTGAGAACGCCGGCGGTACGGATGAACGAGGCACTCGACAGCCACGAATCGATGGAGCTTGCGACCTTGAGCGTACCAAGAATGACTGGCTCGGCCTCGGGCGGCGTACCACCCGCGAGGGTAATGTTGCGCACCGTCTCGGCAAAGATATAGCGGTCGACGTACTGGCCAAGCAGATACGTGGAATCGCCAGGGTTGGTAACTTGCACACGGCGAAGCATCTGACGTGCGATGACCTCAACATGCTTGTCGTTGAGGCTTACGCCCTGAGACGTATACACGTCCTTGACGGACTTGACGAAGGTGTGCATCGTGGACTCAATGTCGGTGAGCGTGCGCAGGTTGCGGAAGTTTACGAAGCCGTAGGTGAGCTGGTCGCCGGCGCGAACCTTGACGGGCGCGTTGAGCGCATCCTCGATGCCAGGCATGAACCGCACGGACACCGGTACGCGCTTCTCGGTGATGATGCGAGAGAGGTCGTCCTCATCCAGAATCTGGAGTACGTACTCGTTCTGCTCACTGTAGACATGCAGCATGCCCGAAACAGGTGCGAGGTCGGCAGCGCGACCAAGGATCTTTTCGTTGACGTTGCCTACGACGTCGAACATGCGGGCAACGGTCGGCAGACCCTGCGTGATGTCGTCGGCACCTGCAACGCCACCGGAGTGAATCGTACGCATCGTAAGCTGCGTGCCGGGCTCGCCGATCGACTGTGCGGCGATGATGCCCACTGCCGTGCCAATGTTGACCGGACGACGCGTGGAAAGATCCCAGCCGTAGCACTTTTGGCAGACGCCATACTTACTCTTGCAGGTCAGAAGCGCGCGCAGAGGCACCTTCTTTAGACCGGCCTCGTGCATACGCTCAAGGTCATCGCGCGACTCGATGTAGCCACCGGCGGGAATAAGTACCTCGCCGTCGGGAGAGACGATATCGTTGAGCGCGCAGCGACCGATGAGGTCGGTGTCCACGTGGTCCTCGCCCGGCTTCACCAGATCGTAGGTCACGCATTCGTCGGTGCCGCAGTCCTCCTCGCGCACGATGACGTCCTGAGCCACGTCGACCAGACGACGGGTAAGGTAACCAGAGTCGGACGTGTGCGAAGCCGTGTCGACCAGACCCTTACGGGCGCCGTACGTGGAGATGAAGTACTCGAGCGGCTCGAGGCCTTCGCGGAAGTTTGCCTTGATGGGCAGGTCGATGGTGTCGCCAGACATGTCGGCCATGAGGCCACGCATGCCAGCGAGCTGACGCAGCTGCGTCTTTGATCCACGGGCGCCAGAGTCGGCCATCATGTAGATGGGGTTGTCCTCGGCAAAGCCATTAAGCATGCGAGAACCCAACTCGTCGGTGCACTCATTCCAGGCGTTGATGACCTCGGCGTGACGCTCGCGCTCACTGAGGAAGCCGTCCTCGTAGTACTCGTTGATGGTATCGACCTTCTCTTGCGCCTCTTCGAGCATGCTGGCCTTCTCGGGTGGAATCGCTGCGTCCCACACAGAAACGGTAAGGCCGGCACGCGTGGCATAGTGGAAGCCCGTGTGCTTGATGGCGTCAAGAATCGGCTCGACGTCGGAGGTGGAGTAACGGTCGCAGCAGTCGTTGACGAGCGTGCTGATATCACCCTTGCTCATCTTGTAGTTGATGAAGGGGTAGTCTGCAGGCAGGCACTGGTGGTTAAAGATGATGCGGCCAACGGTGGTCTCGATGCGCACGGGATGCTCGGTGACGTCGTAGGTCTTTACCTTGCCACCCGCCTCATAGACGCAGAACAGACGACGACCGTCCTTGAACTCATTGGCATCGGTGGCATTGACGCGCACCGTGACCTTGGCCTGGATGTCCAGATGGTCGCGGTTGTCGTAGGCGCACACCACGTCATCGAAGTCCATGAAGATACGACCCTCGCCCTCGGCGCCCGGCTTCTCGGTCGTAATGAAGTAGGTGCCAAATACCATGTCTTGCGACGGGACCGTAAGGACCTTGCCCGATGCGGGAGAGCGCAGGTTGTTGGAGCTGAGCATGAGCACGCGAGCCTCGGTCTGTGCCTGCGTGGACAAGGGCACGTGCACGGACATCTGGTCGCCGTCGAAGTCAGCGTTGAACGGCGCGCACACCAGAGGATGCAGGTGGATGGCCTTGCCCTCGATGAGGACGGGCTCAAAGGCCTGAATGGACAGGCGGTGCAGGGTTGGTGCGCGGTTGAGCAGGACCAGGCGATTCTTGATTACCTCGTCGAGCACGTCCCACACGATGGGTGCATTGCGGTCGATGGCACGCTTGGCGCCCTTTATGTTTTCGACCTTGCCGAGCTCCACCAAGCGGTGCATAACGAAGGGCTTAAACAGCTCGAGCGCCATGGCGGAAGGCAGACCGCACTGATGCAGCTTGAGCTGGGGATCGACGACGATAACCGAACGACCGGAGTAGTCGACGCGCTTACCCAAGAGGTTCTGGCGGAAGCGGCCCTGCTTGCCCTTGAGCGCCTCGGCAAGCGACTTGAGCGGACGACCACCACGACCCGTGACGGGACGACCACGACGGCCGTTGTCGAACAGGGCGTCAACGGACTCCTGAAGCATGCGCTTCTCGTTGTTGACGATGATTGCAGGCGCGTCGAGGTCGAGCAGGCGCTTGAGGCGGTTGTTGCGGTTGATGACACGACGGTACAGGTCGTTGAGGTCGGACGCGGCAAAGCGACCGCCGTCGAGCTGGACCATCGGGCGCAAGTCGGGCGGGATGACGGGCACGACCTCCAGAATCATGTTCGAGGGGTCGTTGCCGCCCTTGAGGAACGCGTCGACGACCTCAAGGCGCTTGACGGCCTTCTCGCGCTTTTGCTTTTGGGACTCCTCGGAGGCAACGATGGCGCGAAGCTCCTCGGCCTCGGCCTCCAGGTCGACCCCGCGCAGCAGCTCGCGAATGGCCTCGGCGCCCATGCCACCCTTGAAATAGGGCGAATAATAACGACGCATCTCGCTAAAGAGCAGCTCGTCCGAGATCAGCTCACGCTCTTCGAGGCTCATGAACTTGTCGTATGCCTCGCTGCGCAGCTGCTTCTCTTCGGCGTACTCCTCCTCGAGGTCGGCGATGGAGGCGCGAAGCTCGTCGGCACTCATGGGCTCGATGTCGGAAAACTCCTCTCCCCCATCGGCACCCTGAGACTCCTCGTACTCCTCACGCAGGCGCTCGATCTCTTCGGTGAGCTCGGCATCCTTCTCTTCGAGGTCGGCGATGAGCTCGTCCTTGAGGTCGGGCTCGTCGGCCTTGCGGGCCTCGTCGTCGACGCTCGTGATGATGTAGCTCGCAAAGTAGAGCACCTTCTCGAGGTCCTTGCTCTTTATGTCGAGCAGGCGTGCCAGCGGGAAGCTGGTGGGGCTCTTGAAGTACCAGATGTGGCTCACCGGCGCTGCCAGCTCAATGTGGCCCATGCGATCACGGCGCACCTTGGCACTCGTGACCTCGACGCCGCAGCGCTCGCAGGTGATGCCCTTATAGCGAATACCCTTGTACTTGCCGCAGGAGCACTCCCAGTCCTTGACGGGGCCAAAGATCTTTTCGCAGAAGAGGCCGTCCTTCTCGGGCTTGAGGGTACGGTAGTTGATGGTCTCGGGCTTCTTTACCTCGCCATGGCTCCAACTGCGAATCTTGTCGGCAGCCGCAAGCGAAATCCGAATGGCATCAAAATCTGTGGTCTCGAAATCTGCCACGTTCGCTACTCCTTATCGTCCAAAGCTCCGCCAATGAAGACTTCCATGTCGTCAGAGGGAATCGTCACGTCGGTATTGAGGCCGCCCACCATGTCGCTCACCTGCTCGAGGTTCGAGAAGGCACTGATGACGTCGACCTCTTCGCGGGTCTCGGTCTTCTTTTCCTTCGTCTCGAGCTTGCGGTACGTGAGGGGCTCGATGTCGAGTGCCAGGGAGCGGATCTCCTTGACCAACACCTTAAACGACTCGGGGATGCCCGAGGTCGGCACGTTCTCGCCCTTGACGATGGCCTCGTAGGTCTTTACGCGACCGTTCGTGTCGTCGGACTTGACCGTCAGAATCTCTTGGAGCACGTTGGAGGCACCGTAGGCATACAGTGCCCACACCTCCATCTCGCCGAATCGCTGACCGCCGAACTGCGCCTTGCCGCCCAGCGGCTGCTGGGTAACCAGGCTGTACGGGCCAGTGGAACGTGCGTGAATCTTGTCGTCAACCATGTGGCCAAGCTTGAGGATGTAGGACGTGCCAACGGTGATGGGGCTATGGTAGGCCTCGCCCGTGCGTCCGTCATACAGCGTCGCCTTGCCCGTAGCGGTCAACTGCGGCACGAATGCCTCCGACATGTGCTCGCCATAGAGCTGCTTGGCCTTGTTGACGAGGTTGATGTTTGTGCGGCGAAGAACCTCGGCGACCTCGAGGTCGGTGGCACCGTCAAAGACGGGCGTTGCCACGTGCATGTCGCCCTCGACGTAACGATCGGAATCGGCAGACTCGGTGTCCCAGCCGTTCTTTGCGGCCCATCCAAGGTGGCACTCCATGAGCTGACCGACGTTCATACGCGAAGGTACGCCAAGCGGGTCAAGAATCACGTCGACCGGCGTGCCGTCTGCCATGTAGGGCATGTCCTCGGTGGGCAGGATGCGGCATACGACGCCCTTGTTGCCATGGCGACCCGAAATCTTGTCGCCCTGCTGAATCTTGCGGCGCTGCGCAACGAACACGCGCACGAGCTCGTTGACTCCAGGCGGCAGGTCGTCGCCTGCGTCGCGACTAAAGCGCACGACGTCGACGACGCGGCCATAGGCGCCGTGGGGCATCTTGAGGGACGTGTCGCGCACGTCGTGAGCCTTGGCACCAAAGATGGCGCGAAGCAGGCGCTCCTCGGCGGTGAGAGCCGTCTCGCCCTTGGGCGTGACCTTGCCCACCAGGATGTCGCCAGGTCCGACCTCGGCACCAATGCGGATGATGCCGTCGTCGTCGAGGTTCGCCAGCATGTCTTCGCCGAGGTTGGGAATCTCGCGCGTGATTTCCTCGGGGCCGAGCTTGGTGTCGCGGGCATCAATCTCGTGACGAGAGATGTTTACGCTCGTGAGCAGGTCTTGCTGCACCACGCGCTCGCTCACGATGATGCCGTCCTCGTAGTTGTAACCCTCCCACGGCATGTAGGCCACGGTGAGGTTTTGTCCCAAGGCAAGCTCGGTATGATCGATCGAGGTGCCATCGGCAAGAGGCTGACCGGGAACGACCTTGTCGCCCACGTGCACGATCGGGCGATGGTTGATGCAGGTGCTCTGGTTGGAGCGCTGATACTTGGGCAGGTCGTAGGTCCTGAGGCCCTTGTTGGTGGCAAGCGTCACCTGCGAGGCATCGACCTTTACCACGGTACCCTCGTCCTCGGCGCACACGAGCTCGCCGGAGTCAAGAGCGGCACGACGCTCCATGCCCGTACCCACGAGCGGGGCATGGGTCTGGATGAGGGGCACGGCCTGACGCTGCATGTTTGCGCCCATGAGGGTACGCTTAGCGTCGTCGTGCTCCAAGAACGGAATGAGGTTCGCAGCTACCGAGAGGAGCTGGCGCGGCGAGACGTCCATAAAGTCCACGTCCTCGACTGCAACCTGGGCAGGAGCGCCAAAGGAGCCGTCGAAGTCGGTGGTACGAGCAATGATGCGCTCGGGGTGGACGATGTTGCCGTGGGAGTCGACCTCCACGAACTCGCCCGTCTTTGGATCGGTGGGGACGTTTGCGGGAGCGATGTTGTGGCGCTCCTCCTCGTCTGCCGTCATCCACACGATCTCGTCGGTTACACGGCCATCGACCACACGGCGATACGGGGACTCGATGAAGCCATATTCGTTGACGTGGCTATAGAGCGCCAGCGAACCGATGAGGCCGATGTTTGGTCCCTCGGGGGTCTCGATGGGGCACATGCGCGAATAGTGCGAGTTGTGGACGTCGCGAACGGCCGTGGGCACGTTGGTGCGGCGGCTGGAACCCGACTTGTGACCAGCAAGACCACCAGGTCCGAGGGCCGAGAGACGACGCTTGTGCGTGAGGCCCGACAGCGGGTTGTTTTGGTCCATGAACTGCGACAGCTGAGAGGAGCCAAAGAACTCCTTGATCGCGGCCACGATGGGACGGATGTTGATGAGCGACTGCGGCGTGATGTCGTCGGCATCCTGAGAGGCCATGCGCTCGCGAACGACGCGCTCCATGCGGCTCATGCCAATGCGGAACTGGTTTTGCACCAGCTCGCCCACCGTACGCACGCGGCGGTTGCCAAAGTGGTCGATGTCGTCGAACGACAGCGAGGAGTTCTTCTCGTTGCGCTCGGCGAGCTCATGAAGGCGCAGCAGATACCGCAGGGCGGCAACGATGTCGTCCTTGGTGATAACACGGTCGGTTACGTCGTCAGAGAAGCCGAGCTTCTTGTTGATCTTGAAGCGGCCGACGCGCGCGAGGTCATAGCGCTGGTTGTTGAAGTAAAGACCCTCGAGCAGCGAGCGGGCAGACTCCACCGTAGGCGGCTCGCCGGGACGCTGACGACGATAGATCTCGATAAGAGCGTCTTCGCGCGTCGTGGCGATGTCGCGCTCGACCGTGGAGCGCACGACGTCGGAAGCGCCCAGGAGGTTGTAGATGTCGTCATCGGTCGTAGCCATGTCGAGCGCGCGGAGGAACAGCGTGGCGCTCTGACGACGCTTGCGGTCGATGGAGACCACGAGGTGGCCCTTCTTGTCGATTTCGAACTCGAGCCAGGCGCCACGTGCGGGAATGAACTGGACGCGCTGAACCTCGACGCCGTTATCGACCTCCTGCGAGAAGTACACGCCAGGAGAACGCACGAGCTGAGAGACCACCACTCGCTCGGTACCATTGATCACGAAGGTGCCGCGCGACGTCATGAGCGGGAAGTCGCCCATGAACACGAGCTGCTCTTTGATCTCGCCCGTCTCCTTGTTGACGAAGCGCACGTCAACAAAGAGAGGCGCCTGGTACGAAATGTCCTTGGCACGGCATTCTGAGATGCTGTGAGCCGGATCGCCAAACTGGTGCTCTCCGAACGTGACCTCCATGGTGCCTGCCGAGTTCTCGATGGGCGAGAATTCGGCAAACGACTCGGCGAGGCCGTCGGTCATAAAACGCTCAAACGACTCCTTCTGGACTGAGATGAGGTTGGGCAGCTCCATTGCTGGCGCGATTTTGGAAAAACTTACGCGCTCGCGCTCCCTTTGGTGTACAGTGGTGGAATGCGTTGCGGTACTCACCAGGCAGTTCCTCCTTACAAACGAACGAGAATGCGGCTTTTGTCGCAATATACCAATTTAACGGAACGCCGCTGCTTGGTCAACGATTTGGTCTTGACAATCCGCACGTTTTGCACTAGAGCACCAAACAAACATTTCTACCTGCGAAAACTTCATTTAAAAATGTGAAGGGTATGTGCGCGGAACAAAACTCCCCGGGAACTCTGTTCCATCTGGAACAGAGTTCCCGGGGAGTTTTGTTCCGCGCAAACCAGCCGGCAAGCAAAAAGGCCGGACCCTGGGGCCCGGCCTCTTGCAAAGCAGTGTGAAGCAGAAGTTACTTCAGGGTGACGGCGGCGCCGGCCTCCTCGAGCTCCTTCTTGGCAGCCTCGGCGTCCTCCTTCTTGGCACCCTCCATGATCACGTTCGGGGCCTTCTCGACGGCCTCCTTGGCCTCCTTGAGGCCAAGGCCGGTGAGCTTGCGGACGACCTTGATGACGGCGATCTTCTTGTCGCCGAAGGAGGTGAGCTCAACGTCAAAGTTGGTCTTCTCCTCCTCAGCCTCGGCAGCGCCACCAGCTGCGGGAGCAGCGGCAATAGCCATGGGGGCGGCAGCGGAGACGCCGAAGACGTCCTCCAGCTCGTGGACGAGCTCGCTGAGCTCGAGAGCGGTCATTTCCTTAAGGGCCTCAATAATTTCGTCTTTGGTGACAGCCATGGTCAACTCCTTACTAGGTGGGCACCCTTGTGCCCTCGATTCTTTACATTCATACATGCCGCGCATGCGGCGTTACCGCTAAGCGGCTTCCTTCTTTTGCTCGGCAATTGCGTCGAGCGCCGTAACGAGACCACGCGCGGGTCCGGCGCACACGGAAGCGATACCGCGAAGCGGGCTCGCCATGACGTACACCAGCTGGGCAAGGAGCTCGTCGCGACTAGCAAGGTCGGCATACGCCTTGGCCTCTTCGGCGTTCAGTCCCTTCCCGTCGGCAATACCAGCCACGAACTCAATCTTTTTGAGCTCATCGGACTTGGCTTTGATTGCCTTGGCGGCATCAACGGGATCGTTCTCGAAGAACACGTACGCGCACGTGCCAACGAGATTCTCGCTGATGTCGGGCAGACCCTCCTCCTGCAGCGCAATTCGCATGATGTTGTTCTTGTAGACCTTCATCTCGGAGTTAACCTCGCGAAGAGCCCTGCGCAGCTCCTGGGACTCCTTTACGGTAAGACCACGATAGTCCACAACAAAGAAGCCCTTGGAGTTCTCGATAGATCCCTTGATCTTGTCGAGCATCGCTACATTGCTTTTGTTTGGCATGAAATACACCTCCCTTTGTTTTGCTCGGGCACGAGCCACTACAAAAAACCCGCTTGGCGCAGCCAAACGGGACCTTAGGGAAGTCTATCCTCAAGACCACCTCGGCAGGCGGGCATTCCCATTAAGCCTTGCGGCACCGGCTGTCTTTGGCAGCGATTCGTGCGATTCGATTTGCAAAACGTATTTTTGCAGCGTGTATCCACGTTGTCAAGCCAGACCGAATTCCCACACAACTCCCCAAGCGGAACACAACTCCCCGGGAACTTTGTTCCAGATGGAACAAAGTTCCCGGGGAAGTGCGTTCCGCTACGTGCTGAGGACACGCGATACAGTTGAAACCCCTATGCCAAAGGTGCGTGCAATCTGGCGTATTGTCGCCCCCTCCGCTCTGATCATGCGTATGAGTTCGTTCCGCCGCGTACGTGGAAGCAGACGCAACTCTGCAGACGATTGCACGTTGGCCATCGCGATTGCCATTGCAAGCAGATCTCCATCCTCCTCGGTTTTGGAGCGTTTCCTTCTTACCACATCCGCTGGAGATCCCTCATACGCATCAAAAGCCTCAAAAGAGCCAAAGAGCCCGATCACAGTGCTGGTATCCACCATCCAATGCAAACCCGCATATTCTCGATAACTGCTCCATCGATAATCGCGCATTCCACAAATGTGGGCTGCCTGTGGATTCATATGAACGTAATGTACTGTTGCAATGAGCTGAGCATCATCGACAATTGGCTTGCTCCAAAAAACGCCTTGGAATAGTGTGCCCGACCGCCCTGTCCGCGCATTGAAATATCGCGTGTAGCGGGCATCCACTATATGCATAAAATTGCTAACGGACTCGGGCCTGTCGGCACAGTCCACTATAAGGTGCGTGTGATCCGTCATAAGCACCCAAGCAATAATGCGGATGTGTTCCCGGTCACGTGCAGTCTTGACAAGGCGCAGATATGCACGTCGGTCATTGTCATCCTCGAACAGCGCAATCTGACCCGCACTCCGCGAGGTCACATGATAGTAGCCGGATTCGCTCAGTTTTCTCCGTGCCATCTTTCCTCCAAAAGTGAGAAGCGGAACACAACTCCCCGGGAACTTTGTTCCAGATGGAACATAGTTCCCGGGGAGTTGTGTTCCGCTTGTGTGTGGAGCGGCTAGTCGGCGAGGAAGTCGCGAGTGTGAGCGGGATCCAGACGGACGCCGGGGCCCATCGTCGAGGATACGACAACGGACTTGACGTAGCGGCCCTTAGCGCTGGACGGCTTGACGCGCAGAAGCTCGGTAAAGAGCGTGCCGTAGTTCTCGGCCAGCTTCTCGACGGGGAACGACGTCTTGCCCAGGGGAACGTGGCAGATGCCGTAACGATCCGCACGATACTCAACGCGGCCGGCCTTGAGCTCCTGGACCATCTTTGCGACGTCCATGGTAACGGTGCCGAGCTTGGGGTTGGGCATGAGGCCACGCGGTCCAAGGATGCGGCCAAGACGACCAACCTTGCCCATCATGTTGGGCGTAGCGATGGCGGCATCGAAGTTGAGCTCACCCTTCTGTACCTGTGCGACGAGGTCATCGGAACCAACGATGTCGGCACCGGCCTCCTCAGCCTCACGAGCCTTCTCGCCCTCGGCAAAGACGGCGACGCGGATGCTCTTGCCAGTGCCGTGAGGCAGCGAAATGGAACCGCGGACGTTCTGGTCGGCCCTGCGGGTATCGACGCCCAGGCGAATGGAAACCTCTACCGTCTCGTCGAACTTCGCCTCGGCGATGTCCTTTACGAGCTGCAGACCAGCCTTGGGGCTGTAGAACTTCTCGCGATCGACCTTGGCGAGTTGCTCGCGATAACGCTTTCCGTGCTTTGGCATAATTCCTCCTTGTGGTAATGACGGGCTCTTGCCCTTCCACCTATGTTTGCCCTTTCGGACACGTACCCTTACTCAGCGATCGTGACGCCCATGGAACGAGCGGTGCCAGCCACGATCTTCTTTGCAGCCTCGATGTCGTTGGCATTGAGGTCTGGCATCTTGATCTCGGCGATCTTTGTGAGCTGCTCGTCGGTGAGCTGGCCCACCTTGTCGCGCTGGGGAACGCCAGAACCGCTCTTGAGGCCAAGCTCTTTCTTGATGAGCTGTGCCGCAGGAGGCGTCTTTGTAACGAAGTCAAACGTACGGTCCTCATAAACCGTAATCTCGACCGGAATGATGTCACCGGCCTTGTCCTTCGTGGCGTTGTTGAACGCCGTGCAGAACTGCATGATGTTGACTTGCGCAGCACCAAGTGCAGGTCCGACGGGAGGCGCAGGATTTGCCTGACCGGCCGGAATCTGAAGCTTAATAAAATGCGTGACCTGCTTCGCCATGATTCTTCCCCTTTATGGTAGTAAACAATCCTTGTATGTTTGAGCCAGAAACGAGAAGCTATCCTCACCGATACCGAATCTGGCCGTTAGACCCTAGCTGATAACCGACACCTGGTCTATGGTAAGTTCCACGGGAGTATCGCGCCCAAAGATGCTCACCATAACCTTGACCTTGTTGGCCTCGGGATTGACCTCTGAAATTTGTCCGTCGAAATCTGCAAGCGGACCCGAGATTACGCGAATCGACTGGCCGACTTCGAGGTTGGTAGCGGTACGCTTTGGCACGCTTGTAGTTCCGCGCGCACCCGTATGCATAATCTTGTTGTACTCGCTACGACGCAGCGGAGAAGGCTTTCCGTCAACCCCCACAAAGCCCGTTACGCCAGCCGTATTGCGAACGATGGTCCACGTGTCATCATTCATCTCCATGCGCACGAGGACATACCCAGGAAACACCTTTGCTTCCTTGGTGTCGCGCTTCCCACCATCCTTGATCTCGATGACCTCTTCCGTGGGGATTTGGATATCCTTGATGAGGTCCTCGGCACCAAAGGTCTCGATGCGGTGCTCCAGATCGGTTTTGACCTTGTTCTCGTACCCCGAGTAGGTATGAACAACATACCAGCGCTTAGCCATCGTTATCCCCTCAAGCCGGTGTATTGAACGAGAGCAGCCACAAAGCCTGTATCGACAGCCCAAATCAGTACGCCAAAGACAATGAGCATGGCGATAACGGCCACCGAGTAGTTGCGAAGCTCGGGACCACTAGGCCACGTCACCTGACGCATCTCGGAGCGAACATCGGCAAAGTAACCCGTAACACGCGCTATGCCCTTGCGATCGGCCTTAGCGACTGCCTTGGTCTTTGCTGCTGGCTTCGAAGACTTGTCCTTACCCTTAAAAATCGAACGAGACTTCTCGGGTTGGCCGGCAGCAGCCGCTGCCTGAGCGGCCTCGACGCGAGCACGCTCCTGTTGGCGTGCCTTGCGCGCGGCTCTTTTGTTGCGCTCCCTTTTGGCCATCGTTAGGTTCCTTCCAAATAAAAGCCTCTTATCATAGAAACCGGCTTTCCCAATGGGAAAGCCGGTGAGAATGCTGGCACGCCAGGAAGGACTCGAACCCTCAACACGCGGTTTTGGAGACCGCTGCTCTACCAATTGAACTACTGGCGTGTGTCAATAGCTATTCTAGCGCGTTTCCCTGTGCGCGGTGTGCTTTTTGCACCAACGGCAATATTTCTTCATTTCCAAGCGCTCAGGATTGTTGCTCTTGTTCTTCTTTATCGTATAGTTGCGACGCTTGCACTCGGTGCATGCGAGAGTAACTAGTGTGCGCATATTTCCTCCCTCAAACGTGACGCGATAGAAGAGATTACTATCACAAGGGCTGGTGTGTCAACTAGCAATCGGAACATCCTCTGTGTTTGCACATAAATGCACGTTTACTCCACAGACGAAACAAAAACCCGGCACCCTGTGGGATGCCGGGTTACAAGACGCTCTAGGTCTCGTTACTCGATGATCGTGGAGACACGGCCATCGCCGACGGTGTGACCACCCTCGCGGATAGCGAATTTGAGGCCCTGCTCCATAGCGATAGGATGGATGAGCTCAGCGGTGATGGTGACGTGGTCGCCAGGCATAGCCATCTCTACCTTGCCACCGTTGGCGTCGGTGAGCTCCTGGATGTCGCCCGTGACGTCGGTGGTGCGGAAGTAGAACTGCGGACGATAACCAGAGAAGAACGGCGTGTGGCGGCCACCCTCCTCCTTGGTGAGGACGTAAATCTCGCCGGTAAACTTCTTGTGCGGGGTAACGGAACCCGGCTTGCACAGAACCTGACCACGCTCAATCTGCTCGCGCTTGATGCCACGCAGGAGGATACCCACGTTGTCACCAGCCTCGCAGTAGTCCATGGACTTACGGAACATCTCGATGCCGGTAGCAACGGAGGACTGGGTCTCCTTGATGCCGACGATCTCTACGGGCGAGTTGAGGGTGAGCTGACCGCGCTCGACACGGCCGGTAGCAACGGTACCACGACCAGAAATGGTCATAACGTCCTCGATAGCCATCAGGAACGGCTTCTCGTTGTCGCGGGCAGGCGTCGGGATGTAGTTGTCGACCTCATCCATGAGCTCACGGATGGGACCATAGTAGGACTCGTCACCCTCAAGAGCCTTGAGTGCGGAACCCTTGACAATGGGCAGGTCGTCGCCGGGGAAGTCGTACTCGTCGAGGAGCTCACGGGTCTCCATCTCGACGAGCTCGATGAGCTCCTCGTCGTCAACCATGTCGCACTTGTTGAGGAAGACGATGATGTAGGGTACGCCTACCTGACGGGCAAGCAGGATGTGCTCGCGGGTCTGGGCCATGGGGCCGTCGGTAGCAGCGATAACCAGGATTGCGCCGTCCATCTGGGCAGCACCGGAAATCATGTTCTTGATGTAGTCAGCGTGGCCCGGGCAGTCAACGTGAGCGTAGTGACGCTCTTTGGTCTCGTACTCAACGTGAGCAACGGAGATGGTGATGCCGCGCTGGCGCTCCTCGGGAGCCTTGTCGATCTGATCGAAAGCCGTGAAGTCTGCCTTGCAACCCTCGGTCTCGGAAAGAACGCGGGTGATAGCAGCGGTAAGGGTGGTCTTGCCGTGGTCGACGTGACCGATCGTACCGATGTTCACATGCGGCTTACTACGTTCGAACTTCTCTTTGGCCATTGACGTCCTCCTTTAGACACAACCTTTGCGGCCAGATAATGCCCTTATATGTTCAGCGGCGCCGAAGCGCCGCGTAAACTCTGGTACCGGTGACTGGACTCGAACCAGTGACATCGCGGGTATGAGCCGCGTGCTCTAACCAACTGAGCTACACCGGCATGGTGTACTGCTTGAAAGATGGAGCCCGCGACCAGACTTGAACTGGTGGCCTCCTCGTTACCAACGAGGTGCTCTACCGACTGAGCTACACGGGCAGATGGTGGGGATGCCTGGACTCGAACCAGGGAACCCAGAGGGAGCGGATTTACAGTCCGCCGCAGTTGCCGCTGTGCCACATCCCCATTTTCCGTTTTCAAGCACTCGTCGGAAGTTGTTCTCCGTCAAGCAGAAAGGATAGTACGCCCCTTCGAGAATCTTGTCAATGCTTTACACCCACCCGGGCGTATCCTACACATAGAACCTGCACATTTCACGCTTTAGAATCCCAGGTTGTCGTTGACGAGGATGACGTGGATACGATCCGCATGGCGCGAAAAACGAGTAAAGAGGAACTGGCAGCAAATCGTATCGGGCGACGTGCAGTTGAAGCAAGATCCTGTCTTTGTACAGGGCGTATTGAGGCCGAAGCGTTGGGCATTGATGGGCGCCGCGACGTTTCGCGCACGTTTGAGAGCGCCATCGACGTCGTCGCACACCTTGTTCATACCCACCACAAAAATGACTTTCTTTGGACCCTGTGCGATGGCGGATACGCGGTTTGCGTTGCCGTCAATATTGACAAGTACTCCATCCTCGGTCATCGCGTTGACGCTTGCCAAAAAGACGTCAGCGTCGTAGGCCGCAAGCATTGCCGCGCGTTTGTCTTCGTAGGCATCGCGATCTATGAAGTTCAGATCCTCACGCTCCTTTATTGCTTCTACGAGTCCAATTTCATGTACGCTCTGGGCTCCACCCATAGTAACGCTTCCGCCCTCTGGAATGAGCCCTAGAGCGATGTTGAGTGCCTCTTCCCTACTTTCGGCGTAATATCCCGTCATGTTCCGCTTGGCAAGGCCTTTGATGATCTTTTGTGCCAGTAGTTCGTTGCGCATGCGGATGTTCTTATCCATGTTGGCTCCTCCCCTGTCTTATAGCCTGTTTGCAATTGTAGCATCCAGTTAGAACCTCCTGTCAGCATACCGGGCGGAATAATATTCCTGCGGAACAGGGTTCCCGGGGAGTTTGTTCCGTTCTTCCGGAACAAACTCCCCGGGAACCCTGTTCCGCGACCGACCGGACTACCGTTGTGCTTCTGCTTGGAGTCACTCCCCAACAAGAACGGATGCGGCACTACTTCCGCATGGCTTCGATTGGACTCCGGTCGGAGATGTCATACTGTGGGGCTGGACTCGTACCCAAACTCTCGGAGCCTACATCTGCTATGGCACCCATATCCTCCGCGCTCATTTCGCCATTGACATTGTCGACGGTCAACTGTGCCATATAGTAATGGCTGCCATATGAGCCAAGGAAATAGAGTCCGTTGTCTTCCGTGCCAATGCCTAGACTATCCCTGAAGGGATGCATGCTCAAGCTCCCGAACTGGACCGCTGCTCCGGTGCCATCGTCGAACTGATAGAAAACGCACTGTTTTCGCTCTGGCGCACCCGGATCGGTTACCAAAACGAGTTCTGGCACATCGTCACCCGACATTTCTGCGAGGGTGTACCACGTTGCACTCGCACCATCCAGAACAGCACCGTACGCATCCGCCGCTTTAGTGCTCTTCGATTTTGCAGGTGCGGCTTCAGTCTTGTTTTGCTGTTCTTTGGTTGCCGCGTCAGATTCTTTGGAGTCCCCCGAATCCTTTGCGGCTGCCGCAGAGTCGTCATTGGTCGACTGCACTTGAATGGGGGTCGTGCCGGTTTTTGCACCGTCTGAGCGGCCAACGACTATGTAGGCGCCAAGGCACAATACGGCGATGGCAAGCACCACTGCAACTGCGATAAGAACTTTTGAAGGTCCTGCGGGAGGTTGTTGTGGGGACACGGACTCCGATGATGCATCTTTCTTGAGTTCAGTTCCGCACGCAACACAAAATCGGGCTCTTTGCGCATTCTGCGCTCCGCATTCGGGACAAATTGACATCTTCGCTCCTCTCTTCGTCTGTTATACAGCAGCATAGCGCTACTTTTCACCCGTTTTGCGAAAGCTTTGAGCACAGACAGTATTGGTGGAACAGGTGTGATAGCAAATCCCATCTGCTCGCAATTATATCCGCGAGCGCAAAAAGCAAAATGGCCAGACCCGAGAGGATCTGGCCATCTGTAACGCTTCATGCAAAGATGCACGCTCTTGACTGAGCCCTATTTGAAGAAGCCCTCGTAGTTGTGCATCTTGAGCTGTGACTCAAGCGCCGAGAGCGTGTCCATCGCAACACCAACCATAATCAGAATCGACGTACCGCCGAATGACTGAATGAGCGGGTTGTTTGTAAACGCAAAGATGATAGACGGTACCACGGCGCGATGATTGCCATAAAAATGGCACCAGGCAGCGTGATGTGGTTGAGCACGTTTTGGATGTACTCAGCCGTGGCCTTGCCCGGACGTACACCTGGAATGAAGCCACCCGACTTACGCAACTGATCGGCAGTCTCCTCGGGGTTAAACACCATGGAGGTGTAGAAGTACGCAAAGAACACGATGAGTATGACCGACAGGAGCCAGTTGACCCAACCAGACGCAATGGCCGACGAGAAGTCCTGCATCCACTGCACGTTGGGGAAGAACACCGCAATCTGTGCTGGGAAATACAGAATCGAGCTTGCAAAGATAATGGGCACGACGCCGGCCGTATTGACCTTGATAGGTAGATACGTTGCCTGTGCACCCATAATCCGGCGACCCACCACCCGCTTGGCGTATTGGATGGGGATACGTCTTTGGCCACGCTCGATGTACACGATAACGGGAATAATCACGAGGATTATCGCAATCGTAAGCGCAGTGATGAGCGCACCATGCTCGTTGTTGTTCAGAGACTGGATAAGCGCCATGGGAAGGCCGCTCATGATGTTTACAAAGATGATGAGCGACATACCATTGCCAATGCCGCGCTGGGTCATGACCTCACCAAGCCACATGATGATGATGGCACCCGTGAGCAGGCAGCCGACGATGATGATGTCTTCGATCCAAGGCGCGAAACCGAGGTTCGAGAAATCCAACCCATAGGCGCTGCTCTTGAAGAGGAACAGGTAGCCAATGGAGTTGATGAGTGCGAGAACCACGGTGAGGTAACGCGTATACTGCGTAATCTTGCGCTGCCCGGACTCGCCCTCCTGAGCCAACGCCTGAAGACTCGGGATGACGGCTTGCATCATCTGAAAGATAATTTGGGCCGTAATGTAAGGCATAATGCCGAGGGCGAACACCGAAACGCGCGAGAGGGCGCCGCCCGAGAACAGGTTGAGCACTGCGAGTGCGCCTGTCCCGGTGGCAGCCGATTCGTATGCCGAATACATGCCCCTAAACGGGATACCCGGCACGGGTACATAGGCACCAAGGCGATAGATAAGAATGATCCCCAGCGTGAGGAGAATCTTTTCCCTCAGCTCCTTGACCCTAAATGCGTTGGCGATTCCCTTTAGCACGCGGACTCGACCTTCCCTCCCGCGGCCTCAATCTTTGCCTGGGCGGACGCGGACACCTTGTCCACACGCACGGTGAGGCTCTTGGTGAGCTCGCCGTCGCCCAACACCTTTACGGGAACGTCTGCGTGCTTGATGACGCCCTTTGCCTTGAGGGTCTCGCCGTCGACGACGTCACCGTTGTCGTACAGCCCCTCCAGACGAGCGACGTTAACGGGCGTGTACTCTACGCGACCGTGATGAATAAAACCGGGGAGCTTGGGCAGGCGCATAGCGAGCGGCTGCTGACCACCCTCGAACCCGGCACCCTTGCCGCCACCGGAACGGGAAAGCTGGCCCTTGGTACCGCGACCCGCAGTGGTGCCATGGCCGGACGAGCTGCCGCGACCAATGCGCTTGCGTGCCTTTGTGGAGCCCTCCGCGGGGCGAAGATCATTAAGCTGCATGATGGGCGACTCCTATATCTCTTCCACTTCCACAAGGTGCTTGACCTTGAAGATCATTCCACGAATGCTGGGGTTGTCCGGCTGCTCGACGACGCTGTTGATCTTGCGAAGACCAAGCGCACGGCAGGTGGCCGTCTGATCCTTCTTCACAGCGGGGCCGCAGCTGCGGACCAACTTGATCCTGAGCTTGTTTGCCATCGCTAGTTCTCCTTCCCGACGAACATCTCGGCGACGGTCAGGCCGCGCCTCTCGGCCGCTTCCTCGGGGCTCGAAAGCTCCTTGAGGCCCTCAGCGGCAGCCTTGATGATGTTGAGAGCATTGCTGGTGCCCAACGACTTTGAAAGTACGTTGGTGATGCCGGCAAGCTCGAAGAGCGGACGCACGGGACCACCGGCAATAACACCGGTACCCTCAATAGCCGGTTTAATAAGAACGCGACCGGCACCAAAGCGACCCTCGACCTCATGGGGAACCGTACCGCTTTCGGTGACAGGCACCTTAAAGAGGTTCTTCTTTGCGTCGTCGACGCCCTTCTGGATGGCCAGCGGCACTTCGGTGGACTTGCCCATGCCGATGCCCACGGTCCCCTTGCCGTCGCCGACGACGACCAGGGCGACGAGCGACATACGACGACCGCCCTTAACGACCTTGGACACACGGTGGATGTAGACTACGCGCTCCTGAAATTCGGAGTCCTGCTGCTGGCGCCTGTTGTTACGCTGTTCACGTGGCATCTTGATCCTCCTAGAACTTCAGGCCCGCTGCACGGGCACCGTCCGCAAGAGCCTTGATGCGGCCATGGTACAAAAAGCCGCTGCGGTCAAAACGAACCGCGGTAACGCCCTTCTCGAGCGCACGCTCACCGATGAGCTTGCCTACGAACTCGGCGGCCTCCTTATTGGAGCCAACCTTGCCCGTCGCGCGGAACTCAGGGCTCAACGTGGACGCGGAGCAAATCGTCTTTGCATCGGCATCGTCGATAATCTGAGCATAGATATGGGCGTTGGTACGGTGCACCGTAAGGCGAGGACGATCGGCCGTGCCATACACCTTGGGACGCACGCTGCGTGCACGCCTGTGCAGAGCCGCCCTCTTCTTCTGTTGCTTGTTCATTCCTTCTCCTTTACTTGCCACCACCTAACGGGGTAGTGGACTTGTGCCTTGGCTCTACCCTACTACTTGGCAGCCTTGCCGAGCTTGCGACGGATGTGCTCGCCCACGTAGTGAATACCCTTGCCCTTGTACGGCTCTGGCGGACGCTTGGCACGAATCTCAGCCGCAACCTGTCCGACCTGCTCCTTGGAGATACCACTTACAACGATGTGGGTGTTGTCAGGCACCTCGAAGGTGATGTTCTCGGGGCACTTGTAGAGCACTGGGTGAGAATAGCCCAGTGAAAGGTCAAGGTCCTTGCCTTTAAGGGTTGCACGATAGCCAACGCCCGTGAGCTCAAGACGCTTGGTAAAGCCGTTGCTCACGCCCTCTACCATGTTTGCAATGAGGGTACGGGTGAGGCCCTGCATGGCGTTAGCTGCCTTGTAGGACTTGGTGTGCTTAAAGTCCTCGTGGCTCAGGTCCTTGGTCTCGGGCGTACGAGGTACCTTGACGGTAATCTGCTCGCCCTCGTAAATCAGCTCAATGAGCGGCGAGAACGTACGCTCAAGCTCGCCCTTGGGGCCCTTTACCTGCACTGTGTTGCCCTCGACTGTTGCGGTAACGCCGGCAGGAATCGGGACTGGATGCTTACCAATACGAGACATTGTCTCCTCCTTACTTTCCTGCGTAGATTACCAAACGTAGCAGATGACCTCGCCGCCAACACCCAGCTTGCGGGCGTCGCGGTCGCACATCATGCCTTTGGACGTCGAGATAATGGCAATGCCAAGGCCGCCAAGCACGCGAGGAAGATCCTCGGCCTTGGAGTAGATGCGACGGCCAGGCTTAGAAACACGCTTGATACCACGGATGATCTTTGCGCGCTTCTCGCCATACTTGAGGGTAACGGTGAGGGTCTTTTGGGGAACGGTGTCTTCCACAACGTATCCCTCGATGTAGCCCTCTTCTTTCATAACACGCGCGACCTCGACCAGCACCTTGCTGGACGGCATGGAAACCTGAGGCTTGTTGGCCGTGTTTCCGTTACGAATGCGCGTGAGCATATCCGAAATCGGGTCGGTTATTTTCATTTACTGTCTCCTTCGTTACTGATGAACCTGCGCGAATGGTTCGCTTCCGCCCGTGGCGGAGACGCCTGTACGCGAGAGCCCGAACGTCTTACCAGCTTGCCTTGCGGACGCCCGGAAGCTCGCCCCTGCTCGCGAGTTCGCGGAAGCAGACACGGCAGAGACCAAACTTGCGGTACACGGAGTGGGGACGCCCACACCGCTGGCAGCGGTTCTGCTTGCGCGTCGAAAACTTCGGCTCACGCGCAGCCTTGACGATCATCGATGTCTTTGCCAAAACTCCTCCTTCTTGCTGAGCCCTGGGAATCCAGGGCGCCAAACGGCTAATGAAAAGTGCGCACGAGGAGCATTTGCCCTATCGTGCGCGTCTTGCTCCCCTACTTAGCGGCCTTGAACGGGAAGTGGAAGGCGTCCAGAAGTGCCTTGCCCTCCTCGTTGGTGGGAGCGGTGGTAACGATGGTGATGTCCATACCGCGGGTACGGTCGATCTTGTCGTAGTCAATCTCGGGGAAGATGAGCTGCTCGGTTACGCCCATGGAGAAGTTACCACGGCCATCGAAGCTCTTGGGCGAGATACCACGGAAGTCGCGGATGCGCGGGATGGCGATGGAGATAAGACGATCGAGGAACTCCCACATGCGGTCGCCACGCAGCGTGACCTTGGCACCGATGGCCATGCCCTGACGCAGCTTAAAGGTAGCGATGGACTTGCGGGCGTGTGTGACGATGGGCTGCTGACCGGTGATGGTACGCAGGTCGGCAACGGCACCGTCGATGGCCTTGGAGTCCTGGGCGGCCTCGCCCACACCCATGTTGACCACGATCTTCTCGAACTTGGGAATCTGGTTTACGTTCTTGTACCCGAACTTCTTTTGCAGCTCGTCACGAACGGTGGCGTAATACTGCTCCTTCAGACGCGGTACGTACTTCTCTTCTGCCATGTTTGACTCCTAACTCTTGGATGGATGACGTGCGGGGTACCGACCTCGCACCTCCCGGCTTGGCATGCCGAGAGCCATAGACACACGAGTGGGAATCTTACTACTTGCATGTGTGTGTTTTATGATGCACGCGCCAAAGAGCAGAAACGGCACAAACGAACTCGGTCCGTTTGTGCCGTTTACAAAGTGGCTATTTCGCCTCGTCTAATCGGTCGGCATGCAACCAGAGCAAGAAGCCAATGCCGGCTGTTAGCAGCAGGTATATCTTTCCTGCGACAGTCGAATACAGCGCCATGAACATACCCAAATACGGAATGTGTTGCTCTACACGACCAACGACCGCATCGTATTTGATTGGTTCGCGGTCTTCGGTGTTATTTGCATCGCCCTTGGTTACAAACTCACCCAATGTCGATCGGTTATGCACTACGCGATGCGCTACCACTTCGTCAACATCCTGATAAGCAATAACGTCGCCTTCTGCAACCCCAGCCAAATCGACTTCCTTAACGTAGAGCACGCTTCCTACCGGGATCGCGGGATCCATGCTACCGCTCACCACTTCGTAAATCTCGAACCCAAAGATACGAGGCAGCGTAACGGGCACACACAGGCCGATGACGACGACAAGCAACACGACGCCCACCACACGGCAGAAGCCGGGAAGCCACGCACGCTTCCCGCCCTTCTGCGTTGCAGTAGTAGCGTCAGTATTGTTTTTGTCGCTACGCTTCTTCATTCTGCTCTTCACCCTTCTTGCGCTTTGCAAGAACCACTATGACAGTACCAATCGCGACGACTGCACCGATCCCAACGCCCGAGAGAACGACCGGATTGATGAGGAACGATCCGGCCTCCGGCCCCTTAGCGGCACCATTTGCGGAATCAGGTCCAGCCAAAGGATTGTCGAGGTCCAGAATCTCTCTTGTTTCGGGTTCGGCGGCCTCTCCACCTTCAGCACCTGCGGCGCCTTCATTGCCCTCTGTAGCAGCTCCACCGCCTGCATTTCCACCTTCTGTGGTACCGCCGCCCGCAGTCGTGCCGCCACCTGCGGTCGTGCCGCCACCAGTAGTACCCCCTTCGGTTGTGGTCGTTCCACCTTCCTCGGTATTCGTTACGGTATTGCCGGGAATCGTCTCATACGAGGTCGTGGTGTTAGTTGTGGTGGTTACGATCGTCTCGCCCTCTTCCAAGGGGACGTACTCGAACGTCCACACGTTTTCTTCTTCGCTTTCGCGAAGCGTGCCGGTAATGGCCAAGTAAAGAGGACGGTAGCCTTCGATGTGCTCGTACGCAGCTACAGGCTTATCGCCTATTCTGCCTTTGTAAGTTTTCGAATCGGCAAGCTCCTTGCCCGTTCCATACTCTACGAATCGCACTGTGTAGGATACGGTCTCAGATTCCACGCCATAAGCAACAACAAAGTCCATATCCTCAGAGATACCGTTAATCTGTCCATTGCCAAGCAGCTCGTCCGTACCCGACAAGCGGAACCCGATTTGGACATAACGATCGTCGGTAACGTCGGCAGTGGCGATATCGTAGAGGTTGACGTTTCCGCCCTTGGGTACGGTTACCGAAACGGGAACTTGCGGAAGCATGCCACGATTTCCCGCGAAAACACGCACCGTATAATCATAAACGTCCGCCCGAGCAGTAGAACCCATAGCGAGCGCCACAAAGACGGTCGCAACAAAGGTCGCAAGTGTTACCAATACGGAAGTACGCCGGCTCATTGTGCACCTCCATCTTCCTTGTTCTCGTTTTTCTTGTTCCTAATGTTGCGAATGGCAAGCGCCAAGCACAGAATCCCAACACCCGCTATCAGTAGATACACCGGTAACTGCGAGGTCTGATCGCCCGTCTTTGCAAGATTCTGCCTAGAGCCAGAGACGACGCGATTCACGACGTTATCGGGCTCGGTCGTCGTGACCGTTTCCTTCTTTTCGACCGTCTCGTTCTTTGTGACAGCCTCGGCACCCACGTTGGGCTCAACGGCAAACTTGAGCTTCAGTTGCGCGAGCGTGTCGAAATACGCGTTGCCCTCGGTCTCGCCGTCTAGAGCGACGTTGAGAATGACTCTGCCTGTCTCGCCCTTGGCAAGTGTTCCCAAGAAGAAGTAGTCGTCCATTGCGTTGGTTGCCTCGGCCAAGCCCTCAGCTGAACCGATGCCGCCCACGTTTTTACTCGTAAACAGCGTGAGGGAGTTTGACGGTCCTTCATACGAGAGCGTGTAGCCATAAGCGGAACCCGTCGCGTCTCCTTCCTCGAGCGACTTAAGGACTTCGTTGCTCATGTACCAATCGGCACTCGCATCGTTGGTCTCGCGTACTTCGACGGAAAGGGTGATGTCATCGCCAGGCTGAAGCTGGCTCACGTTGTCGGCCCAAGATTTCTGGGTGTAGTTGTCTACCACGCGGCCGGAGCTATCGTACTCAACATACCAACCGGCATCGCCTTCGATGTGGTCTGCGTATGCTGCCATAGGCCCACAGAACGCAAGTACGAGGCCAAGAATTACGGCAAATACTCGTTTCATCGCCTACCCCCTACTCGTTCGTACGGCCCCAGGCACTGGTCATGGCCTCGGTACCGTTATGGGTCTGGACAGCGTCAACCGTTGCCTTTATATGGAAGGTGACGTTATCGTAATCGTAGTAGCCTCCACTAATCTCCTTGGAGACTGCTTTGTCAATAGAGATCTTATCAGCGAAGGGCTGCGTATCGCCATCTACGGGCACAATGTCCTTGTAGTAAAGCACCGTACGCTCGGGCGTAGAGGCCTCCTTGTCGATAGTCCAACCGTTATCGGTAAGGAAGTGAAGATGGATGTAGTCAGGATTGAGGTTAACGGCCTTGCCGTTGCCATCTTCCCAGTAACGATACACGGTCACGCGTACGTACTCTTCAATACCCTCACCCTCGTTAACACTGTCGGGACGCCTTGTGTTGCGAACCGACAAAACCTCGTCGTATTCCTTGCCGAGCACAAGCTGCTTGTCACCCGCACGCTCTAGAAGGTCGGCAAGAAGCTTATCGTTGTTGCTCTTTACGTTCCCGTTTTCGGTTAGGGCCACGTTGATGTTTGATAGCTGTACTTGCGCACGATAATCAGCAGACTCAATGCGGGGTGCAGCTTGAATGGCGTTGATGCCGCCAAAAGCTATCAAGACCGCTGCGAGTGCAAAGAGCACTACTGTTGCTATGGGGGTACTTAGAAACTTCTTCATGGTATCCCTCCGTCCTAGTCGTTCCAGTTGGCCGGCTCAGGCGAGCCATTCGCGTCGTAGCTTACGGGCACGCTCTCGTAGACAACCACGACATTGAGCTCGTCACCGTCTTGTGCACCCGTGCCAGTCTTTTCGTCATACACACCAGGCAGTTTGAAGGAGACCGTAAGAGCCTCAGTCTGAGAGTTGGGATCCACGACCTCACCGTACTCATACCACTCAGACGAAGCGGTCCAATTGGTGCCCGCAGCACTAGCACCAAGAACAGCAGGAGCGTACACGCGAACGCGCGTCCAAACTGGTACTACCTCGCCGGTGTTCTGAATGCGTATCGTCTTGGTTCCGGGACCGTTTTCCTCGGTAATCCCAGTGCTAGGCTTTACGCTCAGGGAAACCGATCCCTCTGCCGTGGCCGAGTCAGTGAAGTATGACCACGCACTGCCCACGCTCAAGCCAAGCACGAGCACCACGGCAAGTAGGGAAAGAATGATTGATTTACATTTCATGCTATACCACCTTTCTGTCTACTCGCTGGGATTAAAGTACTTCAGACGCGTTAATTGCTCGCGCGTCGAGACGCCAGTCACCGCCGTTATAGTCTTTGTCGAAGACGAAGTGGTTCTCGATGCCATGACCAACCTTGCCAGAGTCATTTGGAGCGTTGGTAAAGCTAACGGGTGCTTCTTCGTCAGCACTGATAGTGGCGGTCTTCGAAGAACCGTCTACGCTCGAATACTGTGCGCCGTCATTGATTTCTGTAACCGTAACTTCGAGTCCGGCGGGAATTCCACCGACAATCGTGTAGTGGTCCCCTTCTCCGTTGGCGGCATAATGGACCGCTGCATAGTTCTCATAAGCCGTACCGTCAGGCAGGGTACCCGTAATGTGGTAAGTGAACGTAGCATCGTCACCCACGAAGTCCGTGATGTCTTTATTGATGCGTAGGCTCCCTTTGCGCGGCGTCATAGTCCACTTAGCAACTGCTTGAACCTGATCGGTCCATGCCCCTGTAGCCGTATTGTATACAGGACCGTCGGCGCCCACCTTTCCAGGCAGAGCTACGATAGAGGCCTGGAATGTATAAACGTGTGTTGCGGTTGATGCATCGGGAATAAGCACTAAATAGAGGCCATCGGCAAGGCCTGTGATTGGCTCCCCTACAGAAGCGGTCGCGACCGGAGTCGTACCATTGTCTGCCACGATCTTCTTTGCCGCTTCTGCCATGGCTTGCCATGAATCGCTGTTCATCGTCTGCGGATCGTAGCCTTTTCCAAGCTCAGTGAAGGGATCCGCTTCGAAAGTGTATTTATATGTGTCGTACTGCGAGTCCTTGGCACCCGTCGCAATGCGATATACGTTTACCTGTGCTTTTGCATCCTTCACGTCGGACTCGCCGTCTGCGACTCCAATGGTCAGCTGGTTTTTGCCACCCATCCCAGAGTCAATGGCAGCCTGCGCAAGCGTGGCTCCAAACGCGAGCACACATGCGACACACGTGGCCAAGACAAGCAGTGCGCGGTTACTAAACCTGTGTTTCATGGGCTCTCCTTTCCCTTCTATGTTGAGCTATTCCTTCGTGCTTGCTGACTTGCTTTCTTTACTACCTTCACCGTCTTCGTTTCCAGAATCCGCATTCATCGCTTGTTCGCGAATGGCCTTGAGTGCTGCCTTTGTATCGAGGTCACGGTGGCGATGTCGATAGTATATGAGGGCCCCGAGCAGGTAGATGAATACCAATGGTATGCCTACTGCTGGGATAGCAATATATGCGGGGATTTGTACCGCTTCTGCAGGCACTTCCGATCTATCGCTCAGATTCTCGATGCGATGTCCGCGCACCAGCATGCGATGCGTATTGATGCCATAGGGCGTACAAGTGACCAGCGTCGCGTAATCCTTGTCCTTTTCTATGGTCAAATCACTCAAATCATTAGGCTCCACGATGCGAATCTGGTCTACCTGATAGGTAATGGTTTGGTTGAGGACGGTAAAGGTAAAGGTATCACCCTCCTTCAACTTATCCAAATCCGAGAAGAGCTTTGCAGAAGGCAAGCCACGATGGCCACTCACCACGGTATGAGTACTCTTGCCACCGACCGGAAGGCTCGTACCCTCAATGTGGCCGATGGCCACCTGCAGGTGCGTCTCGTCGACACCATGATAGATGGGTAGATTAACGCCTATAGAAGGAATGTTCACATAGCCCATAAGGCCGTTGCCCGTAAGATTCAGCAACGAATTGTATTCTTTGCGTTCCTCGTCGTTCATCGAGAAACGCCCCCCATCGGCTGCCAACGTCTTGTTGTACTCAGCGGCATCCTTGAGCATTGCCTCGATTACCTTCTGGTCCGTATTATCGACTGCTTCCACGTAAGCTGCGATAGCCTTCGCCTGATGATAGCTATTCCACCAGTCACTAAAGCTAGGATACGCCATGATGCCCAAGCCCACCACGAGGATGAGACTCAACACAATGGTAGAGACGGACACCTTGCGCTTCTTCGCAGGCTTAGACCCACCCTTGCCCGATAGTTCGTCGAGCGGGGCGTTAACGTCGTGAGACGCTGGAGCCATCTTCGACTTGCGGCTGTGTCCCAATATGCCCATCGTTCCTTCTATTCATAACCACTTCGAATCAATACGAGCGTCTGTTGGGTATACCCAACCTTGTATATGCCCAACAGACGACCGTATCTAACGAGACGGGATGGGTGGAACTCCCCAAAGAGGAGGAGTTCCACCGCTTCCAAGTTAACTCTGCTACTCTGCAGTCACGCGACGCTTGGTAAGCAGGAAGATAGCTGCACCAGCAACCATAACGCCACCGACGATGTAGAAAATCGTGGTGCCGATGCCACCGGTGGAGGGAAGCGAAGTGCCCTTCGAGTTATTAATCGGGAAGACTTGATTATTGCCCGGAGCCACACTGTCTATATCGCTGTCCGTCTCTTTCGTCTCTTCATCAGTTGTAACGCTATATGTGGAAGTAGCCTTTCCATCAATTGTGATGGTGTAGCTCGTCAGCGTGCCATCCTCATCATACGTTGCAGTGATTACAACAGTATGCTCCGTGGTGTCCATGATATAACCATTTGGTGCCTTGGTTTCCTTAAGGGTATAGGTGCCAACCTCAAGGTTGTTGAAGAAGATACGGCCATCCGCATCTGATGTAGCGGTCTGCTTATAAGCTTCCTCATCGTTTGCCCCACCGTTCGGAGCAACGCCGGTCAAAGTGAACTCAGCGCCAGCTAGTGCACTTACTTTTGCAGGAAGAGGTGTACCTTCTATGTAGGCGTTGATTGCATTGCCACCTTCATCTACGCCAACCTTAATCAATTCGTTGGTCTTATCAGACGTCGACCCGAAGCGTGCCGCGTCGATAGCGAACGTGTAGTGATGCGTCTCATCGGTAACAGTCTTGTGATCGGATGAATCAGAAGGGTTATTCGAGAATTCAAGTGTGACCGTATTGGTTTCCTCGTGAACCTGAGCTGTGTCCATTACAGCTTCGCCAACCTTGGCAGAGTATTTGATATCAACAGACGCGGTAGCATTCTCCTTCAGATATTTATCGCTGAACTGGATAGTAAAGCCACTCTTGTCATTTTTAACATCGAGAGTGTAATCAGTGCCAGCAGTCAGTCCTTCAATCGTAGGATTCGTTTCAATTGTTAGGCCAGTGGAAAGAACATCGGACACCGCGAAGTACGGCTCAGTCCAGTTGCTGTTGTACTGCGGTACTGTAACCGTTACTGTGAACGGAATGATGTCACCAACCTGAACGCTATAATCCTCTGGAGCATTGTCAGCCACTTTCGAAACGGTAACATCCTGCTTTTTGAGGGTGGCTTCGTCTTCCGTGAGATCAACAGCTGCAGAATTCGTTCCGTTGAAGTCTGCGGATACAACTGCCGGGTTATAAACATGCTCCGCATTGTTGGAAGTAACAAGAATAAGATACGAACCTGCAGTAGCGACGCTATTGCATGGCAATGTCCAAGTAGTATCATTAATTGTGGCTCCCTGGACAGGAGTTATTTTATTGTTACTAACTGCTGTTGCCACTGCACTTGCCAGTGAACCAAGTTCTTCTGCATTAAGGCCATCAACGATGTCCTCAAGGTCAATCCCTGTAATACCGTCGGCAAGTTCCCAGCCTTCTCCATCTTTCCATTCGATGATGTGATACGCAGTTACGGTATCGCCGCTTTCAAATCCTGTAACGGTTACCTGTGAATCAACATTAAGATCTCCGTTTGCGGCAATCGCCGGGAGCATAAACCCGAACGCCATGACAAGCGCCAGGGCAAACGCAAATAGTCTTCTTACGTGTCTCATTGTCTTTCCTTTCTCTTGACAAACTGTTTCCACTTTCTTTTATATACGTGGAGGTTTAGCATGACGCGCGTGGCCCTAATTCAAACTCATCGCACTTCACCCCCAAGAAAGCCCGTCAGAACTGCTGTAGTTGCAGTTATGGTCACAGGAGCCCTCTCGTCGTTCGCCACCGTTAGCATTGCGAACGCATTCGCGGACCGGACGCGGCGAACCTCAGACAGCAGCACGCTGCTAGGGCGATTGTTGGTATTCTCTGACATCGTGCTGTCTCCTCTCCGCTTTAACCTAGACCTACTAAGCCAAACTACACAGTTGTTCATAATCGAATTATATGCGCTCAGCAAGACGCTTGGGTACATGTGCGCACGAACGGGTAATGGATTACCCGAATGAGAAATCAGGGATTCTGTTGTGTAGATATTGTGTAGTTATGCAAAGCCCATCGTCAATAGAAGCAATTGTAAACCCGTTCGCACTCGAAAGTGCATTTCTCCTATTGTCTTTCCCTATTAACGTAGTCCAGATAAGTGCTGACCACCTTTAGTCCACTTCCTCAAAAGAGCAGAATTAGAAGGAACTCTACCCACCCTAGCGAAGCGACAAGCGACGCCCACAGACACCGCAGTGAATCCGTCGCTTCATCAATATAGCTGGTGCTGATGACATGGAGACGATTGCGAGCACTCTCATGCAGGAATCCATCCATATGAATCGCTTGCGTTATCCTTGTGGACAAGGCATAGCGTTCTCGTTCGCTTCGCGGTAATAGTTTTTCGTCAATTTTTATGCCCTCAACTCCCGAAGGATACTCGTCTTCCTATATGGTACCTTTTAGGGATTGCTCCTTGAGGCGCAGACATTAAGCGAGCGGTGTCCCGTGTTGGTACCGGATGTCAGTGTAGTCGGAAACATGAGTCAGGCGAAAGTGGTACCTTCTGTCAACATGGCAGTACCACCGCTTACGTGTCATTCCATCTGTCCCGTCTCGCTTTCGCGATTGTGGTTGGCTCTTTTGTCCTTCTTTGCCGATTTGACGCGAGCTTTCGTCGCCAAGTGAATAGGGTCGAAGAGAAAAGATGGCGGGTGTTACCCTGGCTTCCAGTATCGCTCGTTGGGTTCTAGCGGCAAGATGACGATGATCACAGGCCTTCCGCGCTTGTTCTTCTCCATGGCCCATGATTGATTGCGCGCATCCATCAAGTTGGCTAGCGAGATTCCGTTCCTGGATCCGTCAGATTTTTAAGTGCCGTCTTTTCAAGGTGAGGAGCGACTGTCTCTTTCGTAATACAACTGACTCGATATAGCATGTGAACAGCTCCATGACAAAAGTTAGTAAGTAATCGTTACCACATATGCTTACTCTTGGTACCAATGGCACTGATTCACGGTACAATTCTCGGCTTATACACGGTAGCAAGAGATTACAACTCAAATAGAGAGTGTTTTGAGCATGGACACAGGCAGAAGAATTTGTAGTTCTTATCCGCCGCAAGTCTAATTACCACTCATAGGGAGAACCAAATGCAGCAAACCGACATGTGACAGTTTCCTACACACCATGTGATAGACCGTAACAAAGGAAAGAGTCCTTTCTATGCGGGCTCTACCGCCCTATTGTGTGAGGAACATATTCTGCGAGGTAGTTTTCGTAACATGTCTACTCGGGAGGTGTGACGGCACTTCCTGCTGGCCGTCGCCGGGGAAGGCACCGGCTCAATCATATTCTCATTGGTTGATGCACGCCACGCTCCGCAGAATATTGCCGAGGGAAGCCGCCGCGACACGATGCCAGCCCGTTTCGTCACGGGAGGTAGCATGGATAGGAAGGAAGCTCTGAAGTACCAGGTCTTCTGCGGCGTCGACGTCGGGAAGGCGACGAACTACGTGGTGGCCCTCGGAAGGGACGACGACGAGAGGCTCGTGTCCCGCGCGGTCGAGCAGACGGAGACGGACATGCGTGCGGCTCTTGCAGAGGCCACGTCGCATGGTGTTACGCTGCTGGTCGTCGACCAACCGGGCTCGTTCGGCAGGCTGACGGTCGCCGTCGCCCGCGACATGGGCATCGACGTGGCGCAGATCCCGCCGAAGAGGTTCAGGCAGGTGGCAGAGACGTACGGCGAGGGGAAGTCCGACGCGAAGGACGCCTTCATCATTGCCGACGCCGCGCGATCCACGCCCCGCAACGTGGAGCTGCTCGGCAGTCGTAGCGACGCAATCGCGGCGATAAGGGTGGTCACCTCCTGCAGGGACGACGTCGTGCACGAGAGAACCCGCACGTACAACAGGCTGCACGACCTCATCAACCAGGTCTGCCCGCCTCTCGAGAGGCTCTTCTCCGGACAGAAGCTCCACAGCGAGCTCGCCACCAGGATATTCGCGCGCTACGGCGGGCCGCACGGCCTCAGGAGAGCGGGCAGGTCGCGGGCTTCGAAGTGGGCGGGGTCGCTCAAGTGGCACCGCAATGACGGCCCGGCGAAGATCGCCGAGGTCTTCGACGCGATCGACGGCCAGACGGTGGACATGCCCGGAACCGACGCAATCGAAAGGCAGATCACAAGGCTCGCCGCACGCGCCCTCGAGCTGGAGACCGAGGAGAGGAGCCTGAACGGGGAGCTCGAGCGGCTGTCATCACTGGTTCCCGAGGTGTCGCTCCTCAGGAGCGTTCCCGGCATCGGCGCGGTCTATGGGGCAACCATAGCGGCGGAGATAGGGGACGTATCGCGTTTCAGCCGTCCGTCGAGCTTGGCCTCGTACGCAGGCGTTGCCCCCGTGAGGGAGGAGTCAGGCTCCAGCGTAAGCAGGAGCAGGAGGCGCAAGGGCGGGAACAGGCGCCTCAAGAACGCGGTCATAAGGTCGTCCGAGTGCTCCGTCCTCCATGACGAGGTGGCACGAGGCTACTACGATAGGAAACGCGCCGAGGGAAAGAGCCACAGGCAGGCGATTCGATCCCTGGCGCGCCGGCGCATAGATCTCGTCTATGCGCTCTTGAGAGACGGCACGCTCTACGAGCCGTCTTCGGGAAGAGTCTAGACGAGATCGACATGGTTTGCCACGAAGGCCTGCAAAACCACAGGTCTCGGCTCGGCATGTCGAAAACCCCTGTAGAAAACCATTGCATGCATATCAAGGCGCCCGATGTTTGTGGAGAGAATGAGTGGCCTCTCCTTATTGGTTGATCGTCTACCGCTGTGACACACGATGTAACGGATGTGAGGGATGGCTCATGCGCAACGGTCACGATTAGACAGGGGTGGGCGTAGAAGACAGCGTCACATCTCTGCTGAACCTATTCGACATTGCGTCCGGGTCGTGCCGGGAGCTCTTGCCTTTGCTGCTTGCGGCTGCTTCTCTGTAAGGTACCCGTATGTCTGCGGTGATGACGACATTGCGCTTTTTCTGACATTCGTCGCATCCTACACCGCTGGCACGTTGTAGGTGCGCCGCTTAGGTTTCTGGCCAGGCTCCTCAGTGTTCTTATCCATCTGATTGCATATGGCGGCAACCCCCGGGATTGCCATCTGAATCGCGATCCTTTTTACAGTGGGGATGATGAATTATGTTGAAATTCTGGGCGAAAGCCCTCAGTGAGTACATATTTTCTCCATATATAGAGCTTTTTCCGAAGAGCCTTAAAGCGTTCTGAGGGCCGCTGGGGTGGTTTTCCGCGTAAAGTGGTGCTCCGAGCGTGTGACTCTCCGTTCTCACGACTTGCATAGGTCTCTGTGGCTTAGAACAGCGTGAATAAAGCTTGGACAGTAAAGCATATGTTAGAAGGCTTTCACGAGTGCCAACCCGCAAAGCTGATTTTGGTATTTTATTGATGACTGAACATATAGAGACGGGAGGTGCGATCAATGGCAGCAGTGGCCAATACATATGCTTCGAGTGAACGAGTCGGCAGATTTGTGGCTAACATCGAGGCGGTCAGGGGTGCGCTCCAATCGATATCTGAGTGGAACGACGACAACGGCAGGGTGTCTGAGGACATGAGCTATCATGACGTCCTCAGAACTGGCATGGACATAATCGACGCCAACGAGTCATACGCGCGACTGTTCAGGGTGGTCTAAATGTCGTTGGGCGAAGAGGCCTTCTCGTATAGGACGAAAGCTCGATACGGGAAGATGCCAGAAAAGAATTGTCTCGACCGGGTCAACGAGATTCTAGATGCTTGGGGGAGGTTCTGGGACCTCTCCCAATTTGACAAGTACGGCTGGAAGCCAAGATGGTCGACGTATGCATTGTCTGATGTGGTCATTCGTGTCGACAAGCGCAAGGAGTACTACGCGTTTTTCCATGACATGAAGATCAAGGAACGAAAGTATGCGGGATTGGTGGCATACTGGATAGTAAAGTTTCACCCATTTTCTGTGGACGTACGGAATCCTTCCGAGCTTACGCCGTATCAGGATTGGCTCATTGGGACCCTCAATGAGCGGTTTGCTGCGTATTTGCTCTACTCCGCCGTCCTCGGCGAAAACAGTCGCAGCGGTGAGGATGCTGTGCCCTTGACTACGAAGGACAAGGGCTCATATTATGAGGCTCTCCTCTATGCGTTACGTTACAGGTGCGTAACAATAGATTCTATGATGCTCCTTGTGGAAACCATGACTCCCGATGACTTCGATCGTCGGGTGAGCAAAAAGTGAGGTGCGGTGTGGCTAGGGACGATGAGGGCTCGGTAATATCTGACATATTTGTAGAGATTGTTGCTGGCTTTTTCGCCGCGAATGCGCTGGGGGCTTTGCTGTCCTTCGCTCTTGAGCAAACCCAAATCGAGCAGGTCTATAAAAACGTAGTGCCGGTATGTGCGGCCGCCTTTATGGGGTCTCTAGTTGCCGCACTTGTTTGTACCCGGAGGATGAACAATCGGATTGGCCTCGTCCAGCGTGACCTTGACAAGTACAAGAGACTTTTGAATGAGTATGATGAGGCGAGTAGAGACGTCAAGTTGCTTCATGGCATTCGTCGACGCTTGAACGAGAGCGATTAGCCCTTCCGGCTGCATGTGTCGTGGTACGGATTGCAGGGCTGAACGCACGGCCGACATACGGTACGACAGATGATATCGCAGAACTCCCATATATGTAACCTATCCCGGGCTAGTCGGCCGGGGGAGAGGCGGTCCAAAATTGGGAGGATAGTCCGCAATCTTTTGATTGCCGACGCGCATTTACGTAGCTCGATCCAGGGAATACATGCCCGGCTCTTTGACCGCTAGAACACCGTGTTGATTCGATTGTTTCCGGTAGTCTGTAGGCTTCTGATGGAGAATGCGGAGAACTACATTGCCGGTCGGCATAGGGGGTACTTTCGGGATCACCAATAGGGTGACGTTGCATGGCTTGTGAACTATAAGCCGGTTTTTTGCTGTCTGTATCAGCTCAAGATTACTAAAAAAGATGTT
This sequence comes from uncultured Coriobacteriaceae bacterium, assembly GCA_902786015.1. Taxonomy (GTDB): domain Bacteria; phylum Actinomycetota; class Coriobacteriia; order Coriobacteriales; family Atopobiaceae; genus RUG440. Next base: position 80,373 of record CADAAU010000010.1, read on the forward strand.
CAACGGGTATCGGAATTTCTGGGATGTCCTGAGGGCGAAGGTATCGACACAGCTTACTATAGTGATTATTCGCACGCAATGTGGCCGGTACACCCACGAATGAGTGCAACGGCCACATCGTTCAGGTTACCGCCGATATCATAGTCGCTACCGCTTCGCCTTAAGCTGCTCCTGCCTCCTCTTCGTCCTCTCCCTCATGCTCACGTCTCCCATCTGTATCCTAATCGCGTTGTGACTATGCGGTCCATGATCGACTCCGCGTGGGCGCCGCCGTCCATGCGCCTGTGCCACTCGTCCACAGGGTACTGGGAGCAGAAGATGGTCGAGCTGCTGCCGTAGCGCCTCTCGGTTAGCTCGATCAGGAAGTGCATCTGGTTGGTCGTGGGCTTGTCGATGAGGTGCTCGTCGAGTATCAGCACCTTGTAGGCCGCGTACTTGTTCAGCACCTTCTTCTCCGGCCAGTCCGCGGCCATCTTCTCCGCGCGGTAGGCGAGCATGTCGGGCATGCGTATGTAGAGCGTCCTGAGGCCGTGCCTGCGGGCCTGCTTACCCAGGGCGCACGCAAGGAAGCTCTTGCCCTTATGTAAGAACCTACATAAGGGAAAGACCCACATAGCCGTGGCCCTGGGCGTCGAGGCCGTGAGGTGCCGCAAGCTCACCTACTTCGCGGACTGCCAGCGCCTGGTGGACGACCTCAGGAGGGCCGCCTCCAAGGGCTAGCTCGAGAGGAGGATGAGGTTCTACGCCCACCTGTCACTGCTAATCCTCGACGAGCTTGGGTACCTCGGCATCGACAAGGAGGGCGCCGACCTGCTGTTCCAGCTCGTGAGCAGGCGCTACGAGCGCGGGTCGACGATAGTCACGACCAACGTCGGCATAGGCGCGTGGCCCCAGGTCTTCGGCGACCCGGTGACGGCCTCGGCGATAGCGGACCGGCTGTGCCACCACTGCCACGTCATCAGGATCACGGGCAGGTCCTACCGCATGAAGGACCTGCTCCCGGACCTGCCGGAGGGTGGCCTCGGCGTTACCAAAAACGGCGAATTAACGTTTGCGGGATTGGCGAAACTACGTTGGTGGAAATGGTGTGTAGGATTGGTGGAATTGGCGAAAGTGTAATTGACGGTAACATCGCTCACGGCGCGAATAATCACTATAGGGCATGGCATGATGTAGTGTACAAGTCCTCAAGCCATAGTGAGTGAGATGGAGCTGATAGTTATGGATGCGTTACGCGTGTTTACCGAAGAACCAGAGGTGGAACTGTGGAAAGCGCTGCTCCGCTACTCATATGCTACGAACATCAAGCGCTACTTTTCGGAGAATCATATTGTGCCAAAAGAGGACGGGGACAGCTGCATCAACTGCATCTCCGGCGCATTGCTGCAGGCGGATGAGTATTACAGGGCGAGTCAGGGGGTAAGCCTCCAAGTACGACCGCTGCTGCTGTACTACGGAACGACGAACCTGTTGTACGCTATGTATGTGTTGATGAGTGGGACAATCCCCGATATCAAATGCCACGGCATGCGCATCGAAGTCGCCGCTGACGACAAGCCCTTCATAGCGGACACGCTCGTGAGGTTCGATAATCCCAGAGACGGAGGGGTTCATCTGTTCGCAAAGCAGCTAGGCTATGATGTCAACCTGTGCGAGCTTGTCGACTGGGACCTCGGCATGTTCTTGGACTCAATTGCCGAGATTGCGCAGGATTTCGAGGAATGCTACACGGATCGGAGGTCGCACGTCCTGCTCTTGAACACTGTGAAGACGCCCGATGGAGATGTCGAGAAGGTATTCCTCAATGAGGGAGGTCAAGAGGTGTTCGCTGCTGTAGAAGGACTGAACAAGGCGTTCTTGACGCCACAGGAAGTGCGTTACCAGCAGGGTGGCCCTTATTATGTGCTGCGTAGGAAAATGGCAGGCAAGGATATAACGCGCGTGTCCTACTCTGGCCAGCCGTATCTCCAGGTTGCTCATCGGAAGGGCAAAAGACTGGTGACGGTATCGAGCGAGCTGGGCATGTACATTTCTCTATTTGTGCTGGGAAGCCTGTGCAGATACCATCCCGAAAAATGGAACCCATTCGTCACTCAGGATTCCACTGGCGAGAGGCTTCTGGTGGAGAAGCTCCTCTACTACGCGCGTCGCATGCTCCCCAATGTCGTGCTGAACGCCATCACCGGAAGAACGACGATCTTTGTGACGAGTAGGTTCGAGCCGGACAGCAGGATTCAGCCGGTCGGAGAGCATGAGGTTCGGGAAATCGTCCGCAAAGCGGTTGGACAACAGCTCAGAGCCGAGCAAGCCCGTCATGTAATGCATGGTTCGGAAGGACAGCGGAATGGCGACTGATTTCAAAGGGGCGGTCTTTGCCCTCTGCAAACAGCTAGCGATGCATCCCAAGGCGCAAGAGGTCAGTACCCTCATTCATGACATAAGCGTGTTGAGGGAGACGGACACAGTGCCAGGGGGACTCGCAAAGCCGATTCACGGCGACCTTACGCAGGTTGCCTCATATGAGCACGCGCAGTTCCTGGGGTATCTGCTGGCCGACGAGTACTCAGAGCAGCTTAACCGTCACCAGTACGTCCGCGTAACGCGACTTGATGACCAAGAGCGCAGTACCATAGGTTCCGCCCATGCTACACTGCGCCTCTTTCTTGACGAGTGCTTGGGCGAGCTTAGGGAGAGATACCCCAAGGCCTCGATTCTTCTGGACCCGTATGCCAAGTTCAAGACCAATGTTGACAGATTGGGCTTTGAACCGTTCTTGACCAAGGAAGGCATCGCCACTTGCGTGTCGGCATTCAAGAGCGGAAAGCTCTATGGCCAGCTGATGGCAAACGATACGCTAACGATACTGGAGGGCTCGACCATGCGGGACATCCTAAACGTTTCGGTTGCGCTCGACAGGCAGTTCACCGAAGTCATTGATGGGGCGTCAGAGGAGACCAAGGCGTTTCTCAGGAGAGCCCTTGTACGGACAACGTTTACCGCCGAGGACCTCCTTATGGCGAGCTGCTGTTACTGCCATGCGCTGATGCTCTCGCTGACACTTGCGCTTCAAATGATGTTCGACGCGATAATGGGCTCTGACCTCATCGTATTGGATAACGACTGCATTATAGACATGCAGAGCCATCAGTTGGACCAAGTGTACGATAGGTATTCAGTGCTGTTGCAAGGCGCACTCTTTTCATTGGCGAGCGACACCGTGGGTAGCATCGCACTGCTCGACTGTGACCTGCCTAACCAACGCCACATCAAAGTCTTCGGTGTTGTATATGCACTCACCGTCAACTTTGCCGGTGAGTTCGGAGAGACATCCAAGGTATCAATGCTGAGCTTAGACGGCGAGCTTAACCGCATGCATCGCATGACTGATACTATGCTAAACTCCCCAATTGGTAAGACACGGGTTGTGCTTGAGCATTAACCATCTATTGTTGATTGCGGGCATGTCAGGCGATATGGAATCGCATCCACGCTGATGGGATAATTCCGTATGGTAATTGGGGGCTTGGAAACAACAGCAACGACCACTTACATTCGGTGTAGGGTTTTCCTACCCGCGTTTATAGATTCCTGTGCGGAGGGGAACAGCGAACGTTAGAGCTTTGCGATTGGTGAGGTGTATCGTTTTCTCAGACACGGAGAACTCAGGTCATTTAGGTAGTTATATTTCCTATAAGATATTGAGTTTCACACGTGATTGGAGAGGAAGATGGCTAACAAGTACACCGACGAGTACAGGAGAGAGGCCGTGGACTACGTCCTCAACTCCGAGGGGAAGTCGATCAAGGAGTGCGCGAGGGAGCTCGGCCCCGACGACAAGACCTTGTCCCACTGGGTCTCCAGGTTCAAGAAGGAGGGCAGGACCGGATCGGGCATGACCGACGAGGACATGGAGATTGCCAGGCTCAAGAGGGAGAACGAGCGGCTGAGGATGGAGAACGAGTTCCTAAAAAAGCAAGCGCCTTCTTCGCCAGGAACCAAGCGTAGAGGAGGGGTACCTCCTCATGGCGGCGGAGAGGGCGAAGTATCCCGTGAAGATGATGGCGGAGCTGCTCGAGGTGAGCAGGCAGGGCTTCTACCAGTGGCTCTCCAGGAACCCGGACGCAGGCCATGACCCGTGGTCCAGGCTCAGGGACGCGATACGTGCGGTGTGGGAGACGAGCATGCGGATCTTCGGGGCGAGGCAGATACTGCACGGCCTGCCGGAGGAGTTCGACGGCACCACGCTATATAGAGTGAGGAAGCTCATGCGCGAGCTCGGGATCTGCGGCGTCGTGCCCCATAAGAAGAAGAGGACGACGATTCCCGACGAGGGCGCGCCCACGCGCCCTGACCTCGTGAAACGCGACTTCACGAGCCCCGTGCATGGCTCTACCTCGCGACCGTGGTCGACCTGGCCACGCGCATGGTCGTGGGCTGGGCGATGTCGGAGCGCATGACGGCCGACATCGTGGTCTCGGCGCTGGAGATGGCGCACGGCCGCGGCTACGTCGCGGACGGATCCATATTCCACAGCGACTATGCCGCAGAAAGCGCTAAGCCGCAAAATATGGCATTGCCGCCGGCAGAGGAAGCGACCCGGACATTGATTGCGGCATAGCGAAACCCAATAGCATCGTGCCCGTACCCATCCGATTCGATTGAAGGGAGAAAAGGGAATGGGCACGAGCATATCAAGCATAGCGGAGCACGCAGTGGGGGCGCTCCGCGCGGCCGGCTACATGGAGTCGACCGTGGGCCAGTACCGGAAGATCTTCCGCTACCTTGCCGAAAGCAGCGAGGACGGCATGTGGTCGGACGGCGTCGGCGAGGCGTTCGTCGCTGCCACCAGGCCAGACGGCAGGCCGTTCGAGCACAACTACCAGCTGTCGAGGGAGCGCGTCGTGTCACTCTGCGCGGACTTCGCCGAGACCGGGCGCTTCGACCTGTCGATGCGGGCCGACAGGCCGAGGATGCCGGAGCCGAGCCACGACGGCCTGTGCGCCTCGCTGGCCGACTACATGCGCGCCAACGAGGTGCGCGGACTCGCGGCGGGGACACGCGACTACTATGCGAGGCTGGCCAGGGAGTACCTGCTTCACCTGGAGCGCATCGGCGTCGACGACGTGGACCTCGCCACGCCCGCCAGCGTCGCGTCCTTCATGGCAGACATCGCGGCCCGCTGGCCCAACACCTCCACCTACCACCTCGCGAGCAACTTCCGCCCCTTCCTGCGCTTCCTGGGAAGGGACGACCTTGTCGAGGCCCTCGCGCTCACCAGGCCGCGCCGGGAGCACCGCATCATCGAGACGCTCACCGACGACCAGGCCGACGACGTGGCCGACGCGTGCGTGGGCGGCGGCGTCGCGCCGATGGACGCCGCGATCACGCTGCTGGCGCTCACCACCGGCATGCGCGCGTGCGACATAGTCGCGCTGTGCGTCTCCGACCTCGACTTTCGCACGCCGGCAGTCTCGTTCGTGCAGCGCGACGAGGCGCCGGCTCTTGATGCGTTCTGGCTGGGTGGCGTGCGTGCCCAACGCGCTGGTCCACTACCGCGAGCGGGAGGGGAGCATCTCCAAGCAGCACACAGCGGCGAACCTCGTGGACTACTGGCGAGCGTACCTTGAGTGCTACGAGGAGCTTAAGGAGATCTCGGGGGATAGGTTAAGACACCCGACCCTAACAGGAGTTCCGCAGGACGTGCGTGCGTGGGCGCCGCGCGCTGGTCAGCCGGCTTCGCGTGCCGCAGATTAGAACCGGGCAACAATGGAAGTCAAGAGTCGTCGTTGCAAATTCCCTTCGTGCGTACGCCCTAGGGCTATATTAGGCCTATGTGCCCCGTCCAAGGTTCTCGATGAGTGCCTGCGTCAAATCCAGGCCTGCTCTTCTGGACTCCACGCGCACCCTTCCACCTTGCCCTCGAGGACGGGTCGCAGCCAATCCGCCACAGCCGCCTCTGCCGCTGTGACCTCCTCGAACTCGCGGGGAAGCTTCGCCTCCTTGGCCATCTTTCGGTAGTTGCCGGAAAACGTCGTCTTCCACGTCGCTGGTACGGCGAATTCGTCGATGGGGCTCATATGCCTGAACGCGACCTCTAGGCTCAAACGTCTCGCGAGCTTGCCTGCGTCGACATTCTCGTTCAGCATGGAGGTCACCAGGTCGGCGAGATCCTTCACCCTCGACGACGGACCCGTGGCATATGTCTGCATGGTGGCGCAGGTCTTCTCTGCAACGCGCGTCTCAGAAGTGTTTGCCACATAGTCGAAGCACACGAGGCCCGCCACATCGAGCCTGGCTGCCGGGGTTAGGACCTCGAAGTCTGTCGGTGGAATGGGGTCGACGACCAGGTCAACCGACAGGGCGCCTATGCGTTTCGTACCGCCAAGCCACGTGTCGAAGGTTACGGTGTAGCCCTCGCGGTAGTCTTGCGAGGTGTCCGTAGGCACGGCATCGCGGAATCGGAACTCGATGAAGTCGCCGAGGTCGACAGCGGCGGCCTCTTTTAGCTCGGAGAGTGCCTCGTCGAGGTCCGGAGTGCGTCCGAGCAGGTCCACGTCCCGGGTCTCACGGGTATTCGGGATTTTGGCCAGCATGCTCTGTCCGCCCTTCAGGACGAACGCGGGCTCGCTTGACGCGAACGTCCTGCACAGGAACCGGTCGTGGTAGAAGCCCGCTATGGCCTTGTTCGTGTCCCGGCCAGATTTCACGGCCGCAGCCTTGACGGCCTGCTCGAGGGCTTTGGGCGTCTTGTACCTCATTGGTGTCTCCCAGCATTATTCCCGCTTTGCATAAGCGTTTCAATGGCCTCTCGGAATCTCTCGCGCGTTACGGAATCGGCTTCCGTGCCCTGGAGAATCTGGGCAATGGACTGTAACGCATATTGAACCTGCGCGTCCGCAGCGTAGTCGGAGGCGAGCTTGCGTGCGAACGCGCCGCCGTCACCCTTGGCGAACCCGTTGCGAGCTGCAAGTGGAGAGAGCAGCTCCGCGAGCCTGCTTTCGTCCAAGATGTGACCTCTGCCGCACACGCCGGCAACGAAGTTACCCACGAGGCTCGGGTCCTCGTGGTCGCGGACGAGGTCGGCCACCGTCCGCTCGACGCACGTCACGGGCAGGCCATCGATTATGACCACGTCGCCCTCGTCGACTGGCCATGGGTGCAGCTCGACGTCCGCGCGTGTGGTTCTCTTGGGCACGGGCACGTCGAATGCGAAGGGCGCCTCGTAGAAGCCGGTATCGCCGTGCATGCACGCGGCGGTTCTACCGGCAACGACCGCGTCGCGTGGCCGCGAGCGGAGCCGCTCGAATGCGTTGAGCTTCGGGTGAAGCGAGAGCCACGCTGCCTTGACCGAAACACGTATCGTCTCCTCGCCGTCCGCCATGCGGTAAACCCCGTAGGATGCGGGCTCGATGCGCCCCCTTGCGGCCATCCGGGAGAGCTGCGTCCTGCTCGCGCCCTCGCCTATTGCCTGCGCGGTCGTAAAGAGCCCCCACTGCGATGCGGCGAGCTCGAATACCCGTTGTATGTCATCTCTGCTTGGCATGTCGATATCATACACCTATATGTGTGCAAAATCGACAAAGAAGAATAGATGAGAAATAGCGTAATCTACGGTGCTGCTTCGGGGGTAATTGCGCGCTCTGGACGCGCCATGCCTGCGCCGACGGGTGGGTTGTGCAGCTGTGATGCCGTGTTGAACGCGGAGGGAGAACTCGCGTTACGTCTGCTGCCATGCAACCACGCGGACATACCTACCGCAAGCGTGGCCGTTTGTAATTGCCTGTAGCAATAGGCAGCGGCCAACGTAGACGACACGGTCGGGAGCGCGAACTGATTGCGATTCTGCTCACGTGTGTTAGCCAAGACGGTTACGTAGTCGGTCGGAGGAGGACTCTTTGGGGTAGGATAAAGGCAGGGGGTCGTTGGCGTGGAAGGCGTTGGTGCGGAAGGTATCGTAGTACACCCAAATTGCTATAAGCACGGGCTCGAGTAACGAGGACTTGGTGTCGGCATGGGAAAACGTGCTGGCGTACACGATACGAGAGTCGCTTTCGGGTGACCGCATGGTGGTCGTCGGATACGACACCAAGGCAAGGCCGTGCGAGGTTATTTGCTCACCCACGCCATGACGCCCCCGACGGATAAGACGAGGCAGCATCCGGGTATCCTGGACATCTTTCTGGACATATTCTGGACATTATCTGGACATGCGACTATTATGTCCAGAAAGTCAGCTATCGTCACCGGAGGATATGATGGACGGACGTCTTGCTCAGTACCTCTTGCAGGGGGAGGGCATCAGTCTCGAGTTCAAGCGCTGCGGGAACCAGCCGGGCGCGGACGTCTTCGAGACGATCTGCTCGTTCGCCAACCGCCAGGGAGGGAGCCTGCTGCTCGGCGTGCTCGACGACGGCTCGGTGGAGGGCGTCCCCGTGCAGTCTGCGCTCCCCATTGAGCGTAACCTCGTGAACGTGACCTGCAACCCCAAGCTGTTCAACGTCGCACCGGCCATAGAGTGCGAGCGCATCCCGTGCGGGGACGGTCGCGTCGTCGTTCGCGTGTGGGTTCCCATGGGCCCCTCGGTCTACGCTTACAAGGGCGTCGTTTACGATCGCAGGGGCGACTCTGATGTTCGGCTTACGGGCGAGGCGGACAGGGCAGCGATGGCCGTGCGCAAGCAGTCGTACTACACCGAGCGCACAGTCTATCCGTGGGTGGGCGAGTCGGACCTAGACCTTACGCTGCTCAAGATGCTGCGCGACGAGGTGCGCGCGAACGATGCGGGGCATCGGTGGCTTGCGCTAGACGACGAGGAACTGCTGCGGGACGCTCGTCTCTTCTCCCGTGATCCCGTGAGCGGCGAGCGGGGCTTCAACCTCGCCGCGGTTATGCTGCTCGGTCGCGAGGACACGATTCTCGACGTGGCGCCCGTCTACCGCACCGATTGCGTGTTGAGGCGCCTTGACGTCGAGCGCTACGACGACCGCCTAACGTGCACGTCGAACCTCATGCTTGCATACGACGAGTTGGTCGGCTGGTGCGAGCGGTGGCTGCCCGACGCCTTCGTGCTGGACGGCGACCGTCGTGTGGGCGCGCGCGGCATCATCGTAAGGGAGCTCGTGAGCAACACGCTCATCCACCGCGAGTTCGTGAGCCCGCGCATCGCGACCGTCACCATAGATAGGGACGGCATCCGCACGCGCAACGCGAGCCGTGCGCTCTGGAGCGGGCCAGTGGACCTTGAGAACCTCGACCCCACACCCAAGAACCCCATCATCGCGCGCGTCTTCACGCAGATGGGCCGCTCGGAGGAGCTGGGGAGCGGCACGCGCAACCTGTACAAGTTCTCGCGGCTCTACTCGGGCGAGGACCCCGTGCTCGTGGAGGGCGACTGCTTCGAGGCATTCGTGCCGGTGCCCGATGTCTCTGGAGGCCGCCGGCCGGACGGGTCCGGCGTGAGCGATGGGCTAGGGGTCGCGTCCGCGGAGGTCAGAGAGGCCGTCGAGGGCCTCCTCGCGCGCTATGGCTCCTTTGCCGCATCCGAGCTTTCGAGGGAGGTGGCCTCCGTCGGCGAGCGCACCGTCAGGCGCTACCTCGCCAAGATGGTGGCTGGCGGCGAGCTGCGCGTAGTCTCGGGCGGTCGCTCCACGAGGTATGCCGCGGGGGAGAGCGGCGGCGAATAGCTTCGGTAGGCAAGTCCTGTCACCCGAGGTTTGCGTTATGAAGGGTTCCTGCAAGTGACAAACGGCTACAAAGATCTCCAGAAGAAAGAGCATCCCGATATGTACTCGGACTCCACGTCCGCCACCTGTGTGGAGCTGAGTCGCGATGGCCTTGGATTCATATTGAGTACCGTCACGGCAGGGAACAAGGAGCACGAGTTCGAAGAATACTGTCGCATGATGGTTCGGCTGACCGTCACGCCCAACCTCATTCCCCAGACTGGTCCTACCGGTGGTGGAGATAGCAAGGTGGACTCCGTCAGCGTGTAGGCGGGTGGTATACCCGCAGCAATATCTTTTGATGAGCCCGATTCGTTGCCTAACGCGTGGGTTGTTAGGAACGTTGTCTTTCAAGAGGGTCCGATCATGTTCTGGATAGCGAGATGGAGACTGGCAAAATGAACCAGGAATATCAAGGACATAGGCAGGCTCTATTAAGTGTTATCAGTAACGCTCTGAATAAGTACTGTGTAGATGTGGACACCGGGCTTTCCAGCGGGGCTGAGCTGATGAGTGATATGGCATCGACGCTAGAAGAAGAGGGAGGTGTTCGACTTTTCAAATACCAACCATTCTCCGAGCGGAACCTGCAGGATTGCAAGGCGGGCGTACTGCAGCAAAAGCGTCTGGGGCTCTTGCCAGTACCATTGTTCCCGGTATGGCGTCCGTACTGGAAGAGTGGCTTAGGTTGCGAAGGCCTCGGCAACTATGTGGCTCGCTGTCCACGACTGAGAGGTCGGCGAGCATGTGGGATAGGTACGCGTATGGCCACCGAGGATTTGTGGCCGGTTACTCCATATCGTCATTTGTAACCGACTACTCAAGGATGCGAGAAGGGGCATGTGGCTTGGGTTACAAGGCGCTCCTTGCACCTGTGTACTATGGAGACAGGCCAGATTTCTTTCGTTGCGACTGCTGCCTATGCTTGCTCGAAGATGGTCGGTTGCCAGGCAAACATGGAGTACCTGTTGCACACCCTCTCGCTCCTTCAGAAGGCCCCCGAGTGGGGGCACGAGCGGGAATGGCGGGTCATAGCTTACTCATGCTCAGACGATTCGCGAACGCACTACTGTAAGCTGATGCCTGACTCCGTGTATCTGGGCATCGAAATGCAGGAGGTGTGGCTTTGAGTTGCGAACTCATCCAAGCATCGTCTTCTTTTTCAATGAGTGGCTGTGCGTGATCGGTTTAGGAACAAAGCCGTATTATCCATCGCGTCGCGGGTATTTTCGTCTTGTTGAGTATCGCCGCTAATTCTTTGCCCCTCTCGTGTGTTGGTTTGTACCCAATAGCACGTTAAGTTTGCGCTCTGCCGCGCAACCCGATATCTGCCACGTCTGCACCAATATCCTCAAGTTGCCTTCCATCGAGATGACGAAAGGATGCGATGCAAGTGGCGAGACGAATCAATGCCAAGCTCGTGCTGGAGCTGCTTGGTGGGCATGACCGGCACAGTTTTCGGTTGACACATACATAGCCCGAGCGGTTCCTCGTGCCGGCGAGGCGAAGAGGCCCCTCTTCACGAGATTGGCGTGGGCGTAAAACGGCTGGGCCCCCGAATCCGGTACGATGTGTGTCTGGCAGACGAGACGAGAGAGGAGGTCCCCGCCATCGACAGGACACTGGCACTTCTTCGCTACCTGTGGACGTACCTAGTGGTGAGGCTCGGTCCCCTCTGGTGGGGTGTCGCGACAGTCGTGGGCGCCCTTGCCGCCGCCGGCTGCCTGGCAGTTGGGAGGGCCCGCGGAAGGCACGTCCGTCCCGGGCGGGCGGCATCGTTTGGGATCCTTGCTTCATACGTCGCGGTGGTGCTGTCCGGCACGCTCGTCGTGCGCCCGCGGGCGTCTGTAAGGGTACTTCGCCCCAACGTCATCGCCCGGCTGTGGCGTGTCTTCGGTCAGGGCCACGCGCTCGACCCGGAGCCGCTGGCCAACATGCTCATGTTCGTTCCCGTGGGTATCCTGCTGCCGGCTGCTCTGGGCTGGAGCGCGCGGCGGACACTCCTGGCCTCCCTGGCGCTCTCCGTGTGCGTGGAGGCCGCGCAGTACCTGCTCGTCCGCGGGGAGTGCGATCCCGGTGACGTCGTGCTCAACGTGGCCGGCGCGCTCGCGGGCTACGGGGTGTGGTGGCTGGCACGCCGGGTCCACGAACGCGCGACCCGGCTCTCGCACACGGGCCGGCGCCCGCGCCACATGCGGGTCTCGTGAGCGCGACGCTTGGCAGCCTCGAAGGGAAGGGCGCCCCAATGTCGTTCGACTGTCATTCCGAGTGGGGGCCAGGACCGGCCGCGACAGGACGTTTTGGGCCCGGGACTACTACGGGTTTTTGTTCTCAATAAAGGGCAAATGTTGAATCGCAAACCAGTGAGGTGCCGTTTATCTCGTCAAAATCTGAACGAAATTTCGGACACCTTAAGGATGCTAGGCCTGCTCAAAGCCCATTACTTGAAGCGTCGTTTCTTATACCGACATATTCATGTTCCAAATGATATAGTACGATTTCAACATATTGTGTTCGCGCGGCGTGCCTGGGGACTATACGCAGAGAGGATATGGCCGATGGCAAATCACGAAAGCGATACTGAATGGGGCCTCCCCGGATCATCCGACCACAAGCGCCGTCCGCGTCGCAGGCGATCGGGTGGCCATCACTTCTCCCACCACTCAGTTCGACGCAGGCGTATATGGCCACGCGTCGTAGCGGCGCTTCTGGTTGTGTTGGTGGCGGTTTGTGGGGTTGCAGCTGCCTTGTTCTACCAGTCCGCAACGCGTATGGAAAACAAGGCAAAAGAGGTTATGACGCAAGCTAACGGCTTAGAACGTAGTTTGCTCTCTGGCAATGCCGATGAGCTTCGGACGACGGCTGCTACTATAAATGATAGCGTGCAAGACATTTACGATGAGGTCCATGGCCCCATGTGGACGTTTGCATCGTATATTCCCGTGGTAGGGCATGATGTGGCCAACGTGCGGGGTTTGTCTGCCTATGCGTATGACCTTGCCCAAAACGCCCTTGTCCCGTTTGCCGATGGAGTTGCTGACGTTACGTTTGGCGACCTCGTGCAGGAACGCTCGGTTAACACAGCGATGCTGGGCGCTGTGCGTAACACTGTGGTTTCGATCTCTCCGGTTGTGGTGCGCAACATCGACGCCCTATCGGCCCTTACCCCAGGCTCTATAGCACGGGTAAACAAGCTCATAAACGACCTCAAGACTCCCTTGGAGGGGGCTCGCGTCGTGTTTAACGATGCAGACCATTTGTTCTCGATCCTGCTTGGTATGTTGGGGGACGGCGGACAAACGCGTTCATACGCGATTGTGGCGCAAACGAATTCGGAGATTCGTGCTGGTGGTGGATTCCCCGGTCAAGTTGGCATTGTGCACGTGACCGATGGCGCTGCGACTTTGGAGAAGTTCGTTGCAGTTAGCGATACTCAACGTATCGTGTGGGACAATTCCTTTTCGATGCCCATCGATGAGAGCGAGCTTGTGGCTTTTGAGGTAGCCTTGGGCAACGATGCTGCGGCATGCACCCTTACGCCTGACTTCGTACGTTCTGGACAGCTCATAAAGGGTTTTTGGGGAAATGCCTATGGGATTGATGTAGACGGAGTCATTGCCATGGATCCCGTGTTTTTGCAACGCATGCTGGGTCTTGTTGGCGGCATTACCGCCTCGGACGGAACGGTAGTCGATGGCACCAACGCGGCCTATGAACTCCTCAACAATGTGTATTGGCGTTATGGATACGATGATGCTGGCGCCAAGCTTGAGGATGAGTTCTTTAACGACGTAGCGCACGAGGCGTTCTCGCGCCTGCTTGATGCTATGGGTGACTTTGACATGGATGCCTTTGGAAAACTGTGGAGCACGCTGCAAGCATCGGGTGAGGACCATCGCTTTTTGGTCTGGATGGCCGACGATTCGGAGGAACAGCTCATAAGCGATTGTGGCTTTTCGGGCGCGATTACAGATGACCCGGAACATCCAGAACTGGGCGTGTACGTTAACGACAACACGTGGGCCAAGTTGTGCTGGTACTTGGATGTGTGGGCCGATGTGGATGACGGTATCCGTAACGAGGATGGAACCACAACGTACCAAGTAACCGCGCACTTCAAAAACAACATTACCCCAGAAGAGGCAGAGGCGGCACCCAAGTACATAACGGGCGGCAATCCTTGGAAGCGCAGTGTGAGCGACCTCATGGAGACGGTTGTCATTATGGCTCCTGCGGGCGCAGGCATAAACAATGTACAGGCGCACCAAGACACGCCTATTCCCGACGACAAGATTATTATTGATAAGCCGTATTATGCAGAGTGCATGTTGTACGGGCGTGACACGCGGGTGCAGCATATAAACATCGAAGCGGAGGGTGAAACTACGGTATCTTTTGAGGTTACCATGCCATCAGGTGCCAACGTAAAGCCCGTGGTGCGAACATCACCGCTTTGCCACGAGTGACACAAAACTCCGAGGGAATAGTTGATCGCTTGCTATGACGACAAAGGACGTGGACAAATCCTAGGTTATGGGCACAAGGGTGATAGACAACCCCGTTTGGGGCATTTTGCCGAGGGAGCTTTCCGGTGGTGTGAAGACGCTGATAAGCATTTACAAGCGGCTGAGCGGGGTCTTTAACGCGTCTGCTGCGGCGACAATTGCGCAAAGTGGTTGCTTGCCATAGGGGATACCTGACTTCCGCAGTTTATTAGTGCCGTTTGCCCTATTGTAGCTAGGCAAACGGCGCTTTTGTCTTGAATGTTTTCTGACGGCGCACCGCTTTGCGGCTACCTCCAGCGAATCTGCTTCCCCTTTGCGAACAGAGCCTTTATGTCGCGCGTGCGCATCCCGTGAGGTCCCATTTCAACTCAATTCGCAGGACCCTCCAGTCCTGTCAGTTTGGGTCGTATCATCTGGGAAGGCGTAGGACACCGTTTTGCCACTCTGACGCCATAGAAGACCTTATAGTCTGCAAACGGTCCTTAGAATGGCTCTAGGGTATTTGCCCAGCTAGATGAGGGTGTTTGGTGCGATTATCTACGGGAATGGATCGTTGCTTGGGGTGTGGTTCGATACCGATGGCGAAATGAGCCTCGGAAAACCCCAGCTAAACGGCCTAGAAAACGGGGCAGTTTTGTGTACACAGTGAATATGACATCGGAAAACAGTGCTTTTGACCTCGGGTTTTGCGGGGGCTGAAGTGTTCATATGAGCGAAATTGTACTCAAAAATAGTCCCGATATAGAAATGAACGCTGATAAAATACGAGGAAATAAATCCAATAGTATGAAACAATATATGTTAACGGGGCGGATTTCGGAGGCCAGATGCACATACTAGCTGCTTCGAGCGCTCTTCGGGCAGTTCGCGCCATCCGAAGCCGAAGCATAGGCATCTCGCTGCCCGCTCCCGTATTGCAGCGAGACCACGTATTTCTACCGGGCGAGGAGCACGATTCCACCTTTGACGAGTACGAAGGAGACTTTACGTTCCATGTGACCCCGACGCTCGAGGAGGTGGGATTTGGATTTGACGATACGGAATCGAACGCACGCGTAGACCTCTCCAGGCTCGGTGATGTGGGTTCCTTCACGCAGGAGAGTCCCCTTGAGCTCGTGGTGTTCAGCGAGTCCCGTAAGTTCCATCGCAAGAAAAGCGTTGCGAGGACAATACCCAAGTCACTTCCGGCGCGTTCCCTCGTGCGCATCGACGCGGGTCTGTATATGGCATGTCCGGAGCTTATCGTTTTGCAGATGGCGTCGCGCCTGAGCGAAGTGACCCTTGCGCAACTTATCATGGAGTTGTGTGGAACGTACTCGCCAGGTCCAGTTGGAGAGGCCGATGCCCCAGTTGTCAAAGAATCGCATGCAGCGAGTGTTGACGAATGGGATGCCGATATGTGGGACGGCGGTAAAAGCGATGCGGATGAGTGCTCCTTCGATTTGGAACCCGTGACCACCATTGAACGCATTCGGTGGTACAGCCAGCACGTAAGGGTGCGTGGAGGAGCCGGGAAGCTTCGCGACGCGCTGTGTTTGGCAATGGAGGGATCGGCTTCTCCACCAGAGACCATAATGGCACTTATGCTGAGCCTTCCACGAGAGATGGGAGGATACGGATTCGGAAGGCCGTCGCTCAATGCGCGGCTTGACGTGAAGCCAGTCGAGCACGACAACGTTGGTAAGGATGTCTACTTCCCTGACGCATTTTGGCAAGACGCCTTCGCCGACGTGGAGTACGAAAGCACGAGCTTTCACCTCGACCCACTTGCGGCATTGGCTCTCGTAGCTGCACGTGCGAGTGATTCCGAGGCGGGTGACGCGGTATGTGAATGGCGACGTGAGTACGTCATGAAGGCTGACGCCGACCGAAGGCGTCTGCGAGACCTGCAGTACCTGGGCATCCAAGTGATTCCCGTTACCGCATTTGACCTTAAGGACATCTATCGCCTGGATCAGGTCGCTCGCTCGCTTGCCCGCTGCCTCGAACGTGCAACGGGTGTAAGTATGGGCGAGTGGGCCGATTCTCTTATCGAATGGGATTACCGTGAGGCGCAACGTGCCCTCCTACAAGAGCTCAGAGGTTGAACGCACCTCTTGGGTGCGGGCAAATGCCTTGTGCTGGAATAAAAACACGCGCTTCCAAGGTTGCATTTCTGGTCGCAAGCAAGTCCGTGGTGCCAAAGGGTTTGCAAGGGTGACGACAGTGAGACCATGCACCTTGGGAATCATCCAGCGTATCCTCTGCAGCGACTTGCCCAGACCTCCGTTCACGTCCTCGAAGTCCCGTCCCTCGATTATGACGGGGCTCATCCCTCACGTATACGCAGCGTGGTCGATGCGATCGCCAACGGTGTCAGACCAATTGTCACCTTTCCTGATGGACTGCTGTGGATGAGAAGCCGTGGCGTCAATCCGTCATGCGTGTCGGTGTGACGATCAGCATGCGATGTGGGCGTTCCCCTGCAGATTCCTGACATGTTTTGATGTGGGGACCTTCTGGCGAGTATGGCGTTCGAATTTGAGGAACCAATCCACTGGGTAAATACGAACTATACGTAAAGAGGAGAGGAGGGTTATGAACATTATTATGCTTATTGTTTCTCTGATCGTGGGATTTGTATTGTTGATTAAAGGTGCTGACTTTTTTGTTGACGGGGCCAGTCGCCTTGCGCTTAGGCTGGGTGTTCCCACGATGGTAGTGGGTCTGACGGTGGTCGCGCTGGGGACCAGTGCGCCGGAAGCAGCGATTTCCATTTCCGCGTCTTTCCAAGAGACGGACGGCATGACCATTGCCAACGTGCTGGGCAGCAACATCATCAATACGCTCGTGATCTTGGGAGTCACAGCGTTGGTGGCAAGGGTGCCGGTGGAAAAGACGATGATCAGGCGAGGAATGCCGATCATGCTAGGAGTCACGGCACTGGCATTGGGCATGTGCCTGCACGACGGCGAGCTTGGCCGTGTCGATGCGATGGTACTGCTTGCGTTGCTCGCCGGATACCTGTGGTGGATGGTGACGATTGGCCGCGCGGGAAGTACGGAACCTTCGGAAGGTGGTGAGTGCGAAACAGCTGAGGCTGACCAAACCTCGCTAAGAAAACTTTTGGCGCTTTGCGCTTTCGGTGCGGTGGGAATTGCTGTGGGAGCTCATCTTGCGGTGGGAGGTGCCTCCGGGTTGGCTCGGCTACTTGGTATGTCGGATCGTGTGGTTGGTCTTACGGTGGTGGCCCTTGGAACCTCTTTGCCCGAACTGGTCACCTCGGTGACAGCGGCGCGCAAGGGTCAAGCGGACCTGGCCGTTGGAAACGTGGTGGGCAGTGGCCTGCTCAACCTGCTGTTTGTACTCGGAATGGCTGGCGTCATCGCTCCGGTAACGTTTGCCTCAGGGATGCTGGTCGACGGGCTTGTGGCAGCAGGCGCGGTCGTGCTCCTCTGGCTGCTGAGCATACGTCGAAAGCGGCTTGGCCGCACGGAAGGCATTGTTTTGCTGGGAAGCTACACGGCTTATCTCGGCTGGATGCTGGGGGCGTGAGGACGGAACACGAACGTAAGGCTGGAACACAAGAGCGACGCTGCGCGGAGGCTGCGCAGCGTCGCTTGTTGCCCTTTGTGACAAAGACGGCTAGTCTCTATCCAGTGGATTCCTTGGACCTCCTGGCGTTTTGGGTTTGTCACTTGGAGGCGCGGAGTTTGAGATCTCGTTGGCGGACGTGTCGTCTGCGGGCTCGGAGCTTACAGGTTTGTCCTGCTTTGGCCGGCGCGCCTTTCTGTGCCTGACGATGGCTATTACGATTCCTGCGATGATCCCCGCGAATACCAATAGGGGCAAGATGCGAATGAAGAACAAGAGCAGGTAGCCGAACGCTGCTGCGATGTTGGCTGGAATCATGACAAATGCATCCTGTATCTCCTGCCATAGTCCCGCGCTGCCGTCTTGGTCAGAAAGCGCTGTGTCCTCAGAGAGCGTGATGTCCATAACCGAATAGGCCACGTCCTTGTCGATTTCGGACTTGGTGTTTTCCAGGCCCTTGATTTCGTCGAGCAACTCAAACATACGATCCGTATATTTGAGACGTGTGTCGGGATCTGTCGTCTCCTTGAGTGTCTGCTCGTAGAAGTCGTATTCCTGCTTGAGGAGCTGGATGCGGCTCTCGCTGTCGTTGTACTCTTTGGTTCTGTCGGAGGCATGGACATTGCTCGACTTGACTGTGACTGAGGATATTTCGCTAACGGATTTTACGAGGTCCTTGAGGCCTTCGGAGGCGACCCGAATGGTGAGCTGGCGCGTTCGTTGCGGGTGGTCAGACCAGTCAGTTTGCTGCGTGCTGTCTCCAAAGATAATAGCTCCGGCTGCTTCGAGCTTGGCATCGAGCTCCTTGCTTGCCTCGTCGAACTCACGCGTGGAAAGCGAGACATCAGCTGTGTATACCATCTTTTCTGGCGCTGCTAGCTTCGGAGCCTCTTTGTTTGCGTCGTTTGACTCGGCCGTGCCTGTGGTGGCTCCGTCTTCGTAAGCCTCGGTTATAGAGGAATCGCTCGACTCCGAAGCACGAAGGCTTGGTGAGGATGCCGCATCGCTGCAACCAGCTACAAGAATCGCCAATAGGAACGCGAATACGACGTTTAGAACCTTGTTGCGTGGGATCATGTGTACCTCGCCTTTCACGAATGTCAACATGTTCAGTATACCGCCCACAAGGAACGAGACGTACGTAATGGTGGGGGATGCCTTACACCCGCCGGAAAAGGAGTCTCTGGCGTCGCTGAAGGTCTTTGCAGGTTGATGTCCATCATTTGGTGGCTTGGATTCCGAACGAGTGTTTTGGGTATGAAAAGGGCAGGGACCGTGCTACAACACGTGTACGGTCATGGTATTTGGAGTATATGGAGGTACCCAACATGAAGAAGGCAATAACGTACGTGGGGTGTGTTGCCCTTACTGAGGTGGCAGGCCTCATTGTTGGTATGCTGACACGCGAAGGCACGCAACTGTATGCCAGCACAATCGTCAAGCCACCACTTTCACCTCCGGGAATCGTTTTTCCCGTAGCATGGACAGTGTTGTATGCACTCATGGGAGTCGGACTTGCAAGAATCCTGCTAGCGCCAAACGCGTTTTCACGGGGTCGTGCGATAGCCCTGTTTGCTGTTCAGCTGGCGCTCAACTTGGTATGGTCCTTCATTTTCTTTGGAGCAGGCAATTACGGCATTGCGCTTGCGGAACTCGTCTGCATGCTTGTTGTGGTCATACTTATGATGAAGGAGTTCGCGGGGGTTGATGGGTTTGCGGCGAAGCTCCAAGTGCCCTATGCGGCGTGGCTTTGCTTTGCAACTTATCTCAATGCCGGTGTTTTGGCGCTCAACGGATGATTGTGGAACGAGATAACTTATGGTGTTGCTGTTCTAGACCCTTGTATGTTGTGGTCATGTTTTGGCCGGTGCTAGTTGAAGCCGCGTGTGCAATTCTTCGATGGTTTTCTTGCCATAAAGAGTGCGTTCTCATTGTGTGGCGGATTGTCTGAAGCAATTAGTGTACACCAAATTAGTTAGAAACCGTATATTCCCAGTTGACAGAGTGCCGACAAAATTTTCGTGTGCAGTGTGTATTTTATACAGTGCACACGAAAATTGTTTCTGTGCAACGTCAACTGGGAAAACATGTTTTCAGGTTATTTTGGTGTGCACTATTTGACGACAGGGAAAATGAGAAGAGCCGCTGGTCCTGCATAACGCAAAGAAAGAGCACGATGAGCGCAAAAAAGGCCCCAGAGAGACCTAATTGGGCTCCATCGGAAGCTGACTTGAGCTACAGTGTGGACGATGCGTCGCTAGGAGGGTGCCGTATGTCTAAGCAATTGCTCTTACACGCCTGTTGCGGGCCGTGCTCGCTCGAACCCTTGCGCCTTTTGCGCGAGGAAGGCTTCGAACCGACCATTTGCTGGACAAATCCAAACATCCAGCCGATCGCCGAGCACCAACTGCGCCTAAACACGCTGCTCGCATGGGCTACAGAGGTCGCCCACGTTGACGTCATCATAGCGGGGGACGACCGCATGGCGTGGGAGAAGGCGGCGGCGCCCGCCGGTTTCGACCGTGAACGCCGTTGTCGCGCCTGTTACGCGCTTCGCTTAGCCGAGAGTTGTCGTATTGCACAGGATCGAGGCTTTTCGTATATTTCTACGACGTTGGCTGTGTCCCCGTATCAGCTGTTTGAGACGTGCAACGAGGTGCTAATAAAACTGGCACGTGCAAACGGGCTTGAGCCCGTGGTACGCGACTTTCGACCGCACTATCCACAGGCGACGCAAAGGTCGCGTGAACTGGGGATGTATCGACAAAACTACTGCGGCTGTCGATTCTCGGCTGTCGAGGCGACTCTTGAGCGTCAGGAGCGCCGAGATGCGCGTAAGGCGGCCAAACGAGCTGCGCGTATGATGGCAAAGGATGATACCATCGGTTCGAAGTAAGTGGTTTGCCCACTTGGAAGGGTCGAGATGAGCGATACGACAGATGCCCTCATGTGTCCAGCCTGCGGCGATTCGTTTTTGCCTCCACGTGGCACTTCGCGTTGCTTCTGCCCGCATTGTGGGAGACCGGTGGACGTGACCCAAGCACGGGCGCTAGAAGAGGTGCTTCGCACGGCTCAAGAGACGGCACGGGTCGCGCAAGAGACTGCCTTGCAGGCACAACAAGCAGCAGTACAAGCGCAACAAGCGGCAGAGGAGTCCCACCGGCAAGCCAACGAACAGGCTGAGGCATTTGCGGCCGAACAAAAGGCGATGGAGGAGCAACGAAAGGCAGCCGAACGAGAGGCCGCGGAGCAGGCTGCTCGTCGGGCGGCAGCAAAGCAAGAGGCGCTCAGGAAGAGGCGTGAAGCCGAGCGACGCATGGCGGAGCATAGAGCGCGTGAGGCGGCCTCCGGACCCAAGCAGGACACCGCAACGCAGGCTACGCCCCAAGCTCCCGCGCCCCTGGCGTATCGTCGCGACGCGACGGTTCGTGACGACAGCACGGGGTACGGCCTGTTCATCGTTACGCTCCCCACCACGTGGTCGCTGGATGAGACGCGCCTGAGACGCGTAGATTCCTCCTCGCAGCCGTATCGACCGTTCGCGAGCTTCACTGACGAGTCCGGGAGCCTTATCACGTTGCGCGTAGACGATGGTGGCATGCAGATGAGCGACGGCATGAAGGCCGTCATGCGCACCTACGGATCCGCGCTCGCGGCGCAGGACCGTACGAACTACGCGCGTATGCCCAATCCCCTAAGGCTTGCCGACAACCATATGCTCGAGTTTACCGACAAGGTGGGAGCTACGGGCCTTTGTCTTGTGCGCGAGTGGGGAAGTCCCGACCTGGCGGCGCGCCAGGAGGAGGCCCGGCAGCTGTTTCATGAAGCCGCACGCGCCTCGGGACCTGCCTTGCTCAAGGACCCCTTCGCCGCGGAGTTCGTGCGCATCTACGAGTTCATATACAACGGCGTGCAAAGAAGCACGGCCGTCTACGTTCGCCTCTTTGCCATAAAGGATGCCTCAGGCGTCGACCTCATGCCAGTTGGGCTTGCAGGAAGTCTGGGCGGCACCATCGGCGGGGCGATTGGCAACATGATCGCTCGCAAGAAGACGCAATCGTCAGGTGCGCAGGGAGCCGCGCCGCAAGGTCCGGCCCGCACGGCGGCGGCGCCCGCGTGGAGCACATCGGACTTCGATGACTACACAAAAGGAGGTTCCATCTACTGGAACATCCAGGGATTCGCGACACTCAACTCGCGGACGGAGGTCTTTGACCAGCAGCTCGAGCAGGTGTTTCTTCCGTTCGCGCATACCTTTAGG
The DNA here is from genome assembly GCA_902786015.1 of uncultured Coriobacteriaceae bacterium. Lineage (GTDB taxonomy): Bacteria > Actinomycetota > Coriobacteriia > Coriobacteriales > Atopobiaceae > RUG440. The sequence goes on from CADAAU010000010.1 coordinate 102,434, forward strand.
ATTCATCCTGACGTGCTTGCCCTCTGTGGCGAGGTGGGCGCGCAGTATGCGGCTGGCATGCAACAGGCAACGGACGCGCAGGTCGCACGCATGAACATGCAGACGCAGGCGGCGCTCGCGGCCGACCGACAGCGACAGGCGGCCTTTGACGCTCAACTCGCGTCGTGGCATGCGCAAAGTGACGCCCACCACGCCGCGTTTCGGGCGCAGACAAACGCCCAGTTCGGAGGCCCTGGCGGAGCCTCCGCGCCGGACTATTCGGAGGCCATTCGCGGCGTCAACACGTTCGTGACGACGGACGGGCGCGAGGTGGAGCTGGACGTCTCGGCAGATCGTACGTACCAAAACCAAGCGGGGGATGTCATCGGTGGCTCAGGCAGCTTCGACCCCGGTGCCGACTGGACCGAGATTCCTCGCGCCTGAGCGAGACGTGTCTCTCCATCAGGTCATCCCAAGCTGCTAGGCAAACTGCCAGAGAGCTTCCTTGCGGGAGCATGTATCATGGAGGAAGCGCTGTACACGTCGCAAAGAAGGGGGAGCATTCATGAACGCACAGGCGAGCATCGCGCTCGAGCATTTCGTAGAGGACTTTGACGCTTTTTTGTCGGCATGCAACGACCTCGAGGAGTCGGGGGCTTGGGATGTCGTTGACATGGGTCCCATGGCGGCGTACTTCGAAGCTGACCTGTTTGCCGTTACGCTTCAGGTCATGCGCGCCGACGGGGTATTCGAGCGCGCAGAGGCGGAAGTTCTCAACACCATGTTCTCTTTGCAGTACACACCACGCCAGCTGAGCCAAATCTATCACTCAACGAAGCCCGTCGTCGAGGACTATTGCGACGAGGGGTCCGACGACGCCCTCGCAATCCTCTCGCGCGTCGATCAGAAGCTTGCCGAGACGTATCGTGGCCTGCTTTTGGAGGCGTGTCGCATCGTGTCGCTGAGCGATGGCGATACCGAGAAGAGCGAACGCATGCTCATAGCGCAGCTTCGTGAGGCGTTGCAGGACTGACGTGCCACAAGCAGAACGAACGAGCCGGGTCCAAACGTGCCGAGCGGCGCAGTTGAACCCGGTTCGTTCGTGCCAAATTGCCTAAAATATGATGCTGCCCCGCAGAAATTGTACAAAGAAAGGCGTTGCGATGCGGACTGACGACTTTGACTACGACTTGCCCGAGGAACTGATTGCCCAGGCTCCGGCTGAGCCGCGCGACTCGTGTCGGCTGCTCGTTCTCCATCGCGAGACGGGAGCCATCGAGCACAGACGCTTTACCGACGTGGCGGAGTATCTGGAGCCGGGTGACCTCCTTGTAGCCAATCGCACGCGCGTACTGCCGGCTCGCCTGGTGGGCCACAAGCCCACAGGTGGCGCCGCTGAGGCGCTTTTGCTTCGTCGCCGAGAAGACCTCGACGCGCTTGGAGCCACGTGGGAGTGCCTAGTGCATCCCGGTAGACGGCTTCGCCGAGGGGCAATCATCGAGTTTCGTGCCGGAGGGCTGCTCGCGCCTCAAACGGCAGAGGTCGTGCTGGTGGCCGAGGTGCTCGACTTTGTGGAGGGAAGCCGCGGAGGACGTCTCGTGCGATTCTCTCCACAAGGGTCGCGGACGCTCGACGAGGCCATACATGCGGTGGGCAACGTACCCCTGCCACCCTACATCACCTCATACAAAGGCGATCCCGAGAAGTACCAAACGGTGTACGCCATGAACGAGGAACACTCGGCAGCCGCACCGACGGCGGGTCTTCACTTCACGCCCGAGCTCATCGAGCGCCTACGTTCCCAAGGCGTCTCGTGGGCCGAGGTCGAGCTGGAGGTTGGCATTGACACCTTTCGACTGGTGGAGGAGGACGATCCGCGCGATCACACCATCCATACCGAGCGATATCACGTCGGGCCGGAGGTGGTGGAGGCCGTCCGCTCCACGCACGAAGCAGGCCACCGCGTGGTGGCGGTGGGCACGACGAGCGTTCGCTCGCTCGAAAGCGCATGGGACGAAGCTGCAGGTACCATGGTCGCGCGCAAGGATGCCACGACGAACCTGTTCCTCATGCCCGGATCCACGTTTCACGTGGTAGATGCCATGATAACGAACTTCCACGTGCCTCGCTCCACGCTCATGATGCTCGTCTCGGCGTTTGCGACACGCGACCACATAATGGCTGCCTACGGCGAGGCCATAGAGCAACGCTACCGTATGCTCTCGTTTGGTGACGCGATGCTCATCTTGTAAGAAATGGCGTAAACGAATCCGGTTCGTTTGCGCCGCGTCTAGCTAGCCCCGCAGGAACAAAAACCAGACGATAAGAGCAATGAGGATCAGAACTACTGCCACGACCGCAAACAGGACCATGCGCGAACCGCGTGTCGCCTGGCGTAGCTCGCGCTCTGTTTGAAGCAGATCTTCGAGGTCAACCTGAGCGTCCTCGAGGTCTGCCTCCTCGTCGGCGATGCGTTCGCGCAGCCCCTCGGTCGTTTCGGGGTGTGCATGGATCTGGTGTGCCTCCTCAAGGATGTCCTGAGCCTCCTCAAGGCGGTCTTGGGCGTCGTCGCGCACCTGCTCAAGATTGCGGATGCGCGTCTCGTGCGACTTGATTTCCTCCTCCTGCGCACGCTCCTTTGCCTGGGCGTCCCGATACAGTCCGTCGTATTCGTCCTTGCGTGCCGTGGCGTCGGATTTGTTGGTCTCGGCGATCTGTTCGGCCTGTGTCTGCTCACGTTGAAGCGAAAGGAGTCTGCGCTGCGCTTGGTCGACGGCATCCTGTGCCTCTTGGGTGACCTGTGCGACGTCGCGGCGCGCTGCCTCGAGCGCAATCTGATTTGAAGATAGCTCACGCTCCATCTTTGCGATGGCGGCGGGAGTCGCCGCCTCGCTGCCTGCGGAGTTCCGCATGACCTCGAGTTCCGCCTCGACTGCCCCCACGCGCTCTTGGGCGTTGTCGACTGCGCGGTGCGCGTTCGAGATGCGCACGTCGCGGTTTTTCGTTGCGTCGTTGAGCGCGCGCTCGGCGCTGCGTACGCTACGCCGGACGTTGGCAAGCGACTTTGCGGAGTCGTCGGAGCGCCCACGCGAACTGTCCATAAGGTTGCGATAGGGGCGAAGCTTCTGTTCGTGTCGCTCGCGCATGCTGCGCAGTTCCTCGTTCAGGCGTCTGACCTCGGCCTCCTCCTTGGCGATCCGAGCCTTCGCCTTCGCGACGGATTGCTGCGCGTCCTCGATCTCGGCTTCCTCGGCGGCCACGATCTCGTGGTAGTTGCGCTCGACGTCCTCACGATGGGCAAGCTCGTCGCGATCTTCCTCGAGTCCTCGCTCGATGTCGCGTACGTCGGCCTCCGCGTCCGCGCGCATCTTGGACGCTTGACGTACTTGGCGCATGGCGCTAAATCCGACACTCAGCGAGCGCCCCGCTCCTCCCGCCGCCTCGCGTGCAGATGAACCCACGCGCATGATGGCACCGGGGGCGTCTTCAGACTCAATGCCGTCAGCGGACGCGTCGACCTCGTACTCGTTATATTCGTCGTACTCGTCATATTCATCGTCGTACTCATCGTACGAGTCGTCGTACTCAAAACCGTCTTGGGCGGCGCTCTGGCGTTTCTTGGAGCGTTGCATGGCGTGGGGTCCTTTCGTGTGACATGCTCGCCTATGATTCTAACCATACCAAGCTTTACCGTGTACCGCACAAAAACACACGTTCAACGAACAAGATTCGCAACTCGGCGAGATGATTGACAAAAACGCCTCCGTGTGTGCTACTGTGTCAAGAAGTGTTTAGGGGATGACCAGAGGGGTCAGTCTCCAACGTCCGTCAGCGAGAGTCGAAGGAGCTTCAAAATGGTTTCTAAGCAGACGTCCATCGTAAACGCCACTGGCCTGCACGCCCGTCCCGCTTCCGTCTTCGTGACTGAGGCCAAGAAGTACGAGAGCACCGTTACCATCAAGGACGTCGACAAGGGCTCCGCTCCCGTCAACGCCAAGTCCATCATGATGATCCTGGCTGCCGGCATGGGCTCTGGTACCACGGTCGAGATTGCATGCGACGGTCCCGACGAGCAGGCCGCTCTTGACGCCCTCATCGCTCTCGTTGACAGCGGCTTTGGTGAGTAGTCTTAGCGAAAGACGTTTTCAAGCGCTCAAAGCGAACGCCCGGTGCCCTCGTGGTACCGGGCTTCTCTTGTTCGATTTGGACGACACGATTGTCCAGTCGGGATCGTACGTCTCGTCGCGCGTGCTGATGGCATTGCGGTCTGCGCGTGATGCTGGATTCGTTCTTTCTGTTGCGTCGGGAAGACCACTGTGCCTGGTCAACAAACCCTTGCTAAAGAGTGGCGTCATGCAATATGCGGTTTGCGCAAATGGTGCGAGCGTGTATCGTCTTGGCGATGAGCGGCCGCTCGTGAGCGAACACATGACACGTGGCGACGCGCTCGCATGTTACGACATGTTGGCAAGGTTTAAGCCGGCGTGGAACGGCTTCTTTGACGGTAAGGCGTACTTTGAGTGGAAAGGCGCTTCGTATCTGCTTACCGGGCGTACGGGTGCCGTCGCCCGTGCAAATCGTTCCACGGATCGCTGCGGCGCAAAAAGGCAAAAGAGGACTGCGATTGGTCGCGTTCTGAACGTGGGTTGGCGCGGGATGCGCTACTTGGGACGCATGATCGGTGGAGGCAAGACCAGACAGGTCTTCTCGCTTCGACGGTGTTTGCTGCGCGCGCATGGGGATATCGAGAAGATCGGTTGTACCATTCCAGACTTCCGGTCCTGCGCCCAGGCTGCAGAGTTGTTGCGCGCGGACGGCCGCTTTGAGGTCGTTTCGATGGGCACGACGGAGCTGGAGATAACCGCACGGGGCGTGAGCAAGGGCACGGGCACGCAGGCCCTCCTGCATGAGCTTGGCGTAGGCCCAGAGCGTGCCGTGGCGTTCGGCGATGGAGGAAACGACCTGCCACTGGCGGCCGTTGTAGGACGGTTCGTTGCTATGGGAAATGCAGATGACGAGGTGAAGGACGCCGCGTTCGAGGTCTGTCCGTCGGTTCTTGATGATGGCGTGGCGATTTGGATCGAAAACATGCTTGCCGCCGGCGGGCTCGAGGAAGGACGTAGGTATGTGTGAGAAGAAGGACTGGTTTACGTACGACATCATTGCGGAGGACCCTGGCACGCATGCCCGCGCCGGCGTCTTCCATACGCCACATGGTGATGTCCCCACGCCCATCTTCATGCCCGTGGGAACCAAGGCGACGGTGAAGGGGATTCTTCCCACGCAGCTCAAGGAGCTGGGCACACAGATTCTGCTTGCCAACCTCTATCACCTCTCGGTCCGTCCCGGCGCGGAGCTGGTGGCAGAGATGGGGGGCTTGCACGGATTCATGCGATGGGACGGACCGATTCTCACCGATTCCGGCGGTTTTCAGGTATTTAGCTTGGGCGATCACTTTAAGCTTACCAACGACGGGGTGAGCTTTCGTGCTGTTGACTACGGTGGTGAGCGGATGAGCTGGACACCGGAGGAGAACATGCGCATCGCACAGCTCCTGGGTGCCGATATCGTCATGCAGCTCGACCAATGTCCGGGCTATCCGTCTCCCAGGCCGTTCGTGGAGCGAGCTGTCGAGCTATCGAGTCTGTGGGCAGAGCGCTGCTTTGCGGCACACGAGCGCCGCGACCAAGCGCTCTTTGGCATCGTGCAGGGTGGCATGGACCTCGACCTACGCCTGCGCTCGCTGCGCCATCTGGAGAGCTGTGGGGACTTTCCCGGCTATGGCATCGGCGGCTATTCGGTGGGGGAGAGCCACGAGGTGATGTTCCAGACGCTTGCGCCGCTGGCAGGCGAATATATGCCACGGTCCAAGCCACGCTATCTTATGGGCGTGGGAAATCCCACCACGTTGGTGCGGGGCGTCGCGTGTGGCATCGACATGTTTGACTGCGTGCTTCCCACGCGTACGGCAAGGATGGGTACGGCGTTTTCGAGTGAAGGCCGCCTGAACCTCAAGAACGCACGATTCGCTCACGACGCGGATCCCATTGATCCTACGTGTTCCTGCCCGGCCTGTGCGGGCGGCTTCTCGCGTGCCTACGTGCATCATCTTGTTCGCCAGCGCGAGATGGTGGGGGCCCAGTTGCTTTCGCTGCACAACATATACTATCTGCTTGACCTCATGCGTCGCGCACGACAGGCAATCATCGACGGTGAGTATGCGTCGTTCGTGAGCGATTGGGAGCAGAGCCAAGCGGTCAATGACTTCTAGTGCGGTGGAAATCAGTTCCTATATTGATTTCAAAAGCAGAATCGCTCAGTCGCCTCTTTTTTGACGTTCTCACGGATGCTCACGTCTGCTAGAATCTGTAAGTTACTCATACGCGAGAATCGTTTGTGCGAAAGAGGGGCTTGTATGGCTCGACAGAAAGAGGCGCCGGAGCGAAAGACCGGTGTTGCTGGATGGAAAGAAAGCGAAGGCACCGCACAGAAGCGTGCCTCTGTTGGCGGAAGAAGCAAGCGTGCTGCGGCGGATCGTCGTAGGCGCTTGGGCATCATCGCCTGTGTATTGGTGGCGTGTGTGATCAGTGTCGTGTTCGCGTTTCCCATTCAGGAGCGCGTCACACGCGGGTTGTGGTTTAAGGGCGGAACTGCCAACACCATGAAGGCCGACGGCGAGGTGAGTTCCGAGGATCTGTCGAAGGCAATCTCGACCATTAACGCGCGGTTGGGAAAGGTCGGCGTATCGGAGTTTGCCGTCGATGCGTCTGGTTCCGATGCGGTCGTCATTAAGCTGCCGTGGAATGTTGATGGGAAGCAGATCGCCGAATCCGTGTCGGGTGCCGGTGTCTTGGAGTTCGCACGTGTGGACGAGATTGGCGACGCCGATGCGCTTGCGCTCATTAGTGCTGGCTCCAAGGACGCCAAGCTCAAGAAGGGCACCTACTCGTCGTTCTTGGACGACTCGCACGTCAGGTCATGCGAAGTCACGCCGGTGGGTGATGGTGCGTACGCCATTACCGTGAACTTTGACGAAGAGGGTACCAAGAAGTTCGCAGAGGTTACCGAGGAGCTTGCGAAGGACTACGGTTCCATTGCCATAGTCATCGATGGCCGCGTCGTGGCCTCTCCGGGAGTCTCAGAAAAAATCGACGGCGGGCAGGTATCCATCTCGGGTGGCTTCACCCAAGCTGAGGCGGGTGCCATCAAGTCGGTTATCGATACCGATCGCCTTGCGAACAGCTTCGCGCTCCAGAGCTCCGAGGAGATTGGCCCGCTCGTAGGGCAGACGACGCTTTGGGTTATTGCGGGTGCGGCCGTTGCCGCTATCGTGGTCGTTGCCGTGGCGGCGTTCACGCGCATGCGCAAGACGGCGCTACTCGTGCTGGGTACCGAGGTGGTTCTCGCGGTCATCATGTTGGGCGAGATGGCAGTGATGTCTCGCATAGAGGTGTACGTGCTGAGCATGGCGGCGTTTGTCGGCGGTGTCGTTGCCTGCGGATGTGGTGTGATTGGCGCGTGGCAGGTGGCAAGCACGTTCGTCAAGCTCGTTAAGTCTGGCAAGTCCGTACGCGGATCGTCGCTCGCGGCTGCTTCGGAGGCGCTCACTCGCTACGCCCTGCCCGTGTCACTGGTGGCCGTCGTGTCGCTGGTGGCCCTGTTCCTGCCCTTCCCGATTCTTCGAGATGCGGGTCTCTCAATCGCTTTGGGCATCATTGCTTCTGCAATAGCTATACTTCTCTTTGAGGTTCCCCTAATGAGGGTGTTGGCTACTGGCTCGATGCAGAACGACCTCGCTGCGTGGGGCCTGGAGGTATCGGCGACGGAGGCGGATGCGGAGAACAAGACCGCATAGCAAAGGGACGGAGATATGCCTGGTCTGTATGACAGCAAGCGCTGGGACGTGCTTCCCTCACATGGGGAGTCTGAGCGCTTGCTGTGCGAGTCGCTTGGCATATCTACGTTGGTGGCGCGCGTGCTCTGCGCTCGCGGCATCACGGACCCGGTGAATGCAAAGCGCTTCTTGGAACCGTCGCTGGAGCGCGACTGGGAAGATCCACGTAGCATACCTGGGATGGAACAGGCGGTTGACCGCGTCGAGTGTGCGTTGAAGCAAGAGGAGACCATTGCCGTCTTTGGCGACTTCGACGTGGATGGCATGACATCAACATGTCTTTTGACCTTGGCGTTGCGTGCCTTGGGTGCGACGGCACATCCATATATTCCCCATCGCTTTGGCGAAGGCTACGGCCTTTCGCATGAGGCGCTCGATCGCGTCATTGCCGATTCGCATCCCAACCTTATCATCACCGTCGACAACGGTATCGCGGCGGCACGTGAGGTGTCTTGGCTGCTCGAACAGGGTATCGACGTTGTGATTACCGATCACCATGAGCCGGGTGACCTTGTTCCCCAAGGCGTGCCCGTAACGGATCCCAAGCTTATTGAAGACTGTCCCTCGCGCGAACTCGCGGGGGCGGGTGTGGCCCTTAAGCTCGTGTGCATGTTGGGCGAGCGACTGGGGCAACCGGATCTTTGGTGGTCGTTCGTGGACCTTGCCGCCATGGGCACCGTGTCCGACATGATGCTGCTTCAGGGAGAAAACCGCTCCCTGGTAGCGGAGGGCATCGCACGAATACGCGAGTCAAACCGACCTGGCATCGTGGCCCTTGCCGCGACTGCCGGCTGCGATCTGACGCAGATTACGTCCGACAACCTTCCGTTTACCCTCATTCCTCGTCTGAACGCGGCGGGGAGGATGGGCTGTACCGAGACCGCCTTCGACCTTCTTATATCCGACGACCCTGCCGAGGCAGCCGTGCTGGCGGCCGCACTTGAGCGAACGAATACCGAGCGACGTGAGACCGAGTCTGCGCTTTCGGACGAGGCGATCGAACGTCTCAAAAAGACCTATCACGGCGAGCGTGTGATCGTCTTGGCTGGAAAGGGCTGGCACGAAGGCGTAAAAGGTATCGTCGCGAGTCGCATCGTGGGTATCTACCACGTGCCTACGATTATTCTCTCGATTGACGAGGGCATCGCACGCGGTTCTGGGCGGAGCGTGGGGTCGGTCGACCTCTTCCATGCCATAGAGCAATGCTCCGATGTTCTTGTGCGTTTTGGAGGTCACTCGGGGGCCGTGGGCGTCACCTGCGAAGAGGACAAGATCGATGCGTTCCGCGCTCGACTCGAAGAAGTGATGGCACAACTGCCCGAGGAGCAGTTCCAAGACAAGGGTGAAGTTGCTGCGGTCGCGACGCTCGACGAGCTGAGGTTGCCTGGCATTCAGGCGATTGATAGCCTGCAACCGTTTGGCCAAGGCAACAAGAAGCCCCTGTTTGGCGTTCGTGGCGTCTTTATGCGAAATCGAGCCCGTGTAGGATATGAAGGAAATCACCTGAGGTTCGTCGCGACAGATGGCGTCAACTCGGTGCCGGCCATTATGTTTCGCGCTCCCCAGATGAATCGCGCGTATTCCTGCGAAGGTCTTGTCGACTTGGTGGTGGATGCCGTCAGCGAAACATGGCAGGGGCGCACACAGGCGAAACTCATGATACGTGACATCATGTATCGATCGGACGACATGGAGTCCTGTGCGGAGGAGCGCCCGGGACTGCCAGACTCCATGACGAATCAGTTGCCTGACGACGAGTTGCCAGCAGGCGCCTCGCTGGCGCAGGAACGTTTTGACGGTCTTTCCATAGATGAACTCACCGACTGCTTGCGCAGACAGCTCATTGGCGATTCCAAGCTTTTGCCTGCACAACGAGCGGCTCTCGATCAGTTGGCCGCCGGGCATTCGACTCTGTGCGTCATGGCCACGGGTCGTGGGAAGTCCCTTGTGTTTCATATTCACGCGGCGCGCATCGCGCTTTCGCAAAACAAGGCAAGCATATTTGTGTATCCGCTGCGCGCACTCGTGGCCGACCAGTCGTTGCATTTGAGCGAAGAGTTCTCCAAGCTCGGGCTGTCGGTGCGAGTACTTACGGGAGAGTCTACCCGGGAGGAGCGTAGCGACGTATTTGCAGAGCTCAGGCGTGGCAACGTGGACGTTGTGCTCACGACGCCCGAGTTTCTTGCCATTCATACGCAGCGTTTTGCGGCTTCCGGTCGCATTGGATTCGTGGTGATGGATGAGGCCCATCATGCGGGCGCAGCGGCCGGCGGCGACCGTGAGGCGTACGGTGAGATGGGTCGTGTCCTTGCCGAGCTCAACAATCCTACGGCACTTGCGGTCACGGCGACGGCATCGGATCCGGTGGCACGAGAAGTGTGCAGATTGCTCGACATCAGGGAGCGTGATGTCGTCGTTGACCGAGTCGTGCGACCAAATCTTGAGCTGGATGACCATCGTGACCTGCGTGAACGCGATCTGTATCTTGCCTCGGTAGTCTCCACGGCACAGAAGACTGTGGTGTACGTTAACTCTCGCGGCCAGGCGCAGGTGCTCGTTCGCACGCTGAGGGCGGCCGTACCCGAGATTGGCGAGCGGATCGCGTTCTACCATGCGGGACTTTCGCGCGAGAAGCGACGGGCGATCGAGGATGCCTATCGTGACGGCCGCTTGTGCTGCATCGTGTCGACGAGTGCGTTTGGCGAAGGGGTAAACCTGCCCGACATTCGCAACGTCGTGCTGTACCATATGCCCTTCGGATCAACCGAGTTCAACCAGATGAGTGGCCGTGCAGGCCGCGATGGCAAGCCTGCGCACATTCATGTATTGTTTGGTAGTCGTGACGCGCGCATCAACGAGGGGCTGCTCGCGTCTGCAGCGCCTGCCAGGTCCGACTTGGTTGCACTCTATCGCATCCTGCGTGCGGAAGCTGCCCGATGTGGTGGCCCATCGCTGCAATTCCAGAACTCTGAGCTTGTGCAGATGGCGCGCACGGCTGACCCCCATGTATCTTTGGACGAGGCGGCGGTATCTTGTGGCATCGCGGTGTTTGACGAATTGAACTTCTTGGATGTGGAAGGCTTTGAGGAGCATCGTCGCATCATCATGAATGCCTCGCCGAGCCATGCCGACCTTGCTACCTCGATTCGATACAGCGAGGGGCAGCGATCGATGCGCGAGTTCACGCGTTTTCGCGATTGGGTGCTTTCGGCAACTCCACAAGAGATGCTCAGCCGCATCAACAGACCAATCGTTCCGGGATTTGGCGTTACGGTAGACAGATAGAGGAAGGGAACGGGCGCATGCGAGTGAGAGAGTCAAGAATTGCTCAGGGGCTTAGCAGCGATGTGCCCGGTGCTGACAACTATCGTCTGCTACAGGCGGCATGTACGAGTTACCTCGATGACGAGGGGCGGCAAAAGACCGAGGAGGCCTACCGGTTTGCGGCTGAGTTCCATCGCACGCAGCGCCGTCGGTCGGGGGAGGCTTACATCAACCATCCCGTTGAGGTAGCGTTGATTCTTGCTAAGGACCTGCACATGGATGCCGACACGGTGTGTGCGGCCCTGTTGCACGACACCGTGGAAGACACGCCCGCGACACTCGAGGACCTTGTCGAACGATTTGGCCCCACAGTCGCCGAGCTTGTTGATGGCGTCACCAAGCTCACGAACATTCAAGTCTCCAACATGGACGAGAAGCAGGCGCTCAACCTGCGCAAGATGGTGCTCGCCATGTCCAAGGACATTCGCGTGGTTATCATAAAGATTGCCGATCGCCTGCACAACATGCGCACGCTTGCGGCACTTCCACCACACAAGCGTGAGTTCAAGTCTCGCGAGACGATGGACGTCTATGCGCCACTGGCCGACCGACTGGGTATTTCGTCCATCAAGTGGGAGCTTGAGGATCTTGCGTTCTTTTACTTGCAGCCGGAGGAATACGAGCGCATAGCGCGCATGGTGCAGGATTCCCGAGTGCAGCGCGAGCGTGACGCCGACGAAGCCATAAAGACCTTGTCGGACGAACTCAACCGCGTGGGCGTAAAGAACTTCCAGGTAACTGGACGTCCCAAACACCTGTGGTCCATATACCAAAAGATGCAGCGTCGTGGCATGGAGTTTACCGACATTTACGACCTGATTGCGCTGAGGGTCATAACGAGCACCGTTGAAGAGTGCTATTCGGTGCTGGGTGCGGTCCATTCGCTTTGGCATCCGTTGCCCGGACGCTTTAAGGACTACATCGCCACGCCCAAGGCAAACATGTACCAGTCGTTGCATACCACGGTCATCGGGCCCGACGCGCGTCCCATCGAGGTCCAGATTCGTACGGCCGAGATGCACGAGCATGCCGAATACGGCGTTGCCGCGCACTGGCTTTACAAGAAGTCCGGTAACTCCCAAGGCAAGATGTCCAAGGACGATCGTAACATCGATTCCACGATCAACCACATTCGCCGCAGCCTTGACTGGGTCAGCGAGGACGAAATCAGCGACCCGCATGAGTTTCTCAACAACCTTCGAGTGGATCTCTTTGAGGGAGAGATCTTTGTGTTCACGCCCAAGGGTGAGGTCATGAGTCTGCGTCGCGAGTCCACGCCGTTGGACTTTGCCTATGCGGTCCATACTGAGGTGGGCAACCACTGCGTGGGAGCAAAGGTCAATGGGTCAGTGGTGCCGCTTACCTACCACCTTCAGATGGGCGACCGCGTGGAGATCCTTACAAACAAGAACGCCCGGCCTTCGCGCGACTGGATGAACATCGTGGTCACTCCGTCGGCTCGCTCAAAGGTACGTCGCTATTTTGCCACGATGACCAAGGCGGACGACGCCGAGCAAGGACGATCAGAGCTTGCGCGCGAGTTGCGCAAACGCGGCTATGGCATTTCCACTACGCGTACGGTTCGCGCCATCGACAAAGTCCTGAGCCAGTTCGACGCTAGGACACCGGAGCGACTGTTCCAGTCCATCTATTTGGGCAAGACTTCGGTCAAACAGGTCGCCAATCGAATTCAGGCCTTGCTGGAGGCAGGATCGCCCGAGCAACTGGCGCAGGCGCGCAAGGAAGCAGAGGCAAAGCATGCGCTTGAGGTCTCGCAAAACGTAGAGCAGCATCTGCGCGTTCCCCACGTTCGGAGTGCAAAAAAGAAGAGACGCACAAGCTGCGGCGTGGTGGTGAAGGGCGACTCTGACTTGCTCGTCCATCTGGCGCATTGTTGCAATCCCGTTGCGGGAGACGACATCGTGGGCTTTGTGACGCGCGGACGTGGTGTCTCGGTGCATCGGACGACGTGCCCCAACGTACGGAGCCTTATGGGCAATCCTGAGCGGCTCATAGACGTCGAGTGGGACACTTCTGGCGCAACAGAGTTCAACGTAGAGATTGTGGTTGAGGCGACCGATCGGTTAGGCTTGCTCAAGGACATTACGATCTGCCTCTCTGACGTAGGCGCAAACATTCTCTCGGCGTCAACGCAGACGACGCGCGAGGGAGGCGCTCGCTTGCGTTTCTTGGTGTCGATTTCGGACGCCGGATTGCTCGATACCCTTCTCGCAGCGGTGAGTAGGGTGCCGTCGGTGTTTGATGCCCGTCGCCTGATGCCGGGCGAGGGAGCCGAGCAAATGCGGAGAAGGGTGTAGATATGGCAAGAAACGTAAACGCCAAAGATGGCATTCGTCAGTTCGTGGTAGGACATCTGGAAACGAACTGTTACGCGGTTGTCAGTGATGGAGAGTGCCTCGTCGTTGATCCCGGGGCACAAGGAACACAGATTGCCGAAGCGCTTGACGACGTCAAGGTAATAGGCATCGTGGCTACACATGGTCATCACGACCATGTGGGAGGGGTGCGAGCCCTCAAGGAGGCGACGGGCGCGCCTTTCTCGATTTCGAGGGGTGATGCCGAGAGGTGCCAGCATGCGCTGGAGCTCTCGTCGCATGTGTTCGACGTGTCTGGTGGTTCCGTAGAGGATGCGCCAGAGCCCGACTGCCTTCTTGCGGAGGGTGACGTGCTCAAGGTTGGCTCACGTGTGTTCAGGGTCATTGAGTCGCCTGGGCATACCGAAGGTGGCATCGTGCTTCTGGGTGAAGATGTTGCGTTTGTAGGCGACACGATTTTTGCGGGCTCGGTGGGCCGCACCGACTTGGTGGGGGGAGATGCCGAAGTACTCATGCAGACGCTCGATCGCCTCAAGCGCGAAATACCCCCGCAGACTGTATTACTGTGTGGCCATGGTGTGGCTACCACAATGGAGCGAGAACTCGCCACAAACCCTTGGTTTGCCTAATTGTCTCTTGAAGCAAGAAAGCCACCTCATTGGGTGGCTTTCTCAAAAATCAAATGGTGCCCGAGGCGAGACTCGAACTCGCACGTCTTTCGACAAAGGTTTTTGAGACCTCCGCGTCTGCCAATTCCGCCACTCGGGCTTGAGCGAACTTACTATAGCACAAGTTTGGCCTACCATCCATACACAATGCGGTTCTCATCGGAATTGGGATAGCACGTCTGAAACACGGTGGCGTCTTTCCCCACAAGATAGGTGATCTCTTCGTAAAAGCTGTTCTTGGGATAGTTGAAGATGCCTTGTACCGCGAACGTTCGCCCGTTGACCGATGCCACGTCATCTGGCTGCATCGTTAGGATTTGCTTTCCAAAATCCGACCAGTCATGAGCAATATAGTAGTGATCGGCCCACTCCGTGAGCTTGCCGTCGTCATTTGCATCGGTGGTCCCGGGTTCGGCAAGGGCAGACCAAGGTCCAAAGCTCTCTGATGGACGATCGTTTGGCTCGATGGGAATCATGCGTTCATGACAGTACACATCATACCAACGGTTGATGGCTTCGTTGAGCAACTGTTCCTCAAGTTTATCGGGCGCATGGAGCAACGGCGCGATGGATGCCTTTGCAGTGGGTTCGATCTCTGGGAAGGGGTTCGACAGCATGAATCCATATGCGCCTGTGGCACATACAAGCACTATAAGCAAGAAAACCACAATCTTTGGTAGCTTGCCTCGCATGATTCACCTCCTTACAGTAACGGAGAACTAGTGTAGCGCAAATCGTCTCCACATTCCGTGCTTGCACTTGGCCTACAAACGAGATAATATCGTTGAGGCAAAAGAGGGGCAGAACATATGCCCCCACCTGCGTGGCGCTGTGGAGTAGCTGCCGGGTCACAACAATATACGGTGTATGTTGCTGTCTCCCTTGCTACCCTTATGGCGCGAGGGAGTATTTGTTTAGCGCGACAAAGTCGCACGAGTGCGATGCTTAGCATCGCAGCGAAAGGAAGGTGTAGACAATAGCCAGGAACGAGGGCCCTCGCATTAACGGAGAGATCACGTCGCGGACCTGCCGACTCATCGACGCCGACGGAACGCAGTTGGGTCTCTTTGGCGTGCGCGATGCGTTGCGCATTGCTCACGAGCAGAACATGGATCTTGTGGAGATTGCTCCCAATGCGGAGCCTCCGGTATGCAAGGTCATGGACTACAGCAAGTATAAATACGAGC
Organism: uncultured Coriobacteriaceae bacterium; assembly: GCA_902786015.1. Taxonomy (GTDB): domain Bacteria; phylum Actinomycetota; class Coriobacteriia; order Coriobacteriales; family Atopobiaceae; genus RUG440. The sequence continues at coordinate 117,822 of CADAAU010000010.1, forward strand.
AGGATCGCAAGGCCAAGGCAGCCCGCAAAAAGCAGGTTCGCATTGAAGTCAAGGAGATGAAGTTCCGTCCAAAGATCGACGTGGGTGACTACGAAACAAAGAAGAACCACGTCATGCGATTCTTGCGAAAGGGTGCTCGCGTAAAGATCACCATCATGTTCCGTGGCCGCGAGATGGCACATCCGGAACAGGGCCTGAACGTGCTCGATCGTCTTGCCGAGGATTTGCGTCCGTACGCGACGGTAGAGCAGCAGCCCAAGATGGAAGGTCGCAACATGCATATGCTCGTTGCCCCCATAAAGGGCGCCTTCGACAACGAGGCTTCCGAATCGGGCGACGCAAGCAAAAACAAAAAGAAGGGAAGATAACTCATGCCAAAGATGAAGACGCACAAGGGGTCGGCCAAGCGCTTCCGTCGTACCGGCACTGGCAAGATCATGCGTGCCAAGGCGTTCAAGAGCCACATCCTTACCAAAAAGTCTCCCAAGCGTATCCGCGGCTTCCGCAAGGAGGCAGAGCTGACCAAGGGCGACGCCAAGGTCGTAGACCAGAGGATGGGCAAATAAGGAAACGCCCACCTATCTTTTGCACTGATTTGAGGAGTTGATCACTATGGCACGAATCAAGCGCGCCGTCGCAGGTCGTAAGAAGCGCAATACGCTCAAAGAGCGGTCCAAGGGATACTACGGTGTACGCTCGCGTACGTTCCGTGGCATGAAGGAGCAGGTACAGCATTCGCTCCAGTATCAGTACCGTGATCGTCGCAACAAGAAGCGCGATATCCGCGCCCTGTGGATTCAGCGTATCAACGCTGCCGCGCGTATGAACGACCTTTCTTACAGCCGCTTTATGCATGGCCTGAAGCTTGCGGGTGTTGAGCTCGACCGCAAGATGCTGGCTGCCATCGCCTATGAGGACGAGAAGGGCTTCGCAGACCTTGCCGACATCGCCAAGAAGGCTCTTGAGCAGGAGTAGTTCTAGCGAACGCACGCCATGCGCGAACGCGCGAAACAGCTGGGCCTTCCCCATTTGGAGCAAACTCAAATGGGGGAGGCCTTTTTTCGCGCATTGCGAATTCTGTGGGGAACTACACCGCTACGTTCATTCCCCGGCATGGGGAAAGATTGGGTGCTCTTCTTCGAATTGCTCTGCGGCCTCTTCGAAAGCCTCGTCTTGTGGGGCTACGAGTTCGTCGGCCCCCGTCTCGGGATTGTAGTGGTGTAGAAGTACCGGCCTAAACAGATGCAACCGCATGGCAAAGAGGGCCGATGCGACGATGAGCACACAAAAGATGAGGATGCGAGGGATGACCTCGACTTGCGTCATCACGATGGATCCAACGCTGAGCATCGCTGTCCATGCATAGATGAACAATACCGTTTGCCGTTGGTTGAACCCCTCGTCCATAAGACGATGATGGATGTGTCCCTTGTCTGCTTGTCCTATGCTTACGTGTGCACGACCACGACGTACGATGGCCGAGAACGTATCGATAATTGGAATGCCCGAGATGACGAGCGGCACGATGATTGACGTGAGGCCGGCAACGCGTTGGACCGACAGCAATGATATCGAGCCAAGTGCAAAGCCGATGAGCAGGGACCCTGAGTCGCCCAGTATGATGGATGCCGGATTGAAGTTGTAGCGGAGGAACCCGAGGGTCGCCCCCGCAAGGGCTATCGAAAGCGCGGCGCCGTTAAGATGGCCCGCCATGGTCGACACCACCCACATCGTAAGGCTCGCTATGCATGCGATACCAGAGGCAAGTCCGTCGAGCCCGTCGATGAGGTTAAAGATGTTCGAATAGGCGACCAGATAAACGACGGTTATGGGATAGGTCGCCCACCCGAGTTCGATTGCCTCGTTCGTGAGCGGGTTCACGACGATGTCGATTACCAGTCCTCCCGATACGGCTACGGACGCCGCAATCACTTGGCCAAGGAGCTTTTGCTTGGGGTTGAGGCTAAAGCAGTCATCAAGAATTCCGGTAAGGAACACAAGGCTGAACCCCAAAACGATGAGCGGATAGTTCAAACGCGCGGTTGTCACCGACGACGGTACGATGCGAGGCCACCCAAAGAAGTGGCTCGCGATCAGTTGGAACAGGAGTCCCGCAATCAGTGCAACGAACACCGCAATGCCACCCATGCGGGGTAGAGGCTTGGAATTGACGCGACGTCCGCCGGGATAGTCCACCGACCCTATCTTCCAGGCGATGCGTCTCGCAACGGGCGTGGTGAGAAGCGCGGTGATGAGGGAGGTGGCAAAAATACCAAAGAAGGGAGCAAACCATTGCGTCATTCTGTCACCTCCCGTCTTGCCTTCGCATAAGTCAACTCTTTCTATTTTTTCTTACATCTGGCACATGTCAAGACTGTTCTTCTGGCAGAAAAACTCTACTATGGAGTTAGCGTCCCCTGCGGTGCAAACTGGGTGAACCGACAAGTGTTGTTTGGGAGTCCATATCTCGTGCTCAGTACAGGGATCCTCCGATGACGAGGAAGCTGGAACAGGCGTCGAGGACACCCACCTGTTGTGAGGTGGGTTCATTATAGCAACCGCAGGGGCGCTTTTTTGTTCGACTGGAATGTGTTGCGTGCGGTGAGGTCGGTTCTAAAGAACGCAACGTGGAGGTGGCTGACGCATGTCCCGCAAGAAAAGAAAAGAACCCGCGGCAAAGTCTCGCTATGTCACTTCTCTTGACGGTCTGCGCGCAATCTGCGCGCTTGCTGTGGTTGGATACCACATGAAGCTCGGGTGGTGCGCTGGCGGTCTTTTGGGCGTGACGGTGCTCTTTGTGCTTTCGGGCTATGTGGTGACCTCGGGACTCTTGAACGAGTTCAGTGCCTCGCGCGGGCATATCGACCTGCCTGCGTTTTGGAAGCGGCGCTTGGCGCGTCTTATGCCCACGTGCTTGGTGTTCGTTGCGGTGACCGGTGCCGTGTGCGCCTTGTTTGATGCGGCGCTCTTTACAAAGATGCGCCCCGACATTCTTCCCGCCTTGCTCATGGTCATCAACTGGACCAAGATTTTGAGCAATGAGTCGTACTTTGCTGCAGCGGGCAACCCATCTCCACTCACACATTTCTGGACGCTGGCCATCGAAGCTCAGTTCTATCTCATTTGGCCTCCCATCATCTACTTTGCCATGCGCAAGCACGTGCCGCGCAAGACGGTAAAAATCGCGACGCTGGCACTTGCCCTTGTGTCCGCCATCCTGATGGCCATCCTGTATGTTCCTGGAGCCGATCCTTCGCGCCCGTATTATGGGACCGACACTCGTGCGATGAGCCTGCTTCTTGGCTGCTGGTTAGCGATTGTATGGCCCATGAAGCGAATGAGCATGCGCAGCACAAACAAACTCAGCAACGCGCAGTGGTTGATGCCGACGATAGTGGGGCCACTGTGCGTGGTGGGCATCATCGCAATGATGCTCTTTACGGAGGGCTATACGGCCTTCTCGTATTATGGCGGGTTCCTGCTGTGCTCGATCCTGTCGGTTGGTGCCATTGCGGGTCTTGTGCCCAACAACAGCCTGTTTGCCAAGGTGATGTCGGCAAAGCCGTTGGCATGGCTCGGATCTCGCTCATTCGCCATCTACATCTGGCATTTCCCCATCTTGGAACTCATGAATCCCCTGAATGCGACCGAGGGGATACCTTGGTGGAAGCTGTTGCTGGAACTTGCGATTATCCTTGCCATCTCGGAGCTTTCGTTCCGCTTTGTGGAGACCCCGTTGCGCAAGCTGGGCAAGTCGTCCGCCGTCAAGGATTCGGCGCAGAACAAGAATGCGGTCCGGGGCAAGAATCGTTCTAATAACGTTTCGGCTCGCGTGAAATGGGCTCCGGCGTTGCCCGCTCTTGTTGTTACGCTCGTGGGTACCGCCATTACGGCATATGGCCTTGTAAACGTACAGCCTGTTACCGTGGCGGGGGATCGTCCGGAGGAGCGACGCGTGATGCAGGCATCGCTCAAGAAGCCGCTCCAAGATGGCGTTTACGACGTCGTGTTGATTGGCGATTCGGTTTCTTTGGGAGCTAACGAGCAGCTCAACGAGGCGTTCCCTCATGGGCTTATCGACACCAAGGGCGAGCGACAGGCAGGAGACGCCCTTGCGGCGCTCGAGGACTACATCGATCAGGGCATCGTAGGCGACCAAGTTGTCATAAGCATCGGCACAAACGGCGTGCTGACCGACAAAGAGATGAAGGGCTTCATTGATGCGGTGGGCAAAGACCGCCAGCTATGGTATGTGAACCTGCGGAGTCCGAACGCAAAAGACATCGACAACAATGCGCTCATTGACGAGTATGTCGAGGAGAACGACAACATGCATCTTGTCGACTGGAATGAGGCGACCGTTGGGCACTCGGACTGGCTCATCGAAGATGGCATACACCTCACTTGGGATGGCCGCGACGCATTTGCCAAGCTCATCGTGGACACCATGGATTATGAGGTCCCCGACGAGGCGAACACCGTGTACAACGTCACGATTTTGGGAGACACCGTCTGCTTGCAAGCTGCTGACGAGTTGGCAAAAGTGTTCCCCAAGGGGATTGTCGACACGGCTGACGGCCGCTCGCCAGAAGAGGTGGCGAAGGCGTATGAGGGCTATGCGTCTCAGGACGTGGTGGGCGACGACGTTCTCGTGAGCATAGGAAACGAGGCGCAACTCGGCGCCAACGACCTCTCGACTATTATCAATGCCGTTGGCGACAAAAAGAACCTGTGGGTCGTCAACGTGCACGGTGGGCCTTGGCAAGATGCAAACAACGAGATAATAAAGAACTCGGTTTCAATGCACGATAATATACAGATAATCGACTGGTTTGGCAGATCGAATGGCCATGACGAGTGGTTCGAGGAGGATGGCATTCACCTCACAAAGGAGGGAATCGCGGCTTACACGAAGCTCATCCAAGACAACGTGAAAGTCGAAGATAAGAGCGAGAAATCCAAGGATGAGGATGATGAGGGAGACGAGGATTCGAGCTCTGCGTCGGAAGAGGAATCCTCCTCGAGCGATACGTCATCATCGAGCTCGTCGGACGACGAATCCTCCTCGAGCTCGAAGTCCGAAAGCAAGTCCTCCACGGACTCCACGTCCGATGACGAAACCTCCAGCGGCACCTCCACAAAGTCGAGCTCGAGCTCATCGTCGAGCGACGAGGACTCATCGAGCAGCTCGTCATCAAGTGACGAGTCCTCCTCAAGCAAATCTTCGAACAGCTCGTCTTCAAGCGGTTCTTCGTCGGAATCGTCACAAAGCTCCAGCTCGTCCACCAACTAAGTGCGGGCGATGGACAGGCTAGGGCCCTCCACGCCGGTATCATCAAAGGAGGGCACAAAGCTCTCGGATACGGTCCCGCCTTCTTGCCACCACAGATGTTCGAATCCGACCTCGTCTGCGTGAAGTACGACGAGGTCATATTCTTCGTCCGAGATGCCGTGCGAAAGAGGCCCCCCAAGTCTGCGGCATCGCTCGTTTGGCGTGTACTGATTCATGATGGATAGATCAACATCGTTGCCAGCAAGTTCCCACACGCGATCTATAACGGCGCACGAGTCGTCCGCATGCCCGGGTAGTACCAAGTGCCGGACGATGATGCCTTGGACCATGGTTCCCTGTTCATTGACCCTGCGTCCGCCCCGATGACAAAGAGACTCGAGCATGACGCGCAATGCGTCACTTGCAACTTGGGGGTAGTCGGGTGCCCCAGAAAGCCGACCTGCAAGCTCAGGAGAACCGTATTTAAAGTCCGTGAGCCATATGTCCACTATGTCTGACATGGACCGGACCACGTCGGCTCGCTCGTATCCCGAGGTATTGCAAACGATGGGGAGGACAAGGCCGGCGGTTCGGGCCATGAGCAGCGCCTCGCGCACATGGGGGGCATAGTGAAACGGTGTCACGAGATTGATGTTGAGCGCACCCTGTTCCTGCAGTTCCAGCATGATGGCCGCCAGACGCTCCGTTTCGATTTTGGTCCCTTGTCCCTCTTGCGATATTTCGTGATTTTGACAAAAGACGCAGCGAAGCGGGCATCCGCTAAAGAAGATGGCGCCCGATCCCGCATCTCCAGAGATGGGAGGCTCCTCCCAGAAGTGGAGGGCGGCGCGGGCGATGCGCAACTGAGCGGTCGACCCACAAACGCCAGGGCGGCCGTCACTGCGCTTGGCACCGCAACGTCTGGGACAGAGCTGACAGGAGTCATAGGCGGAATGAGTCAGTTCCATGGCAATCCCTCAAAAAAAGACCCAGCCTAGGCTGGGTCTGAATCATCTATGGTGGAGATGAAGGGATTCGAACCCTCGGCCTCTGCCTTGCGAAGGCAGCGCTCTCCCAACTGAGCTACATCCCCGAAGCAAAAAGCATTTTGGCAGAAGTGCTTCGCTCTGTCAACCCCCAGTTGTTGATGGGTAGAATGCGTTAGGGAAGCAAACGATGAACATATTGAAGTGAGCGATTGACCTCCGATTATGTGCCGGTCTGATGTGGCACAATATACAGGATTGTCTGAAGAACGGAGGAGAGTATGGCCGCAATTGACGACATCGTTACGGCACCCGACAAACGACTCAAGACGGAATGTGCGCCCATAGAAGAGATTACCGAAGAGATTCGAGCGCTTTCCGAGCGTATGCTCGAGGACATGTATGCCACCGATGGTTGTGGTTTGGCAGCGCCGCAGGTAGGGGAGCTTGTGCAGCTTGTGGTTGTGGACGTGGATTACGGTAAGGGCAAGCGCAACCCATACGTGCTAATCAATCCGCGTATTTTGGTGGCGGACGGAGAAGAGCGCGAGACAGGGGAGGGTTGCCTGTCGTTTCCCGGTATCACCGTGCGCGTATCGCGTCCAAGCCATGTGGTGGTCGAAGCACGCAACCTCGACGGCGATCTCATGCGTTATGAGGCCAAAGACAACCTCATGGCCGTGTGCCTTCAACACGAGATCGACCATCTTCATGGGGTTACCATGGTCGATCATTTGAGGCCTTTGCAGCGTGCGCGTATGATGCGCGAATACCAAAACGCCCTTGCCGAGGGTGCACGTCCGGGAGACGTGGGCGAAGACTAACGGGAGGTAGCATGAGAATTGTCTTTATGGGCACGCCCGAATTTGCCGTTCCCTCGCTTCGTGCTCTTGCTGAGCATCACGATGTTGTATTGGTGGTAACGCGGCCCGATGCCGTGCGTGGGCGTGGGAAAAAGCTCGTTCCCTCTGCGGTGAAGGCAGTGGCACAGGAGTTGGGGCTTGAGGTATTGGAGGCGGCGAAGGCCGATGCCGCCATGGTCGAGCGGGTGGTCGGGCTTAAGCCTGACGTCATCTGCGTCGCGGCATATGGCGCCCTGCTTCCCGACGACATTCTCTTGTGTGCTCCGCATGGATGCGTCAATGTTCATGCTTCACTTCTGCCGCGCGGACGTGGTGCCGCGCCCATACAGCGCGCACTTCTGGAAGGCGACGATCGCGTGGGCGTTTCGATCATGCGTCTGGTCAAGGCAATGGATGCGGGCCCGTACTGCAGACAAGGCTCCCTTGAGGTAGAGGAGCATACCTGTCCGACGATCATGTCTCGACTTGCCGAGCTGGGTGCGCAGGAACTTGTCGGAGCGCTTGAAGACATGGAAGCGAGGACCGTCGAGTGGATTGAGCAGGATGAGTGCCTCGTGACTTATGCGGCAAAGATCGAGAAGAGCGAAATGCTTTTGGACCCTGCGGATGCCGCGCTCGTCAATCGGCATCGCGTGCAGGCATCGCTCGATGCGGCTCCGGCGCGTCTTGTGGTGGGGGGTCGAGGCGTCCGCGTGCTCGATGCGCGCGTCGTCGATCAAGACGTCGACTCCGGTGCTGTTGTGGTTGCCAAGAGGCGCGTCTTCTTAGGTTGTGCCGATGGCGCTCTTGAGCTTTTGAGCGTGAAGCCCGATGGCAAGCGACAAATGAGTGCGAGTGACTGGTCGGCCGGCCTTCGCGGTAACCTGACGTGGGAGCGGGTTGCACGGTGACGCAGGTTTCTGCGGCCAGGAAGGCGGCCGTTCGCGTCCTTGGCGATGTTAGGCGTCGTGAGGGGCGAGCACGCGACATCATGCGTTCGTCACCGCAACTCGCTCCATTGAGCGACCGCGACCGGGCACTGGCGTCGCGCATCGTATTGGGCGTTGTGGCCTCTAGGGGCCTTCTCGACAAAACCATCGACGCAAGATGTACGAGGCGGTCGCATCTGGAGCCAAAGGTGCGAGATGCCTTGCGAATTGCCACGTATGAGCTGTTGTTCTTGGCGACTCCCGACGCGGTGGCCGTGAGCCAAGGTGTGGGGCTCGTACGCATGGTTGCTCCGCGCGCCGCAGGCTTGGCCAATGCCGTCTTGCGGCGCGTAGCAGAGCTTGACGTGCCAGTGCGCGAGGATACACTTAATCGTGTTCGGGCCGGCGGATGCGAGCTGGGTGACTTGACGCTCGTCTCGGGCTATCCGCAATGGCTGCTTCGCCGGATTGGCGAGGAGAGGGGTGCTGAGGCCGCGCGCCTTACGGCATTGTCGGCCCTCGAGCCTGCGCCTGTGTACGTAGGCACGAACGAGGGGCTCCATGGCGTCCAAGAGACAGAACGAATCTTGGTGGATGCTGGTTTAGCTCCGTGCAAGACGGACGTGGAGGGAGCTTTTCTCCTTCGAAAGCCGGCGGCTCTTGCAAGGCTATCGTTGGTGGAATCGACGGACGTCGTGGTGGCGGACCTCTCGGCGCAGCGTATCGCACAGTCAGTCGTTACGGGACAGGCAGGTACTGTGCTCGAGATAGGCCAAGGCCGTGGAACGAAGACAATCCTGATGCTTGGCGCTGCACGGCGGAACGGAGATGTCATACGGGTGAAGGGGGTCGAGAGCGAGGCCTTTAAGGTGCGCGTGACCCAAGAGCGGCTCGAGCGTGCTGGATGGGCGGCATATGCGCAGAGCTATTGCCTTGACGCGCGAGAGCTTGCCTCAAAGGATGGAACGGTGCAGGCGAGTGGTCCCTTCGACGCCGTGTTTGTTGACGCGCCCTGCTCCGGAACAGGGACTTTGCGTCGCCATCCCGAGATCTGCTGGTCGCTCAAGGCTGCTGACGTTGACGCCCTTTCGAACCTGCAACTCCAAATGCTCTTGGCGGCATCTGGTTGCGTGCGTAAAGGTGGCGTGCTGTGCTACGCTACCTGTTCGCTTTTGGAGCAGGAGAATCAACGATTGGTGGAGCAGTTTTTGAACAGTGCCCGCGGCAAGGAATTCATGCTCGTCGAAGAGCCGTTTGTGTCTTTGCCGATGCCCGATGGTCCTGATGGCCATTTTTGCGCGAGGATGCAACGAATCTAAAACGTGCACACGATGATCAAAAGACCACCGTGCGCACGCTTGTCATTGCAATGGACGCTCGCCTTTACTTGGTTGTGCCTCCGGCATCGATGAGATCTTGTGCGATAGCTTCGATGACCATTTGCACGTATACGACGCCTCCTTCTGGACGCAGATGCGTGGCATCGTCCCAGAGGTACTCTTTTTCGTGACCCTCTTCGATCGATGGCCAGTCGATGTAGTGCATGTTTGAGTGACGCTTGATCGCGGATTGCAGCTCGCCGTTCGCTTGGTCCATGAATCCATCGGGGTTGACGGTCCCCACAAGGTAAATCTGACGGTCGTCACCCAAAGCCTCGGCAAAGGCGTCGAGTTGGTCTGCGGTGGGAGCAACGTTCGAGAAGCACGCAAGAATGACGATGCTGCCAACGGCGTCTTGGGCGAGGTAGCCGCGAATGACCTCAAGGGCTTGGTCGGGGCGCCTGCCGATATAGGTATCGATTAGAGCGTCAGGCAGTCGAGACCAGTCGGCGTCGCCAGGCACGGAGTCTCCGATAAGTACTGGTTCGTAGAGTCCGGCGCGTGTTTCGGAAGCAGGTGCATTGATGATGGTCGACTCGTCGACGGTGCTTGTTTTCTTCGAAGAGGTTGAGCCCTTGCTCGAGGCGGAAGAAGTCTTGTTATCCTGCGAGGTATTTTCGCTCTCGTTGGTATTGGTGTCGGCCGAATCCGCATTGTCGACTTGGGTTGAGGTGTCTTTGGAGGTGGTGCTGCTCGTGGCTGAGGTGTTCATCGTCTGATTCGACGAGGAAGTCGCTTCGTTGCTTGTCGCCGCGCGTACCGCCTCGCTGGGAATGGTAAGCAGCGCACGGCCGCCAAATCCGGCTGCAATGACGAGGACGAGTCCGGTAGTCGCCAGCCTATAGGGTGCAACATTGCTCCGGGATTCACTAAGGGTGCGGTTGCTTGCAAATGGAATCTCTACCAGCCGATACGTAATCTCGGCAATTGCAAGTGTCGCAGCGATGCCTGCTACGAGGACATACCACGGTGCGGGATCCATGCGCGCAAGGATGAGCTGACGAATGGGATAGGACCAAAGATAGATGCAAAGCGCGCGAGAGCCAAGCCATGCGAACGGGGGAAAAGAGAAAAGACGTCCCAAGACACTGCCGGGAGCCAGCAGTGAGGTCATGAGCGGTATGCATAGGACAGAGATTGCGATTATGAGGATGCCATGGGTGCGCGTGCCCGTACTTGGAATGAGCAGGGCGAGTCCCATCATGCAGACAAAAGATACGATGCCCAGAGCATGCGCCAGGGTTGTCGCCTGGTATCGGCGGCCGCGCATGTGACGCTTTCGTCCGCCCATAGGCCGCAGCAACAGATCTTTGCCGATGACGGGCACACGCCCGAGTGGGAATGCAAATGCCAGCCAACTACCGAGGAGATAGGAGCAGGCTCGCATGTCGGTTGACAAGCTCACGCGCTCAAGGCTGGCTCCGAGGAGAAAACTTTGAGCGAGGAGCCATGCACCCGTGAGCCCGGCGAGGGCAATGGAGATGTGACGTGCAAGCGTTCTGTCTAGTCGCAGCAAAAACGTGAGTGCGGCAAGCCATGCAACAAAGAGCTGGGCTTCGACACCCATGAGCCAAAAGCCTCCCAGCGGTGAGGGAGAGGTACCAGGGGCCGCATTGTGCAGGAGGTCGGTCCAGTTCGAGAAGAACCCGAGAGCGGGAAAGAGATCTGCCCGTATGGGAGCCAAGAGGGAACCATCCAACACCGTGCAGACAACGGTCGTAAATGCCACAACGGCCAACATTGTGGGCCAAACGTGGCGCAGACGGTACCACAGCTGCTTAAAGAAGTCAGTTGCGCCAAATCCGTCGCTTTTGTCGTAGACACGTGTTACTGCACAGGTACCCAAATATCCGGCGGCAAATAAAAGAGCCGAGAACAGATGCCCGGCATGCCCAAGTCCCGGAATGCCAATCTGCCCGCATAGTATCGTGAGCAGTATGATTCCCACAAACCCGTCAAGGGAGCGTGAACGGATTTGGGCCGTCCGCCTGCGCGAGTTGCGTTTTTGCTGCATATGTGTTCCTCCGTGCGTTGTTTGAGCTGCCCTATGATAATAGCGCAGCCTTAGAATGCACGGGCTTTTTGGATACTAAACTCACAAGGAGAATCCCATATGGCCGTTCGTTTACCAGGCGTGTGAGGCAAAGATCCTCTCGTCCTGCCACATCACGACGTCGCCTTGTTTGAGCGAGGAAGGCACGTGTATGATGCGTTGGTTGGCAGAACCCCTAAAGCGAAGAATCAAGTCCTTTTGCTCCTCCAAGAATGGTCCGTCAACCAAGACGTCGAGCAAAGAGAGAATGCCGTCGATGTTTTGAGTCCTGGCGCGACCATGTCCCCGCAGAAGGTCCTCCCACACAAAGCCCGTCCACATCCAGATGTCCTTGTTTGGAACCTCTGCCCGCACACGCTCCAAAAACGGCGCGAGTGCAGCTTGGTTTTCGGGCTCGAGAGGTTCTCCTCCCAGTATGGAAAGGCCGTTGACGTACTCAGGCCTTAGAGAGGCGATGACGCGATCTTCTGTCTCTGTAGTGAAGGGGTGTCCCGCAGAGAAGTCCCACGCCTCGGCGTTAAAGCATCCAGCGCAGTGATGTCGGCAGCCAGAGACGAACAGAGTCGTACGCACTCCCACCCCGTTGGCAATGTCGCATTCCTTTATCTCTGCGTAGTTCATGGCGTTCCTTTCTGGGCGGCTGGCTCGGTCTTGTTGTCACGTGCTCAGACAGTCCTCGGCTTCGCCTGTGGAACTGCGCGCGAGACAACAAGGCCGAGCCAGCCTACGGTAATCATTGCCAACGGGGCGAAGTGGTACTAAACCCCAAGGAGAGATTAGTGCGTCGCTTCGCGACGCTTGATATTATAAGGCCGAAGGCCTTACCTATTTCTTTCTTTTTACACAGCTCTGCGGATACGAGCGCAGTTCTGGTGCCAAGGACGCGGTGAATCGCGATCGCGTGCTGCGGTGAGAGGAACCGTGGCGCCCCGGAGGTTGCGTGCGCGTAAGTTGTGCGGCGAAGTTTACAAGCGCTTTGGGGTTTTTGTCGCGAGAGTACGGTTGTGCAGAGGTGCGGGCATGTCCCTCTCGCAGTTCGCAGTATGGGCAAGGGCGGAGGGTATACTCCGGAGCGAGTTCCACAGGCGAAGCCGAGGACTGTTTGAGCTCTGGAGTATACCCTCCGCCCTTGCCTTCAATGAGAGTTGTTTGAGCGCGTGGGGCGTGTCCTTTGCCCCTGCGGAAGCCGGGATTGTCCGGGCCCGGCACACAACCCCAAGGCGCCCCATAGAGGGACACCCCGGAGCAATCCAAGGCGCCCAGAGCAAGCTCCGGGGCGCCTTGGAGAAGCCTACAAGTGCAGCACGCGATCGCGAATCTCTTCGGTGCGTCCTTGGTTCCAGAACTGGGTTCCGATGTAGCCACAGGTGCGGCGCGCCACGTTCATTTTTGACTGGTCGCGGTTGCCGCAGTGCGGGCACTCCCACTCGAGCTTGCCGTCATCCTCGACGATGCTAATCTGACCGTCGAAGCCGCATACCTGGCAGTAGTCGCTCTTTGTGTTGAGCTCGGCATACATAATGTGGTCGTAGATGAACTGCATCACGCTGATGACGGCCTCGAGGTTGTCCTGCATGTCGGGTACCTCGACGTAGGAAATGGCTCCACCGGGGGAGAGATGCTGGAATGCGCTCTCGAATTGCAGCTTGGTAAAGGCGTCGATTTCCTCCGTCACGTGTACGTGGTAGCTGTTGGTGATGTAGCCTTTGTCAGTGACGCCGGGAACGATTCCAAAGCGACGCTGCAGGCATTTGGCGAACTTGTAGGTAACGGACTCGATGGGTGTTCCATAGATGGAGTAGTCGATATCCTCGGCAGCCTTCCACTCGGCGCAGCGATCGTTCATGTGCTGCATGATCGAAAGCGCGAACTCGGTGGCATGCGGGTCTGTGTGCGAGTAGCCGGTCATATACTTGACACACTCATACAGACCAGCGTAGCCAAGGCTGATGGTCGAGTAACCGCCATAAAGAAGCGGGTCAATGACCTCGCCCTTCTTGAGGCGGGCGAGTGCGCCGTGTTGCCACAGGATGGGAGCTGCATCTGAAGGGGTTCCAAGCAGTCGCTCGTGACGACAGCGGAGCGCGCGGTGGCATAGATCAAGACGCTCGTCAAACACGTCCCAGAACCTATCCATGTCGCCGCCAGACGAAAGTGCCACATCGGGCAGGTTGATGGTGACGACGCCCTGATTGAAGCGACCATAGTACTTAGGCTTGCCTGGCTCATAGTTGAGAGCATGCGCCTTGTTGTCGTAGCCGTTGCCAGAACGATCGGGTGTGAGGAAGGACCGGCAACCCATGCAGGTATAACAGTCTCCCTCGCCATTGCCATTCTTCTTGAGCTTGAGCATCATTTTCTCGGAGATGTAGTCAGGCACCATGCGTTTGGCCGTGCACTTGGCTGCCATCTTGGTGAGGTAGAAGTAGGGGCTGCCCTCGTGGATGTTGTCCTCTTCGAGCACGTAGATGAGCTTGGGGAAGGCGGGGGTAATCCAAACGCCCTTCTCGTTCTTTACACCCTGGTGACGTTGCTTGAGCATCTCCTCTATGATGAGGGCCAAGTCGGCCTTCTCCTGCTCGTTGCGCGCCTCGCCCAAGTACATGAGCACGGTGATGAACGGAGCCTGACCATTGGTGGTCATAAGGGTAACGACCTGATATTGGATGGTCTGCACACCGCGCGCGACCTCCTCGCGCAGACGCTTCTCGACCATGGTCCCAATCTGCTCGGGTGTGGCGTGGTATCCGATCGTCTGCATCTCGGCGTATACCGAGCGGCGGATCTTCTTGCGGCTCACGTCCACAAACGGGGCGAGGTGCGTAAGGCTGATCGACTGGCCGCCGTACTGGCAGCTTGCCACCTGTGCGATGATCTGCGTGGCGATGTTGCAGGCAGTGGAAAAGCTGTGCGGACGCTCAATGAGTGTGCCCGAGATGACGGTGCCGTTCTGAAGCATGTCGTCGAGGTTGACGAGGTCACAGTTGTGCATATGCTGTGCGAAGTAATCGGAGTCGTGGAAGTGGATGATACCAGCGTTGTGGGCTTCCACCACGTCCTCGGGAAGAAGCTCGCGCATCGTGAGGTCCTTGGAGACCTCGCCTGCCATGTAGTCGCGCTGTACCGAGACGACGGTGGGGTTCTTGTTGGAGTTCTCCTGCTTCACCACTTCGTTGTTTGCCTCGATGAGCGAGAGAATCTGGTCGTCGGTGGTGTTCTTGTGGCGCTTTTGGCTCTGAACGTAGCGATAGATGATGTAGCGGCGCGCCACGTCAAAGTGGTCGAGGGCCATAAGCTGGTCCTCCACCATATCTTGTACCTCTTCGACTGTTACGGTGTGGCCACAGGCGGCACACTGGTCCTCGACGTTGAGCGAAGCGAAGCGAATCTCGCGCTCCGTCAGCCGCATGTCTTCGGGGGCCTCGGCATTGGCACCCGTAATGGCATTGATGATCTTGTTGGTGTCGAACGTGACTTCTGAGCCGTTGCGTTTAATGATCTTCATCGGTACTCACCGCTTCTTTGAACATCGCAGACGTACAACTTCCCCTACACTTTCTGGTGTATACTTCGCTGAGCAAACAGCGCTCATGCGTAGTGTTCCCTCGCCTCCCGTGTTATGACGCTTCTTCCGCTCTCTTTATTGGCACCTCATTACTATGCCACAACTTATTGTGTTGAAATGAGTTGAAAAGCACTACATATTGTCGAGAAGTCCGTTAATTCCTTGTCGATAAGCCCTATTCCTGCAGGTTGAGCAAATACCGTCAACAAAAGATTTTACCGACGCATCGACAAAGTATTTTTTTCTGTTGTCACTAGTGTGGCCGCCTGCCGAAAACCGTTATTCGCGGTCTTGACACGTTTTTTTGCTAAACTACCAATATCTATAACGCGAAGTAAGGGAGGGGTATTTTGAGAAAAACTTGCAAGCGCCAAAGCGCCATCTCAGCTGCGCTCCTAAGCCTCCTTATACTTACATCGCCGCTGCTAGTTGCTCCGGCACGGGCAGATGAGGCACTCGCGAGCGTCGCGGTCGAAGCTACCGATACCGTTGCTTCTGCCGACGTACAAGACGATGTGGCTCAAACCGGCATGACTCCGGATTCCGCTGCAGGGACCGAGACGAACCCAAGTGCCAGCAACACATCTTCCACACAAGCGGATGCCACGAAAGTCGAAGACACCGCAAAGGTCGATGCCGAATCCAAGGAAAATGATTCTGGCGATAGTCGAAAGAACACCACTTCGGCCTCTTCAGTCGCCGTGCCAAAAAAGAACATATTGGTGAGTGTTGTCTTTAATGGCCCGGATGGAGAGCTGTTGCGTGTGCCTGATGTCTCGCTCAATCAGGGTGCGAACGCTTGGGATGCGACCATGTATGCTCTCCAACGCAGTGGCATGGCATACGAGACGAGTGGTAGTGCGACAAACGGTGTGTTGACTTCGCTCTCGGCTGCCGATGGGACGTTCTCATACACATCCGATGCTTCAACGGGGAGCGGATGGCGCCTGTACGTGAACGGAGAGTACTACACGGGTTCGGCCTCGACGTACAAGCTCGCAGCGGACGACGCGATCTCGTGGGTCTATGAGGTGGCCACAATCGACGTAAGCGTTTCGGTTGTCGGACCGGGAGGTACGAGCCTTGACTATTGGATAGCGCCTACGAACGTCACGATACTCGCGACACAGAACGGATGGGATGCATCACGTATGGTGTTCGACCAGAATGGCTATGGTGACGGTCGGCTGCTTTCCTATGGTACGGACGAGAATGGAAGTGTGGTTCTTGAGTCGCTCGCATCGCTTGGATCGAACGGCATCACCGGCGAGTCCTGGCAGGTGTTCGTCAACGGTTCCATACCCCAAGAGGACATCGCGCACGTTCAGCTGCACAGCGGCGATAGCATTTGCTGGTATTATGCGGGTACGGGAGTAAGCGAGCTTCCCATGTTTGCCGAAAAGACCGGGGCGGGATCTCAAAGTCCTGCGACCTCGGTGCGGCTTTCGGGAACGGTCTCGCAAGTGTGGACGCAGAACATGGACAAGACAAATTCTGGTTTTGTGGAGCAGCTAGGCATGTCTTCGGGTGTTGCGGTGTCGGGCAACAGCGGTTCTCAATCACTCTCGCGTGTTAAAGGGTTGGTCGATCCCCTCTCGATCACGGGCGGAGCGACATCGTGGAGCCAGAGTCTCCCTCGCTTGCTTGATGACAAGCTTTCGGGGGGTAGCGGTGGCAAGGCAGTCCTCGAAGGTGGCAAGTTGTTCTACTTGGACAACCTAGGTAATGTAGTAAAGCTCGAACTGCAAGAGTGAGGCGAGGTGTATCGTGGGCGACGCGCAAAACACAACGACGGAAAAACAACCGAACCGGCGCAAGATCATCATTGCGGCTGTCGCCGTGGCTGCCGTTCTTCTTGTGGGAGGTGGCATTTGGGCGTTTACCTTGAATGGGGGAGATGCTGCATCCAAGAATTCCGCCGGTGACCTGTCTTCGTCCGGTCCAGAGGCAGCCTCTGCACAATCCTTGGACGAAGGAGCCTCCATGGAGATGGCGCAGGCAAACGATGGCGCCAAAAACGAACAGTCCGAGTCTGTTACGCCTGACACGAAGCCCGCTGATGCGAGCACTGAGTCCACAAGAGAATCGAGTAATCGCGCTGCTACGGGTGGTTCGGCCACAGGAGAGTCCACTGTCTACTCGTATCCCGTCACCTCGGTCGAAACATGGGAGACGCATGAGCCTTCCACAGCAACGCAGGCAGCTGAACCCGCCCAGCCCTCCACCGTCTCGGTGCGGGTCGTCATCAATGGAACATATGCCAACGGGGGTACGCGTGTGGCGGATGTGACGCTAACTGGTGGTTCGACTGCCTTCGATGCCTTGCTGGCGAGTGGGGCTGCGGTCAATGCTCAGCCTACCGTCGACGGTGTTCACGTGATTGCTATCGATGGTCTGGCAGAAATGATGAACGGTCCCTTGTCGGGCTGGGAGTTCGACGTCAATGGTGTTAGCAATTCGGAATCTTGCTCAAAGTACGTGATTGCTGACGGAGACATCCTCACGTGGATTTACGTGGGCGTTTCGGGCTAGCACCCACGGATGGGATTTGCTACAAGCCAAATGATCCATGGTTGCCAGGGATGGAGGAGCCATCATGAAGAAAAGCTTTGCACATCTTGTCGTGGGGTCAGCCCTTTTGGTGTTTGCGCTTGTGGCCTGCGGTCGTCAGGCAGCGAATGAGCCGGTGCGGGATACGGAGTCCCAAGTGGTGTCCGTAGAGTCGGCGCCGGCGCAGCCGGCAGACGCTCCATTGCCCGAGTCGAACCCAAATCCTGATGCGTCGTTTGCTCAACGAGTGGCGTCCGGTGAACTGAGGTCCATTCGTCTGGTGGGGGACAGCATTACGGCGGGTTATGGCACCGAGGGCTATGTAGACATTACCGAGCTCGTGGATACGCCCGTAATATACGATGACGGAATGGGCAACGTGATTCACGAACAGCCAGATACCGTGGCGTGTTGGGCCAATGAGTTCAGGCGATGGGCGATGCAGCAAGGTGTTCAGGGCTTTGTGAATGCGGGAATCTCGGGTTGGTTCATGCATGATTTCGCGCAAAATCCTGATGCGTGGCTTTTGGACGGTGCCGATGTGGTTGTGGTGGCATTGGGAACCAACGATGCCGGATACTATGGACCGCAGGAGTTTGAGGCGGACGCGCGTAAGGCACTCGAGGCGGCCGAAGCGAAAAGCAAGCTGGTGGTCGTCATGGCGCCCGTGGATGATTTGCGGCCAACGGACTTATTGGTGGAGCCGGCACGCGAACTCGGCGACATTCTTCAGACGATTTGTTCCGAACGCGGTTATGTGTTTGTGGACCCGCGGCCTTATGTCACGCCCGAGATGTTTTGTGAGGATGGGCTGCATCCCAACGAGGCGGGTTCGCACGCAATCTGGGAGTCTCTACGCTCGACGTTACAGATTTAGGATGAGGGAAGGGCACAGTGACTGAGACAAAGATTGTGTCGGCAGACGTTGCAGGCGTCGAAGAGGCCATTACGTTTGTTGAGGGCTATCTCAGCATGCACGGCATCAAGAAGAAGACGTTGCGGCGTGTTGCCCTCACTGTTGAGGAATCTGTGTCGAGTCTCGCGGCGCATGCACATCCCCAGAGTGAGATCCGCATTTGGCTAAGATCGTTTCTGGGCAAGGTCACGATAGAGCTGACCTCCAAGGGTGAGGAATACAGCCTGGTTGAGTCGGCGGACATTGCAGGTTCCATTGGGGACGAAGCATCCGATCACGCGCAGGAGATGCTGCGCAACATCATGCTGACGTCTCTTGCGGACGACCTGAAGTACCGACACAAAAACGGAATCAACCACGTGTGCCGCCGTCGCGTTGGGAATCGGCGTCTTCTATCTGTTCCAGCCCGGGCAGCCAATAAGTGCAGGGCAGGTAGTGGCGGACGCGACCTCCATCACATCCCAGAAGATCGACGTATCGATTTGGGCGAATAAGCCCCGTGCCATTCCTAAAGAAGTACGTGCCGACGATGTTGCAGGTGTTTTCGATGGCGTCTTCTAACGCGTCGATACCAATCAACATGGAGGCATGTAAAAACCTAGGGATTGACAAGAAGATCTACAGCCTGACCATCCCGTTGGGCGCGACGCTCAACATGGACGGGACCTGCGTCCACCTCGCCGTGTTTGCCCTTGCCCTCGCAAAGTCCTACGGCGTTCCGGTGTCGGGGGCTGCCCTCGCGGCAATGATCGTTTCCATCATCGTGCTATCCATGGGTGCGCCGGGAATCCCGGGCTCTGGTCTGATTTGCTTGTCGGTTTTGTTGGCCCAGATGAACGTGCCCGTAGAGGCTATCGGCCTAGTAATGGGAATAGATGCCTTGGTCGGCATGTTCAGGACCGTGGGCAACTGCCTCGGGGACGTTGCCGTGAGCGTACTCGTTGCAAAAAGTGAACACGTGTTAGATATGAATACATACAATAAATAGGACGTGAAGTTACCATTCATTCCCCATCGCCTGCCCTGGCCGCGTGCCACCATTTAAGACAGCCTGCTGCCGAGTGCGAGCAGTAACGACGTGAAAGTTGGGATCACAGTTCCAATAATGGGGGCGGGGATGCGATACCGTTGTCAGTGCTATAGTTTGAGCTGAGCAATTGCGACGGGAAGGATCGTATGGCAAGGAAGCGCGACAAGCTGCCGCTCTTTAGATGGCACGGCATGCTGGGTGACATGTCCACGGGACAGCGCATGATGACGCTCTTGGTGCTCTTCGTCACTGTCGTCACGCTTACGTTTACTCAAATGGGCATGCTACACATCTCGGTTGGCGGAGACCGGAACGCCTATGTGGTGTACCTCCTTGCTCCCATAGCGGTCGCTGCCGTGGCGCTCGGTCCGTTGTGGAGCGTTGTCACGGGACTCTTTTCGGGTGCAATGCTCGCGCTCCATGCCGTGGTCCAACCGCATGGTTACTATGAGGCCGTCGCCGTCACGCCCACATCAACGATGTTGCTCTTTGGGTTCTCCGGCCTACTCATGGGTCTGCTCATCGCCTTGGCTCTACGCAAAGACCCGAAGGGATGGCGTCGTTATGCGCGTGTGGCGATTGCGTGCGTCGTGGTCTCGTGGCTCTTTAGCATCGGTTTTTTCTTTAATGCGCTGTTTAGCATATCCGCACATCTTGTTATGAGCTCCGATGGTTTAAGCGTTCAAGACATGAGCAGGCGTGTCGTTAAGTCCGTCATGCGGATGGGTGAGGTTCCGCTACAAGTTGTCTTTGACAGCATCATAATGGCGTTGCCATCAATGGCGGTGGGATGGTTCAAAAGCCATGTGTGGTTACCGGTCGACCAACAGCACATGAAGCGAACGTTCAGCCTATGGCTTCTTTTGGTAGTGTCGCTCGGATTCATGCTCACCGTTACCGTGAGCCATGTGGTGGTTTCCCAACAGGAGCTTGCCAATGCACAAGCCAGTATGAACGATAGGCTCAATTCCTTGGAGCGGCGGTTGGGCTTGCAGGACGAGAGGGTCCGGCTGTTTGTATCTGCCGCCAAGGATTGGGACGTTCAGGCGGATGAGGCGCAATTCGAACGTTTCCTTGAAGCCTATGGCCTCGAGGCTGTTGTCAAAGACTATTCGGTTGATGTCGACGGTGTTATGCTCATAACGGACGCGCCGAAAAAGGACTCATTGATTCTTGGCTCTAACGACGACCGCTATGGGGTCGGAAAAGAACTTGGCTCATGCTTCGATGACGAAGAGGCGATCGAGGGAATTGTCCGATCTGCCCAAAACGGTACGATTGAGCGCATTGTCCTCGATACGTACCAAGACGATGATGACGAGATGAGCATCATTGCGGATATGAACTATGTGCTTGCGCGGAATTTAGAGGATACTACGATTATCGCCATCAAAACATCGTCGGCAATTTTTGCGAATCGCGACGACAACGTGCTCTGGATTACCCTCTCGAGTTTCGTGCTCCTTGCGTTCGTGTTTAGGCTTGTATCTAAACTTCTCGACCGCGTGGTCATCAAGCCGGTCGGCAGCGCAAACAAAGACCTCGAAGCCATATCTAATGGCGACTTAGATACCATCGTGGACGCGCGGGGTAGCTTGGAGATGTGCAGTCTTTCCGACGGCATCAACACGACTGTGGACACCCTGCGGGGCTGGATAGACGTTGCCGAGAGGAGAATTGACCAAGAGCTGACCACTGCAAAGGCCATCCAAAGCTCGGCGCTCCCCAGCACCTTCCCTCCGTTTCCCGATATCCACGAGTTCGACATCTACGCGAGTATGAATGCGGCAAAGATGGTCGGCGGCGATTTCTACGATTTCTTCCTTATTGATGACGAAACGGTGGGGTTCCTGATTGCCGACGTGAGCGGCAAGGGAATACCTGGCGCGCTCTTTATGATGGCGGCAAAGGCAGAGCTAGACAACTATATGAGCACGGGTATGGACCTTGCCGAGGCAATAATGACTGCCAATTTCCGCCTTTGTGCGGGAAACGATGCGGGTATGTTTGTGACGGTGTGGGCGGCAACGCTCAATTACCGTACGGGACTGCTTACCTACGTCAATGCTGGCCATAACCCGCCTCTCTTGCGTCATGATGGCGCGTGGTCATGGCTCAAGCAGAAGGGCGGCCTGTTCATGGGCACGTTCGAGCAGGCGAAGTATCGCAGTTCCCAGATGACGCTTGCACACGGCGACGAGCTCTTGCTGTACACTGATGGCGTGAACGAGGCGTTTAACGTCAACGAAGAAGAATACGGCAACGACCGGTTAGAGGGTTTTTTGACCACGCATTCTAACCTCCACCCTCGCGAGCTTGTGGGAGAGCTTCGAAAGAGCGTATCCGCTTGGGCAGAGGGCACCGAGCAGTCAGATGACATCACAATTATGTCATTAGAGTACGGTAAGGCGCCCAACGCTACCGGGTCGATTGTCATTCCCGCTACACTCGAGCACCTAGATGAGGTCATCGACTTCATTGATGCGGAACTGGCGCGTCGCCTGTGTTCGTTTGGGGCTCAGCACAAGATTGACATGGTGCTAGAGGAGCTTTTCGTCAACATCTGCCACTATGTCTATGCCGACTGTAAGGAACCGGGCTCCTGCCGTGTGGAGTATCTGTACAAGGGAAATCCCAGTACGATTGCGGTGAGCCTCATCGACGAGGGCGTGGCATTCAATCCCTTGGATAGGGCTCCCACGGACAATCCGCTCGATGCCGTCGAGAACGGCGGGTTGGGGATTCTTTTGGCCATCAACAATGCTGACGACATCGCCTATATACGCGACGGGGACAAGAACGTCCTCACCTTTACCAAGTCATGGTAAGCAGGGAGATTTCCTTTGTCTGGCTTTAGCCCCTGGTGTACTCCATGTGGGTCAGTGCCCTCGAAACGATCGGGAGTGGATTGCGGGCAGGCGTTACCCATTCCTCCACATCGTCCGGAGACAGAATCACGGGCATCCGATTGTGAATGAAGCGGATTCCTTCTGCGGGTTCTCGAGTTAGAATCGTGAAGACTGGCATCGTGATGCCGTTTCTGTTCTCGAACCTATAGAGTCCAGCGAGCCAGGTAGAACGAGATCCGGACGGATGAATGGCGTAGCGGTCTCCCGTTCTTGTTCGGCCCGAGGTCGGGTCGAGGTGATGCTCCCACTCAAAGTAATGTGAGGCGGGTATGGCGCAACGTCTCCGCATCCAGCTATCGCGAAAGGTTGGCTTCGAGGCCGCCGTTTCAACTCGTGCGTTAAAGAGAGGAGATTTAAGGCTCGGCAAAACGAACCCCCACACCATGGGAAACGCAGCTCGCGTCCCATTTCTGTTTGGTGCAACGACGGGTGCGATGTTGTTTGGTCGGACCTCGCCGCACATGACGAGCGAATGTCCGAGTCCTTCGGACATGATCGTGTTGAGGACCGACTCGCTTGCCTCGTCGATAATCTCGGCAAACTCGTCTGACGGTTCAATATAGTACCTGCAACACATGGGAGTCTCCGGTTATCGCCTGCTGTGGTATGCCTAGTGTATCCCATATGCATCACGCATATCCTTCCTTGTTTTACGATCGGCCGTTGCCGGTCGTTGTCTGGCGTCGGAGATCGCACGTGTAAAAAACCGGGCTCTTCGAGAAATGCGTGAACGTGCGCGCGTGTCATAGACAGCTTTGTGCGTACCAGCTATCGATTTCTTTTGATACCAAGCATCATTGTTTATCTATGCACGATATGATGTTGCAAATTCGACGTAGGGGAGGAACGGATGACTCCAACAGAAGAGAGGCATGAGGCACAAGAAGGCGGCGAAGAGGACAGATCGACTTTGAATTCGGCCCGCGATAAAGAGAACTCATCTTTACAACAAAGAAGAACGCCGCGATCACCTACAAAGACGCGCAAGAGCGCTACGACATGTCGTCGTATTATGGATGCCGCCACAGAGCTCATGGTCGAGCGCGGCAATTCAGCATTTCAGATGAGCGAGGTCTCCCGTCGTTGCAACATGTCGAAGGGTGCTCTTTATTATTACTTTGTCGATAAGGAGGACTTGGTAAACGCGGTTTTTAGAGCGTCTATGGATGATTTGGTAGCCAGCATTGAGTCTGTCGTCGCCTCAAACATGAGCGCGCACGACGCGTTGGTCGCCATCTGCCACGAGTTCTCCAAACGTACGGGGGAGGGCAGCCCACTTCCTATGGCCATAGTCCATGAGCTGGTCCAGCTCCGCGAGGGGTCATGCACCAAGGAAGAGGCACGCATCCATCGCATTGTCCTGATTCTTATTGACTTGCTCGACAAAGCGAAGGATGCCAACGACGTGCGAAAGGATATCGACACACGTTTGGCTGCAATCGCAATTTGTGGTGCATACACGTTCGGCGCCCTTGACGTGTCGGCTACTCATGAGATTGACTCCAGTTATGCCACGGGAGTGCTTGATCTTGTCGCCCGCGGTGTGGGATTGAGCAAATCATAGCGTTTCGCTATCACTACGTTGTTGCAATGCTCCTTGCGCTACACTGGTCAGGCAACGAAAGGAGCAAGTGATGAGTGGTAGGAACTATCTTTTTACCTCAGAGAGCGTAACCGAGGGACATCC
The DNA here is from genome assembly GCA_902786015.1 of uncultured Coriobacteriaceae bacterium. Classification (GTDB taxonomy): domain Bacteria; phylum Actinomycetota; class Coriobacteriia; order Coriobacteriales; family Atopobiaceae; genus RUG440. Next base: position 141,940 of record CADAAU010000010.1, read on the forward strand.
CGACAAGATGGCCGATCAGATTTCTGATGCCGTGCTCGATGCGATTCTTGCAAAAGAAGCGCGTCTAGAGTCCGAAGGATACGTGTCGCCAACAGGCGTTCCTGCGTCGGTGGCTAATGTTCGCTGCGCATGCGAGACGTTTCTGACAACGGGGACCGTCGTCGTGGCTGGGGAGATACGGACGCAAGCCTACGTTGATGTCCAAAAGATCGTGCGGGATGTCGTGCGACGTATTGGATACGACCGCGCCAAATATGGGTTTGACTGCGAGACCTGCGGTGTCATCAACATGATTCATGAGCAGAGTCCCGACATAGCTCAAGGTGTGGACGGAACCTATGCTCGTGCGGATGAAGACGAACTCGATCGCATTGGCGCGGGCGACCAGGGCATGATGTTTGGCTATGCCACTGACGAGACGGACGTGCTCATGCCCATGCCGGCCTATCTGGCGCAGCGTATGGCCGAGCGTCTCGCTGTCGTGCGAAAGAACGGGGAGGTTCCCTACCTGCGTCCCGACGGAAAGACTCAGGTAACGGTGCGCTATGAGGATGATGAGCCCGTTGAGGTGACAACCGTGGTCGTCTCTACGCAGCATGCGCCTGAGGTAGATGATATGGATCAGATAAAGGCCGACATGCTGAGGCATGTGATTGGTCCGGTGTTAGATTCGGTTGCCATCAAATGGAATGATGCCAAAGTGTACGTCAACCCCACGGGGCGCTTCGTGGTGGGCGGTCCCATGGGTGATACCGGCCTTACGGGACGCAAGATTATTGTTGACACGTATGGTGGTATGGGCCGACACGGTGGCGGTGCCTTTAGCGGGAAGGACTGCACCAAGGTTGACAGGTCCGCTGCTTATGCGGCACGCTGGGTGGCAAAGAACGTTGTCGCTGCGGGGCTTGCTCGCAGATGCGAGGTTCAACTCTCGTATGCCATAGGGGTGAGCCACCCACTCTCAATTATGGTGGACACGTTTGGCACGGCCACGGTGGACGAACGTGCGCTTGAGGTGGCGGTGAGCAAAGTGTTCGACCTGCGGCCGGGAGCTATCATTCGTGACCTTGATCTTAGGCGGCCTATCTTCCAGAAGACTGCGGCCTATGGCCACTTTGGCAGGGAGGACGATGACTTTACGTGGGAGCGTACCAATCGTGTCGAGGAGCTGCGTGCGGCTCTGGCGTAGGCGGATGTCGTGAGCGATAATTCGTCAAAGGCACAACGAATCGTCGATGCTATTCTTGGGGGCGAGCGGTTCGCCAACTCAAGGACATTTGCGGACCGCGTCTACTCTGACGAGCCAATCCTCAGAACGGGTGCAAGGGCCTATGCGAATAGGTCCAAAGACTCATCTGGAAACGAACGGGTGGCGAGCCGCGCTGCCGAGGCGCGTCGGCAGCGCGCAAGCGTCGATTCTTCTAGCATGCAGCGTCAGCTCGACTTTGGCACTTTTGATTTTGGCACTATCTCACCGTATAAAACGGAGAGCAGATCGCCCTCCATGCCCTCACGGGCTCGATCCGACAACGTGCTTCCCAAGCGCTATGAGGAGGTGCGGCGTGCGGCCGATGAGCATCGTCGTCATGTGAGGCAATATGGGTACGGCGTTGGGGGTGCTCGGCTCTTTGCCGAGCAGGCCCGTCTGTTGGCAGGAATTGAAGATGACTATGACAGCGCGCCGGATCCTTTTGCGGTTCGAGGGAACCTTCCCACGTACGAGGACCTGAGCAACCATGACCTTCGTTGCTACGTCTCGTGGCGCACGCGTTTGAGGGGAGGGGAGACACTGACGGCGCCGCTGTGGTGCGTACTGCTGCATGCATTCGAAATCATTGGAGGGTTTGGCGTCGAACCAGGTATCAAGGCGTACGAGGCCCTGCTTAAACTGGGGCTTGCGTATGCCAAGGATACGTCGTTGGAGCAACGGTTCGCTCTTTGGGCACATGATTACGTCATTTATCACGATATGGACGTAATGCTCTTGGAGCAACGCCCGGTCTCGTCTGCCGTGCAGTCCGTCAGCGTTCTTCGTCGAGCAGAGGAAGGGCTGCTTGGGGCCACCAAGACCGAATGGCCAGACAAGCCAAACGAAAAACTTCCCACTTCGTTCGAGTTGCTTGACGCGCTGGTATGCCTCTCCCGCTATCGTGCAGACAAGTCTCGCTTTTTTCGCATCCATCGTGAGGATGTGGCTTGGGTCACGTGCCGCGTGTTTGCCGATATGGTCGCTCACTGCAGCAAGCGGCGAAAGACGGGGCTTGTCGATGGGCTCTTTGGCAGCCCCACGCGCCTATCGTATACGATGTTTAGCGCGGCTTTGATATGGCCGGACGAGCCTCACGAAGACGCGGAATACGTGGTGGGTCCAGGCGAGCGCTACATGTGCGAGCGAGGATTCTGGTGGCGTGTGCTGCCGTGTAGGAGGGTAACAAGGAGCAAGGAGCTCGGTGCGCTGTTGCATGCCATTGACGCGCGGATGCGACGTGCCATGGGCGACAAGCACGACCTCAAGGATCGGCCGCTGCCCAAGTATCAGGCAAAGTTCGTTGATGCTCGCATTGCTGAGCTGGTCGAGCTCCAGGCGGCCGAGGAGGCGGCACGGATTGTCATTGATCGATCTGCCCTCACATCCATTCGCTCCTCATCCGTGCGAACGCGCGATGCCCTTCTCACAGAAGATGACCTTGCTGACGACGATCCAAAGATTGCGGGGATTTCTATGCCAGCGGGGGCATCTGGGGCGATGTTGGATCACAAGCCAGCAGATGTGACCGCATCTGGTGTGATGCCTGTGCCGGCGATGGCTCCTGTGCCATTGGAGGTGTCAGCGCCTACGGTGGCCGGTGCGGGTTTGGGTCTTTCCCTCAGCGGGGAGCAGCTCGAGATTCTTACTGCATTGCTCAACGGGGAGGCTCCCCCTGCAAACGAGATGTTTGTTACGCTGGCGGTTGATGCCATCAACGAGGCGTTTTTGGATATCGTAGGCGATACGGTGATTGAGTACGAAGGCGAGACACCTGTTTTGGTGGAGGACTACACAGAAGATGTTCGAGCAGCGCTGTCGTAGTCCCAGAACGCGATTGCAACCGAAGCGTTGTGCTAGTCTCGGAGTCCGAAATTGCTGTCGGGCGGACACTTAAGCAATCCCAGAAGCAGGGCCGTTATGAGCGAGCCGACGACAAGCGACAAAACAAACATTACCGGGTTGCCAATGACCGGCAAGACGAAGATGCCACCATGTGGTGCCATTGAGGTGCAGCCAAATGCAACGGACCAGGCACCCGCCACGGCAGAGCCGGCCATGCAGGACGGGAGCACGCGCAATGGATCGGTTATGGCAAAGGGAATGGCGCCCTCGGTTATGAAGGAGAAGCCCATAAAGAGTGTCGCCACGGTTTGGTCTTTCTCGGCATCCGTATAGAAGCGTCTAAAGAACAGCATACTGAGTGCAATACCGCAGGGTGGAACCATGCCGCCAACCATGACGGCAGCCATTACGTCGGGCGATCCAGCGGCGATAGAGGCCGTTCCCAGGTGATAGGCGGCTTTGTTGATAGGGCCACCCAGATCGGTGGCCATCATGGTTCCGCAGATGGCACCAAGTGCTACGTGGTTCTTTTCGGCGAGCATTTGCAGCAAAGAGGTGAGCCAAGCATCGAAGGCCGATGCCGCCGGATCGATAATCAGGACCATGAGCACATACATTATGAGGAGCGAGAATAGGGGGTAGAGCGTAACTGGTGCAATGCGTCGAATGAATGATGAGCTGTCGCTCACAAGACCACGCATGAGGTGCACCACGAATGCCGCGACAAGCGACGCAAGAATGGTGCCCAAAAATCCCGCGCTGCTCTGAGAGGCAAGAAAGCCTCCGGCGAAACCGGCCATGAATGCCTCGTCGCCGGCGCAGCGCTGGGCTAGGAAAGCTCCAAAGATTGGAAGCATAAAGTTGAATGCCGCAAGTCCCACTTCGTGCAGCCCTGATGCAAGGGGCGTGATAGTTCCAAAGCTTGCGCGCTGCTCGGCAGAGAGCGTCGCGTAGTCGACACTTGCCCCATCGATGAGAAATGCGATTGCAATAAGGATGCCTCCGCCTGCGACAAACGGCACCATCCGATATACAGCTTCAAGCAGCCCATGTACCAAGAGGTCCGTCATGCTTCTGCCCTTTGGGGAAGACGTAGATGCCGATGAGTTTTCTTTGGGCGGGAGCGCCGACAGGGGACGCGCGACTGTCTTCCGCTTTTTTGCTACTTTGCTCGAATCACCGTCGTGTGACATGTGCGGCGTCACGCCGGGTTGATAGCGTGAAAGAAATCCGCGGCCTCCTTCCTTCGAGACATAGAGTGCGTCGTCTGCTTGGTCGACAACTCCTTGGAGTGTCAGTTCTGGATTGACGACGGTTGAGCCCACGCTCACCGAGACGCTCATGCCATCCTCGAACTCGAGGGCGGCGATTCGTTGAATCATGTCGTCGAGGTTGCTTGCCGCCTGTTCTGGATCACCGCAAAGTACGCCGATGAACTCGTCGCCTCCCCATCGACCCGCAAGTCCTTCTCTGCCAACAGTAGTTTGGATTTCGGCAGCGACCGACGCGAGCGCGACGTCGCCAGATGCGTGGCCAAAGTTGTCGTTTATCTGCTTAAACTTGTCGACGTCGATAAGCGCGAGCGTCATGTTTTCCGACGTGTTGTTTTCGATTATGCTTTCGTAGGACGAGGTAAACGCCTTGCGATTTGCCAAGCCGGTGAGTTCGTCGGTGGTCGTTACACGAATGAGCCGCGCGCGATACCAGCGCACGATTCCCATCACGAGCAGCAGCAGCAGGACCATGACCACGCTTAACGCGAGGACAATAGCGACGGTTCGCCCGCGCATGGCGTCAAAGGCCGCATGCGCGGGATTGACCACGAGGAGGTGGCCGCCCGAGATGGGGCGGACTTCATAGAGGCATTGCTCGTGCGGGATGAGTCCGTCAATTCCAACCCAAAGCATCAGCTGTGCGTCTTCGTCTCCAGCGATTTTGTCGCGAAGTCCCTCTATGGCAGGGAATGTTTCGAAGACGTTCTCTCCCTCTTTTGCGGCGTTGTCCGTCGCCTTGACGATTGTCCCGTCGGCATCAAAGTACACGGCGCTCATGCCGTTCGTCTCGATTATGCGCTCGGGCAGCACGTTGACGAGCTCGTCGGCGTAGAGGTTACTCGTTCCCTCGGCGTATTGACGTGCCACGCCCAAACTCTGCTGCAAAATGATGAGGGTGATAACGGCGAAGGCGACGGCGATGGTCAGCGTGAATGCGGCTACGATGCCAAGTCCTCTGTGCTGCCGCTCCATTCAGTATCCTTTCGCGCGCTTGCGACTAGCTTAGCATTATTGTATATAGTTGACTAGCAAGCTCAGCCTATTTGGTATCTCTATCCCGGCCATGGTTCGTACCCGTTAGCGGGCTGTTCGGTTGACCTCTGCTGCGGTTGGCATCCGTCCTGTGACAATGTGTGAACGAGTAACCACCCATGGACTGATACACGTCCCGCACAAGGGCTATACTGGTGCGCATGAACATACGTGAAGGAGCCTTTATGCCCGTACCCAAACGAATCGCCACCGTACTTATCAACTCGCTCAAGGGGGGCGTTGTACCGCGCGTTGGCCTGCCATATATTACTGTGGGTCGTGAGGCCGAGATTGGTGCGCTTCTTCGCGATCTGGACATTGTGGCGGAAGGTGGGGCGTCGTTTCGATTTGTGGTCGGACGCTACGGCAGCGGCAAGAGTTTTTTGCTGCAGACCATCCGCAACCACGCCATGGGTAAGAACTTTGTGGTCGCTGATGCGGATCTTTCGCCCGAGCGACGCCTCCAGGGTTCCAAGGGACAGGGACTGGCGACGTATCGCGAGCTCGTGCGCAATCTTTCCACACGCACGCGGCCGGAGGGTGGCGCGCTGACGCTTGTGCTCGACCGCTGGATAAGCGGTGTGCAGGCGTCCGTGGCGGCCGATGGCATCTCGCCAGACGACGCCGAGTTCGACGCCGAGGTGGAGCGCCGCATCTATGCCGTTATTGCCGACCTGCGCGAGATGGTGCACGGCTTCGACTTTGCGCGCCTGCTCGCGCAGTACTATCGCGCGCATGTGGAGGGCGATGACGAGACTAAGGCATACGTCAGCAAGTGGTTCCGCGGAGAGTACAGAACAAAGACGGAGGCTCGACAAGAGCTTGGCATCACCACGATCATCGGTGACGAGGACTGGTACGACTACATCAAGCTGCTCGCGCGGTTCCTCGTGGGGGCGGGATACGCCGGACTCGTGGTACTCGTCGACGAGCTGGTCAACCTGTACAAGATTCCTCATGCCATTGCGCGGCAGTACAACTACGAAACGATTCTTACCATGTACAATGACGCGCTGCAAGGTCGAGCGGAGTATTTGGGTGTCATCATGAGCGGTACCCCGCAGACCGTAGAAGATCGACGTCGCGGACTCTATTCGTATGAGGCGTTGCGCTCGCGGCTCACGCAGGGGCGCTTTGGGCGCGAGGGTATGGTCGACTTGCTGGCGCCGGTCATTCGTCTGCAGCCGCTCACGCATGAGGAGCTGTTCGTTCTTATCGAGAAGCTTGCCGACATTCACGCGGATCTCTTTGGGTATACGCGCTCGTTGACGGAGGACGACTTGGCCGAGTTCCTACAGCTCGAGCTTGGGCGCGTGGGAGCAGAAAGCCACATCACGCCGCGTGAGGTGATTCGCGACTTCATTGAGATGCTCGACATCATGTGGCAGGACTCGAGCGTCACCGTTGCGGGTCTTTTGGGGTCGGAAACCTTCGTGCATGCTATGCCCGATGCCGGGGCAGACTCGGACGTCGCTCCGGGATATGCCGAGTTCACCCTTTAAATAGAATGGCATCGAAATCTGGGCCCTAGCCGCATGCTGCCATTATTTGGGTATAGCCAATCGCCCTTGACCTTCTCTTATTTCTGAGACAGTTCTTATATACTCGTCATACGGTAGCTCAAACGAGTTAGAGACAGGCTTGCATCGTAGAAAGGGGAAGGGATGAGAAGACGGAGTACGTTGGGCCACAAGCTGATGTGCGGACTTCTCGCGGGCGTCATGGCATTCGCCGTGCCTGTGACGGCTTCGGCAGACGAGGGGGATGTGCCCGAATGGGCCATCGACGACGGCGGTGACGAGGATGAGGGGCTTCAGGCGCATACAGATTTTCCAACGGCATACGACCTGCGCAACGAAGGAGTGGTGACGCCGGTCAAGAAGCAGAGTCCATGGGGTTCGTGCTGGTCGTTTGGCGCCATCGCGGCTGCCGAGATATCGCTGCTTTCTTCAACGGGCAGTACCTACGCAAACGAGCCACTCGACCTTTCCGAGCGTCACTTGGCCAATTTCGCGCTTGCCCCCATTACCGAGGCGGACGATCCGACGCAGGTAGGAGAGGGCTTGAACCTCACAAATCACAAGAATGGTCCCAACACGGCCATCAATTCGGGAGGCGACCCATTCCATGCAGCGACGCTCTTCGCTTCGGGCGGCGGTCCTGCACCCGAAATACTGTTCCCTTATCGCGGCTCAAGCGCAACGACCGATTCACAATATTATATTGAACATAAACAAGAAGTTATCGATGGTGAGATCAAAGAACACTTTGATTTCATCATGGGGAAGCCTCTGGATCAGTACCTGAATGACAATCCAGGGACAACCGAAGATCAGGCCCTGGAAGAAGCGTTCAACAAGCAGCTCGAGGCAACTAGATATAAGGATCAGTACGTAGGCACAGATGACTGGTCCATACCCGCTACCAACGAAAACGGCGTGAGCAATCGATTTGGGACCGTTGGGTACGTTCTTCAGAACGGCAACATCCTGCCCGAATACTGGAATGTTTCGGGAGAGGATCAAACGCTGAACCCGGCGGGTCCAGCGGCCATCAAGCAAGAGATTCTGAATGGCCGTGGCGTCGCAATCTGCATGAAGGCCGATCAGTCACTGCCCGACAAAGAAGGCAATCGTACCTACATCAATCAGAATACTTGGTCCCAATACTGCTGGGTACGCGATATGAGCCACGCTGTATGCATCGTGGGCTGGGATGACAACTATAACAAGGGGAACTTTACTCATACGGTATATAAGAGGGATGCCGACGGCCAGGTTATTACTGACGGCGAAGGCAAACCCATAGTAGACGAAGAATTGAGCGCAAAGACCACCCCAGAAAACGACGGCGCATGGCTCGCAAAGAACAGCTGGGGCTCGGAGACCGACGCGCGTCCCGACGACCTCGGCAACGTAGTGAATAGAGGCACGTGGGGCGAGAAGAACAGTGATGGCAAGCACACCGGCTACTTCTGGATCTCCTACGAGGACAAGAGCCTCACGAAGGCCGAGACCTACGAGTTCTCCCTTGACCTCAACTGGCTCAACGACTACGACTGCTTGCAGTACGACTATATGCCTGCGCAGTTAGGTTTCGACCGTGTGGATCAGGGGGATCCAAGCGTCGTCAGCACGGCAAACGTGTTCAACATCGAAGGGGACAGGGAAGTAAAGGCCGTCTCCGCGTATGCGCCCCTCGAGAACACCCGCATCACCTTTGCCCTCTACCAGCTCAACGATGGTGCCACGAATCCAACTGACGGGCAGCTGCTCTACCGCACGTCCAAGAACTTCGAGTACTGCGGGTACCATCGCCTCGACATAGACATTCCCATTATCCTGAGGTCAGGGCAGCGTCTGGCGGTGGTCACAACCGCCTCACATGTTGGCGAGGGAGGCAAACGCCTCTATGATGCCGGATATGCCATCGGCGTAAGCAAAGAGTATATTGACGAGCTGAATGTGGGAAAGTCAGAGAAAGAGATGCTTCCCTTCTACTCTGTAGGTGTAGTAAACGAAGGCGAGAGTTTCCTCTATAAAAACGGTGCCTGGGTGGATTGGACTGGAGAAAAGGCCGCGGCGGAGGCCGCAGATTACAGGGCCGAAATCGACAACTTTGGCATCAAGGCCTACACCGTGGCCGCCGAGGTGCAAGATGTCTCGGTTGCCTATCGCTCGCACGTGCAGTCCAACGGCTGGGAGCAGCAGTGGTACCACGACGGCGACCAGAGCGGCACTACCGGCCAGGCCAAGCGGCTCGAGGCAGTCGAGATGAAGCTCGAGGGCGCCCCCTTCGACGGCTCGATCGAGTACCGCAGCCATGTCCAAGGCATAGGTTGGGAGCAGTCCTGGGCCGCAGACGGGGCTACCAGTGGCTCCACTGACCAGAGCAAGCGCATCGAAGCCCTTCAGGTCCGCCTGACCGGCGACATGGCCGACCGCTACTCGGTGTGGTACCGCGTGCACAGCCAGACCTTCGGCTGGCTCGGATGGGCGAAGGACGGCCAGGCCGCCGGCACTGCCGGTCAGTCCAAGCGCGTCGAGGCCGTGGAGGTCCAGGTGTTGCCCAAGGACCAGACGCCTGCGGACTATGAGGAGGGCAAGGTGTCCTACGTCGGCGCCGCGAGCGGCGATGCCCATGTGCAGGGTGCGGGCTGGATCAAGCCACAGGCTCCGCTCGAGTTCGGTACTACCGGCCAGTCCCGCCGTCTCGAGGCCGTCAGGCTCTCCGTGCCCAACCAGCCGGTGGCAGGCGGGATCTCCTACGAGGTGCACGCCCAGGGCATCGGCTGGATGCCCGCGGCTGCCGACGGGGCGCTGGCCGGCACCGAGGGCGAGTCCCGTCGCCTGGAGGCCGTGCGCATCTCCCTCACCGGTGACCTCGCAAAGGATGGAAGCTACTCCGTTTGGTACCGGGTCCACAGCCAGACCCATGGCTGGCTGGGATGGGCTCACGACGGCGCGGAGGCTGGCACCACGGGCCTCTCGAAGCGCGCCGAGGCCATAGAGGTGCAGGTCTTGCCGCAGGGCCAGCATCCCGACGGCTACGATGCGTCTCAAGCTGCGTGCGTAGTCGGCTAGCTGACGATTTGAAGTAGCACGTTAGGGGAGCACCCCCTTCGGTCGCAGAGTGATCGAAGGGGGTGCTCGGCGTGACAGGGGGACGGGGGCAATGACACGCAGGGCGTGACAGGGGGACGGGTGACAGGGGGACGGAGGCAATGACACATAGGCAATGACACGTAGCTGCACACCTGGCGTCTCCGACGGGGTGCCCATTTTACCGTATTTCCCGCAATGTCGCCGCGGGTCGTGTTCGTCTCGTGCACGTGTGGGGTGCACGGCCGTCTCCGCGCGGAGTGCTTGAACTTACGACCAGAGCATGTTTTGCATGTCTTCGTGGGGTAGGCCCAAGACGCTGGCCATCTGGTCTACCGCCCATCGGTCTTCGGTGCCGGGGGCGACTTCGGTGAGGGGAAAATCCACGTTGTAGTTACCCACGATCGTTATGGCAACGCCGTAGTCACGCTGGCTCAACGCTGCGGCGGCGTTATAGACGGCTTGTGCCCATGTCTGATGGTACGTGGACGTAACGATGGTGAAGGTCTGGACGCCCCGGTCTCGTAGTATTGCGAGGGTGTTCGTGGCATTTTGTGCGGTGTCCTGCGACGTTTCGTCGATGTGGATGCGGGCGGGATCGATGCCGCAGGTTTCGGTGAGGTAGGCCTTCATCATTCCGGCCTCCGTGTGCCCCTGCGGGTTGTTGAGTCCGGTTGCTCCTCCCGAACACACGATGATGGTATTGGGATAGGTGCGTGCCGCGGCCGCTGCTGCGTCGCAGCGTGCCGTGAGCTCTTCTGCCATCTCGCCGTCCACGAGTTCGTAACCCATGACCACGAAGGCGTGGCTTGGCGAGTCCAAAATGCCCGCTTGGGCCAGTTCTGGCGCTTGAGTTCCACCGCCATAGACGAAGAGCTGATAGTTGGGGTTCGCAAACACCGACTGCCAGTTGCTCACGATGGATTGTGCCACTGCGAGGTCGGCCTCGCTTACACTTTGGATTGCCGCAAGGGTTGACTCCAAAACCTGAGTGCTTTGCACCGAAGGAGCTTCATAGGAATTCACAAGGCACATGAGCAGCTGTTCGAAGTTCTCCTTGTTCGCGCTCTGGCCGATGGGGGTGAGGTTTTGGGAAACGACCGGCGTGGACGGTTGGACGGTCGAGTCCGCCTCTGACGGGCTCGGGGCGAGAGCGGTGGTCTCCGTTTGCGGGGCAACTGTGTCGGTAGCCTGCTGCTGTGGCTCCGGCGTGGTTGAGCAACCAAACAGGGGAGTGACGGCAAGCGCCGCTGTTGCAAGGCAGCAGGCCAGTCGGGTCGTTTTGAGTTGCATAAAGGCACCTCCGAAAGTGCAAACCGGTCGTGAAAGCACTCATTCTACCCTGCGTTGCTCAAAACGTATCTGTAGGCAGTGCAATTGGTGCAGAACTTGGGCCGGACGTGTTCAAGTAGCTTTAAACCTTGGGCTCACATTCTGCATGTTAACCTGTGAAACAATCTCGCAATCAGTTCTCTGCAAAAATCAACATACAAAGTATTCAGGCGGGATGTCGGGGGAGGTGAGACATGCAGACACCAATTCGCTACAGACACGAATGGAAACACGTAATCAGTTATATTGACTTGCTTTCCATTCGGAGCCGACTTCGTGCGGTTGCCGAGTCCGATTCGCATGCCCAAAACGGCAAATATCTCATACGTAGCCTCTATTTCGACAACCTCGACGATAGGGCGTTGCGCGAAAAGATCGACGGCGTAAACATGCGCGAGAAGTTTCGCATTCGCTATTACAACGGTGACACCTCGTTCATCCACCTTGAGAAGAAAAGCAAGCGCAATGGTCTGGGCACCAAGTATAATGCCCAACTCTCTGCGAGCGAAGCCCAGGCCATCGTGGATGGCGATCTTGACTGGATGATGGGATCCGGCCGACCTCTGGTGCAGGAACTGTATTGCAAGATGCGCTATCAGGGCCTCTTGCCCCAGACGATCGTGGACTACACCCGCGAGCCCTTTATCTATCGACCGGGTAACGTGCGCGTCACCTTTGACTACGACATTCGTACGGGTATGCGCCAAACTGACTTCCTCAATCCAGATTGCATCATGATTCCTGCGGGAGACGCTCCCATAATCCTAGAGGTCAAGTGGGATGACTACCTTCCTTCTATCATTCGCGACTGCGTCCAGACCCCCGGTAGAAGGGTGACGGCGTTTTCCAAGTATGCCCAGTGTCGCGTCTATGGATAGGCGACACAACTAGCACAATCGATTTGCATTGGAGTTTCGTATGACTTTTAACGACATCTTTAGTTCCAGCTTCCTCGAGAATGTGACAGCCGTCAGTCTTCTGGACATGGTGATAGCCTTGGTGCTCTCGTTCTGCATTGGCATGTTCATCTATCTCATATACAAAAAGACGTACGCCGGCGTCATGTACTCCTCGACCTTTGGAGTGACGCTTGTTGCGCTCACGATGATAACGACGTTCGTCATATTGGCCGTAACGAGCAATGTGGTGCTGTCACTCGGTATGGTTGGCGCCCTCTCCATCGTTCGTTTTCGCACGGCAATCAAGGAACCGCTCGATATCGCGTTCCTGTTTTGGTCCATCGCTGCGGCATCGTGCTAGCGGCGGGCATGATTCCCCTGGCCGTGTTTGGCAGCGTGCTCATTGGCCTCATCATCCTGTTCTTCTCCAATCGCAAGGAACTCAGCAAGCCCTACATCGTTGTCCTGCGTTGCAACGACACCGACTCCGAGAAAGCCGCAGTCGAGTTCCTGAATAAAAACGTGCAAAAGTGCACCGTAAAGAGCAAGACGGCTCAGCGTGGGTTGGTGGAGCTCAACCTTGAGGTCCGTCTGAAGGAAGACAACACCGACTTCGTGAACGCCCTTGCCGCAATCGGCGGTGTGCAAAGTGCCGTGTTGGTGAGCTACAACGGGGATTACATGGGATAGGGAGGCATGCACGTGCCAAAACGCAAGCAGACAGATGTGATATGTGTCGTAGCCATCGTGTTTGGCCTCATCCTCACCATCCTTTTTATGAACGGCGAGAGGCTGGGCCTCACGACGACAATCGATGCAGATTCCGAGGCCCACTCGGATGACGAGTACTTTACAGCCAATGACCTCAACGCCAACTGGGATACATCCAAAGCGACAACGATTACGCTCGAGGGGAACTCTGTACGTGTAAGCGGAATGGGGGCGTACGCCTACGACGGCGGCGCCGTTATTGCAAACTCGGGTACGTACGTGGTGAGCGGTGAGCTTACGGACGGAAGCCTTACGGTGGACGCCAATGACAATTCCAAGGTTTGGATTTTGCTCGACGGCGTGACAATCACGAACGAGGATGACGCTGCCCTTGTGGTGGATCAGGCTGACAAGGTGTTTTTGACTCTCGCGGAGGGATCGACAAACACTCTTACCAGTGGTGCGACCTTTTCGGAGGCGGCGCTGGAAGACAATACCGATGGTGCCATCTTTGCTCACGATGACCTTACGATAAACGGCTCGGGTTCGCTCGTCGTGGTGACAGGCTACGGCCATGGCATATCCGCAAACGACGATCTGGTGATTGCCGGCGGGTCCGTGGACGTGACTGCGCCCAAGGACGGCATTCATGCCAACGACAGCCTCCGCGTTGCCGATGCGGCGCTTGAGGTGACAGCTGAGGACGATGGCTTGGTTGCTGACAACGAGGGTGCCTATCTATATGTGGAGTCCGGTACGGTTGTGGTCGCGGCAGGTGACGAGGGTATGGTCGCTGTGGGTGATGCGACGATTGCGGGTGGCGAGATTACCGTCTCGGCAGGAACCGAAAGCGGGCACCACGGCATCAAGGCCGGGGGTACTTGTACGATTACCGGCGGCACGATCTCCATTCCGACCTGCTATGAGGGAATACAAGCCAACTACATTGACGTACAGGGCGGAGATGTGGTGGTGTATCCAGCTGACGACGGTCTCAACGCGAGTTCGGGCACCACTCAAGACATGGGTGGCATGCCTGGCGGCGGCATGGGCGCACCCGGAGGCGGACGGATGCAAGCTGGCGAACAACCCGCGGATGGCCAGCAAACCGATGGACAGGCCGCCCAGGATGGACAACCCCAAGGAGGCCGGCAGGGTAGAGGGCCCGGAGGCATGCCTGGCGGAAGCCAGATGCCAGGAGGTAACACGGGGGACACGACTCAGGATGGGATGGCTCAGCCTGATGCCGCGACGCAGCCCAACTCCGACGTCGAAGCGACGGAGCCAAGCGTCGATGATACACAAACCAACACCGCGCAGCCTAATGGTGACACACAACAAAATGCCATTTCGGCGAATGCGACTGACGAGGAACTCCCTTGGATTCACGTGAGTGGGGGAAGCGTCCTGGTAGTCAACCAAACCGCGCAAGATGCCGACGGTCTCGACTCGAACGGTGACATAATCATTTCGGGCGGAGAAATCCGCGTGAGCCTGACTGGAAGCGGGAGCAACAACGCCATAGACTATGGTAGCGAGAGCGGTGGCGTGTGCGAGATAAGCGGTGGCACGGTGGTCGCATGCGGTAGCTCGGCCATGGCGGAGAGCGTAAGCGACACGTCAGCCCAAGCTTCGATTCTTTACAACACCAGCACTGCATTTGACGCGGGACAAACCGTGTGCCTCGAAGATGCAGAAGGTAACGTTCTGCTGTCGTACGAGGTTCCCTGTAGTTTCTCGTCCGCCTTGGTTAGCTGCTCCCAAATGGTTCAGGGGCAGACCTATCGCATCGCTGTGGGAGACACCGTTGAGGAGGTTACTCTCGATTCGATGGCGAAATCTGCGGGCGACGCTCAAAGTGCGATGCCTGGCGGAGGTCAGGGAATGGGTGGCGGCATGGGCGGCCATGGCATGGGCGACCGAGGAACGAGCGGCACCTCCGCCGACAGCGGTGCCGCCGTGCCAAACGGAGCCGAAACGGCTAACAGCACTGATGCGGATGTAGATATGGGAGGTGGCATGCCCCAAGATGGTGGTCGCCCGCCTACGGACGAAACGAACGATCAGACTTCCACCGACGAAGCTGCTGTCTCGGCGACAGCCACACCCAAGGAGTACACTGCCGAAACCCTGATGATCTGCGCAGCGAGCATCCCCATTCTGCTCATTGGCCTTTTCATAGCGTTTAGGTTCCAACGCCGATAGCGTATGAGATAAGTTATTACTGTTCGCACTCGGCAACAAGCCGTCTGGAAATGCGCGGTGGCTTGCTTCCAGGAGTGAACAGTGAACGACAGGTTCTCGAAAACTGAGGGACGGTTCCACGTCGTGGGGAACCGTCCCTCAGTTGTTGGTATCGTATACCCAAAGCCAATCTTGTCATTTGGAAGGATGCTTCATGAGGCTCTATCACGGTTCCGACGTTATGGTTGACAAGCCAGTCATCGTCCTGAACACGGGTTTCTCTGATCTTGGACGGGGATTCTATGTTACGGACGACATGGAAGTTGCGCGAAGGCGTGCGCAAACTCGCGCACGTCGATGCGGGTCCGAGCATGGCATGGTCTCGATCTTTGAGCTGGACGAAGGTTGCGTGCCATGGGCGATGTGGGGCGCGTGCCAGCCTTCGCTTTCCGGGTCTGTTGGCGGTGGACCGTTTGGCCTGCGATTCGAAGAGAGCAAAGAGGGGGTTGTGGCCTGGGCGCGATACATTGCTGCGTGTCGAATGGGAAATACAGAGGTAGTGGGCCTCGGCCAGCCGTCCATCGTGCGTGCCTGGATTGCGACAGAGTAGATAGAGATGGTTTGTGCTGGCTTCGCACCGGCCGAAGACATTGCTGACTTCGTCGACCCGGCATCTCTCACGGTTCAGTACTGCTTTGCCAACCAAGATGTTATTGAATGGCATCTTGCGTTCGTTGAGGCCATCCCTGTGGGCTGATCAGAAAAAAGCAAGTAGGGCATTAGTGCGGGTTTTAGCTCAAGCCCTCCGCAAAACCCCTGTTGGTGGGAAGTCCCGATTCTAAAAACCGCACTGTTTCCGCCACTCGCGTCTCCCGCACGAGGAAATCGCTTGCCGTATACTGTGGCGAGACCGTCCGTGTGCAGCAGGAGGTGGGCATGTCCAACGTTTTCAGTCGGTTCGCGCCGTTTGTACAGGATTTCATCTACGAGCATGATTGGGAATCTCTCAGGGGCATCCAAGTCGCGGCCGCAGAAGCTATATTCGACACCGACGAACACGTGCTACTGACATCTTCCACTGCCTCGGGCAAGACGGAGGCAGCATTCTTTCCCATCCTCACGCTCTTTGACGAGAATCCGCCAGCGACCGTAGGAGCCATCTACGTCGGCCCCCTCAAGGCGCTCATCAACGATCAGTTCTATCGCCTCACCGACCTGTGCGAAGAGGCCGACATCCCCGTGTGGCATTGGCATGGCGACGTGAGCGCTTCGCATAAGGCGCGTCTCATGAAGAAGCCCCGAGGCATCCTTCAAATCACGCCGGAGTCCCTCGAAGCGATGTTGCTACATCGCCATTCGGCGATTCCCCGTCTTTTTGGTGACTTGCGATTCGTGGTCATCGACGAAGTCCATTCCCTTCTGCGCGGAGATCGTGGTGGCCAGACGCTCTGCCTGCTCGAGCGCCTTTCTCGCATGGCGGGATGCAACCCGCGCCGCATAGGCCTTTCGGCGACAATCGGCGACCCACAAGCCACCGGAGCGCTTTTGGCGCAGGGTACCGGACGTACGACGGTAGTGCCGCGCGTGGATACGCCCGGTCAGACGTGGCGCATTTCGATGGAGCACTTCTATACGTTTGGTACCCAAGCAGCGGATGCCATGAGAGGTAATACGCATGTGGACGTCATCGTTGAAGAGGCAGAAGAACGTGGATTGCCTGCTCCTGCATTGCCGCAATCTCAATCGGCCGCTCAGCCTGTTCTCGAGGGATTCTCGCAGTCGGACGAAGCCGATGCCGTGGCGCCCCAAAATGCCGATCCGGGAATCGGCTACATCTACGAGCATACGCAAGGCCGCAAGTGCCTGGTTTTCTCGAACTCGCGCGAGGACTGCGAGGCAGTCACCACCTCATTGCGAAGTTACTGCGAAGTGAACGGGGAACCAGATCGATTCCTCATCCATCATGGCAACCTGAGCGCAAGCTTTCGCGAGACGGCCGAGGAGCTCATGCGTGACGAGGACCTGGCACTCACGACCTGCACCACGGCCACTCTCGAGCTTGGCATCGACATAGGTAAGCTCGAGCGCGCCTTCCAGATAGACGCTCCGTTCACGGTGAGCGCTTTCCTGCAGCGGATGGGTCGTACGGGTCGGCGGGGCGCGCCACCCGAGATGTGGTTCGTGATGCGAGAGGACCCACCCGAGCCACGCGCCATGGTAAGCGAGACGGTGCCGTGGAAGCTCCTGCAGGGCATTGCCCTCGTGCAGCTGTACCTTGAGGAGCGATGGGTGGAGCCGCCCCGCCTCGACCGGCTGCCTTATAGCCTCCTGTATCATCAGACCATGGCAACACTTGCATCAGGAGGGGAAATGAGTCCGGCTGCCTTGGCGGGTAGAGTTCTGAGCTTGGCCTATTTCCATCGCATCGATGCCGACGACTATCGTGTCCTGCTGCGCCACCTGCTCGAGATTGGTCACATCGAGCAAACGGAGACGGGCGGGCTCATCGTGGGCCTTGCCGGCGAACGTGTCACCAACAACTTCCGCTTCTATGGGGTGTTCGTCGAGAGCGAGGAGTATACGGTACGCAGCGAGTCTCAGGAGCTCGGAACGGTGGTGCAGCCGCCTCCGGCAGGGGAGAAGCTTGCCATTGCCGGACATGTGTGGATCGTGGAGGAAGTCGATCACAAGCGTCGTCTCGTGTACTGCACTCAGGTGCGAGGCAAGGTGCCTGCCTACTTTGGTGAGTGTCCGGGCGACATCAACACGCATGTGCTCGAGCGCATGCGCCAGGTGCTTTTGGAGCAACGCGACTACCCGTATCTGCGACCCAATGCGCAAGCGCGGCTTGCCAACGCGAGAATGGTGGCGATGAATGCCGGTATCGGACGCGAACCGCTCATCAATCTGGGTGGTGATATGTGGGCGCTGTTCCCGTGGCTCGGGACGTATGCGTTTCTTGCGCTCGAGCGTCTTGTAAAGCTGCGCCTTCCCAAGGACCTGGGCATCAAGGGCGTTGACGTCAGCCGTCCTTACTTTATTCAGTTTAGGATGCGCGCCGACGCCGATGAGTTCATGGATGCGTTGCAGACTGCGGCAGCAGAAGAGTTCGACCCCCTTGAGCTCGTCTATCCTGCCGAGGTGCCCGTCTTCGATAAATACGACGAGTTCGTGCCGGAAGAACTCGTGCGTAAGGGTTTCGCGTATGGTGTGCTCGACATCGAAGGCATGCGCGACCGTGTCCTGTCGTGGGATATGCCCTAGTGGCACAACGCCTAGAAGTACGGCTCTTGTGTCGGACATAGCAAAACGGTGTTTCTCAACTTGGCGCTTGCGTGGTAGCATAGTCAAGAACGTGTTCCCAACTCAGGAGGTAACCATGGGACTTTTGCGAGCGGGTATCGGAGCGGCCGCGGGCGCGCTCTCCGATCAGTGGCGTGACTACTTCTACTGTGACTCCCTTGCGGCGGATGTGCTCATGACCAAGGGCACCAAGCGCCAGAAGAACAACAAGGGCGATCAGAACATCATCTCCAACGGCTCCATCATCGCGGTCAACGAAGGCCAGTGCATGCTCATCATCCAGCAGGGCGAGATCATCGAGGTCTGTGCCGAGCCCGGTGAGTTCGTGTTCGATTCTGGCACCGAACCTAGCGTGTTCTATGGTGGTCTGGGCGAGGGCATAAAGGGTACCTTCGAGCGCATTGGCCGCAGGTTCACCTTTGCGGGCAACACCGCCAACGACCAGCGCGTCTACTTCATCAACACCAAAGAGATCATGGGCAACAAGTTCGGCACGCCCACGCCGGTCCCCTTCCGCGTGGTCGATGCGAACATTGGTCTCGACATCGACATCTCGGTGCGCTGCAACGGTGAGTATTCGTACAAGATTGTTGACCCGCTGCTCTTCTTCAAGAATGTTGCGGGCAACGTGTCGGGCGACTTCAAGCGCAAGCAAATTGACGGACAGCTCAAGAGCGAGCTGCTCACCTCGCTGCAGCCAGCCTTCGCACGCATCTCGGAGCAGGGCGTTCGCTACAGTGCGGTTCCTGCCCACACGCGCGAGTTGCGTGACGCGCTGCGCATCGAGCTCTCGGGAGACTGGGAGCAGCGTCGCGGCATTCGCGTCGAGCAGATTGGCGTCAACTCCATCGCGGCAAGTCCGGAGGATGAGGATCGCATCAAGAATCTGCAGATGACGGCCGTTATGCGTGACCCCAACATGCGTGCTGCCAATGCGAGCATGGCTACGGGTGAGGCGATGAAGGCGGCCGCATCCAACACCGCAGGTGCGATGACGGGCTTCATGGGTATGAACATGGCAGGCGCCGCCGGCGGCGGCATGGGCTTCAACCAGCCCGGCATGTATAACGGCGTGGGCCAGCCCTATGAAGCCCAGAATGCCTATGGCGTAGCGCAGGGAGGCGGCTTTGGCGGCGGTCAGCAGCAGGGTGGCTGGACGTGCGAGTGCGGCACCAAGAACTCGGGCAAGTTCTGCATGAACTGCGGCAAGCCCAAGCCCGCCCCGCAACCCGCGGGCGGATGGACCTGTCCCAAGTGCGGCGCTTCCAACGCTGGCAAGTTCTGCATGGAGTGCGGAACTCCCAGGCCGGCCGACGGTGCATGGACGTGCTCCTGCGGTACCCAAAACACCGGCAAGTTCTGCATGAACTGCGGCAAGCCCCGCGCCTAGTAACTAAGGAGGGCGGCCCTGCGACGTTGTCGTGGGGTCGCTTTATCTTTATATGAGATACGCTCAAGTAGTGCTGGACATAGTCACGCGTGCCCTAGATGACGCTTTTACGTACGGAATCCCTTCCGCCTTGGAGGATGCGTGCGTGGTGGGGTCGACGGTGCTCGTGACGTTTTCTCATCGTGCTGCCGTCGGCTATGTGGTGGGAGTCGTGGACGAGATTCCGGAGGGCATTCCTGCGGACCGCGTGCTCGACGTCAAGAAGGTCGTGGCAGAGCCGGCATTCGATGAGGTGGGGGCTCGGCTCGCCCGATGGATGGCAGACGAATACGCCTGCGGCTTGGCAGACGCCATCCATCCGCTACTCCCGCCTGGAAAGAGGCCGCGCGTCCGAAAGGGGCCGGACGGTTCGTGGGAGCTCGTGACCGATCGGACTCACGAGCTCGATGATCGGTGGGTCGAGCTCGTGCCAGATGCCAAGGACTTCGAGCCAAGAGCGGGTGCTAACCGGCAACGTCGCCTGTTGGAAGCTCTGGCCGAAGGACCGGTAAGGTGGGCTGAGCTGCGCGTGACCATGGGCGAGGTAGCCTCGGTCGTCCAGGCGCTCCAAAAACGTGGCGTCGTGCGCGTCGTGCATCATCGTGTCGTAAGGGGCTCCGACGACACGTCCTTGTCATCGGCCAACACGCCCATGCCAACGATCCTCACCGCCGGTCAGCGACGGGCACTCGATGCGATTCGCGCGGCGCGGGATGCCGGTGCGGGTGACGTAGTGGTGGTGGACGGCGTCACGGGTTCGGGAAAGACGGAGGTGTATTTGCGGGCCATCGACGAGACGTTGGCCCAGGGAAAGGGCGCCATCGTGCTCGTGCCCGAGATTTCGCTCACCGCACAGACCGTGGGGCGATTTCGATCGCGGTTTGGCGAGCGCGTTGCTGTGTTGCACTCGCGTCTGAGCGATGGCGAGCGCTTTGACCAGTGGGATCTTGTTCGTCAGGGAAAGGCGCGCGTGGTGGTGGGTGCGCGTTCGGCTCTCTTTGCGCCGCTCTACGATCCGGGCCTCATCGTCATTGACGAGGAACACGAGAGTTCGTATAAGCAGGACAGTGCACCGCGCTATCATGCGCGTGAGGTCGCCGCGGAGCTAGCACGCAGAAGAGGCTGTGCACTGGTTCTGGGGTCGGCGACTCCCTCGCTCGAGAGTATGGGACGATGTGCCCGGGGGCATTGGCGGCAAACGCGCTGGACGCGCGTCGAGATGCCCGAGCGCCCCGGTGATGCCGAGCTACCCGAGGTGACGGTAGTCGACATGGCGTCCACGTTTCGCAGTGGGGGCCGCTCGGTGTTCTCTGCCGAACTTGCCCAGGCTCTCATTGACGTTGCACGTCAGAGGCAGAAGGCCGTGCTCCTCCTCAACCGCCGTGGTTTTGCAAGCTTCATCATGTGTCGCGAGTGTGGCTGTGTGCCGGAATGCCCGCACTGCTCCACCTCGCTCACCTATCACGAGCGCACGCATTCGCTGGCGTGCCACACGTGCGGCAGAAGCTGGGCCGTGCGCGCCTATCCCGATCCGTCCACTTGCTGTCCCAACTGCGGCAGCCGTTACATGGGAGCCTATGGGGTGGGCACCCAGCGGGTGGAGGACGAGCTTGCCATGCTCTTTTCGAGCGAGGGCGTGCCAGACGTGG
This sequence comes from uncultured Coriobacteriaceae bacterium, assembly GCA_902786015.1. Classification (GTDB taxonomy): domain Bacteria; phylum Actinomycetota; class Coriobacteriia; order Coriobacteriales; family Atopobiaceae; genus RUG440. The sequence goes on from CADAAU010000010.1 coordinate 163,445, forward strand.
AGATCATTCGTATGGATGCCGACAGCACGCGAGGCAAGTCATCGCACCAACAGCTGCTCGAGCAGTTTGATGCCGCGGAGAGTGCGGTGCTCGTGGGGACCCAGATGATCGCTAAGGGACTCGACTTTCCAGAAGTTACGCTCGTTGGTGTCATCAATGCTGACACCACGCTCAAGTTGCCCGACTTTCGCGCTGGTGAGCGGACATATGACCTGCTTGAGCAAGTGGCAGGTCGAGCGGGCAGGGGAGTGCTACGCGGGCGGGTCATAGTCCAGACATACTGGGCAAGCCATGCGGCCATACAGGCGGTGGTGCGCCATGATCGCGAACTCTTTTTGTCGACAGAGCTCCAGGAGCGTTCCACGGCGGGCTATCCCCCCTTTACGCGACTGTCAAACATTGTGGTTTCGGGTTTAGATGCCGTTGCGGTACGAGCCGCGACCGATCGCATTGCCGAACTCATACGGGTTCGCGTAGATGGCGAACGGGATTGGGAGGTATTGGGACCGGCTGATTGCATACGCCAACGCGTCAAGGATCGCGTGCGACGCCACGTCGTGATCAAGGCACCATCTGACGCACGGGTTGGTGAGCTTCTGATGGATTGCGTGCGAGAGGCGAAGGTCTCCCGCAACGTTGCCGTGTCCATCGATGTGGATGCACGTGACATGATGTAGATACTTCAAGCACCCAAAGAGGTTGAATGTGACATACTAATGCAGGCACACGACACGGGGAGGACGCATGTACAAAAACGACGAAGAGCGTGAACGCCCGGACTGGACATTGCTCATCCTGTCTGCGGCGCTTCTTGTTGCCATGGGGCTGGCAACGCTCTATGGGTTGCGCTACGGAAACGTCGACGAAAGCGTGATGGTGGGTGAGGTATCCATCATCGACGGGCAGAACCTTCTCTTTTCGATGAGAGCGGACGAACAAAAGAACGTCGAAATATGCTACAACGGCCTCAAGCTCAAGGGGACGCTGCATCTTGACGGTGCCGAGAAGGACACGATTCTGTATCGCGTGGCTGTGAAGGAGGCAGAACCCGACTTGGAGGAGGGGCATGCGACTCCCGGACAGGCAGAACGCGTTGATGGATGGCTCAGTTGGGCGGAGAATTCCAAACTCGACCCCGCGGACGTCATCATGTTGGTTCGTGTTCCTCGTTCGGGTCTTTCCGGCGACTACGTGGGACCTTGGATGATGTATTTCGTTTATCAGCCCGAGGAGGACATTACCTCCGGCTGGATGTTCCTACACGAAGACGGAGTGGCTCTTACAGGTGTGGGTGGCATTGGCAACCCGATGACTGCCATGCGCGAAGACCTCGAAAAGAAGACCGAGGAAACCACATGGTCTGTTGATGGGCACGTCATAACGATTGATCGGCCAGTCGAAGAGGAAGAGGTTGCGTAGGCTGCTCTTCTCGTAACCCGCTACAATGGTGTCCATTGTCTTTTTGCGAGGAGGTTCACATGACAGACGAGAGACGCACCATCGCGGTCATTGACGGCAACTCGCTCATGCACCGCGCATTCCATGCCATTCGCCAGCCGATGAGCGCGCCCGACGGTCGCGCCACCAACGCGTTGTTCGGCTTCTTCAACATGTTTATAAAGCTTGTGGAGTCGTTCTCTCCCGATGGTGTTATCTGCGCCTTCGACAAGGGCAAACCGCGCGTCCGTATGGAGATGCTTCCGCAGTACAAGGCACAGAGGCCTCCCATGGACCCTTCTTTGCGCGAGCAGTTTCCCATGGTAAAGGACCTGCTGCGTTCGCTCGACGTTCCCGTGGTCGAGCTCGAGGGTTGGGAAGGCGACGACATCTTGGGTACCCTTGCTCGGCGTGGTGAGGATGCCGGCTATGACATGTACCTCTTTACGGGCGATCGCGACATGTATCAGCTGTCCACCGAGCACGTGCGCATCGTCAGTACAAAGAAGGGTGTCTCGGACGTGCAAATCATGACTCCCGAGACGGTTGCCGACCTCTACCATGGCATCACGCCCGAGCTCGTGCCCGATTTCTATGGCCTCAAGGGTGACTCCAGCGACAACATTCCTGGCGTGCCGGGCATCGGACCCAAACGAGCTTCTGACCTCATCTGTAAGTATGGCTCGCTAGACGGGGTGATTGCCCATGCCGATGAGGTCAAGGGAAAGATGGGCGAGAATCTTCGTGCTCACGTGGATGATGCCCTGCTCAGTCGCAAGGTTGCCATCATACGTACCGATGCCCCCATCGAGCTCGACCTGTCGGATGCTCGGTTCCCAACCTTCGATCCTCAGGAAGCGGCCAACGCGTTTGCGGCACTTGGCTTCACCGGTATGACCAAGCGCATAGCGCGACTGGGTGGTGGCGAAGGCGTCGTCATACAAACTGCTGATTCGGAGGAGGGCGCTGCCAGCTTCGACCTTGGCGAGCTGATGGAAGGAGATGCCGCCCTTGCTGCCTTCGTGACGTCCGCGGGATCTGGCTCGTGGTTGGGAGTATCGATACAGGAAGACGCGTCGAAAGGCGGCCAGACTCAGCTTTCACTCGACCTTGACGCAGCTGAGGAATCCTCCCTCACGCTGTGGGTATCGTGCGAGGACGCCTTGCTGCGACTGGAAGGTGCGACTGCCCGAACGGCTATCGTGCAGCTCGTGCATGGTGGACTCATGGCGTCAGACAACGTAAAAGCAGTGCTGCGTGCGGTTTGCCCGCTCGATTCGTCTGTGGAGGCGCTCGTCGAGCCTTCGGAACTTTGTGCCGAGCGCATCTTTGACGTCGGGGTAGCCGATTACCTGCTGGATTCCGACCGTACGTCCTATCAGGCGGGTGAGCTTGCTGGGGAGCTTTTGGGCGTCTCGATACCCGAGCCCACTGAGGAGTTGCCGCAGGAGGCCATTGATGCCGTATGCGCCCGAATGCTTCGACCAGAGCTTGCAAAACGACTCGAGGATGACGAGTCACTCAAGCTCTTCGAAGATGTCGAGATGCCACTGGTGGGTGTTCTCGCGCAGATGGAGCGCACGGGACTTGCGGCGGATTCGCAAAAGATGGGCGAGCAGTCGGTCGAGCTCGGGGCGGAAATCGATCGCATGGTGAGCCATATCTATGAAGTGGCGGGGGAGGAGTTTAACGTCGACTCTCCGATGCAGCTCTCTCACGTGCTGTTTGACGTGCTCAAGCTTCCCACTGCCGGGCTCAAGCGTACGCGTCGTGGATATTACTCTACCAATGCAAAGATCCTCTCGGATCTCGCGCGCGACAACGAACTGGTGGCCGATGTCTTGGAGTACCGAGAGCGCGCAAAGATTAAGTCGACCTACCTTGACGCGCTTCCGGCGTTGATTCGCGGAGACGGACGCATACACACGACGCTCAATCAGACGGTCGCTGCGACAGGACGTCTCTCGAGTTCCGAACCCAACCTGCAAAACATCCCCACGCGTTCGGAGCTAGGACATAGGGTGCGCACTGCGTTCACCGTGCCCGAGGGGAGCGTATTCTTGGCATGCGACTATTCCCAGATTGAGCTACGCCTTTTGGCACATCTCTCGGCGGACGAGCATCTGGTGCGAGCGTTCAACGAGGGCGAGGACTTCCACGCAGCGACTGCCGCACGCGTGTTTGACGTTCCCGTGAGCGAGGTGACGCCGGCGCTGCGTAGCCGAGCGAAGGCCGTGAACTTTGGCATCGTGTATGGTCAGCAGGCCTATGGCCTCTCCACGTCGCTCAAGATTGGGCGCAAAGAAGCCCAGGAGATGATTGACCGCTACTTCGAGGTGTATCCTGGCGTGCGCGCCTTCCTCGACGAGCAGGTCGCGTTTGCGCGCAAGAACGGCTACGTGAGCACCATGTACGGTCGCAAGCGCCACATCAAGGACATCAATTCGCGCAACTTCCAGATGCGTTCGTTTGGCGAGCGTACAGCCATGAACCACCCCATGCAGGGGACGGCGGCTGACATCATAAAGATTGCGATGATTCGCGTGGCCGATCGCTTGCGAGAGGAAGGCCTTGCCTCGAAGCTCGTGCTGCAGATTCACGACGAATTGGACTTCGAGGTTCCCGAAGCCGAGGTCGAGGTCCTTTCGGCGCTCGTACGCGAGACTATGGAGGGCGTGTGCGAGCTGCGTGTCCCTCTTGTAGCCGACGTGAGCGTGGGTGCGAACTGGGCGGAGGCGAAGTAGCGTGGCGGCTAGTACAGGGAGCGACCGAATGCGCGTCGTTGCATATACCGACGGGTCGTCCCGTGGAAACCCCGGGCCTGGTGGCTATGGTGCGGTGCTCTTGTATGTGGGGCCTGACGGCGTGGAACACCGCAAGGAGCTTCGCGCAGGATACAAGAGGACAACCAACAACCGCATGGAGCTACTCGGCGCCATCACGGCGCTCGAGGCGCTCAACCGTCCTTGCGAGGTGGAGCTCCATTCTGACTCGCAGTACGTAGTGAACGCCTTCAACAAGCATTGGGTTGACGGCTGGCAGCGCAGGGGCTGGAAGACGGCAAGCAAGCAGCCGGTAAAGAATCCTGACCTGTGGCGTCGGCTGCTTGCGGCCATGGAGCCGCACGAAGTACGTTGGGTGTGGGTCAAGGGACATGCCGGACACGCCCTCAACGAACGCGCCGACGAGCTGGCGACCAAGGCTGCAGACGGCGAGATGGGGCAACTGCTTGAAGACGAAGGGTTTGCCTCATGACGGGGGAGGCAAGCAAAGGGGATACTCCCCATTGCTTGATGTTATCGTCAGAGGACGAGAAGTTCATGGGGTTGGCGCTCGAGGAGGCCCGCGCGGCTGCCGCGGAGGACGAGGTGCCCATAGGGGCTGTGGTGGTGTGCGATGGGGCAGTTGTTGCTCGTGCGCATAATCGCCGCGAAACGGACCATGACCCCAGCGCGCATGCCGAGTTCAGGGCCATGGTGGAAGCGTCGCAGGTGTTGGGACGGTGGCGGCTTACGGGCTGCACGGTGTATGTGACGTTGGAACCCTGCCTGATGTGTGCGGGACTCATGGTTAACGCGCGGGTAGATCGCTGCGTGTACGGCGCGTCGGACCCGAAGGGCGGGGCCTTGGGCACGCTCTACGACGTGAACTGTGACGAGCGACTCAACCACGAGTTCGCCGTGAGGTCGGGTGTCTTGGCCGACGAGTGTGCCGACGAGTTGCGCTCCTTCTTTCGCGCTCGCCGGAAAGCCAAAGGTTGAGGCAATGGGGAGTATCCCCTTTGCTTTTGAATTGTGGGTGTTTTACGGTGTGGGCGCGGTTGAGCCATACTTAGGCTATGGATAATTCATTTGCCGAGCTCGGGCTCAACGAGCATATACTTGCCGGGGTCGAGGCCCTTGGCTTTACTACTCCGACTCCCGTCCAGGCTGCTGCGATTCCAGTGGTGCTTGCAGGACGTGACGTGGTTGCTTCCGCACAGACGGGAACCGGTAAGACGGCGGCCTTTGCCTTGCCCGTTCTGCAAAACATCTTGCCTGCGTCACGTGCCGTGCGTACAGAACTTGTCGCGCAGCTATGTGACGAATCCGAAGGAGAGGACAACGGCGCTGACGTGTTGGCCGATGCTGTGACCGACGACTCGCTGTCTGTTCCCGCTGAGGTGGATGACGGGGCAAAAAAGCCTATTCGGCGACGTCGCAGGCGTCATCACAAGAAGGCTCCAACGCCCCCGAACTCTTCGCAAGAGGAGGGACAACCCAAGGAGGGTGACAAAAGCGGTCCTGAAGACGATGCTTCCGCAGGCAACGCTGCGGTTGACAGTAAGCCCAAGCGACGCAGAAGGCGCCGCAAGAAGCGGAAGCCGAATCCCGCTCCCACCGACCGTCGCAAGAATCCCGACGCCAAACCCTTTGGCCCGTTTGCCCTTGTCATCACTCCCACGCGCGAGCTCGCGCAACAGATTGACCGCGTGGTGTCGGCGGTGTGCGAGCACACGGGACAAAAAGCCGTCATCGTGATGGGCGGCGCCAAGTTCGAGCGACAAATCCGCGGACTCGAGGCGGGCTGTGACATGCTCGTGGCCACGCCGGGTCGCCTCATAGACCTCATGGAGCACGACCACGTTGACTTGAGCCATGTGGAGGTGCTCGTGCTAGATGAGGCAGACCGCATGCTCGACATGGGCTTTTGGCCTAGTGTGCGCCGCATCATGGCAGCGCTTCCGAGCAAGCGGCAGAACTTGCTCTTCTCGGCAACGATTCCCCCCAGCATCAAGTCGACCATCGACACGATGCTCGACGATCCTGCGTACATCGAAATTGCGCGCGTTGGGCAGACCGCCGACACCGTGGAGGAGCATCTTTGTCCCGTAACGCAGGGACAAAAGACCCAGCTCTTGCAGGAGCTCATTCGAAGCGGTGGAGCGGAGCCAGGAACGACGCCCGAGCGCGTGCTGGTCTTTTGCCGTACCAAACAGCGCACCGATGACGTGAGCCGTACGCTCAAAGCGGCTGGCCTCGGCGTGGACGTGATGCATTCCGACCGTCCCCAAAAGGCGCGTGAGCGGGCGTTGGCGAAGTTCCGTGCCGGAAAGTGCCAGGTCTTGGTGGCGACCGACGTCATGAGCCGCGGCATTGACGTAAGCGGCATCGATGCCGTGGTCAACTTTGATGTCCCACTCGATCCCGAGGACTACGTGCACCGCATTGGTCGTACCGGACGTGCCGGTGCGACAGGGCATGCCTACACGTTTGTAGCACCCGATGAGATTACCCCGCTCCGCGAAATCGAGTACTTTACTGGAAAGCTCGTACCTACGTGGGACCTTCCGGGATTCGACTACGACGAGGGGCGTATCGTGCCCGGAGCCACACGCGGGACCACCAAGCCCAAGCGTACCATGTTCGCCGGTTCGCGCGCACGGAGCCGAGGACGCTACGGTCGTCATTATTAGACGCGTGTCATCAGCTGGGACACAAAGCATGAAGTGTCCCGAAATCGGTATTACAAAGCAGGGAGACACCCATGAAGCAGGTGCGACCATATCCACGCCTCACCATCTCGCGCAAAGCTGCTCGTTCCTTGAAAACGGGGCATCAGTGGGTGTTTGCCTCGGAGATACTTGACTCCGAACCAGTGCCCAACGGCTCTGTGGTCGATCTCGTCGAAGAAAACGGAACATGGCAGGGGGCGGCGCTCGTCTCGCAGCTCAGTACGATTCGTGCCCGCGTCGTAACGAGAAACCCCAACGATCGCATGGACGAGGCGTTTTGGCGTCGACGTATCTCGTGGGCGTGGGAGCATCGCCTCGCTACCATGGGGCGACGTGCCCTGCCGGATTGCGAGGCGGACATCACATGCTGTCGCGTCCTGTTCTCCGAAGCAGACGGCATGCCTGGCCTAGTCGTTGACAAGTACGAGGACGTTTTGGTAACGCAAGTTGGTACGGTCGGTATGGAACAGCTTCGCGATGTGCTGTACCCATTGCTGCTCGACGTGCTGTCCGCCTCCGGCCATACCATACGTGGCATCTACGAACGAAACGATTCATCCGTACGTGACAAGGAGGGTCTGTCGCGCTATCAGGGATGGTGGAGTGGTGCCGATGCTGCGGACGAACGCCTCGTTGTGCGTGAGAACGGGATTCGATACGACCTCGACCTTGCAAATAGCCAAAAGACCGGTTTCTTTTTAGACCAAAAGTACAACCGTCGTGCTGTACGTGAAATCTCGCATGGCAGGCGCGTTCTCGACTGCTTCTGTCATGTGGGGCCATTCGGGCTTAACGCTCTGGCTGGTGGTGCGGAGTTCGTGAGGTTCGTGGATGTGAGTGGCACTGCGATTGACCTCGCACGTCAGAACGCGCGTCTCAACGGGTATGCGGAAGACGAAGGGCGACTTGGCTTTACCCAAGCCGACGTGCTCGAATACCTTCCCGCACTTCGCAATCGGCAACACATGCGCGAGGAAGGTGGCCCGTTCGACCTCATCGTGCTGGATCCTCCCGCCTTTACCAAGAGCCGATCCACCGTGCGCAACGCCATGCATGGATATCGCGAGCTGAATGAGGCTGCGCTCAGGCTGCTGCCGCGTGGCGGCTACCTCGCGACGTGCAGCTGCTCCCAGCATATGACGCGCGATCTGCTCGCGCGGGTCGTGGCGGAGGCGGCACATGCCACTGGGCGGCAGCTCAAGCAGGTGGAGGAGCGCCAACAGGCACCCGATCATCCCATACTGTGGGGCTTTCCGCAAAGCCACTACCTAGACTTCTTCGTCTTTCAAGCAATTTAGGAGTGGTGCAAACCAGCCCGAATCGTTGGGCTTCATTAAAGAGCGTACTATCTCATTGCGGACCTCGCTGATGGCCGGTCTGCGCTATCATGGAGCGATACGTATCGTAGACAGGAGCCTCCATGCCCATCAACGTTGCCGACGGACTGCCCGCAAAGCAGATACTGCACGAGGAACGCATCTTTGCCCTTGAGGAAGAGATTGCTAGCAACCAGCAGATTCGTCCTCTAAAGGTTGCCATACTCAACCTCATGCCCAAAAAAGTCGAAACGGAGACGCAGCTTTTGCGCCTCATCTCAAAGACTCCCATTCAGGTCGATTGTGACTTCATGCGGGTGACGAGTCACACGTCTAAAAATGTCTCTGCGGACCACCTCATCAAGTTCTACGACACTTTCGAGTCGTTCGAAAACAAGAACTACGATGGGCTCATTATCACCGGCGCTCCGGTGGAGCACTTGGCGTTTGAGGAGGTGGACTATTGGGACGAGTTCTGCGCCATCGTGGACTGGAGTCAAAAGCACGTGTTTTCTACCATGAGTCTGTGCTGGGGAGCGCTTGGTGCCCTTTTCCACCTGTATGGCATACGCAAGCGGAGCTTGCCTTCCAAGCTGTTTGGCGTATTCCCGCAGCGGCTTTGTGACGAGTACAACTTTCTCACGAATGGGTTTGACGAGGTGCACAATATGCCTCACTCTCGTCATGCGGCCATCGAGACAATTGACCTTGCTGAGCATCCCGAGCTGCAGGTCTTGAGCGAGGGCTTCGACACGGGTCCGGCGCTCGTCGCGACGCGTGACTTCCACGAGATTTACGTTACGGGTCACTTCGAGTATGGGCGCGACACGTTGGCCGACGAATACTGGCGTGACTTCCACAAGGGATTGCCCATCAAGATGCCTTACAACTATTTCCCTGACAACAACCCCGAGAATCAGCCCATCTTTACGTGGCGAGCACACGCAAACTTGTTGTATCGGAATTGGATTAACTGGGTGTACCAGATGACGCCTTATGAGCTGAATTGCATTCCGCACGAGATTGCGCGCCTACACGAAGAGTTGAAGAGAGACGGTGTTGTGGAGAAGTTCTAACGGGAAGTCTAAGGAGGAGAGAAATGACGACGGCCAAGACATCGGACAAAGGTCTCATGCTCAAGGTGGGGTTGTTGTCCATCTCGATTACCATGGGCACGCAGATGGCGATCTCGCCGGCATTGCCCGACATCATGACGGCCTTTCCAGAAAAGACGACCACGCAGGTCGAGACGCTCACCACGGTGCAATCCATCACGGGTCTGATTTTTGTGCTCCTCTGTCCTCTTATCGCAAGTTTCTTGGGCAAGAAGCGCACCGTCGTTTTGGGCCTGCTCGTAGCGGGCATCGCCGGCATCACGCCGCTGCTGGAGGGTTTCTTGGGATTCATGCAGCTGCCGAGCCTCATCGTGTTTCGCATTATGTGGCTCTCGCGCTTGGTGTATGGCGGGGGAGTGGGTCTGGTTTGCGGCTTGGCAGTCTCGATGATCGGCGACTTCTTTGAGGGTGACGAGCGTGCCATGCTCATGGGCGTGCGCACATCCATGGAGACACTCGGTCAGGTGGCGACGACGGCTCTTGCTGGCGTGCTCCTTGCGTTTGGGTGGCAAGCTCCCTTTGCGGTGTATGGGATCATCTTCATATTGCTCGCCCTCTTTGTGGTGGGTGTGCCTGCTGATATCCCGACCTCAAATCGCTCGGCAACTACCGCGTCAGGCGGTGGTGGACCGCAGGCGGTTCCTGTATCGGTGCTCGTGATGTGCGCACTCAACTTCTTGTTCATGACCTGCTACTGCGGTATCAACGTGCGCATTCCCTCGATTGTCACCGAGGGAGGGTTTGGCACTGCGGCTCAATCGAGTCTTGTGATTTCTGCGTTGGCGATCTGTGGCCTGTTGTGTGGACTCGTGTTTGGCAAGGTATTTGAGGCACTGCGGGGCAAGACCCCTGCACTTGGCGCCATATTGCTTGGTTTGGGTTGCTTTTTGGCCGGCATCGCGTCCTCGCTTCCCATCATGTTCTTGTCGGGCATACTTTGTGGTGCCGCATATCCGCTGTTCATCTCGTACATCATGAATCATGTGAGCGAAATCGCTCCAAAGAGTTCGGTGATGCTTTGCACGTCGCTCTGCGTGTCGAGCGGCTTCTTGGCCTCATTCTTTTCGCCCTACATCCTCATATTCGTCGGGAATGTAGTGGGTGAGGCTGCAGCGGCCCCCTTCGTGCCTTATGCCCTGATGCTCGCAGGTATCGCTGCCTTGTGCTTATTCCTGTATGGGCGCAAACGCTAGTCATGCGCTTTATCACAACTTGACAAACCATATGCCTCGGGTGTTTCGCTCGGGGCGTTTTTGTTTTATCCTAGGTTGCTATGTCAACGCCTAAGGAGGCAACCTGTGATAGTTCCCGACATGTTGCGGCTGAATGCCGCAAAGTATCCCAACGAGGTCGCGCTCGTGGAGGTCAATCCCGAGCGGCAAGAGGATCGCCACATTACATGGCGAGAGTACGACTTGGTCGAGACCACCGAAGACGAGCCGTATCGACGCGAAATCACGTGGTCGGTTTTTGACGAGCGATCGAACCGCCTGGCAAACCTGTTGCTCTCTCGCGGTGTGCACAAAGGCGACAAGGTGGCAATCCTGCTGTACAACTGCATCGAGTGGTTGCCCATCTACTTTGGCATACTCAAGACCGGGGCTACGGCCGTGCCTCTGAACTTTAGGTACTCTGCAGACGAGATTGCCTACTGCATGGACAAGGCCGACGTTGACGTGCTCTTGTTTGGTCCCGAGTTCATCGGCCGTGTGGAAGAGATTGTGCCGCTCGTACAGACCGGACGTCTGCTGTTCTATGTGGGAGATGATTGCCCAACTTGGGCCGAGAGCTATCGCGAGCTAGAGGCACTGTGCTCAAGCCACGACCCGCAAATTCCGTTGTTTGCCGAAGACGATGCCGCCATATACTTTAGCTCAGGCACCACAGGCTTCCCCAAGGCCATTCTCCACAACCACGAGAGCCTTACGCAGGCGGCCGAAATGGAGGCCGTGCACCACAACACGACGCACGACGATGTGTTCCTGTGCATTCCTCCGCTCTATCACACCGGTGCTAAGTTCCATTGGATGGGTAGCCTTACATGCGGGTCGCGGGCGGTGTTGTTGCGCGGCGTCAGCCCTCAGTTCATCTTTGATACGGTGAGTCGAGAGCGGTGTACAATCGTGTGGCTGTTGGTGCCGTGGGTGCAAGATATCCTTACTGCTATCGAGCGCGGCGATTTGAGGCTCGAGGAGTTCGAGCTCGACCAGTGGCGTCTGATGCACGTGGGTGCTCAGCCAGTTCCCAAGAGTCTCATCCAGCGCTGGAAGGAAGTCTTTCCGCATCACGACTACGACACGAACTATGGTCTTTCGGAGTGTGCACCTGGGTATCGAGAACATCGATCACGTGGGTGCCATTGGCGTACCGGGATACCGCTGGGAGTGCAAGATTGTGGGTGAAGACGGCCATCAGGTGCGTCAGGGTGAAGTCGGCGAGCTGTGCGTCAAGGGTCCGGGCCTCATGACTTGCTACTACAACGACCCTGAGGCGACGGCCGAGACGCTCATCGACGGCTGGCTCCACACGGGTGACATGGCGCAGCAAGATGACGAAGGCTTCTATTGGCTCGTCGACCGCAAGAAGGACGTCATCATCACAGGAGGCGAGAACCTCTATCCTGTTCAGATTGAGGACTTCCTGCAGGGATACTTCGCAATTCAGGATGTCGCAGTTATCGGTCTTCCCGATGAGCGTCTGGGAGAGATCGCGGCAGCCATCATTGAGCTCAAGCCAGGTCGTGGGGCGACCGAGGCCGACATCATGGACTACTGCCGCAAGCTTCCGCGTTACAAGCGTCCGCGCAAGATTATCTTTGCTGACGTCCCGCGCAACGCTACCGGGAAGATCGAGAAACCACTCCTGCGCGAGCGCTACGGTGCCACCGGCCTCGTGGGCAAGGAGAGCAACCGCTAGCATGAGCGCCTCTTGCTATGATTTGGTTTAGAGGCACACCTCCTTGCCTATGCATGAGGCAAGGAGGTGTGCTTCTATTCTATGTGATATGTTGCCTCACATAGTTTTGTTGATGCGTCTGAATGACGCAAGAAAGGACGCCTTATGACACTTGTAGCTCCAGGTGCTCACGTAATTGGAGATGTGACCTTCGGGGAGGGTTGCTCCGTTTGGTATAACGCCGTCGTGCGTGGTGATGAGTCTCCCATTCGCGTGGGGAATCTCACCAACATTCAAGACAACGCTGTCATCCACGTTGACGCGACCCACTCTGTGACGTTGGGCAATGGCGTAACCATCGGTCATGGCGCTGTCGTTCATGGCGCGACGGTTGGTGACAACACTGTCATTGGCATGGGAGCAGTCGTTCTCAATGGTGCGCGTATAGGTACTAATTGCATTGTCGCAGCGGGAGCCGTGATTCCCGAAGGACGCAAAGTCCATGATGGCACCATAGTCTATGGAAATCCCGCACGTAAGCTGCGTAAGATGGAGGTCGAGGACATAGACGGTAACGTCCATAACGCAAAGAACTATCTGGAGCTGGCAAAGAACCAGCCGGTAGTGTGGAGCGAACTGTAGCGCGCATGCGTCTTCGTAGGCTAGAATCGAAGGGATTCGTCAACGTATGACGGGAGGCTACCATGAGTACCAAACCCATCCTTTTTGTACAGTATCCGCGCTGCACGACGTGCAAACGTGCACATAAATGGCTCGACGAGCACGGAGTTACATATGATGTTCGTCATATTGTGGAGCAAGCTCCCACTGCGCAGGAGCTTGCCTCATGGATTGCTACCAGTGGTCTGCCTCTGCGACGTTTCTTCAATACGAGCGGAAAAAAGTATCGCGAGCTAAACATGAAGGACCGGTTCGCTCAAGGAATCAGTGATGAGGAGTGCATCGAGCTTCTGGCTAGCGACGGCATGCTCGTTAAGCGTCCCATTGTGGTGGGGGATGACTTCGTACTCGTAGGCTTCAAGGAGTCCGAATGGGCTGAGGTGCTCCTTTAGTAGATAAGTTGGAGTGTGGCGATTATGGACCTCGATCTTAAGCGCGTGCTAGCAGCGCGACCAGATGCTCCTCGAAAGAGCGACCTCGCACCGCTCACCACAGTCTGGGGAGACTCTCTTGACTGCTCTTGCGTACTTTCAGAGCACCCTCGTCCACAACTCGAAAGGGACACGTGGGTCAGTCTAAACGGGTGGTGGGAGTATGCGATACGCGAGAGCTCTGATGCGCAGGGACTATGGCCTGTTGTGGCGATGCCTACGAGATGGGACGGGAAGATCTTGGTTCCATTCTCTCCTGAGTCTGCGCTCAGTGGTGTGGGGCGTCAACTGTTACCCAATCAGCTCCTGTGGTATCGGCGCGAGGTTGACCTCAACCCATGCGCAGAATCGCGAAGGTTACTGCTGCACTTTGAGGCCGTTGACTACTGCTGTGCTGTCTACGTCAACGGCATCAAGGTCTGCGAGCATAGGGGAGGATACCTGCCCTTCGACACGGATATTACCGACGTCGTGCGAGCTGGTGTAAATGCGATTGTGCTCTGCGTATGGGATCCAAGTGAGTCGGGAACTCAACTGCGTGGAAAACAGCGCATCGTTCGCGGAAACATGTGGTATACGGCACAAAGTGGCATATGGCAAAGCGTGTGGCTCGAGGAAGTCGAGGCGACGCGTATCGTGTCGCTTGAACCACGCGCGCACGTAGATGCGGCAGAGTTCGAAGCCGTGGTTTGCGTGAGCGAGCCAGGCGGAGATCTGCTGATTGAGGTGATCGATGCCGCTGGGAACGTTGTCTCGTGCGCCCAGACCGTGCCGGAGGAAACAACGGTATCCGTGTGGATGCAAGTGTATGACATTCACCTATGGAGTCCCGACAAACCCTATCTTTACGGCATTCGGGCGACCTACGCCAATGATGAGGTGCGAAGCTACTGCGCGTTTAGGGTCGTGGGCATAGAGCGCGATGAGCGTGGCATCGCACGATTCTGCCTCAACCATAAGCCACTTTTTGTGCGCGGAGTGCTCGATCAGGGATATTGGCCCGACGGCCTTATGACAGCGCCTTCAGACGAGGCCCTGGTTGCCGACATCGAGTTCGTACGCGCTGCGGGATTCAACATGTTGCGCAAACACATAAAGGTCGAATCGCGGCGGTGGTACTATCACTGCGACCGATTGGGAATTCTCGTGTGGCAAGACATGGTGAGCGGAGGTGGACTTCCGGGGGAGTGGACGAGTGCAAACATCCCCACGCTCGTTCGCCGAAGTTGGTCGATTCGCGACGATCGGAACGAGCGATCTTGGCGGCGTTTTGGTGCGGGAGACGCGGCATATCGCCACGAATGGCTCGAAACGGCACGTCAGACCATTGAGTTGCTCAGAAGCCATCCGTGTATCGCTACATGGGTGGTGTTCAACGAATCATGGGGACAGTTCTCGTCGCAAGAGAACTGCGATCAGCTCCGCTCGCTCGACAAGACTCGGCCGTTCATTGCGACGAGTGGCTGGTACGACCAGGGCGCGGGTGACTACTATGCAGTGCACAATTACTTTAGGAGCATGCGTGTGTACAAGGACCCCCATGCGGGCCCATTCTGGCGTCGCAAGCCGCGTGCGTTTATTTTAGACGAGTTTGGAGGCCTTACCTGTCCTGTGGAGGGTCACGTCTCGGTGCCCGACATCACCTATGGCTATGATGCGTTCGATAACGTTGACGAATGGCGGCACGCGGTTAGCAATCTGCTTGCCGAGGTTGACGCGCTCGAAGAAGAAGGCCTAGTGGGGTACGTATACACCCAGCTGAGCGATGTGGAGGAGGAAACCAATGGTTTGCTGACCTATGATCGTCGCGTCAACAAGTTCATGCGGCGAGCTACGGCAGAACCAGAGCTGTAAGTATCTCGCGACACCACTGCTGAAGTCGGCTCTTGCGCGGTGTGGGACTCGGTATGGGAACGAGTTCCACACCGCAGTAATGTCCCTCGCGCAACGCCCGGTATAAATGATAGTCACTTGTTAGCACGCAGAGCTGCCGCGAAGATTCGGGATGCCACAATCCTCGAATCTCCAAGAGCGTCAGTGAGTTCTGGATGTTCTCCGTCGTGTTGCGTGCCGCACGTTCCAATGCGATCGAAGCTGGACTCACGCCCTGGCAAACGAGTTCATCACGCATGTAGTCTGCCTCACATCGCTTATCGTTGGGTACAGGGCCACCCGTGGGCACAAGCATACGGTCTGGTCCCTCGTGCCAGAGCGTCGAAGCTGTTGTCAGGCGCTCAAGCAGCGTTGTGCTGAGCTTGCCCTCTTTTATTGCGCCTCCCAAAACAATGATGATTGCATCAGGGTCAACGTGGCGATCTCCCGCATACACCGAGCGAAGCTTAAGAAAACCCAGCACAAACAGGATGAGAAGTGCGAACGACACGACAAAGACGGTCCAGAGGGCAACTAGGGCCGGACCTTGCGCATGCACGTAGGCAAGCGTCACCGCAGCGGCCGGTGCTATGGAGATCACGGCAATGGGAGCCATACCCACTGACGTCTTTCTATGTGTTGCGAGATAGCGAATGTTGGGAATCAAGAGGCCAATCCAACAAAGAAACGCCACCGCCCACATCGTCCAAGCGAGCGTTGTGCCCGACAGGACGAGTTGGGCGGCGGTTGCTATCAACGGTCGTAGCCCTGCAAGCGTGCATAGTACAAGAATAACCCAGATGAAAGGTGCTAGCTGCTTCTCCCGTGCTATCGCAGTGCTTGAATTGACCTGGCTGGCCTTTCTCACGTTTGCGGCATCTCCACGTGTTTGAGCTCATGCTGACGCTTGCGACCCACAAAGAGCGGTACATACTCGTACATGATGGTGGAGTTCTCGAGTCCATACCAGTGCGCCGGGGAGCCGCAGATGCGACGGATGCGGTATTTGGCATGAAGTACCATCAGGTCCTTGCTCGAAACGTCAATCGATTCCGTGGGAACTTTGTGCACAAGGCAGAACCTAAAGTCGCCTACGTGTCCGGTGCGCTCATAAATCGAGAATCGGTGTTCTTGCGCAGGGAGCCGTCCGCTCTCGACCATTGCGGAGACAACTTGGTACATATACTCGTTTACGCGTTGGTTAACCCTAAAGCCAAGTCGGAGCTGGACCTTAAAGACAAAGTCGGTGCCATAGTCGTTGATCCAGAACTCATGCGTGTAGGGCTCGTCGGTTACCGATACATTTACGAACCAGTATGCCTTTGCGCGCTTTGGTCTCTTGTCTAGAATCGAGTACAAGATGTCTCGGTCGAGAGTATCAGTGCTGGCATCATTGGTAAGGAACACAAGGTTGTCGGCCAAAAGCGGTACTTTGTCGTAGCTTCTGAGCTCACGCAGCTGCCCAAGATAGGTCTTCACTGGCAAGTTGATGCGTTCGCTCTGCTCGATGGTGGTTCCGCGCTCCCATACGTACATCACCAAGAAGATTGCCAGTGCCAGCAGCACGGTGACATAGCCTCCGTGCGTGAATTTGGTGAGACTCGAAAAGAAGAAGAACATCTCGATTGCCCCAAAGAAGGCAGCAAAGGGAACTGCGAGTATAGGTTTGTTTCGAATGCGCGAAAGAAAGAGCGTAAGAAGGATTGTAGTCATGAGCATGGTGACGGTGATGGCAAGGCCGTATGCCGCCTCCATGCGCTCCGAGCTTCTAAAGAACAGCACGACTCCAATGCAGCCGAACATAAGAACATAATTGACGTACGGAATGTAGATCTGGCCCTTCGTCTCGGACGGGTACTCGATCTTCATGTGGGGTAGCAGGTCCAGGCTTATGGCTTCGCTTACGATGGAGAAGCTGCCCGTGATGAGTGCTTGGCTTGCGATGATGGCCGCAAGCGTCGAGAGGACGACCGCAAAGATGCGCAATCCGCCCGGCAGCATCTCAAAGAATGGGTTCATTTCGGTGCCCATGGCAGCCAAGGCTGCATTGTCGCGCATAGAAAGAATCCAGGCGCCCTGTCCCAGATAGTTGAGTATCAGGCATGCCTTCACGACGGGCCAGCTCGCATAGATGTTCGATTTGCCCACGTGCCCCATGTCGGAGTAGAGCGCTTCGGCACCGGTCGTACACAAGAAGACATTGCCAAGAACCATGATGCCAGCTGAGTTGAGGTTGCCATCAAAGAGGAACATGACGCCACGTATGGGGTTGAACGCGCGGAGTACGTTGAGGTCGGCACCGATGTTCAAGATTCCAATGGTTCCAAGGAAACCAAACCAAATACACATGATGGGTCCAAATGCTCGACCGATCATGCCAGTACCGGCACGTTGCACAAGGAACAGAACGCCAATGATAGCGATGGTAATCATAACGACGACGGTTTGGTTGTCGCCAATGATCTGGTGGACCAAATCGATACTTCGCAGGCCTTCGATGGCAGTGGTAACAGTTACGGCGGGAGTCAGAATGCCGTCGGCGAGCAGCGCTGCGCCGCCTATCATTGCTGGTACGATGAGCCATTTTCCGCATTTGCGTACAAGACTGTATAGAGCAAAGATACCGCCCTCGTTGTGGTTGTCTGCCTTCATCGCAACAAGAACGTACTTTACTGTTGTGATGAGCGTCATGGTCCAAATAATCAGAGAGAGCGCTCCTATGACGACGTCGGGCTGCATCGTAGGCAGTCCACCATTTCCGTGCATGATTGCACGGAGCGTGTACATGGGACTCGTACCAATGTCGCCATATACAACGCCCATGGTGACAAGTACCATACCCAAGCTAAAGGGGATGGCACTATGTGAGTTTCGTTCGGAAGACATGCTCTTTGTCCTTTCGTGCGGACTACTCCTGCAGACCAAAACACGTAACTTTGAATTCATACCACATATGGGGATTCAGTGCATGGAGAATGCTGCAATTGTGCCCTCTTTATGCAGGCACAATCGAGAATGTAAACAAAGGTTCGGTTTGGTATCCCACGGTTGGCTTGTGGGAATAATATTCGTTTATGACATCTTCTAGTGTAGTAACATGAGATGCCATTGTACTGCGACGAAGAGGGAATGTGCATGATAGATGGGACGTATGCCGTATTGGCAAAGACTCCGCTCGGCAAGAGAAAAGGCCATCTCGTGCTAGCAACCGAGGGTGACGTTTGCTATGCCGACCTCACGGTTGCCGGAAAGACAAAACGCCTTGAAGGAACGCTGGAAGGCGAGGACGTCACCTTTGAGGGAAACGTACGCATGCCTTTCCCGTTTGGTAAAGTGGCGTATGTGCTTTCGGGGACGGTGGTGGGTGACGAGCTTAATGGCGTCTGCCGTGCAAAGAAGTTTGCCTTTGACGTGAACGGAACACGCGTCTTCGAGTAGTCAAGAAGCCACGAAGGAGGGTTTGCCATGCCCAACAATACTGAGTTCAGTTCAAAGATTCCCACGGAGGACGAGATCGAGGAAGGGCGCAAGAGCTCACTGCTTGTCGGTTTGATTATTGGTGGTGTTGTTGTCGCCGTGGGGATTATTGCCTACCTTATCTTTGGTAAGTACTTGGTCGTATAAGACAAACATAGAAGGGCCACGCAAGGTGACGCAAACGAACCCGGCGTGGATGCGTCAAACACGACGCATCCACGCCGGGTTATTCGTTCCGTCAGTGGAATGGGGCTCTATATAATATGTGCTTACAGATCCATCGACAGGTAGCGCTCGCCTGTGTCGGGAAGGATGAAGACGATGGTCTTGCCGGCGAGCTCCGGTCTTTGTGCAAGCTCTAGTGCTGCCGTTGTTGCCGCACCCGAAGAAATGCCCACAAGCAGGCCCGCTTTCTGGGCGAGAAGCTTCTTCGTCTCGATGGCGTCGCCAGAGAGAACGGGGATGATCTCGTCCACAACCGTTGCGTCGTAGGTATCTGGGACAAAACCAGCGCCGATGCCTTGGATGCGATGCGGTCCCGATGGTTTGCCTGCAAGTACCTGAGACTCTGCCGGCTCGACGGCAACGGCTTTGACGTGGGGGTTTTTCTCCTTGAGGAATTTGGCCGTTCCAGAAATAGTTCCTCCGGTTCCTACGCCGGCCACTATTACGTCGATGGTGCCTTCGGTCGCTTCCCAAATCTCCGGTCCCGTTGTCTGATAATGGATGCGCGGATTGGCGGGGTTCACGAACTGGCCGGCTATGATCGAGTCAGGTGTCTGTGCGTGGATCTCCTCAGCGCGAGCCACGGCGCCCTTCATTCCTTCTGCTCCGGGCGTGAGTACGATGTCTGCACCGTACGAGGCCGCAAGCTTACGACGCTCGACACTCATCGTCTCGGGCATGACCAAGATCATACGGTAACCGCGCGCCGCGGCGAGCATGGCCAGTCCCACGCCGGTGTTGCCGCTCGTTGGTTCGATGATGGTGCCGCCCGGTTTGAGTGAACCATCTTGCTCGGCTGCGTCAATCATCGCCTTTGCGATGCGATCCTTTACTGAGCCACCTGGGTTCGTGGCCTCATACTTTCCAAGCAGCCTTGCCTTTCCATCAACCATGAACGAGAGGTCGACCAGCGGCGTGCCACCAATAAGCGTCTCGACGTGTCCTACGGTTGCCATTACAAGCTCCTTTCAACGAGTATGAGTCGATGTGTAGTAGAATGCCACTATAATTCCTACTAATCAAGTAGGAATTAAGTAAACATTTCGAAACGAGGCGATCTATGTCTTTCTGTATGCCGACTTGCAACTGAATTGGCTTTCAGTTTTAAAAAACAAGTATGATGGATGGCATTGAATTCGAATTCCGGCGGGGAAAGATGAGGTGCTTTGCGAAATGAGTAATAGAGCGATACGAAATCTAGCGGTACTTGTTGCTTTGATTGCGGCTCTTTCCATGCCGAGAGTCCTTTTTGCAGAAGAACAGAAAGCCAGTGGCATGTATGAAACTGCGATTGAGATTGATGCGCCTGAAGCCAAGGTGGTTCAGGGCGACTCCGATGGGCTGACACAAGTGCCCGATGGCGGAACGCGCGAATCGAATGGGGCGATCACGGAAAGTGAGGCTATGCCCGCGGTCGACGCGATGCACGCAAGCGCGACGGGCGATTCAGCGAGCGTGGAGGAAGTGACATCTCAACATGGTGGACAAAGTCACGGGGAAGAGTTTGCATTAACGTCCGCAGCTACAGGTCCGCGTGTCTCGGTAGAGGTTCACGTGCAGCAAGATGGCTGGAAGGAGGCAGTTAAGGATGGCTCTCCTGCTGGTACAACAGGAAGGTCGCTTCGCCTTGAAAGTCTTCGTATGCGCTTGGAGGGACTCCCCGAAAATGTGACGGGAGGCATTCGCTATCGTGTGCATGTTCAACGGAATGGCTGGCAGGACTGGTGCGCGGACGGAGAGCAGGCTGGTACAGAAGGACTCTCGCTGCGCTTGGAGGCTGCACAGATCGAGCTTACGGGCAATGCGGCGGAAGAATATGACGTTTGGTATCGCGTTCATGCACAAAGTCTTGGCTGGATGGGCTGGGCAAAGAACGGGGAGACTTCGGGTACGGCCGGTATGGCAAAGCGTCTCGAAAGCGTTCAGGTGGTTGTTCTTCCCAAGGGGTCGCCGGCTCCCGTGGCGGAGGACCAATCGTACGACGAAGCGTTTGCAGGTGCTGAGGAAGTGCGTTTGCAAGCACACGTTCAACATGATGGATGGCAGGACTGGGCTGTTGGAGGCCAGATAAGCGGAACAACCGGTCGGTCGTTACGAGTTGAATCGCTTCGGGCCGAGCTTTCGGGCACCCGCGTTCCAGGTAGCGTCGAACTGCTTGGTCATGTGCAAAAGATAGGCTGGGGCGAGTCGTGGGGGCCTTCCTGTGGCACTGAGGGACAATCCCTGCGGCTGGAGGCTGTGCGCATGCGTCTTGTTGGTGAGGCTGCTGAAGTCTATGACCTGTATTACCGGGCTCATGTTCAACGCATAGGTTGGATGGGCTGGTGCAAAGACGGAGAGCCGATTGGAACGCAGGGGCTTGGAGCTCGTGTCGAAGCTTTCCAGACGAAGCTTGTTTCCAAGGGAGATCCTGCCCCCGCTGAGGACGGGCAGTCAGTTTCGGTTCCGTTTGTATCTAACGAGTCCCTCGAATTCAGAACGCTTGCTGCGGGAGGTCCATGGAATGATTGGCTCGAATCAGGCGTTTCGGGGCAGGAAGGTGGTCCTGCGATTGTGGGGATGCAGGCTCGGGTTGATGGTGACCTTTCCGGCGACGTAGTTTACTCCATCCACGTTTCCAAAGAGGGATGGCTGTCAGATGTCAGAGGCGATGCGGTGGCGCAGGGCGTCCAGGGTGGAAACATCGAAGCGTTTACCGCGTCATTGACCGGCGATGTTTCCAAAGCTTACAACATATGGTACCGAGGATATGTTTCCGGAAAAGGCTGGATGGGATGGACGAAGAATGGTGCGCAGGCGGGTTCCATTGGTTGCTCACTACCTCTTGAGGCAATTGAGCTCCGGCTTGTGCCAGCGACGTATGGAGCCCCCGGACCAACTGAACGACCTCTTTACGCCAAGCCAAGCATAAACATCATTCAGGACATCCATCCAGAGTTCATCCATGGCGAGAAACCTGCCGAATACCAAAAGTACATTGTTATGCACGATACCGAAGGTATTGGTGCGCCTCAGAACGTCGTTGCAGGTTGGGTTGCAGCCGGACGCTTCGTTGCGGCTCACTTCGTTATAGGCCTCGACGGAACGATTGTACAATGTATACCCATAGACAAAATCGGTCATCATGCCACTCATGGCAACAAGGGACACAACGAGAAGTTTGGTACGCCGGAAGATGGTCGAGACGACCTGAGGGGTGTCAGCTCGTGGGCCGTCCCCGCCGACATCGGCCTTAACTCGTATGCAATCGGTATCGAGATGGTGCACGTGGGGGCTTCACATGACGATTATCCTGCGGCTCAGCTCGACGCGCTCGACGCACTTATTGCGTATATTGACGACTACTATGGTTTCCAGAGCCAAATCATCCAGCACAAGGACTGGGCGGAGGGAAACTCGGATTGTTCCGATGAGTTCCAGCAATACCTCCGGAATCTGCAGGAGACGCGACGCACGCGTCGATAGCGGCTGTTGTCACGCAAGGTAGCGCGAAGGAGCTGGAATGTCCCCTATGGCGTATCGAAAGTGAGCCATGGGGGACGAGCAAGTTTTGTAGAAAGCGCATGTGTTGCAATTTATTGCAAATGACTTGTCAATTCGTGCGAGAAGGGCTTTTTTGTGCGAGACTAAAGTCCACATCAAAAACGGCAGGAGGTCCCATGCGAGAAGGCTTCGACAACGAACGCTACATTTCCATGCAGGCGGATCGTATTCGGCGGCGAATTGGCCAATTTGGCGGAAAGCTCTACTTGGAGTTTGGCGGAAAGCTTTTTGATGACTATCACGCAAGTCGTGTGCTTCCGGGGTTTGCCCCGGACTCAAAGGCACGTATGCTCAGCGAGCTGGCCGATGATGCGGAGGTGCTCGTGGCGGTCAACGCGGCCGATATCGAGGCAAACAAGCGACGCAGCGACATTGGCATAAGCTACGGCGAGGATGTCTTGCGTCTTATGGACCTGTTTCGGGGCATGGGTTTGTTGGCAAACAAGGTGGTCATCACGCGCTATACGGGCCAACCGCATGCTGAGGCATACCAACGACGGTTGGAATCAATGGGTGTCGAGTGTTATCGGCATTATCCCATCGATGGGTATCCCTCAAACACTACCCTCATCGTAAGCGAAGAGGGGTTTGGCAAGAATGACTTCGTTCCCACGACGCGTCCGCTCGTGGTCGTAACCGCACCTGGCCCAGGATCTGGCAAGCTCGCCACCTGCCTGAGTCAGCTCTACCACGAGAACCAACATGGAGTTGAGGCGGGCTATGCGAAGTTCGAGACCTTCCCCGTGTGGAATCTTCCGCTCAAGCATCCCGTAAACATCGCCTATGAGGCTGCCACAGCCGACTTGGATGACCGAAACATCATTGATCCCTTCCACCTTGAGGCCTACGGCGAGGTGTGTGTCAACTACAACCGTGATGTCGAGACATTTCCTGTCGTGCATGCGCTACTCGAAAAGATCCAGGGTGAGAGTCCCTACCAATCTCCTACCGACATGGGCGTCAATATGGTGGGCAACTGCATCGTGGACGACAAAGTCTGCCAGGACGCAGCGACCCACGAGATAGTTCGTCGCCACTTTTGGACGGCGGTGCAGCTCGAGCGTACGGGAATCGGCGCCGAGACCCTTGCAAAGATCGATCTGCTCATGAACAAGGCTGGCGTTACCGAGGATCTTTCTCCCTCTCGTGCGGCGGCCCTCCAAAAGGAGAAGGACTCTGGTGCTCCAGCGGCCGCTATGGAGCTTCCCGATGGCAGCATCGTAACGGGGAAGACGAGCGACCTTCTTGGTGCTGCCTCATCGTTGCTGCTCAACGCCCTCAAGCGCGTTGCGGGCATTGATCGCAAAACCTATATCGTGAGCGATGAGGCACTCGAGCCCATCTGTCGGCTCAAGACCGATCACTTGCGCAGCAAGAATCCCCGCCTGCATTCCGACGAGACCCTCATAGCGCTTTCCATGAGCTCGGTCGACAACCCCGATGCGGCGCGCGCCATTGCGGCTGCAGAGGAGCTGCGCGGCTGTGATGCCTACTTCACGGTCATCATTTCGCCCACCGACGAGAAGCTCTATCGGAGTCTGGGCATCAACGTATGTTGCGAACCCAAATACGAAAGCTCTGCGTACTATCACCGTTCGAGCGTATAAGTCACGGGGGTTCTTGATGGCAAGTGACTTGGTACGTTTCTCTGTGGCAATTCCCTCGACGCTCCTCGGCGAATTCGATGCCTTTGCAGCGCGGCGGGGCATTGCCGTAAATCGGTCGGAGGCAATTCGAGACCTGATGCGCGAGAAGCTTGCGGAAGACGAGCTCGACGAGCCAGACACAGAGGTGGTGGGCTCCATCACCATGGTGTACGACCACCACATGCCCGATTTGACCCACAAACTCGATGAGGTACAGCACGATCATATTCCGTTGATCGTCTCGACGATGCACGTGCATCTTGACCATCACAACTGCCTAGAGATCCTAGCGGTGCGGGGGAGAAGTTCCGAGGTGCACGAACTTGCCGATTGCCTGCTGGGCATAAAGGGAGTACGTCACGGAAAGCTCGCCTGCACGGTCTTGCAAGGCTAAACGTTGTGTGCGCGAGGGACGATACTAGCAGTTCTGCAACAGAGCGGGGACTGGGTTATGTGCCTGCGCGAGTTCCGCAGGCGAAGCCGAGGACTGTCCGAGCGCAGGTGCATAATGGGTGCGTTGTGAGTGATCAGTCCTCGGTGACTGCGTCCACGATGCGATCGATTGCACGCGTGGCTTCGGGTGTGGGATACAGAGGGAAGTTGTGATTGAGACCACGTCCCTCGACGAGCTGAGCATGTGTGCCCGTGGCATGAATCCGATCGAAGAGCAGCCGGGCATCAGGATAAAGTAGCTCGCGCGTTCCAACGAACATGAGGACGTTGCGCAGCATGCGCACGTCGCCATTGACGGGACTCAGACGGGGGTCATGGGGATCGAGTCCATGTGCCCAGAGCGAGCCGACCTTCCGCATGCCATAGGCTGCAAGCAGTGGATCGACGTTCTCGTAATCATACACGCTGGGGTTCTCGAGTGTGATGTCTGCCCATGGAGAGACAAGAATCAGGTGGGAGGGCTGGTCCATGCCGAGCTCTGGGAGTTGCTGTGCCAGACCGATGGCGAGCGTCGCACCAGCGTCGTCTCCCATGAGCGTGACGTTGCGGGCGCCGTATTCTTCGGCTACGGTGCGATAGAGGCTGCAGATGCGTTCGTATGCCTCTTCGTGGTTGTGAACTGGTGCCAGTGGGTACACTGGGAAGAAAATCTCGGCACGCGTGCGACGTGCGATAGTGTCGAGGAACTTCCAGTGATATAGGGATGGTTGCTTGAGATACTGCCCACCATGCAGGTAAATGACCGCCCTGTCGTTACGGTCGCGACGGTTGAGCAGGAAGGTGTGCATACCGTCGATATCAAGTGACTCAACCGAAACCTTAAAGGGCAGGTGTTCCGGCGCGTCGATAGCTCGCTCATTCTTTGTGGCTTGCTCTAGCAGGTAATTGTCGAAAGCGATTGGGTCTGCTAATCGTTTGCGGTTTCCTGTGAGCCTAAAGTAAATCTCCGAGGCGGTGCTCATGTTCGAGCGATGATAAATGCCGTGTGAGACGGCCGAGAAACCTGCAATGCCCACAATCGGCACGGAAGCGGCGATCGCGCCGGCTGCGATGAGTGCCTTGTTTGCGGATGCAAGACGAATGCGAGCCATGAGAATCTCCTTTGGTCGTGTGACATGCTATAGCGTAGCAAACTTGGACCCATCAAAGTAGCGAGTGGCGCAAACAAACTGGTTTAAACGTGCTAAAGTCTTTGTGCTACCTATGAGGAGGAGAGACTTTATGGATAGGACAAGAATCGCGCGTCTCTTTGCGGACGCGGAAACGCTGGGCGGAACGCAGGTCGTGGTCGCGGGATGGCTCAGGTCGGTGCGCGACATGGGGCAGGTGGCTTTTGTTACCATCAATGACGGAAGCTGCTTTAAGGATTTGCAGGTCGTGCTGTCTCGTGATGTATACGCCGACTACGAGCAGACCTGCGCCCTTCCTCTCGGAACGGCCGTGGTGGTAAATGGCGAGCTGGTACTCACGCCCCAGGCAAAGCAGCCCTTTGAGCTCAAGGCCTCGCACGTTGATGTGGAAGGAACATCCGCTGCCGACTATCCCCTGCAAAAGAAGCGTACCTCCAAGGAGTTCCTGCGCACTCAGCAGCACTTGCGTCCACGGACGAACCTATTCCGAGCCGTGTTCCGCGTGCGTTCCGTCGCCGCTTATGCGATTCATCGTTTCTTCCAGGAGCGCGGATTCGTGTATGTCAACACGCCCATCATCACGACCTCGGATGCCGAGGGTGCAGGTGAGATGTTTAGGGTGACCACACTCGACATCGACAATCCTCCGCGCACCGCACAAGGCGAGGTGGATTTCTCAAAGGATTTCTTTGGCCATGCCGCAAGTCTTACGGTGTCGGGTCAGTTGCAGGGGGAGAGTTTTGCCCTGGCCTTTGGCGACATCTACACCTTTGGTCCGACGTTCCGTGCCGAGAACTCGAACACGCGTCGCCATGCTGCGGAGTTCTGGATGGTGGAGCCCGAGATTGCCTTTGCCGATCTCAACGACGATATGGACCTCGCCGAGGACATGCTCAAGTACGTGCTCAAGTATGTGATGGAGACGTGCCCCGACGAGATAGATCTCTTTAATCGCTTCGTGGACAAGGGTCTGAAGACTCGTCTGGAGCACGTGGCAAATTCCGACTTCGCGCGCGTGACCTATACCGAGGCGATACAGATTCTGGAGCAGGCGACCAAAAAGGGGACGAAGTTCGACTATCCCGTGAGTTGGGGATGCGACCTGCAAACGGAGCACGAGCGTTATCTCACCGAGAAGCACTTTGGTGCTCCCGTGTTCGTTACCGACTATCCCGCAAAGATAAAGGCGTTCTACATGCGCATGAACGATGACGGACAGACCGTTGCCGCATGCGACTGCCTCGTGCCGGGCATTGGCGAGATTATTGGCGGGTCGCAACGTGAAGAAAGGCTCGACGTGCTCGAGGCGCGCATCTCGGAGCTAGGAATGGATCCCACTCAGTACAAGCACTACCTAGACCTGCGCAAATACGGCGGCTGCAACCATGCCGGCTTTGGGCTGGGCTTCGAGCGTCTGGTAATGTATCTTACCGGAATGGACAACATCCGAGACGTATTGCCTCATCCGCGTACCGTGGGTAACGCCGAGTTCTAATACTTCGACTGAGTCCTTGCCCTCGTTCTGTAACCGGAACAAGGGCGGGACTGTCTGAGCGGGACCTGAGTTTATGAATGCTCGAGCAACTGTTGAACGAGCGCAAGAAATCGAAGCGGTGCATACTCTCTGCCTCTGTTTCGTTGAGGACTATACTCCAGTTTTACTGTTATATTATAACTAAAGAAATATTATGAGCAGTTTTAAGGTTATGTAGATGCTTTCTGTCGTTCGTGTTGAGAAGCCGTGAGGGCCCTTGCAAGGCATTTTTGTAAAAACAAGAATACTTGTTAACCGAATTTCGCGTCTTGTGGCGCGAACAGAAGGAGGCTAGCATGAACGGACGAATTAGAAATGGCGTCATTTCGGCGGCGGTTGCTGCTACGATGATTGCCGGCGGCGTTCCGGGAGTTGCGTTTGCGGATGAGTCGGCTGGTTCTTTGCAGACACGCTTGCAGAGTGCTCGTGCGCGGTTTGACGAGCTGGCTTTGGCTGCTGCAGAGGTGGGCGAGTCGCTCAACGATACGCGTTACGAGTTGGACCAGACTCGACAGGGCATTGACACCCTCAACAAGAAGGTGGAGGTGACCCAGGGAGTTCTTGATGATGCGCGTGAGACTTTGGCCGGTCGCGTGCGTGCGAACTACCGCTCTGGTGCTCGCTCGCTCGTGGACATGGTTATGGGATGTTCCACGCTTGAGGAACTTGAAAACGCAATATATTACGCAGACAAGGTTGCCGAGCAGGATGCGAATGCCATTGATGCAGTAAAAACCGCAGAGTCGCAACTGCAGGAACAAAAGGGCGATCTGGAGAACCTCGAACGCGAACAAGTCGATCTTGTGGCACAGCAGGAGCAGGTTGCTGCCGAGTTGGAAGAGAGCCAGCGGGCGCAGGCTGACTACATCAACAGCTTGGATGCGCAGCTGCGCGATGAGCTCGCGAAGCAGCGTGCGGCAGAGATGGAAGCCCAGAAGCAGATGGCGGCACAGGCCCTTGCCGCTCAGCAGAACCCTGTCCCACAGGCATCGGGTCAAGCCCCGCAGGCATCGGGTCAGACACAGGGCGAGCAGCCGAAGGCGTCGGGCGATTCCCAGACCGCACCGTCGTCTGATGCAAAGCCGCAGGAGCAGAAGAATCAGGACGTTGTACCCGCCAATACGCCAAGCGTCGAGAAGAGCGAGACTTCCGATACCCCTGCCACTTCGGCGACCGTCGAGAATCACATCGTGACCCCGGCTCCAACTGCGTCCGAGAACGAGACCCCGGCCCCAGCCCCAGCTCCAGCGGAAACTGAGCCTGTCGCTGACGTTTCGAACGAGACTGCCGACTCGGCAAACACTTCGAGCGAGAATACGGCATCCACGAGCACGAGCGACGACACACGCGCTGCCATTTTGGCCGCTGCTTACTCGCAACTTGGCGTTCCCTACGTATACGGCGCTGAGTCGCCTGGCGAAGCACTGGACTGTTCTGGTTTCACGCAGTATTGCTACTCGCAGGCGGGCATCGACATCCCGCATTCCTCTGTCGGCCAGGCCGGCATGGCGTCGACCTGCGACTTGGATAGCCTGCAGGCAGGTGACCTCGTATTCTGGGAAGGCACGGCAAATGGCAGTGCCTCGGGAAGCCACGTGGCGATCTACCTCGGTGACGGCCAGATTATCCACGCAAACGGTACCGAAGTCGCAGTTGGCACCCTTTCCAACACATGGACCTCGTGCGGAAGCATTTCGTAGCTCACAGCTTTGTGCCCACGCAAGGTATAAGCGCCCGCGTTGCAATTGTGCAACGCGGGCGCTTTTCTTCGCTTGTTTTTTTCTTGGTTCATCTAAGTGGTGAATTGGGGTACTCTCCCTGCATGGTTATCTTGGATGTCACGCATGTGGCAAGGAACGGAGGCGGTGTGCATTCGCTATTCGTCGGTTCCTAAGGGCAAGCTCATTTGTCTGACGACCCAAGACTTTTGGGGAACGTCATGTATTCTGTCGCCATCCCTGTAGTTGCCAATGAGGAACGGCGACTCAGAATCATGCGAGCTGCTCATCTCAAGAACACGTGAGGGATTGGTGTTGGCATAGCAGTATTTACATAGGTGCTTGCAGGTGTTGTAGGCTCCGATGTCACAAGAAAGGTAGCAGGCGCATTCGGCACGGGCACCCTTCCTCTTTGGTGCAACAAGCTGCTTTCCGATAGCCTTCTCATAATCGGCAATTCTCATGCAGCCACCACAGTCTGCGCCAAAGGCGGCGAGCTCGTCCCCCTCGGCACAGGGCTTGACGGTCATGCCATGGGAGGAAGCTATCTCAATGAGGTTTTTACCCAGTAGCAGACGCTGGTCCTTTGCGACAGCCTGTATTTCTGGGAAGTTGCGGCGGACCTTGGGGTAGAGATCGATGAAGCTGATAACGACCGTCTGTGTAAACCCATCCAATGCCGAGGCAATTTGTTTGAAGGCATGGATGTGATAGTCCATTGAGTACGTATCTGTTAGAAGGATGGGGTCGTATCGCCATCCTATGGAGTTGACACCAATCATGCGGGAGAGCGTTCTGAAGTCATCAATAATGCGGTGCTTGTTTGGGACGTTTGGCTCGATATCGCGCCCGTAGGGGGTTATGGTAACGAACCAGTATTGACCGTAATCCTCAAGCAGTCTCATATGCGAAAACATCGGTGCGGGATTCTTTGTGCAAAAGCCGATTGCGTCCACGACCTCAGGATCAATCCGATAACGGCTGACTTGGCTTGGGTCGTATGGATTTCGAACGCATACAAAGCCCGCCTTGAGTCTGTTTGCGAGCCACTGGGCATAGAAGGCCGGAATGTCTGTTCTTTGTCCCGTATTGATAATCATATTGTGTTACCGTTCGATTATTTGATGTGTATCCGTCGAAGAACAGTTCTCTTTGTACTCCAAAGCGCGTTTTTGCTTAACAATAGCTTAAAACTCATTGAGGTTAAGACTCCGATAGTGTACCCAAAATGTTGGGACAACTACAAAACCGCAGGAAACGTGAACCCAGAATGCAATTTGGGTACAGTGGCAATTTTACACACTGTACCCAAATTGCATTCGTGGTTATTGTTATATGGGCTTTTGTGGGAAATACTGCAATTTGTGTACACTCACGCCCGAACAACCTTAAAACCATGGCTAAGGATGGCGGCATTACCCGCCAAGCCCTTGGAATACTAGCCCAAATAGCGATGGAACTTCCTGATTTGGTTGGTGGTCGTCGCTTGTGACCACATGGTGTGCTCAAGGCTGTCGGCATCGTAATACAGGGGGTTGCGCGCCCACTTGGCGTGGTATGCGCCGAGCACGTAGTCACGGAGCTGCTTGTCCGCCGTGTGGCGCCAGACGACGGCCGAAGGAATGCAGGTGAAGCAGAACTCCTTGGGTTCGGGCGCGGCTGGCAGCGCGTTGCCAAGCACGACATCCTCGACGATGGGCTTTACAAAGGGCATTCCCGAAAGGCTCACGTAATAGGTGTTGCGTCCGGGCCTGGTGTTGACCTCAAAGAGATTGAACGAGCCGTCCCGTATGTCGAACTTGACGTCGAAGTTTGCATACCCCCTGTATCCCTCGGCTGCAATCATGGCGACGGAACGATCTACGAGCTCGCGCATAGCGGTACGTCGCTCCTCAAGTTGTGGGGAGCAGAATGCGTTGACGATGCAGACGGGGTTGCCGAGCGCCTGAGGGGAGTGATCCTGCAACACTACTTGGCCCAAAACACAAGTTGTAGCGACACCCCGTGCGTCGATGTAGGCAGTAAGGCTCAGGATGCTGTCATCGCCGCCCGGAATCATGTCTTGTACAAGGAGCTTGCGATCGTAGCTCGTGTGTTCGCGCAGGGTCGTATAGAGCTGCATGAGCTCCTCATGGCTTGCCGGCTCGTGGATCTTGCGCTTTCCCTCGAACTCCGCAAAATGCCACGCAGCTGAGTTGGATGGCTTGGCGATGCAGGGGAAATCGATGCCCTCCATGTCTCCGTCCCAGATCGGGGAGTCTTGCGAGCAATCGAGTTCGAGCGTTTTTGGATTCTTGAGGCCGTTCTTCTCGCAGAGGCGATGGAACGCATCCTTTTGGGTGAGCATATCCAAAAGATCAAAGTCGTTATAGGGTATGTAGAGACATTCCTCGAGCTTATCCTTGAATTGCGAGAGCGTGCGTGCGTACCAATCGCCACTTCCCAGTACGATTCCGCACAGACCCCTATCTTCCAGCTCGTGCCCAATTGCAAGCAACTGCTCCACGAGTACGTCATCTTTGTCGACACCCTCCACCATGCGGTAGTCGCAAAGCTTGCTCGACGAGACAATCTTTACATCTTGGGTGGTGAGGACGATGGGCTTGTTCTCCAGTGCGTATGTCTCGCTGAACGAGCGCACGTAGGAATAAACCAAAATGTCCGCACCCAAGACGATGGGGACAAGCTGTTTGCGTACTTGTTCTTGACTGGTCATATGGGCGGGCATGTATACCTCCGTAGTTGCGGTGAAAAGACCGGCTCCCGTTGAATGAGGGCCAAAAAACATCATCTAAGGGCGTATAGTATCCTAGTCCAATCAAGGGGCAAACTCAAACTACCCACATCACGAGTCGAAGCGCAATGGAGTATCCATGGCCAACAGCCGACCAAAGCATATGAAACAGGCGGATGTCGAACGCTGGTACACCCGGAAGAAGATTCCGTTTTTCGCAAGAATTCGCAAGCAGGAGCCGCAGACTTCCGAGGAGCCAATCGCTGCGTTGCCGGAGCCGAGCGAGGAGTCAGAACGGCAGCCGACGCCTGCAGAGTCAGAACCTGCGACCGCGTCGCCCAAACTCGCACGACCTGTGCCACAGGAATCCAAAACAGAAGAGAATCCCCCAGAGCCAACTCCCGAGGAGCCCAAGAAGGCGGAACAGCCCGAGGAGCCAGCTCCCGAGGAGTCCAAGAAACAACGCGAACCCGCGAAGCGCAAGAAGCAAAAGAAGTCAGACGATCAGCAGACCGCAGACCAGTCCGAGCCTACTGAGTCGGAGGATTTGGACGACAAACCGACCGAGGAAGCCGTCGAGGAAGAGCCGACACCCGAGTCCGAGGAAGAGCCCATGGGTGCCGCCAGCGACCAGTCGGTCAACCGTTCGGCTGCCCTTATCTCGGGATTGGTGGTCGTATCGCGTCTAACGGGATTTCTGAGGACATGGGCTCAGGCACATGCGCTAGGAGTCACCATTACGGCGAGTTGCTATGCGGTAGCCAATAACTTGCCCAACCAGCTCTACGAGTTGGTAATAGGCGGCATGCTGGTAACGGCGTTTCTGCCGGTGTACCTGAGCGAGAAGGCAAAAGGCGGACGTGAGGCGGGCAACAAATATGCCTCGAATCTCTCCACAATCGTCCTGGTGCTCATGGGCGCAATCACGTTGGTATGCATAGCTTTTGCGGCACCCATCGTGTTTACGCAGTCCTTCTCGGCAAAACAAGACTTCAATGCCGACCTTGCGGTGTACTTCTTTAGGTTCTTTGCCATCGAGGTCCTGCTGTACTCCCTCTCGTCAGTGTTTTCGGGTGTGCTCAATGCGGAGCGCGAGTACGTATGGTCGTCAGCGGCGCCCATCCTCAACAACGTAGTCGTGAGCGCTTCGTTCATCGCCTATGCGTTTCTTGCCGAGTCGAATCCCTCGCTGGCCTTGCTCCTGCTCGCCTTGGGAAATCCGGCGGGCGTGCTCATTCAGGTGGTGGCACAGCTGCCTGCCATGAGGGCGCGCGGAATACGCCTCAAGCCACACATCAATTTGCGCGATCCTGCTATTCGCGACACGCTTTCCATTGGCATTCCGTCACTCGTCGTCATGCTTAGTTCGTTTGTGACGGTATCGGTCATGACGAGCTCGTCTCTTTCGGTAACGCCTGTCGGCGCATCGGTGTCATACTACGCCCGTCTTTGGTATACGCTCCCATATTCGGTGTTGGCGGTACCCGTTACCACCACCATGTTTACCGAGCTCTCGCATGTGTACTCTGCCGGAGATGAGCGCGGGTTCTGTAGGGGAGTGGTGTCGGGAACGTCACGCATCCTGTTCTTGCTCATTCCCTTCATGCTGTTCCTCGTGGTGTTTGCAGTGCCCTTGGTGACCTTGCTTGCCGCCGGAAGCTTTGGGAGTGACGGAATCGATATCACGTCTTCGTATCTACAGGCGCTTTCCCTTTCGCTTCCGGCTTATGGCGTGTGTATGTACTTCCAAAAGGTGTTCTCGTCGCTTCGCGAGATGAGGGCGTTTGCTGCGGCGAACGTGATTGCGGGCGTGCTGCAAGTTGCCATGTGCTTGCTTCTTGCACAGATTGGAGGCCTGAACGTGGTGGCGCTCAGCTCGCTCGTGTTCTTCCTTGCGGTGGACCTGTTCTCGCTCGTGTACCTCAAGGTCAAGCTTGGACGTCTTCCAATTCGTCCCATCATTGGCGCAACCGCGCGTTCGTTGCTGTTTGGTGCGCTGGGAGCACTAGCCGGGATGGCCATAATGTGGATGCTCGGCAGGGTCATAGGTCCTTTGGGTGACTCGGCCGCGCGTGCGGTGCTCTGGTGCGCTGCGGGTGGTGTCCCTGCTGTCATCGTGTGCTTCGGACTGCAGATTCTGCTGCGAACCCCCGAGTCGTCATTCTTCCGTTCCATGGTAAAGCGATAGGTTGGGTGGCGCGTTTGTCTGCGGCATGACCAGCGTTCAAAAAAGCGTTACAATGAGTCGTCGCAAAGAAGGGGGTGGCCAAATTGATTGAGTTCTACAAAACAACGGTCTTGGAGGCTGACCCCGAAGGCCATAAGTCTGGGCGTCTTATCACGCGAAAGGTCGACAAGCCCGAGCCTGGATGCTGGATAAGCGTGGTGGCACCCGATGCGGAAGACCGTCGGTGGTTGCAGGACGAGATGAGCATCGAGCCGGAGTTCGTGCGATCCTCACTCGACGACGAAGAAACGTCACACATTGACTACGATGACGATACGGGTCAGGTTCTGGTGATCGTTGACTGCCCCTTTGTGGAAAGCGACCGCGACTCGGTGGACCAAGACATCGTCCAATACGACACGCATCCGCTTTCGCTCATCTTTTTACCCGAGCGGGACGTCTTGGTAACGGTAAGCCTCAAGGAGTCAGAGACGATTAATGCCTTCGCGCAGGGGAAGGTCCGAAACCTCAATACCTGCCAGCGCACGCGCGTGCTTTTGCAGATGCTGCTGCACATCTCGCAGCGCTATCTCGTCTGCTTGCGTTCGGTAAACCGCCAGTTTCGCGAAAACGAACGCATGCTGCGCAAGACCATGCGTAACGATGAGCTTATCAAGATGCTGGGATTCGAGAAATCCCTCGTGTACTTCTCGACGTCGCTCAAGTCCACCGAGGCTACACTCCACAAGATTGGCTACGGACGCATCCTCAGACTCTACGAGGAAGATCGAGAACTGCTCGATGACGTGTCCATCGAGATGAGCCAGGCCATCGAGATGTGCTCCATCTACTCAAACGTTCTTAATGGTACGATGGACGCCTTTGGCAACATCATCAACAACAACATGAACATGACGATGAAGACGCTGGCCATTCTGACCTTGGTGCTTTCTATACCAAACATGGTGTATGGCTTCTATGGCATGAATACACCACTGCCTTTGGATGGTACGTGGTATTTCGCGTTTGCGCTATCGCTTGTCGCAACGCTGTCGGCGACCGTGCTGCTCATGCGTAGTCGCTTCGTACAATAACGGGAGAGGGTTTGAGCATGAAGCCCATCATCGGTCTTTCGCCTTTATACGACGAAGAAAAACGCGGCCTCTGGATGCGTCCCGGATATTTGGACGTTCTCTACGCCTGTGGGGCCATTCCCTTGGTGCTGCCATTCGATTCCGACGCTGTGGACGTGAGCCAGGTATTGTCGATATGCGATGGCCTTCTTTTGACGGGCGGCGTGGATGTCGATCCGCGCCTTTATGGCGAGGAACCAATAGACGCATGCGGGCCCATCCAAAAGATTCGTGATGACCTCGAATACCGACTGCTCGACACGGCACTCGAAAAAGACATGCCGGTGCTGGGGATTTGCCGTGGATCACAGATACTCAACGTGTACTGTGGTGGCACACTTTACCAGGATCTAACGACCCAGCAGCCGGGCACCTTCAACCATGCGATGGAACCGCCGTTCGAGGTTCCCTGCCACAAAGTTGCGCTTGAGGATGGCGAGCCGTTGCACGAACTGTTGGGTGTGGACTCGATTCCTGTAAACAGCATCCATCATCAGGCCGTAAAGAATGTCGCGCCGACGCTTGTGCCCTTGGCTCGCTCGATCGATGGGGTAATCGAGGGAGTCTGGATGCCTGGCAAGCGATTTGTGTGGGGCGTGCAGTGGCATCCCGAATGGATTTGGGACGTCGATCCCCGGCAGCGGCAAATTGTACAGCACTTTGTTGACGTTTGCGCCCATTCCGCATGTTAGGCCTGCCTCCGATTCTGATATGATTACACGTATGATAATCATGGGAAGAGGGGGAAGCCATGGATTTGAAACCAAACAAAAAACTTGGGTTCGGATTGATGCGTATGCCACAGACAGATCCGAATGATGCCGCAGCGGTTGACATCGAACAGGTCAAGCAGATGGTAGACCTTTTTATGGAGCGTGGCTTTACCTACTTTGATACCGCATGGATGTATAACGGCTTTGCAAGTGAGAACGTTGCGAACGAGGCATTGGTGAGCCGATATCCGCGCGAGAGCTTTACGCTTGCCACGAAGCTGCACAATGGCTTCTTTGACTCGTTCGAGGGCCGTGACGAAGTGTTTGATGCGCAGCTCCAAAAGACGGGGGCGGGATTCTTCGACTATTATCTGCTACATGGCATCGAGGAATCGAGCTTGCCCCATTACGAGAAGTACGATTGCTTCGACTGGTTGCTTGCAAAGAAGGAGGCGGGCCTCGTACGTCATGTGGGTTTTTCGTATCACGACAATGCCGAGCTGCTCGACAAGATTCTTACGGACCATCCACAAATGGAATTCGTCCAGCTGCAGATTAACTACTTGGACTGGGAGAGCGAATGGATTCAATCACGCGCATGCTACGAGGTCGCCACAAAGCATGGCAAACCCGTCATCGTCATGGAGCCTGTGAAGGGTGGCACGCTTGCACATGTTCCCGATGAGGCGGAGGCTCTGCTCAAAGGCCTAGACCCACACCTCTCCGTAGCGAGTTGGGCCGTGAGATTTGTAGCCAGTCTTCCCAATGTCATGTGCGTTCTTAGTGGTATGAGCAATCTGGAACAGATGGAAGACAACACGAGCTACATGGCTGACTTCCAGCCGCTCACGGATGCCGAACGTGACGTTTGCTTCGAGGTGGCGCGCATCATCAACAGTCAGATTGCCATTTCGTGTACGGCGTGTCACTATTGCACCGATGGTTGTCCCATGAACATCTGCATTCCAGAGTATTTCTCGCTGTACAACGAGGACAAACGTGAAGACCTGGAGCACAAGGGCTGGACTATCAACTTTACCAACTACGACAAATTGGCCGAGGAGTTCGGTCGTGCGAGCGATTGCATTGAGTGTGGACAATGCGAGAGCATGTGTCCGCAGCATCTACCGATCATCAGCGCTTTGGAGCTTGTGGCTGAGCACTTCGAGCATTAAAGACGCTGTTTCTTCTTGCTGCGTTGGTTTTTTGGTGATGACGAACGCAAGTCGCGCCCGTCGTGGGGAGCGTTCCACGACGGGCGCGCTACTGTTGAGCCTGCCATCATCCAGACTGAGTGGTCTTACGCCTAATACAGAGGCAAATCGCCCGTGAGGGGGTCTATCTGCTCGGGCGAGAGGGGTTCGAATGCCAAGCAGGTGAAGGTGGCCTCACCGTGGAACTCGGTATAGCCAGCATCGCGAATCAGCGATACCGCAAACCCTGCCTCACGACCGCGAGCGGCGAGGTCGAGGAGGGCATCCTCACCGTCGACGTAGACGCATACTTTTGCGACTCCGGCATCGAACCATCGCGAGAGGGGAGTCTCCGACATGCCCGCGTCTTCCAAATAGACCCATCCTCCGTCAGGGGTTATGTGTACCTGATCGAGGCGTCCCTCGCGGGCGAGTGCCATGAGCGTGGCCTCAACACAGGCGTGTCCTGCTTGGGCGGCGATCTTTCCCTTGCGCATCTTTAGATCGCGACGCATCACGATCATTTGCTTGGACTTGTAGGGACGTGCGGGCATGTATGCTCCTCTCGACTCATAAGACAATGCATTGGGTTATATACCTCACCCTAGCATGGGGCAATGGTGCGGTGTACAGCTGCCGCCCAACCTGCAAGCAGTTCCTCGGCGCGACTGACTTCCATGTGCGGCTCGAACACGTTGTCGTCGGCGCGCAAGGCGCTAAGCTCCGAGGTATTCTTCCAGAAGCCACAGCCGAGCCCGGCAAGATACGCCGCGCCAAGGGCCGTGGTCTCGACGTTTTGCGGACGATGCAGCGTGCGTCGCGTGACATCTGCTTGGAATTGCATGAGCAGGTCATTGGCCGAAGCCCCGCCGTCCACGTTGAGCACGTCGATGGGACGCTCTGCGTCGGCTTCCATTGCCCTTACCAAATCGCTCACTTGGTATGCGATGGCTTCCAGACCGGCGCGTACCAGATGGCTGCGATTCGTGCCGCGCGTGATGCCGCAAATCGTGCCGCGCGCATCGGCCTCCCACCACGGTGCGCCAAGGCCAGTGAAGGCAGGCACTACGTATACGCCGCCCGTGTCGGGAACCTCGCGGGCAAGCGCCTCGCTTTCCGCCGCCGTGCGGATGAGCCCGAGCTCGTCGCGCAGCCACTGGATCACGGCACCGCCTACAAACACTGACCCTTCAAGCGCATACTCGGTGTGGTCAACCTCTGGTGCGCTGGCAGCTATGGTGGTGACGAGCTGATTCTTGGACTCTACGGCCTCGCCTCCGGTGTGCATGAGCAAGAAACAGCCGGTTCCATAGGTATTTTTTGCCTGCCCGGATTCGAAGCAGCACTGGCCAAAGAGTGAAGACTGCTGGTCGCCCGCGACGCCGCAGATGGGGATGCCTGCCGGCACTCCGGGATAGCTTGTCTCGCCAAAGCTGCCGGATGACGGCCGGACCTCGGGCATCATGGATGCCGGAACCCCAAATAGATCGAGCAGCTCTTCGTCCCAACGGTTCTCGTGGATGTTATACAGCATGGTTCGGCTTGCATTGGTGGGGTCTGTGGCATGGACGAGACCGCCCGTAAGAACCCATACCAAGTAGGTATCTACGGTGCCAAACAGCAACTCACCAGCTTCTGCTCGTTCTCGTGCTCCAGGCACGTTGTCCAAAAGCCATCGAACCTTGCTGGCTGAGAAGTACGCGTCGGGCATGAGACCTGTCTTTTGGCGGATGCGTTGCGCTACCTGGGGATTGCCGCACAGCTCCTCTACGAGCTCGGCTGTGCGCCTGCACTGCCACACGATGGCGTTTGCGATGGGCTGGCCGGTGGATGGGTCCCATACGATGGTGGTCTCGCGTTGGTTGTCTATGCCAATACCCGCGATGTTGTTTTCGCTCAGGTTGTGGCGCGCGATGAGCTCCGTCAAAGAGCCGAGCTGGGAGAACAGAATCTCTTGAGGATTATGCTCGACCCATCCCGGTTTGGGATAGATTTGCGTAAAGGGACGTTGAACGACGTCGACCATGCGGGCGTCGTGGTCGACAAGTACGGCGCGCGAAGACGTCGTGCCCTGGTCCAATGCTATGATGTACTTTTCGTGGCTCATATCCGCTCCTCAATCCAAGCTCGTACGTCATCATAGACGCGTTGATGGTCGTCCTCGTTTAGTATCTCGTGACGCATGTGCTCGTAGATTTTGCACGCCACGTCTGCGCATCCCGCTTCTTTTACCATGCGAGCTACCGTACGGACGCCCTTGCCCATGTCGCCTACAGGGTCTCCGTCTCCTGCAATAAACAGCAACGGCAGGTCGTGCGGAATTCGGTTGGTGCTCTTTGGCGAACACACTTCTTTGGTAAGGGCGGTGAGCGTGGCATTGCCACCGGCTGCGAACGCAAAGCCGCAGCGCTCATCCGCTATGTAGTCATCGACGTTCTTGGTGTTGTACGACAGCCAGTCCAGGGGCGTGCGTGCGTTCTCTATGGCCTTGGCATACGAGCCTACGGACAAGTTGCCCAGCAGCTTGCTTACGTAGGACTCGCCGCGCGTGAGCGAGAACGCTTGGGCGAGCATATTTCCCACGTTCGACATCGCAGGTGCAATGTGACCGGTCCCACAGATGATGGCTCCAGCAAGGCCCTGACCGCATTCCGCAATATACGCTCGGACTACAAAGCTTCCCATCGAATGGCCAAACAAGATATGGGGCAACTTCGCGTCGACGCGCTCGCGAATGAGGCCGCGCATCTTTCCTACGTCGCCCACCAATACGTCTCTTCCGTTGCGCGTGGGCATGCGACCCCATTCGGCTCGACTCAAGACGCTCTCGCCATGCCCTATGTGGTCATGCCCACACACGACAAAGCCACTTCGGGCGAGGAAACGCGCAAAGTCGTCGTAGCGCATGATGTGTTCGGCCATGCCATGAACGAGTTGTACGACACCGCGTGCCTCGACGTCATGTGGGGGCCACCAAATGACGCCGTGAATTGGGGTCTTTGTGTCGGTTGACGTAAAACTGACCGTTTCTAAGCGAACTTCATCCTCCATGGCACCCTCCCTTGCTACTCCAACTATGACCATATTCTAGCCATAATCCGGGACAGTAAAATGGCACAAACGAACCGGGTTCGTTGCCGCTTGTTCAGACACGGCGGCAGACCGGCAAGCGATGGGGAGTATCCCCATCGCTTGCTTTCAGGAGTGATCCAATGACAGAATGACACCTTTGACGAAATCGCAAAACACAGTTTCAGTAATGGAAAAGTGGGGTAGCATATACTCGTCTCAACCGATGAAACGGAGGGGTCGAAGTATGGAGTGCCCAAGATGTCATGCCGAGCTCGACGGTCGCTCGAGATTCTGTGCGGCATGTGGATATAACGTAGAAGAACTCATCAGTGCCGTTCAGGAGGATGAACAGGAAGAGCAACCAGTTGCCGAGGATGTGGAGACCCCGTCCGAGGAGGATGTGTCGTCTACCGCAGATGAGCAGCTC
The DNA here is from genome assembly GCA_902786015.1 of uncultured Coriobacteriaceae bacterium. Lineage (GTDB taxonomy): Bacteria > Actinomycetota > Coriobacteriia > Coriobacteriales > Atopobiaceae > RUG440. Next base: position 203,851 of record CADAAU010000010.1, read on the forward strand.
GTATCCGATGCCGAACCAGAAGATGGCGCGGAGACAAACTATGAGTCGGTGCCGCTAGATGACACGGTTGACGATTCTGTGGAACCCGCTCTCGACGAGGTCCAAACCGACGATTTACCCGTCGATTTTGCGGAACTTGACGAGCCTTTTGTGGCGCCGCTCGATGAGCCTGTATTGGCAGGTCAATCCGCTGCGGAAGTCTTTGTTGCCGAGCAGGAGGACGTAATCGAGCCCGATTCAGCGTACGAGCCTCAGCCGGTTCCAGATGAGGTCGACTATGCCGACGATGCCGATTATCCCGAACGCAATATCGAGACCGACGATACGGCGCAGTTTGCAGCAATCTCGTATGAGGACGCCAGCGAGGCATATACGATGGCATCGGCATACGAGCGCGGTGGTATTCGGGCCCTCCTCAAAAGGTGGAAAACCCTACTCGTATGTTTGCTTTGTGTCATCGCGCTTGTCGCTGCCGGCATATCGTCGGTCGAGTGGAATCGTTCGCAAGAAAAGCAAGCCAAGGATGCTGCGGCGAGCCAGGAGGCGGACGTTCATACGCCCGTCCAAGTCGGGCTGGCAATTGATTTGCCAGGATATGATGAGGCACATATGACGCCTGTCCCCCTGCACGTGATTGGCTCCGCGACAACGGGCGAGGCAGTAGACGAACTCGTACTGCTCCAGCACCCTGCATCCGATGTCCTGTCGTTGCTCAAGGGATCGTATATTGTGTCTTCGGGCGGGCCGGTTCTATCGGACGAAGGTGATCTCTTTGAGGGTACGGTTGACTCGTTTGCCTTGTCCATACAGGACGATGGTATTACCGTAAACGGCAGGAAGGTCGATGCCCCTGACGGAAAGATTCTCCACTTCATCTATTCCAAGGTCGAGCCGCAAAACGTCACAGACAATGAGCTGGATACCGCTCGTGCTTGGATGCTCAAGGCCGAGATTGTAAACTATCAGTCATTTATTAATGCTGTAACGCAAAAGCGCCAAGAGACTGTCGATAGACTGGCTGCCGAGCAGGCGGCAAAGGAAGAGGCCGAACGACAGGCAGCCGAAGAGGCCGCTCGTCAGGCGGAGGAGATAAAGAAGAAGGAAGAGGAAGAAAAGAAAAAGAAAGAAGCAGAGAAACAAAACACAACGAACGACAAATCCACCGCCAACGACTCCTCGCAGACCAATACCTCTACCGACAACAGCACCTACGGAGACTCCAACGGCTATGATTCCTATGGAAGTGATACCTACGGATACGATAGCTACGGCTACGATTCCGGCTATGGGTATGACACCTATGGGTACTATTCAAACGATTACTACGGCGTTTAGGAACCGCGAAGCCTAGTTGGGCTACACGAAGACTATCGTCACAAAGCCAAAAATGCCTAATCCATGCGTGATTATCGTTGTGCGTGGATAAAAAAGAATGAGAAGCGCGTATTATAGTTCCCGCGCAAGATTCGTAGCATGCGCGTCTGCGGCATGCGGGTTGGCCGCATGCTGAGGCGCATCCAATAGAACGAGAGGTCGGAGATCGTACGTGACAGAGAGTTTGAACGATAACGTGACACATGACACAGACGATTCCTATCAAAACGTAACGGACCCAGGAGGACAAAACGAGTTCTGGGGCTCCAACGACCAGGCGGGCGAAGAGCCTGAAGAGGTTTCCGCTCCCGTAGATCAAGCCAATGGTGTTGTCGCAGACGAGTCAGATATGCCCACTTGGGCAGCCAAGGATGTAACCCTCGATACGAATCAGGCCAGTGAGGGGGAGACCAAAGGGACGATTCCCAGCTGGCTATTGCTTTCCAAGGCCGTAGATGCACATGCGCGGCAAGGTGAGCAGGATGATGGAGGGCAAAACCTGTCCCAGCTCTTTCCCAAAGTGCGCGGTGGGCGTGTTGTGGTACGCGGTCCTGTTGACGGCTCTACGTTGGGCGAGGAGTCTGAAGGTCATATAAACAAGCAAGTCCCATCGTATGAGAAGAAGGAAACGCCGCGCCCCATGCCTATGGAGGAGCTCGACCCAGAACTCCTCAAAGAGCCTCAAGCCCCAGTTCCTGAGCCAGCACCAACGCGCTCCTACAGTTTCTCGCAACGCTCCGAGCCAACTGTTCCATCGCGGCAATATGAGGTATTTGGTGATTTGGACGAACCGACGCCTGCAAAGGGCGAAGAGCAGCAGGACGATGAGGACCTCTATCTTCCATCCGATGTCTACACTGAGGAAAATCCTTACGAAGTAGCCCATGTCACGGACGAAGAGCCTGATGAGACAGTTTCCAGCACGAGCTTCGAATCTGGGTCGGAGGGCGTTTTCGGTCGTATATGGCTAGACGGCGCTTATGAGCAAGTGACCGAGGACGAAGTCGAGCCGAGCCACATTCAAGACGAGACAGCCGCTGCGGCAGAGTCCATGGAGGAACAGCAAGTACAGCAAGAAGACTCTGGTGCGCGGTATGTGCCAAAGACGTCTGAAGAGCAGATTTCGGCTGATGATTCATCCGATTTGTCACTTGAGTATGACCTCGAATCCGGAGAGATGCTGGAGTCTGCGGACGATGCGACTATGGACGAGACGGACTCAACCGATGAAACCGGCTTAGATGACGTTGTATCCGCATACGCGAATGCGGATCCTGCTTCAGGCGATTCGCTGCTTTCTCGTATTAAGGATCCGGCAAACCGTAGAGTTATCATCATCGTGGCATCTGCGGTGGTGGCGATTCTCGTTGCGATCTATATAGTGGGAATCGTGCGAGTTTCGGGCAAGTTCCTGCCGAACACAAGCATTGGCGCGTGCGACCTTTCGGGCCTTACGCAGCAAGAGGCGGAGCAGGCGCTCACCAAGGCGACCGAAGAATATACCCTCACGGTCTCTTGCGGGGATTTCTCGACAACCATAGATGGCGCGTCAGTTTCGGTCGATCGCGACGAGGCCCGTATCGCCAAGGAGGCCTACGACAAGCAATCACCGTTCCTCTGGCCCATTGTTGCCCTGTTCCATAGCGAACCCGACGTAGACCAGGCAATTACCTACGACAACGTGCGATTCGATCAGCAGCTTGACGATGCGATTGACGAGTTCCACAAAAACACGTTGCCTGCAGACAACGCCTCCGTCGCTCTTGACGACAAGACGCAGCTGTACTCGCTTTCGGGAACCGTGGAGGGCAAGGCGCTCGAGAAGCAAACAGTACTCAATGAGGCGCATGCGAGCGTCTCTTCGATGCGCACCTCCGTCGACCTCAATCCAGGATCGGCCATGCGGGATGCGCAGGTAAGTGACCTGCCCCAATACCAGAAGGCTGTCGAGAACGCCAATTCTGTTCGACAAGCTACTATACCCATCACGCACAACGGCGCACAGATCATTCTCTGCGATCCGCTCCTTATTCGCTCATGGGTAACGGTGAGCGACGATCCGGCTGTGAAGGTCGATTCCGCAGCCATCAAGACATGGACCGAAAATAGGCTCAGCCCGCTCGTGTATGAGGAAGGCGAATGGGGCGAAGTCTTCCTCGATGTCGATCGATTCGTGTCGTCGTTTACGGAGCGTCTAAAGAATGGCGAGCCAGGTGCGTTTGAAGTCTTTACGTACGATGAGCTCAATCGAGAGGGTACCTCGCGTCAGAGGGCATACGAACGGAGCCCTTGGAAGAAGGAACTCGGTCGCTACATTGACGTAGACCTCAATGCCCAATTCGCACGTTTCTTTGATTCAAAGGGAAATGTTCTTTGGGAGTCAGCATTCGTGTCGGGTGACCAGCTGGCGGGACACCAAACGGTGACGGGAACGTATGAACTGTACGCCCATGTCCCCGGTCAAGTCCTCGTCGGACTCGATTACAACAACGACGGAAAACCCGACTACGAGTCCTACGTCAACTTCTGGATGCCCTTCTACGGTGGATATGGCCTGCATGACGCAACCTGGCGTGACGACTTTGGCGGAGACCTATACATGTACAACGGCAGTCATGGCTGCATCAATCTGCCCTACGATAAGGCCGAAGAACTGTACAACATGACAGACGTTGGAACAAAGGTCTACGTACACGAGTAACCGCTCTTTGCTGTCCGTACGGGAGCGGGGCTATGCACTTGCGCTCGGACGGTCCTTGCTGTCCGCGCAGGGGCGAGGTATGTCCCCGTGCTCAAACAGTCCTCGGCTTCGCCTGCGGAACTGCGCGCGGTAGACATACCTCGCCCCTGCGCTTCCCGCCAACTTCGAAGCGCCATGGGGGAGGCCGACACACCCGTTTGTCCTTCTCTGCAGACTCATCAAGGGCAAGGGCGGAGGTTATGCCCACGGGCGAGTTTCGCAGCGCAGCGAGGACTGTTTGAGCCCGTGGGCATAACCTCCGCCCTTGCGGAAGGTGCGTACCAGTACAACAATTTGGGCGTCTTTATCGCCTTTCCTGCCGTATAACGTGATATGATACCTAGGCTCAAAGACTCAAGTTGAACTACAAGGAGTTGTCATGCCTTTTGTTGATGCAAAGATTACCGTACCTGTTTCTGATGCTCAGCGTACTGCCATCAAATCTGGTCTTGGCAAGGCTGTCTCGGTGTTTGGCAAGGGAGAAAGTTGGCTCATGGTGGGCATTGACGACGAGTACTCCCTCTGGCTGGGCGGGAACGAGCTTGAGCGAGGGGCGTTTGTATCGGTAAGCCTCATCGGTGATACGCCGGACGAGGGATGTAGAGAGTTTACCCAGCAAATCTGTCAGCTTCTAAACGACGAGCTTGGCATACCTGGCGATCACATCTACGTGACGTACCACCCCATGATGCGGACTCGATGGGGATGGAACGGCAGCACGTTCTAGCCTTTTGACTCCACTCTTGCAGGTCATAACTGTCCCAGCCCGATGCTACGGTGAGCATCTAGCGTTCAAGAAGGGACAGGTGCATTGATAATGGCAGGAAAGAGCGAACGCAAAAAACCGAACATGTCGCGAGCGAAGCGACCGGTCAGGCGCAAGGAAATACCACGTGAACGCATCGAGCGGCGGTCGGGAAGGCGGACACCGACTCGGCTATTCACGGTTGCTGTGCTTTTGACCGTAGGCATAGTCATAGGTTATGCGATGGGTGCCAGTGTGCAGAGTCCTTTGCCTGTGCTTGGTGGTCCGTTGGGGGATGCGGCCCAAAGGATTGAGACATGGAGCCATAACCTGTTTCCTCCGACACGGTCGCAAAAAGAGGTAAACGCAGTACCGAGTCTACCTTCTTCGGAGCCCGATGGGGAAACGGAATCCGACTCGATGGCAGATTCGATGCGGGAGGAGTATTCATATCCTGATGAAATGTCCTACGGACAAACATATGGCATTTCGGAAGACCAGACGTCGGCCAATGAAGAAAACTCTGGGGAGTCGGGGGAGTCGGATGTGGTGGAGTCAACATATGCTGACGACTCTGATTCTGCGAGTACCGGTCGGTACATAGACGTCGATCTTGGTGCGCAGTATGCCGTTCTGTATGATGGATCTGGCAATGCTCTGTGGGAGTCGCCCATCGTTTCTGGTGATGTTGCTACCGGATTTGGCACACCGGAGGGTACATACACCATCTACGACAAGGAATTGAGTACGGAGTTGGTTGGGCTCGACTACGATGGCGATGGGTATCCGGATTACGACAACTATGTGGACTACTGGATGCCGTTTAGTGGAGGTCTGGGCCTACATGATGCCTCGTGGAGAGAGAGCTTTGGGGATAACATATATTCATACGATGGCAGTCATGGATGCGTCAACTTGCCTTATGATGCCGCAGCCTCGCTGTACGATTTGGTGACTGTCGGCGAAACAGTCGTTGTCCATTGGTAGTTGCGGTTGTTAGTTGTGTTACACTGCAAAAATACGTAATAAAAACGCAGCACTATGCACAAGAAAGGAGCCACCAATGGCCAGCCACTTCTCCGAATTTGATCCGTATGATCTTCCGCCAGAGTTCAAGCCTATCGGAGCGTGGGGGTATGTTGGGCTGAGCATCTTGTTTAGCCTTCCGCTCATCGGCCTGATATTTGTCATTGTGTATAGTTTCTCGGATGCCAACATCAATCGGCGTAACTACGCACGCTCATTCCTTATTTTCTTTATCATAACCATCATCCTTGTGGTTGTCTTGGCGCTGACGGGAGTTATGAGCGCGGCAATATCCAGCGTTTCCTCGGGCAATCTTCCGACGGGATTCATGAGTGCGTAGTTACACGTGACAACGGGGATGGAGAGGATGGTCACCCTGCATCGCCCGTTTGTAGCCAAACAATAACGCCAGGCACAAAACTCTGCGTGTTTTGTGCCTGGCGTGCTTTGTATCGATGGCCTAATGGGCTGATGGTTGCCGTAGGCTATCCAAACGTAAGCTTCGTGTTCACCTCGCTGGCAAGCCTATCGAATTGGTAAGAAAGCCAAGGTCCTGGGCAGTCAGTGGCTTGGAACCACTTATGCATGGTGAGGAGCATCTCGTCATCGCCAAGACCCATGTAATCTGCGCTTCCTCTATAGACAAGGTGCTTCTTTCCATTGCGCTGGCAGATGTCGGCGCAAAGGTCTACGAGAGATGACCAAGCTGAGTTCGTGAGCGATCCGTCATCAAGATTTGCACACTCAATGGTGATGGCTCGGTTGTCGTTGGCGCTGCTGCCGCTGGTCCACGCACGATCGGCTTCGTCGACATAAAGAGCCACACGTCCATCAGACCCAATGGCGTAGTTCGAAGACGCTTGGCGACTGACTGGCGCAAAAATTGCCCCGCATGCCTCTACTGTGCCATTGCCTCCCATGTAATGGGGGGTAATGGTATCGATTGTATGGTTTCGACCTTTGTCGTAATTGGGGCTATATGCCGTGTAGACCACCAAGGGACTGTTGCTCATGCTTACGAAGCTGTCCTTCGTGGAACCCGGCGCTGCTCCATCCTTGGGCACGAGTTCGACCTGAATTGCCTCCATGCGCTTTGATAGCCCGGCCGTGCCAGACTGCGCGCCGTTCTTTGTCCAACCCAACCAGCCAAACGTCTGCACATGGGTCCTGTACCACACATCGAAGTATTCAGATACTTCACCGGTAAGTTGAATCTCTATGGCCTCTAGGCGTTTTGACTCTCCAGAGGTCCCAGACATCGCTCCATCCGCAACAAAGTCCTGCCAGCCGTATGTTTGCACGTGGGTTCGATACTGAATTCCTCCTTGGATACTCTCTGAACTGAGTTTGAGCTCAATGCCCTCCAGTCGCTTGGATTCTCCTTGCGTTCCACTCAGGGTGCCATTCTCAACCCATTCCATCCAGCCATAGTTTTGTACATGGGTATGGTACGCAAGACCGGGATTTGTGAGGTACGGGAAGTCGACCGCCGACCCCTCTGCGCTTGGAGCCGGAGCTTTCTTTGGGACAATCATTACTTGTATTGCCTCAAGGCGCCACGAAAAACCAGAGGTTCCAGCGTCTTCGCCATCTTTGGCCCACGCCATCCATCCAATATGCTGAGCATGGACACGGTAATACACGGAGTAGGCCTTTTCCATGTCTCCCGTGAGCTTGATTCGAATGGCCTCAAGGCGCTTGGACTCACCCTGTGTTCCCGAAAGAGCACCTTGCCCTACCCAGTTCTGCCAACCATATGTTTGTACGTGGGTCGAGTACTCTATGCCTCCAGAAACGGGGAAATCAGAACCCAGATTGATCCAGATGGCTTCCAGGCGCTTTGACATACCGCTTGTGCCCGCTGTCTCTCCGTCTTTCTTTTCATCCTGATCGCCAAATGTCTGCACATGGACACGATACGAAACACTTGGAGCAACAATCTTGAATTCGCTTTGCTTTGTGCCCGTGTATGCACCTTTGCCCAGTATCGTTACTTCGGCGGTTCCAACATCGGTGTTATTGGCATATTGAACATCGTAGTCCGTGTTGCGATCTAGCGTTTTGCCAGAAAGAACTACAACGGGTTCGGGTTCGAGCGCCTCGCCAGTGTAACCCTGATTTTCGATGGTGACGCTAGCTTTGGAGATGTCACCTTCCGAAGTGACGTCAGCGGACTGCGCCAACAATCCCTTGTTGTCGCTTTGGTTGTTGCCTTTGTCAGTATCGTTGCCGCTCGCATTTTGATCTAAGGCTCTGTCGGTCCCCTGATGTTCCGGATTTGCATTAGTCGATTGGCTGACGGCAATCTCTTCGCCGTCTTTGGTTTCTACAAACTGGCTGTCGGCAGTTTCTGCGGCCTTAGGTGCCTCGCTGCCATCTTTGAGTGTCCATGAGGTCAAGTTGGGATTCAGCTGCAAGACCTGATCGTCAGTGAGGAGCAGCCAAGAGCTATCCTCCGCACTTGTAGCGACCGAGGGATTTACGTGACGCCAGCCATCTTCAATCTTTACCATGCACCAAGAACTGCCGTCAGAACCCTCCACTTCAACGGTCGAGATGCCAGCTTGTGTTGCCACAAGTGCGTATGCATGCGAAACACTGGCTGACGTGGAAGGTTCCCCATGTAGAGCGGCGGCGGTCGCGCTGTCCTCATCTTCGACGGTTGTCGATTCGGCTATAGGTACCCCTGCAAGAATGGCATACAGCGCCGTTACCTTCTCGGTTGGACCGTTTCCATCGAGTTGGGCAGCCATATCGTTTACCGCCTGCGCCACGCTTTCTATTCCAGATGACTGCTCGCGCATGGCGACGGTCTCATCAAGAGCTTCCGCGATCGCCTGCGCCGGTACCATCCCAAACGCCATGACCATCGCAAGTAAAAAGCTCAACCGTGTTCTTGCCATCATTTGCATGCGGGATACTTCCTTTCAACTTTGCCGTCGGTTGACTACTGCTTTTCAACGTTGCTACACAAAACAACGTCCACGAACAACGGAATAAGTATAGCCGTGAAATCGCACATTGAGTAGCGTTAGAAGGTCTTCTTGTTTATGCGCGCCCGTTCGCAGGGCTCCTTTACGGTGATGCCGGCGTAGCCCTTCTGGAGCATCATGGTGTGACGGCACAGAGGTATTGGATTTGGCGAAGTTCATGATGCCCTCTTTTCAAGATATTATTAGCAAATCTAATCATAACAAGAATCAAGAAGAATAAAACATTAGAAATCAGCACCTTATAATAAGAATCGTCAAGCAGCCCATCGAAAGGAGTCTCCTTATGTCCACTCTCGTCGCCTACTTCTCGCGCGCCGGCCAGAACTACGGTCACGGCGGGATCATCGACCTACCAAAGGGAAACACCGAAATCCTTGCCGAGGCAATTGCTGACGCGCTCGACGTGCCGCTCTTCAAGATCGAGACCGTCGAGCCGTACCCGGTCGACTACTACGCCACCACCGACCTGGCCAAGCGCGAGCTGCGCGAGAAGGCCCGCCCCGCCATCCAGGGACCGCTTCCCAGCATGGACGGCGTCGACGCCATCGTGCTGGGCTACCCCAACTGGTGGGGGACCGTTCCCATGGCGGTGAAGACCTTCCTCGACGCGCTCGACCTGAGCGGCGTCACTGTCGCGCCGCTCTGCACCAACGAGGGCTCAGGCATGGGTGGGAGTGTCGGCGACCTGCGCCGCAGCTATCCCGCGGCCAACGTGACCGAGGGGCTCTCCGTCCGAGGCACGGACGCCAAGTCCTCCACGGGCAAGGCCGTGGCATGGGCACGCAAAACCATCAGGGCATAGGGTAAGCTTCTAGCATCGACGAGAAGGAGTGGGAACATGGAGTACACACGACTTGGCAACACCGGGCTCAACGTGAGCCGCATCTGCTTCGGCTGCATGTGGTTCGGGCGTCCCGGCAACGGTGGGATCGAAGTGCGCTTCGGCGGGGAGGACGCGCGTGAGGTCATCCGCTATGCGTGGGAGCGGGGCATCAACTTCTTCGACACGGCCAACTACTACAGCCTTGGCGCCTCCGAAGAGGTCCTCGGCAAGGTCATCGCCGAGATGGGCGTGCGCGACGACGCCGTCATCGCCACCAAGAGCTACTACCCCATGTACGAGGGCACCAACGCCAAGGGCGTCAACCGCAAGACCCTGTTTCGCGAGGTGGACGCCTCGCTCAGGCGCCTGGGCACCGACTACATCGACCTCTACGTCCCGCACCGCCTCGACCACGACACGCCCATGGAGGAGCAGATGGAGGCCCTCAACGACCTCGTGCGCTCCGGCAAGGTGCTCTACATAGGCGCGAGCGCCATGTACGCCTGGCAGTTCCTGAAGATGAACATGATCGCCGAGGCGCACGGCTGGGCGAAGTTCGTCTCCATGCAGGACATGTACAACTTGGTCTACCGCGAGGAGGAGAAGGAGATGCATCCCATGCTGCTCGACCAGGGCGTCGCCTGCACGCCCTTCAGCTCGCTGGCGCACGGCGTCTTCGCCAGGCGTCCCGAGGACGAGCGCACCGACGGCGTGGCCAAGCTGCAGAGCGAGTACGTGCTCAACGCCGACGCAGAGATCATCCGCCGCGTGTGGGAGCTGGCCGGGCGCTACGGCGTTTCCACCAGCGTCGTCGCGCAGGCGTGGAACCTCTCCAAGCCCGTGGTGACGAGCCCGCTGGTCGGCGCTAGCAAGACCACATACATTGACGACGCCATCGCCGCACTCGACCTCAAGCTCACGGCCGACGAGATGGCCTATCTCGAAGAGCCCTACGTGCCGCACGCGCAGTACGGGTTCCGGTAGGAAACAGACAGCGGGATACATCGCGGTTAGGTACATCAAAGAGTGGAGGAGCCAACAATGGTGGAGAACTCACAGCAGAAGAACGTCGTAGCCCTCGTCGGAGCTGGTGGCATCGGAATCGCAATCGCACGCCGCGTGTCGCAGGGCAAGCACCTCGTGGTGACGAGTCGCACCCAGGAGAAGGCGGACCGTATCGCGAGCGATCTGACCAAGGACGGTTTCGAGGCCACGGGCATCGCCTGCGATCTGGGCAGTCGCGAGGACATTCTGACCGTTATCGAGCACTGCAAGCAGTTCGGTCCGATCATTAACGTCATCTGCGCGGGAGGCGTGAGTCCTTCCCAGGCGCCCATCGCCGAGATTCTGCGCGTCGACCTCTACGGCTCATCCGTGCTGCTGGAGGAGTTCGGCAAGGTCATCGCCCCGGGCGGCTCGGGCGTCGTGGTGTCCAGCCAGTCGGGCCACCGCCTGCCCGCCCTCTCGCTCGAGGAGAACTGGGCGCTGGCCATGACCCCCACCGAGGAGCTGCTCGGTCTGGACTTCCTCTCCGAGGAGGCCATCGGAACGACCCTGCGCGCCTACCAGTACGCCAAGCGCTGCAACGTGCTGCGCGTCCAGGCGCAGGCCTGCGAGTGGGGCAAGCGCGGTGCCCGCGTCTTCTCAATCAGCCCGGGCATCATCATGACGCCGCTCGCCTTTGACGAGCTCAACGGCCCGCGCGGCGAGGGATATCGCAAGATGCTCGACCTCATGCCCGCCAAACGCGCCGGCTCCGTGGATGAGATGGGCGCACTCGTAGCCTTTCTCATGGGACCGGAGGCGACCTTCATCACGGGCACCGACATCCTGTGCGACGGTGGTTGCACAGCGGCGTACTGGTACGGCGACCTGCAGTACCTGCAGGAGAACTGGTCCAAGTCCTAACGATAGGAGGCCCAGATGCCTGGTGCGTCTGGGCCGATTCGCCAAGAGAACCTTTAGACAAGGCACGACGGCCGCTGGCTTATGACCATAGCCGTCGCGAGCATGTGCGAAGAAGTAGGGGAGGCCAAACCATGGCAGAAGGAATTGCAACACCAGAATTGACGGCCAGTGACGCTCGAGCGGCCCAAGAGGTGCTGCTGGAGCAGGAGCGCATGTTGCGCTACGAGCACTTCGGATCTACGGAGGCCCTGAAGCTCGGCAACGTTGTCGCATCGCTGGCACTGGACTTTGGCGAGGGGGTGAGCATCACGATCACACGCGAGTCCGACGGTGTGCGCATGTTCCAGTGGGTGGCCGACGACAAGGACGAGCGGAACCTGCTCTTTGCCGAGGGTAAGCGAGCTTCGGCGCGCAAGGCGGGCCATGCCGGCCCTTGGGCTCAGCTCGAGGCTGCGAAGGCAGGTGACATGAGTCGCGTGTGGGAGAACGTTCCAACCGAGGTTCCTGCCTGCGGAGCTTTCCCTATTCGTGTAGGTGACGAGTGGGTGGCTACCATTGCAGTGAGCGGCTACATGGAAGGGCTCGACCACGAGATCATCTTGCGCGCTCTCGAGCAGGTGCTCGGTGTGACGGCGCCGCGTTGGGACGCAGCGGTGATGTGACAGCGCGTCTTTGGCGGCTGGCATCCGGTTTGACGAGGGCGCATCTGACGGGATGACGCTTGCGGGGTAACCCACCTTCGTCAAGCCGTTTCTTAGCAGGTCCACTCTCGTGAGGATTCGTGGAGATGATTCAGATGAACTACAAGGTAGTCGATAAAGAGACGTACTACCGAAGGGGAGTGTTCCGCCACTTCACCGAGGACTGCAAGTGCTCGACTTCCATGACGGCGAGGGTTGATGTCACCGAGCTTGTTCGCCATTCCAAAGAGACCGGGACGAGGTTTTACATTAACTTCCTCTATATCCTGTCGAAGGTTCTCAATTCCCGGGAGGATTATCGGATGGGGTACCTCTGGCAGACAGACGAGCTGATCTGCTATGACGTGATTAATCCCACGCAGCATGTCTTTCACGAGGATACGGAGACCTGCACTCCGGTGTATACGGAATTCAATGAGGACTATGCCCGGTTCTATGATGCTGCCTTGCGGGACATCGAAGAAGCGAAGAGCACCAGGGAATACCTGCTGGATGCGGCGAACCATCCCAACTGGTTTGACGCGTCATTCATACCGTGGTTGTCCTACGACGCCCTGCACATCGAACTGCCGGACGGATATCTGTACTTCGCGCCCATTGTCAATTGGGGGAAATACAGGGAAGAAGGCGGCAAGCTTGTCATGCCCGTGAGCGTCCGGCTAAACCACGCAGTTGCGGACGGATATCTGGTCGCAAACGTGTTTCGCCTCCTAGAGCAGGAGATCGCATCGTTTGTTGAGCGCTGAGAGTTTCTCATTCTGCGCTACGCAAAAAGGACGTGTACGCAATTTAGGAAATAACTGCTCCAAATCGGGTGGCAAGATTTCCACTTTTGCGTACCGCAAAAATGACTGGTGGCGGCGACAACCCCTAGAGCTGCTCGGGCAAGACATGTGGCTTCCGTGCGCAAGACTTCTAAGGTCACTTTATGAACACCTCATTGCAGCGGATACGCCCGGGGGGCGTGTTGGCGAGCCATGCGGTTGGTGCATGCTAGCGCTTCGGGCTATTAATCGCCGTAATATGCTTTCCACGCTCCATCAAGTGATCGTTTCCAGCCCGCAATGAAAAAGGGGCCTGTGCCACAAGATGCCACCCTTCCGTTTTTCGTGTACTCGCGAATCTGGAAGTCGAGCAAGTCGGTAAGGGAGATGTTCCAGCAGCAATCAGACAGGCTTCCCGCATGCGTGAAGGGAAATGTCTCCTCAATACCCAAGCCGTCAAGCATGTGCTGCACCTTGCCTACAGTGTTTGCAATCGCTTTTGCAAGAAGGCCAGCACCATATGTAGCGAAGTTGCCATAGCTACCGCTATAGCCGCTTATCGTCTGGTTGACGATTTGTTTATATGAGTCGATATCTGACATCTGGGTGAACGTTTCCAGATACACTTCGTAAGGAAGGGCGGCTGCCTCCTTAACGGATTCAATGGCGGGGTAGTTAATGAGAAGGAGACCTTTGTCCGTATCGCTGCTGTCGTTGAAAGACGACTGCATCTTTCTTAGGCCGTCGATGTCCATGCGGTCATCCTGCGGATCAAAATCGAACATGAGGATTACGTCTGTGAACTTGGTGTATAGCAGTCTGTCTCGTTTGGCTTGCTGATCGTCGGGAAGCATTTCGACAAGTACTTTGCGGATTTCAATATTGTCGTAGTCCCCGTCATAGTCACTATTGATCTTTGCGACGAGGTCATGGATAACGGTGCCATACAAATGTATGAGCCATTCTTCATCGTGAGCGAAGGCCTTAAACAACGAGTCGACTAGCCTGGGCTCATCCTTCGCGCCCTCAACTATGAGCAATACATTGTGCTTTGGGCGACGCATCCTAGTCGAACTCCCCGTTGCGCAGCAATCGCTCGACATTGTTTCCATACCGGAGCTCACGTGAGGTGCGTTCAGACAAGGGGCAGAGCGAACCGTCCCTTCCAAACATAAAGATGCAGTCCGGACGCATGACATCATTCCTGGTCAGGCTCGTGTTGTGCGTGGTCGAGATGGTTTGGCGACCGGCCTCGGTCCCAAAATACTTAATGAGTCGTTCGGCGAGTTCGAAGTGGCAATACGCGTCGAACTCGTCAAGAAGATAGAGCGTGCCCCGCGAAAGAACCCTATAAATGTAGAACAAGCTCACGAGTGTCCTTGTCCCGCTCGACATGCAATGAACGAAAGGGATAGGACGCTCGTGCTTGCAATAGATCGATCGACTGCCGTCCGCGTCGTTGAGGACCACCAACTTCTCATCTATACCGAAGTCGCGAAGAAACTCCTCAAGGTCGCCTACCAGTTCCTTGGCGACAATCTGTTCGAGGTAGCTCAGTAGGGTTCTGGAGGAGCCCCAACCGTCGTGTACCGCCATGGTAACGCTTTGCGTGAAAAAACGCAGTCTCCCCAGCACACTGTCTGCTTGCACGGGCGTGTTGCTGGACACATATGCGAGGGCGCTGGCATAGCCGCCAGAGAATGTCCAGTTGAGGTTTTGGGCCCCGACGAGTGCGAGATTCGAATCCACGAGCTTGCCGGTGGGGTCGCAGTCGAATACCGTCATTCCGTCAAGTCTAAGGGATTCGCCTCTAATCTGGTGGTCTGCCCCCTTTTTGTAGCGGTACAGAACTGGGGTGTCATCGAACATGAACTCGTATTCGAAGGTCGCGGTGCCATCGCTGGAATCCGCGTTGACAAAGCAGTCATCAGTGCCGAAGTCGAGCGTGCCGGCTGATTGGTAATAGTTGGACCGAACATCGGCGATTGCTTTGAGCAGATTCGTCTTTCCCGACGTGTTTGGTCCTATCACAAGGACGTTCGTAATGACGCCATTTGTGATGTTAGTGCTATTGAACGTATAGTCCCGCGGTTTGCTAAGGTCTAGTGTTACGGGGGCCTTGAATCCTCGATAGTTCGAAACGGTAAACTTAGTCAGCATGATGGCTCTTCCCAGTATCATTGCCGTAAAAGAATTACGGCAATGATACCATTCTGGGCATCTTAAAACTGCTGGCGTCCTGTCGACCGTGCACTTGGGGTTCGTGGACGGATAACGGGTGAGAAACAGCCGTTGGTGCCAGTTCCTTTGGCCACCTTCCCAAGTCGCTCCGAGGCTACCCTGGGTGCCTTGAGGCGTAGGTCGGTGGCAACGTTAAAGGTGTCCTCCACGGCGTTGTCCTGCGACTTTGTGATGTTGTCCAAAGCTGATGCGTCTGCCCTGCCTGACTCCTTGCGTAGGGGGATCGCGGTTCCGATTGTGTCTGGGCAAGTAAGTCTACTCACTTAATCGCCCGTGATGGCAATTCTCATGATGGTGGTTGCGAAAACGTCTACTTCGCTTCCGACAAGGAGAAGAAGTCCGTCAAGAGCGCGCGCTGCAATCGTACGGCATTGTTGCCGCAAGTGCATGTAGCTCGGACGGGGTGTGTACTGTTGCGGACGTTTCGCGACGCTACTGCAGCACATCGGATTGTGGATCTTTCCTCGGCGGTAGGTCACGAATAGAATTGACGCATAAAGCATCCGAGCACTCCACCGACGGGGGAACCATGGCGACATCGTTCTACTCCAATAGCTCCGAGGTCAAGTTCATCAACAAACTCCGCGAGTGCATCGACCACTGCACTTTGTTTCGCTTCTCGGTGAGCTTTATCAAGAAGCCGGGCCTCAAGCTCATCGCCCCCAACATCAAGGCTGCTCTGGAACGTGGGGCACGGGGCCAGCTCATCACCTCCACCTACCAGAACTTTACCGATGTCGACTCCCTCGCGTTCTTCTACGATCTGCAGGTCAAATATCCAGAGCAGTTCTCGTGTCACCTCGACAAGGACTGCTTCTATGACCATCACGGCAACACGGTCGGCTTCCACTCCAAGGGATACCTCTTCGAGTTTCCCGACCACAACGAGCTCCTGTGCGGCTCCTCGAACATCACGGTATTCGCACTGCTGAAGAACGTTGAGTGGGATGTGTCGGTAATAGAGGAGAAGCAAAACTGCACCTATGCCGCCGCGCTCAATGAGTTCGACTCCCTATGGGAGCGGACGCTTCCCCTTACGAAGGAGCTCATCGAGGAATACAGGGCTCACTTGTACTACGCCATCGAGCGGTGGGATATGGACTATCAGGTGGCAAACGCCGACGTCAAGCCCAACTACATGCAGCGGCGTGCACTCAAGGAACTCAATCGGTATCGTGCCACGGGCGCCACGAAGGCGCTGGTCACGGCGTCGGCAGGCTCTGGCAAGACGTTCCTCGCGGCGTTTGACGCACTGAACTTCAACCCGCACAGGCTCCTGTACATCGTCCACGAGGGCTCGATTCTCCTTAAAGCGTACGAGACTTTCCAGCGTGTGTTTGGAAGCGACAAGAGCTTTGGCGTGTACAACGGCGAGTACAAGGAACAGGATGCGGACTTTGTCTTTTCCACTAACGTGACCATGGCCAACTCGCTCGAGCTGTTTGACCCCCACGAGTGGGACTACATCATCATCGACGAGTGCCATCATGCCACGGCGGAGACTTATAAGAAGATACTCAACTACTTCGACCCGCAGTTTTTGCTTGGCATCACCGCCACGCCCGAGCGTATGGACGGCGACGATGTGTTCTCGCTGTTTGACCAAAACGTGCCCTATGAGCTGCGCCTTCGCGACGCGATTACCAATGGGTTGGTCGTGCCCTTCAAGTACTACGGTATACGAGACGAGCTCGTGGAGTATGGCATCAAGGCCACGAAAGGCCATCGATTTGTTGAGCAGTTCTCCGATGAGAAGCACTGCGAATTCATTCATCGCAACATCGAGCAGCACCGGATTCAAGGGCAAAAGCTCAAGGCGTTGGCCTTCTGCAGGGATAGGAGTCACGCCATTCGCATGGCGCAGGCGATGGAGGACTACTACCACACGCAGTACCTTACGGGCAAGAACTCTACGGGCGAACGTGTCCGTGCCTACAAGGATCTGCAGGATGAGTCAGCCGAGCTGGAGATCCTCTTTACCGTCGACATCCTCAACGAGGGCGTCGACATTCCGGGCGTGAACATGGTCTTGTTCCTGCGCCCCACCGACTCCCAGACGGTGTTCATCCAGCAGCTCGGCCGTGGACTCCGCAGGTGCGAAGGGAAGGAATACGTGACGGTCCTCGACTTCATTGGCAACGACTACAAGCGAAGCGTACAGATTGCCTTTGCGCTGGGCGGCCTGAGCGAAAACTTCCTGCTGGAGAAGAAGCTTGTTGCGGATTTGGTCAAAGGCGACTTTAGTAGCATCGGGCTGAAGAAGTACGGGGTAGAGATTCACCTTGATGACCTTAGCAAGAAAGAGGTGCTCTCCTACATTGACAGTGTCAACTTCAATACCAAGCGGTTCCTCGCGCAGGATTACTTCAACTTTAAGAAGTACCTCGGCGCGGAGCACTATCCCCAGCATGTTGACTACCTCAACAATGACTTTGCGCCGGATCTGATTAAGTTCATGCAGTCGAGGTTTGGGACCAAGAATGGCTCCTACTACGGATTCTTGCGGGCCATCAACGAGGACGATCTGCCGGCGTTCGACACGCGGCAAGTGGCGCTCATACGGTATGCGTCCGATATGCTGCCGATTGTGCGCCCCTATGAGTACCTCATTCTGCAGGCGCTCCTCGATGGGGCGGGAAGCAGCTCGCTTTCCAACATCGAGCGACATCTGCGCGTAAACGTGGAGGACTACAAACAAGCGGCTTTCGAGCATGCCCTGTCATATATGGAGAAGTACGGGTATGTTCGCAAGGACTCGGACACGCTCGCTTTGAATGACGTGCAGATCAACGTGGAGCTGGACGAGTACCTGCGAGATCTCCTTGCCTTTGGGCTGGGCAAGTATGACATTGACTATGTTGAGTCCGACCCGTCAAGTCCGTTTCACCTATGGTCACATTACCGAAAAGGGCAGGTGCAGCAGCTGCTCTTGAGGGATCCCGAGTACATACAAAAGGGGACGATGATCTACGACGGTATCGTGTACGCCTACGTGACGGTGATAAAGGACAGCAGCACGAAGGACGCCCTTAAGTACGCGGATGGCTACCTCGATGCGGACACCTTCCAGTGGGAGACGGTCGCCAATGTGAGTGCCCGCGAGCTCGACAAGCTGAAAAACTCCGAAGCCGTGCACTTCTTCGTGCGCAAGGTGAGCGACGAGGACGGCATCACATTGCCGTTTACCTACATCGGCAGGGGAAAGCTGGAGTACATAGAGGGATCGAAGAAGCCCAACGGCGCGCATCTGTTCAGGGCTCCGATGGAGCACACGGCGCCAGAGGACATTTACTTTGACTTTAGGCTGTCGTAGGTGGATTCACCGATCGCCAAAATAGTAGCGTACAGCCTGCGGCATCCTTGCCTCACGAAGACGACGTCTCGATGATCATCAAAGAAGTTGCTCGGTCCCAAGCTAGGGTTTCCAAATCGACTGCTATTTAGCTGTCAGCTAACACATCGTCAGAGTCTCATGACTAAAATAGTTCATTGCGTGTTGCCAGTCGCAAGCAAGCCAAGGTAACACATTGTTCCCAAATGCTATGAGGCTTTCCCTTCTGGATGCTTCATAAGCATTCGCCGTTGGAACCAGAAGAATACGAAAACCTACGGAGGGTCGCGAGATGGCGGATAAGTTCACATGGATTGATGCCTACGAGGCAATTGCCAACAAGGTTTACAGCTACCGTGATCGTCGGGATGACTTCCTCAGCCTCTTTTGCGACATATTTAGTCCGGACGGCTCAGACGGAAAGGTGAAGTTTCCCGCAAATGGTGGGGGAGCAGCAGAATACCTTGCGATTGATCCCTTCACATTCTTTGCCTCGTTCAACCGCGGTCGCTATTCCGAGGGTAACAACAGGAGTCGTACCGAAACCATCGGACACATATTTGAGGGGATGGGCATTGATGCCACGCTGCCGAGTGACTACGACGGCGTGCCGCTCAGCTTTTCTATGAGGACGTGGTTCTTTGACAGTGATCCTTCCGTTATAGAGGATGGGGACGTCGATCGCCTCTGGGACCTCTTTGTGGCTGCAATCGATTACGCTGATAGTCCGAGTGATCTTACGCAGGATGAATTCGTCAAGGCGTTCGATGCTGTGCGCGTGCAAAAGCAGGTTAAGTGGAACATAACATACGCACTGT
Source organism: uncultured Coriobacteriaceae bacterium (assembly GCA_902786015.1). GTDB lineage: Bacteria > Actinomycetota > Coriobacteriia > Coriobacteriales > Atopobiaceae > RUG440. Next base: position 223,315 of record CADAAU010000010.1, read on the forward strand.
TTTGGATTCGTCCCCACACCTACCTTGGCCTTGATTCCGTCAACAGAGACTACCTCAATCGAAACTACGGCATAAAGCTGACAAAGCAGCCGGATGGTATGCAGTACCTCGAGGTTACGAGAAGCGCCTTGGAAGCAACGAGGGTGGATATTCCCACGCTTTCCGACAACGCTTTTGTTGCGGGGGGTTGGTGGCCGGCGAGGGAGGTCTACCAGCCTAACATTGACACCGAAAAATGGCTCTCGCTCCTAGATAACAGGTCTGTCTTCTCGCAAAACAACCTCACGGCACTCGCAAGGTTGATGGATAACGGCGGCAAGGGTAGCTGTACCGCACTTGCCGAACGCTACGGAGAAAGTGTGGGCTTCTACGTCGCAAATATATCAACCCCCGCGGAGAAAGTGGCTAAGGTTACGGACTGTGATTTGCCACCTGACAGAGACTCAAAAAACTCCAAGTGGTGGCCAATACTATGTGAGGGCAAATACGTTGGCAGCGCAAAGACTCGCCGCTACGAGTATCGTCTTCGGCCAGAGCTTCAGGAAGCACTCAAGCAGTATGACCTTTCTTTTGTGCAGCTCTACACCAATGACCGTGGCAAACCAGTCTTCAATAGGCAGCATCTCTTTCAACTTATCGATTCATACAAGACGGACTACCATCGATTCAGGGGCAGTACAGCGCCGAGTGGAGACCAAGAATCGTATAAATGGAGCCTTGCCAAAAACTTCCATGACAACTGGAATATTGAAGCGGATGACTTCGCAGAGATGATGCGCAAGGCCCTGCGACCAGCTTCGGTGGGACTGGGGGCTGTATTGGGTAATGGCTGGGAGTACCCGTACCCTCGCTTAGAGAAGTGTGCAGCGGAAAACCCCGATGCTGTCCGTGGTGCATTCAGATCGCTCTTTGACCCTTCGAACGATATGAGGCAGGCGTATGAGTCCTTTGATGCCGCCATGGGCGAAATCATGGACGAGTACAACGACACCGCAGTTAAAACATTCGACTCCATGGATCAGAAGCCTTCGGCAGTTAGCGTCTATTTAGCATTTATGTATCCAGAGAGGTACTACATTTACAAGCCAAGTATCGCAGATGACGTTGCCAAGTTCCTCGAGGCCAAGCTCTCCTCAAACCCAACCGAAAAGTTTTATGACTTTGAAGCCCTTTGTGACGAAATGCTGACCGTTGTACTTGCCGACAGCGAACTCGTCGAGCTAAACGACTCCATGCTTACGGAAGGCCAGAGGCTCGCAGATCCCAATCACCATATGCTCGTGCAAGACATTACGTATTACTGTCACTCTTACATGGGCAAGTGGCAAGATGATGACGAGCCTTTTGAAGAAGAGGATTCCGAAGAAGAATCTCCGGTTGCTCCGTCGGTTGAGTATTCAAAGAATCTGATTCTTTACGGACCTCCCGGTACGGGTAAAACGTATCAGACCAAGGCCTATGCAGTTGCAATCTGTGATGGAAAGGACGTCGATATCGTTTTGGACAGGATGAACGATCCCGAGAAACGTGAGGAGGTTTACGCGCGTTACCGGGAGCTCCGAACCAGCAAGAGGATCGGCTTCACGACCTTCCATCAATCCTTTGGTTACGAGGACTTCATAGAAGGGATTCGTCCGAACCTCGATGATGATGGAACACTGGGTTACACGCTTAGGGAGGGTGTGTTCCGTGAGTTCTGCCGGGAAGCAGAAAACATGGTTTCGTCGATTTCAGCGTCTGAGGTTCCCCAGTACGACTCCAATCCCAATCCTCGCGTCTGGAAGATGGGACTAACGACAAGCGGGGTTCCCGATCTTTATGAGCGATGCCGCAAAGACGGGTGCCTCAGGCTTGGTTGGGACGACATTAAGCCCGATGACGTCGCTACGACCGATGACATAAAGGACGCAAGTAGGAAAACCTTGTCCGCCTTCCAAGACGAGATGCAGCCCGGTGACTTTGTGGTCTCGCCTGGTGGCTCTGGGGATGAGTATGGTGTGGCTGTAGTGACTGGTGACTTCGAGTGGAAGCCAGAGCTGCAAGCTGCCATGAGGTATCGCTCAGCGAAATGGATAGGCGGTATAAAAAAGTCTGCATTCCGTGAAATGAACGGTGGAAAAGGCATCACCCTCCAAACAATCTACGAGCTGAGTCGGATCAGCGCTTCCCAGCTCGTTGAGGAACTGGGATTGGTGACCAAGGCGGAAGTTAAGAAGCGCGAGCGGCTGCCTTATGTGTTCATCATCGACGAGATTAACCGTGGGAGCATCTCCAAGATCTTTGGTGAGCTCATAACGCTACTTGAACCAAGCAAGCGCAAGGGAGAGCCAGAGGAGTTGTCGGTCACGCTTCCTTACTCGGGCAGAGAATTCTCTGTCCCCACGAACGTCTACGTGATTGGTACTATGAATACCGCGGACAGATCGATTGCGCTCATGGACACGGCACTTCGGCGCAGGTTCGACTTTGAGGAAGTAATGCCGGACTCGAGCCTCTTCTCTGAGCTTGACGTAGAAGGTGTGAACGTCGCGGAGATGCTCGACATAATGAACAAGCGCATTGAGCTTCTGTACGACCGCGAGCATACCTTGGGACACGCAATCTTTATGGACCTCAAGGAAAGCGCAACGGTAAAGTGCTTACAAAGAATCTTTGAGAACAAGGTCATGCCTCTGCTCCAAGAGTACTTCTATGATGATTACTCAAAGATTGCTTCGGTGCTTGGTGCTGCGAGCAAGGACTTTATCGAGGTCAAGGGCAGCGAAAAGGTATTTTGGTCGCTGGATGACAATGCCTACGGGAGTCTTCGTTTCTACAAGCTGAAATCAGCACCAGATGGGGCGGATGCCTACCGTCGCATCTACCAACTCGAAGGCGAGGAGTAGGCTTTTGGCCTCCGAGAACTACAGAGTGGTTCACGAATACGACTATCTCGTAACGCGCCGCGTTTCACGAGAGGCGTGCCACGTCATATCACATGACGATTTTGGGGCGCTCAGAGACTTTGTGCTGGGAAATCTCGAGGGGGATGAGGCAGTCGAGCTTATGCGGCTGTGCTCACCTGCGGGTGTTGGTGAGGCGCTGCAGCTTCGGAACTACGTAGGCGTCATAGAGCTCGAAAGCGGCTTGCAGGTTGAAGTGCTCCCAAAGATTGACTTTGGCACCGATGAGGAAAGCAGGTCGGTTTTTCTTAGGATGCTTGCCGACCTTGGAACAGACACGTCCTTTAGGTCGATGAATAGGGCGCATGTCTCAGATGACCGAACACCTCTGTTCGAAGCATTCGTCTCGATGTTTCTAGAAGAGTGCTCGAACCTCATCAAGCGTGGGATTAAGTCCACTTATAAAGAGGTGCGGTCTCGTGAGTCGGTCATGCGTGGGAGAATCGACTTCGCGCGACAGACGAGGGAGGGGTTGGTGCACGCCGAACGCCTCAGTCTCGTGTACGATGAGTATGTCATCGACAGGCCCGAGAACCGCATCATGAAGTCCACGTTACGACTCCTCAAGAACAGGAGTAGAAGTGCCGGCAATAAGCGGAGGGCAACGCAACTCTTTGAAGCGCTCGACGGGGTGAGCCTTTCGCACAACGTAGATGCAGACTTTTCGCGTTGTGTGATTGATCGCACTACGCGAGAGTATGAGACCCTGCTCGCATGGTGCCGCGTGTTTCTCAAGGGCGAGAGCTTCTCGATGTTTAGGGGAAGGAACGTCGCGATGGCGCTGCTCTTTCCCATGGAGAAAGTATTTGAGGGATATGTTGGCAAGACCCTGAGGAAGATTGCCTTGCAGGCCAATGCTCTCAGAAGTGTAGAGTTGCAAGCACGAGGCAAGTGGCTCTTTAATGAACGCGGTATTGCGCTGAGGCCAGACATACTCTGCGTCAACAACAGCGGGAGCAATGTGGTTCTTGACACCAAATGGAAACGCGTAAACGGCGTGCGCGACCTTGGCGTTACTGACATGTACCAGATGTACGCATACGGCAGGAGGTTTCGCAAGGGTCACAACGATATGCAGCATGTGATTCTGCTCTACCCTTGGCATAAAGGTGTGCGGAGATCAGGGCTTTTGCGAAGCGGTAAACGCGTAAGCCCTGATGGGGTGCAGGTAGACATGTTCTACGTGGACCTTAGGAAGATTGACGAGAGCATGAACATGCTGATCGCCCTGCTTGACGACCCAAAACTGCTGGAAGGATAGGCTATGGCAGCAGAGATCGTGAGCGTGCAGCAGCTGCTTTCCATGCGTCTGCATATACCGGGATATCAACGGCCGTATAGGTGGACGACGCGGAATGTTGCTGCCCTGCTAGGTGATATCGATACCGCTATTTCTGAAGCGGACATGATTACTGATTTCCGATATCGCATAGGCACGGTTATTCTTCACCGCAACGATTTGGGCGATTGTTTGGATATTGTCGATGGGCAGCAGCGAATACTGTCGCTCCTGCTGCTAATGCTTTATCTGGACCCTGATGCTAGCTTTCCGTTGTTGAGCGAGGCTGTTTTCTCTGACAGCGAGACTCAGCACAACCTACGAACCAACTATGTGTTTATTGCCGATTGGGTTGACTACCAACCTGAGGAGTGGTGGCGTAAAGCAAAGGCGGCCTTCTCCGACACACTTGAGGCTGTGGTCATCACGGTAAATCGCGTGGAGGAGGCTTTCCAGCTCTTTGATTCGCAGAACACGCGAGGGCGCAGCCTCGATCCCCACGACCTTCTAAAGGCGTATCATCTGCGGGCTATGCGCGAGGATCCCTACGCTATGCGGCACGTGGTTAGACGATGGGAGGAATTCAGTTCAGATGAGGTCCGCGACCTCTTTGCATGGTATCTCTTCCCGATTGGCAACTGGGAACTCAGGGAGAGGACGAGGCCGTTCACCGCACAGGAGATTGACGTCTATAAGGGCGTTCCAGAGCGTAGTGGCTACTCCTATGCAGCGCGCGCAAGGAGGGCGGCGCCTTGCTTCCAAATTGGCGAGCCTTTTATTGAGGGCAACGACTTCTTCCTTATGGCTGAGCACTACCTCAGCATGCATGACGACTTGGTACATGAGCTCAACGAAAACTCGGAGCTCCAGAGTATCCGCGAGATGATGAATCGCAAAAGCCCTACGGCAGGATTCAGACATGCTTGCAACCTGTTTCGCTGTGTGCTTTTTGCCTACTACGACCGATTTCACAACTTTGATGTTCGAGCTATCCGCAAGCTCTTTACGTGGGCGCTGATGGTTAGGGTCGACATGCAAGCACTGGGCTTTGACACCATCAACAAATATGCTGTGGGAGATCGGGCGAAAAGTCCGTATACCAATGCGATTCCGATGTTCTACAAGATTGCAAGGGCTCGCAGTCATACTGAAATCGCTGACGTTATTGTTCGGACGAGGGGTCCGCACGAAGGCATGAACAGCGAAAGGCGTGAGCTTTGTACGTTCCTACTCGAACTATCTGGGGGTAGCTCGCGATGACTAGCTCGAACGTTCCCGAACTCACCATTCTGGACGGTGATGGTGGCAATATCTTTACCAGGGGTGAGCGCTACGAGATTCCGCTCTATCAGCGACCCTACGCGTGGGGAGAACGGAACATCGAGCAGCTCGTGGATGATGTGGACGATCTTCCCGATGATGACGAGCGTGGCTACTATCTTGGCTCGCTCGTGGTCTGGCATAAGCTCGATGGTGCCTGGGAGGTCATTGACGGGCAACAGCGTCTGACCACGCTTTTCCTACTGCTGTCGGCGCTTGGAGAGCAGGTTAGTGTTGATGATGTTCCAGCTCTTTCTTTCTCCTGTCGCGATAAGTCTAGGTACACTCTCAGGCACTTGACCGACCTCGATACTGCAGCAAGGATCGAGGACGGAATGATTGAGTCCAACATCGAGAGTGGCTATCGCGTGGTTGTGGAGCGAATCGAGAGAATGACGAGTGAAGAGCTGGATGCGTTTAAACGTAAGCTGGCTCGAACCCGACTCTACCGTATCGAGGTGCCCGTTGGTACAAATCTCAACCATTACTTCGAGATCATGAACACGCGCGGAGAACAGTTGGAGCAGCATGAGATTTTAAAGGCATGGCTTATGGAGCCGCTCTCTGGTGCGGATTCCGCAAAGTTTGTCTCAATTTGGGATGCTTGCTCCGATATGTCCGGATATGTCCAGCTGAGATTCGGCATGAAAGCTAGGGTGGAACTCTTTGGATGGAATTATGATCAGTTTCCATCCCACAAACGTATTTCCTCGGTTCAATGGGGTGGCGGCACACAAGCCATGGATCTGGGCATCAGGGAGATTGTTGCTACCCGTGGCGATGATTCTGTTGCAGAGGGCGTAGCGAGTGACGAGCCTGCGCGCTTTGATAGCATCATTGACTTCCGTTACTTTTTGCTGCATGTACTCAAGGTGTTCGTGGCGGTTAATGGCATTGCGGCGCATAATTCGGAGGAACAGCTTCTTCCCAGCCTGCTAGACGATAGGCGACTTAAGGCATCCTTTGAACACGTGGTCGATGATGGCCTTTGGGAGAGCCTGCCTGTTGACAGGGCTCGTTTCTCGATGGCATTTGCAGAGTGCCTCTTGCAAGTGCACTATCTGTTTGATCGATGCATCATCAAGCGTGAGTATGTGGGTGGTGATCTTGAGGGGAAGTGGAGCCTCAAGGAGATCCTACGCGCTACGGGCAATGGCCACTATTGCAGGAATTCACGCTTTAAAAACAGATGGCGTGAGCGTGGTACCACATCGGAAAGGACCAGTCGCCGAGTGCTGATGCTGGAGTCGTGCCTGCGAGTCTCGTATACCTCTCCCAAGGTCATGCATTGGATTACGAGTTTGCTGACCCAGCTCATGCGTAATCCCGGCATGGCGAATTGGCATACGTTCGCAGACGCTGTTGAGGCATGCGCTAGGGACTCTGTTCGAGACTACGTGGAAGTGGGGGATTGGTCGCTCGGTGTGAATACACCACATGTGGTGCTGAACTATCTCGACTATCTGCTGTGGCGTAGGGGGAGCGACGATGACTTTGTCTTTGAGTTCCGTACCTCCGTGGAGCACTGGTACCCGCAGAATCCCTCCGACGATACCTTTGTGCGCTGGAGCGAGGTCGACCGTTTGGGCAACCTCTGTCTAGTGCAGCGCAACGTCAACTCCAGGTTCTCTAACCTCAACCCAATGGCCAAGGCAGCCACTTTTCAGGAGATGATCGCCAAAGGCAGCCTCAAGCTGCGCGAAATGGCACGGCTAACGGGGGAGGGCGAAGACTGGAAGAGCGGCGCCTGCCAGCGTCACGAGGAAGAGATGGTCGCCTTGCTTCGCGTGGCGTGTGATGTGGGGGTGTAAAGACGGAAAAGCGGCCTCCTCTTGGGGCTTGGCCTACACGAGGAACGATTCTGTCTCGAGGGTGCCCGCGTGGCCCTTCGTGGCGGACTGATTGATCTGCACAAGCGAGATACGTACTTGTGTAGGGACACATGACGCGGCCACGGGGCCTTGCTAGATGCGGTATCGGTAGAAGTGAGCATCTGCCGAGCGGGACGTCCACGCCAAGCTGGTCATCACGCCCCCTCCCGAGCCAGTGGACAACAACTTCATCATCCACTCGCGCGACCACCATGACTATCGGGCGGTGGGCCGGGTGCGCGAAGAGCTGTTGATGCGAGCTGCGATCGGAGCGCCTCATGCAGAGGTGTCCCTTGCTGCCGTCAATAAGTTAGCCGATCAAGGTCGGCTGATGAGAATCGCAAAAGGTGCAAGTGGGAGCGCCACGATAACCGCCGCCATACACCGTATGAACGACCAAACGCTCCTCGCCTCCCTCGTGCGGGAATCGACTCGGGATGACGTGCAGAGAGCCGCGCTCGAGCAGATTGCCGACCAGTTCGTGCTTGCCCAGCTGGTCGTGGACGACCCTATTCCGCGAGGGGTGAGCGACTATCGGATCGGCGCGCTCAACAGGATCAACGATCCCGATGCTCTGATGCGCGTCGCTTCGAGCGCGTCAAGGTACTCGGACCGGGTATGGCGGACGATCTAGCAAGGCGCCGAAGACGCCCAGTCGCTGACGGCGCTAGCGCTCGACGAAGGCATCGCCGACGAGCGCCGCGCCGGGGCCTTACGAGAGCTCGGCATTCGTTGCGAGAGCAATATGGTTTCGGAGGACGACCTGCGCTCAGCTCTTGTCACGGTAGCGACCTCGTCTGTGTCGGACACGATTAGGCTCGCGGCGGTGGACAAGCTGGTCGTCAATAACCACGCTTGGAATAACGGCGAGGTCGACGCCGTCCTCGCGCGGCTTGTCCTAACCGATCCCGCCGTGTGCGAGAGGGCCACCCAAGGGATACTGGGCGAGGACGCACTCCGAGAATTCGTATTCGACGACTTCGACGGCGCGGAAATGCCGCAGGCCCGGAGATGGACATTCGGGAGAAAGCCGCCCTGTTCGGCGCAGCGGCGAACCGTGGATGACTGACAAGAACAATAAAGCCGAGAAGGTGCTTGCGTCGGTGGGGAGGATGGAAGACCAATCCGAGCTCGATGAGGTGGCAAAGGGGCGAGTTGGTCTTGCCCCCTTTGACACATTGGAGGAGTATCCCCCTTGGCTACACAGCTACTAGCTAGTCAACCAAAGGAAGGCACGCCTCTACATAGCGATGATACGAGCCCGAGGCGTCGTACGTCCTAGACAGCAGTAGACCATACAGTGGTCCCACAGGCCGCTCACCCAGCCGTTCGGCCTCGCCGAGCAGTCCTTCAAAGAGCCTCTGTCCAAATCCCCAGCGCTCGCCAGCATCCACACAGGTAGTAAGTGCCCTGTCGGCAGAAAGCTCGACAAATCCGTCCTTCGGGCCACCGAGCGTCTCGTAGTGGTCCACCGTCATTGCAATACCCCAGAAGTAGCGTTCCTCATGCGCGTCGGGAAAGCACGCCATGGGTGGAAGGCACACCGCTTGGTTTTGGTTTACAAAGCTGCCTGCCTCACTCATATGCTCGTCCAACAGCAGGTGATGCACTTCCCTACGTGCCACAAAGCGCGCCGCAGGAAACGTGCACATCTCGTAGCGTCCCAGGCGTTCCTCCACGTCGCGGAGCTTCTCTCTAAACGCGCGCATACATTCGAGCGCCATGGTCCTGTACGCGAGCTCACGCTCCATCTCGCCTAGGCGCGTATTGACCGAGCTCTCGACTTCGGCTAATGAGCTATGGTGAAGAATGTCGTGCACCTGCGCAAGGCTAAATCCCATGGCTTGATAACGCTTGCACTCCCACAAGAGGTTGATTTGCCAGTCGTCGTAGTAGCGGTAGCCGTTCTTGGCGTCTATCTGCGGCCGAATGATGCCTAGCCGCTCGTAATGTCGCAGCGTGTCGCGCCTTATGTCGAATGCCCGGCAAAGATCCTTTTGCGTGTAGCGCATGACCACTGCCCCTCACATATCCGTCGTTCCACATTGGTCTGTTGACCTGGGGGTTACCCCCACCCTTATGCTAACCCTAACGGTAAACGCACTGAGGAGAGGATGTCTTATGAAGCTGGAAACCCTGTTTTCACCCATGAAGATCGGTACGTGCGAGATTCCCAACCGCTTGGTGGTGCCAGCGATGGTCATGAATTATTGCACCTATGACGGCATGATCACTGACCAGTACGTGGCCTACATGGAAGAGAAAGCCAAGGGCGGCTGGGGTCTTATCATCACCGAGGACTACTGCGTGCAGCCGGCGGGCAAAGGCTACAGCCGCATTCCCGGCTTCTGGAAGGAGGAGCACGTCGCCAGCAGCCGTCGCGTGACGGAGGCCGTGCACAAGTACGACTCAAAGATCTTTGCCCAGATGTATCATCCTGGCCGCCAGACGACGCCGGCCGCCAACGGTGGCGAGACGCCTGTGGCGCCGAGCCCCACCAAGGATCCCATGTGCCAGTTCCAGGCTCGCGAGATGAGCGTCGACGAGATTCACCGGCTCGTGGAGGACTTTGGCACCGCAGCGCGTCGCGCCAAGGATGCGGGCTACGATGGCGTTGAGCTGCACTGCGCTCACGGCTATCTGCTCGCGGAGTTCCTGTCTCCTGCCGTGAACCGTCGCGTGGACGAATACGGCGGATGCTTCGACAACCGCGTACGCATCGTGGACGAGATTCTTGCTGCTATGCGCGCTCAGGTGGGGCCAGATTTCCCCATTCAGGTGCGTCTCTCGTCAATGGACTTCGTGACGGGCGGTCGTACCGAGGCCGAGACCTATGAGCTTTGCCGCCATTTTGAGGAGATTGGCTTTGACGCACTGCACATCTCCAACGGCATGTATGCCTCGCACCCCAAGGACCAAATCATCGCACCGATGTTCACCGATCATGCCCTCAACATGGAGCGCGCACAGCAGGTCAAGAACCTCGTGAGCATCCCTGTAATCCTGGCCAATCGCATCAACGATCCCAAGATGGCCGACACGCTGCTCAAGATGGGCAAGGCGGACTTCATCGGCATGGCCCGCGGCTCGCTTGCGGACCCGTTCCTGCCCGCCAAGGCAAAGGCAGGACGCACCGAGGCCATCCGCTATTGCATCGGTTGCCTGCAGGGTTGCGAGATGCCGCTGTTTATGGACGACCAAGCCGGCTGCTTGGTCAACCCGCGTTGTGGTCGTGAGTTCGAGAACGACTTGGCCAAGGTCGCCGAGGCCAAGCGCGTCATGGTCATTGGTGGCGGTCCGGCCGGTCTCATCGCTGCCGAGACGCTCGCGTTGCGCGGCCACAAGCCCGAGGTCTTTGAGGCGCGCAAGCACCTGGGCGGGCAGTTCCGCTCGGCGGCGTTCCCGGTGGGCAAGGGCGAGCTCTCCACGTTCGTGAGCAGCCTGCGCAAGAGCCTCGAGGAGCTTGAGGTGCCCGTGCATCTGGGCTGCGAGGTGGACGAGGACGCCATGCGCGAGTTTGCTCCGGATGCCATCATCGTGGCCACGGGTGCCAAGCCGCTGGTGCCGCCCGTTCCCGGCATTGATGGCGCCAACGTTGCCACCGCCGAGGACGTGCTGCTCGGCAAGGTGGAAATCAAAGACGCGCCCATCGTCGTGTGCGGCGGCGGCGAGGTGGGATGCGAGACGGCGGAGTACATCGCCGAGGTGCTGCTCCCGCACGTGCCCGTTACCGTGCTCGAGATGCAGGACGACATCCTCACCGACATGATGCCCTTCACCAAGGTGTGCCTCATCGAGATGATGGTGAAGAACGGCGTCGCGTGGAAGACGGGAGCCACGGTGAAGGCAATCGAGGCCGACGGCGTGGTGTACGAAGATGCCAAGGGCGAGCACAAGCTGCCTGCCGGCCAGGTCGTCTCTGGCTTCGGATATCGCGCCTGCAACCCGCTCGAGGACGTGGCACGCAGGGTCTGCGACAACGTGCAGGTAGTCGGCAGCGCCATCAAGGCTGGCAACGCGCTCGTGGCTGGCAAGGAGGCATACGCCGCGGGTCTGGCAATCTAGTACGCCATCGCTTAGAGAGCGATGTCCACGTCAGTCGATGAGCGGCTATGCGTGGGGAGAACGGAGCTCCCTGTTTCGGTCACCGAAGCAGGGAGCGCTTTTTTCCAACCGTAGTGATGCTTGTTGGCCACTAGGCAAATGTCACAGTTACCGATCCCGTGCCAACTGCCTCGGCGATACCTTCGGCGTTGGTAAGGCGACCGATACGCGTGTAGCTGTAGCTCGTGTCGAAGCTCTGGTAAAAGAGCACCACGCAATCAGAACCGTAGAGCATGAGGTCGCCCGCCTCGATGCGACCGGGGCGGCTTGGGTTGCTGGGCAGCTGCGTGTCTAGGTAGTGGTACTTCTCGTTGCCGTTGAGCTCGGACATGTCGAGCTCGAGAGGCAGCATGGCCATGAAGGCGCGACCAAGGTCGCTGTCCTCCAGCTCCGCCTCAAAGCTCCGGCCGTTTACTGTGATCGTGATGGTTTTCATTGCTGCCTCGCTTTCCTCGGTTTCTTGTTCTGACGTCTCAAGCGGTTCTTTCGTCCCCGCCACCCCTTGCGTTTGGGCTGCCTCTTGCGTCTTTTCGCTTGCTGTGGGAGTGGCGGCCTCGGGGGTCGCGCCGCAGGCTGCTAGGGTTGCGGCGCAGAGCAGCGCGCAGACGAGGCGCGCGATACGTGTTCTAGCGTTCATGCCAGGGCTCCTCCAGACTGAGCCCGAAGGTGGTGTCGTGGGGGAGTGTGCGCACGAGCTCGTTGTCCTTCTCCTCTAGGTGTGCGACCACCATGACCCTATACGCGGCCGACTCCTCCTGTCCACTGTGCAGAATCGCAAACCATCCGCCCACCACGCTTATGTCGCCGTCGTTCCAGCCCTGCTGTTTCTCGTCCTCGTCGAAGTCGCCCTCCTTAAGCTCGCAGCAATAGTCCACGCCCGAGTCGTGGCCCACGACGGTAAGGGGAAGACGGTTCATGAGGTCGCGCGCCGCCTGCGTCTGATTGAGCGGTGCCTTGACCTCGACGTCGCCGCAGCGGATCACAAGCCGTGGAACGTTGTGGTCGTCGGGGTCGGCGAGAGATGCGCCGGCCTCGCGTAGCTGGGAAAGCAGCTCGTGCGACTTGTTCTGATCGCCGGCGGCAGTGAAGACGCCCATGTCTTCCAGGTGTAGCCAGCCTAGGAACGAGTGACGGTATGTGTAGATCGCACCATCGTATACGCCCTTACTACCCGAGCTCAGCAGCAGGGCGGCCTTGCGCAGTCGGCGCGGATAGCCTGGGGCGTAGATGCGGTCGATTGCGCACTTGAGCTGGCCAGAGAGACCGTGATAGTACACGGGCGAGGCGAGCACCAGCATGTCGGCCTCATCGAGCGCAGGATAGATGAGGCGCATGTCATCGGCCTGTACGCAGGCGCGCGGGTTCTTCTGGTGGCAGTGCTCGCAGGCGAGGCAGCCCGCGATGCGCATGCGGCACACGTCGAACACGATGACGGTGTGACCAGCCGCCTCCGCCCCCTCGCGGTAGGCGGCGACCATGGCTGCAGTGTTTCCTTTGGGACGGGGACTCCCGTTGAGAATGACTATGTTCATGCGCGTCTCCCAAATGAGTCGAATTCTGGATGACTCAATCGTACGCGCCCCCACAAACAATAACAAATGCCTATCGTTTATCCATTGCCATGCTAACGAATAATGACATATCTTGCTTTGGTGGCCGTCTTCTGTCCTCTTACGGAAGGCTAATGACGTATCCTTCCGTTAGTCCACGTTTGCAGAAGGTAAGAGCCGAGGTGGACCCGGGTGGCGGGTCGGGAGTCTCGTCGGTGGGCACGCCCAGGTGGTTGAATCCCTCGTGCGCCACCATATTGATCTGGTTGACCAGGATCCAGTGAGTCACGCGATCGCCCAGCCGGTCGAAGCATTACTGGTGCCCCTTATGCAAGCGAGTCGATTCCGTGGCAGACGAGCCCGACGGCGAGTTCGACGAGCTCCTCCACGGGGATGACCTTACCGTCCGCCACCCACGTGCGGTACATGTTGAGCACCGCGCCCGACTGCCACGCGTACACCTGGTGCCAGCGCTCGGGCGTGTAGCCTTCGGGTACAAGCTCCACATGCTCGCCGCTCGCGTCGTCTTGCAACCTGCGCTGCACCGCATCCCACGACGGGTCGCAGGTAATGGCCTCAAAAAGCTCGTCTTGCTCTGCGTTAAACAGGAAGAACTCACGCGTGATTTGCGCTATGTCCTCCGGCATACGCAGGTGACCCGTGCGCATGCGCCATGCCGCCGCATAGGCAGCCATGGTCTCGGCCATCAGGTCGTCTATATCGGGGCGTCAGCCATGTACGCTTGGCAGTTCCTAAAGATGAACATGATTGCCGAGGCCCGCGGCTGGGCAAAGTTCGTCTCGATGCAGGACATGTACAACCTGGTGTACCGCGAGGAGGAGAAGGAGATGCATCCGATGCTGCTCGACCAGGAGCGCGTGCTGAGGTATCCCACAAGTTTTGGTGCCTACGAGGCACTGGCTTTAGGCCAGGCGGCAATTGACCTTGCGCCTGAGTATGAATCGGGCTACACCATTACCATCACGCGCGAGTGCGACGGCGTTCGTATGTTCCAGTGGGTCGCGGACGACAAGGAAGAGCGGAACCTGCTCTTTGCCGAGGGCGAGCTATGTTCATCTCGGCCGAGGGACCACTCGTTCAGTGTGGAATGTGTCTTGTCTACAGATACGGTGACCCGCGCGATTCCTCAACGCTTCTGATTGTGAGGGCGTTCTGGTATTCGTAATCGTTAAAATGTTCCCTCTCGACGAAGTCGTCGGGCTCGATGCGGCGGGTATACCAAGAACAGTTTCCAAAGTATTCTTGCAAGTCCTCGCGTACAAAACCCCTGCCGTGGCGGGCATAGATTTCGTTCCGCGCGAGATAGAGTGTCCAATTGTCATACCCGCTTAACTCGCTTGCGGAATAGTACCTAGAGGCACTATCGGGAAGCACATAACCGGAATTTCCAGAGCTGCGGGGTGGATTTGACGGTGCGGGCGCAGGTGTTGGTGCCGGCTCTGGAGTGGCGACAGAGTTCGAGGAACTAGAGCTGGACGAAGACGATCCTTCACTGTGCTCGCTGTCGCTCGACTTCGAGGAGGAAGTGCTCGTGCTCTCAACGTTTTTCTCCGGCGTGGAAGTAGACTTGGCAGCGGCTTGTTCAACCTTCGCGGCTTTCGAGTCGCCGATTTTGACGACACCTCCCGCAACGAGACCTAGCCCAATTACCAGCATTGCGAGAACCGTGCACACTACTGCCAAAATAGGCACGGTGGAGTTGTTCTGCGTTGGTGGGGCTTGATACGCAGGCGTGGGATTTGCAGGCTGATTGACGTACGTCTGCTGGACGGCCATACCACACTTCGTACAATAAGCTTGGCCGCGATCGAGCTCGGCTCCACAATTGTCGCAATACATGGTACTCCCTTCGTCGACAATATTATTATATGGCGTTTTTCACTCCAAATTGCGTAAGAGTCGACAAGGGATTTGTGTAAGGTATTCGATTCCGGCTGGAAATAGGAGCGGGGTCGTAGGGGTATGTCCACCGTGTAGTTCCGCAGCAGAGTGGGGGCGGGGGTTATGTGCCTGCACGAGTTCCGCAGGCGAAGCCGAGGACTGTTCGAGTACAGGCGCATAACCGCCGCCCCCACCTGGCGAGGACTGCCTGAGCACGGGGACATATCCCAAACTCCCGCGAACAGCGAGAACCAATCGAACGTGGCAAGGCAAAGACAAAATGAGCGCGGTAACCGATCCGTCCGTGGTTCTTTGGAGAATGCCGGAGAGCCGTGACCCAAAGCCTTCTATCGCGCTTCGAGCAGCTCGATTTCGAAGTTGAGTGCCTTACCGGCCATCTCGTGGTTCATGTCGAAGGTAATCGCCTGATCGTTTTTGTCGGTAACTGTGGCCTGAAGTGGCTGACCCATTGCGGAGCGCAGCATGACGCGCTGGCCGACTTCGAGTTTCTCGGCTCCTGGAAGCGTCGCGATGGGCAGTGTTTGCACCATGTCCATACGGCGTTCTCCGTATGCGTCCTTCGGCTCAAGACGAACGTTGACGGTATCACCAACGGCCATATCGCGAACGGCGGTGTCGAAGCCGGGTATCATCTGTCCTGCCATGCAGGTGAACGCGAGCGGTTCACCGCGGTCGCGAGAGGAGTCAAACTTGGTGCCATCGTCGAGGGTGCCTACATAGTGGACCTTGACTTGCTTTCCTTCGTTGCTCATGAAAATCCTTTCGTTGGAGTTGCAACGCGCGCTAGTGTACCATGTAGAGCGACAAAGGGAGGTCATACGTTGAATGCAGATGAGTACAAAGGCTACGTTGGAGTGTTCGACTCGGGCGTGGGAGGCATAAGCATATTGCGCGAGTTGGTCCGTGAACTGCCCAATGAGCGATTTGTGTACTTTGGCGATTCTGCAAATGCCCCTTACGGAGAAAAGACCACGCATGAGGTTCGTGCGCTTTCGTTTGACATCGCGCGCGAGCTTCACAAGGCTGGATGCAAGGCCATTGTCATAGCATGCAATACAGCGACGTCTGCAGCGGCTGCCGAGCTCCGATCGGAGTTCGACGACATCCCCATAGTCGGTGTCGAGCCAGCGCTCAAACCCGCTGTGCTTGCCGAGCGTAACGGTCGCGTACTCGTGATGGCGACACCTATGACGGTTCGGCTGGAAAAGTTCCAAGACCTCTTGCGTGAGTGGGGGAGCAAAGCGGACGTGGTGTCCGTGCCATGCGAAGGTCTGGCAGCACGCATCGAGAAGGGGCATCTGGATGCCCCCGACGTAATAGAGCTACTCCGTTCGCTGGTAGGCTCATATGCGGGCAACGTTGACGCGGTCGTTCTTGGGTGCACGCACTATCCCTTTGTGGCACCCCAGATTCGCGCCGTGCTTGGTGACGTGCCGTTCTTTACAAGTGGGGAGGGGACGGCAAGGCAGCTACGCCGACTCTTGGAGTCTGGGGGCAAACTCAATCCGAAGAACACGCAAGGTTCCGTGCATTTTGCCTCGAGTCGGGACACGGTTGAGGAACTTGAACTATATCAAAGAATGTATGAGTGCGGAGACACTCTCGTTTAGTTTTCATCGGTGTAGACACGAGTTAGTCTGCTCAGACTCAGATGGCAAACTGGCAGGCGTCGATCCGGGAGGCTCCCCCTAGCTTGGTGCGCCCAATGCTTGCAAGGGGGCGGCGGTTAGGCCGGAAGCCAGCCCCATTTGCCGTCCATGTGTAGGCAACACCGACGGCTGCGATTGAGGGTTCGTCCCTTGAGCCGAAATCGCGTTTAGTGAGGATCGGAACGCCACACGAAAGCCATTCTCAGCTCAAAAAGCCACATGAAAAGGGATTCTGGCTCAAAGCCGGTCGTCTTGAGCCGAAACTGGGATTTGTGTGGCTGAAAAACCCTCACGAAAGTCAATTCCAGCTCAGGATTCCAGACGAAAAACCTGGGACGCGTTCTAGCATTGTAAAATGATGGTATACAAGTTCGTTTCAGGTTTACAATGCATGTGAATTAAATTCAAACGTGAGGGAACCAGTTATGTCAAAGCGCGACAATGCAATACTCGAAATGCTTTCGGCGGAGAGAAAGATCGAGGTGGCTCGCCTCTCGAATCGGCTGGGCGTTTCGGAAGTGACGGTGCGCAAGGATTTGGATGGCTTGCAAAGCAAGGGACTGGTCCAACGCATACACGGATTTGCAACGCTCACGAATCCCAATGATGTGGGAGGGCGCTTGGCGTATCACTACGAGGAGAAGCGTCGCATTGCATCTGTGGCGGCTACGCTCGTGCAAAATGGCGATACGGTCATGATAGAAAGCGGTAGTTGCTGCGCGCTGTTGGCACGCGAGCTTGCTGACAACAAGGAAGACGTGACGATTGTAACCAACAGTGCGTTTATAGCGAGCTATGTTCGAGACAGCAGGCATGTGCAAGTGACGCTTTTGGGAGGAACGTATCAGCGGGATTCTCAGGTGATGGTGGGTCCGCTCGTGCATACCTGTGCAGCTGAGTTTTACGTCGACAGGTTGTTCATCGGTACTGATGGTTGGATTGATGGAGTGGGGTTCATGAGTTCCGACCAGATGAGGGCGGAAGCCGTTCGCGCAATGGCCGCATCTGCTTCTGAGGTGGTCCTGGTGACGGAATCAGAGAAGTTTGGTCTTCGAAGTGCGGTGCCGCTCAGACTCTCGAACAGCACCTTGCGCGTCGTCACCGACCAAGGAATTGACGAGGATTTGCGTCATCATCTTGAGCAGTCTGGCGCACAGATTATGCTTGCATAAAAAGGATTAAAAAAGACAGCAAAGTCGTACGAGAAAAACGAACGGCGGACGAGAGGTTGTCTCTCGTCCGCCGTTCAGTGGTTCTTGTGATTCGTTTATTTGACCACACGCAATCGTTTGGATTTTGGTTTGGGATTGATTTCAAACGGAACCGCAGGTGTAACAAGCGAGACCAATGGAACGATGGCCAGCGAGAGCAGCATGGCGATGGCGCCGCAGTTTACAGGCGAATCAATGAATCCGAGGAACATGTTTGAGGTCGTGAGTCCTACGCCCATAACAAAGCTTGCCCAGACGGCGGCACGCGAGATCTTGCCGCTGTAAAGACCCCACAGGAACGGCCCGAGGAAGGCGCCGGCAAGTGCACCCCACGAGATGCCCATGAGCTGGGCAATAAAGTTGACGGGGGAGGTGTACTGCCACAGTGCGATGAACGCAGAAAGTGCGACAAAGACCACGAGCAGGATGCGCATGCAAAAGAGTTGGCCTTTCTCGTCCATGTTGCGTGCTACGCGATTGCGAATAAGGTCGATGGTGAGTGTGGACGATGACGTGAGGACGAGCGACGAGAGCGTCGACATGGATGCCGAGAGCACGAGCACGACCACAAGACCGATGAGCAGGTCGGGAAGGGTAGAGAGCATTGAGGGCACCACCGAGTCGTACACGGGTGCGCCGGTCGTGGGATTGAAGGTCACCTGGGACTCGTAAAGTCGGCCGAATCCGCCGAGGAAGTAGCTTCCGCCAGCAACGATAACAGCAAAGAACGTCGAGATGATGGCGCCCTTGCGTACGGCATCGCTGCTCTTGATGGCGTAGAATTTACCGACCATCTGGGGTAGGCCCCACGTACCCAGAGAGGTGAGGACGACAACGCCAAGCAAGTTGAGGGGGTCGGGGCCAAAGAAGCCAATGAGAGCGCCCTGCATTTGCGAGCCCTCCACAGGAATCTGCGAGAGTGACGTGAGAGCAGCCGTAAAGCCGCCGTTGTTGACAATGACTGCAACGATGATGGCGGTAATGCCCACGAGCATGACGACTCCCTGTACGAAGTCGTTGACGACGGTGGCCATGTAGCCGCCAAGCACGACGTAGATGCACGTAACAATAGCCATGCCAATGATGCATACGGTGTAGTCGATGCCAAACGCCATCTCAAACAGACGCGATAGACCGTTGTAGACGCTGGCAGTGTAGGGAATCAGAAACACAAAGATAATAGCGGCGGCCGCGATGCGAAGCGCGTCGGACTTGTATCGGGAGCCAAAGAACTGTGGCATGGTGGCGGACTTAAGGCGCTGCGTCATCTTGCGCGTGCGCTCTCCGAGTACGATCCAAGCTAATAGGCTGCCGATAAAGGCATTACCAATGCCAATCCATGTAGCGGAAATGCCGTATTTCCAACCGAACTGTCCAGCATAGCCCACGAAGATGACGGCGGAAAAGTAGCTCGTGCCATAGGCGAAGGCCGAAAGCCATGGCCCCACGTTGCGCCCACCAAGCACGAACCCTTCGACGCTGCCTGTTTGACTGCGCGTCTTGAGGCCTATGAACACGACCGCCCCAATGAAGACGAGCATCATGACAATCTTGGCTAGCATAGAAATCCTTTCTGACTGGAGGTTTGCGTACCAGCTGCCCCGGGCATCCTTGTGGCCCAAAGCGACGCAGTGATAATACAGCGGATATTCAGGGTCATCCCTCTCAATAATAGGTTGGTCTCAATCTTGTAACCGCAGCGAAGACGCAATCGACGTGTGGCACAGAACTCCCGGGGAGGTCTGTGCCACATTTTTTAGAGAGAATTGTGTGAGGGAAAGCGATGCAGTGCTACCGGAAACTCTTTGCCCAGTTGACGAGCGAGTCAGGCCAGATGTTCTGCATCACGTCGCGACGCATCTGGTTGGTGACGGGGCCGTTCTTTGCCATCTTTGCCAAAATGGTTGCCTGTAGCTGCTCAACCGTCATCTTCTCGTAGGGGATGTTGGGTATCTTTACGGAGTCCAGATCGATTTCGGGCTCTGCGTTCGGGTCTGGCTCGGGTTCGGGTACGACGAACTCCAATGCCTTGCCTTCCATCACAGATTGCCACATGTCCTTCGGAGCAAAGATTTCGCCGCCAGACGGGGGCAATGTGATTTTCAGACGTCCGGCCTCGACTTTGGACTTCTCTGAGCTCAAAAGTCCTACGTAAGCCTCAGCCTGAGCGTCAACGCCAAACGTGGCCTCGTGATCGGCGTTGTTTACCGCTACGATGAGGTTGCCGTGCGCGAAGGCATACTGCTCGGTGGTTAGGTGCAGCTCGCGATAGTCGCCCCAGGCAAGGTCGCCTCTGTATGTGGTGCGGATCTTTCCGAGCGCGGCGATGAGCTTTGTGCACGGGTTCTCTTCGTAGTCGTTCGCGTGATCGGCGAGGTCGATGGCCGGTCGCAGCGAATCGTCCGAGAAGCGCTCCTTGCGGCCCTCGATGCCAAACTCGCTGCCGTAGTACACCGAGGGGATGCCGGGCAGCGTGTACAGCAGAACGTGGACGGGTAGGTAGTGCGCCTTGTTCTGCAGCTTTGTGCTAATGCGCTCGACGTCGTGGTTGTCCACGAAGTTGTAGAGCCGTATGTGGGCGGGTACCATGCCCATCGTGCGACGCACGGTGTGGGCAATCTCGAAGTAGTTGTGGTCGTTGTGCCCGCTATAGAGGCCTTTGTGAAGGGCGTAGTCTGTCACACTGTGAAGCGTGCGTTCGTTTGCCCAGCGCGAGTAGTCGCCGTGTATGACTTCTCCCATGAGCCAGAAGTCTGGCTTTGCCGCATCGGCTGTCTGACGTAGGGCCTTCATGAAGTCGAAGTCCAGTACGTCGGCGGCGTCCAGACGAATGCCATCCACGTCGAATTCGCTCACCCAAAAGCGGACGACGTCACAGATGTAGTCTCGAACGGCGGGATTGCGCTGGTTGAGCTTGGCAAGCAAATCGTAGCCACCCCAGTTGTCGTACGAGAATCCGTCATTGAACTCGTTGTTGCCCCAAAAGTTCACGTTGCAATACCAGTCACGATACGGGGAGCCCTCGCGCTTCTCGCGAATGTCCTTGAACGCAAAGAAGTCGCGGCCGGTATGGTTGAACACGCCGTCAAACACAACCTTGATGCCTGCTTCGTGGCATGCAGTCACAAAGGCAATGAGGTCGTCGTTGGTGCCGAGACGCGAGTCGAGGGTGCGGTAGTCGGTGGTCTCGTAACCATGGCCTACGGACTCAAAGAGCGGGCCGATGTAAAGTGCCGTAAAGCCTAAACGCTTGATGTGGTCAATCCACGGTACAAGGTCGTTGAGTCGGTGTACGGGATTGCCATAGTCGTTCTGCTTGGGGGCACCTGTCAGGCCAAGCGGATAGATGTGATAGAAAACCGCCTCGTCATACCAAGCCAATTGGGCCCCTCTCCTCGGACGTCGATAAAAGATTGACGTGCGTATTCTATCAGTGTTGGTGCATTGTCTGACAAATCAATTGAGCAAGTGTCAAATTGTCATTCGTCCAAAGGAGTGTTTGATTCGTGCTGCCGAAAAGCTCCCATTTCATTCGCGGGGCGATTGAGGTCGAGCACTAGGATTGGCCAAATAGCTACGTTTGCGCGGTTGCTCCGTCGCCGACTTCCATGCGCGTTTGAACCAAGACGCGTCAGGTAAATACACCTCCGCGATGGGTTGTCCTTGCTCGTCGATGCTGATGACGGCCATGCCAACCATTGTCTTTTTGTGCTCATCAGCTAGTTTGGCAAGGGCTTGGACATACCGGCTGGAGGAATCCGCAAATCCAATTGGGGTGTTCTTGTATGCAAGAGCGGCCCGTCCCGTGTACCTTTTGCCTGTGCGTGTGTTCCTAATAGCATGTTTGCCGGGAAGGACCTGAACGTCAAGTACTTGTCCATACTTAAACGGACGCAACACAGCGTCTTCGCAAAGAATGACCTCCACTCGCTCCTTCCCTTGGGGTACGCGTAGAACGCCCCGGACGGGTTTGCCAAAGTAACTCTTGACGAGCGAAATAATGAAGAGCACCAATATGATGCCGATGACAATGCCGACAATGGCGAGCACTTCGGGTGACATGTAATTCTCCTTGCGTCGGAAACATGCAGACCTTATCACATTGTGGGAGGACTTGTCGCGAGATAAGACAGCTGCCGCATTGATTTACTCGACAGGTCAAGAGAGACTGGTGTACAGCTCGGGGCGTCGATGCTCAAAGATGGGCATCGACTCGCGTGCGGACCTCAGGGACTGTGGATTGATGTCGCATACGAGTAGGTCGTCTGAGCCAGAGACGAGTGTGTTGCCCAGTGGGTCAAACACATAGCTCGTGCGTACGTAACGGCTTGCCCCATGACAGACTCCCGCAACGAAGGTCTCGTTCTCGATGGCACGTGACCGCAGCAATGTTTGCCAGTGGAGCTCCTTGTTTGGACCGTCGTGCCATGCGGCGGGAAATACCACGAGGTCGCAACCGCTAAGCGATAGGGAGCGCGCGACTTCGGGAAACCGCAGATCGTAGCAGATGCCAAGACCCAGCGTGCAGAAGGGCGTCTGGACTGGCGTGCACAGCGCATTACCTGCGCACATACGGTCGGACTCGCGTACGGCATGCGCGTCGTACAAGTGGCACTTTTGGTATGTTGCAACAAGCGCGCCATCTGGGTTGGCGACGGCGGCGGTGTTGAAAGGACGGCCTCCGTCGGGGTTCGTCTCGCTCATCGTAAAGACGATCCAAAGGCGTTGTTGGCGGGCGATGTGGCAAATCTCCGTCGCAAATGGTCCGTCGCAGGGCTCGGAGAGGTTGAGCAATTCCCTTGCGGTGAGTTCGTGGGGACACATCAGGTTTTCGGGGAACACGAGCAGCGACACGCCGCGTTCGCGAGCGCGGAGCGCGACTGATCTCGTCTGCGCGAGAACGTCTCCGTCAGTGGGATACCCCGTCTGTGCAAGGCCTATCGTATAGCTCATGGGTGCACCTCCTGAACGAATCGTCAGATTGACATTATCGTACGTCAACGTTGATTGGTGCACGTTGGGGATACTCTCCACCTCCCGCCACTCGCCCCGCGCGCTCGTTTTCTGGTCGTATACAGATTGCTCAAAACGCTTTCCGCAGCGTGGTTTTGCTCCGTTGGCTATCGACGTGTCGCACCGCTTGTCTTGTAGTATAGGGCCTTGTCGGCATACATTGCCGCGTCGGCATGCCGCTGTAGTGCATTGAAGTCCTCGTCGAAGTCGTCGCAGTACGACATACCTATCGCGACACTTACACCTTGGCTAAGTAGGTGTTCCTTGACCTCTGCCATGCCGTCAGACAACTCCTCGCGTCTGAAGTCCTGAAGGATGACGAGGAATTCATCTCCTCCCGTGCGGAACACACGCTCGCGACCGAATTTGTTTGCCAGCGCCTTGCCGGTTGAGATGATGAGCAGGTCTCCCGCTGCGTGACCCTTCGTGTCGTTCTCGTGCTTGAGGCCGTTGACGTCGACTACGATAACGCCAAGGGAATGGCCATGTCCATACAGCTCTCCACTCGCCCGCTCGAGTGCGTTTCGGTTCAGAACGCCCGTGAGCTGGTCGTCAAAGGACATGCGAGACAGGTAGAGGGCTTCTTCCTTTTCGAAGTATACGCAGTTGTAACGTGTGTTGAACCCATTGTGGATGGCAACGACCATCTCGTGACAGCTTTCGTATCCGCAAGCAGAGCAGTTGACGTGACGCGATTCCTCGTCATCCTTGTGGAGGGAGTGGAAGATGATGCGGCTCTCCTCTTTGGAGGGGATCTTCACGTCGCATGATGCGCTTTGGTCTACGAACGAGGAGCGATACGAGTCCACGTCCAACGACGAGAACTGTTCGTTGAGGCGTGCAAGTCGCTCTTTGCAGGTGAGGTCTGGGTTCCACGGCGATGTCGCGAGTCGACTCTTGCTGTTGGCGCGGATACGCTGGATTTGGACAAGCCCGCCGTCTTCGCGCTCTTCGTCAGCGCGCGCCGTGCCTTCTATGCATCCTTCCTGGCAGTTGAGGGCGTCTATGAGTGCGTACGAAAGGCCATCAGAAAAGATGCTGCGCCTGTTCTTCTCAAACCGCTCGTAAAGGTATTGTTTGCCCGATAGGATGCGGATGGGCGTGTCGTCGCCCAAGAACCAACGCACGTTGTCGGCAAGACCGCCTGGGGCGGGATAGTACGAGCCCAAGCCGTAGTCGAGATCGTCTTGGTAAGGGGTAGCGGCGTGCGGATATTCACGGATGTGGCGGATGAGCTTGGGGAACGTGACGTTGTACTGTACGAGGTCGGGGTAACGCTCTACCTCGAGGCTCTTGCCAATGCAAGGACCAATAAACGCGAGTTTATCGGTGATGCCGAGCTCTTCGCGACAATAGGTTGCCAAACACATGAGTGGGCTCTTTATGGGCATGAGGTGGCTTATCATGTCGGGCGCCCAGTGCTCAATGTAGGAGACGACAACGGGGCAAGAGGTCGATACCATACCTTCCATGTCCTCTTCTTTGATGCACTTAAGATAGGCCCACGTACAGAGGTCTGCTCCCAAGGAGACGGGGAGGATGCGCCGAACACCTTGGGTCTTTAGGGCGCCAAGGATATCGTGGTACTCATGTGGATACTTTGCTTCAAGCGACGGGGCTACCAACACAGAGATTGCATCGCCGGCGGCGAGGTCTTCAAACAGCCGGTCGGTGTCGTCCATGTAATCGCGCGCACCATGCGTGCAAACATCAATGCATGCGCCGCATACGATACAGCGATCCGAGTTTATTTTGATTGACGAGTGCTTGGGTCCGCTGAACGAGACACTTGCGCCAAACGAGCTGCAGATGCGCACGCAACGGTTGCATCCTACGCACTTTTCGTTCGTAAAAATAAGCCCCTCGCTCACAGGAACCTCCGCTTGCGATGTGCCGGCACATGTAGATAGAAGACACTATACATGACGAGTGATGGGAGTAGTCCCTTGAAGACACGACAACCGGCTTAGCGGAGTGTATTGTAATATGGCTGCTGTACGGTGCGCCTTCCGAACTTCATACTGGCACGATGCCCGAACCAAAAGGTTGCGATAATGGGCTCGGTGGGACATATTGTCTTTGCTTTTTCGATTCGAATGGTAGGGTTGGTAGACAGCAGATTCTCGAGTTCGGCAGTGACGGTGGAGGTTCGCATGGTTTTCAGCGTGCCCGTAAACGACCCCTTGGAGGTCGCTGTGCTTGCGGAAGCAGGTGCAGGTGAGCTGTATTGCGGCATGCAGGAGGCTTGGTGGGTCGAGCGATATGGCGACCATGACTCGGTCAGTCGTCGGCAGGGGAGAGCGAATCTCGCATCACGCGAAGAGCTTGCCATGACGGCCATCGAGGCTCGAAGGCATGGCTTGCCCCTGTTGTTGGCACTCAACGGACAGTATGACGAGCATCAGCTGGATTATCTTGTTGAGCTTGCGGATGCCTTTGAGGAAATGGGCGGAACGGGGATCATAGCACAGGATTTGGGTCTATTCCTGCGCCTAAGGGAGCATGGCAACGGACTCAAGCGGGTGTGCTCGATTTTGGCGGTATGTGCCAACGCACATAGTGTGATGGCCTATGCACGCCTTGGGGTATCTCGGGTGGTGTTTCCGCGATTCTTGGGCGCAGGTGAGATCGATACCATCCTTGATGCGTGTGCGCGAGAGGGCGTGCGGATGGAGGCCGAGAGCATGGTCTTCTTTGACAAATGCCCCATGGTCGACGGCTATTGCTCGCATTACCATGGCGTCAGCTATCCCGATCGCACGGGCGCAGATGCCGATCTGCCAGGAGAGCCGCTTTACGTGTTTGATACGACATATCGCACACACGCCTGCCTGGGGAAGAGCTGTGACTACTTGGAGCCGTACCCGTGTGCCGCATGCGAACTCGAACGATTGGAACGAGGTGGCGTGGGCTTTGGGAAGCTCGGCGGAAGAGGGCGGCCGCTCGATGAGCGCGTGCGTGCGCTCGAGTTTCTGCGTGCAGCGCGGGGGATGGCCGGCGACAAAAGCCGTGCGGAGCTCTACAAACGGACTTTCGGACAACCATGTGCCTGCTACTATGGGAAGTCCATTCAAAGTCGCACTGCCATCGAGCCTATGGGAATAGCAGACAGTCGTGGCCGCGTGATTGTGGGGGATTGCAAAGACGGATCGTTGTTGCGAGCATCCATTCGCCAATTGGGTGATATGGGCGGCACGGAAACGCGCCGCGGTGATAGGCCTGCACGGGTCACGCTCGCAATCGGGCCTCTGCCGCAGTCCGAGCTGGAGCCCGAACGCTGGGCAGACACCCTTCGCCTTTTGTGCCAGTCGATTTCTGTGAGCCATTGTTCCGACGTATCTTTGTGCGTAAACGATGTCGGCACGTTCGTGGCGCTCACATGCTCGTACGACTCCATCGTGAGCTCTTTGGGGTCTGACTGGATCGGGCGCATCGATGTTGCGGTGGGACCGTTGCTCACGCGAGGAGACAAACCCGCGGAGTTCGAGCATTTTCTCTCATCCGTCGAAAATCCCCCACGACCCGTCTGGGACCTTGAGGGCAGGCCGCGCACGCTCTGCCATCGCAGCATAAAAGGCAATCTAACCGTTACGGACGAAGGGCTGGCCAACGGTTATCCGCCATATCTTTTGTGGGATCACTGGAACCGTCAGATGGATTTCGACGCACGCACGACCTATCGCAGGGCGCTCGAGTTTGTTGCCGGGGATAGGAGAGAAGAAGGGTTTCTCGCATACCATCCACGCGAGTAGATCATGCTACGCGTGCTCGATGACGCACGAGTGCCGCTTGAACGCTGGGTCGCCGCTGCGTGCATGTGCATCGTAGCTTATGCCGACCAGCAAGGTGCTACCTTGGTAGTGCTCGAGCCTGTCTGGGTAGTTGCGCCGTCGTAGCTGGTCGAGCACGGCCTCCGCTGTCTTTCCTTGCCTGAGCTCCACGACGAGGGCGGGCTTGTTCGGATTACGTGGGGCTAGGAGATAACAGATGTCTGCGCAGCTCTTTGCCGCTGTCGAGCTCGAGCGCCGTCGTGTAACAGAGCTGCGCGGCGTATTAGGCGAGCTGCACCGTGTATCTCAGGGCTGCCTTGTCGTTGTAGGTCCTATTCGCCGTCCTGGCGTAGTACGCGCATATCATGTCAGCCGCCATGGTCTTGCCGGACCTACGCGGGCGCGAGACGCTTGCGTACTTCTGCTTGGTGCTCACCAGCGTGTTGAGGAAGCCTAGCATGTCGGTCTTGTCTACATAGATTTCCGACCTCACGGCCTCCTCGAGTCCTCGGCGCCCTGGGTTCAGATACGCTCCCATATCGATCTCCCCAATTGCTTGGTGACTGTCACCGATGGTATCACAGGCGTTCGTTTGGCCGATACATCAGAGTGGAGCCACCCTCGTGAGGCGTCGCGCCTTGAACTGTTCACGTCTTGTTCTAGGACGGATTGCGACCACGGCGGACTGCCCAGCCTTGGCACGGTGTTCCCCGGGAGTTTTTGTACTGCTGAGCTGACCTTTCGTCCGCATGGCTGACCGACCCACTCAGGGACGCGCCGTTGCACGAACCTCCTGACTGCGTTCGGACGCGCCGTTGCGCGAACCCAGGGGGGTACTTTGTGCAGAAAGCACCCCTCCAACTTGGAGAAGATCGATTCCAGTGCGCAGCACCTGCTGTCCCTTATCAACGACATCCTGGACATGAGTCGCATCGAGTCGGGCCGCATGCAACTCAAGTCGGAGGAGTTCTCGTTCCGGGAGATGATGGAGCAAATCAACACCATCATCAACGGGCAGTGCGAGGACAAGGGCCTGATCTACGAGAGCCGAGTGTCCGGAGACACTGACGAGTACTTCATTGGCGATGACTTGAGGCTCAGGCAAATCGTCATAAACATCCTTGGCAACGCCGTTAAGTTCACCGATTGTCCGGGGACCGTCACCTTTGCCGTGGAACAGGTCGACGCCACTGACGAAAGTCGGACGCTGCGCTTCACCATGAAGGACACGGGAATCGGCATGGACGAGGCGTTTCTTCCTAGGCTGTTTGAGCCCTTTGCTCAGGAGGACGCCACCACCACCAACCGATACGGCGGAAGCGGTCTGGGAATGGCCCTTACCAAGAACATGGTTGATTTGATGGGCGGCACGATTGCGGTCGATAGCAAGAAGGGCCATGGCACGACGTTCACCGTCGACATACCGCTTGTGCTGGCGCACCATGTTGCGGCTGCGGACGTCGCGGGTGCGGCCGAGACGGCAGCTTCCGTGGTAGGGTCACACGTGCTCATAGTCGAGGACCAAGACATGAACGCCATGATTCTGTCTGAGCTGCTCGACATGGAGGGCGTGACGCCTGAGTGGGCGCAAAACGGACAAATCGCGGTCGAGATGTATGAGAACAGCGAGGCCGGGCACTTTGCCGCCATCCTCATGGACATGCGCATGCCCGTTATGGATGGGCTGACTGCCACGCGCGAGATTCGAAAGCTCGACCGGGCGGACGCAAAGCGCGTGCCCATTATCGCCTTGACGGCCAACGCCTTCGAGGAGGATGTGAATCGGTGCCTGGAAGCGGGCATGGACGCGCATCTTTCCAAGCCAGTGGACATCGATCAGGTAATGGATACGCTGGGCAAGTTGCTCTGAGCGGCGCGCGTGGCGAGACAGCGCACGAGACGTTGACCCGGATTCGAGGATCGGGAAAAGACAGCTTTTCGGATCCGTGAGACCGTATGGGCAACGAGCTGGACCTCACAGGAATGCTTTAATCACATGGCCAAGTAATGCTACAGCACTGAGACCGCTCGCAAAGCATTGTCCTTGAGCTGAGATGCCGTTTGCTGTGGCATGCCGACCCACACGAGACCGATTTCCGGCTCAAACAGACCGGTTTTGAGCCGAGATCCGGTTTCGTGTGGGTCCTTGAGCCGAGATCCGGTTTCGTGTGGGTCGTCTTGCCACAGCAAACCGGATCCCAGCTCAAGGGAACCTTCTCCGAGCTTGAGATCCTGTACCGCGCAACCGTGAAGGCCCCAATCGGCCACGGAATTGCCCCTTGATTCCGGCGTCGCGCCACTGCTTACTGTTCATCTTGGATTGAGAAGGAGCGTTGTGAAGCAATCTGCTCACGAAGTGAGAAAGTCGCGCGCTGGGCGCGAGAAGCCGCTTACTCTCTTCGTCCCTTCGGCGGGATGGTGGCCGAGGAGACGGATCCCGTGGGCGATGAGGCCAATGGGCAGACAAGGAGTATCCAGAGGTTCATTTCACAGCACTACTACACGTGCACGGACGAGAGATTTGCTCAGATCGGACGAGCTTACGGTTGTGGCGGCGACTTCACGCTCAA
Source organism: uncultured Coriobacteriaceae bacterium (assembly GCA_902786015.1). Classification (GTDB taxonomy): domain Bacteria; phylum Actinomycetota; class Coriobacteriia; order Coriobacteriales; family Atopobiaceae; genus RUG440. The sequence goes on from CADAAU010000010.1 coordinate 252,517, forward strand.
CGTCAAAGCCGTGGCAGGCGAGGGCGCTGCCGAGTTTGCCGCCAAGGCAGTCGCGGCGTGCGTCGCGTAGCGAACATGTGGGCAATCGGGTGACAGTTCCTAAGGCGCCGGCCTTGCCTTTGCGACAAGACTTCTTCCCATCAATCTGGGGGTTTCACACGGTTGACCAGCGGGCGTGTGATACGCTAGCAGTCGGCCCCATAACTGCAATCGATAGGAGGAACGATGCCTAAACGTACCACAAGATGGCTGGCCGCACTGGCGGTGATCATGGCGGCCGCGATGGGCCTGCCGCCCGTGCCCCTGATCGCGGAGGAGGCGGACGCGGTGCCCGAGTGGGCGGTCGACGACGGAGGGGCGCAGGACGAGGGCCTGGCTCCGTCAGCGGAGCTACCACACACCTACGACCTGCGCAACGACGGGCTGGTAACGCCCGTGAAGTACCAGAATCCCTGGAATAGCTGCTGGGCATTCGGCGGCACGGCGGCGGCCGAGTCCTCGCTCCTCTCCGCCTACGGCAGCACCTACGCGGATTCCGGGCTCGACCTGTCCGAGCGGCACCTCGCCTGGTTCGCGCTGCACCCCGTCACCGAGGACGTCAACCACGACCAGGCCGGGGAGGGCACGTACACCATGAACGACGACTTGAATGCCTGCTTCGACGCTGGCGGCTCAGGCCTGTACATTACCACGCTCTTCGCGCAGGGCGTCGGGCCCGTGACGGAGGGCGAGTTCCCGTATCGCGGCAAGGACGCCATGACGACGCTGGACTACTTCAACGAGCACGTCGACGAGGGGGTGCAGGAGCAGATCGAGAGCGAGGCCGAGCGCCAGAATCCGCCTATGTCCGCGGAGGAGTACATCCGAAGCAAGATGGCGGATGCACCCCAGCGGTTCCCGTCCGAGCAGGCGCTCAGGGATTTCTATGCAGAACGACTGCGCGAGGTGTACACGGAAAAGAACACCTACTCCAAACACGACGACTGGTCGATTCCCGCGACGGACGAGGACGGGAGGTCGAACCGCTTGCTCAGCGCCGGCGTCGTGCTCAAGGACGGCAACGTGCTGCCAAGCTATCACGGCGCCGACGGCGCGCCCAACGACGCGTGCGTCACCGCGATGAAGCAGGAGCTGCTCAACGGGCGGGGAGTCTCGATCATGTATTACGCCGACCAGTCGGGCGACTATGTCGCGACGAGCGAGGAGGGAGGCCAACAATACGCCCAGTACATCGACACCCCGAAGGGAATTGATCACACGGTCTGCGTCGTGGGCTGGGACGACGGCTATTCCAAGGAGAACTTCAAAGAAGGCTGCCAGCCGCCGGAGAACGGCGCGTGGATCGTGAAGAACAGCTGGGGCTCCACCTCCGACGCGGGGCCGGACGAGCTGGGCAACGTGGTGAACAGGAGCGAATATGGCATCAAGAACGAGAAGGGCGAGTACACCGGCTACTTCTACCTCTCGTACTACGACAAGACGATAGCGGCCGTCGAGACGATGGACTTCTCGGCGAACCTCGGCGCGGAGGGCGGCTTCTACACGATGCAGCACGACTACATGCCCGCGTTCCACGGGTTCAAGGAGATTAGATCCGACGACGGCGTGATGAGCTCCGCGAACGTGTTCGAGGCGCAGGACGACATGCTCGTCAAGAGCGTCTCGACGCTGACCCCCGAGGAGAACATGCGCACCACGCTCGCCGTCTACGTCCTCGACGACGGCGCGAAGGGCCCGACCGAGGGGACCATGGCGTACCGAACCTCGCGCAACTTCGAGTACGCCGGCTTCCACCGCCTCGACCTCGACCGGCCCGTAAAGGTGGCGAGGGGGAAGCGCGTCGCCGTCGTCTCGACCGCCTCGACGGTGGGCGAGGACGGCAAGCGCCACTACGGCGTGTCGGCGAACCAGGGTGCATCGTTCGACCTCGCCCAAGAGCGCAAGTATCCAATGTACCAGGAGGCGCGCGTGAACGAGGGCGAGAGCTTCCTGTACCAGGGCGGCCAGTGGAGGGACTGGTCCGACGTGCTGGCGGAGTCGTCCGAGGGGTTCCCGGTGGACAACTTCTCGATCAAGCTGTACGCCGAGCCGACCGACGACGTGCCCGTCACCGTGACCTACGGCGCCCACGTGCAGTCGAGGGGCGACGTCCCCGAGGTGTCGAACGGCGCGACGTGCGGGACCACCGGCGAGTCAAAGCGCGTCGAGGCCGTCTGGGCCAGGGCGAGCGAGGGCTCGATCGAGTACCGCAGCCACGTCCAGGGCGTCGGCTGGGAGGACTCGTGGGCCCGCGACGGCGAGGTGAGCGGGACAGTCGGCGAGTCCAGGCGCGTCGAGGCCATCCAGATGAGGCTCTCGGGCGCCGACGGCAGCCACGTGTGGTACCGCGTCCACAGCCAGGCCTTCGGCTGGCTCGGGTGGGCCTGCGACGGCGAGCCCGCGGGCACCGCGGGCCTCTCCAGGCGCGTGGAGGCCTACGAGGTGCTCGTGCTCGGCGAGGGCGAGCAGCCCGAGGGGTACGACCCGGAGAGGCCCGCCTACGTCTCGACGACGTCGGGCGAGGCCCACGTGCAGGGCGTCGGCTGGCAGCGCCAGTCGGCCGACGTGCTCGGCACCACGGGGCAGTCGAGGAGGCTCGAGGCGGTCGGGCTGTCGCTCGCGGGCCAGCCCTGGGAGGGCGGCATCGCCTACGAGGTCCACGCGCAGGGCGTCGGCTGGATGCCCGAGGCCGCCGACGGCGCGCGGGCCGGCACCACCGGCGAGTCCAGGCGGCTCGAGGCCGTGAGGGTGCGCCTCACGGGCGAGGGGGACGGCGCGGCCGCGCACCTCTCCGTGTGGTATCGCGTCCACAGCCAGACCTTCGGCTGGCTGGGCTGGGCGCACGACGGCGCCGACGCCGGCACGACGGGCCTCTCCAGGCGCGCCGAGGCCGTGGAGGTGCAGGTGCTGCCTCAGGGCCAGGTGCCCGCGGACTACGACGCCGCGCAGGCGGCGTTCGTGACGAAGTAGCGACGCCGCAGGCCAACGTGTCAGGTGCCAGGCGCCCCACTCTTTACGAGAGGGGCGCCTTTCTCCACGCGTGCCGAGCCCCGCGCGGAGGCTCAGACGCCGCCTTTATCAAGCGCGCCCCCAAGCCTCCGCTTCTGCGTAGCTGCTCCAAATCGCCACGCAACCTCGGATGCTTGGCATCACCCAAGCCTCCGCCTGTGCGTGGCAGCTGCCAACTGCTACGCAATTGCGGACGGTTAGGACTCCTTAAACCTCCGTCCTTGCGTGGCAGATACGAACTGCTACGCAAAAGCGGACGGTTGACGCCCCGCAAACCCCCGTTCCTGCGTAGCGGTCACGAACCGCTACGCAAAAGCGGACGGTGAGGACTTCTGTGTGAGTAACGGGCCAACGAGACTGTGGCGCTGCTCGACATAAAGCCCGAGCACGCGCCCGTACCCAACGGTGACGCCACAGTGGGTCAGCGTGCCGAAAAACGCAAGCTTGTTGTCTTCATAGAGATTGGTCATTTGGGCTTTGATTCATCATTGCTTGTTATTGTTCACATCTTGTCGCAAGATGGATGCCACCCACAAAACAGACTCCCGGGGAGCTCCGTTCCGTGCATGGTTATCGCGTCGGTACGGTGGCCTTATCGGCGATGATTCATCTTTCGGAGGCGTAAAAAATAACGATACAATTATTACTGTGTATTCCGAGACCCAAGCGCCAAAACGTGCAAAAATCCAGACTGATTTGGACGCTTTGCTTCGCGGTGGCTTGAATGGCTGCGAGAAACGCCCAGAGCATAACGTAACTGTTATCTCACACGTCTATGAGGCGCGGCAGGGGGTCGGCGGAACAGTATCGTTGCAGATAACGTCGGGGTCGTTTGCACATGGGCGACAAATCCACCGGGCTAAGAGCTAATACGTCACCCAATAGCAGGCATCCCTGACAATACTTGCATTGTGGCGGCAAATAGGTTGGCGTAGGGATTTCGTGCTACTCATTGCCTGATCTGACAGTCTGGAACGGAGTTCCCGGGGAGCTAGTTCCGCGAGTCGGGGCTAGGCCCGAGACGAGCCTGTGCCGCGGAACAAGCTCCCCGGGAACCCTGTTCCGCTCACCGTCTGACCGGACAGTCCGAAAGAGGGCCTGAACGGAGTCGATAACGCACCGCAAGGGTTCCCTTGACGCTGGGCGAGCACCTTGTGACTCCACTCCCTCCGTGTGTATACTGTTAATACTTCTAAGAATGGAGGAGCCGCCATGGAAAGAAGGACTTTTATAGCGGGGACGTTTGGACTTGTGTCACTTACCGCCCTTGGTGCAGTGGACCTTTGCGATTTACCCAAAGCGTCATCAAATGTCGTGACACAAGCAGCAAACGACCTGTTGGCTGCACCCGGGCCTGCTATGGTTCCTGGCATCGAGCTGATGCAGGTAGGGGAAACGACCCAAGGCTGGTATGGGAAGACCCACCTGTTTGATGTCGACGCCGTGGGCGCTGAGCTCATCCGTCTGGCGGACGGGAGCCTGAGCATCGATGAGCTAGCCCATGCGACAAGTGTGGAACTCAAACCTGCTGACGTGGCATCATTCTTTGTGGCGCTCGGGCAAAAGGGGTACCTTGCAAACACGGTGCTTGTCAATATCACGGAGACCGTGGCATGAGCGGGAAAGAGGAACTTGGGCAGTCATCTCCCGAACTTTTTGTGCTTCGTGACGAGGAGGGTCCAATACTCTATGCGCCACTTGGACACCTCATCGCGCGTGGCAACGAGTCGGCGGTAGAGGCGGCACTTGCCTACGCGCGGGACCCGTCTGTTTACGACGCCATGGAACCCGAGGCACAAGCAGTGATACGTGCCTTGGGTGAGCGAGGCTTCTTTGAACGCCACGCCTATCCGCGCCACGAACGCGGTTTTAGGCCCACGCAAGTAACGCTCTTTCCCACCAACAATTGCAACCTCCGTTGCAGCTACTGTTATGCCTTTGGCGGGGAGGGCGGGGGCAATGGCGAACCCATAACAAAGATGGACCTTCGCTGTGCCCAGCGTGCCATAGACCTCGTGGCACAAAACGCAATTGAACGACGTGACGAGGGGGACGGTACGCACAACTTCCTCGTGTCCATTCATGGCAACGGCGAGCCGTTCTGTGCCTTTGACCTCATCCGCGAAATCGTGTTCTATGGGCAGGACATTGCGGAGGAACTCGGAATTCCCGTTGTATTCAATGCTGCATCCAATGGCGTACTTTCCGAGGAGCAGCTCGACTTCGTGCTTGCCAACTTCAATAACGTAAACATCTCGTTTGACGGTCTGCCCGAGTTCCAGGACGCAAATCGTCCCGTGGCAGGTGGTCGGGGTTCGTTTGCTGCCGTGGACCATACGATGCGGCGCCTGTGCGAGGCGGGCCTGAACTTTGGCATTCGAACGACCGTGACGGCAGGCATGGTGGATGCCATGCCGCGCATCGTGGAGTTCGTTGCCGCACATTATCCCACCATTGAGCAGCTGCATTTCGAGCCGGTTTGGGAGTGCGGACGCTGCCTGACCTCGTCAAACACCATGCCCGACTCCGCCGTGTTTGTACAGCGCTATTTGGAGGCGCTCGAGGTGGCGCAGAAGAAGCACATGAGGCTCGTATTCTCGGGCGCGCGCCAAGACATGGTGGTGGACACCTTTTGCAAGGTGAGCTCGGGTTCGTTTACCGTAACGCCCACGGGAGATGTGACCGCCTGCTACGAGGTGAGCTACGCCAGCGATCCGCGCAGTGAGCGATTCTTCTTTGGACGTTTTGACGCCGCGCAGGACCGTTTTGTATTCGACCAAAACAAGCTCGACGCGCTTTCGGAGCTAAACGTGCATAACATGCGTTTTTGCGACGATTGTTTTTGCAGATGGCACTGCGCCGGCGACTGCGCGGCGAAGGTGCTCGATGGCATAGACGTTAGCGAACATCATGGATCGGTGCGCTGCGAGATCAGTCGTGCGCTCACGCTCAACCAGATTCAGCGCAAGCTTTCATGGAAGCCCAAAGAGGAAGGGAGTCTCACAGATGCCAGATAACAAAAAGAGCGATGACGCCTACAACGATCGCGCGCTGAGTGAGGGCGCCAGTGACACGCTCCCCAAGCCTCAGCTACAGATTATCGTGGACGGCAATAGCGTGTTCAAGCCAAGCATGAAGACGTATTTTGTCGACGAGTACGACAAAAACAAACACGAATACACTTCGCAAGTCATGGGCACATACTGCAGCTGCGATATGGTCGTTTCGAAGCATACGGTCTGTTCGTGTCTGGCAGTCTGCACGTGTGACGCCGATACCAAGCCCACCGAGAAGGTGTGTACCTGCGATGCCGTGGCGACGCCGACGAAGCCCACCGAGACGGTGTGCAGCTGCGACAGCGTGTGTAGCTGCGAATCCGTGTGCAGCTGCGACGGCTACCAGAGCTGCACGTGCGAAGGCCACAGCTCGGGTGGGGGAGGCTACGTGAGCTGCGGTAGTCCCTGTGCCTGTGTACCCGTACACTGAGGAGGCGATACGCATGAGCAGACGCATGAGTTTCGTTGGGTTCCTGTTTGGCCACTATGCCATGGCGCTCGTATGCGCGGGCGTGGCGCTTTCGCTGGTGCTTGCGGGCTGCAGTTCTGCCTCTTCTGGCGAGGGGCCCTCTGGCGCACAGGAGGAGGTGCAACAGAAGGAAGGTGCCTTCGAAGGCCGCAAGAAGCGTGCCGCTTCCGAACTGGATGAATTTGTGGAGAAGGCCTATGAGGTCTTGTCGGATCGGCGGTCAAGCAACCCGAAGGACGCAGACGAGGACAAGTTGAGTGCCGCGCAAATCAGTGCGTTCAAGAAGGCAAACGAGGCTTATCGGGCGGGAAAGTACCCAGAAGCTCAGGAAGCCTACGAAGGCATAATTGGGGAATACGCCGAGCATTACGGAGCCAACGTCAACCTCACGCTCGCTCTGCTGCAACAGCAAAAGGACGAAGACGCTCTTGTGCAGGCGTTAGTGTGCGTGGGACTCTATCCCAGCGATCCGGGCCCGCTGCTCAACGTGCAAACCGCGGCTGTTGCTTGTAGGTTTTCGGCAGAAGACGCTCTCACGGAAGCAGCGCTCACTTTGTTGCACAAGGTCAAGGCGGGAACGGATCTTGCTGAGGGGATGGAGAACCAGCGACAGTACAACAGGCTGTGGGACACGATCGAGATTGCGCTCCACGATGCGGCCCAGGGCACGGCAAGTGAAGGCGATTACGTTTACAAGAGCCTTCTTGAGGATGTCGACAAGCTTGCTGAGGGAGATCTTGCAGACGACGATGACGTCAAGGCACTCAGATCCTACCTTGTTGCGGTGGGAACGCAGCTCGGTCTTGTGAGCGAGGACGACGCGGCAAAGAAGGACACGTCAGCTGCCGACAAGGATACCAATAAAGCTGCCGGTAAGGATGCTGACAAGGACGCGGATAAAGACGCCGACAAAGACGCCAGCAAGACGAGCGACAAGGACGCCGACAAGGACGCCGACAAGGATACGAGCAAGGATGCCGACAAGAAGGCCAAAGAAGAGGTCGACCTCTCCAAGGTTCAGGCCCATGCAGGCCTGCCCTATGTCGTGGCAGATGACGAGTTTTGCACCATCGTGTTTACTGGCTATCACATGTCGGGCGACTCTCCGGTAGCCGAGTTCCAATTCGTAAACAACTCAAGCGATGCGCTGTCGTTCTACAAAGCGGGTGAAGTGACGGGGAACGGCAAGACAATCGAAAACCTGTCGGCGGCGTGGCCGGCTGTGAATCCTGGCGAGCAGGAGAGTGCATGGGGGAGTTTCTTTGCCACCGAGAATGGCAACACCGTAACTGTCTTGGACGGAGACCTAAAGAGCCTGTCGTTCGCAATCAAGGTGAGGAAGAAAGGCACCTGGAAGGATGAGGATATCCTGGGCCTCTATCCCTTCAAGTGGGAGGCAGATGCCACGAAAGTCGCCAAGAAAGCAGACACGACGTTCGTGGAAGACGAGGGTGGAGTCACGATGCGCGTGACGAGCGTTTTGCCGGCAAGCGATGGCATCGTGGCCGTTGAGTACTGGGCTTCTTACAAGGGCGAGGGTAAAGCCTTCATCGATGGCAAGGACTGGAAGGCGAATGACAAGGATGTCACGCTTCTGGGTGTTGGAAGCCCGATGGGCACGGGTGTTGGCTACCACTATCTTCTATTCCATGCGGCGAACGCGGACGACCTCAAGGAGGGTGCCATCGACTCGCTTACCGGCACGCTTATCCTTCGCGATGCCGATGGTAAGGAGCTCGTTAACAAGCAGGTCAAACTATAACGTGAACCACAAGGGCGCCATCTCTTTGTGCGACTGTGACAAAGGGATGGCGCTCCTGTGGAACGATGTAGAATAAGAACAGTTAGTTATTTGACATAAAGAGTTGATGGGAGAGGAGAAGACATGTCTGACGATTTCAAGTTCGATGGAGCGGACACGACGCATGACGAGCGCGTCGCGCGAATCGCCGAGGGAATCGCGGCTCTTGTGGCCAAAGGTGAGGAAGTCATGGCAGCCTTGGAGTCCCAGGCTGAGGCTGCGGGAGCCTCGTTTGGCGAGAAGGCAGAGGCAGAGGAGGCGAGCATAAGCAGCTTTGCCGCGGCCGTGCAAGCGCATGTCGAAAAGGCTGCGACCCAGTTTGCAGAGGACCTCGAAGTCATCTCGAAGGCCGTGGAAGACCGCCGCAGGGACGAGGCGGCCAAAAATGCCGACGAGCCGGCGGACGACGAAGACACTGATGATGCGCCATATCAGCCGCAGTTCACCGAAGGTGCGAAAGCGCTGCGCGAGCGCATGCGTGTTGGCACAGGAAGCGAACTCATGCTTACCGACCCGGAGTTCGTGGAACGATTTGCGAACTTCGCCTTTGATGACGTGCCTGCCGACGTTGACCTGCCCGATCGTACGCGCTTTATGTGCTGGCTTGCGACGCTTCTTGGGTGCCAGGGCATCGATGAGTTCCGCGCCCTGCTTCCGGCGGCTCTCAATGTTGGCGTCGAGCCCGAGGCGGTGAAGGAGATTGTCTATCAGGCATCTGCATACTTGGGAATCGGGCGCGTGTACCCGTTCCTCAAGGCGACCAACGACGCCTTTGTTGCCGCAGGCATTCCATTGCCACTCAAGCCGCAGGCAATGACGCTTCCCACCGAGGAAAGTCGTTACGAGGGTGGCGAGAATGCCCAGGTAGCGTGCTTCGGCGAGCAGATGCACGGCTTCAAGGATCGCGGTGCCGCTGACTATCCCCACATTGCCCAATGGCTGGTAAAGAACTGCTTTGGCGACTGGTATACCAGAGGTGGGCTTACGATTGCAGAGCGTGAGATGTGCACGTTCTGCTACATAGCTGCACAGGGTGGTTGCGAACCACAGCTAAAGAGCCACGCGGCCGCAAACGTCCAATGCGGCAATGACCGCGACTTCCTCATCAAAGTCGTGAGCAACAACGTGCCCTTCATTGGATACCCGCGCTCGCTCAATGCGATGGCAGTCGTCGAAGAGGCCACGAAGGAGTAGAACACGCAGTCACGTGCCCTGTGGGAATACTCCCTAGGGGCACGTGACGTATGCATATTTGGCCGCTAACCGGGCGAAGCGAAGCTATCGAGCCTCTCCCGCACGTTCATCTGCAAATTGCGATAAAACAGTTGCAGGTCGTAAAGGTGATAGTCCCCCTTGGGAAAGAGCCCGTCATCGATGTTGTAGAGTGAGTCTTCCGCTAGGTCGGTTACGAGGAGCTTGCCGCTCTTCTCGTCGATGCGGGCACCACAATAGGCAGGCTGTTCCTGTTCCGTGATGCCGTCCGTGTTGACGACAACGTATCCCAGATTCTGGCTCGGCGGGGCCGGTGTCGCGTCCGTGCGCCAGTTGAGGGGGTTGATCGAGAGCTCCTCACCCGTCGGTAGCGCTGCCCGAGCGTCGATGGCGTTGTAGCTCACGATTACTCCCGTGTCGTCTTTTGCCTGTGCCATGCTCAGTGACGGATGCTCTTGCAAGTAATCCCTTGTAACAGGCGCCCCAATCACGTAGGCGACGACGAAGTTGCGCTGGAATGTTGCGTTGTCACCAAAGTCGGCTAGTAGCCGCAACACCAAATCGGCTCCTTGCGAATACCCAAAGAGTACGAATGGCCGGTCTTCGTTGAGGCTCTCCAGATAATGGACGAATGCGGCATGCACGTCCTCGTAGGCGATTTCTCCGTATTCTTTGAGGTCGGCGTCTATGTTTGCATGGTCCTCTTTGTCGAGGTAGCATCCCAGAGTTGCCTGACGATAGAGCGGCGCATAGACGTTCGTGCTATCGGACACGATGCCTTTCTCCATGCTGAGGGTCTTCTCAAAGAGACGAACAGTTCTTTTGTCGGCGGGGTTGACGTTGCCGGGCTTCCTGTCTTTGAGGCTGACGGTGGGCAACACAAAGAAGGTATCGGCGACCTTGGTTGGCGCCTCGGGAAACTCGACCCAGGAATCAGCTTGCGCGTAGTCTGGTTGGACTGGTTGCGAGGCACACGCCGTGAGGTTCATCGCAAACAAAAATACAACTACACAGGCGAGGGGCCCGACGAACGCAAGCGACGGGGATACTCGCCTTTGCCTGTGAGATAAAGGGGAGTATCCCCGTCGCTTGCCTCCAAGAGTGAACAGCAGCCTCATGAGCATCCTTCTATAGAGCGATATCTTTCCATCATTACATATGGGTTCCGTACACAGTATACTGGCAGTACGTGGTTATTCGACAGGGGTTGTCCATGAAACAGTATCGCATCGGCCTCATTGCGGCTCACTCTCACATTGATTATCCTCGGTCACTACGGCTTGGCGTGCAAAACACGCTTGAGGAGGCGGGTCACACGCTCGTTTCCATTGCAGACCTCATTCCCTACCACACGCTGGAGAATGCCGAGGCATATCTACGTGTTGCCTGCGAGATTGCGGCGCGGCTCGATTTGGATGCCACGATTGTGCCCGTAGGCTGTATGACGGCTAACCTTTCGGGCGACAACGCAAAGGCCATGGAACTCTTGCAGTTTTTGGATCCAGCACGAACTCTTGTGTTGGAGCGTGAGGTCGATGGGTTCCGTTGCGTGACGAAGGATAATGGCCCTGGCATGCATGCTTGCATGTGCCACCTCATCGAGAATTGCGGCTTTACAAAGATTGCCTTTGTGAGCGGGCCGGCAGCGAGCAGGGGAGCGCAGGAACGCGAGGCAATTTACTTCGAAGAGATGGCCGCCCATGGTCTCGACACTCCTTCGCGCCTCTTTACCCGAGGAGACTTTGGAGGGGACTGTGCCGACGTTATCATCGACCTGCTCGACAACAACCCCGACATCGAAGCCATAGCCTGTGCCTGCGACCTTATCGCCTATACTACGTATTCGGTTTTGCACGAGCATAAGCTCATGGTGGGTGTTGACGTCGCGGTCACGGGTTTTGATGACAACGTACGATCCGCCCATATGGATCCTCCGCTCTCGACCGTTCACATGACGAGCTACGACTACGGATGCATGGCCGCACGCGAAGCATTGCGCATGTGCGAGGGATTACCCCAGGAAGAGCGCGTAATCACGAGCAAGTTCGTTGCCAGAAACTCGTGCGGTGAGGGCGACCAACAGAGGATCGACCATTTTCGCGAGCTCTTGCGACAAAAGCCTTTTCCTGCCGACGAGTTCGTCTCCATCATGATGGACTCCACCATTTCGATGGCGGGCCCGAGCGTCATGAAGGATTTCCGCAATCGGATGGATGCCTTCATGCAAAAGGTGCGTACCAGTTACCTGCATCACCTCGCACATCCCAACGAGGACGTCTCGCTCTTCTCTTCCCAGGACCTATCGATGCTTTTTCTAAGCGACAACAGCGAGTACCTCTCGCTCGAAGGATTCCATACGGTGGCGATCACGCTGCTAGAGGCTCTTTTGGAGGAGTCTTCCCATGAGGATACGAGCTGGGTCGTGGACCAAATCTCACATCTTCACCTACGCATAGCTAGGTTACTGAGCAGCGCGACGCAGACAAAGAGTCTGGCAATGGACAAGCGTGAATGGGTCACGTTCCATATGGTGGATGACGCATTACGCGAGGACAAAGATCCAAGGAAGGCCTATCGACTCATCCTTCAGGAATTTGCGCGACTTGGCGTGACCTCGGCGGACCTGTACATGCTGCGTGAGCCGGTGGAGTTTCTTGGCGTACGAGGTTTTGGGCTTTCCGACGTCATCCAGCCTTTGGGTTCGGTAACGCGGGGGCACATCGAGGTCCTCTCTGATGGCAAACCCATAGTCCTGCAAGAGCTCTTGGAACATGCGCTTGAGCCATACGGTCCGACCACGATGTGTACCGTGGGTGGCGTTATGGCGGGCAACGAGCTTTTGGGCGTTGCCGTGCTCAAGGATGACGCGCTCGAAAGCCACGGGCAGCTCATGGTGCTTCTAAACTTGGGCTTTGCACTCAAGCATCTGACGATGATTGCGAACGAACGAGAGCTCAACGAGCTACTGAGCCGCAGCAACCTTCAGCTCGCGCAGCAGTCACAACATGACGAGATGACGGGCCTGCTCAATCGGCGAGGTATTAAGCTGATGCTCGACCAAGCCTACCGCACATACAGAGGCATGCCTGCCACTGTCATGTATCTTGACCTCGACGGTCTCAAGTCCATCAACGACATTCAGGGACACGATGTGGGAGACGATGCCATATGTGAGACGGCACGTATTCTGAGCGAGTGCATGCCGCCCGAGGCCTTGCTTGCACGCCTGGGTGGAGACGAGTTCGGTGCGTTCATACCGTTTGACGATGCGCAGGTACTCAGCATCGCGGAACGCATTACGGAAGCCATGGATGCCTTCAATGCGACGGGAGAAGCTGATTACGTGCTCTCGATTTCGATGGGTTGGGCAACGTCGGTCATAGACGATGGCATTGCCTCCCGACTGCCTGATCTTCTCATTCAGGCCGACGAGCGTCTGTACGAGATGAAGCGCCATCGCAAGCAGGCAAGAAGAGGTCCCCGATGAAGGCAAAAAGGTCGACCTTGCGCATACGTGCAGTCTTGGCGGTCAGCATCTTTTTGGTCGTGACCAGCGTCGTACTGGGGGAGATGCTCACTCAGCAGTCACGGCAGGCCATGAAGATGCTCGTCGACGAACACGAGCTCGACATCGTAAACACAGCGGCAGACATGCTCAACGGCGATGCGCTCCGAGGTATCACCGATGCAGACAAGGGAACGCCTGCCTACGACGAGACATTCAATATCATGTCATCCTTCGAAAAGAACATCGGGCTTGAGTATATCTATGTTGTACGCGAAGTCGAGGATGGCTCATACATCTTTGTCATCGATCCGTCCGCAGAGAATGCGAGCGCATATGGGGATTTGGCCCACGTCACTGAGGCGCTAAAGACCGCTGGCAGGGGAACTCCCGCTGTTGATGACGTGCCGTACACGGATAGCTTTGGTCACTTTTACAGCGCATACAGCCCCGTGTTCGATTCGTCAGGCGACGTTACCGGTATTGTGGCGGCAGACTTTGATGCCGAATGGATCGATTCCCAGGTCGACAAGAACACGCTTACGGTCGTAGTGGCGTGCATCGTGTTCGTTGCGGCGGGCATTGGCATTACCATGTTGCTCACACGACAATACAACGCTCGGTTCGAGATGATCAACGAGAGTCTGGGCGATTTGACAGAGGATATCGATTCGTTGACGAGCGAGCTGACGGGTGGGGCTATCGACTCGGTTGCGGCCAACGAAGGCGAGAACGGCATGCAGGCACTCGGTGCCCACATCGACATCCTGCGCGACAACCTGCGAGAGTACGTGAGCCATGTCGACACGCAGGCAAACAGCATGATTACGGCAATGGCCTCGGATTACCGGAGTGTCTATCACGTGAACCTCGACGACAATGACGGTGTGTGCTATCGCGGGGATCCTGACGTCACGGTACAAACGGGCGAGGGCGTGCACTTTCCGTATCTCGAGCGATTCACGTGGTATGCAAACAACGTGGTGGCCGAGACGTATCGCGAGGGATTCTTGCGGTTTATACAGCCTGACGCCATCCGCGAAGCCCTTGCGACCCACAGCATCATCGCCTATCGCTACTTGGCGAGGTGGAACGGTCAAGAATACTACGAGATGATTCGCATGGCTGGCGTGCGCCGCGCAGAAGATCGTGACGACGGCATGGTGCATGCGATCGGTCTGGGACTCACGGTCATCGATGCCGAGATGAGGGAGACTCTCGCAAAGAACGAGGCGCTGGCGGAGGCATTGGCGATGGCCGACGAGGCAAACATGGCCAAGACCGCGTTCCTCAACAACATGAGTCACGAGATTCGTACTCCCATGAATGCGATTATCGGTCTGAACACGCTTGCCCTCCAAGACACTACGCTCAGCGACCAAACACGCGAGTACCTCGAGAAGATCGGAGTGAGTGCGGCGCATCTGCTGGACCTCATAAACGGCATCCTGGACATGAGTCGCATCGAGAGCGGGAAGGTGGTTCTGCGGCAAGAGGAGTTCTCGCTCTACTTCATGCTCGAGCAGATCAACGCCATGGTCATGAGCCAATGTGGCGAGAAGGGCCTGACCTACGAGTGTCGCATCTTGAACGCGGTAGATGACCGGTACGTAGGCGATGACATGAGGCTCGAGGAAATTCTCATCAATATCTTGAGTAACGCCATAAAGTTCACTGATGCGCCTGGAAGCGTGACCTTGTCGGTTGATAGGATGGCGAAGTTCGAGGGGCAGTCCACGTTGCGGTTTGCCGTTGAGGATACGGGCATCGGCATTGACGAGGACTACATCCCAAAGATTTTTGACGCGTTCTCGCAGGAGGACAGCACGCGCAAAAACAAGTATGGAAGTACCGGTTTGGGTATGGCCATCACCAAAAACATCGTGGAGATGATGAACGGCGAGATTCAGGTGGAATCACAAAAGGGCGTGGGCTCCAAGTTTACTGTCATCGTGACCTTGTCCAACGCGGCGCCCGATGCATTATCACACGAGGAAACGGCTGCTTTGGGAGGCCTGGGCTCGCAGGATAACGATAATGTGACTGGTTCGGAGTATTTGGTCTCAAACCCGAACGGCGAGGAAGCTTCGGGGCAAGCCAATCTTGCGGGGTATCATCTCCTCTTGGCGGAGGATATCGAAGTCAATGCCGAGATCATGATCGAGATACTAGACATGGAGGGAATCGCATGCGACCATGCCGCGAATGGCAAGGTGGCGGTCGAGATGTTCGAGAGCAGCGAGGTGTTTGCGTACGACGCGATTCTGATGGACATTCGCATGCCGGTTATGGACGGGCTGGAGGCGGCCTCGGCCATACGTGCCCTCAATCGTGAGGACGCCCGCCGTGTCCCGATAATCGCGTTGACGGCGAATGCTTTTGACGAGGACGTGCAAATTTCGCTTCAGTCAGGCATGAACGCGCATCTTGCTAAGCCCGTCGACTTCGATCGCCTTTTACAGACGCTCGGAGACCTCATCAACGAAGCCGAGCGTGTGACAGGGTCGGTGACAGGGGACGGAGGCGTTGACACACTATCATGTGGATGCGCTATCTGACAGGGGACGGAGGCGTTGACACACTATCATGTGGATGCGTCACGGGTTTTGGTCAAGAAGTTCCACAAGCAGCTCGTAGGATTGGCGGTTCACGTTCTGCAACGTCTTGCGGATTCGTTTGAGTTCTTCGTCGTTGCCGGTGAGGGCGGCGACCGCAGCGGCGTGCGGCTCTTCTATGGCTGCTGCAGTCCATGTGCTGGTGAGGTCTGCGGACTTCTTGGCGAAGGTGGCGACAAAACCTTCGACCTCACCCAAATCGGTGTCATGCGGGGTCAGGCGGCATCCCGCAAAGGGAATGAGTTGGCTGATGGCCATGCGGTGGCTGTAGATTCCGAGTCGCCATAGTTCGATCACTTCTTGCCGAGCTCCTTCGATCGTTTGGCCACCGTGCCAAAGAATGTAGCCCGTCTGCAAAGTGATTCCCGCCTGCTTGAAGGCGGAGATGACCTGAGGCAATTCACCGATATCGATCGACTTGTGCCATTGGCTCAGTGTTTGGGGGTTGAGGGATTCCAGTCCTACGAACACGCGCGTAAGACCCGCCGTCTTCAGACGACAGAGTCGCTCGGTAAGATGCGATTCGCCGACGAGTGCCGCCATGCGCATCTCGAGTGCAAATGCCATGACGAGTGTGCGATTGGCAAGCTCGGCTGCAAGCGCCTCAACGCGTGCGAGGGGACCAAAGTCGTCGTCCACGAAGTTAAAGATTGGGGGCAAGCCGGCTTCTGTGAGGCGCGTAGCCTCGTGTGCGATTTCGTCAACGACCAATGTCAGCTTGCGAGGTCGCCATCGTCTGTAAGCCGGCGGTAGGGAAGGCGTAGCGCAAAAGGTGCAGGATCCGGGACAGCCACGTGACGTCTGCATGTTGACTGCGCAGCCAAGAGCAGCGTAGCGCACGAGGTTAGGGCGATATGCTGCGGCCCAGTCGTCGGGCAAGAGCACCTTGTTGGTTATAGCGCCGTCCAGTATCCAAGCGGTAATCTGTGACTCGCCCTCACCGCTGATAAGCGTGACGTGGTGGGGAAGGTGCCGCTCGACCTCCTTTGCGTTTGTTGTAACGTGGACTCCACCTGCGCATATCGCAACGTGTGGCCAGTATGCTTTGAGGCGGCTTATGATGCGCAGCGCGTCCGGCACGTCCGAAGAGGTCATGAGCGAGAGACCGACGTGCGTGGGAGGGTTATCAACATATGCCGTCCGCACGTCACCCCAAAAGGTAGACGTGCCCAGCCCGTGTCTGCGTTCTTGTTCGTACAACCTGCGGTCAAACAGGTGCACGTCACATATGCCATGCGCGCGTAGATAACCTGCGAGCCGCTCGATACCGAGCGGCTCGGCAAACTCGGGCTCGTCGCCCGTGCAGAGTGGTCGTATGAGCAGGACGCGACGCACGGTACAGACATGTCCTGCTTAGGCGATGTAGGTAACAAGCACCCGAGTCAATACGTCGACGTCGATGGGTTTTGCTATATGCTCGTTCATCCCCGCGCTCTTGCTCTTCATCACGTCCTCGGCAAATGCATTGGCCGACATGGCGATGATGGGAATGTCTTTTGCATACGAACTACTCATGCCCCGAATTGTTCGCGCGGCCTCGTAACCATTCATGATGGGCATCTGAATGTCCGTTATGATTATAGAGTAGTAACCGTCGGAGGAAGCGGAGAACATCTGGACCGCTTCTGCTCCATCCTTTGCCCAATCTACTTCAAGGCCGGCCATCTCCAAAAAGACCTCGGCGATTTCGGCATTGATCTCTTGGTCCTCGACTAGCAGAGCATGGTGACCGCTAAAGTCGAGGTCTTCCAGGTCTTGCAGGGGTGCCTCCGTGTCCTCGCCCGACTGATTGTCCAAAAGAGAGGAGAAGAGACTCGCGAGCTTCGTGCGGAACAGGGGTTTACTTACGAAGGATGTAGCGCCAGCCGCTCGGGCGTCGTGCTCGATTTCCGTCCAGTCGTAAGCAGAAAAGATGATAATGGGCGTGTCGTCACCCACCAGCTTTCGGATTTGGCGGGTCGTCTCCACGCCTCCCTGGTCTGGCAGTTTCCAGTCAACGAATATGGCAAAGAAATCCCTGTCCTGCTTGAGTCTCGCCCGCACGCGCTCGACTGCTGCCTTTCCGGTGAGGACCCACTCGCTGTTCATGCCCATGTCGTTGAGAATCTCGCAGGTAGATTCGCAGCAGACGGGATCGTCGTCCACGACAAGGATTCTAAGGTCTACGAATCTCTCGAAATCGACGTTCTTTATGTTTTGAAGTTTGAGGTACACACTGACGGTAAACTTGGACCCGCTTCCGTAGGTGCTCTCGACCGATATGTCACCGCCCATCAAGCGAACGATGTTTCGCGTAATGGCCATGCCAAGGCCCGTGCCTTGGATGCTTGCAGTCTGCTTGTCGTCGGCTCGCGCAAAGGGATCAAAGAGGTGCTTTTGGAACTCTTCGGTCATACCATAGCCGTTGTCCTCAAAGATGAACTGGAAGTGTCCGAAGTCATGGGCTTTGGTGGCGCTCTCTTTGACCGTGAGAGAAATCTTGCCTCCGTTGGGAGTGTACTTGATGGCGTTGCTCATGATGTTCACGAAGACTTGCTGCAACCGACGGCTATCGCCGATGACCAGCTCATGCTCCACGTTTACGATGTCCATTCGGAAGGAGTGGCCGTGCGACTGGATTTGCGAGCGAGTCATAGCCAACGTTCCGTCAAGAAGTTCTGCGAGGTTGAATTCCTCCTCTACAAGCTCCATTTTTCCGGACTCGATTTTGTTCATGTCTAGGACTTCGTTGATGAGAGAGAGGAGGTGATTGGAGGACTCCGTGATCTTTCGCAGGCAGTCCGCAACCTTTTCGCGATCGTCGAGGCTGCTCGATGCTATGGCGGTCATGCCAATGATGCCGTTCATGGGGGTGCGGATGTCGTGGCTCATGCTCGAAAGGAAGTCGCTCTTGGCCTGGCTGGAGGCGTTGGCGGCATTAATTGCCTCGCGAAGGGCTTGCTGGATCTGTTGCTCCTTGCGCACCTCGTCATCCACGTCTTTGAATCCGACTACGATGTTGGTCTCCCTTGCCTCGAGTTCGAGCTTGGCAAACTCTACGCGGTAGTATCGCGTGCCCGTCTCGAAGACACGACGGAAGGGAACCGAGTAGATGAGTTTATCCTTCGTGTTTTGCACGATGTTCTCTGGCGAGACCGCCTCAAGGAACTGCTCGCGGTCCTCCTCCAGCACGAGGTTCGAATAGAAGACAAAAGCATCGGAGTACTTGGTGATGTTTACGGCAACGTTGGCGGGCATGAGGTGAACGAGTTTCTCGTCGATGCGGTACAGCTCGAATTGCTGGGTTTCCATGTCGTTGATGAGCCAAACCGAGTCGTAGACACGGGTGAGCGCCTCGATGACCGCAGAACGAAGCGCCTTGTCGGATTCGGCCTGTTTGTGCTTGATCGTGACGTCCGAAATGAACACGTAATAGAGTCCTTTGTAGACGTCTGATTCGACGTAATGGCCGTAATCCTCAATCCAACGGATCTCCCCGTCTCGGCGAATGATTCGGTACTCTACGAAGTCCATGTCGTAGCGGTTCTCGTCCACCTGAGTGTTGATGAGGGCGGTGATTCGATCGTAGTCATCCGGATGGACCATACCCTCAAAGGTGAAGCCTGTGAATTCGACGAACTCTTCGATGGTCTCGCACCCAAAGATACGACATACGGCTTTGTTGGCGTAGAGGAGCTCCTCTGTCTCGTCGGCTCGGTAGATAAAGAAGCCGCCGGGCATGTGCTCACCAAACTGCTGGATGATGGCTAGACTCTGCTCATTGAGGACGAACTGCTTGCTGAACATAGGGTGTGCCTCCAGTGTATGCATCCGCGCCGTTACTACATACACTTGGAATAATAGCAAAAGTACGGTCCTCTTGAAGAGCCACTTCAGGCATTGGAGCGACCCATGACCTGTGCTCGGTTACTGTTCAGGCCCGTCACAACGCAGGTGGCAGCCGCGGCAAACGGCCGGACGTGGAACGGGACTCCCGGGGAACTTGTTCCGCGGCGCGGGCCCGTCGCGGGCTCGGCCACGACGCGCGGAACTAGCTCCCCGGGAGCCCCGTTCCACTCACCGCCTGATCGGACAGCCCGCCATCGGGTGTGAACAGCAACTGCGCTCGGCTTTCGAAGAAAGATAGCCTCGTCGTTCGCTATCATAGAACCATCGTTTGGACTGGAAGGAGCGACCATGATGCAGGGCAGCCCTGAAGCGCGCCGCGCAATGCCGGCTTGGCCCATCGTTATGCTTGGCGTGGGCGTGTTTTTGTGCGTGGTGGGTGTGATGTTCGTTATGTTTGCCCCAAAGACCGACCATCTCACTGCAGAAGCGGAGGGAATCGTCTCGAGGGTCGAGCTGGAGGTCAACCAGAGCAAAAAGAGGAAATCGCGTACGTATCTTACCTACGTACGATTTGAAGATGGCGATCACCGGGAGTTCGAAGCCCGCTCTGTCGTCAATGGTGGTACCAAGCGCCATAGCGAGGGAGACGTCGTGACCGTGCAGTACGACCCTCTTGACCCTGCCGCTGGATGCCTCATCGTGGGCGACGAGGACCGCTTGGTTATGTTCAAGGCCTTGAAGTACCTTTGTCAGTTCGGTGGCCCTGCAGTCGCCCTCATAGGTGGTGCCGCTACACTCTTTTTTGTCCTGCGTCGACGCCGTGCGAGCTAGGGTACAGCGATAAAAGCATGTCCGTATGCTCCACGAGTTCCAGGAACACCTGATTCAGGTCGCGCCATGGGAGTTTGTCGGTGGACTCGATGTGACTCGCCGCATCTTTGAGGTTGTTGAGTTCGACGCTGATCCACGAGTCGAGCTCGGGCACGTGATCTTGACCGCCGGACTCTTCGCCGGACCTCTTTATGTCGACCATGGTCTGGATTGCCGGACGTAGCTCTACTGCGAGCCCGTAGTCGCAGAGTTCGTCGAACGAAAGGGGAGGGCAGGTCATTTGCTCCACAACCCATTTGCATGCTAGGAGTGCCCTTATCGTATGGAGGTATCTCTTGAGTCCTGGCTGATTGCTTGCCTGCAGATGTCTATTATTCCCCGATGCCATTCCAAGGTAATGAAGTGCCAGAGACTTGGGGGAGACGCATCTTCTCGCGAGCGAACGTACCGCTCCAAAGGCCTCGTCTTCTGCATACACGACGCCTGAGCCAAGCCATTCGAAGACAGACGGGTTTGAGTTGCGCAAAAGGCGAAGGAACTTGCTCAAATCCCACCCGACGATGTCGAGGTCGTCATCAAGGCGCCAGTCGATGGTGTCACGCACGGCTTCGAGCCGGAGGTAGTCATCCTTACGGCGTACATAAACAAACCGAACGTCATAGTCGCTGCCTTGATTCGCAAGACCCCAACTTCTACTTCCGCACTCCGCCGCATACAGAATCTTGACGTCGTGTTTTTGCTCGCAAGCTGCGAGCTCTGCCAATATGGCGTCCTTCATGGCAACCTTACCTCCATACATCCCCGTCAGGGCTGTGGCGAGCGACACGTTTGTGGGCTTCTCTTCTGCCTTGCATTTGTTCCCATCCATATTACCCAAGAGCAAAGTCAATTTGCCACGGATGGCCTGAAGGGGTGCCTGTCCCCAAAGAGGTGTCGTTATTGTTGGCAAGCGATGGGGATACTCTCCTTTGCCTTGCTCGTGCGACCAAGCAAAGGAGAGTATCCCCATCGCTTGCCTCACGAGGCGTCAAATCTGCGAGGCGCCATGGAACGTGGTCGGTGCAGTTTCCCAACAGAGCGGGGGCGGGGTTATGTTCCTGTGCGAGTTCCGCAGGCGAAGTCGAGGACTGTCTGAGCACAGGGGCATAACCCCGCCCCCGCCCCGGCGAGGGCTGTCTGAGCACGGCGCTTGTCCATGGGGCCGGAAGAATTGGTACTTCGTTGGGGACGGGAAGGGATGCGGGTTGTGGAGGGCCTTTCGCCGATGCGATGTGTAAAACTCAAAGATTGTAAACGATAATTGCATATGTGTTCTATTTGGGCCTGTGTGGACGGAGGATTGCCATGACTCATTTTCCCAAGGACTTCCTGTGGGGTGGCGCTGTTGCAGCACATCAGCTCGAAGGTGGCTGGGACCAAGGTGGCAAGGGTATCTCGATTGCCGACGTAATGACGGCGGGTGGAAATGGTATTCCGCGTCGGATTACCGATGGCGTCGTGGAGGGGGAGAACTACCCCAACCACGAAGGTATCGACTTCTATCATCATTATCGCGAGGACATCGCACTCTTTGGAGAAATGGGCTTCAAGGCGTTCCGCACATCCATCGCATGGACGCGCATCTTCCCCAACGGTGATGACGCCGAGCCCAACGAAGAGGGGCTGGCATTCTATGACGACATGTTCGATGCCTGCCACGAGCAGGGAATCGAGCCAGTAGTAACGCTGCAGCACTTCGAGATGCCGTATCATCTGGCCACCGAATACAACGGCTTTGCCGACAAACGTTGCATCGACCTCTTCGAGCGGTTCGCGCGCGTGTGCTTCGAGCGCTACAAGGGCAAGGTAAAGTACTGGATGACCTTCAACGAGATTAACAACCAATCGGCGGCTCCCATTGCGCACCACATGCTGCAGGAGGGCGCGGTGCTCAACATTGGCGACAATCCCGAGGAGCTTATGTATCAGGCTTCCGTTAACGAGCTTCTGGCCAGCGCAAAGGCCGTAAAGGCGTGCCACGAGATCGACCCGGATGCCCAGATTGGCTGCATGATCGCCTTCTGCCCGCTGTACGCGCACACGTGTGATCCCAAGGACCAGCTGGAGAAGACTTGGGCCGACCACAAGCGCTACTGGTATTGCGACGTGCACGCCAAGGGCCGCATTCCCGAGTACATGTTCCGCTATTGGGAGCGTATGGGCTTTGACATCGACCTCTCCGACGAGGAGACCGAGGTGCTCAAGGACGGCATCGTGGACTACATCGGCTTCTCGTATTACATGAGCTTTGCCGTGGCCGCCCGCGAAGACAACCCCGACTACAACTTCTACGAGGCGGGCATTCCCGGCTTGGAGAGCGTGGCCAACGATTTGGTGCCCAACGAGTTCCTTAAGGTGAGCGACTGGGGTTGGCCCATCGACCCGCTGGGTCTGCGCTATGCACTCAACTGGTTCTACGAGCGTTATGACCAACCAGTCATGATTGTGGAGAACGGCTTTGGCGCTTACGACAAGGTGGAGGAGGATGGCTCGATTGACGACTCCTACCGCATCGACTATTTGCGCGAGCATATCCGCGCCATGATGGATGCCGTGGAGAAGGACGGCGTCAACCTGCTTGGCTATACCATGTGGGCACCCATCGACATTGTTTCTGCCTCCTCGGGCGAGATGGATAAGCGTTACGGCTTC
Organism: uncultured Coriobacteriaceae bacterium; assembly: GCA_902786015.1. Classification (GTDB taxonomy): domain Bacteria; phylum Actinomycetota; class Coriobacteriia; order Coriobacteriales; family Atopobiaceae; genus RUG440. The sequence goes on from CADAAU010000010.1 coordinate 275,573, forward strand.
GTGTACGTCGACAAGAACAACGCAGGTGAAGGTACCCTTGCACGTAGTCCTAAGAAGAGCTTTTTCTGGTATAAAAAAGTTATTGAAACGAATGGAGCAGATCTGGACTAGCAAAACTGGTCGTCATGAAGTCTCGGGTCTGGCCTTTCCTTAAAATCAGAGACGGCCAGAGTTCCTTGAATTAGCCGTTGAGTGTACCCAAATTGCAAGAGGAGCTACAAAACCCCAGATGGGGATTTGGCCGAATGCAATTTGGGTACACTGTCTATTTTATACAGTGTACCCAAATTGCATCTTACAGAAAGCTTATCTGGGGCAATGTACCTCGCCATACATTTTGGGTACACTCAGATTTGACAGGACTCAGATAATTTTCAGGTTTACACTGCCGACACCCAGTCCGGCGTCTTCGGTTGACGCTTTTGTGTCTAAATATGCATACGACGAACTTGTTGCGGCCATTCGAAGGCCTTTGGTCCCGCATGGAGACGAGTTCCTCTCCGCTAAGAGACATCTTGACAAACGACGTGCGGTTCTTTACACCATTTGGTATCGGCTCGAGAGAGGAAACTCCAATATGGTGCAACTGAGGTCGGCCAAATCCATCCGCATGGAGTCTCAGGAACAGCGCATGCGCAGGTTTTTGGCATACGTGCAGCAACGACTGCGCGAGGGGATGGATGCCAAAGACGATACCGCGCACGAACCGACACTGGGAGCAACAGAATCCAAGCTCTTTGACGAGGTCCCTCGTCTTGAGGGCGAGCGAATCATCCTGAGCAAAATTGTTGAAGCCGATGCGGAGTGTTTGCAGGAGCTAGTGGATGACGACGTTGTGTACAAGTTCCTTCCGACATACCTCTACGAAAAGCAGCGTGCCGACGTCAAAGAGACAATTCGCCTATTGTACGGACCGCTCTTCGAGTCGAAAGAATCCCTCTTTTTGGGCATACACCTTAAAGACGGGGGAGAGATGGCCGGAATCTTGGAGTTTTACGGCCTTCGAGACCATCTACACAAGGTAAGTCTGGGGTATAGGCTGCTCAAACGCTTTTGGGGGCGTGGTCTTGCAACCGAAGCGGTAAAACTGGCAACCGATTATTTGTATGAGCAGACCGACATAGAGATCATTACGGCATCCACTATGATCGAGAACGTCGCATCGGCGCATGTGCTCCAAAAGAGCGGCTTTTTGCATACGACGCAGGCGGAAGAGGATTGGGGTTTCCCAGAGTCCACGCTCGTAGACAAGTGGTTCTACTAAGCACCCGGCTTCTCGCGTCGCATTGCCGATTCCGCACGTCACCGAGTGGTCAGGCGATGCAGGCTTGCTCAAAAGTCACCATCTGGTTAGCAAAGTGCCATTTGCGTCGAATTTTCGCGCCATTTGCCTATGATGCACATCGTTGGTAAATGCCATCGACTTTGGAGTGCGCATGACACAAAAGAAATCGTTCTTGGAGCGCAAAGACGTCCACATTAGCTTTCAGCGCTACGCTATCGACGCCTTTGGCGCCATGGCGCAAGGTCTGTTTGCGTCGCTGCTCATCGGTACAATATTTGGAACGTTGGGAGACCTTACGGGTCTCGAGGTTCTCGGACAAATCGGCGGTTTTGCCAAGGCGGTGGCAGGGCCTGCTATGGCAGTTGCCATCGGATCGGCTCTTGGAGCACCACCGCTCGTACTGTATTCGCTGGCAGCCGTAGGATTCGCGGCAAACGATGCCGGTGGCGCAGGCGGGCCGCTGGCCGTATATGTGGTTGCCATCGTGGCGGCTGAGCTCGGCAAGCTAGTATCGAAGGAGACGAAGGTCGACATACTGGTGACACCCGGCGTGACGGTTGGGATCGGCTGCGCCTTGGCTTTGCTCGTCGGTCCTTGGGTGGGTGCAGCTGCCTCTTGGCTCGGCGGTGTCATCATGTGGGCTACCGATCTGCAGCCCTTCCTCATGGGCATCGTCGTATCGGTGCTGGTGGGAGCGGCGCTCACGCTTCCCATCTCAAGCGCGGCCATATGTGCCGCGCTCGGACTTACCGGCTTGGCCGGTGGCGCCGCTCTTGCGGGCTGCTGCGCCCAGATGGTGGGCTATGCTGCGGCGAGTTTCTCTGACAACGGCTGGGCAGGCGTAGTCTCTCAGGGCTTGGGAACATCCATGCTTCAAGTACCCAACATCTTCAAGAAGCCCATTACATGGGTTCCTGCCCTTGTTGCGAGTGCCGTCACGGGGCCTGTTGCGACGGTGGTATTTGGCCTGCAGCAGAACGGTGCAGCCATCGCTAGCGGTATGGGCACGTGCGGACTCGTCGGCCCAATTGGGCTTTACTCGGGCTGGATTGCCGATGGCATAGCGCCGGGAGTGCACGAATGGCTGGGGATGGCTTTGGTGTGCCTGGTGATTCCCGCCGTTGTCGCATGGGCAACGTCCATGGCACTGCGTCATGCAGGTCTCATCGAAGAAGGAGACATGAAGGTAGAGTAGACGGTTCAAAGAATCGTGTGGTGTGCGGTGCGCGTGGGGAGTGTCTCCCACGCGCACCTCATTTTCATAGGCTTGCTGTACACAGGTCAGAATTAGCGGTAACGACGTCAGTCTATGACCCACCGCCATATGGGTAGTCCTCTGTGGTGACGTATACTGCGACCTGATGGTCGGGCATCACGAACTCATACTCCAGTCCGCGTACTTGAGTGACGTCAGCCCCTGGCACGGTTACGACGGTATCCACATCAAGAACTTCGTTTGTGCGAATGCGAACGGTGTCTCCGGCATTTGCGGATGTCGGGCACTCGTTTACGAGGTCTTTGTCTGCTATTACCACGATTGCGTGCTGGCTGCTCCCACGTTCAGAGACTCCTTGCAGCTCACGGACGCGCGACCAGAGCACATCGTCCCCCTCAACAAAGTAGTTCTGATCCTTTGTGACGAGGTTTCCCTCGCCCTCAAAATTGAACCCGACCTTGGTGCCGTCCTGCAAAGTGAAAGAGACGGAATGGTAGCTGTCCGTCACTCCTAGGTTGCTAGGTCCCAGTACGCGAATCTGACTCACGAGGCCAACAAGTTCGGCGATGGTCGCCTCGTCACCCACGGTGACGCTTGGCAGGCTTCCCATCTGGTCGTATAGAACGGTGCAGCTTGTGGGCACTTTGCCATTGTCCAAATCCCTGAGTAGCTGCTTCGTACCGTCGTTCTGGAAGAAGCGCAGGATTGAGTCCTTATCCAAGTGCGTGGGCAAGATGACCTTTTCGTCCGTGTTGGTGGGCGCGTCCGTCGTCGTGGGCGCCTGAGTGTCTTTAGGTGCCGGATTTCCGCAGCCAGCCATGACTCCTGTGGCTATTGCAAGTGCGCATAGCGTGGTCGACCATGGGGCATGTCTCATGGGCGCTCCTCTCCTGAGGGTTGCAGTGCAACTCACTGCTAGTATAGCCCATACAGAATAACGACGAAATTCTGTAGTGGTGTACCCATCGGGGAGTATCCCCGCTAGTTACGAGTGGAACGGAGCTCCCGGGGAGTTAGTGCCGCGCTTCGGGGTAGGCTCGCCACGTGCTCGTGCCGCGGAACAAACTCCCCGGGAGCTCCGTTCCATGGCCCGTCTGCCGTGGTCACCATCTGTCTTGTGACAAGGCACGAACGAGTGATTTCCGTTAGATGCGCCGAGGGTTGTGGAGGGGATGTGTATCGGCATGTAGACCGGGACGCGCCCGTGCGAAGTCCGTACAAAGAGGTAGATGACGAAGCCAACGTCATCTCCTTCCTTTCCTAGTGCGTGGGGCCAGACGCGCACTGACAGCAAATAAAACAGGCCGTTGGACCCCCTTCCTGCCAACGGCCTGTTCTGCTGTATCCAAACAATGGGACGAGATCAATTCCTTCTTTATGCGTAGCCCCAGGTGAGCAGCTTCCAGCTTCCGTCGGATCCGGTACGGCCAAGATGCCAAGAGTAGCCCCTGTAGTCAGTATCGGGATCCCAAGCCGTATCCACCGCCTCCTCCGCTTTTGGCGAGTGGAAGTCGGTAACGCAGACAATGGTTTGGTCGAACTTCTTGGTGTCGGGCATCTGTGCCTCGCGTAGCTCGTTAACGTAAGCAAGTTCCTCCTTGCCGCAGGCCTCATCGCCCGCAAAGGCAAACTTGTTGAGCTTACATCCCTTCCATGTCTTGAATTCGGCAAGAATGACGTCCAAGGCGGAGTCTATGTCCGAGTCAGAATATATCTTGGATTTGCCGTAATCGACCGTGCATCCTGCGACGACGGGATCGACCTTGCCCAAAAATGCCTCGAAGGTGGCGTTCTTGTCCGCAATCTCCTTTGCGATGGCGGGGTCGTCCAAGTAACGAATGTGCCAAGGCTCGTAGCTGTAACCCGTTTCGATCTTCTTTTGGGGGAGGTAGCGAAGGATGAAGCCATGATCGGCGAGTTTGGCATGAATCTTTTTCCACACGTCGGGGTGCTTTACCATGTCCTCATTTTTGTTTACGGTCTTGCCATCGATGATAAGGAACAAGTCGAGCGCTAGGCCCGTGTGATGCTCCGAGTAACCAGGGACGGCAACGTACAGCTTTACGTACTCTTCGCCATACTTCTTGGTGAAGTCGTCCACGATCTTTTGCTGGGCTTCCACGCTTCGATACGCAGAGTCGAGGTCCACGTAAACACCTTCGGATTCCAAGTCTTCCTTGAGCTTGAGGTAGGCGTCGTATGCCTTGGTCTCCACCTCTACTTTGTCTTTTACCGAGTTAGTGAACGAGACGAGTTCGACCGCCTCCTCCCAGCCATCGGGGAGCTTGTGCTGCTTGTTTACAAGCGCCATGTAATCGACACCCGTCGCAGTTGTGGCAGCACTCGAGCTGTCTGCCGTTCCGGTGGCATTGGATTGGTTCTGTGTGGTTCCACATCCCGCAAAAAGCCCAGCGCACACAATACCACCCAAGGCCAGAAAGCTTCTTCTACTCAATGAGTTCATAAAGACCCCTTTCCTCTTGTTGCAGTAGCTGCACCATGCATGATTGACATATGGAATGGACCTAGTATAACCCACGTTCGACAATTGCGAGGCAGGCGATGGGGATACTCCCCTTTGCCTGCGAAGTAAGGCAAAGGGGAGTATCCCCATCGCCTGCTCCTCATTATGACATGGTACGAATAATGCCCGTGACGTTATAAAGGCGGGCTCAAGCGAAATCTGGACGAGAAAGCGCTTCTTGCACACGTGTAACGGGAAGGCCTACGACGTTGTTGTAGTCGCCTTTGAGACGGGCGACAAAGGCGCCAGCGCCACCTTGTATTCCGTAGGCCCCTGCCTTGTCGAGTGGCTCTCCCGTGGCGACATAGGCATCTATCTCGGCATCGGTAAGGTCTTTGAACGTGACGTCTGTTGTCTCGACGAAGGAGCGCTGATCGACGCCGCTAGGAGTGCCTCTCATTAGGCACACACCAGTTGACACATGATGGGTTTTCCCCGAAAGCTCCCTGAGCATTCGCCGTGCATCATCGGCGTTGCGCGGCTTGCCAAGGGCCTCTGTACCCATCCATACAATCGTGTCGGCGGCAAGGAGCGTCTGGCCGGGCTCGAGGACCCCGTACGTCTTTAGGCAGGCGTCTGCTTTGAGCTCAGCGAGCCTTTGTACCAGCTGGCAAGGACTCTCGCCCTCGAGGCGCGTCTCGTCCACATCGGCAGGTGCGATAACCAATTCATAACCTGCGTTGCCAAGTAGCTCCTTGCGGCGCGGAGACGCGGATGCGAGTATCATTGGATAAGCTCCTTCGTAATGCGTTCATGAAAAAGGGAGCCGCCGAAGCAGCTCCCTTCCTTATAGCACAGTATATGTTGTGCTACTCGGCCTCGATGGCGGAGACGGGGCAGTTGTCGATGGCATCCTGCACGTCATCCTCGAAGTCGGCGGCATCGTCGACGATGACCTCGGCAACGCCGTCGTCGTTGATGGCGAAAACGTCAGCGGCGGTGGACTCGCACAGACCGCAACCGATGCACTCATCGTTAATGGTAACCTTCATGATGGTTCCTCTCACTTGTGTCGGACGCTGTGCCCGACCTTCCTTGGCATCCGAATCCCCATCCGAATGCCCCTTCAGTGGGTCGTAGACCCGCTACTCGTATATTTTGTACACCCTAGGGCGCGTTAGCGCTACCCCTTTTCTCGAAAAAGTTGGGAAGTGTGCGCTAAACTTATCAATGTCAACGGCCAAGCGACTCTTTACCAAGGTCTTTGAAACCGGCAATGTAATTAATAATCCCGTTTCCAAGGTTCAGCTTAAAGAACTCAATGCGATAAGGTCGTACCTCGTCATCGAACACCCTGCGGAAATGCACGGAATACGTTGTGCCTTGCATTGTATTTCGGATGATGCACTGAGGTGTAACCGAATCGAGGAATTGCTGCCTGTCCTCTTCCAGCACGAGACTGGAGTAGAATTCAAAGGCATCATAGAACCTTGGGATTTTCATGGCTTCCATAGTGGGTAGGACATGAACCATATCCTCATCGACATAGCTTAGCTCGAACTGCTGGGTTTCCATGTCTGTGACGAGCCAGACGGAGTCATAAGACCTCGATAGGGCTTCGATGACGGCGGAACGCAATGCCTCGTCTGCTGCCGCCTGCTCGTGTTTGTCTGTGATGTCCGAAATAAAGACATAGTACAAACTACTTTCATCGTCATATTCGACGCGATGACCGTAGTCGCCAATCCAACGAGTTTCGCCATCTTTGCGGATAATCCGGTACTCAACATAGTCAAGATCTAGCTGGCTCTCTTCAACCTGTTGTTTTACAGAAGCGGAGACTCTTTTATGGTCATCGGGATGGGCCATGCCCCTGAAGGTGAATCCGGTGAGTGCCTTGAACTCATTCAGATTCTTGCAGCCAAATATGTCGCAGACTGCCTTATTTGCATACAGCAGTTCCTCGCTATCGTCGGCCTTGTATATAAAGAAGCCACCTGGCATGCATTCGCCAAACTCCTCGATTACCGAGAGAACCTGTTCGGTCATGAGTTTTTCGTTCGGTTCCCTTATGGACAGAACAGCAATCGCCACCGCTATGTTTCCTGAGACTGGATTGGCTCCGATTCGACGAGCAAAGGAATGGATGATGGACCCGTCTGGCATCTTCTCGTCATAGAACGTACGAATTCCCTGATCGCAGCAGGTCTTTACGACGTTATGCATGAAAGCAGTGTCGTACTTTGCAAATTGAGGACCAAGATTCGAAAGATCAAGTCCAAAGAAGCGTTTAAAGAAGTCGCGGTAGGATTGGTTGGTGCGCACGAAGCGCGTACTGTCATCCTTGATTTCGATGACGCACATGGGAAGTGTGCTGTAAGCATTCTGCAGAGAGGTATTCTCTTCACGGGCTATGACTCCCACGTCATACAAATTGACGCCACAGATTTGTCCGTAATATTCAGACTCCTCGGGGTTCTCGTAGCCGTCCTGTCCGGCCATTCTGTGGTAATCAATTAGATACTGCACGGGATTGGGTTTGCTAAAGTAGAAACCCTGGAGTTTGGAACAGCCGATTTCCTGAAGAAAACGAACTTGCTCATCCGTTTCGACACCTTCACAGATGGTGTCGACCCCCAAGGCCAATGCCATCTTCATCAGCTCGGTTAGTATGATTCTGCCGTCAATGCTCTCGTCGAGCTTTCGCATGAAGCCCATGTCAAATTTGAGCAGGTCGAACTTGATGCTTTGAAGGACGTCAAGCGATGAGTAGCCGCTGCCAAAGTCATCCATCCATACGGGGAAGCCAAGGGCTTGAAAGCGTTCGACTTGCGCTTTCATAAACTCAAAATCGCTTCCGATGATGCTCTCGGTGATTTCGATACTTATGAGTTTCCTACTGACTCCAGCGGCATCCACACGTTTTCTGACCTCTTCGACCATATCGCAGGCATCAAAATCGGAGCGGGAGAGGTTAATGGAGTTCGAAACAATATAGAATCCTTCGGACTCTTTTATCTTTATGTATTCCAAGACTCTATCGAGCACATAGAGGTCCAGCTTGTATATCACACCCGCGTCTTCGAGGAAGGGAATGAAATCCGCCGGAGACAGAAATCCCTTTTTGGGATCGATCCACCGCGCCAAGGCCTCTTCGTCACAGACTTTCCCATTGACGGCCCTGACAATCGGCTGATAGTAGACTTTGATCCACTTGTTTGCAAGTGCCGTTTCGAACGTCTCAAGAATGTACTGCTGCTTTTCCAACTCGTCGGTTAGTTCGTCACTGTAATAATTATAGGAAGACGAGTAGGTGCCCTTGATAGCGTCACAGGCGATTTTGGCCCGGTCATAGGCCATACCAACGGGAACTTCCTTCATCTGGTTTGGATAGATTCCTACACAGATTGGTAGGTGCCTGTCTTTGCCCATGTACTGCCATTCCAGAAACAGGGTACCGATTCGGTCCTCAATTCCCGCTTCATCCGAAATGGCGGCAAAACGATCTGCACTCACATGACAGCAGTTGTCTGCCCCAAAGGTCTTTCCGAGCAGCTTGGCAAAATAGCGAAGCAGCTGATCGCCTCTGGAGAATCCATGCTTATGATTGAAGTGCTTCATGCCATTCAGGTCTACATAGAGAAGTGCTGGATGACGGCCCCCGTCTAGCAAGACCTTTCTTTGAATCTCTGCCCGCTCAAAGAAGGAACTCAGATTTGGGAGTCCCGTCAGATAGTCATATCGAGCTGCATAGTCCAAGCTTTCCTCGGGAAGTTCGTTCTTGGTTCCATGAATTTGGTCTGCGTGTCCCTTTTCCACATAGTCGCCCTCATCGGTGAGCCAGATTTGAGCAAGGCGCGTTCCGTCATCCGTGTGCATATGATCGCCGCTCGCATGGATGACTCTGTATCCAGAACCATCCCCTTTCTTTGTGCGATAAACGAGCTCGAGACGCTCGTCTTCGCTGCCAAAACGCAAAATGGCGTTTGTGAATCGCGCGGTGTCGTTAGGGTGAATATCCTTAAACATGTTCTGGTTCATGTCGGAATATGCCTGCGCACGGTCTTTGTAGCCAAACATCTCGCAGAACCCGTCCGATACGGCAAGAGTCACAACACCAGTATCCAAGAACTGGCAGATGGCAAATGGCTGGCGCATCCCTTCGATAATGGTTCGCTCGACTTCTGAAAACTCGTGCTTCTTCATTCTTTGGGCCTAACTCTCCCCGCGCTCATCATGTTTTGCGTAAAATAGTGCGCATGCACAATCATAGAACCACGTCACGCATGTATATCTGCGATTTCGGTCTATGACACATCCGCGGGGTGTCGGGAGTCCCTCTTCCATGCGAGCAACGTATCGAACGATAGGGGTTGGGCGTAATAGTATCCTTGGAAGCTGCCGACTGGGTATTGCATCAGAATATCGCGCATGCCCTCTGTCTCGATACCCTCGACGCAGACTTTTGCATCAAAGATTGAGGCGAGGTCTGCAATGATCTGTACTATTTGCCTGTCAATGTCATTCTCTTCTATCGCTTGGACAAAGCCACGATCAATCTTGATGATGTTGAACGGAATCTCCTTGAGGATGCCGACGGAAGAGAATCCTGTGCCAAAGTCATCCAAGGCCACAAGAATGCCTCTGGATTTGAGGCTGGTAAGCACGTTCTTTAGCAGGTCCATGTCCAACAACCTGCATCGCTCGGTGACCTCAAGGCACAGGTGCTCAGGTGGGTAGTCCAGATCGCTCAGGATTCGAAGAACTATGTCCACGAAATCGGGCTTCTCTAGCTGCGTGTAAGACAGATTGACGTTTATCACGAAGCTAGGGTGCAGCTTAAGAATCTGCTTTGCCGCAAATACCGACTCCCAAATAATCCATTCGCCGAGGTCGGGGAACAGCGGGTCGGACTCAAGGACTGGTATGAACTGATTTGGGGGAACCATGCCGTAGCGATCGTTTTTCCAGCGAAGCAAGGCCTCTGCCCCGACGAGCTGTTCGGTCTGCGCATCGACTACAGGTTGATAGAGCAAATAGAACCCCTTGAAGTCATGCATGATTGAGGCGCGAATTGCGTGCAGTTTTTCGAGCCGCTGGTGGTTTTCCTCGTTCAGGTCGTTTTGGAACTCGACCATGTCCCCTTGGTGTTTGACCTTGGATTCCGTGTTGGCGTAGTTCAGGCAGGCATAGACCGTTTGAGAGTCGATGTTAAACTCATTCACGCTCAACGCGCCGCAGTGCAAATCCAACAGAATTGCCTGACCGTCTACCTCGAAGCCATCATGAAGGTACGAGCGGAAGTCGTTGTATCGCTTCCTGAGTTCGGAAATGGAAAGGGTGTGGCTAATCAGCGCGAACGTCGTACCATCAATCCTATAGGAGTGTCCGTAGTTTCCTGCCATTTCGAAAACACTTCTGGCATAGAGCTGTAGTACGCGGTTTCCAAAATTATACCCGTACATCTCGTTGATTTCGTAGAACTTGGCTATGCTAAACAGGATTACGCTGGTCGTTGCGTTTCTTGTGATCGAGACGTCGAGGTCCTCAAAGAATCCGTACTGGTTTCTGAGGCCGGTTAGCGCGTCGATATGACTCTGCATGCTGTGATTGCGTATGGTGCCTACGAAGTAGTCTGGCTCGCCAAAGGGATCCCGTATCACAAGACCTCTGCAGGTGCAGACGTCGTATTCTCCCGTTGTGCGTTGCGCTCGGTATTGCATGTCGTGGGTGGCCGTATTTCCCTTAAACAGTTCGACGATTCCCTTGCTATATGCTTTCCTGTCATCCGGATGAATGCGGTTCTCCCAAATGTCTCCCGCGCCGTACATGTATTCGGAAGGTAGACCAAACGTATCGATCGCGCTCTTCGACCAGCGTGAATAGTCGTACTTCATGTCGCAGAGATAGACGTAGGTTCCTTCCGAGACCACCTCAAATGCCTTGTACAGGGAATCGAGCATGGTGCGTCGGTCTTCGCTGATGACCTTGATATCGGCTTCGTTCTTTAGGAAATACGTCTCTTGGATTTGCTTCTGTTCCTTAAGGCGCGCCTTGTCATCGTACATAAGCGTGTCCGCCCGATTGAACACGTCTTCGACGGTATGGTCTGTAACGGGCTGGTACTCTGCAAGACCTGATGCGACGACAGGGCCCTCGCCAATGCGGATGTTTTGTTCCACCTGCTTCCTCAGTCGAGAAACCAAGTCTTCTCGGCTCTCGTAATCCAATCCTCTGAGAACGGCGACAAACTCGTCACCGCCAATGCGATAGACCGGGCTGTGGTGAAAAATGCGACAGATGAGTGTGCAGGAGTCCTTTATGTATTGGTCTCCGGCTTTATGTCCTTCGGTGTCATTGATGATCTTTAACCCATTGATGTCGCAGACCACTATGCCAAAGGGCTCGTCTCCCTCTTCGATTCCTCTCTGCAGCGTGCTCTCCATCTCTCGATACGCGGTTTTGTTCTTCGTTCGTGTAAGTTCGTCACGCCGAGCCATCTCGTTTGCCATCGAGAGCGCTGCCAGATGCTCTTGCTCCCTGCGGACGTCCTCGTCACGGTTCTCGATGCAAATGATGAAGTGGCTGTGATCGGAGGAGTATGTTACCGACATACGTGTGTACTGTATTGATTGGCCGTCGATGATCATGCGATAGTCTTGAGTTATCTGTCGCCTGCTCTCGAGTTGTGAGATGAGGTTATCTCGATCAAGGAAGAGCCGGATTCTTTCCCGATCCTCAGAAAAGATGAGCCTCTCGACGTTCTTTTGGGAAGTCGTAAAGAAATCGCTTCCTTCATTCTGGACCTTGAGTTCGCCGGACATCTTTTTTGTGGAATACTCCGCGTATGCGGAACTCTCGCAGTTGATGTAGTAAATCAGGTCGTAGTGATCCGCCAGCCGCTCGGCAATCTGTGTATAGGTGACGGTCTTTTTCTGATTTGCTTTTTGGGCAAGTACTTCCTGAACTTCTTTGTCGATGTTCCGGATGCAGACGATAATATGCTTTCCATCCTTAGCCATAATCTCTGTATGACGGATGTGACTGACGTTGCCGTTTACGACCAGGCGCCATGCCATCGAGAAAGAGTTTTTGTTCTTTAGGTTGCCCAGCATCACGTCCCTGTAGTGAAGAGCCAGAACCTTCTCTTGATCTTCTGGGTGAACGTACTTGCGAATGCTCCTTCTGCTTTCGGTAAAGAAGTCACTGCCGGTTGCAGGAACATTCAGTTTCTTGTATTCATCCGTTGAGGAAATCTCAATGTAGGTGCTCGTCTCGATATCTATGTAGTAGAGGGTGTCATACTGCTCAGCGAGGCTTGCGGTAATCTGGTCGTAAATCTCCTTTTGCCGCGCGATCTCCCTGTCGATTTCTTTCTGTCTGAATTGGGCGTCAACATTGTTGATGCCCACGATGAGACGAGGCCCTTCCTTTTCCTCCACCATGGCAGCCTTTATCTGGACGTATAGGGGCTTACCGTTCATCATGAGGCGGTAATCCAAGGTAAAGATTCCGCTTCGCTCGATACTTTCTAGAATGTTTTGCTTGGTGAAGGCCAGCAGAAAGTGAGTTTGATCGTCCGGATGGTTGAAGGTCTGTGCCGCGTTTCGAACCGTCTCAAAGAAGTCCGTGCCTTCCTTGGCTTGCGCAAAGTTATCTACGTATGTATCGGTTGCGCTGAATTCTCGATAGCTGTCTGACTCGGGATCTACCACATACACGGCAATGAAGTTGCCAGTAAGGGCGTGAAGGCGGGCATAGACAATGCGTTCTTCCTCGATGCGCTCCTCAATTTGGCGTTGCCTCATGAGCTCGTCTATGTTGGTAACGGCTATGACTATGAATTGTCCATCGCGCTCCATGCGGGAGACCGTCATGCTTACATAGAACGATGTGCCATCCTTTATCCTGCGATAGGAGAATTCAAAGACCTCGTTGTAAGATAAGGCCTCCTCAAGGAACTGACGGCTCATTGCTTTGACAAAGGTGTCTTGGTCATCCTCATGTACGTACAGTTTCGCGTCGCGCTCGCAGCCTTCAAAGAAATCTGAACCGCGTCTGGCTTCGGTAAGCACGCCGAGGACGTCGTCGGTGTGATACTCAATGAATTCGTCGGTTTGCATGTTGACGTAGTAAAGGTCCATGTATCCTCGCGCTAAGGCATGGGCAAGTTCGGTAAGAACCTTGCATGTGTCCCAGTCAGTTTTGTTAGACCCATCAATCATTGCGTTTGTGCGCTGGGTACAGTCCTCGTTCGTCACGTCTTGACACATGCAAGGCTCCTCGAAATAGGTCGTATAATGGCGTGCTGTATTGACGCCTTTTATATCATTGTAGCAAATGGGACCCCTCCATCAGAGCGTATGATAGCCGAAGGGTAGTGTCCGGAAAGTTGGCGTATTTAGGAGATGTGCAAAAACTTATTGTTGGGATAAAAGAACAACAGTCTCAACATGGCACGAGGAAACGAAACTACTGATTCATACCACTCGTTGGTAAAGGGAAACATGTCCACTGACCCCAGCCTGTTCGCAAAAATGCAGTCAGGAACATATCAATGTTTTGCCTGTTCATCAGGAACATGTCAACCGCTTTTAGGGGGTTGTCAGTTCATGGGAACATGTCAACAAGCTGTAGTTTACACATGCTTGATGCAATTGCCAATCCTAGTCCACTGCCTTCAGTACTGCGAGAAGAGTCACCACGTACAAATCGTTCGGTCAATTCCTCTGGACGAACATTCAGCGATTCAGCCGATATGTTGCGGAGATAGAGCACTGGCCGATTGTTTTCA
>CADAAU010000011.1 GCA_902786015.1 uncultured Coriobacteriaceae bacterium
GGGCACCCAGCCCTCCACGGGCGCCTCGAAGAAGCACTGCAGCATGCGCAGGAACGTGGACTTTCCGAAGCGGCGGGGCCTGCAGTAGAGCGTGACGCCGCGCCTGTCCACGAGCTCGGCCACCGCGAGCGACTTGTCCACGTAGGCGAAGTCCCGCAGCACGTCCTCGAAGCTCTCGATGCCTATGGGGAGCTGGCGCCGGCCGCTCCTGTCCACGATGCGCGGCTCGCCCTTGTCCCTCACCGACCCGTTGCACATGGTTGTCCCCTCGTCCGTCGTCTGCCACAGAGTATACCGCAGCGTAGATGAGCGATGGCCAAGGTAAAGCAGGTCTCTGATCGGACGGTATCCATGTGTGGTAACTAATTCGCAAATGTGTGCTAGACGCGCTCGTGACGTGCCGTTACGACTACTCGCCGAAGCGGAGAAGCTCCCACGGCTCCATGTTGAAGACCCGCGCCAGCGCAATGAGGGTGGAGAGGCGAGGGTTGAGCGGCCTTCCGGGATTGGACTCGCCCTTCTCGAACTTCTGATACGTGAAGGTGGAGATGCCGGCGCGCAGTGCCACGTACTCTTGGCTAAAGCTGTGCTCGTAGCGCAGCACGCGCAGACGCTGCGCGAGTTCGCCCGCATAGCGCTCCTGAAGCTCGATATCAATGCCGTCTTTCTCCATACGCAAACTTTTGGGCAAACGGCGCTTGCAAACCACCATGTAAACATGGTATTTAGTAGTTAGAAACACTTTTAGGTTTCTCTAAGCCGTCCCGAGTGAGCCGCATGGCCAGGGCGTGCGGCGCTCACACATACACTCATCATCCGACCGTGTGACATGGTTGGAATGTCGAAATGACGTTGGACTCGTTCGAGCGAGGGAAGTGGTGAGCATGCGTACGAGGTCGAGATTCGCGCTGAGCGTCCTGCTTGCGGTGGTGATGACGATAGGGCCGGTGCCCGCGCCCGCGCTGGCGGATGTCGTAGACGAGACGATCGCGCAAGGCAATGCCGCCACTCCCACCGAGGGCGGCGGGGGCAAGACGGACGAGAAGGCCGAGGCCACCGACAAGGACACCGGCGCGCCACAAAAGGCAGATGACGGTGGCGATTCCGCCCTCGCGCCAAAACTGCAGGTGGCCGCCGAGAAGGTACAGGTAGAGGTGCCGGTTGCCGCCGAGGGCCTCGCGTTCAACGGGAGCGAGCAGGTCGGCGTCGATGCGGGCGAGGGCTACTCGCTTTCTGGGGACGTCAAGGCCACGGACGCCGGGGAGTACACGGCGACCGCGACACCCGCGGACGGCTACGAGTGGACGGACGGCACCGCCGAGCCCAGAGAGATCCGCTGGTCCATAGCGAGAAGGCCCATCACCGTGACCGCGGACGACAAGTCGAAGCTTGCGGGGGAGGCCGACCCCGAGCTCACGGCTACGGTCGAGGGTACTCTGGGCGATGACACCGTAAGCTACACGCTGGCACGCGCTGAGGGCGACGGGCCCGGCGAGTACGCCATCACGCCCACCGGCGACGCCGAGCAGGGCAGCTACGCCGTGACGTTCGTGGCGGGCAAGCTGACGGTCGGGGAGGCGCCGAAGGCCGGGAAGGGCGTGACTGGCGAGGTTGGCGCCAACTCGCCCGCGACGCAGGGCTCGAAGGACGAGCGAGCGCTCGTGACACAGTCGGAAGGCGGGCCCGCGCTCGCGGCGCAGGGCGACATACTCGCCTCGGGCACCTGGGGCACATGCCCGTGGGAGATTGACTCTGCGGGCAAGCTCACGGTTCGTCCGGGGAAGGGGGCGAGCCAGGCCGATCGTGGCTATCCGGACTATTCGCCCTGGTCAAGCTACAAGTCGCAGATCACTTCCGTTGCGTTTGTGCAATCCGGCGACGAGAGGGTCGAGCTGCCCGCCGACAGCCGCTATCTGTTCTATGGGCTGGGAAAGGTCACCTCGATGGACCTGTCGGGCTGCGACGCCTCCGGCGTGACGGACATGATAGGAATGTTCTACGGCTGCTCGAGGCTCACCTCGCTCGACCTCTCCGGCTGGGACACGGCTTCGGTTACGGACATGGACTCCATTTTCGCCGACTGCGGGAAGCTCACCTCGCTCGACCTCTCCGGCTGGGACACGTCGTCCGTGACGGACATGGGAGTCATGTTCTACGGCTGCCCGAAGCTTGTAGAGATAAAGGGAATCTCCGGCTGGGACACATCGTCCGTGACAGACATGGGATCCATGTTCAACGGCTGCTCTTCCCTTGAGTCCCTCGACCTCTCCGGCTGGGACACGTCGTCCGTGACGGACATGGGATCCATGTTCTCCGGCTGCTCGTCGCTCTTCTCAGTTGGCGACCTCTCCAGCTGGGAAACGTCCTCCGTGACGGACATGGGAGGCATGTTCTGCAATTGCTCAAACCTCACCTCGCTTGACCTCTCCGGCTGGGACACCTCGCCCGTGACGGAAATGCGCGACATGTTCTCCGGCTGCTCCAAGCTCGCCTCCCTCGACCTCTCCGATTGGGACACCTCGAATGTGTGGTGGATGTGGGGCATGTTCAACGGCTGCTCCTCGCTCGCCTCGCTCGACGTGACCGGGTGGAAGCTTGGCTCGGAGGCTCCCAGGTTCTCGGGGCTTTCGAAGCTGTCCGAGATCGAGGGACTCTCCGGCTGGGACACGTCCTCCGTGACGGACATGGGAGGCATGTTCTCCGGCTGCTCGTCGCTCTCCTCGCTCGACCTCTCCGGCTGGGACATGTCGTTGGTGAAGGGCATGTCCACCATGTTCTCTGGCTGCTCCTCGCTTGCCTCGCTCGACCTCTCCGGCTGGGACACATCTAGCGTGGAGGGCGAATACGGCGGCATGTCCTCCATGTTCTCTGGCTGCTCCTCGCTCGCCTCGCTCGACCTGACCGGCTGGGACACGTCGTCAGTGACGGACATGCACGAAATGTTCTCCGGCTGCTCCTCGCTCTCCTCGCTCGACCTCTCCGGCTGGGACACGTCGTCCGTGACGGACATGGGATACATGTTCTACAACTGCTCGAAGCTCGCCTCCCTCGACCTCTCCGGCTGGGACACGTCCAACGTGACGAGCATGGGGGGCATGTTCAACGGCTGCTCTTCCCTTGAGTCCCTCGACCTCTCCGGCTGGGACACGTCCGAGGTGACGTATATGAACTACATGTTCAACGGCTGCTCCTCGCTCGCCTCGCTCGACCTGACCGGGTGGAAGCTTGGCTCGGTGGCGCCCAGCTTCATGGGGCTTTCGAAGCTGTCCGAGATCGAGGGGCTCTCCGGCTGGGACACGTCTTCTGTGACGTCCATGTCCGGCATGTTCTCCGGCTGCTCCTCGCTCGCCTCGCTCAACCTCTCCGGCTGGGACACCTCGTCCGCGACGGACATGTCGGGCATGTTCCAAGTCTGCTCCTCGCTCGCCTCGCTCGACCTCTCTGGCTGGGACACCTCGTCCGTGACGGGCATGACCTACATGTTCTCCGGCTGCTCCAGGCTCGTCTCCCTCGACCTCTCAGGTTGGGACACTTCCTCTGTGCTGAGTATACGCTCCATGTTCCAGGGCTGCTCATCGCTCGCATCCCTCGACCTCTCCGGCTGGAACACGCCCGGGGGGAGCATGTACGACAACGTGTTCGACGGTTGCACCTCGCTCGTAACCATCGATGCCAGGAACTGGAAGCTCGGAACCTTTGCCCCGAGGTTTTCTGGCTTGTCGAATCTTTCGGAGATTAAGGGGATCTCCGGCTGGGACACGTCGTCAGTGACGGACATCCACGAAATGTTCTCCGGCTGCTCCTCGCTCGCCTCGCTCGACCTCTCCGGCTGGGACACGTCCAACGTGAGGATAATGTACGCAATGTTCCGGGGCTGCTCGTCCCTCTCCTCCGTCGGAGACCTCTCCGGTTGGGATACGTCGAAGGTGACGTCCATGTGGGGCATGTTCTACGGCTGCTCGAAGCTCGCCTCGCTCGACCTAACCGGCTGGGACACGTCGTCCGTGACGAACATGAACGGCATGTTCCAGAGCTGCTCATCGCTCGCCTCGCTCGACCTAACCGGCTGGGACACGTCCGAGGTGACGGACATGTGGGGCATGTTCTACGGCTGCTCGCCGAGTACGATCAAGGTCGGCTCAGAATACGCCATGAAGAGCTCGAACATGTTCCCGATGGAGGGGTCGGGCAAGAGGTGGCGCTCGCAGGCCACAGGCGGGCTCTACGCCAGCGGCGATATCGTGGCGCAGCGCTCCGGCGTGGCGGACACCTACACGCAGGAGGCGTCCGGCGTCGTGGACATCTCCGGCGCGACGGTCTCCGCCATACCTGCCCAGACCTACACGGGCAAGGCCATCACGCCCAAACCTACCGTCAAGCTCGGCTCGACCACGCTTCGCGAGGGCTCCGACTACGCGCTCTCCTACAGGAATAACATGAACGCCGGAACAGCGACCGTCACGGTGACGGGCAGGGGCAACTACACGGGCGCTAAGTCCGCGAGCTTCGCCATATCCCGCGCGAAGGTCTCCGTCCCGAGGGCGACCAACCGGACGTACAACGGAAGGGCCCAGACGGGCGTCGCCGCCGGCTCGGGCTACTCGCTCTCCGGCACGGCGAGCGCCACCAACGCGGGTAGCTACACGGCCAGGGCGACCCCCGACAGGAACCACTGCTGGGCGGACGGATCCACCGGCACGAAGGATCTCAGGTGGTCGATCTCGGCCGTCGGCATATCCGGCGCGACCGTCTCCGCCATACCTGCCCAGACCTACACGGGAAGGGCGCTCGCGCCCAAGCCCTCTGTCAGGCTCGGCTCCACAACCCTGCGCGAGGGCTCCGACTACGCGCTCTCCTACAAGAACAACACCAACCCCGGCACCGCGACGGTTACCATCACGGGCAGGGGCAACTACTCGGGTTCGAAGACAGTCACGTTCACTATCGCGAGCGCCCCGTCACCGGATCCCGATCCACCTGCAGCGGCTCCCACTCCGGCAGAGGCCCACGTCGCGTACCGCACGCAGGTGCAGCGCGACGGCTGGCAGGACTATGTGCGCGACGGACAGACGAGCGGCACCGTGGGCAGGGCGCTGCGGCTCGAGGCAATCGAGGTCGTGCTCGAGGGCGCGCCCGCGTCGGGATCCATCGAGTATCGCACTCACGTACAGTCATATGGTTGGGAGGACTCATACAGGCAGGACGGCCAAACAAGCGGCACAGTCGGCCAGGCCAAGAGGCTCGAGGCTATCCAGATGCGCCTTACCGGTGTGATGGCCGATAAATACGATGTGTGGTATCGCGTGCACGCCCAGTCTTTTGGCTGGCTTGGTTGGGCGAAGAACGACTCGCCGGCCGGCACGGCGGGCCTATCGAAGCGCCTCGAGGGCATCGAGATAAGGGTCCTTCCCAAGGGGTCGGCGGCGCCCGGACAGGAGTTCGATGCGTTCGTCTCGAAGGACGGCTCGACGCCGGCGCAGTCGTCCTCTGGCCATCTCGTCTCATACCGGACTCATGTACAGACCTTCGGATGGCAGGCGTTCGTCTTCGACGGCCAGATGAGTGGCACCCAGGGCCTTTCCAAACGACTCGAAGGCATCAACATCAGGCTTCATGGCCTGTCCGTTCCGGGCTCCATCGAGTACCGCACGCACGTGCAGACCTACGGCTGGGAGAGCTCCTATGCCAAGGACGGCGCGATGAGCGGCACCGAGGGACAGGCCAAGCGTCTCGAGGCGATCCAGATTCGCCTCACCGGCGAGGTGGCAGAGCAATACGACGTGTGGTATCGTGCGCACGCCCAGTCGTTCGGCTGGCTCGGCTGGGCTCAGAACGACCAGCAGTCCGGCACGGCCGGCTTCGCCAAGCGCCTTGAGGGCATAGAGATCTTGGTGCTGCCCAAGGGAAGTGCGGCGCCTGGCGACACGACGGATGCGTTCCGACAGGCTTAGCTCGTAAGTGGTGTTGATTCGGGTCCCGCTTGAGCAGAGGTGCGCGTTTGCGATGGCTCAAGCGGGGCCCGCGCCGTTGGATGGCCGCGCTCCTCTCGCCATCAAAGACCGTGCTGCCTACCACGTGTAGGTGATTCCCACAGAGCCGCCCTCGGGGTCGACAAGTGTCTCTAATTCGATCGAAGATTTCCAGTAGGCGCGATTGTGGTATAAGGGAGCTGTAAAGCAAAGACCCGTCACGAATAGTACGCCGCGGTGCGCGCGTCCCGCGCGGCAGTGTCAGCGGGCGCTGCGCGCGAGCACGAGCGCCTCGACGTGAGCGACCCCCTCGTTTGGATAGTGGGTGTATATGAGGTCGTATGGCCTGACGACCACCTTGCGCACGCCGTCTCCGAAGCGCAGTTTGATGGAGTCCGGCATGATCGGGGAACCAAAGTCACCAAAGCTCTCTATGTTGTCGAGGGCTCTCATGATGACTGCCTCGACTCGGCGAGACGTAACGGAAGCGAGATCATCCGCAAACCTCTCGGAGAACTCAAGCCTCGGCATGTGCTCCTCGTTTCTGCCTTACCGCAGCCAGAAGATCCTCTCTCGTGCCATAGCTTCTGCCGGCGCGGAAGTCCTCTCTCGAATCCTCGAGGGCCTGCTGCACGCGGGACTCGTAGAGGGCCTGCTCGACCGCATCCGAAATGGTATGCTCGAGGACCTCCTCGGAGAGAAACACGTACTTGCCCAAGCCGTTTTCGGTGATGTACACGGGCTCACGGTCGGCTAGGGCTTTGATCTCGCGTTGACGATTTTTGAGCGCGACCGATGGATAGATTGCCGGCATAGGAACTCCTTAACGGTCTTAATAAGGTCCGGTTACATGAACCTAATATAGCAAAAATCCATGTCTGTTTTTGTCGCTTTGTTCTGCGGCGACCGGAGTGCCACAAAGCGCGTACGGAAATAATAATAACGTTATTACATGCGTCGATTGGCCCGGCGTTTTCGGATTGCTTGCCATGGTCGCTACCCGTCTTGTGGCGGGTATGAACGGGTCACGGCGGCCTTGATAGTTGAGTTGCGATGCTCGTTGCAATTACGCAAGCGCACTTCGACGCGCGCTACAATCGATCCTGCGTGCCAGCAGAGTCCGCGCGCGGGCGGCGTCTTCTGAAAGGAGGGCGTATGCCTATTCAAGAAATCTTGCTTGCACTCTGGGTCGCGGCCCTGGCCGCGGACTCGGTGACCGTGATCGCGACGCTCGCCAGGTTCGCCCTGGCGGCACGGCGAAGGTGGCAGGAACATAAGCGCGAGTGAATGGATGACGTTGGGGTAAGAGCAGGAAGGCCCGGCTGCAACCGGGCCCCTGAATAATTGACCGGCGCCGCCCGTGTATCGTTAACTGCTTAGCGAGCTTTGCTGGCACGCGACCATTCTACCCGTTGTCCCGTCCCGGGGCAACGGGTTTTTCGGTCTGGCGCCGTGGCCCCTGGCCCTTGGTCGCGCGATATTCTCTTCACACCCGTAAGCGGGCTGGCCGGTCTGCCGTGGCCGTCATCCGTCTCGCCGCAAGGCGTGAGCAGATATGCCCTTTCGCACCCCGCCCGTGTCGTCTTACAAAAACCGTTACGCAAAAGCTTGGTTTTGCGCTATGTTAGATTTGATGCCAACAAAAGTAGGCAACTAGATTGATGGAGAACGACATGGGCGTAGGGTTGCAAGAGGGTACGCGAATCCGCTCGCGCTTCAACAAAGAGATACGTGTGCTCAAGCGGCTGGGTGACGGCAGCCAGGGCATCGTCTACCAGGTGCTGTACGACGGCAAGCCCATGGCGCTCAAGTGGTACCGCCCCAACGTGTTCGTGGACCGCCAGCGCTTTATCGACAACCTGCGCAATAACATCATGCACGGCAAGCCCACCGACGAGTTCCTGTGGCCCGTCGACATGACCGACGTCGTCGACGGGAGCTTCGGCTACGTGATGGAGCTGCGCCCGCAGGGGTTCGTGGAGGCGGGGGACCTGTTCATCAACCCCGGGCTCTTCCCCTCGTACCGCCGCGCCATCGACGCCTGCATGGGCGTCGTCAAGGCGTTCAGGGTGCTCCACAACAAGGGGTACTGCTATCAGGACGTGAGCGGCGGCAACTTCTTTGTGAACCCACAGACCGGTAAGGTGCTGATTTGCGACAACGACAACGTCGCGCCGGCCGGCACCGACACCGGAATCCGAGGTACCCCGCGCTTCATGGCGCCCGAGATCGTCGTCGAGAACACCGTTCCGAGCATGCAGAGCGACCGCCACTCCATGAGCGTGCTGATCTTCTTCCTTCTGCTGGTCCAGCACCCGCTCGAGGGCGTGCGCCTCACCAAGTGCGGCGTGCTCGACGGACCCACCCAGAAGCGTATCTACGGGTCGGACCCCGTGTTCATCATGGACCCCGATGACTACACCAACCGGCCCGACCCCATCTACCCCAACGTGCTCAAGGTGTGGCCGTGCCTTCCGCAGCACATGCGGGACATGTTCACGCGCGCCTTCTCCAAGACCGCGCTCAAGAACCCCAGCCGCCGCCCGAGCGAGCTCGAGTGGATCCGCGAGCTCACGCGCTTCCGCTCCGAGGTGGTGGGCTGCGCGTGCGGCAACGAGGTGTTCATGCAGGACGCCAAGCCCGTGACGTGCGACAACCCGGGCTGCGGCAGGGAGGTCCGCGTGCCGCTGCGCGCCGAGCTATCGAGCTACTCGTTGCCCTTCGTGGACGACATGCGCCTCTACCGCTGCCAGACCTGCGTCTGCAACGCGGACGTCGCGCTCGACCCGCTCGCTTGGGTTACCGGCGCGGTGGGGCGTGCCGACGTACTGGGAATCGAGAATATCTCGAGCGAGCCCTGGACGGTGTCGCAGGGGGCAAGCAGCCTCGTCGTCCAGCCTGGGCGCACCGTGCAGGCGATCCCCGACATGCAGATAGACCTCAACGACGAATGCGTCCGGGTCCGCCGGAACGCCTAGGAGAGGAGAGACGATGCCAAACATGGACGGACTGGGACCGGTCATGCGCCCCGACCTGCACGTGTTCTACGTGCTCGACACCTCGGGCAGCATGCAGAACAAGCCCATCGGCGTGCTGAACCGCGCGATGGAGGAGACCGTGGACGCGCTCAGGCAGGTGGCCGCTCAGAACAGCGACGCCAACGTGAAGATCGCGGTCCTCGAGTTCAACAGCACGTGCCGCTGGGTCAACCCCGAGGGCCCCGAGTACCTGGAGGACTTCTTCTGGCAGGACCTCGCGGCCGCGGGCAAGACCGAGGTCGGGGCGGCCCTGCGCGAGCTCGACTCCAAGCTATCGCGCAACGCGTTCCTCAACTCGATGACGAGTGCGTTCCTGCCGGTCATCATCTTCATGACCGACGGCTTCGCCACCGACGACTACGAGCGGGAGCTCGAGCGGATCATGCGCAACAGGTGGTTCGCCAAGGCCACGCGCGTCGGCTTCGCCATCGGGCGCAACCCCGACACCGAGATGATAGCCAAGCTCGTGGGCAGCTCCGAGGCCGTCATCCGCACCGACGACCTGGGCGTGTTCGCGCGGCTGCTGCGCTTCGTGAGCGTCTCGGCGTCCACGCTGGCGGGCAACTCCCACACCCGCGATCAGGAGGCCTCGGGCAAGGAGGCCGTGCGAATGGGCCTGGGTATGTCCGGCGTTCGGGAGGAGGACGTGAGCCCGGGGTTCGACTACGAGGAGACGCCCGTGCGCGACTTCCCCGAAGACATCGCGGGTGGCGCGTTCACGTGGAATAACGCAAACCGAGTATTCTAGCGAATGATGCTCCGGCGTGAAGTATGCGCTTGGGGATTTGGCGAAGGGAGCGCGACATGTGTGCTACTCAGTTGATAAGCCATGGCCAGGGTGGAACGTGCTCGAACTGTGGGGCGCCACTCGAGCCTGATGCCTTCTTTTGCATCGTATGTGGGAAGCCTGTTTCCAAAACAGACGCAGAGGCTACGCCAAGCTCTCCCGATGCAGGCGGGGCAGTTTGTGTGCAGTGTGGTTCTCCGCTTGAGCCGAATGCGCAGTTTTGCGTGGTGTGTGGTGCGAAGGTAACGTCCGCTGTCGAGCAGGAAGAGGACAGCATAGGTGGGCAACCCCAAGAGCAGAATTGTCCCAACTGCGGTTGGCCGCTCGAGTCGGACGCAATCTACTGCATAAGCTGTGGGTTTAAGGTAGGGGACAGCTCGTCAAAGACTTCTCAACCGTACCATTTCGATGATTTGGGTGCGGTTCCACCGGTGCCCGCAGGATCTTCGTCGGGTCTGTCCGCGAGCTTGGTCCCCGCTCCTCCCATGGTAGATGACGATGACGACGCGACGGTACGCCCTCGGCTTGTCATGCTCACCCGCGAAGAGGCGCGCACCGGCTGTCGCAAGACCATCGAAGTCGATCGAAGCACCCACGAGAGCATCCAGATCGATGTTCCCGCAGGCGTCGATGTGACGACCAAGCTTGACGTGCCGGGGTATGGGTATTTCGACGAGCTGTCGGGACAGCGTGGGCCCATGCGGCTTACGTTCTTTATCGGCTGACGGACTCGCTATGAGAACGGTTTGCTTTCACGGACACGTGCAGGGCGCTTCTCACGAGGCAAGTGGCAAGGTGTGCCAGGACTATTCGGGTGCGCGGGAGGTGCGGGGTGAGCGTGGGAATGCCTACATCGCGGTCGTTGCCGACGGCCATGGCGATCCCGTGTGCAGGCGCAGCGATCGTGGGTCAGCCTTGGCCGTCCGAGTTGCTCTCGATACTATGGAAGCGCTAGCACGTACGTACCTGAATACTTACGAGGTGACGTGGCAAGAACTTCGAAGGCTGCTGCTCGACGCTGAAGACACTGACGGGTACAAGCGTAAAATCGCGACGCGCATCGTTTTTGACTGGTGCGCGGCGGTATATGACGATTACCGAGCCGACCCAATCGAGGACTTCGCTCAGGCGATGGAGGACGCGGACGAGGATTGGCGCAAAAAGGTGATGCGCAAGCTTTACGGCACAACGCTTGTCTGTGCCATGCTCCTTCCCGATTTGAGCGTATTCGTGCAACAGGGTGACGGCTGTGCTGCGGCAATCTTTTGTGACGACCGCGATCCACTTGCAAAAGGAGATGTTATACCGGAGGATGCCCTGTGCGTGGGGAACGTGACGACCTCGCTTTCGGACACCGATGCTGTCGATCGGGTTCGCGTGCTCGCGCTGGATGGAGAGTCCAATCGGATGGCGGCGCTCTTCGTTGGCACCGATGGCGTCGACAAGTCCCTTCCGCGCGAAGGCGCGCCCAACCTTTTTTCGGGCATAGCGCTCGATGTCGTGGCTCGCAATAACGATGGAGCGATTGACGCCGATGTGCTGGCGCACGACCTCATGGATGCGCTCGGGCGCTTGAGCCGTACGGGCAGCGGGGACGACGCTTCGATCGCGGGCATCGTCGATCTCGATTTGACGGCTTCCATATCCGTCCGCCTCGAAGCCGAGCGAAGTCGCTTCGACCTGCGAACGGAGCTTGACGCCGACAAGGCCCGCCTGAGCTCCATGTCAAGAAAGTACGAGTATTACCGTACGCTCGATGCTCCCAACAACATTGTTGCGGGGGAGCGCGACAAGTATCTCGCCGAGTATCGAAGGCTCCAAGAGAAGGTCCGTGCCGTAGAGAATGGCCTTGCCCAAAGCGCTGCTGGCGAAGTCTCGTCTGGCGGTGAAGCTCCGGAGGCTGGGGAGAATCCCTTGAAGACGGGCGATACAAGCGATGGGGAGGATCCTTCAACTAACGTTTATGGGAAGATTGATGAGGAGGTGGCCTTCCATTCGCCCGTGGCAGACGGGCGGATCGGTCGCTCGCATGCGTTGGAAGGCGATACGGCAGAGATTCAAACGGCCTTTGTCGATGCTGGTGATGGCTCCAAGTTTTACGGCGTGCACGAAAACGGGACGTTTGACGAGGAGGGCGGCTACGACGATGCGATTGCCTTCGCGACTACGCCTCGTCTTCCTGCCCAGAGACGAGACGAGAGGCAAAAGGGCCAAGAACAACGTGCGCGCACTCCCATCAAGCGTAGGGATTTGGTTCTGATTGCGATTGTGGCGGCGCTTGTCGTTGTGCTCGCGGTTGTTGCTATCACATTCTTTGGGGCCTTGAATTCAAATGCGGAGCTAGCAGAAACCACAAATCGGGCTGTGGACGTGCCCGAACAGCCCGTACCGCAAGACATTACGTCTAAGGATCCGCCTAACGTGCAGGTCGATACGGACCAACCCGTGGCCGAATCCCCTGCGGCCGATGGGGGACTCGTCCGGATGCAGGGAGACGTCGGAGTGGGCGAACAGACGGCGAACGAACACGCTTCTTATGTGGATGGACGGGAGGTGTTTCCACAGAGCGAAGCTGCCGAATCTGATGCTGCCACGCCGAACGGGTACTAAACACGATGGGCGGAACGGGTTTCCCGGGGAGTCTTGTTCCGCAGCGCGAGTTCGTTGCGGACCCGGCTCCGAGGCGTGGAACAAACCCCTCGGGAACTCCGTTCCACGGTCCGCCTGCCACTGTCTCTTTCCGCCTTGTGACGGGGTGTGAGCAGTAACGTGTTGCCTGCTGTTCGGTCTGCTCGATGTGCTAACGCAATTTTTGGTGCGTGATGTTGGTACGGTGTCTGCAAGGGAGTTGTCACATCCAATGCGTCCGAACAAGGCGATGTGGATAGGAGGAAACCATGCTGTGTCCAAACTGTGGCGCGCAGAATCGCGACGACTTTGCCTTCTGCGTGAATTGTGGCACGCCGCTTGCAACGTATGCTCAGCCTATGCAACCCGTGCAAAACACGATGCCAGCTTCGTCCCGCTCGAGGTTCAATCTTCCCTTGGTGATTGGTCTGTCCCTTGCGCTGGTTTTGGCGATTGGCATTGGGGCATTTGCGCTCGTCACGCGCCGGCCAGCCGCTAACGCAAAGACTGCCTCGGACCAAAACAAGGCCGATCCGACACTCGTGCTCGTCGCGCAGAACTTCGTCGGCTCGCTGTACAACAACGACTTGAGCAAGATGAAGCCCCAAGAGATCATTAGCTATGCACCTGTTGTCCGTCAATGTATTCCCTACATGCGTCCTGGCGCTCCCATCTACGATCGGTTTGTTCGCACCGTGTCGAACACCTTTATCGATAACTCGGCTGCCACCAAGACTGATGTCAAAAACTGCACGCGCATGCTTGTAGAGGCACCCAAGGTCTATCGGATGGAAGACGGAACGTATCGCGTCATTGTTGACTGGCTAAAGGACCTCGACCTACGGAACCCCGATGACCTCGAGAAGCATCTAAAGGACCTCAACGATTCTGGGCAGACCAACAACGGCAACAACGCCAGCGATTTACCGAGCTACAGGAGCGGCGAGGCTGGTGGCGCCAAGAACAATACCAACACCACCGAGACCGCCGACAAGACCGATGAGGTCGTCGAAAAGGCCGACAAGACCGTTGAGTTTGGTGACAAGAGCAGCAAGACCGCCGACAAGATCGACGTGGCCATCGAAGAGCACAGCAAGACCGATGAGGTCGTCGAAAAGGGCAACAAGACTTCCGACAAATCTGATGAGGCAGCCGACAAGGACGGTGGGACTACGAACAACGCCAGTAGCACCGAAACCGTAGACAACGCCGGCAAGACTGACGATCAGGGTGGCAAAACTACGGAAAACGTCGGCGAGACCGGCACCGATACCATTGACACTACAGATAGTGTCGATGAGGCAAGCAATACGGATCTCCCGACCCAGGAGACCGGAAACGGCGGTATGCCCGAAAGCGCCACGCCGGGGAATGCCACGATCGAAAGCGCCACGCCCGAGGAAAACACACCCGAAGATACCACGACTGGTACCGGTTCGAAGGCGAACGCCGAGAGTAGCCAGAGCGAGCGAGACGCCACCGCCGACAGCCAAGACACGTACCGCGACGTGTTTGACATCACCTTCGACAAGGACGGTTACGTAGAGGACTTCGAGAACGTTGCCAACGCAACGCAGCCTTCTGATTCGAACTATGTTTCCGACCCTGCTGCGGCTCCCGCAGAGGCGAGCGGTGAGTTCGAGGCCCCTGCTTCCGCGGCGGCAAGCAACATGGTGCCGACCACGCCCACCACAACAAAGAAGCGCCAGACGATTGGCTGACATGTGGTACAAAGTCCCTGGGGAGTTGTGTGCCACATGGGATTGAGCAAAGCTTGACAAGTTAGTTTGCCCCCTTCATCCTAAAGTATCGATGAAGGGGGCAAACCATGCAAATTGGACGTTTGGGCATTATTGGCTCAATGGATTCTGAGGTCGATCACCTCAAGGCGCAGCTTTCGAACATGCAGGTCGAGACTATCTCGGAGATGCAATTCTGCCAAGGCAGCATTGGCGACACCAAAGTGGTCGTTGTCAATTGCGGCGATGGAAAGGTCAACGCGGCCGTCTGTGCACAGACGCTCATACTGCGCTATGGCGTAACTCACATAATCAATACCGGTTCCGCGGGCTCACTTGAAGAAAGCATCAACGTCGGCGACATCGTCATCTCGACCGATGTGGTTCACCATGACTACGACCTCACGTCGTTGGGCTACGCGCGTGGTCAGGTCGCGATCTTTGACGATGTCCCGTTTAAGGCGGATGCGGATTTTCGTGCGGCTCTTTTCGAGGTGGCCCAAAAGACTGCTCCCGAGGTGCGTATATACGAAGGGCGCATCGCATCAGGCGATCAGTTCGTGTCTTCCATGGAGCGCCGCAATCGAATTGCGCAGGACTTTGGGGCGCTTTGCTGCGAGATGGAAGGGTCCGCCGTGGCTCAGACCTGCGTGCTCTCCAAAGTGCCGTTCGTTATCGTGAGGGCTGTCTCAGACAACGCCGACGGATCCTCTCGCATCGACTATCGGACGTTTGAGGCGGATGCAGCATATCGGAGCGCGCGAATTGTTGAACAGCTGTGCCTTACATGCGAGTCGAATCGCTCAGAATAACGCATCTGTTTGCTGGTAGCCATACGCTGCCCCATTCAAAGGGCGTATCGTCCTCAAGCCGAACCAGCTGGTCCAGATTGAGGACGGGTGCGTGTTCGTCGCACGAAAGCCAGTGTCCGCGCGTGCGGCCAGCTACGCGGGCGCTATAGCTCATTTCGCATCGACCCACACGTTTGCCGCTCGTGCGTTCGACGGCTGCAAAGACGCCCTCGTTCGTAAAGTCCACATCGTCGAGCCCCGGACAAGCGTCGAGGTTGAGGTGGCTCTCTATAAACATGACGGGTTGGTTGCGGAGCAGGCGCACGCGAGCCAAAAAGAGGTGGTCGGAACCCACTGCAATACCAAGGCTCGTGGCGCATGCTTTTGTTGACGGCTCCACGCGCTGTTCGACGACATGCGTCGTGTAGTGCAGGTCCTGCTCGTCCATGGACTCCGCGAACGAGAGGAGTCGCGTGGAACTCGGGCGTGCCATGAGTGGCTGCGTCACGAACGTCCCCCGACCTTGTTGTTGTACCAAAAGACCTTCGTCTACGAGCGTGCGAATGGCCTTTTGGACGGTGCCTCGAGCCACGCCGAGCAACGCCGCAAGCTCATGTTCGGATGGCAGTGCTTCGCCGACGCCCCACTGCTTGGAGTAGACGCGTTCGCGCACGAAGTCCGCGACGCTCGCGTGAAGAGGTCCTGAGGTGTTGCGATTGAGCTCGGGTATGCTCATGACGGTGGGTTTCCCAAATGAGAGGCGTCTTGACCCAACGCGCAGCATTCAAGTGCTTCGCGCAGTACGTGGTCTACTTCGGCTGCCGTTGCCAAAAAGAAGTCGGCAGTGAGCAGATCGTAGTCGGGCGTGGTCTCGAGGTGATGCAGGCGATTGTCATCCACAATGCGCCCTGCCGCGCGAACGGCTGCACGAAGGTCCTGTTCCTCGAGCCGATACTGTTCGAACGAGTCGCACTGCCCAAGAACCTCTTTTGTGAGTTGTGGCACGCGAGAGATGCTGAGGGTGTGGCCGTAGAGGTCAAAGTCTGCCTGCTTGCGAATGCGCGTTTGTTCGCCGGGCTTGATGCCGATGCGCGCGATATATTGCGTCGTGCGCAGGTTGTAGTAGTGGTCGCACAACAGGTGGCACCAGACTCCGAGCGTCACGTCCGTGGCGTCTTTGTCTTTTATGTAACGGCGATAAAAGAGGCTCGCATCCGGTGCGGGCACGAAGTCGGGATTCGCGTAATGCGTATCCTTGTAGGGAATCTTGTGCGAGACATCAGGAACCATGTAACCCACGTAGATGTCGGGGACCAGATTGCCCAGTACAAAGGCATCATGGTCTATGACGGCGTCCAATCGGGCCGTCTTGTCGTCAAGGAGACGCTCTACGTGTGCTATGTGTACATTCCAGCTTGGCATGATGGTATCCTAGCACACATGACCGATGGGGCTTTTGGTGCCTTGTCATGTAAATCAAACTCCGCTAGTATGCGCACATTGCCAACAAGAAGGAGTGTGCTATGAATTGGTTTGACTCTTCCGTGGTGTATCAGATTTACCCTCTTGGGCTGACCGGGGCTCCGTACGAGAACGACGGCATACAAGAGAATCGCATTTTGCAACTTATCGACAATGGTTGGATTGAGCACCTTTCCAAGCTGGGTGTCAACTGCGTGATCCTCAATCCGGTGTTCGAGAGCGAGGCGCATGGATACGACACTATCAACTACAACATGGTCGACGTTCGCCTCGGAACGAACGAAGATCTGCGGACGGTGGTGGATGTGTTCCATGAAGCGGGCATACGGGTGCTCCTTGACGGAGTGTTTAACCACGTGGGACGCAGCTTCTGGGCCTTTGAGGACGTGTGCGAGAATCGAGAGAACAGCGAGTATGCCAACTGGTTCAACATCAACTGGGGCGGAAACAACGAGTATAACGACGGGTTTAGCTACGACAACTGGGCTGGCGTCCCGTATTTGGTAAAGCTCAACCATCAGGACTTTGGGCTCAACGAGTATTGCGCCGAAGTCATTCGCGAATGGGAACAGGAATACGACATCGATGGGTTGCGGCTTGACGTCGCGTACTGCCTGGACCTCGGGTTCTTGGGCTACCTTCGTCAGATCGCTAACGAGCTGAGCGAAAAGCGCGGCGAGAAGTTCCTGTTGCTCGGCGAGACGATGTTTGGTGACTACAACGCATGGATGAACGACAATGCCTGTGACACCGTGACGAACTACGAATGCTACAAGGGCCTGTGGAGTTCCATGAACGCCAACAACATGCACGAGGTCGCGTACGCGCTCGAACGGCAGAGTGGCGACAAGCCGTGGGACCTCTATACGGGCAAGCACCTGCTCAACTTCGTGGACAACCACGACGTCCCCCGCATTGCGACGCAGCTTAACAACAAGGAGCAGCTCAAGCCCTTGTACGGCCTGCTGTTTGGCATGTGCGGCGTTCCCTGCGTGTATTACGGAAGCGAATGGGGCATAGAGGGCGAGCAGAAGTTTGGCGATCACGAGCTTCGTCCAGCCATTAAAGAACCCGAGTGGAACGACCTTACCACGTGGATTGCGGCGCTCGCCAAGGCAAAGCGCGAGAATCCGGCCATGACCGAGGGCGACTATCACGAACTGCAGGTTCAGCCTACGCATCTGGTGTTTCAGCGTGAGGCGGCGGGCCAGCGCGTGATTGTGGCCGTAAACGCGGCGGGGGAGTCAGCGCACCTTCACTTTGACGCAAAGTGCGGTCGCGCGGTGGATTTGATTACGGGGGAGGACCACGACTTTGGAGGAGGCTCCGAAGTGGGTCCGTACAGCTGCCATTGGTGGCTCTGCGAGCGGTAGTCTTGCCGCTTCGCCCTCGCGTTGTAACGGAAACTGCGGAATGGTGACCGTCGAAGCGGAATTACGGGCGCCATTTGTATAGTAACCTGATACTTCATTCAGCAAAACTATACGCACGAATGGGCGAGTGTACCCAAATTGCAAGACGACGCTTTTTCAACTGGGCGTTTGCTACGACGAGTGCAATTTGGGTACAGTTGCTATTTTATACAGTGTACCCAAATTGCATATCGCGTCTGAACCAAGCTGTGATTATAGAAAATCGAAACAATTTGGGTACACTAGCGACTGGTTCGAGCCGTTAGTGACTTTCAGGTTAGTCGCAAACGAGTGTGGTGAGGGGCCGATTGCGTGCGCCGGACCGCTTTTCCGTCGGTTTTTCGCCTACCTAAGGGTAAAAAACAATTCCTAGTAAATAGGTAGGATATTGTGCTATCCTCTTCATGTCATTCAGGGGGAGTGGCAACAACATTTGGGGAGTGGTTATGACAGGTGCGAGCCTCGACCTGCGCGTGCAGGCAATCATGCAGGGCTACGATGCCGAGAAACAGTTCTTTGCCGAGCATCGGCATGTGTTTCCTCGCCGCAAAACGGTACTAGAGCTCATCTATGACATTCGAACGCTTCTCTTTCCCGGCTACTTTGACGACGAGACGGCTGCCGGTACGAGTGGGGCGGCCCTCGTGGGAGAGCGCCTCATGCACATCGAACGCCTGCTGGCGGAGCAAATCGATCGTGCGCTGCGCTTCAACGACTGCTCAATGTCCGAGGACGTGGCATGCGTGCGTGCGGCCGAGATCGCCAGTGAGTTCATGGATGAGCTTCCCCGCATCCAGGAGCTCATTCTTAAGGATGCCGAGGCGGCGTTTGAGGGAGACCCTGCCGCACGCAGCCGCGAGGAAGTCATCCTTACGTATCCGGGCATGTTTGCGATTATGGTCCATCGCGTCGCACACGAACTCTATGTTCGCGACGTGCCGTTGATTCCCCGCCTGATGAGCGAGCATGCGCACAGCCGCACCGGCATCGACATCAATCCTGGTGCTATCATTGGCGAGTACTTCTTTATCGATCATGGCACGGGCGTCGTTATTGGCGAAACGACCGAAATTGGCCACCATGCAAAGATCTATCAGGGTGTGACCTTGGGCGCGACGTCCACCCGAAAGGGACAGCAGCTCAGTGGTGTCAAGCGGCACCCGACGTTGGGCGACTACGTTACCGTGTATTCCAATGCAAGTGTGCTCGGAGGTGACGTGACCATCGGGTCGGGATCGGTGATTGGCGGCAGTGCCTTTGTGTGCGAGTCAGTTCCTCCCAACGCTCGAGTTGGTGTTAAGGACCAAGAGATCGTGGTGCGGCGTATGGGAGAGCCCGAACCCGTATGGTGCTACTCCATCTAACCAGCAATAGGGAGTATCCCCTTCGCTTCCCTCCGTACACCGCGAAAGCGGCTTGCGCGCGTATGGAGCGGCTGCTCTTGGGTGTACCATGTTAGTTATCGGCATTCGACCAGATGGAGGCTACCATGAAGATTGCGATGGCAAACGACCACGCAGGAACCCAGCTCAAGCTCCAGATAAAGGCTTGGCTCGAGGAGCAAGGTCATGAGGTCGTGGACTTTGGCACCCACGACGAGGAGGGGTGCGACCTCTCTGACTTTATTTACCCCGCTTCGATGGCAGTCGCAAAAGGCGAGTGCGACCGGGGTATCTTTGTGGACGGCGTGGGCTATGGCTCTGCCATGATCGCCAACAAGTTCCGCGGCATTTTTGCCTGCGTATGCCAAGACCCCGTGTGCGCCGAGCTTGCACGTCAGCACAACGACGCCAACGTGCTGTGCATCGGCGGAAAGCTCATCGGTCCGGTGCTTGCCATGGCCATCGTCCAGACATGGATGTCAACCGACACCCTGACTGCCGAGCGCTACGCGAACCGCCGTCGCAAGGTGGCGGCCATTGACGAAGAGCGTACGGTCGCCATCTAGGCACCGCGACGCGGGTTACTGTTCACAGGGCAAGCGATGGGGATACTCCCCTTTGCTTGGGCGGCCCATACGCTGGCTTTCGAGCGCACAAGCAAGGCAAAGGGGAGTATCCCCATCGCTTGCCTCCGGTAGTGACCAGTGAACAGTAACCGACGTGGGGTGGCTCGTGCATGGGGCCACCCCGTAATTTGTGAACAGAATCCGAGGAGGAAGACAATGCGCGAGGAGTACCTTTCGATAGCGGAGGGAGTCGAGGCGACGGGCGAGTTCGAGGACCGCCGGAGCCGCTTTATCGCTCAGCTTGTTCATGTAGAGAGCGAGCGTGACGCCCAGTCGTTTATCGAGAAAGTCCGTTCTCGGCATCATGACGCGCGCCATAACGTTCCCGCTTGGATACTCTCGGATGGGCGCGAGCGCTGCTCGGATGACGGTGAGCCTTCTCATACGGGCGGTACTCCCACGCTCGAGGTCCTGCGCGGTGCGGATCTTGCGGATGTGTGTTGCGTCGTGACGCGTTACTTTGGAGGTACGCTTCTGGGGCCGGGCGGGCTCAAGCGGGCGTACAACGCGGCGACGCAAGAGGCTGTTCGCGCTGCCGAACGCGATGGACAACTGGTGCGTCACTGTCTGTGCGTGCGTGTTACTTGCGTGATCCCCTATGCCGCCTACGGAAGGGTCGAGCGTTTAGTCCAGGACTCGAACGGCAAGGTCAAGGACTCGATTTTTGCCGAAGACGTTACGCTCACGATTTCATTTCGCGCGGGGGAGGAAGCTCCGTTCGTGGACGCCATGCGTGAGTTCGCGGCTGGTGAAGATTTGTGCATGGTGAGCGAGCCGGCCTTTGCCGAGCTGTAGGGAGCCACGATGCCCCGAGTATTTGCTATTGAATCGATGCCAACAAGCGCGGCTTACGTGATCGGTGCGCTTGAGGCGGCTGGGTTTGAGGCGTGGATGGTCGGCGGCTGGGTACGCGATACCCTACTCGGCAAGACGAGCCACGACATCGACATCACTACCGATGCGCGATGGGAACAAACCAAGCGTGTGCTTGAGGAAGCGGGATGTGAGGTATGCGAGACGGGCACAGAGCTTGGTACGGTGACGGTTGTCTGTGAGGGCGAATCCATGGAGGTCACCACCTATCGCGTGGAGGGTGCCTACGACGACCATCGCCATCCGAGCGAAGTCCGCTTCGTAAGCGACGTGAAGGATGAGCTTGCGCGCCGCGACCTTACCGTCAACGCGATGGCATGGAACCCTGCGCGAGGGTTGCTCGATCCCTTTGGCGGACTTCGGGACCTCGATCGTGGATGCGTGCGTGCGGTGGGAGACCCATGGCGGCGTTTTGACGAGGACGCGCTCCGCATGTTGCGAGCGGTGAGATTCTCGGCATGTTTGGGCTTTACGGTCGAGCAACAGACGCAACGAGCGCTCGCAGGACGGGCGACGGGTCTTATGGATGTGGCGAGCGAGCGGATGGGAAGGGAGCTTGACGCCTTGGTACGGGCTGGAAAGGCCGGTACTGCGTCGCTCGAGCAGCCGGAGGTGATGTGTGCCGCCATTCCCGAGCTCGCGGACGCGCGTGGCTTCAATCAGCGAAGCGTGTATCACGTCTACGATGTATACGAGCACATAGCGCACGTGTGCAACGCCGTGCAGGCCTTTACGGCAGGATGTGCCATGCCCGAGCTGCAATGGGCAGCACTTCTGCATGACGTGGCCAAGCCAGCCACCTACAGCGAAGATGTCGATGGTTACGGCCACTTCTTTGACCATCCTCGCCAAGGAGCTTTAATGGCGGATGCAATCATGCGACGCTTTGCCATTCCCAGTGAGGTGAGAGAGGCTGCTTGCGCACTGATTCGGTTGCATGACGAGCGCATGCCTGCTACCGAGCAAGCGATCCGCCGCATGCTCAAGGAACTGTCGGGTTCCTGCAAGGGGCGAGAGGTTCCCTTGGGGTTTGCCCTGTTTGACCTCAGGCGAGCGGATGCTGTTGCCAAATGCCCGTCTGCCGCCTCTTGGGCCCACGAGATGGACCAATATAGTGCGCTGCTTCGCGCGGAGGTCGCCCGCAGTCCTGTCTTTGAAGTAGGTCATTTGGCGGTAGGAGGTGCGGACGTCATGCGGACGTGTGTCCTGCAGCCGGGACCTGCCGTGGGGCTGCAGCTCGACGTGCTTCTTCGCGTCGTGATGGCGGGAGAGGTTCCCAACGAGCGAGAAGCCCTCTTGGCTTGGCTGGCCGGGCACACATGAGTCCTGATTTGGCTTCACGTGGGTCTGCGTGCCACACAGAATGCCATCCCAACAAAAAACGCGCCCACAGGGGGCGCGTTTTGTTCAGGTTATCTGACCTAAAAGCTAGATGAGCTCGCGAACGTCCACATACGTGCAGTCATCAAAGCTGTCGGCAAGGTTCTTGCAGCAGACCTTGCCGTCGTAGCAGTTCACGCCTGAGGCGATAACGTCGCTCTTTGCTACTGCAGCCTCGAGGCCCTCGTTGGCAATCTGGAGGCCATAACGCAGCGTCGCGTTGGTGAGCGCGATGGTGGAGGTACGTGCGACGGCACCTGGCATGTTGCCCACGCAGTAGTGCACGACACCGTCCTCGATGAAGATCGGGTCGTCATGCATCGTCACGCGCGAGGTCTCGCCGCAGCCGCCTTGGTCGATGGCCACGTCCACAAATACCGCGCCGGGCTTCATCTCGCTCAGGTATGCACGCTTAAAGAGCTTAGGAGTGCTTCCGCCAGGGATCAGAACCGCGCCGATGACGAGGTCGGCATCCAGAACCGCACGCTCGACGTTGGCATCGTTTGAGACAAGCGTCTGCACACGTGAGCCAAACAGGTCGTCGAGCTGCTCCAGGCGCTTGAGGCTTATGTCGAGCACGGTGACGTTGGCGCCCATGCCAACGGCGATCTTGCAGGCGTTGGTGCCCACGGTACCGCCGCCGAGCACGACTACGTTGGCCTTGGGGGTGCCAGGAACGCCTGCGAGCAGCACGCCACGACCGCCATAGGTCTTCTCCAGATACTTGGCGCCCTCCTGCACGGCGAGGCGACCGGCAATCTGGCTCATCGGAGCCAACAGGGGAAGGCTGCCATCGGTCTCGGTGAGCGTCTCGTAGGCAACGGCCTTTACCTTTCCGGCAAGCAGCGCGTCCATCTGCTCGCGATCGGCAGCCAGGTGCAGGTAGGTGTACAGAATGAGGCCCTCACGGAACAGCGGATATTCCTCAGGAAGCGGCTCCTTGACCTTTACCATCATGTCGACGAGCTGCCAAATCTCCTTGGGGTCCTCCAACAAGCTTGCGCCGGCTGCCACATACTCCTCGTCGGGGAAGCCCGATCCCACGCCCGCGCCCATCTCGATGTAGACGTGGTGGCCTGCCGCAACGTAGCTCTTTACGTTGTCGGGGGTCAGGCCGACGCGAAACTCGTTGTTCTTGATCTCCTTTACGCAGCCGATCTTCATGCTTGCTCCTTTTGTTGGAAACATACAACGCGCAATACTATAGTCCGTTAGAAACGCAGGCGCGAAATCCGTATTACACCCGAAACACCGACAATTCGGCTTTGGACGCGATTCTGGTTACCAAAAAACGGCACGGCACAAACTCGCGGGAGTTTTGTGCCGCGAACAAGCAATGCCCCCAACCAAAGACCTGGTCATTGGTTGGGGGCATTGCTTGTTTGGAGCCTTATGTCCGAGTTAGATGCGACCCTCGGCAAGCTCGTTGGCATACGATTCGTCGGCGAGGTAGGGCTCGGGCTCTCCCTCCCAAACAACGGCACCATTGACGATGAGTTTGGCAAGGCCGCTGATCATGGGGCAGACGGCGTCGAACGAGGGACGAGAGCTGTGATGGTAATCCGAGATGAACGTAGTCGAGCAGAGACGGCGAATGGTGGGGAGGTCACGGCTGTTCGAGTGGATAATTGGCACCAAATCGATGCCAACCTCATAGCGGTCCTCACCCGTATCGGCTTCCTCAACAAAGGTCGCAAGCCGTGCGTGGGTGTACTCTTGGGACATGTCGTCCTTGGTGTCGAAGGACTCAATCTGACCGTCGTTGTATACAAGCAGAACGTTCATGTGAAACTCCCAATCTCCGTGGTTGCGCAAAACGGGCAAAAAGCCTCATATAGATTATACTGTGCGATTGTCCCGTACGAGAATGGAGTCGCTGAATGTACTGCAAAACATGCGGTTTACCTGTTCCGGATACAGCTCGGTTTTGTGGCAATTGTGGGACAAAGGTCGAGTCGCACGCATACCGCAAGCCCCTGAGCGCCCCACCCGTGCCCTCTGCATCTCCATCGCCACGTCGCACGTCTCGTAACGGTGCCATGACCTTTGGCCTCTCGCTGTTCCTAATTGTGCTCGTGGTCGTGTTCGAAATCATCGGTTATGCAATCGCCGGCCTTACGGGCCTTGATGCCGATCTTATGATTACGCTGTTTGGTGCCTTGGGCGCCGTGCTCTCCATAATCATCCTTGGAGGCATCTCGCTTTTGCGTCCCAATGCCAGCAAGCTCCTTCGTGCCTGGAAGGAGGGCTGGTGGTGCATTGCGGTAAGCGTGGGGCTTTCGGGCTACGACATCGTTATGACCCTCGCGAGCGGAGAGACGCTCGTAACTGAGGGTTGGTTGCTTCGCACCCTTGGGGTGCTGCTGCTCTGTTTGGCGGTGGGCGCCTCGGAAGAGGCCGTCTTTAGGGGTCTGGTGCTCAACGGCGCGCTCGATGCCTTTGGCAAAAAGAAAATCGGCATCGTATTGGTGTCGGTCATCGTCTCGATTGGGTTTGGTGCCGCACACGTCGTGTGGGGCGACCTCGACTATTCCGATCCGCTTTCCATCTTGCAGGCCGTGCTCAAGACTATCCAGACGGGAACCTACGGATTCTTTTTGGCTGCCCTTACGATAAGGACCGGAGACCTTGTGGGTCCCATGCTCCTCCATGCGTTCGACGACTTCTTTTTGATGCTGCCGTCGGTTGGACTTTATGGCGAAACGGTGACGACGGAGTATGTTCATTCGGGGGAGGACGCCATTCCCACGATTATGCTCTATGTAATAATAATACTGCTATATTTACCGTTGGTCTGGCGCGGCGTAAAGCTTTTGATAGAGACAACCGCGCCGCAGCGTGGTGCGTTCCACAAGGAGACGACCGACCTGCAAGCAAAGACGGCTTAGGTTCGCAGGCAATTGCAGGCAACAAAACGCACAAAAAAGAGACGGCACCGGAGTGCCGTCCCGAGTCGCCAAAAGATGTAGTAAAAACTAGATCTTGCGGACGTTGGACGCCTGAAGCTTGCCGTTCTGACCAGTGGTGATGTCGAACTCCACTGCCTGACCCTCGTCGAGCGTCTTGTAGCCGTCCATCTGGATCTCGCTGAAGTGCACGAACAGATCGTCGCCATCCTCACGCGAAATAAAGCCGTAGCCCTTGTCTCCGTTGAACCACTTAACCGTACCTTGAGCCATTTCGAGCCTTTCTTTCTTTGTCCCGCAGGACAATTAACGCTGCGCTTGCGCGCGATACCCGTGGCCGCGCGGCCACGACGGATATAATACCCTATCCCCGGCCTTCGCATACCCCCAATCTTTTGTAGTGCGTTTGCGGAGAAATACTTGACGAGGGCATGATTATGGTGTTAAGGGCATAGTTTCAAATAAACCTTCGTCGTTTGTAGCGTTAACTGCTAGAATGCTCTCTGTTTTGTGAGTCGAGGACTGAGGAGACAAGGTGTACAAGGTCCACTGCATCAACAACATCGCCAAGGTCGGCACCGATGCGCTGGGAGAGGGCTTCATGCTCACCAGCGACGCAAACACTGCTGACGCCATCCTCGTGCGCAGCGCGAACCTTCACGAGATGGAATTCTCGGACAAGCTGCTCGCCATCGCCCGCGCTGGCGCCGGCGTCAACAACATACCGCTCGACCGATGCGCCGAGTCTGGCATTGTTGTGTTCAACACGCCGGGCGCCAATGCCAACGGTGTCAAGGAGCTCGTCATTGCGGGCATGTTGCTCGCGGCGCGCGACATCTGTGGCGGCATCGACTGGGTGGAGCGTCATTACGACGATCCCAACGTGGGGGCTCTCGCCGAGAAGGCCAAGAATCGCTATGCGGGTACCGAGCTCGCCGGCAAGACGCTGGGCGTCATCGGACTGGGCGCGATCGGCGCCATGGTCGCCAACGCCGGGCGCAGCCTGGGCATGCACGTCCTCGGGTACGATCCGTACCTGTCCGTCAAGTACGCTTGGAGCCTCGACCGCCACGTGCGCCACATCAGCGACCTCAAGGAGATCTGGGCGAAGGCGGACTACATAACGGTACACGTGCCCGCTACCAACTCCACGCGCGGCATGATCAGCCGCGAGGCCATTGCCGCCATGAAGGATGGCGTCGTGGTGCTCAACTATGCCCGCGACGTACTCGTTGACGAGACCGCCATGGCCGAGGCGCTTCAAGAAGGTCGCGTCGCCCGTTACATGACCGACTTTGCCAATGCAAACTCCACGCAGATGGCCCGCGCCATCGTCACGCCGCACCTTGGGGCGTCGACGAAGGAGGCCGAGGACAACTGCGCCATCATGGCAGCCAGCGAGGTGCGTGACTATTTGGAGAACGGTAACATCACCAACTCCGTGAACTTCGAGTCGGTGGACCTTGGACCTATCGAGAGCGCCATGCGTCTTGCCGTGTTCCACAAGAACCTGCCCGGACTCATCGGTCATATCACCTCTGCTGTGTCCGACGCCGGCGTCAACATCGAAAACATGACCGACAAAAGCCGCGGCGACATCGCCTACGCTCTTCTTGACCTTGGAGAGCCGCTCTCCGACGAACAGGTGAAGAGCATCGAAAACGGCGAGGGCGTCTTGCGCGTACGCGCTATCCGCAAGTAAGGCGAGCGTCACGCGTTGAGGATGCATGACGACGAAAGGAACCTCATGTACAAGATTCATTGCATGAATCGTATCTCGCAGGCGGGCGTCGATCAGCTCTATGGGACCTTTGCGCCGGCGCAAAGCCTTGCCGATGCCGATGCCGTGGTCGTTCGTAGCGCCAACATGCACGACGAGCAGCTTCCCGACCAGCTGCTTGCCGTTGCCCGTGCCGGCGCCGGCGTCAACAACATCCCCATCGACCGTTGTACCGAGCAGGGTACCGTAGTGTTCAACACGCCGGGTGCCAACGCCAACGGCGTCAAGGAGATGGTGATTGCTGGCATGCTGCTTGCTTCCCGTGACATTCTGGGAAGCACACGCTGGGTCGCGGAGCATGCCGACGAAGAAAACATCGCCGCTGCAGCCGAGAAGGCAAAGGCGCAGTTTGGCGGCTCAGAGATAGCCGGCAAGACGCTCGGCGTCATCGGACTGGGCGCGATCGGCGCCATGGTCGCCAACGCCGGGCGCAGCCTGGGCATGCACGTCCTCGGATACGACCCGTACCTGTCGGTCAAGTACGCTTGGAGTCTCGACCGTCATGTACACGCCGTGCGCAACGTGGGCGATATATACTCACAGGCCGACTTCATCTCGATCCACGTGCCCGCCTCCGACAAGACGCGTCACATGATCGGTCGTGACCAAATCGCACAGATGAAGAGCGGGGTCGTGATGCTCAACTTCGCACGCGACGTGCTCGTGGACGAGCTCGCCATGGCCGACGCCCTTGCATCCGGTCATGTCTCACGCTACGTCACTGACTTCGCCAACCCCATCACCACGCACATGAAGGGTGCCATTGTCACATCCCACCTAGGGGCCTCGACGGTCGAGGCAGAGGACAACTGCGCCGCCATGGCCATCTCTGAGCTGCGTTCCTACCTGTTGGAGGGCAACATCGTCAACAGCGTGAACTTTGGCAACGTCGACCTTGGCCCCATCGAGACAGACGAGCGTATCGTCGTGTTGCATCGCAATATCCCCAACATGATTGGCAACTTCTCGAAGATTCTCTCTGAGGCCCACCTCAACATAGAGAACATGGCCAACAAACGTCGCGGCGAAGTTGCCACCACCTTGCTCGAGACGAGCGGACCTTGGAACGATAGCGTCATTTCACAGATTGCCGCCGTCGATGGCGTGTTCCGCGCTCGAATGATTCCCGGCCTGTAAGAATTGCCAAGAGGATTTAGCCTAGCGAAGGGCCTCCACACCGCATGTGGTGGGAGGCCCTTCGCCTTTTGTGTGGTCACAGCTCGATGTCGCGCCAATCATCCAACCAAAGGTCCGACTCTTCTTGGAGCCTCCTCACGGGCTGGTTGGGATCTCCCGAATACACACCACAAGCCTTCATGCCTACGCGTTTGGCCGAGCGCACGCCCACGACGATGTCCTCAAACACGATGCAGTCCTCGGGGTTCATGTTCAGTCTGCGCGCGGCCTCCACATAGATGTCGGGCTCGTCTTTGCCCTTTCCGACTTCCGCCCCATAGACGCAGGCATCAAAGAGCTCGTCCGGATCGAAGTGGCGCATGGACGAGACGACGTGCACGTCATTGGTGGTGGCAAGTGCGCATGGAATGCCGAGCTCGGAGAGACTGCGAAGGTATTGCTCAGCGCCCTCCCTGAGCGTCACCTCCCGGCGATACAGGTCGTGCCCTAGGTCGTTCCACTCATCACAGATGTCTTCCACGGTCTCGTTGAGCCCAAACCGGTCTATGGTGTACTGGGCACCCTTTGCAAATCCGAGCGCCGCAACCTTTGTCCCGTAGTCTGTGGGAACGGGCAAGCCCCTTCGCTCAAGAAATGTCCTGTCTACCTCATGCCAAATGTAGGCCGTGTCAGCGAGCGTCCCGTCAAAGTCAAAGATGGCGGCGCGCCCCTCAAAAGGCCAAAGCTCAGCGGATGCGCTCATAAGAGTCCTCTCTACGCGTTTGTCTTCGCTATTGTAGCCTTAAGAAACGAGAAGACCGAGCAGATAAGAAGCTCCAAAAGTCCGGGCCGAGGGTGGCGGCGCATAACCTCCGCCCTTGCCGTCAAGACGGGTATACTAACAAGGCTTATGTGCTATGGAAAGGATAGAACATGGAGACAGAAGAACTTATCAATGAGGCGCGTGCCTATGTGCGGGAGGTATGGGAGGACGTCGAGCGCGACATAGACGATCTGATTCAAGTCGAGAGCGTGGAAGACCTTGAGCACGCCAAAGAGGGAATGCCGTATGGTCCTGCCGTCCGCGAGGCGCTCGACCGGGCTTTGGCCATCGCCGAGAACCTGGGTCTGGAAACCCACAACTGCGACGGGCACATTGGCTATGCAGACGTGGCGGGGAAGAGCGAGCAGTACTATGCCACCATTGCCCATGCCGACATCGTTCCGCTTGGGTCGGGCTGGCACTTCGATCCCCTGCGACTCTCGAGCAAGGACGGTTATCTTATTGGTCGTGGCGTGCTTGACGACAAGGGACCGCTGGTGCTTTCGCTCTATGCGGCGCGCTTCGTGGCGCAAAAGGCGCGCGAGCTGGGGCGTGAACTGCCTTACACGCTCCGGTGCATCGTGGGCGTCAACGAAGAAACGGGCATGCGTGACGTCGGTTACTTCACGGAGCATTTTCCCCAGCCGCTTTTCTGCTTTACGCCTGATGCCTGCTTCCCCGCGATCTGTGGTGAGAAGGGTCGCGTGCATGCGGAGCTGGCGTCTCCCGAGCTGAAGACGATGGAGGGCCGTATTGTAAGCCTTGCGGGAGGGGAGGCGTCCAATGCCATCGTGGGGTGCGCTGAGGCCGTGGTCGTTGCGTCGCCTGAGGATCTGCCGGCTCGTGAGGGTATCGAGGTCGTTTCTGCAGGTACGGACGAGCAGGGTAGGGAGCTCTTGCGCGTGGTTGCCCATGGGAAGGGCGGCCATGCGGCTATGC
The DNA here is from genome assembly GCA_902786015.1 of uncultured Coriobacteriaceae bacterium. Classification (GTDB taxonomy): domain Bacteria; phylum Actinomycetota; class Coriobacteriia; order Coriobacteriales; family Atopobiaceae; genus RUG440. Next base: position 29,672 of record CADAAU010000011.1, read on the forward strand.
CCGAGGAGACGCACAGTGCGGTGGGCATGCTGTGCGAGGTGCTTCTGCAGAGCGGAATCTGCTCGGACGTGGAGCGTGCTTTCCTAGAGCTCCAGACGCTGGTCTTTATGGACGTGCAGGGCAAGGCTTTGGGCATCGACGCCTCCGACGAGGTGTTTGATCCTCTTACGTGTGCCGGAACCATCGTCTCGACGCATGCAGACGCAACGTCCAGACGTCTGGTGCAAACGCTCGATATTCGCTACCCGTCTTCCGTCTCGGCCGACCACATTGCCTCGAATCTCGCGGAGGTCGCCGCGCGGTTTGGATGCGAGGTACGGATCATAGACTCCTCAGTTCCATTCCTCACCTCACCGGACTCGCCCGAGGTGCAGGTTCTTTTGGACGCCTATCGCGACGTATTCAACCGAGAGGGCGACGCTTTTACCATTGGTGGAGGAACGTATGCCCGCCATTTCGACAAGGCGGTCGCCTTTGGTCCCCTCGACCCGCGCGACGGCAACGACCCGGATTGGGTGGGACCCGAACATGGTCCCGACGAGGGTATACGCCAGAGCAGCCTCAAACGAGCGCTACAAACGTATGTCGTTGCGCTTTCGAGGCTCATGGGGTTATAACAAAAGGCGAAGCGCGGTGACGCGCAACTGCATGTCTTATCAACAAAGAACGGGGGTTGTTGGCAATGAGAAAATCGAACCTGCTGGCGAGCGTGGGAGCGGCTTTGCTGGCCGCCGTGTTGGTTGTGGGGTGCGGCGCGCCTCCGGCGGCTTCCGAGCAGCCCGAGCCGGCAAACGAAGAAGAGACTCCGGAGGCACCGGCTGATCCGGCATCCATGGCGTTTGGACAGCTGCTTGCGGACTTGGTAACGGCCTACGAGACGCCGTCTCAGGATTCCGAAGCTGCAATTACGTCGGACTTGGCGATCATCCGATCCTCCAACCCCACCATGTACGAAACAGCGGCAGCCATCTCGGACGAATGGCATCGCGTCTATCTTGATCCCTCATACGTACTCTGCCTATGGGCGGGAGGGGAGACTGCGCCCGAGCTCACGCAAAAGGAGCTTCCCGACAGCCCGACGCACGCCTTCGTGGTGCTTGGCTACGAGCTCAAGGATGGGCAAATGACCGATGAGCTCAAGGGACGCTGCGATGCGGCGGTGGCTGCGGCGAAGACGTATCCAAACACGATTCTCGTTTGCACGGGAGGTGCAACGGGAAAGAACAATCCCGAACGCCATACTGAGGCGGGACTCATGAAGCAGTATTTCGTCGAGCACGGGATCGACGCAGGTCGCGTCTTCGCTGACGAGCAGGCGATGACCACTGCCGAGAACGCGCGGAACTCGATGGACATCATGCGCCAAAACGGGGTGCAGACGATGACGATCATCACGTCTTCCTACCATCAGCAGTGGGGACAAACCGTCTACTACACCGCGAACCTGGTCTTTGGTCAGTCCCAAGGCTATTCGGTGGAGATCCTGGGCGACTTTAGCTACGACACCAAGCCGTCCAACCCGGTTTACACTCACGGCGACCGCATTGCCGTGCGCCAGATTGGCGAGCTTGTCGGCCTTCCCAAACAGGCTCTGGATCTGCTTCCATCCTTCCAGTAAGCTGCCGCAAAACCTAAGCGGAACGCAACTCCCCGGGAACTCTGTACCATATGGAACATAGTTCCCGGGGAGTTGTGTTCCGCTCTACTGGTCGGGTTCGGATTCGAGCGAGGTTCGGATGCCGTGTATCACGTCGTCACCGGTAAAAGATTCCAGTATGCGCATGAGGTCTTGCGCCACGGGAAAGACCTCGGCATCGATCGAGGCGGTGGCGCAGTCATATATAAGAAATGATATGCGATTTGTGGGGGCCAAGGGGATGTCCCGCTCCTTGAGGGCCTGCTCGACCTCCGAGCCGTCAAGAGGCGTGGACATCTGTGGCTCCTCACTCAACAGCACGTGGCATTCGGCCAGGATGAGAGGCAAAAGGGCGGGGGCGACGCCCGCCGCAAGCTGGTAGCAGGCCCTACACGCGGTATGGTGTCCGAGCTTCCATTGAATCGAGGCCATCCGATAGTAAGCGAGACCGACACCCTGGGGATCGTGTGCCATTTCCAGCATGTCTCGCAATGCGGACTCGGCCTTGTCGAGGTCTCCTGAATGCTCGAAGCAAAAGACGGTGCTGAGATGTGCGTTCGTGGAAAGCGGCGCCACTTCGAGGGCACGCTCGGCGTGAAGGAGCGCCTGCTGTCCGTAGGGACCATCTTCGGCCTGAGCTCGTGCTTGGAGTATGGCCGCCATGGCGAGATGGGCAACCACGTAGGCGTCGGGAACCAATACCAAGCAGCGATTGTCATGCGCGTTGAGCCGGTTGTATAAGGCGCGCTCCGCAAAGGAGTCGAATGACCGATACACCACGCTTGGTGTGTCTTGATAGGTTCCCGTTCCATCGATGGATCGAAGTGCCGTCTCGAGTTGTTTGAGAGCCTCGTCGGGATGTCCTTGCATCAGGTGCTCTTGCGCGCGCCGAACGGCATGCGAAAGGACGTCTCCCGAAACGAGTTCCCTTTGTAGCGCTTGGGGGTCGGAAGGGGAAAGCGTCCCATCCAAGAGTTTGGAGACGACGCGCTCTGCCGCGTTCCACACGGAGATGTCGGAGGTCTTGTTGGCGGCTTGGAGTACCGAGCGCACGCTCTTTTCGCACGAGTGGTCCTCGTCTGTTGTTGGGAGCCCCAGCATCGCCTCCTCGGACGCAAGAATGCGGGGAAGTTCCTCGTGAATGACGAGGCCCGAGACCCGTGATGTCCCCAACGAGAGCGCGGCGGAAGGTGGTAGCATACGCTCGCTCATCTTCCAAAGGTCGTGGCGCATGGGAGGACAAAAGAGCTGGTCTTCCAAATAAAAGCCCTGCTCTACGGGCTGAAGCGTTTCGTTTTCGAGCGAAACGCTCGCTCCCAGATGTTCCAGGCAGGCAATCGGGTCGCCGATGGCGTCCATGCGCACGTTTGAGAACTGCCGTCTTTCGAAGCATGCCCAAAAGAGACAGGAACGCTTGGATGGTGTCGTTTGGATGCTGGCTAGCCATACGCGACGGACACGCTCTGAAGCCCTAAAGGCACAGTTGGCGAGTAGGATGCCCATGCGCGCGTTGTACTTCGAGGCCTCGCGTGCCCGCATCGAGGAGGTGGTGGGAACGATTCCGAGGCCGTCCACAAAGACTGATGCCGACATCACCCGTGGGTGCGTGGCCTGCACTTCGATTGCGACGTCGCCCTGTGCCACGTTGCTCCTGAACTGAGCCTCCAGCCGGAAGGGGACGTCGAGCTCCTCGATCGACTGTGACAACGAGCTGCGCACTGCCCACTCGCCATGTTGCGTGGGCCCCCAACTTGCCTGCCAAGGCATGGCGAGGTACGACCAGTCGCTCGTCTCGACGTTGGGTACCTGCGAGCATACGGACTTCGCATGGCGCTGCTCCAGTCGCATGAGGTCTTCTTCGCTCGCCGTGTTGGGATTGTCGTAGTACTCGTAGGCGAATCGGGCTGCGTTCAGAGCCTCCTCTATCTTGAGTATCTGCACGTGCTCCGCAAAGGATGTGCTCTGCAGTTCCTGCACATAGAAGCATCCGCTGTGATGGGGAAGGGCTATGCGAACGATAAAGTCGTCATTTGCGGCGAGTGTTGCCACGTCCGCCTCGCCCAGGCGTCGAGCCAAAAACCGCTCGAAGGCGCTGGCGTCGTCTTTACTTCCCGTTTTCTCACAAAAGTCAAAGAGCGCGACAAGAGGTGAAGGGCTCGACAGAAGCTCTTGCGCAAACTCTTCGAACGCGAATGACGACGTCTCGGCGGTTTGGCTTTCGTCGTCAGCGGTGTCAATCGAGCTCTCTTGCCCGATTGACGCAAGCGGCTCCTGTTCGTCGACATGTGCGTGCTGCTCGTCTGCGGGAGGGGCATCGTCAGGTTGAGCCTCGTGCCCCTCGCTGCCGTCTGGCACTAGGACTGTGGCAACCTCATGTGAGGGCTCTGCCGAGGGTGCCTCCGTGGAGGCGTGCCGAGCGTCATTGCTGGCCCGGGGCTGGGCACGATGCTCGCTGACGAGAGGCTCGTCCGATTCTGCGATCTCAGATGCCTGCCGCCCGGCATCTGCATGCTCGTGCGTCGTGTCAGTTGCCCGGGGAGCACACAACACGGTGATGACCATGCATCCCACCTGCACGAGGGCCGCCGCCAAGCCCCATGCAGCCCCCATTGCGATGCCCAATGCCATCGAGATGACAAAGGCAATCAGCGCCGCGACAAACAGACGACGCGACTGCATCAGTTCGTCGAAGCCGCAGCTGCTGCTGCGATGTCGTCGGGGTGGATCTGGGTGGGCCAGACGGCGTCGGCGGGCATGGTGGCCGTGCCCGAGCATACGTCCTCGGGAATGTCCTTGGCCGCGCGCATGAGGTCCGAAATCGTCACGAACGTGTATCCGTCGGCCTGAAGTCGCTCGATGAGGATGGGAAGCGCGGCAATGTCCTGTGCGCCACCGCCACCGCCGTCGTGCATGAGGATGATGGAGCCGGAGTGGATGTTGAGCAAGGAGTTGTTGACGATGGTCTCCACGGTTTCGGAATCGGTGACGCCGGAGTAGCGCCAGTCCTGCGAGTCGCCGGTCCACCGTATCGATGCGGTAATGGCGCCGCCCGAACCCAGCCAGCTGCGCTCGGTAAAATCGCCATAGGGCGGACGTAGGTGCGTGGTGGCCACTCCCGTAGCCTGCTGTATGACTTGCGCGGACGTGACGATTTCGTTGTGGACCACGTCGTTCTCGACAGCCGTCAGCTGATTGTGCGCCATGGTGTGGTTGCAGAGCTGGTGGCCACGCTCGACAACTTGCTTTGCGAGGCTTGGGAGGCTTTGGGTGTTCTCGCCTAGGTTGTAGAAGGTCGCCTTTACGCCATAGCGATCAAGGATGTCGAGGTACTGTGGGGTGTTGACTTCGGAGGGGCCGTCGTCAAAGGTGAGTGCCACATACTTGACGTCACCCTCGATGTTGAGGTCGCGACAGGTAATGATGCAGTCTCTGGGTTCCTTTACTATGGCCTCTGCGGTTTCGCCCGAGACCTTGCCGGTTCGGTATTGCTTCTCGCCCATCTGGGCCCACTGCGATATGTATTGGATGGAATAGCCGCTTCCTTCCATCTTGAGGTAGGGCTCGATGCTCTCGGATTGTGCGTTGAACTCCTCGATGATGTCGTCGCCGTCCGAGAAGTCGATGCACTCGGTTCCCTGGACCGCAAAGGTCTCGATTTCCTCGTGACTCAGCTGCTTGCCGTTGACGACGGCGTTGAACGCGTGCCCTTGGTTGGGCGAAAGCACCTTGCCCGACACCGAGACGAAGTTGCCGGGATTAATGGATAGCTTTTCTCCCGCCAGCACGTCTTGCAGGGAGGATCCGATGCGCACTTCGATGGTCTCGCCGTTCACGGTGACTGGTACTGGGCGGTTGATCCAGAACAGTAGGACAAGAAGCACGATGATGGCGCCAATAATCGCGGCAACGACCGCACCGATGCCGACTTTCTTGCGACGACGCACCTGCCGTTGCGGGGGCCGATGCGTGCCCCCTGGACGGGTGTTGCGCTGCTGATGCCGCGCGTTGGCTGGCCCCGTCGCCGGACGGCTCGTGGGCGTGCCGCGCTGTGCAATTGCGTCGCGGGCGGATTGTACGGTTCGACTGCGGGGACGTTGGGACGGTAGGGTCTGTGGCCGCTCACGCCGCGTGCCGCTCATGGGCGTTGGAATAATCTCCCCGTCGTCATAGGGGTTCTTGTTGGGATTGTCCATGTGCTCTCCAAACGAGTTGTTTTCACAACTGTGGTTCTATCATACAAGGCATATCGTTCTTCGTTTGTAATGTGGTATGGTGCTGCCTCAAACACATGCTCGGTAACTAAGATATTGTAAAGCGTGCGCGGAACAATTGGGATGGAGATTTGTCGGAATGAGAAAACTCATCGAACAGCTTGCGAAGTTTTCAGTTGTGGGATTCGCCGCGTTCGGAATCGACTACGGCGTGCTCATGCTGCTCTCTCAGGTGTTTGGCGTCGATCCGGTGCTGTCTGCGGGTATCTCGTTTGTCGTCTCGGTGGTGTTTAACTACCTCGCGTCGATGCGCTTTGTCTTTACGCGGCGAGATGATTTGTCGCGTTCGCGGGAACTCGCCATCTTTGTGGCGCTCTCGGTCGTTGGCCTTCTTATAAACGAGGTGCTTGTGTGGCTGGGAGTGCTGTTGGCCGGCAACTCCGCGTTGGCACTGACAGTCACCAAGGTGTTTGCGACGGCCGTGGTTATGGTGTGGAACTTCTGGAGCCGCAAGCACTGGCTCGAAGCGCCTTCGGAGTAGCCAGAAAGATACAAGGGGCGGTGTTATTGGCGCCGTCGCTTGCCTTCGCGAAAGATGCTAACAATCAGACTGATGCCCATAACAAAGGCTGCCAGGTACCCCACGAACCCAAGCACGGGTACGCCAAACAACAGTGGCTTGAATCCCGAAAAGTAGATTATTGACGAGCCGATAAAGAGGCCCGCTATGACGATGCCCATGGTAAGGCGGTCGAATGCGTGCGAAAAGTCGGCGATGGGGTCTTTGGTGCCCGGCATGCCCATGTTCACGTGCAGCTGACCTCGCGTAAGCATGCTCATGGCCAGCGAGGCCTGCGAAGCCGCTCCAAGTATCCCGTGCGTCGCCTGGCGGGATTCGCGCACGAGTCGCTCGATCTCGCTTTTGGTTACCTGTGTCGGGGCGGTTTGCGCTTGCACGTGATTTGCGAGAATCTCGACGATGCTCTGATCCGCAAGGAGGTCGTCCACGGTGCCCTCGAGCGTCACGAGCGAACGTGCGAGCATGGTTACGGAACTGGGAAGTTCGACGTTGTTGCGTCGTGCGAGTGCGGTGACGGAGGTCAAAAATCGTGGGAGGTCCAGCTCGCCGAGCGTGGCCGTGCCAAAGTCTTGCATCAGTATGTCGATGTCGCTGAGCAGGTGGGCATGGTCGAGTTCGCTGAGGTCATCGGTTGCCGAGAAGCGCAGGAGCCCGTCCATGAGGCGCGGCGTGTCCATGTCTGCCACCGCAAACACCATATCGGAGATGGCGGAGCGGTCGTGGGCAGAGAGCCTGCCCATGATGCCCAAGTCCAAATAGGCGATTTTTCCACCCGAGATGACGAGGTTGCCGGGGTGGGGGTCAGCATGAAAAAACCCATCGTCGAGCATTTGCATCGCGTAGTTGTCGACGAGCTTGACGCCAATCTCCTCGAGGTCGTAGCCGGCCTCGGTGAGCGTGTCGAATTGCGAGATGGGGATGCCCTCAATGTAGTCCATAACCACGACGTGTGGCGTGCACAGCCCCATGTAGGGCTTGGGGCAGGTGATGAAGGCACATTCTGCGTTGTTGCGTCTGAACTCCGCGAGACTGTGCGCCTCCACGAGGAAGTCAGTCTCTTCCCTAAACGATTGCCAGAGTTCCTCCACCACGCTCTGTACATCAAGGAACTGGTCGTTGCCCATAACTCTATTGGCACGCCGTGCGATGGATCGCATGATGGAGATGTCTTGTGACATGATTTTGCGCACGTTGGGTCGTTGGATCTTTACGGCAACGACCTCACCTGTAACGAGGCGGGCCTTGTGCACCTGCGCCACTGACGCCGAGCCCAAGGGAACGTCGTCGATTGCGTCAAAGATTTCCTCTATGGGAGTCTGATACTCGGCACGCAACGTCTGGATTACGGTCTCGCGCGACATGGGTTCGACTTCGGTACGGAGCTTGCTTAGCTCGTTGCAAAAGGACTGCGGCAGAATCTCCGACCTCATCGAAAGAATTTGCCCGGCCTTCACGAACGTGGGACCGAGCTCCTCGAGCATTCTTCTGAGCGTAGTGGGTGTGAGTCCTTGCAAGACGTCGTATTTGCGCACGATTGAGAGCATCTGCAGGATGCGAGCGAGCCGTGCGCGACGAGTAAGACTTTCGGAGCCGGATGCGTCGAGACGTCTCCCCAAAAGTCCTATGGTTTCCTCGTGCGTGGGCTCCTCGCCAACGGCATCTTTATACCATGCGCGCAGACGCTCGGCGTCCTGATCGAACGCGGCGTCTGCGCTTGCTTGTTCCGTGCGCTCCTCGGCGCTCTGGGATTGCGAACTCACACCGAATGCTTACGCTTCGTCGTTCTCGTTGGCTTCGGGCTCTTCTGCCTCGGCCTCGTCGGTGGCCTCTTCGACCTCGATTTCGACGGTGGTGGTGCGCGCGTCAATCTCGCTCGACATGTCGGCTACCTTGCGAGCGTACTCGGCACGCTCCTCTGCGCTCATGCGCTCAAGGAAAGTCCTCAGGAATGTGTCCTGCGTCTCGGATGCGGCCTTGGTTGCCTTGCGTGTGAGCTCCTCGTTGAGCGACTTCCCCTGCTCTACGGTGAGCTCGCCTTTCTTTACGAGGTCCTCGATGATCTGCTGTGACTTCTCTGCACCGGTTGCAATGGCGCCGACGCCTGCAAGAAGTACCGTGCGCAGGCCCTCACCCAAATCAAATCCTGCCATGATCGATTCCTTTCCTGCCGTTGATTTGTACTTCTTTCATTTGTACCCCACTTGGTTGCCTAACATGCCGTCTTTGGGCAAGAACTTCGGCGGGCGCACGTCATGCCGACGGAAAGTCGACGACATGGCAAGTGATGGGGATACTCCCCTTTGCCTGTACAGCCCGTAGCAGGGCAAAGGGGAGTATCCCCATCACTTGCCTCCGGGAGTGAGCAGTGAACAGAACCATTGGCGTTCCCATTCGTGTGGGATGGGTAGTGGCGTTGACAAAACGACGGCTCACTGTCACGCTAAGGGTCAAGCGACGATAAGGAGCCTTATAACATGCGTGTTCAACCAATTACCTGCTTGCGGCCTACGCCCGAGCATGTTGCGGAGTTCGCCTCCCTGCCCTATGACGTGTTTACCGAGGAAGAAGCCCGAGCGTACGTGGAGGAGCATCCCACGTCGTTTCTGGCCATCGACAGGCCCGAGACGGGCTTTGCGGCAGGTCAGGACCCCCATGCGCCCGAAGTATACGAGCATGCGACCAAGCTATTGCGCGAGCGCCAGCTTGATCGCACGTTGGTGCGCGACGAGAAGCCGTGCCTATACTTATACGAGTTGACGACCGCGGACGGCCACAAGCAGATCGGCGTTTTGGGGGCCATTGCGACGGATGACTACTTGGACGGAACGTTGCGCAAGCACGAGCTGACGCTTGCAAACAAGGAACAGGACCGTATCGATCACATCAAGGCGCTTCGTGCGCAGACGGGGCCTGTCTTTGTTGCGTATCGCGACAGCTTTGCCATCGACTGCATTGTGGATGCGGCGCGGCAGGGGACACCCCTTTATGATTTTGTTGCCAAAGATGGTGTTAGACAGCGCGTATGGCGCGTTGCACGCGAGGTGGGCGTTGACGCATTGGCAGTGGCCTTCTCGACGGTTCCATGTGCCTACATTGCCGACGGACACCACCGCGCGGCCGCAGCCGTGTCCATATGTGAGGAGCGCCGCGCCGAGGGGCGCGTGGATGACCCGGCAGAGGCGTTCTTGGCGGTGCTCTTCCCTGCGAGCCAGCTACGCATCCTTGCCTATGACCGCGTCATAGAGTTGCCCGAAGGGTTTGATGAGGAGACGTTCCTGCGTTCGCTCGCGGAGCAGGGATTCGACTGCGGTGAGACGGTGCCCGAGGCCTTGAGGCCGGCTCAAAAGGGCACGTTTGGCCTCTTTGTGCATGGTGCGTGGCGCGAGCTACGGTGGAAGGGTGCGGGCGATGACCTCGACGTCGCCGTCCTTCAGGATCACGTGCTCGGCCCGCTGCTCGGCATCGAGGACCCACGCACCGACGCGCGTGCGAGCTTTGTGGGAGGCGTGGAGCCGAACGAGCTCGAGCGCGTGGCGGGCGACCATGCCATGGCCTTCTCGATGTATCCCACGTCCATGGAAGAGATCATGGACATCGCTGACGAGGGAGGCATCATGCCGCCCAAGTCCACGTGGTTCGATCCCAAGCTGCAAAGCGGCCTCGCGATCCGTCGCATCTGGTAAAGCACAGAGGTTACATTAAGCGATGGGGATATCCCCCTTTGCTTTACTCGGGCAAAGGGGGATATCCCCATCGCTTGTCTCCGGGTGTGTCCCATTGCCTGCGTTGTTGTCTACATCGCATCCTTGACGGCAAGGCGAACGACCTCATAGGCGCCATCGTAGATGCCGATCTTGTTGGCGCGCTCAATGTTGTCGCACATCGTCGCCACGAGCTCACGGTCGTATTGGAATGCATCGATAGCAGCGAGAACCTCGTCGGTATCGTCCATTTCGTAGGTGCCGTCACCTATCTCGGCCGCGCGGATGGCGCCCCACGCCTCGTGTCCGCCCACGCGATGGATCATGAGCTTGGGCACCGGATAGAACGAGAACTCGCTGGGTTTGGTGACCAGGACGTCGCTGCAGCGCATGAGCAGATTGGACGAGTAGACTGCAGCGAAGATGTCGGAATCGCAAAACGCGTGCACGCCCTCAAGGTCTCCGTCGAGTGCATCGTGTGCGAGCTGCTCAGTTGACGAGAAATTCCCAAAGTGCCGGACGGTAATCTCCGAAAGTCCCTCAACGTTTTCTTCGAGCGATTGCCACACGTTGGCATGGTCGCCCACATTGACGAGCAACGTCGCTTGGCCAGTGCGCACGTAGGGTAGCAGGTGCTCGACGATTTTAGCAAACAGGTCCTGCTGCGCGCCCGCGCCTCCTACCGAGAGGAGCCAGCGTACGGGACCTCCACCAAGCAGACGCTTGCGACGAGCGGCGCAGTCCTTCTCGATGTTTGCGACGATCTCGTGGTCCACGTAGTGTCCGACCTGACGAATCGCCGAGAGGGGCATGGGCTTGAGCTGGCGTTTCTTGTCCATGCCTCGCAGCTGGTGGTAACCCAGATATGCCGAGGGCGTCTGTACGGTGTGAAGGGTCCCCTCGGCAAGGTGAAGTGCCATGGGCCAGTTGTCGGGGATGGCGTTTACCACGTTCGTGAGGCCGGCATGCACGGCAGCTTGTGCCGGCCACACATGCGTCGCCACGTAGGGGATGTCTTTGGGCAGGTCGGCAAAGAGCGGAACACAGAGCTCCATCGTCTTTTGGTCACCCGCGTTGTAGGTCAGCTGTCTGAAGCCTTCGGAATTCAATGGTTCCCAATAGAGGCGATTAAACGCTCCGATGCGCTGAGAAAGGCGCGAGCCTAGAGAATACAGGTCGTTTTGGTGTTTGATGGTCTTTGTTCCGGTGGCTGGCTCGAAGGACGCGAGGTCAAACCAGTAGGGCGTATATCCGAGCGCATGCGCGGCACTTGCGATGGCCATGGAGATGCGGTAGTGCCCGAATCCCATGCGGATGTTTCCTACAACGAGCGGTTTGTCCGCCGCATCGAGGTCGAGGCGACCTTGTGCGTCGCCTGTGAGTGCAAGGCCCTTCGTGCCGAAGGCATCGCCGATGACGGGCAGGTCGGTGGCAACAAGGTGATAGCTGGTGGCGGAGTCGTCTCCAAACCGACGTACGAAGCGGTCCTTCGCCTTGCAGGCGTCGCGATAGGCCTTTTCGCCTATGTCGTTGCCAAATATGATTCGCGCTCTGTCGGTTGCCTCGGACATGAGATCCTCCTTGCAATATGTTGCTGAAAGTGATAGTTTGACTATCGTTGTGATAGTCACACTATCAATTTGAGGGCGGGAGGTCAAGTGTGAGTGTCGGAGTGCAAACGATCGGCGAAGAGCTGGGATATGGCACGACATCTGACGAACGCGCCATAGCAAGTGCGGCTAAGCTCTTTTTGCGCGATGGGATCGAAGGCGTCAAGATGGTCGACATCGCGCGCGATTCGAACGTCGGCGTAGCGACTCTTTACCGCCATTTCTCAACCAAAGCGCAGCTTGCCGTTGCGGCTGCCACGCTGCTCTGGGAGCACTTCAACACTCAGGTGCGTGACCTCGTGGAATCGGGTCCGTTCTTGCAACTCGATGGTCTTGGTCGCCTGAACACGCTGTTCCATACCTACTGCGATGCCTATGAGCAGCACGGTGACTTCGTGGCGTTTTTGGACGAGTTTGATCGGCTTGTGCTGCATGGGCATGTGTCGACCCAGGGAATGAAAGAGTACGCGGAACAGCTCGACTCGTTTTACCCGGTGTTTGCCGACTCATATGAGTTGGGTGTGCAGGACGGATCGGTATGCCCCGGCATTGACTTTCGGACGTTCTATCTTGCGCTCTCGCATGCGCTCATAAGCATGGCGCAAAAGCTGAGGCGCGGTGAGGTGCTGGAGTCTGACGACTTTTCGAGTGGGATTGACGAACTGAGGATGATTGTGAACATGGCGGTACGAGCGCTGGCGGCACCCGCGTCAGCGACAGACGAGAAGGGATAGCCTGATGTCGCAAAAACAGTTGGCAGACGGACGCGTGATGCGTAACTTTGCCATTGGACAGCTGGGGTGGTCGATGCTATCGGGTATCGTTACCAACTGGCTGCTTTACTTCTACATGCCGAGCGAGGAGACCATTGCGGCGGGCATGCCGATATTCATTACGCAAGGCATCGTGTTTGCGGGAATGACGATCATCGGACTCATTACGGCGTTTTGTCGTCTGGTCGACGGCTTCATTGACCCTCTAATTGCCTCGAAATCGGACTCGCTCGAACATCCGCTGGGCCGGCGAATCCCCTTCATGCGGCGGTTCGCCATTCCGTTTGGCATCATGACGGTGGTGGTATTTACGCTACCGGGTATGGGAGGCGAGCTTTTCAACGATATCGCCCTGTTCGTCTGCCTCGTGTTGTTCTATGTCTCTTTGTCGCTCTATTGCACGCCGTACAACGCGCTCATCCCCGAACTCGGAAGGACGCAGGAGCTGCGCGTAAACCTCTCGACGTACATTTCGGTGACGTTCTTTTTGGGGACGGCAATGGCCTATTTGGTGCCTACCATCGCCGGGTTCTTTGAGGGGGCGTTCGGCATCGCCGACTCGTATCGCATGACCATCGCAATTCTTGCCGCTATCGCCATAGCCTGCATGTTGCTTCCCGCTTTCACCATCGACGAGAATACCTACGCACAGACCGAACCGTCTACCACGCCCATGGGTGCCTCGGTGGTTAAGACCTTTAAGAATCGTGACTTTCAGGTATTCGAGATTTCGGACGTTCTGTACTGGGTGTCCATCACGATGTTCCAGACGGGCATGCCGTTCTACGTTACCAGCCTCATGGGGCTTGACGACTCGATGAACTTCGTGCTGTTTGCCGGTATGACGGTAATAAGCCTAGTGTTCTACGCCCCGGTAAACATGTTGGCCAAGCGGATGGGCAAGAAGCTTCTTGTGGCTTTTGCATTCTTCTTCTACTGCCTCGCGTTTGCGGTAACAAGCGTGTGCGGTCAGTTTGGCATACCCGCAGTCGTGTGGGGTGGCCTCGTTGCCGTGCTTGCCGCTATTCCCATGGCGATTCTGGGCATCTTACCACAGGCCATCTTGGCCGATATCGCCGAGTCCGATGCTGTGGAGACTGGAGAGAACCGCGAAGGCATGTTTTATGCAGCTCGTACCTTCTCCATGACACTGGGTCAGTCAATTGCCATGATTTTGTTTTCGTCAGTCGCGGCGCTCGGATCTGGTGGGTTTGGCTACCGCGTGACTGCTTTGGTGGCCACTGGGTTCTGCATGCTGGGAGGATTGGTATTCACTCGGTATCGCGAGAAGCGCGTGCTCAATGTTATTGGTAAACGGAACCTTACTGCAAGGGGAGACTAGCTCATGTCGATGGGGCCTCAGATTCGTATTTCGTACCGACTTCCGGGCATCAATCGTGTGCGGTGGGTGCGCATCGCTGGAGACGGGAGCGCCTCGGGTGGAAACGATGCGCGCGAGTTGGGTGTCGTGGTGCGTGGCAACGAGGAGGTGCGCCGGGTTTCGATATGCCCCAAGCGTACGGTGGTGATCGACTCCATTGAGGCGACGTTGCATGTGGCCATTGGTGACGCTGATGCCCTGTACCTCAACGGATACAACTCGTGGACCGACAGCGTCGAGCGGCGTCCGGATGCCCGCATGTGGGGACTGGCCCGCGCGCCTCGTGCGGCCGTCACTGGGTTTGTTCTTGATGCGAGTGGTGACTATCGCTTTGTAGCGGAAGACGCTCGGCCGGGACATCAGCACGGCTTTGGGTATGGTTACCTACGTCAGGGAGACAACGTTCTTTTGTTTGGAACGCTCGATGAGGACTCGGGTCAGATGCTCATCCAGGAGGACATGGGTGCCGAGACCCTCACCTTTACGAAGGAGGCACCGGCGAGCGCCGTCGAGAAAGGCGAGGAGGTCGAGCTCTTTTCGCTTGCTGTCGTGGGCGGTAGCTTGGACGAGGCCTTGGAGAGGTGGCTCGACCTTTCGGGCATCAAGCCACTTCCCGCACAGCCGCTGGTTGGCTATACCAGCTGGTACCGTCACTATGGCAACATAGACGCGCAGGTCTTGCTGCACGACCTTGAGGGCTGCTCGCGTGTGCTTGCGGGTGTGGACCTCGAAAACGCGTGCCCAGTGTTCCAGATTGACGATGGCTACGCAAAGGTGGGGGACTGGTTGGAGTACGATTGCGCGCGCTTTCCCGAAGGACTGAGGACGCTTGCGCAAGATGCGCGGGAGCGCGGGCTGCTGTCAGGGCTTTGGATTGCTCCCTTCGTCTGCGAACGCGAGTCTCGGTTGTTTAAAGAACATCCCGATTGGTTACTGTACGACGAGGCGGGCGAGCTCGTGACGACGGGAAGTCAATGGAGCGGTGCCGTGGCGCTCGATACACGCAACCCGGATGTGCGGGCGTATGTGGGTAAGGTGCTACATACGGTCACGCAGGACTGGGGTTTTGAGCTGCTCAAGCTCGACTTTCTGTATGCTGCTTGCATGGTGGCACACGACGGGCTTAATCGCGGACAGCTTATGGCCGATGCGTTGGAACTCTTGCGCAACAACGTCTCCGACGATACGAAGCTGCTGCTGTGCGGCGTACCGCTGATGTCGGCGTTTGGGCGCTGCGAGTACTGCCGTGTGGGGCAGGACATGAGCCTCGACTGGGATGACAAGCCACATGCACGACTGCTCCATCGAGAGCGTGTGAGTACCAAGTTG
Source organism: uncultured Coriobacteriaceae bacterium (assembly GCA_902786015.1). Taxonomy (GTDB): domain Bacteria; phylum Actinomycetota; class Coriobacteriia; order Coriobacteriales; family Atopobiaceae; genus RUG440. The sequence goes on from CADAAU010000011.1 coordinate 44,893, forward strand.
TCATTGGCAAATGCACGGGGAAGGGCGCATCTGGACGGGCGAGTGTTCCGTTGCGATCCAGATGTCTTCTTCTTGCGCGAGGAGGGCGTGCGGCTTACTGAACAACAACGACGCGAAATGATCGACACCGACACGTCCTGTGGAGGTGTGTTGCTTACCTCAGACGACATGGGAGCGTGGAATGCGGACCAGCTTGACGCGTACCACGACGCCATCAACCACTTCCGCGAGGCGAACGGCCTATAACAATAAGGTGAGAAGTTTACCGCCCACATGCTCGTGCTGTGACAGGTCGTGAGCACGTGGGTGGCAATTAGCTTTCTACGAATCAACAAGAACGGAACTAGGATGCAGCAAGGTCGTCATTAATCTTGTCCAATAATTCGTCGTACATCTGGTCTTTCTGCAACGCGAAGTCCATGTCAGAGTCTGCGAGCCGTATGCCCATTTCCTCTATTACATGCTAGCAGTATGGCACACAATTAGTCGATCATCTTTATGGAGGTGATGACGGGCTGGTTTTCGGACTTCACTGTGCCGTTGCTGTCTTCGACGGGGACCTCGACTAGCTTGTCGACTACGTCCATGCCCTCAGTCACTTTGCCAAAAGCGGCGTATTGACCATCGAGGCTTGCACCCTGTGTGTCGGTATGCATGATGAAGAACTGCGAGCTGCCGGAGTTGTTTTCTTGAGAGCGTGCCATCGAGATGACGCCGCGCTTGTGCTGGATGGCATTTACCACACCATTCGCCGAGAACTCTCCCTTGATGTTGACATCGGACCCGCCGGTTCCGTTGCCGTTGGGATCACCGCCCTGTACCATGAAGTCTTTGATGATGCGGTGGAACGTGAGGCCGTCATAGAACTTCTCGTTGACGAGGTGCGCGAAATTGCTCACCGTGATGGGCGTGTTGGTCGCATTGAGTTCGAGCTTGATGGTGCCGTAGTCCTTTACCTCGATGACGGCATGGTGCTTGCCCTTGCTGTAACCCTCGTCGTAGGGGGTTACGAGTACGCCGTTCTCGATTTTGCCCGGATCGCTGATTGCGCCGTCAGCCTGTTCGTTCGAATCCTGTGTCGTTTCGGGGGCGGAAGCATTGGTCGTGGTGTTGCCGCAAGCAGCAAGCGAGAAAGAAGCGATGCCAACAAGTCCCAAAAAGGAACGACGACTCATGTTGTTCATGATGTTTCTCCAATCGATGTACCTGAGTCACCCATCATAGCGCAGTTTGCACGCTGTACAGTATGTTTCTACAGTTAGCAAAAAGTGCCCGCCGGGAAAACACCCGACGGGCACAAGATGTCGCTAAAGGCCAAATTAGTCCAATTCGAACGCTCCCGTGTAGAGCTGGTAATAGGTGCCCTTTGCGGCAATCAGCTCGTCGTGCGTTCCGCGCTCGATGATGTTGCCGTGGTCGAGCACAATGATGACGTCAGAGTTGCGTACGGTAGAGAGGCGGTGCGCGATGACGAAGGTGGTGCGTCCCTCCATGAGCGCGTCCATACCGCGACTGACGATCTGCTCGGTGCGCGTGTCGATGGAGCTTGTCGCCTCGTCGAGGATCATGACGGGTGGATCGGCGACGGCGGCGCGGGCAATCGAGAGAAGCTGTCGCTGGCCTTGGCTCAGGCTTTCGGCGTTGTCGGTGAGCATGGTGTTGTATCCGTCGGGCAGGCGGCGGATGAAGTCGTGCGCGCCCACAAGTTTCGCCGCTTGGATGCACTGCTCGTCGGTGGCGTCGAGACGTCCATAGCGGATGTTGTCCATCACGGTTCCGGTAAACAGATTTACCTCTTGAAGGACGATTCCCAGGGAATGTCGCAGCGCGCTCTTCTTGATCTTGTTGATGTTGATGCCATCGTAGCGAATCTTGCCGTCCGCTATGTCGTAGAAGCGGTTGATGAGGTTCGTGATCGTCGTCTTTCCGGCACCGGTGGCACCTACGAACGCGACTTTTTGTCCGGGGAAAGCATCGAGCGTGATGTTGTGGAGCACTAGATGATTTGGAACGTATCCAAAGTCCACGTCATCGAGCACGACGTCACCCATAACGGGCGTGTAGTCCGTCGTACCGGTGGAGCGATGCGGATGCTTCCAGGCCCAGATGCCGCTGCGGTCGGTGAGCTCGACTTCCTCCACGACGTTGACCATATCGTCATCCATGCGGACACGTACCAAGTCTACGTAACCCTCATCCACCTCGGGATCCTCGTCGAGGAGCTGGAAGATGCGCTCTGCACCCGCCAGGCCCATCACCACGAAGTTGATTTGGTTTGAGATCTGTCCGATTGATCCGGCGAAGCGCTTCGTAAGGTTGAGGAAGGGGATGACGATGTCGATAGAGAGGATCATGCCCGAGATTGAGGGGTTGGGGATGGCAAGCCCCAAAAACAGGCCTCCTGCCAGCGCAACGACAACATAAGAAATATTGCCCATGTTCATGAGTACGGGTCCGAGCGTGTTGGCGTAGATGTTCGCCTTTTTTGCAGAATCAAACAGCTCGTTGTTTACCTCGTCAAACTGTGCCTGCATCTGCGACTCGTGCGTAAAGACCTTGATGACCTTCTCGCCATTCATGGCTTCCTCGGCAAAGCCTTCGGCATGTGCGATGGCATGCTGTTGGGCGATGAAGTAGTGGGCAGACCTTCCGCCCATGAAGCGCGTGAGCCATGCCATGAAGCCCACCATGCACAGCACGACAGCCGAAAGCGGGATGGAGTACCAAACCATGATGCAGGTGAGGGACGTCATGGAGATGACCATGGTGAGCAAGTTGGGGAAGGCAACGCCAATGAGCTGGCGGAGGGCGTCGACGTCGTTGGTGTAGTAGCTCATGATGTCGCCGCGTTGGTTCTGGTCAAAGAATCGCACGGGAAGGTCTTCCATGTGGTCGAACATCTTGTTGCGAATCTGCTTAAGCGTACCCTGTGTGAGGAAGGCGCCCAGCTGCGTTTGTGCGATTTGGCACAGCAGTGCGATGGCATAGATTGTGATGAGGCTGATGGCGATTTGTGTAATCTCGGGTGCGGCCGCGGTCCAGTCTGCGGACTGCCAGTAACGTCCGATGACCTCGATAGTCCGTTGCAAGATGATGCTCGGGAATGTCGAGAGCACAGCTGACGTCACGACACAGAATATCATGAGCGTAAATTGAAGGGGATAGAATGAGAATACCATCTTGAGGGTTGCCTTGGCGACCTTAACGGGGTTGCCCGCCCGTCGTCCGCGGCTTCCCTTGCCGGGGATACCTTGCTGTTGTTGATGTTCCTTTTGCCTAGGCATCAATCTCGCCCCCTTCCGTAAGGGAGTCATCCCTGATTCGAAGGTTCTCGGGAGTCGCGTTTGTCCAGAATTGGTCGTTCTGGGGCGTTCGTGGCTTACGCATGGAATCGGGTGTTACACCGCCGGCAGAAGCGTGTGGATGCACTTCGTCCTTGCCGAGCACGATCACTTCGTCCGGCTCTACTGGGGTTTCGCCTTGCATCGCTTGGTCGTGGCTTGCCTTGTTTTGTGTGAGATAGACCTCGCGGTATATCTCGGACGATTTCAGAAGCTCATCATGCGTGCCGACGGCCGAAATGCTACCTCCGTCGAGTACGACGATGCGGTCTGCGTCGGCGACCGAGCTCGTACGCTGGGCGATGATGATCTTTGTGGTGTTGGGAATGAACTCGCGGAAGCCCTGTTGGATGAGCTTGTCGGTCTTTGTGTCGACGGCGCTCGTGGAGTCATCGAGTATTAGGATCTTGGGCTTCTTGAGCAGGGCACGGGCGATGCAGAGGCGTTGTTTCTGTCCGCCGGAAACGTTGGTGCCGCCCTGCTCGATGTATGTGTCGTATTTGTCGGGTAGGAGCTGGATAAACTCGTCGGCCTGGGCTAGTTTGCAGGCGTGCACGAGTTCTTCGTCCGTGGCGTTCTCGTCGCCCCAGCGAAGGTTATCCTTGATGGTACCCGAGAAGAGCACGTTGCGCTGCAGGACGACCGATACCTCGTTGCGCAGGGTGTCGAGGTCGTAGGAACGCACGTCGAGGCCGCCAACGCGCACCGTGCCCTTCGAGCAGTCGTACAGGCGGCTGATGAGCTGGATGAGCGTAGACTTGGAGGATCCTGTGCCGCCGATGATGCCGATGACTTCGCCTGAGCGAATGTGGAGGTCGATGTTCGAGAGGGCCATGCGCTCCGCGGAAGCATCGTAGCTAAAGCTTACATTGTCGAAGTCAACCGAACCGTCGGCGACCTCCATTACCGGATCGGCGGGATTGGCGAGGTCGGGCTCCTCGATGAGGACCTCGCAGATGCGTCGAGCGCTCTCTTCGCTCATGGTGACGATAACAAAGATCATTGAGAGCATCATGAGACTGATGAGCATGGAGAATCCATACGTGATGAGGGCAGACATCTGTCCTACCTGCATGTCCGCTCCAGCACTCGTGATGATGGCACGGCTGCCAAAGACGATGACGAACGCATAGATGACGTCGATGGCAAAGGTCATGACGGGTTGGTTCCAAGCGAGAATACGCTCGGCACCCCAAAAGTCATGGAATAACTCGCCGGATGCGTTTTGGAACTTGGATTTCTCGTAATCCTCGCGCACGTAGCTCTTTACCACGCGGATGCCACTCACGTTTTCTTCTACCGACTCGTTGAGCCTGTCGTACTTGCGGAAGATGCGTCGGAAGATAGGCATGACCTTGGCAGCGATGCCGATGAGGACACCACCGAGGAAGAGGGAGACAAAGACGTACAGGACGGCCATTGGCCCGCCCGACACAAACGCCATGATTGTTGCGAACACGATCATGAGAGGGAAGCGAAATGCCGAGCGAATGAGCTGCATGTATGCCATCTGTACGTTCTGGGTGTCGGTGGTAAGACGTGTGACGAGCGAATTGGTGGAGAAACGGTCTATGTTGCTAAACGAGAACCGCTGGATCGCGGCAAACATGTCGTGACGCAGATTGCGTGCGAGGCCGGTGGAAGCGACCGAACAGGCGACTCCAGCTCGTATGCCACAAAAGAGTGACAGGATGGCAAGGCCGGTGAGAATGGCGCCGTAGATGGCGATCGTCCTCATTTCGGTGCCGTCTTGCATGTCGTTGATGAGCTGTGAGGTTATGAATGGGATGGCGCACTCGATGATGACCTCACCCGTAACGTAAATTGGTGCGCGAAGCGAGTCGGCCTTGAATTCGCGCACGGACTTGCCAATGATGCGTGCGATATCGCGTAACGAAAGATCGGAAAGTGTGCTTTGGGAAGAGTTCATGCGTCCACCTCCTTTTCTTCGAGTGATTTCCAATGGATGACAAGTCGTCCGAGTAGGTCTTCGAGCTGCTCTTGCTCATCGGACGTGAAGCAAGAGAGGGCATCGTGCTCGAACTGCTCGCGCTCAGCGCGAATACAACGTGCATGATCGGTCCCCAGATCCGTCAACTCAATGTCGAGCTGGCGGCGGTCTTCTGGGCAGGTACTCCTCTTAATGAGTTGTGCGCATTCGAGCTTGGAGAGAACCTCCGAAAGCGCGGCCGGGCTTATGGCGCTCTTGTCCAAGAGTTCGCGCTGTGTAAGATGCCCGCCGTGCTTGTCGAGCTCAACGAGGACGAACTGCTTTCCTCCTCGTCCGCCTGCATGTATGTGCAGGTAGTGGCCAAAAAAGCCTAAATCGTGCAAAATAGCTGACGACACATGAAACCTCCTAACTATTTGGTACCTTACCAATATAGAAACGATGTTCGCAATTGTCAAGGTACCGAACGAAATGCATGATGCAGACATGTCTTCAGGAGAGATCGCTTTTGAAAGGGGTTGTCATGTCACAAAGAAGTACTGCTCCTCGCGATAGGGCGACGGTTCGGCGGACGTTGCATTGGTATTGGGGAGTTACCAAGCTGCGGCCGTTTGCCACGTTCATGGCCGTATTCACGAGTGTGACGTACACGGCTTTGCTCACGTATGCAAACACGTGGGTGATGGGTCTTATCGTCGACCGCGTGCAGGACGAACCAGTGTCTGCGGAGCGGGTGTTCGAGGTGTTTGCGCCCTACATAGTGGCATTGCTGCTCGTAAATGCCGTAGGCCAGGCATGCTCCAAGCTTCAGGACTGGTCGGTGATGCGGCTCGAGATGAACGGAAACTACCACTTGGCCCGCCTGTGCTTCGATACGCTCTCCAACCAGTCGATGACCTTCCACACCTCGCGGTTTGGGGGCAGTCTCGTGAGCCAGACGAGCCGATTTATGGGCGGTTATTCGCAGCTGGTCGACGTGGTCGTGTATTCGTTGATTCCCACCATTGCAAGCATTGTTTGCACCGTGGTCTTCCTGTGGCCCGCGAGTCCGCTGTTTGTGATCATCCTGTTTGCGCTGCTCGTGCTGTACGTTGGTGTCGCATACACCATGTATCAGCGCATACTTCCACTCTCGGCAAAGACTGCCGCTGCCCAAAGCAAGCTGAGTGGTGTCCTTTCGGATGCGGTTACCAACATCTTGGCTGTAAAGACCTGCGGGCGCGAGGACTTCGAACGACAGCTCTTTGATGAGGCAGACCGCGAGGCCATGGAGGCCGAGCGCATATCGATGAACGCCATGATGCGCAGGGGCGCCATGACAAGCACCCTTATCACCCTTATCATGTTTGTAACGTCAATATTTGTGTGTGGCGGCAACGCTTGGTATGGCATTAGCGCGGGAACCCTCGTGATGATGTTTACCTATACGTATCAGCTTTCCATGCGGTTCAACTACATCAACTCCATGATGCAAAGAATGAATCGTGCTGTTGGCGACGCTGCCGAGATGACAAAGATCTTGGACGAGCCGCGCCTGGTGGAGGATGCTCCGGGCGCTCCAGAGCTTGTCGTCAAAGACGGCGCCATCGATTTTGAGGGCCTGACGTTCCGTTATCCCGATGCTGCCGAGAACGACTATGTGTTCCAAAATCTGTCGTTGCACGTACCTGCAGGGCAGCGCGTTGGCTTGGTGGGCCACAGTGGGTCGGGCAAGACGACGCTCACCAAGCTGTTGTTGCGTCTCTCCGACGTGCAACAGGGGCATATTCTTGTGGATGGTCAGGATGTGAGTGCCTGCACGCAGCAAAGCCTCAGACGTCAGATTGCTTACGTTCCCCAGGAGGCTTTGCTCTTCCATCGTTCGATTCGCGAAAACATCTCTTATGGAAGGCCGGACGCAACAGATGCAGAGATTTTGGAGGCGGCTCGTCTCGCGAATGCAATGGAGTTTATCGACAGACTTCCCGCTGGGCTCGAAACCATGGTGGGGGAGCGTGGCGTCAAGCTCAGCGGCGGACAGAGGCAGCGAGTTGCCATTGCGCGTGCGATTCTTGCCGACTGTCCAATATTGGTGCTTGACGAGGCGACCTCCGCACTCGACAGCGAGTCCGAGGCCCTCGTGCAAGACGCGCTCAAGAACCTCATGGCAGGACGTACGAGCATCGTCGTCGCGCATCGTCTTTCGACAGTTGCGGCGCTGGACCGCATCGTGGTTCTTGAGGAGGGAAACATCGTAGAGGACGGCACGCATGCCGAACTCAGCCAAGCCGGCGGCGTCTACGAGGGGCTGTGGGACCGACAGAGTGGTGCCTTCCTCGAAACGGACGCTTCCACGCTTAGCTGAGGTGTGCTTGGATCCTGCTTACGAGCAGATCGATGGCCATGTTTGCGCTGCCCTCGCCGTCGGTGGGCACGATGATGTCGGCATAGCGTTTTGAAGGCTCGACGAACGCCTCGTGCATCGGTTTGACGGTGGTCAGGTATTGGCTTATGACGTTCTCGATGGTGCGGCCGCGCTCCCTTACGTCACGCTGCAGGCGGCGAAGAATGCGCACATCCGCTGCGGCATCAACAAATACCTTGATGTCCATGAGTTCGCGCAGTTTTGGATCGCTCAGGATGAGGATTCCCTCGACGATGATTATGGGAGTCGGCTCAATAAGAATCGTCTTTTCTGTGCGGTCATGAATCGAGAAGTCATAAACCGGACACTCTACGGCTTTACCCTGTCGCAATTGCTCGAGGTGTTTGGCAAGAAGATCGGTTTCGTAGGAATCGGGATGGTCGTAGTTGAGCAGGGTCCGCTCTTCGTATGCCATATCGTGATGAGCTCGATAATAATTGTCGTGCGTGATGGTCGTCACATCAAAATCCAGTGCATCGACGACGCGATTCGAGAGGGTGGTCTTGCCACTACCCGAGCCGCCTGCGATTCCTATGACCAGCACTTTATCCATGACGTCTCCCTTGTCGTTGCGTCCCTCCATAGTACACGAGCCAGTGGCCTTCGTGCATAAAAAAACCCCGCACTGCAGGAAGTGCGGGGCGAGGAAAGGGAGGGCGCTTTTGGAGCGGCTAGGAGGCGGACGACTCCATCTCTTCGAGCATGGCGTTAACGTTCTTGCGCCCATGGTCGATTCCAATGCGAAGCACCATGACGACGGCAAATGCCAACACTCCGAGCACGCAACCGGCTATGCCGGCAACGAGGCCGCCATTTTCGGCGAATCCCCAATAGGCAAGTAGGACGGCCAAAGCGAGCGCTGCGTATCCCAGCCTGAGCCAAATCTGCAAGCGCTGTAACGCCAGCGTCTGAGCTCGTGCTTCCGCGACGAGCGGATTGTCCGTGTCCGCCCATTCACGACGATAGAGCTTGCGCTCCTTGCGCTTTGCCATGGTCGTCCTCTCCGAATACTAGTAAGACAGGCCCGGGTTGAAGAAGCCCACGAGTACGCCGACCAGAGCGACGATAACGAGCAGGCCCATCACGAGGGTCGGGGACATCTTGCGCTTGGTCATGAGCCACCAGCAGAACCACACGAATACGAAGTTGAGCACCTTGGGATAGATGGAGTCAAGCGTATCCTGCAGAACGAGGCTAGAGTCAGCCGAGAAGGGCACCACGAGGGCTGTGGTGATGTTGATCCAGGTTGCCGAAACGGCACCGATGACCATGGTTCCTACCATGACGATGGAGGAGCGAAGGGCAGCGGACTGCGGACCAACGAGGGCCTCGACGGCCGAGCCACCGAGCTCGTAGCCTTGGTCAAAAGCGAACTTCATGCCAAAGTACATGGCGACGTTCCACACCACGATGTAGAACAGGGGGCCAAGCACGTTGCCGCCGGTCGATAGGCCGAGGGCGATGCCGAGCAGGATGGGGATGAACGTGCCGACGATGATGGAGTCGCCCAGACCGGCAAGCGGGCCCATGAGGCCGGCGCGGATGCCGTTGATGGTGTCGTCGTCGAGGGGCTCGCCGTTAGCGCGTGCCTCTTCGAGGCCAACCGTGAGGCCTACGACCATCGTGCCGATTTGCGGCTCGGTGTTAAAGAACGTACGGTACGTGGAGAGGGCCTTGACCTTATCGTCGTCGTTGTCATAGAGCTCGTCCACGACGGGCAGCATGGCGGCCAGGTAGCCGAACGTCTGCATGTGCTCCTGAGAGAAGCAGGTCAGGTTGCCGTAAATCCAGCGGAGGAATGCGCTATTGCGCGCCTTCTGCGAAACTTTTTTGAGGTCAGCCATTATATGTCCTCCTCTTCCTCATCATCGAACGAAGCCTCTCCTGCTGCAATTGCGGGACGGGCGGTCTTGAGCTGCTCCACCTTGAAGTTGATCAGGGCGAAGAACACGGCGATGAGAGCCGAGGCAATAAGGTTGCAGCCCATAACAGCGGCGAGCGTGAAGCCAAAGCCAAAGGTGACCCAGTCGAGCGGCTTCTGCACGACCTGCTTGCACAGGATGGCAACACCGACGGCGGGAAGCAGCGAACCAACGGTAAAGAGTGTCTTCATGGCGATGCCGTCCATGGGGAGGTAGTCCTTCATGAGGCCTACCATGGACTCGCCGGCCATGCAGATGACGACGGTGGGGATGAAGGAGAATGCGATGTGGCTGATCCAAGGGAGAACGAAGTCAACCATGGGGATGGTCTTCTTGATGGAAGCCCACTTGCCGGAGTCCATGGCCTTCCAGCCGATGCCCTGCCATACGAGGTTGAGGGTGGCGGTGCCATAGAACAGTACGGTGCCGAGCGTGCCGACGGCTGCGCCGAGGGAAGCGGCCAGGCCAGAGGCGGCCTCAGACGACGGGTCGAGACCCTGAGCACGAATGGCGAGGATGGCCAGAGGAATGCCGATGTAGGTTACGGCACGAACGTCTGCGGAAACGGTGCCGCCAGGCGTGACGAGTGCGATGTACACGAGCTGAATGGACGCGCCGACGATGATGCCGGTCTGGATGTCGCCAAGGATAAGGCCGACGATGAGGCCACCTACCAGAGGACGACCAAGCGTGTAGTTACCGATGGTGGTGCCACCCATGCCGGGTAGCGATGCCAAGCAGGCAAAGATGCCCAGAAGGACAGCCTGCACAATGCCGATTCCCATGCTTCCTCCTACTTAACGTTAAACTGTCCGCGGAACTTGGGCCACTCGCCAATGGAGGCTTCCTTGATGAGTGCGAACTCAACGGTGTAGCCAGCCTTGGTCATGTCCTCAAATGCCTGCGCTTCCTCAGCCGTAATCGACTGGTTGTTGCCGAGCTTGACCGTATCGGGACGATCGTTGCAGGGACCAACGATAACGCGCTTGACGTCGGAGGGCTTGAAGCCAAAGTCCACGAGGATGTGCTTCATGTCGAGCGGGTTTTTGGTGATGAGGAAGTAGCGCGTCTTGCTGGCCAGAACCTTGTCGGCGCTCTCCTTAAAGTGATCCATGGTCCACACAAAGATCTTTTTGTCGGGTGCGGCGCCCTTGTAGGCAGCCTTGAGCACGGGGTTGCTTGCGGCAACGTCGTTAACTGCGATGATGCCGTCGCAAGGATACTCGAGGCTCCAGCGGGTGACCGTCTGACCGTGAATCATGCGGTCATCGATACGTACGAATGAAATCATGTCTACCCTTCCTTTTCCTTCTTCGTTTTGCCTTTACAGATCTTCTTCGTCTTCGTCAGCGAAGGTCAGCTCGACGAGCCGTGCGCCCTCGCGTGCCTCGCTGATGACGCTGTCGCAAAGTGTCTCGTCATCAAGGCCGTCATCGATGGCCATGAGGGCGCCAATTGCCATAGGCAGGCTGAGTCCGCCGAAGGCGATCGTGTTTGCCAACAGTCCCTTTTGGGTGAGGGTATTGAGAGTGTTGGTGAGCGGGGAGCCGCCCACGATGTCGCCCAACACGACTACAGCGTCTTCGATGCCAATGGGAGCGATAACATTCGTGAGACCTGCCACGAAGTCGTCGGCAGAAACGCCGTCCTCCATGGAATAGCTCAACACGTTGTCGCGCTCACCCAACAGCATGCGAATGACGCTGTGGACGCCGGGTGCCATGGTCCCATGGCTAACGAGCAACAAGTACTTCATAGGCAACTCCCCTTCCTCACCTGTATTGAAACAGGCTCGTATGGTATGGCGCATGTATACAGACGGCCTGTACTGCATCGCCACACACTACTTAACAATAGATTCATGATAAAAATGACTGTTACCTGAAAATACCAGTCGTGTTACCATTTTTTTGCATATTTGTGTGACTTTATGAGGAGTGCCTATGACAGAAGATACAAACGAGACGACAACGCTCCTGACGACCCAAGAGATCATGGATGCCATATCTTACGTCAACGAGGGCGGCGAGGAGGACGACCTTGCGCGCATTGTAACGTATTCCAAACGAATGTACTTCATTGCGGTGAACACGCACATAACGTCGCGCGAGATCGCCGAGCAATACGAGGGGTTTTCTTCGTTCATCTCGATGGGCGATGCCGAGGGATTGCTTCACTTCATTCGTACCAACATGCCGCTCATGGAGGTGAGGACCTCGGACGATCCGTTGCTACAGGGGCGTACCGCCATCGCGTTTTTGGCCAGTACGTGTGCTCAGGCCGCTCGCAACGGGGGGCTTCCGGTAGCGCGCTGCTATGCCATCACTCAGGACTACATCAAGCTCGCCAACGAGTCGGTGAACGAGGAGCTCGTTCACTACCTCATGCTCCCGATGATGCTTGAGCTTACCAAAGCGGTAGGAACGGAGGCCCTTGCGTATACGCATCCGCTCTCGCATCACGCGATGACGTACGTGCGCAGCCACCTTACTGACCCGCTTGACGGCGATTCGGTCGCCGAGGCGTGTGGCGTGAGCCGCAAGACGCTTTGCACGCGCTTCAAGCAAGAGACTGGTGAGACGTTTGCCTCTTACGTGCGCAGGTTGCGTGTGGAGAGGGCCCGCAGATTGCTTGACACGACCGACTACGAAATCGCGCAGATTGCCTATCAAACGGGCTTCTCGTCGCAGAGCCACTTTCAAAACGTGTTTAAGCATGCCACAGGCCATACGCCACGCGAGTGGCGCACGCGAGAGATAAACGAGATCTAAGCGGAACAAAGTTCCCGGGGAATTCTGTTCCGCTTTAGGGGACGAGCAGGTCGAGCATGCGAGAAACGCCGGATTCCTCGTTGGTCCATGGCAGCACATGGGTGGCCGCCTGCTTCACCACGTCCTCGGCGTTTGCCATTGCATACGACGTTGCCACCGCCTGGAGCATGTCGAGGTCGTTGGGACCGTCGCCAAACGCAATGGCGTCCGCTACGTCGATGCCATAATGGTCGCAGATGACGTGGACCGCTCGGCTCTTGCTCGCGCCCTTCGACATGATCTCGCAGAGTGTGGCGCTCGAACGTACGACGTTGAGCCCCGGATGACGTGCGCTGTTTTGTCGCTGGATTTCAATGATCTGCTCGGGTTCGCCCATGACGAGCAGCTTGTGCAATCCGCTCTTGCCGAACGTACCCAAAAGGTCATCGCACGCTCGTGACTGGGCCTGGACCAGCTTTTCCTCGTGCTGGATGCGCGGGTCCCCTCGGTCGTCCACGATCCAATCATGGAATCCATACGTACCAATGGTCACATCGGGGAACGCCTCTTGGATGGAACGTTTGACGTCGAGCGCAGCCTCGGCGTCAAATGTCTCGCTCAGAAGCTCGTTTCCCTTCTCGTCGAGCACGTAGGCACCCGAATAGCAGGCAAGCGGGCCGTCGAAACCGAGTTGCTGCTGAATGGGATAGAGTCCCTCGGGCGAGCGGGCCGAGACCAGGCATACCGGCACATGCTGGGCCGTACGCTGGAGCGTGGCGGCACTGGCGGGAAGCGGGTGGTGGTCGATGCCTACGAGTGTTCCGTCGACGTCCGAGAATACGATTTTTGCCTGTGGATGAGTTGTCATGGCGAACCCCTTTGAACGGTGAGATAAGACCATGGTACCAGCGAACTTGGCAAGGGTATGCCATGAGTGTTACGCAGGCAATACGTTATTTGTAACACTCACAGTGGAACACAATTCCCCGGGAAGTTTGTGCCAGTGGAACGGAGTTCCCGGGGAACTGCGTTCCGCCTATCGGCAAAGAAGAACGTTTGTGAGGACTTGGCACACAACGCTGTCGGGTGCCAGACGCGGAAGGCTGTGCCCGACTCCGGGTACGGTGACCAGGCGAGCGCCGGGAATTGCCTTTGCGATGGCATTGGTCTCCTCGAGTGTAATGCAGTCATGCTCGCCGACGAGCACGCAGGCGGGACAGCGAATCGCGGCAAGCGAGGCGGCGTCGATATGGGGTTCGTCGAGCATGAGCTGGAGCAACTCGGCAGAGCACAAGACGCTTTGGGCGGAGGGTAAAAGCGAGGGGTCAACCTCCGAGGGGCCTTGTGCCTCTTCTATCCAAGCCGCCCACTGTCTGTTTTGTTGGACGGAGCCTGCGGTGTCCCATTCGTCGATTACGCCTTCGGGCGTGAGGTTTGCGCCTCCCGCCACGATGGAGCGCACGCGTTCCGGATAGTCCCGGGCCATAAGCAGCGAAATGATGCCGCCGTCAGAGTGGCCTACGATATGGACGGACTCCACACCAAGCGAGTTAAGTACAGCTACCGCATCGGAGGTAAAGAGCTCATAGGTAAGCGGAAGAGACCCGCGCGTGGATTGCCCCTGCGCACGTCCGTCCAGCGCGATTACACCGACGCCCGCCGCCGTGAGCCTATCGATGACGTTTACGAAGGTCGCATGAGAGCCGCCGTTTCCGTGCAACGCCAGAACGAGGTCACCACGAAGCAGCGCTGCGAGTGACGTCTGCGAGGGGCCATATACGAATGTGGCAAGCTTGGCCCCGTCCGAGACTTCGATTCGCTGCGCAAAGTACACGGGCGACTGGGGGCGCGGATAACTTGAGTGACCATACGGTGCGGGAGGGATGGGCTGCATGCGAGACTCCTTCTTTGCACAAACCGTCGTTGTTGGCCTATCATAGCGCAGGATAGACGCGACTGACGGGAGGAAGCATGACAAGGAGCAAGCTTATAAAGGATACGACACGCGAGGAGCGCATACGCATCGTGCAGGGTGGCCTTTCTTGGGGAGACGACTGTGACGGCGTCTCGACCTTCTCGAATGGCATCGATGCCATGTACCAGCCCTACATTGACGGCGAGCTCGAGCTTGCGGAATGCAACATGCTCGGTGCGGCCACTACCTATATAAAGAGCGACCGCGACCGTCCAAGCACCGGCTCTTGCATCATGGGTCGATAGTACGTCTCGCGAGCCCCGTGGGGAGTGTCTTCACGGGGCTCGCGAGACGAGCGGACTCATCGTCGCTTAGCTTTTCTTATGCCGGACCCGTTTTCTGGAGACTACCCAGAATCCCAAGGCGCCCACGCAGCAGATTACGCCGAGCACAATCGACAAAAAGGCATCGCTTCTTGCTCGAAGAGCGGTCAAGATGAGCGGCTGGGCGGTGGCGAGTAGGCTCAGGGTGCCCCACATCATACCCGTTGCCTTGCCGGCGGGAATTCCCCTGATCGACAGTAGCTCGACCCAAAGGTTCTTCCACGTGCCGGCAGCCTCCGTTAGAAGAGCGATAATAAAGATAACAACAGTCGACCATGCGAATGTCGTATTGAGCGCAAAGAGCAAAAAGGTCGCGCCAAGAGCGGCGATAGCAAGAGGGGTGACACCCCATATGCCAAGTCGGTTCTGGGCCTGAGTGATGCCGCTCATGCAGACGAACAGGAGGAGTTGCGCCAACACAAAGAGGCTGTTTATTGATGCGGTCGAAAGGCCGGCGTCGGCAGAGTAGAGGGGAAAGAGGAACGACTTGTAACCGCCTGACAACGTCATGGGGAGCATGATGAGCAAGACGAGCCCGACAATGGGAAGCATGGTCCGCAAACCCGTAGCTGGTCGAAAATCCTTATCGTCGCTTGCGGGGAGCTGCTCAAGAGGCTCTTGGCCAAGCGAGAAAAGCCGAGCGGACACGATGACGACCAAAAGGCATGCCAGCGCTAGGAGCACGTATACCCATGCGAAGCCAAGCCCTTGCGCCGCATAGCCTCCCAAAACCATACCGAGGGCCGCGGCAGACGTCTTTACGCATTTGAAGTCATATGCCCCCGAATCCCGTACGTCTGAGGTGGACGCATGGCGTGGCAAAGAGAAGCCGAGGGAGTATAACAGGCCAAACGGTATGCCCAAAAGGAGCTTCACGCCGCAATAGACCCAAAAACTCTTCGTGGCGACCGCAACGATGCCAAAAAGCGCAATGAGGCCTGCACACGCGAGCCCTCCGATGAGCAGCTTGCGGAGTCCGATGCGATAGCCCAGCACACTGTAAGAGAAGTGACCGATTGCCAGGCCAATGCCCAAAAGCGCGGTGGGTATGGCCGTCAAAACGGACGAGGTGGATGCTCCCATCCCTTCCGCCAGCGATTTGGAGATGAGTACGGTCATGACTCCGTCGATGCTCGTGAGGAATATGACAGCCAAGGAGATGGGACGCGTGAGCAATGCGATGGCGTCGCGTGGGGATTCGTGCTGCACGGAGCGCGAGCTCAGAAGTCTCATTGCGCAGGTGTGTAGTTCCGTAAACCCAAGGTAAATGACCAGAACCAGCGCCAGCAGCTCGATGAGTCGCTCCACAAGGTGGGTCTTGAGGGCACTCTCGAACGACCGGACCTTACTCCCTACCTCGACGACTGCGACGACCGATCCATTCGCCTCATCAATTACCGGAACGAGGTTGTACATGGTCGAGTCGCGAAGCGTATGGCCTAGCTTGATGGTATCGTCAAAGTCATCGGATTCGAATGCCGCCTCGACGGCTTTGAGCTTTTCGGGAGAGGCGAGGCTTCTGCCAACGATGTGTTCTTCTGCGCTGTCGTAAAGATGGTAGATACCCTCTTCGTCTTGCCCGTACACGATGGCATAGGTGCCGATCCCGTGTGCAGAGGAGGAGCGGACCAAAAAACCAACCTGCTCCTCAACCTGCTCATAGCACTTCTGTGCTATTTCCAACATCTTGCTTTCGCGCAACGCCGCGCGGCTTTCCAACGTCTTGATTCCGTCGGCAAGCTTGTAGTCAGTAGTATAGAAGTATTCCGCATATGACCCAATAATGTTTTCGCGAGTCTGGCGTGCGGTGGTAAACGTGCCATAGGACGTGTACGCGACGCCCAGCACAAATGTGCCCGTGACGACAACCGCGCTTGCGAAGGTGACGATTCCCGAATGGTCGCCCGAGCGAATGGCCGATACGAGTTTTGCGATGAGGCAGAGCACAATGAAGCAAATCAGGTAGATTCGGCTTGCCCATGCGCACCACACGGAAAAGGCAAGGGATGGTGTAAGGGTGAGGTCGCTCACGGAGCGCGTGCTCACGTCGTCCAGATTAACTATAACGATGCTATTGTCACCGTCTGCACAAGCCGTCAGATACGACTTGTTTATGTGTATGTCACAGAATCCCTCGCCCTCACCGATGAGTGTCGGTCTGCCGTCGTCATCTATGCAGTATAGGTTGCCCGATACATCGTCGCTTGCAAAGAGTTGGCCGTCGTCTATAAAATCTATGCAGGTAAACAGGTAGTTTTCATAGCCCTTTATCTGCTGTGACGCGTCATCGTCATCGTTGATGATGCCGCGTGCGCTCAGGGCTACGAAGCTGCTGGTATTCTCACAATAGCTCATGTCAAATATCGAGCGGTCGGTGACGCGATTACGTGAGATTTCGCGTTCCTCTTTGTCGTTGAGAGCGACAAAGACAACGGTTGAGGCTTCGGGATCGTCTGGGTCGCGTTCCTCGTAACCCATGATGGTACCGTCTTTTGAGCTGGTGAGTGACTTGATGGATGGTTGGGAGGTATTGCCGCGTTTAGAGTCGTGCACCGTTGTCACGTAATCTCCGTTGACGGTGTACATGGCAACGCGCTCACGCGCAATTGTGTCGCTGTCGTCTTGGTATTTGACGCCAGAAAGCCAAATGACGTCTCCGTCTACGCATACGTCGGTAGCCGCATCGATGTGGTGACCCACGGAATCAAAGCTCACGATGGTATCGAGCCTGTCGTCCTTGTCAAGAATGAGCAGGCGTCGAGACTGCTGGTCGATGATGGCCGTATGCGTGCCGTCCGAGTCGGCGTGAACCGGCTCGGACAGCTCAAACGGGTCGGTGGGCGTCGAGGGTAGGGGGTATCCAAAGGTCGACACGAAGCCTACGAAGGCGACAAGGGCGAGTGCACCCAGTATAGCGAACGCCTTGTTGACGCCCTTCATGACCCTATTTCTTTCCCTTGGCCTGAGAGGAGTGCTTCTGGAAGAAGTCCGTGCGAGGTGGCAGCTCTACGAGGGCATGGTCTTCTGGCTTTTGTCCGGCACGTGCTGCAAGCTGAAGCGGTCCCTCGAAGGCGTGATCCCAGCTAAAGAAGACGTCTGGGTCGAAGGCGAGGTGTTCGCAAATCTTTTCGCAACCCCAGGGCGTGGCGGCGTGCATGAGTAGGGTGGTGGTACGCAGGGCCACGAACGCATCGGCAAGTGCCTGGTCGTAAGCTACGTCGTCTCCCTTTGCCGCCTTGCTTGCGTCTCCCCAGCGTTTGTTGGCGGCGCGTGCATACTCCTCGGCGATCTTGAGCGCGCCGTGGGCGTCGAACTCGTACGCGGCGCGCTCGAAGGCGAGTGTCGCGGCGCGGGCCTCCTCGACGACGTCGGTGTGCGGCGTGGCAACCGGCAGGTGCCCGTCGCAGGCGTTTTGCGCGCCATAGAAGCAGCTGCGAGCGAGGCGGTTGAATATATTGGTAAGAAACGCGCTTTCCTTGAGCGCTGGGTCGGCGACGCGCGGGTCGTCCTTTACCAGAACCTCCTCGCCAGTTTTTTTGTTTTTGTGGCTCACGCTCGTGTCGAATGCCTTGGGGCTAAAGCTCACGGCCTTTTGGTCGAGTCCGAGCGAGAGCCAATGGCAGCGCAGCTGCTCGGGCGTGTAGAAGTCCAAGAGCTCGGAGGCCATGGGCGGTGTGATCTTTCCCGAGCTGGAGGCCTTCTTGTTCATGAACAGGATGTGATGGTTGGCGATTGGCGTGTCTTGGAACAGGTTCCAGTCGAGTGCCTCCCACAGCGCGGGCTGAGCCACACAATAGAAGTAGATGTTGTCTTGACCGATGAACTGGTACACGGCCGACGTGTCATCGCACCACCAGGCACGCCAGTCGTGATTGGCATAGCGGCGCTCGCCACCTTCTGCGCTTTGCACGGCGTCGAGGGCGAGGGCGGTCTGCGTAAACGAGATGGGTGCCCACAGGCTTTCGGGCCAGCACCAGACAGTGAGGTCGTGTGTACCTTCGAGGTCGGGCGCGGGGACGCCCCAGCTGATGTTGCCCGTAATGCGGAAGGGAAGGAGCGTCTTGCCCGTGCGGAAGCGCACGCCCGCGCCTTCGAGCGTGGTGCGTGCGGCGTCGCGGTCGCGCCAGTTGGCGAATTCGACCGAGAACGACTGCTGATTGCCGGTCGGTTCGTGCAGCGTGTGAGCAGGCAGCTCGCCGACAACCGCGTCAAAGGCCTCGCGGAACTTGTTTTGCACATAGATGACCGGTGCGGCGAGCGATTCGCGGACTGTCTTTGTTACCACGGGACGCACCTGCGGGTCGAGGTCCCACTCGTCCATGAGCTTTTGCAGCTCGTCGCGGAAGGCAGGCAGGTCAAAGTACCAGTTGTCAACCGGGCGCAACTCGGGCGTGGTTCCCGTGAGCTGAGAGACCGGCGCGATGAGTTCCTCGGGGTCGAACTGGTGCCCAAGGTCGCATTCGTCGGCGTAGGCCTTCTCGCTCTTGCAGCCGCGAACGGGGCATCGACCCTGCACTTGGCGTCCGTTGAGGAACTGATTGGCCTTCGTGTCGTAGAACTGGCGCGTCGAGAGCTTGATGAGGTGGCCCTTCTCGTACAGGCGCCGGATGAGTTCGTCGGTGAGCTGTGCGTGAAACTTGGCAGCCGTGTCCAGGCCCGAGCCCGCATAGAGGTCGAGCGAGATACCGTAGGCGTCAAGAGCTTCTTTCTGCGCTTTGTGATTCTCGCGCACATAGTCGGTGATGCTTCCCTCGTAGCCGGCCTCTTGGCGCTTGCGGAATCCCTCCATGATGGGCGATCCGTAGCAATCCGTGCCCGAGACAAAGACGACGTTGTGCTTGCCAATGCGATCGCGCAGGAAGCGCGCAAAGAAGTCTGCGGGAACGAATACGCCGCCGATGTGGCCAAAGTGTAGGTTCTTGTTGCCATAAGGCATGCCACCGGTGATTATGGCGCGCAGGGGAAACTGGGGACGCTCTTCGGAGGCCATGGGGCTCCTCTCGTACGTTGATTGCATGTGTCGTAGGGGATTATCGCACAATTTACCCTATCGAAGCGAAGGAAGGCGGAGGGGATACTCCCCATTGTCTGATGTCATTGCTATGGTAATAACATCAGACAATGGGGAGTATCCCCTCCGCTTCACTCGTCATAAAAGAAGGCCACGCCTCGCTCGGTGTCCTGGACATACGTGGCTAAGGGTTCGTGCAATATGGCGCGTGCGAGTGCAAAGTCGCCTGTGCAGCCCGCAAGATGAATTGCGGCCAAAAACCAACCCATGAGGGGGTATCCTGCGGCAAATGCAGCGAGCACAAGGACAGTGGTCACAATGACGGCGGGAGCTAGCAGAACAATGCAGAATCGCCGTCGGGGTAGAATCGTTCCTACGGCAGAGGTATACAGCATGCCGCCGGTGAACCCAAATCTGATGTGGGCCGAAAACCCGCTGAGCAACAAAAACGCAGCCGCATGAACCAGCTCGTGCAAGGGGAGCGCCACAAGGCTCACCACAACAAGAATTACGAACCACAACGGTCCGATCTGCTCATGTGGCAGCGCCACGCCGCCAATGATTCCCGCGCAAATCCCAAGCGCGAGCAGTGTGATGCTCGTCCAAACCATCTGTTGCTGTACGAATGGGTTGCCGAGCAGGTCTATGTCCGCCATCCTTCTCATGAAGGCATATAGTATCACAGGACGTTAATGCATGCTAATACATAAGTAGAATTGCATTGCTCAAGGGCATGCTGACGTTACTGTTCGCTGACAATGGGCATTGCCTGCCTTCTCCTTGTGCCAAATACGGTACAGTATTGAGTCACGCACAATACGCAAAGGAGACACACATGAACGTTTGCTGCCTAGACATGGAAGGCGTGCTCGTCCCCGAAATCTGGATTGCATTTTCTGAGGCGACGGGTATCCCGGAGCTCAGGAGGACCACGCGCGACGAGCCCGACTACAACAAGCTGATGGCTTTTAGGATGGACATTCTGCGCGAACACGGCCTCGGCCTCAAACAGATTCAGGAAGTCATTGCCACTATCGATCCACTTCCGGGCGCAAAGGAGTTCTTGGACACGCTTCGAAGCGAAAGCCAAGTAATCATTATCTCGGACACCTTCGAGGAGTTTGCCAAGCCCCTAATGCAGAAGCTCGGGTGGCCGACGCTCTTTTGCAATGCACTCGAGGTCGACAAGGACGGCATGGTGGTAGGCGTCCACATGCGCTGCCCTGAGTCCAAGCTCACTACGGTGCGAGCTCTACAGTCCATGGGCTTCGACACCATCGCGACCGGGGACTCGTTTAACGACCTCGCCATGATTCGTGCGAGCAAAGCGGGATTCCTCTTCCGCAGCACCGAACAGATAAAGGCCGACAACCCCGACCTGCCGGCCTATGAGGAGTTCGACGAGCTTCTTGCCGCATTCGAGGCGGCTTTGTAGAGCTCTGCTCCAGAGATAAAGGTAATGCGAACTGCCCCGCGAGTGATCGCGGGGTGTTTTTGATAGTTGATTATTGATGTAACTTAAAGAATTTTGTCTATCTTTACAAATGACCATTGAGTGTAAAAGACATTGACTAAGAATAGTTACACGTGTGGCGAAGGACATTTTGTCGAAGGACATTTTGTTCATGTGCGGTTTCGTAACATAAACAATTATTCAGGTGCATCGTCACCGCGACTTTCAAAAATACTCGGGGGGGGGCGCTAATTCATGGCTTCGTATAATGTGCGCATCCACCGAAAATTTGGCAAGCAGACCAAAGCATTCACGGAACAGAGGAAATACGTTTGCGAGTGTGCTCAAAAGCTCTTTGAGACTAAGGGAGTGCAAAAGACAACTCTTGCCGATATAGCACGCGAAGCAAGCATGACGCGCGAGCTCATTTACTATTATTTTTCATCCAAGAACGAGATTATCGAAGAGGTTATTGGTTCCTATGTGCAGGACGCGCTTGACGCGACGCTCCTGTGGTGCGAGACGTGGGACCCTGTCGTAGAGACCTATAATCGTGCGTCTGCATGGGAGGGCATGCAAAATAGCGGGCAACTGGATCGCATTGTTATGGATATTGTCGCTAGTATTCGGCGCTTTATTTTTACCAATGACGGTGATTGCAGGCCTATGTATAACGTAATTAACGAGCTCGGCATGAGGACGACGTTCCTTTCGCAAGTTTGCAAAGGGATGGCGAATCAATATATGGATCGCCCATCCTTCCAGTTATTTGTAAACAACTACGTTCGATTGAATACAGAGCAGGTGGGCGACCTGCTCAAATTCTTGATCTCTGGCACCATAACGCTCATGGAGGCGGGTCGCGGCCGTGATGACTTGAGCATAGCGCGGCTGTTGCTTTATGGGATTGCTCCTTCGAATACGGGTGCATTCGCGGGTTCCAACGAGCGAAACTACGCCGTTTAGCGTAGGGCAAGCAGAGCTAGAAAGAGGATCTCGCACTATCGGCGGCCCTTTTCTTGCATGTGGGAATTCATTTTACTGAATAAGTGCTATGCGGAAAATAAGATTGGGTACGCTAGCCATTATGTATGCGCATTTTGACTGCTGCCAGTAGGGGAGGATGACATGAACTGCAAACACTGCGGTGCAGAGCTCCTAGATACGGCGAAAGTATGTGATGTATGTGGCGCACCCGTAGAGCGGGATGCGACGAGCCTTATGGATTTTTATGAGGAAGTGGGCATAGACGAGGATGGGGGCGTGGATGTGTACTTCGTTCCGTCTGATCCTGCCGCCGAAAGCGAGTCGGAGACGAAGGGGATAGGACCCCTGCGTTTGAGCCGAAGGGGTATTGCCATTGCAGCGTGCTCGGCTGCGCTTCTGGTGTTTGTCGTCATCCTTGTAGTAACGCTTCTGCTCCCACACGAAAGCAACGACGCGAATCCTGCTCCCGATGCCGATCAGCAGGTAACGACGCAAACTAAAGACACGACATCAGACACCACAAAAGACAACCGAAACGAGGAATCCGATCGGGAATCGCACACAGAATTTAACGCGGAGGCCCGCTCTGCGAACGAGGTTGACGTCGTACTACCCGTGGAAGTGAATAGCAACGACCTCGATGCGGGAGGATCGCGAATCCCCCTGCAGATAACTGGCACGCTTGAGGATGGCACACCTGTCGATCGTCATGGCTACGTGGAAGCTGATGGTTCGGGCTTGCATTTGGCGCCGGGAACATATGCCATTCACGCAATCGGTTCGCCTATCTCTGCGGAAGGGGCACTCTACCACTTTACGGAAGGTGTTCTCCACGTTACTATTCCAGGGCCTGATGGTATGGATGCACAGGTCGAGGGCGAACGGATCGTGCTCACCCGCAGGGAGGAGGGTGACGCAACGGAGGATACCGTGGAACACGCACGTGAGTTTATTTTGGGCGATACACGCAAGGATGAGCAGGCTGATCGTTTGGCGCAGCGCGCGCGGGAACGGTATCTGTAAGCAAGCTGATTGTATGGCTCGTTCACAGATATTTACAGCAACCGATAAATCGTAGATTAAGACAGTGTTAGTCTCACAGCATCTTGAAATGCCAGTCCAAGAGTATTTGTAGGAAGGAATGTACGATGAAGAAGTTTCTAGCGGTATTCGGTGCCTTGGCAATGGCATTTGCTTTGGTTACCCCGGCGTTTGCGGCAGGAATCAGCAGCGCAGAGCAGAAGTTGCTCGACGCGTTTCAGTCTGAGCTTTATACCCTGAAGGCGCGCGCAAATCTTGATGACTATCACATTGGTCAGTATATGGGTCAGGCCGAGAGCGCTTTGGCAAATGTTGACCTGAGCGACGCCGCTTGCAAAGAGTTCGAGGACGCGTTGACCAAGATTGACGGCATTCTCGCAACTTCGAAGTCTAGGGCCGATATGTGGAAGCACTATGCCGAGATTGCTGATATCATCAACAAAATTGGTGCGAATTATTTTGATTTGCACGTAGAGGTCGACTCAAAGAGCTATGACGCAACGGTAACTTGGACGACCCCCACGGGCGAGAAGGCTACAGCTGGTAATGGCGGTAAGGTCATCAAGCAGACGGGCTTTGGCCTCGGACAGACTGCTGCCGTCGTGACTTTCGCTGTCGCTACGCTCGCTGGTGCTTTTGTGGTGGCCCGCAAGAAGCAGCTCTTTGTTGCCTAACTACTCGTGGCATGAGTTTTTCTAGGATTCAGAAGCTGCTGGCGTACATCGTTACGCCAGCAGTCTTTTGCGTAGCAGGCTATCTTCTTCTTTGGTTTGCCTTACAGCCTATTTGGGGCATGGCCTCGGCAGCTGTGGGCTTTTTGGTATCTGATGATGCGCCGAACTTCAATCCAGAGCTCCGGTCAATTTACGATCCGAATGCACTCAAGGAAGCGACGCAGAAGAAGGATACAGATGCCTCTGCCTCATCTGGCAATCCAAACACTCCAACTGTCGATCCAAATGCTCCCATTCCTGGCGATCAGGTTGAGTTCCCCTATAGCGAAACGCAATATGGGCAGCTCGTCTGCGACGAGATTGGACTGAACTCTCCCGTGTATTGGTACGACTCAGACGATATCTTAGCCTATGGCGTGGGCACGTCCATGGTTGGCAAATTGCCTGGCTTTGGCAGGATGATTCTTTTGGCGGGCCATAACAGCACGGACTTCGCATGCCTTGAGTTCGTCCAACCAGGTAACGTTATCCAGTTCCATACCAACTATGACAACTACGAGTACACCGTTACAAACGTGCAAGTTATGAACGAGAAAGATCTGGAACACTTCGTCCTAAAGAAAGTGGATGAGCCACGTGAGGAGCTCATTATGTACACGTGCTATCCCTTTGACCTAAGCGAGGGGCGCAAAACCGATCGTCTTGTAGTTTTTGCCGATCGCACTGCCGGGCGCGATGTCGATTGGAGGGAAGAATGAGTCGAAGAAGGCGTGGGCATTCTCGTTCGTTTACGCGCGACTCCGTGAGCCTCATTTTTGGGTTCTTTCTTTCCTTAGCCCTGCTGGGTATTATGGTGATTACGGTAATCCGTCTGGGCGTTATGACTTGGGGCGGCTTTACATACATTGTGGACGATGAGTACTACGAGCTTACACTCAAATACATAGAAGAAGAAACGAATCACTATACGCTGCCCACCGGTATTGATCCTTCCGTGCTCGACGGGGTGTTCGACGTTGAGGAAGTCAAACAACAGGCGAGTAGTGTAATTGCTGGCGCGCTTGACGGTTCGGGATATAAGCCAAACACCAAAGCCGTACGAGATCGCCTTACAAAGAATGTTCAAAAGCTCTTTATGTCAGACAATGTGAAGCTTGAGGAGGGCAATACAGCCGACAAGATTGTGGACGGCTACGTTAACGACATCATGGCTATCTACGATGATGCAATTGTGATGCCTGGTCTTGATGCGGTTGTGCAGATTCGCGCTGTGTATGGAAGCTATTATCCCGTAGCGCTCGTGTGTTTGGTTGCGCTAGCTGCTCTTATGCTCATATTAATAATGCGTTTGCATCATTTTGCACACAGGGCGATGAGGTATGTCGCTTACGCAACTGGCGGAGCGGCCCTTATGGGGTTTGTCGTGCCATGCATAGTGTATTTTTCTGGGTTCTACAAAGGACTCAACCTCCGGCCAGAGTTCTTTTACCACTTTGGCGTGTCCCTCGTACAACACGTGCTTAGGCTATGCATGGTGGGATCGACAGCGCTTTTGCTAATCATGTTCATCGAAATTTTTGCCATAGGTAGGATGCGAGGCAAAGCCATGCACAAAGGCCGTCTCCGTCACGCCTCTTGATGCGAAACAAAACTCCCCGGGAACTTGTATCCAGACTTCCTGGGGAGTTTTGCTCCGTAAGATACTGCTGCTTCCATGCGTTTTGACGGTCAATGGCGAAGCGGAAAGTATCGAGTGTTTTTAATGTATGTCCGATGCAAACTCGAGGCTGTTGCATTGTGACGGAAGTTTGAAATAAGGAGACGCGTACGTTATGCATTTGCGTAAGAATGGCTCATCGCGCGAGAACAACTCAAGACGCAGCGTAGAGAACTCAGCAAAGACGCTTTTGGCAAACATACGATTTATGAGCGTGGACAATCCTATTCGAACCGTTGTAATCACGAGCACCATCCCCAACGAGGGCAAGACCTTTGTCGCGGCAAATCTTGCGCGCGCAATGGCTACTTCGGGCGTTCGCACACTGCTCGTGGAAAGCGATATGCGTCGACGTTCGATGGCCCGTACCCTCAAAGCGCATGCACAGCACGGCGTCTATTCGGTCCTTTCGGGTGAGACGGAGCTCAAGGATGCGATTGTACAGACCAACACCCCGCGTATGGACTTTTTGGATGCGGAGCCGCACATTCCGAACCCATCGGACTTGCTAAGCTCAAAGCGGTACACGAGGCTCATTGAAGAAGCAAAGAGGATGTACGGCTACATTGTGTTTGACACCCCGCCGGTGGGGACGTTCGTGGATGCGGCCGTCCTCGGTTCGAAGGTTGACGCCGTGTTTATGGTCGTGCGTGAGCAGTTTACGCGAAAGGACGAGGTCGTCCGCGCAGCAAACCAGCTCAAGGCGGGTAACGTGCCCTTGGCAGGTATCGTGATGAACTATTGCGAGCGTCAATCCAACGAATACTACTACGAGTATTATTACCGCGAGGATCGAGGGGCGCACTCGAGTGGTCCAAGCATGCCGACCAAGTTTCCCGCTGGATTTGGCGTGGAATCAGACAGTGAGGACGATGCGGTACAGAGTGCGGCACCTGAGCAGAAGGCCGAGGGGACGACCCCAAAGAGCTGGAGCAATGCGCCTGACTTGGACGAGGACGAGTTGGCGGAACAGACGAGGCAAGACGAAGAAGGTGCCGACGACAAGGCTTCCAGACGTAATATCGGTGGGCGCCATGCCAAAAAAGAGACCAATGCGAGCGAACCCACATCGGACGAAACGTCAAAGCTGTCGAGGGAAGAAATAGACACGCGGAAGCAATAGTAGGTGAGAGGCGCCAACGCGGCGTGCCTTTGGGGATGGTGAGCATGAGGGACTTGCATTGTCATATCCTGCCGGGTGTCGATGATGGGTCACAAGACATGAAGGAGTCCCTCGCCATGTTTAAGGCTGCTCGGCGTGCAGGGGTGACGAGCATCACCTGTACGCCGCATTGCAGAGAGCCATACTTTGATTATTTGCCTATGTGGCGTGCGTTCAGAGCCTTCGAGAAGGAGGTCAACAAGTTGGAGCCGGGGTTTTCTCTGCAGATGGGCTTTGAGGTGAACTATCGCATGCTCATGGACTTGGGAATGGAGTGGGCTGAGCGCCTTCACTTTGACGGATCGAACGAGTTCTTGCTTGAGTTGGAAGTGGGAGCCAGTCCCAGTCGCTTTGGTGATTACGAGCGAACCATTTTTACGTTGCAGGGTTTGGGATACGACGTGATTATTGCTCATCCGGAGCGGTATGTGGCCATCCAGAAGGACTTTGGCCTTGCGCGTGAGCTCGTTCACATGGGCTGCAAGCTGCAGGCTTCGACGGACTTTATTCGAGGGGGCAGGCTTGGGGCAGAACGTCGTCCAGCCATGCGCATGATGAAGGAGGGGCTCTATACCTACGCTGCAAGCGATGCGCATCATGTGGATCACTATGCCTGTTTGGCAAAGGTCATGAAGCGCTGGGGGGATCGATTGCAGAATGCGTAGGATGTGGGCGTTGTCCTTATACACGAAGTTGGGGATGGTTAGATTTGACATGACTACCAGAGAAAAGCACGGTTTAAGGAAGCGTCCTGTATTTGATAGAAGTACATAGTTACCATAACTACGGAAGGTTCACCATGGATACTGTTGCAGAGGTAAATACGATTGAGCTACTCAAAAAGAATGCTCTGTTGCTTATAGTTGCGACCCTTGTGGTGGGAGCGGCTGCGTTTGGCATCTCATATTTGTTGCCCAACGAATACACTGCGTCTACCAGCATGTACGTGCTCATGCGTAACGAAGACCCAAACATGGGTGCTGCGATATCTCAAACCGAGCTAAGCTCTGCCCAAATGGTGGCAAATGACGTGGTGAAAATCCTTACATCAGACCGCGTGAAGGGTGATGTTTCCGCGGACATGGGACTCGACAATCTGAATGCCTACAAAATTAACGTTACCAACTCATCCACGACGCGTGTGATTACGCTCAACGTGACCGGCAAGGACCCCAGGCTTGCTGCCCAGGTCGCGAACGCCATCGTCGATGACACGTCAAATGTCGCCGTAGAGGTTATGAGTATTCAATCTGTAAGCGTCATTGACGAGGCCAAGGTGCCCAATCTTCCTTCCGGACCGAAGCATGTGCTCATTGGTGCTGTAGGAGCGGTGGCGGGTTTCTTCTTGGCCTTTGCGTTTGCTTATTTGCGCGAGGTGATGGATACGAGAGTTCGAGACGGTGAAGAGGCATCCGAACTCGTGGGCGTGCCTGTGGTCGGACACTTTGCGGCTGTAGAGTAGTATGTTAGTGGAACGGAGTTCCCGGGGAGTTTTGTTCCGCGCCTGCGGAACAAAACTCCCCGGGAACTCCGTTCCACTTATACCGGCACTTCAGACTGTATTGAAGGTCAAATAATTCTAGTAGAATAAAGCAAGAATACTAGTATCACCCGCGATAATTAATGCCGGGCTCAATCAGGCTGTGGCCACGTCCTCTACGCCCGACTTCTTCGCCCGGCGCCCCCTCCTGGGAGGCTTCGGCGCCTTCTTACCCCTGTCCCCGGGCCTGCACGCCTTCGCGTTGACGACCTCGAAGGGGATTGCGTCCACGTCCTCGGCACCCAGGTCGATGTCGTCCAGGCCCCAGGTCCACCTGTAGGGCACGGGCACCTCGTTGACCTCGCCGAAGTACAGCAGGATCCTCTCCCTGAGCTCCTCCTTGCTGGAGACGCGGATCCCCCTGAGCATCTGGCTGGCGAGCTTTCCGAAGAAGGCCTCCACGAGGTTGAGCCAGCTCCCGTGGGTGGGGGTGAACACGAAGGCGAAGCGGCCGGGGACCGTGTTGAGGTAGGCCTGCGTCTCGGCCGACGTGTGCGCGGAGTGGTTGTCGAGGATGAGGCGGATCACGTCGCCCTCGGGGTAGGCCCCGTCGAGCTTCTTGAGGAAGCCCACGAAGTCCGAGCTCTTGTGCGACTCGCTGACCTGCGGGATCGCCACCCCCGTGAGCAGGTCGATGGCGGCGAGCAGCGAGAGCGTGCCGAGCCTCGCGTACTCGTGGTCGCGCCGGTGCGTCGTCGGCCGCCCCTTGGCGTCGCCGCCCGGGACGGGCGGCCTGTCCTCGCCCGTCGTCGCGATGGCCTGGATGCCCGGCTTCTCGTCGTAGGAGAGCGTGTGGACGACCCTGCCCTCCGAGTCGGTGGGCTCGGCCACGAGGTTGCCGTCGGCGTCGAAGGACATCTGCAGCTGCCTGTACACGACGAGCACGTCGTGCTTCTTCTGCTCGAACTCCGGGTCGCGCCGCTCGCAGTAGTAGGTGACGGCGAAGGGCCTCACCTTGGCCTCCTCCATGATGCCGCGCAGCGTGGACTCCGAGACCGTGGCCATCCTGGGGTGGCCCTGGTCGCGGGCAACCTCCCGGACGTAGGCCGTGAAGGCGGCGGGGTACCAGAACTCGGCCGCGCGGCCCACGTCCTTGGGCCTGGTGCAGGCCAGCGACACCGCCCAGAGCCTGTCGGCCTCGGAGATCTCCCGCCTGCGGCCCCTGCCGGGCGCGTCGGCCAGCGCGGCCTCCACGCCGCCCGACTCGTAGCGCGAGACGCAGCGGCTCACGGTGTCGGGGCTGACGTCCATCTTGTCCGCCACGGCCACGTCGGACCATCCCTCGGACTTGTACAGGAGGATCTTCGACCTGACGTGCTCCCGAGCGGTCGCCCT
This sequence comes from uncultured Coriobacteriaceae bacterium, assembly GCA_902786015.1. Lineage (GTDB taxonomy): Bacteria > Actinomycetota > Coriobacteriia > Coriobacteriales > Atopobiaceae > RUG440. The sequence continues at coordinate 74,479 of CADAAU010000011.1, forward strand.
CATGCTCGTCGACAGCTCCTCCAGCCTCCTGCGGTCCCCGTCCGAGAGCTCGATCGTCCTCGCCTTCGCCATGCCAAGCATCCTCCCCGTCGTTTCGTGACAGGGATATTGTACCACAAATATACTCCGCATTAATTATCGTGGGTTATACTAGAATTTCTGGAGGGAAGTAATGAACATACAGTTATCAACGAAACTGAGAAATGACTATGGGGCCATTTCAAAAATGGCACATGAGTCTGGCGAGCCCATCTACATCACCCGAAATGGTGAGGGCGATGTGGTTGTCTTAAGCAACGAGGCTTTCGAAGAACGTGAACGAGTCCTAAATGAACGCGCGGCTGTCTTGGAGGCTGAAGCCCGACGGCTATCGGGCGAACCTGCCTTTACCACTGACGAGATCCGCAATATGTTGCGGGAAAGGCGCATGCATGACGTCGCATGAGTTGCCTCTCATTCAGCTCTCGGCATACGAGGATATCGCTGGCATCGCGGATTCTGTAGAACGCTATGCCGGACAGACGGCGGCTGATAGGATTACGAGCAAGACTCTTGGGGGAATAGATTTACTTGCCTCGACACCTTACCTGGGACCATTGCAACAAGACCCCATTCTTGCACGTTCTGGGTATAGAAAGCTTGTTGTTGGAAAATATGTTGTCGTATATCGCGTATATGAGGGCCGCGCGACAGTCCTTCGTATATTCCATGGGCCGAGTAATTACGTGTCTAAGGTGGATGGGTGAGCTTTGAAGGCTCCCGATATTCACACGTCAGCGTTGGTTCGCGCGGGAGGATGGAAACTTAGCGGCAGTGGAGTAGCGTTAAAAATCGCTGTAGTTTGGGCAGCCCCAGAAGTGGTCCGGGGCTGCTTTTGCATGCATCTATAGACGGTAGTCGAAAAGACGTAAAACGAATGCATGTTAGCGAAAGTTTTCCGGCTTGATCCGATATTCCGGAGGATGTATGCGTCGATCCGAATGGTATGTTGTGCAAGTGGAAACCGGCAGGGAACAAAACGCCTGTCAGGTAATCCAGCGTGTCTGCGAAAGTGGAAGCAACGGGGGTCCGGAGGGAGAGAACATCCTCGAGGAATGCTTTAGCCCTACGTACGAATACCGGCGCAAGCAACACGGCGAATGGGTGACAAGCGAGATGCTGCTTCTGCCAGGTTATGATATTGCCGTAACACGTGATCCATGGCAACTTGAGCATGCGCTTCGGAAGACCCCTGCATTTACGAGACTGCTCTCGATGGGAATGACGTTTTTGCCTTTAAGCGCGGATGACAGATCGTGGATAGAGAACTGGACGACGCAGGGAGATCGAACCATTCCCATGAGCATCGCCTACAAGGAGTGTACAGCAGTCGGAAGAAGGCCGGACAGGTCACCTTGCGGACCAGGCTCGCCCGCCTGTTCATGTACGGAACGATCGAGTCGCATGCGGCGAAGAACCGTGCGAGCTCGTCGTCGGTGAACGCGTGCGGGACGTAGTCGAGGCCCTTCACGTATGCCATCTTCGGCGGCACCGCGTCCGACAGGCCCCGCTCCCTGGCGTAGTCGGCGAACAGCCTCGCCGGCATCGTGCGCATGTAGCACGATGCCGGGGCCTCGGTGCCGCGCATCCTGCACCATTCGTCGAGCGTCCGCTGGGCGAGCCTGCCGCCGCCCGGATCGGAGAGGGTGCAGTGGCGGTCGAAGTAGCGGAGGTTCTCCGCATAGGAGGCGTTCCAAGAGCCTGCGGCCCGCCGGTGGCGCACGAACGCCGCGAGCTGCTCGGCAAGACCTGACTCATAGCGGTCGCTCATATGTGGAACGCCCCCTTCCGGACGGGAAAGCGCCCGACGTCGAGCGCGCACTCCCGCAGATGGGCGATGTCGGCGGACCGTGCAGCGCTGGTTCAGGAACAACCCCCTGCCGGACGGGGAGGGCTCGCCGGCCAAGGACCGCCGCGCCTTCGAGGCGGCGCGGGTCAACGGCATCTGGCAGGCCGACACCCTCCACGGGCCCTACGTGGGGACCCCGGCCCGGCGCGCCTACCTACAGGCCGTCATAGACGACAAGTCGCGCAAGGTGGTGGCCGCCCGCTTCGTGGCGCGCGACGACGCGCCCGCGTTCCAGGGCACGCTGCGCGCGGCCGTGGCGTCGCACGGGATACCCGAGAAGCTGTTCGTCGACTATGCCGCAGAAAGCGCTAAGCCGCAGATTCGCACGATGCCGCTGGCAGAAGCGCAGATGGTGCCCGTGTTTGCGGCATAGCGAAACCCCATAGCATCGTGCCCGTACCCATCCGATTCGATTGAAGGGAGAAGGGAATGGGCACGAGCATATCAAGCATAGCGGAGCGCGCCGTGGAGGCGCTCCGCGCGGCCGGCTACATGGAGTCGACCGTGGGACAGTACCGGAAGATATTCCGCTACCTGGCCGACAGCAGCGGGGACGGCATGTGGTCGGACGGCGTCGGCGAGGCCTTCGTCGCTGCCACGAAGTCCGACGGCACCCCGTTCGAGCACAACTACCAGGTGTCGAGGGAGCGCGTGGTGTCGCTCTGCGCGGACTTCGCCGAGACCGGGCGCTTCGACCTGTCGATGCGGGCGAACAGGCCGACGGTGCCAGAGCCGAGCCACGATGGCCTGTGCGCCACGCTGGCCGACTACATGCGCGCCAACGAGGCGCGCGGCCTCGCGGCGGGGACGCGCGACTACTACGAGAGGCTGGCCAGGGAGTACCTGCTGCACCTGGAGCGCGCCGGCGTAGACGACGCAAGCCGTGCCACTCCCGCGAGCGTCGCGTCGTTCATGGCAGACATCGCGGCACGCTGGACCGGCACCTCCACCTACCACCTCGCGAGCAACTTCCGTCCATTCCTGCGCTACCTCGGCAGGGACGACCTGGTCGAGGCGCTGGCGCTCACGAGGCCGCGCCGGGAGCACCGCATCGTCGAGACGCTCACCGACGGCCAGGCCGACGACGTGGCCAGCGCGTGCGTGGACGGCAGCGTCGCGCCGATGGACGCGGCGATCACGCTGCTGGCGCTCACCACCGGCATGAGAGCGTGCGACATAATCGCGCTGCGCGTCTCCGACCTCGACTTCCGCACCTCGTCCGTTTCGTTCGTGCAGCGCAAGACCGGCAACCCGGTCACCGTCCCGATGTGCGCGGCGCTCGCAGAGGCGCTCGGGAGGTACCTGCTCGATGGCAGGCCGGACACGGACGCCCCCAACGTGTTCGTGCGCCAGAAGGCGCCGCATGTACCGCTCGCGGACCACTCGGCGGTGTACTCTGCCACGCGCAGGGCGCTGTCGTCCGCGGGCGTCGACAGCGGCGGCAGCCTGCTGCTGCGCCACAGCGCGGCGTCGCGCATGGTGTCGGCGGGCGTGCGGCTCCCCGTGGTGTCGGCCGTGCTCGGCCACAGCGAGCCTGACTCCACCAACACGTACATTGAGACGGACCAGGGGGCATGCGGTCGTGCGTGCTGCCGCTGCCGAAGGGGGCGGTCGCATGAGGGACCACCCGTACGCCAGCGCGCTGGCGTCTGACATGCGCGCGTTTCTCGAGTTCAAGGCCGGGGTCGGCGTGGACGGCGAGGCAATCGCGTGGAACATGTGGGACCTCGACAGGTGGTGCTCGGCGAACGGCGTCACGGAGCTCGACCGTGCCGCCGCAGAGGCCTACTTCCGGCAGCGCGTCGGGCGCACGAGCACCAGGCAGACCAGCTGGGTGTCATACATTCGCGAGTTCGCGAGGTGGCTCAGGCTCAACGGCCACGTGAACGCATACGTGCTGCCAGGCGACTACCGATGTAGGTCGGAGAGGCCGATCCCGTACCTTCTTTCGCAGGCGGAGATCGACGCGTTCTTCGGGGCAGCTGCGGTGTACGACCCGCCGTCCCCGATGGCATGGGAGGCGGCGGCGCTGTTCGGCCTGATGCACTCGTGCGGCCTCAGGACCTGCGAGGCCAGGAGGCTTCGGACGTGCGACGTTGATCTCGACGGACCCTCCATAGACATTATGTGGTCGAAGGGCCACCGCTCCAGGAGGCTGGCGGTAACCGACGAGGTGGCGGATATGCTGGCACGCTGCGGCAGCCGCACGGACGCCGAAATCGGTGAGGACCGCGCGGCCTTCTTCTGCACGGGCAAGGGCAACCGGCTCGGCGGCGCCGCGGTGGCGCTGGCGTTCCGCAGGATCTGGTCGCTCGCCGGCCTTCCGGAACCGGCGTCGGGAAGGAGGGCGACGCCCTACTCCTTCCGCCACCACTTCGCGTACGCGAACATAGAGCGCTGGGGCCGCGAGGGCACCGACGTGATGGCCATGCTGCCCTACCTGGCGCGATACATGGGCCACTCGAGCTTCGACAGCACGCTGTACTACGTGCACACGTCGCCCGACTTCATGGGCGGATTCTCGTCCGAGGCGTCTTCGCTCGACTCGCTGCTTCCGGAGGTGGGCTTCGATGGCTAGGCGCTCGCACAAAACCGGAGAGCCGGACTTCTGGGGCATGGCGCGCTCGTTCCTTCACGACTGGCTGCCGAGGGTGCGCGGGCTGTCGTGGAAGACCGTGGAGGCGTACCGCATATCGCTGGAGTGCTGGCTCGCGTACCTGGAGGATTCCGCCGGCAAGTCCGGAGCGGACGTCACGTTCTCGTGCGTGAGCAGGGACGCCCTCAAGGGCTGGCTGCGCTGGATGCGCGAGGACCGCGGGCTGTCTCCCAAGACGGTGGGGCTCAGGCTCACGGCCATGCGCTCCTTCCTCGCCTTCTGCGCGTCGGAGGACGCCACGCTCGTCGCGCTCAGCCAGGCGGCGAGGGCGATCAAGGCGCCCCCGGTCCCCAAGAGGCCCATCGAGTACCTCGAGGACGACGAGCTGGCGGCCGTGCTCGCCGCCAACGACGGTGCCACCGCCAAGTCCAGGCGCAACAGGATGCTCCTCATCATGCTCTACGAGTCGGCGGCACGCGTCTCAGAGCTCTGCGGTGCCAGGGTGGGCGATCTGTCGCTCTCGGTCCCTGCACGCGTGACCGTTAACGGTAAGGGGAACAAGTCGAGGATGGTGCCGATAGGCGACAGGTGCGCCGCCCACCTGCGCGTCTACATGGGCGAGTTTCATCCCGGGCGCCGTCCCGATCCCAAGCGCCCGCTGTTCTACAGCGTCCACGGCGGGGTTCCCACGTCGCTCTCGCCGGACACGGTGTCACGGGTTCTCAGGCAGGCGGCCGACGTGGCCCGAAGGTCCGTGCCGTCCGTCCCCGCGCGCGTGCATTGCCACCTCATGCGCAAGACCAGGGCGATGGCGCTCTACAAGTCGGGGGTGCCGCTTCCCATCGTGATGCAGCTGCTGGGGCACGAGTCCATGTCAACGACGTCGTCCTTCTACGCCTTCGCCACGCAGGAGATGATGGCCAGGGCCATCGCGGAATCCGCGCCGGCAGTGGTCTCCGAGGACACGGGCTGGCTGACGGAGGAGAGGAGGAGGGCGCTCTACAGCCTCAGGTGACGGAGACGCTAAGCCGCAAGATCCGCTAACGTCCTGCGGGTACAGAGGTTTTGCGGCTTAGCGCTTTCTGCGGCATAGTCGCTGCTCAGCCGAATTCGGCTGAGCAGCGACAACGGGGGCCCCTACAGGAACGGCCAGCTCTCCCTCATCTGCGGCGGGCTGGGCATCGTCCTGGCGCACGCCGCCGTGCGCGACGGGGCCGCCAAGGGGGAAGATCGAGCAAGGTCGCCTACATCAGATCGAACCTGATGGTGCCCATACCCCGCCTGACCAGCGTGGAGTCGTACAACGAGCGCCTGATGGGCAGGTGCATGGAGCTCAGCGGCAAGGTGCACTGGAGGAAGGGCGAGCCGGAGGAGCAGCTGTTCGTGGAGGACGCCTACGCGATGGCGGGGCTGCCCGAGAAGCCGGGGGGAAATGCGTAGCGGCCCGTTCGAGGACCCCGTCGAGATCGCGATGCGCGAGGCGAGGGCGAGGGGCGTCTGCCCGGTCACCCTGCTGGACGACTTCTTCACCGAGCACTGGGACCACGAGACGCTCTGCTCGGGATTCGCCTGCACGTACTGCGTCGGCGACCCCATGGACGACTACTTCACGAAGGACGACGGATGGCGCCCGCCCCGGCCCCACGAGACGGAGCCGGAGGAGTTTGAGATACCGTTCTAGCAATTCGGCCCGGCGACCGTGTCGGCGTAGCTGTGGTCGTACTTGATGAAGGTCTCTATCGCGACCCTTCTCTCCTCCGCGCTGAACATGCTGGTGTCCTCCTTGTTCCATTTCCGGTCCAAGTTCTCCACCGCAGTCCCAAGTGTCGACTTTTCTATTGACAAATACACCCGAGGCCGAATCCCCACTGGCAGAGCTCGATCGCGCAGGAGCACGCGAGTGCGACGGCGGCAACCAGCGCCATGCCGCGCGCGAGGCGCCCCGAGCCGAACCTGCCGGGCGCCAGGAACGGTAGCAGGGCGCCCATGGGCACGAAGAGAAGCACGTTCAGGAGGATCTCGGCCAGCAGGTACGCGCTGGTGACTGCGATGCCGTCCTCGGTGAGCGCGAGCGCGGCGCGGTACGACCAGAGCAGCTCGAGGTTGGCGGTCCTGGCACCCGCAGTGCGGCCAAGGATCGTCTGGGACAGGATGCCGTAGGCGTACGCGGCCAGAAGTGCCGCGCCGAGCACGACGCGGACGGCCCTCGCCCCGCGCATGTGCCTCCCGCGGATCCTGCGCCCCACGACGGCGAGCGCGGCGCAGAACGCGAGCACGATCAGGGCTATGACGAGCACCTTGCGCATGGGCACCTCCCCTCGCGCGCGAACCGGAGCAACAACGATAGCAGAAGCCTGAACGTCCGGGTATTAAACGAGGCACCCTCCATGCGGAATCGCCCACTCACACACATGGTGTAAGATAGTCGCACATCGTAGAGAAAGCCAGCCGCATGAACACACGCGAATCGAACCAGCCCACAACGCCCACCGTCCTGCCCCTTGGTCGCAAGAGCCCAAAGGGCGTCCTGCGCTGGTATCTTGCGTCGTGCCCCGTGGGCCAGGAGCGCACCACCTGCGAGAAGGTGCGTGCCATCGTCTCGCCTGAGCTCTTGGCAGACGCCTTCGTGCCCCGCGTCGAGTGCCAGAAGAAGTACCACGGGGAATGGCGCAGGACCGTCGTCGACCTCTTCAAGGCGGAGGGTACTTCATCGTGGCGACGAGGAACTCGCCGGGACTTGCGGATGCATTGGCGAGGATGGTGTTTCCCGTGCAGCTCGTCGGCTTCGTGGGACGAAGCTATGCCCCCATCTCCAAGGAGGCGCAGGCACTCCTCGCGGACGTCATGGACGAGCCCCACGTCGTGCGCCTGAGCTGGGGAGAGATCGTATGGACGACATGCACGTGGTTCGCACGAGCGTGGGCGAGATCGTACAGAAGCGCTTGCGTGTCCTCAAGGGACCACTCGTGGGGTGCGAGACCCGCATTCGACACGTTGACCGTCATAAGAAGCTGGCGATGGTGCGTGTGGGGTCCTCGGCCGCGGGAGAGGACTTCCTGCTCGCCCTGCCGCTTGAGGTGCCCGTCAAGCGTGACGTCGAGACCAAGGCCGAATCTGCAGCCGAAACCAAGACCAAAGCCCCCAGGACCGAAGCCCGTGCCAAAGACCTGCCAAGCATCCCGCTGGACCCGCGTGACACCAGCAGGCATATCCGCTGGTACCTAGCCACCTGCCTGGAAGGCCACGAGGACGCCGCCTGCGCGGAGCTGCGCGCCGCAATCCCAACCCCACTCATCACGGATGCCTTCGTGCCGCGCATGGAGCAACAGTTCAAGCTCCACGGCGAGTGGAAGACCGAGACCCGCGTGCTCCTGCCAGGGATGTTCATCGTGGCAACCGGCCAGATTCGCAGGCTCACCTCAAAGCTCTTCGGCACGCCGCTGGACGTGGACCTCGTTCGAGGCGCAGACAAGTGGCCCGCTCCTATAGCGTCGGATGCGCAGACGTTCCTCGGGCAGGTCATGGACGCACAGCACGTGGTGTGCAACAGCTGGAGCGAGATTGTGGACGACGAGCTGCAGGTGTCAGTCGGCCCGCTCAAGGGCTTGGAGCATCGCGTCGCGTCCTTCAACCGCAGGAGGTGCTACGCGATGGTGCGCCTGCGCGTGGGGGATGACGAGTACCTGCTGAGGATGCCGCTGTCCATCATCGCGAGGCGAGAGACGATCACAGGGCTTCGCGAGACGTAAGGTTGGCCCGAGATGCCGTGAGCGGATGGATGTCGATGCTCCAGCAGCCTGTGCGAGCCCGCGCCGGCTCCCCGACGTACGGCAGCCATTGGTTGGACAGTTGCGTATAACACGCATAGCAACATGAGAAATCTTGCGTTTCTCCACAACTAACATGAATAATCGAAAAAAATCTATATGACGCATTTGCCGCTTGCGTGCATAACCGCAGGTAAACAGTCCCTAGGCAAAGCCCAGGATGCGATTTTACGAAACAAGATAAACATGTAAGTATTTCTATACACCTGAAAGTTGTGGATTACACGGTCTACGTGACAATGTAAAAGACATTTCAGGTAGATTGACACAGTCAGTGAGTTTGAAAGGTAGAGTCCTTTCGCGCACCCCTCAGATTGTGTGCGTGGGGGGGGGTGGTTTCGTTGCATAGTGAAGGATTTGTGCGATTGGCCCAAGTGCCATCGGCCCTTGAATTTTACAACGAAATGATCCTCAACTCATCTATAACTGCTACATCGTTAACTACATATCCTTTTGCGAGCATCAGCTCCCAATGCCCCAAAGCGTGGCTTTGGGGCATTGTTGGCCTCGAAGTCGCGACGCCTTTACGAATATGAGGCGCGGCTCAATCCCTCAGCTCCTTTCGACGAGGGCACTTTCCAAATTGGCTTGAGTGTCTTCACCGCAGGGAGCTGCTTGATTGCAGTAACCCTACACGTTCGTTCCGTCTATCCAAGCGTCGAGTCCCGGCGGCCTTCTCCTGGAGGGAACGAATGTCTCTTGTGTGGGCCAAGTGGGCCGAGTGGCGAAGCCATGCCGATTCTTCCTACTGCGGCAGAGAGAGGAGCCACGTCATGGCGAAGGCTGGCTGGTACATAGTTCAGGTGCAGACAGGTCGCGAACAGGCGATGTGCGAGACCATCCGGCGCGTGTGTGCCAACGAAACAGCAGGTGACGGCGAAACACCGCTTCTTGAGGAGTGTTTTTCGCCGACCTATGTACATCGGCTTAAGTATGACGGCGAGTGGCGGGACTTCGAAAGACCTCTTTTGCCAGGCTATGTAGTGGCCGTTGTGTCCGATCCCGTTGCCCTCACCCACAAGCTTCGCAGCATTCGTGACTTCGCGCGAACGCTGACCATGGCAGAGACGTTCGTTCCCTTACGTGAAGAAGAGCGCGCTTGGATAGAGGAGAACACAGAGATGGGCAATCGCGTCATACCGATAAGCGTTGGATACCGTAAGGGTGATGCGCTGGTGGTAACAGATGGCCCTCTCAAAGGCCGAGAGGCCATGATCGATCGCATCATTCGCAAGAAGTGCGTGGCAATACTCAAGGTGCATGTAGGTAACATCACCATAACGACCGAGGTGGGCTTTGCGTTGTTACCGGAGCGTGACGCAAAACGAGGATCGTGAGAATCAACCGACGCGAGCGCGTTGCCTACTTGGAGATGCGTGCAGGTCAGATGACGATTCACACAAATGCTAGCCTAGAAGTGCAGCCCAAGGCCGACACCTGAACGATGCCTCGTTTCAGTCCGCATGTTGGTTGGTCACAGATTATGTTGAGATAAGGCCCGTTATCGGGGGCGGGGCGCGTGGCGGTTCTAGGAGCGCTTCGTGGGGAACGCCTTCATCGGCGGCTGTCCCGCGGGACGACTGGATGGGCGTCCGCCTGGTGATCAGGACCGCCTTCTGCCGCGGTGTTGTCGCGGGATTTACGAAACCTTTTGCGCGCATATTGGAATGGCGTGCAAAGAATCCCCTTCCGATACTTCGGAGTATCGGAAGGGTTTGAGGGTTGGCACCGGGTTGGGAGCGGGCGGCGCATGGAAGATCGGTCGGAGGGGCTGCGGTCGTGCGGACGCTAGGTAGGTCCGGGGAGCACCCCCGCGCGGCAGGGGGACGTACCATGCGCAGGCCGTCGCCCCGGGAAAGGCCCGAGGGGGCGGCTGGGCGCGCGAGGTGGACGCGGAGGGGCTCGCCGCCGCGAGCACCGGGCGGGCCGCCGCCGTACGCGCCGAGCTGGGCGAGGGGCCGGTCGAGGGCATCGGGCGCCGCGTCGCCTACCGGGCCCTGAAGCGCGCCTTCGACGTGGCCTTCAGCGCGGGCGTGCTCGTGTGCCTGAGCCCCCTGATGCTGGCGGTCGCCGCCGCGATCAAGGCCGACGACCCGGAGGGGCCCGTCCTGTTCCGCCAGGAGCGCGTGGGCAGGGGCGGCAGGGCCTTCACCATGTACAAGTTCCGCTCGATGGTGGCCGACGCCGAGGTGCGCCTGGCGGAGGTTGCCCACCTCAACGAGAAGGACGGCCCCGTCTTCAAGATCGCCGACGACCCTCGCGTCACGCGCGTGGGGAGGCTCATCAGGAAGACGTCCGTCGACGAGTTCCCGCAGTTCCTCAACGTGCTGCGCGGGGACATGTCCGTGGTGGGCCCGAGGCCGGCGCATCCCTCCGAGGTCGCGCAGTACGACGACTACCAGCGGCAGCGCCTGCTGGTGAGGCCTGGCATCACCTGCTACTGGCAGACGCGCAGGAACCGCGACACCATCGGACAGCCTGGCGGTGGGGGTGACTCCTTTTATGGACGAGCGATTGGAAACACCCGGCGGAAGGACGTGCATGATAGCGGGCGCCGCTGCCGATATCGGGTTCGGGCAAGGCGGCGACTCAGAGAATAGGAAAGCGAACATCATCGTCATCGACGAGGAGATGCTCAAGTCGCATCGGGGCACCGAGAAGTTGAGCGACATCGGGCATACCGTGCACAGCGAGTATGCGTTCGACTTCGACTCGACCGTGGAGCTGCCCGACTCCGTGGCCGAGCGTGCTGCGGCGATCCACGAGGAGCTTGGAGACGAGCCTCTGCATGGTATTGAAAACCGATACGCCTACCGCTTCGTCAAGCGCACCTTCGACATCGCATTCAGCGCGGCTGTCATGGTCGCGTTCAGCTGGCTGTACGCAGGAGTTGCCCTCGCGGTGAAGTTAGACGACCCGAAGGGCCCCGTGTTTTTCAAGCAGACGCGCGTGGGCAAGGACGGCCGCGAGTTCACCATGTACAAGTTCCGCAGCATGGTGGTGGACGCGGAGGCGAGGCTTGCGGAACTGCAGGCGCTGAACGAGAAGACCGGACCTGTTTTCAAGATTGCCGATGACCCTCGTATCACCCGCGTGGGCAAGTGGATACGCAAGCTTTCCCTGGACGAGATGCCCCAGTTTTTCAACGTTTTGAAGGGGGACATGAGCGTTATTGGACCCAGGCCCGCCTTGCCCAACGAAGTTAAAACCTATACGGACTATCAGCGCCAAAGGCTGCTCGTGCGCAGTGGCCTTTCCTGCTATTGGCAGACACGCCAGAACCGCGACACCATCACGTTCGATGAATGGGTCGACCTCGACCTTCTTTATATCCGTAAATGCGGCGTTTGGACTGACTTCAAGCTAATCGTCCAGACCATCGGCGTTGTTCTTACAGCGCAAGGGAGCTAGCCGATTATGAGGATTCTTTACGTCACCCAATTCTATCCACCAGAAAGTATAGCTCCCGCTTTCCGTGCATCAGATCATGCACGCTATTGGAAAGAATGGGGCAATGAAGTCATCGTGTTTACAGGGCTTCCCAATTACCCATCCCGGAAGCTTTATCCAGGCTATACGACGCAATTGTTCAGCGAAGAGACAATTGACGGAATCAAGGTCTTCAGGAGCAAGGAGTACATCGGCGCAAACACCAGTCTGATGAAGCGGGCGGTGAACACCGGAAGCTTTCTTGTGTTTGGCTTGCTCAATTGGCAATTGCACAAAAAAGAAATCGCCAAAGATATGGACATTGTTCTCGCAACGACGGGGACCATATTCGCGGGCTTGCTCGGTTACAGAATGGCAAAGGCATTGAAGAAGCCTCTTGTAATAGAGTTCCGTGACTTGACCTATATCCAACTGCAAGCTACCGGCAATCAGGCTGGAAGCTGGAAGGTTCGCCTAGTAAAAGGCCTCGAACTCTTTTTGGCTCGCAACGCTTGTCGTGTGATAGTGGTTACCGATGGTCTGCGTGACGACCTGATTAGGGCGGGTATACCAGCCGAAAAGATATCCGTCATACCCAACGGGGCGGATCTGGTATCTACGGAGCATCACTACGAAGATCAGATTAAGCTCGGTTACTTCGGGACGATCGGGATAAGTCAGAACGTTCTGCAAACAATTGAGCTGGCGCAAAGCCTGATAGACCAAGGATTGGACCTCCGATACACGATTATCGGCGAGGGCGCGGAAAGGGACTTGGTCGAAGAATGGGTGGCTGTTAACAAACCACACTGGCTCGACCTGGAGCATGGCGTCAGCAAAAACGAGCTGGAAGCGCGTTACTCCGATGTGGATATGACAGTAGTATCCCTCGTTGACGACGTGAACTTCAGACAATCGATTCCCTCGAAGATATTCCAATCGCTCGCACGTGGTGTGCCGGTTCTGTTTCTTGGGCCACAAGGCGAGGCGTCAGAGCTCATTGAAGAAAACAATGCTGGCCTCGCCCTCTGCTCCACGCCTGAAGCCAACCTGAACAAGGCCCATGCGTTTGTCGCAGGCCCAGACTATCACGACCGCCTTGCCGCAATGAGCGTTGGGGCGGTGTCGTTGATGCGTGAGCGGTTTACACGCGAAAGCATGGCAAAACGCCTGCTGAGAATCCTCGAAGAAGCAGCAAATGCGACTAAAGAAGCAAGAAAAGCCGAAAGGAAAGGTTGAGAATGAAAGAAAGAATCGCAGACGCTATCGAAAAGCGCACGCTAATCTGTGGCACCGTAGGGCTAGGTTACGTTGGGCTACCCCTTGCTGTTGAGAAGGCAAAAGCCGGGTTCAAAACCATAGGTTTCGACGTGGCGCAAGACAAAGTTGATCTGGTCAACGCTGGGCATAACTACATCGGCGATGTCGTGCAAGAAGACCTCGAGAAGCTCGTGAAAGACGGGATGCTAGAGGCGACGACCGACTTCTCCCGTATTGCAGAATGCGTTTTCGTAGCGATTTGCGTTCCAACCCCGCTTGACGCGCATCAGCAGCCCGACACGTCTTACATGGAAGCTTCCGCGCGCGAGATCGCACCTTACCTGAAGAAGGGCTGCATGGTCGTGCTGGAATCGACAACGTACCCTGGGACGACTGAGGAACTCGTCAAGCCGATCCTCGAGGAAGGCTCCGGCCTTGCTTGCGGCGAAGACTTCTACCTGGGCTTCTCCCCGGAGCGCGTGGACCCAGGTAATCTCATCTACAAAACAAAGAACACCCCGAAGGTCGTAGGCGCTATCGGCGAGGATGCTTTGGAGTGCATAGCCGCGGTCTACGAGGCCGTACTCGAGGGCGGCGTAACGCGCGTCTCGTCTCCTGCGGTGGCCGAAATGGAGAAGATTTTGGAGAACACCTACAGGAACATCAACATCGGCCTGGTGAACGAAATGGCGATACTGTGCGATCGCATGGGCATCGACGTCTGGGAGGTCATCGACGCCGCCAAGACAAAGCCCTACGGATTCACGGCGTTCTACCCCGGCCCCGGCCTTGGCGGGCACTGCATCCCGCTCGATCCGTACTACCTCACCTGGAAGGCACGCGAGTACGGCTTCCACACCTCGATGATCGAAGCCTCGATGACCGTGAACGACGGCATGCCCGAATGGTGCGCGAGCCGTGCAGCAAGGATACTCAACGACGCCGGGAAAGCTGCGAATGGAGCAAAGGTCCTCGTACTCGGCGTCGCCTACAAGCAGGATATCGACGACTACCGCGAAAGCCCCGCTCTTCGTCTCATCGAGCGGCTTGAGCTTCGCGGATGCGAGGTGAGCTACTTTGACCCGTGGGTACCCGAGTACTGGTACAAGGGCGAGACGTATTCGTCGATTCCAGAGCTTACCGCAGAGGCTATCGAGGAAGCCGATCTGGTTGTCGTGGCGTGTGCGCACAGCAACGTGGACTACGACTTCGTGCAGCAGCATGCCAAAGCGATATTCGATACCAAGAACGCGATGAAAGCCGTGGAGGCCCGCGACAACATCGAGGTGCTTTAGCGTGACCACGAATGTGATGACGATCGTCGGGGCACGACCGCAGTTCATAAAAGCGGCGGTCGTATCGCACGAGTTCACAAGGCGCGGCGGCTTTGCCGAGGAGATAGTGCATACCGGGCAGCACTTCGACCACAACATGTCCCAAGCGTTCTTCGACGAGCTGGACATCCCCGAACCCGCCGTGAACCTGGGCATCTCGGGCGGCTCGCACGCCGAGATGACCGCCCGAATGCTCGTGGCGCTGGAGCGCGAGCTCATCGAGCGCGATCCTGACGTGCTGCTGCTCTACGGCGACACGAATTCAACGCTTGCGGGCGCCCTTGCTGCGGCGAAGCTCCATGTGCCCATTGCTCACGTGGAAGCGGGCGCCAGGACGAGGTCTATGACGAACCCCGAGGAGCTGAACCGGATATGCGCCGACCACGTATCGGGGCTGCTCATGGCGTGTACCGAGGCGAGCATGGACAACCTGCAGGCCGAGGGCATCGGCGATAGGGCCGCTTTCGTGGGCGATCCCATGTATGATGCCTTTCTGCAGTACTCCTCCCTGGCGCGCGAGCCTGAGCTCGTGAGCATACTCGACGGCTCGACTGTCGATATTCCCGACGTATTCCATTACGCGACATGCCATCGCGAGGAGAACACGGCGGATGACAGCACGCTGGAATCGCTCGTGCGTGCATTGGACGGGCTGGGCAAGCCGGTCGTCTACCCCGTTCACCCGAGGAATCGGGAGCGCATCTGCGCGCTTGCCGAGCGCATCGGCACGAAGAGCCTCGTTCTCTGCCAGCCCGTCGGCTACCTAGAGAGCGTTTGGCTCGTGAACCATGCAGATCAGGTGATAACCGACTCTGGCGGACTGCAGCGCGAGGCGTTCTTCGCTGGCGTGAAATGCACGACGCTCCTCCCCTTCGAGGTGTGGCCCGAGACCATGGTAGGTAGCAGGAACCTACTTGCCGAACCCAGGCTTGACTCGATTCTGGACGCGATGGGCAGGCCGCAGGAAATAGACGAGACGTACCGACCCTTCGGAGACGGACATGCCGCGCGGAGGATAGCCGACGAGATTGAGCGATACGTGGGAAGGTGTTCGTAGATGAAATATGCGCTTATAGGATGCGGCCGCATTGCCGTGAACCACGTGAAGGCAGTGGCGAACAACGGCCTTGAGTTCGTCGCGATGTGCGACATCGACGATTCGAAGTTCGAAATCATGCTTGAAAAGGCGGGCTGCGGGGAGTTCCCCGAAGCCGAACGCTACGCCGACTACAGGCTGATGCTGGAAGAACATCCCGAGATCGAGCTCGTGGCCATTGCCACCGAGAGCGGCGAGCACGCGAGAATTGCGCTCGACTGCATCGATGCCGGCAAGCACCTCATCATCGAGAAGCCGATTGCCATGTCGATGGCAGATGCCGACGAGATCGTTCGGCGGGCTTCCGAGGCGGGCGTCAAGGTGTCGGCGTGCCATCAGAACCGCTTCAACGTGGTGGTGCAGGAGCTGCGGCGCGCCGTCGAGGCGGGGCGTTTCGGAAAGCTCTCCCACGGCTCCATCCACGTACGCTGGAACAGGGGCCGGCAGTACTACGACCAGGCACCCTGGCGCGGGACGTGGGCGCAGGACGGCGGTACGCTCATGAACCAGTGCATCCACGGCATCGACCTTCTGCGCTGGATGATGGGCGACGAGCCACTGGAAGTGTTCGGACAGATCCGCCGGCAGTTCCACGACTACCTGGAGGCCGAGGACGTGGGCGTGGCCGTGGTGAAGTTCGCCAACGGGGTCGTGGCCACCATCGAGGGGACGAGCAACGTATACCCCAAGAACCTGGAAGAGACCCTCTACGTGTTCGGCGAGAACGGTACGGTAAAGATCGGAGGCACGTCGACGAACAACATCGACGTATGGGACTTCGCGGACGAGGCCGAGGCCGACGCTGCGAACAAGGGCCTGGAGGAGGCCACGAGCAACGTCTACGGCAACGGTCACACCTCGCTTTACGCCGACGTAATCGACGCGATAGCGAGCAATCGCGCGCCCTATGTGGATGCCGTTGCAGGGCGCAACGCGGTCGAGATGGTACTCGCCATCTACAAGTCGCAGAAGACCGGGCTGCCCGTGCAGCTGCCGCTTAATGACTTCGCGAGCACCGACATGGAAGGCGAGTTCTAGTATGGGTGCCTTCATCCACGAGACCGCCGTCGTCGACGACGGAGCGGTGATAGGCGACGGCACCAAGGTGTGGCACTTCAGCCACGTTCAGTGTGGTGCGGCAATCGGCAGGAACTGCAGCCTGGGGCAGAATGTGAACGTGGCGAACAACGTTCGCATCGGCGACGGCTGCAAGATCCAGAACAACGTGAGCGTCTACGAGGGTGTTGAGCTGCAGGACTACGTTTTCTGCGGGCCTTCATGCGTGTTCACGAACGATTTGACGCCCCGTGCGAAATACCCCAAGGGAAGCGCGAACTACAAGCACACGCTGGTGCGCAAGGGCGCTTCCATCGGGGCGAACGCGACCATCGTATGCGGAAACGAGATCGGCGAGTGGGCCATGATCGGCTCGGGTGCCGTGGTGACGTGCGACGTTCCCGCCCACGCGCTGATGCTCGGCATTCCGGCGCGGAAGAAGGGATGGGTGTGCGAATGCGGATCCGTGTTGCCGGAGTCCCTGAAATGCGGAAGTTGCGGCAGGGAATACCAGATGGAAGGCGGACGATTGTCCGGGAAAGAGGGGTGCTAGCATGCAATTCAGGGATCTCGACGCTCAGTACGAGGCGTTGAAGCCGCAAATGGACAACGCGGTTTTGGGCGTGCTGGCATCCGGCAGGTTCATCGGCGGCGACCCGGTGAGTCAGCTGGAAGGCAAGCTGGCCGCCTACGTGGGCGTAAAGCATTGCATCACCTGCGCAAACGGTACCGACGCCCTGCAGCTTGCGCTGATGGCATGGGGCGTTGGGCCTGGGGATGCCGTTTTCGTGCCCGACTTCACGTTTTTCAGCAGCGGAGAGGTTGTGTCGACCGTGGGCGCAACGCCCGTGTTCGTTGACGTGGACGAGCGCAGCTTCAACATCGACCCCGTGAAGCTTGAGGCTGCCGTGCGGGCGGTAGACGCAGAAGGTGCCCTCGTGCCCAAGGTTGTCGTAGCGGTGGATCTGTTCGGCTTGCCTGCCGATTACTCCGCTATACGGGATATCTGCGAGAACCATACGATGCTGCTGCTGGAAGACGGCGCGCAGGGCTTCGGGGGGCAGATAGGTGATCGCACTGCATGCTCGTTCGGCGACATATCCACCACGAGCTTCTTTCCCGCAAAGCCGCTGGGCTGCTACGGCGATGGCGGCGCGGTGTTCACCGATGACGATGAATGGGCTGCCCTCGTGCGCAGCTACGCGGTGCACGGCAAGGGATCGATGAAGTACGACAACGTGCGCGTGGGCATGAACAGCCGCTTGGACACCGTGCAGGCTGCGATTTTGGATGTGAAACTGGACGCCTTCGCTTCGCACGAGGTGGACGACGTGAATCGAGTGGCCGATTGGTACGACGAGGCTCTCGGTGACAGTGCACTGACGCTGCCCATGCGCTACGATGGGATGCTGAGCTCGTGGGCACAGTACACCGTGCAGCTGCCAGAAGGCGCGGACCGCGACGCTTTGCAGGCGGCGCTCAAGAACCAGGGCGTGCCCACGATGGTCTACTACCCCAAGCCGATGCACGAGCAGCTGGCATTCGAAGGGGCTTGCGAGGTGCCGCTGCCCTGCGACGTGACCGAGCGGCTGTGCAAGAGCGTGCTCGCACTGCCCATGGGGCCGTACATGGCGCAGGAGGACGTAGAGCTGGTGGCCCAGGCGATTGCGTCTACGATCAAGTAACGGGGTTGCGCCGATGAAAGTATGCCACGTAACAAACAAGCACGAACCTAAGGATATCCGGATCTTCCATAAGGAATGCGTGTCGCTTGCCGCAGCCGGGCACGATGTCTGGCTCGTGGAAAAGGGTGATTCCGAGGAGTTGCACGGCGTTCATATCGTGGGATGCGGCGAGGCGCCGAAGAGCCGCCGCAGGAGAATGACGGCTTTCGCTCGCAGCGTATACGAGACCGCAGCGGGGTTGGATTGCGAAGTCTATCACCTCCACGACCCGGAACTTCTGCCTTATGGTATGAAGCTCAAACGGCGTGGTAAGAAGGTCGTCTTTGACAGCCACGAGGACGTGCCCGCACAGATTCTTGACAAGTATTGGATACCTAAGCCGCTCAGGAAAGCCGTAGCTGCCACGTACAAGGCTTACGAGACGCATGTCGTGAAACGCATAGACGCGGTCGTTGCGGCAACTCCGCACATCGGCGAGCAGTTCGAGGGCCGAGCCAGGAAAGTGGTCGTGGTCAACAACTACCCGAAGCTCGACGACATCACGTTCCACGATACGCCATTCGAGGAGCGCGACGCCATCGTGTGCTACGCAGGCGGCATCAACGAGTTGCGGGGCGAGAAGGTGATGGTCGAGGCGATGAGGGACGTGCAGGGAACGCTCGTCATCGCGGGAGATCACGAGGTCATGGAGATCGGGGGGGGGTCAGATATCTAGGCATGCTTGACCGAGAGGGGATCAACAACCTATACGGAAGCGCCGTGGTGGGGCTTTGCATGCTTAAGCCCATCGGGAACTACATCTACTCGAAACCGATAAAGGTTTACGAGTACATGGCGGCCGGCATCCCGTATATCTGCTCGAACTTTCCCGAATGGGAGAATGTCGCCGAGCGGAGCGGGGCGGGGATCTGCATCGATCCTGATGACCCAAAGGCGCTGGCAGAGGCGATTAACGGATTCTTGAGCGATAGGCAGAAGGCGCAGGCGATGGGGGCTTCGGGATACGAGTTCGTGCGAAACGAGTGCTCCTGGTCAAACGAGACGGTCGCGCTCATCAGCCTCTATGGCCAAATCGAAGGATTGAGATGATCAAGTACGTAGGAAAGCTAAGCAGGGACAAAGTAAACGAGCTCTACGGGACCGCCAGAGCGGGCATAGTCATATATCAGCCTGCGGGAAACCATTACGAGTCTCAGCCCATTAAGCTCTTCGAGTTCATGGCGGCGGGATTGCCCGTGGTGGCTTCGGACTTCCCCCTGTGGCGCGAGCTGGTGGAAGGAAACGAATGCGGGATTTGCGTCGACCCCTCCGATGCTGTCGCTGTGCGGGGCGCTCTGCTGGAACTGCTCGAGAATCCGGCACGGGGACAGGAGATGGGCGCCAACGGGAGGCAAGCAGTCGAAAGCGGGCTCAACTGGGACAACGAGAGCAAAGTACTGGTGGACTTGTACGATTATCTTGAGGCGGTTTAGCGCGATGGAGAAGCATAGTGTTTCTAAGCCGCTCCATGTGTTGGTGCTAGCGCGCGGGGTTCCGGAAAAGAGCAGCATATTAAACGGCGTTTTCGAGCTGGATCAATCTAAAGCGCTCGCAATGGCAGGGCACAAGGTAACGCTCTTGGCTATAGACTGGAGGTCCCCTCGCCATAGAAGGAAACTACGTTTAACCCATAAAACTATTGGCGGAGTGGATGTCATATCCCTTGGTATACCGATTGGCCGTGCTCCGGAAAGAGTATATGAGGCCCTGGAGAAAACGCTCCTACCAGTCGTAATGCGACGCGTTTTCGATGAAGTCGGCGTACCCGACGTGGTGCATGCGCACTTCGCGCGACAGGGCGAACTGGGGCTTAAAATCAAGGGGGAAGTCGGCATCCCCCTCGTATACACCGAGCACAGTTCGTCCATCGCCAAAAGCGACTCGAGATACATCGCACTCGCTCGTCCTGTATGGGAGGCTTGCGATACTCTAATTGCCGTGAGCGGCGCGCTGGCGGAACAGATCTACGCACTCAGCGGGCAGCGTCCGCGCGTCGTGGCAAACGTCGTCGACTCGTTGTTTCTTGAAGGTGATCTGGCACATGGAAAAGGAAAAATGCACTTCGTTTCCTCTGGCAATCTTATTGCCAGAAAAGGATTCGACGTGCTCATCGAATCCTTTTCCGGCATGCCCGATAACGCAATTCTTGACATCTTCGGCGAGGGACCTGAAAGGACGAGGCTCGAGAAGCTCATTGGTGAGTACGGTCTCGATGAGCGAGTCCGTTTGAACGGTCAAATTCCAAGAGATACGATGGCTGTTGCCTACCGGGACGCAGACTGTTTCGTCCTCGCGTCTCGCTCGGAGACTTTCGGGGTCGTCTATGCCGAAGCCCTTAGCTGTGGGCTCCCCGTAGTGGGCACATTATGCGGGGGACCGGAGGATTTTGTTACTAACGATGTGGGAAAGCTTGTCGCAATCGATGATGTGAACGCATTGCGACGAGCAATGACGAGCGTAGTCGAGGAAAGGCACAGCGCGGAAGACATACGCGAATATGCAAGAGAACTCTTTTCCCAGAAGAGGATAGCCGGACGTTTAACCGATATTTACAGAAACGTCCTGGTTGGACCTGCCAATTCAGAGGCGGGGATGCGGATATGAGGGAGTTGGCCTATAGGCGGCCCGTACGCAAAACCCCACACAGAGCAAGGGCTGAACGTAATGCGCTTAATACGGAGAGAAAATCGGAAAGCGGTGCAAAGGTACTGCGTTGGCTCGTTTACCCTCTGGTT
The DNA here is from genome assembly GCA_902786015.1 of uncultured Coriobacteriaceae bacterium. Taxonomy (GTDB): domain Bacteria; phylum Actinomycetota; class Coriobacteriia; order Coriobacteriales; family Atopobiaceae; genus RUG440. The sequence continues at coordinate 95,424 of CADAAU010000011.1, forward strand.
TTCCTCTCGCCATTCGGCGAAACGGTGCTCAGCATCCCTTTCGCCGGCTTCCAGCTGTCCCTTTTCAGGGTGCTCGCTGCGCTTACTTTCTTTGCCTTCATCACGAGGTGGAGTAATGCAACGATTATACCTAGAAGTAGGAGCGGATACTCGATAGTATTCTACATGGCATGGTTGGCGTATGCCCTAACCACAGGATTGTGGGCATTAGATTACCTTCGATGGTTCAAGTACATCTTCTTCATCGCCACCGGCCTGATGGTTGCACTATCGATGAATGCGTACCTGACGAAGCGCGAATTCGTCGAGAAGGCTCTGCTCGCATTATTTGCGGGTTTTGTAGTGCAGTCGATTGTCGGCTGGTACGAGGTGTCAACGCAAACGCTTGTGATAGGGGCGCAAGAGCGAATTGAACTTTACGAGAGTAGGCGTGTCTTCTATCCCTGTGCGTTCAGCGGCCATCCCAATTCACTTGCAATGATGATGATGTTCGCTTCAGGAATATCGTTGTACTTCGTACGTAAGACACGAAGCATGGCAGTTAAGGCAGCGCTCACCGTGATCGCGATTGAATGCGCAGCGCTCATCCTTCAAACCACGAGCAGAGGTGCTTTCATCGGACTTGCAATCTTCTTGGCCTGTTACCTCCTTTTATCCGGGCATAAGTATCTAACGGCTTTCGTCGCGGTAATTGCGCTCGTTGTTCTTGGTCCGTATTTCCTGGAATTTGCAAACACGTACTTGGCATTTCACTTCGATTGGAACGCCGGGGGGAGCGATGTCATCCGTTGGAACCTCATCAGAAACGGGCTCGTTCTTCTGTCTAACACCTTCGGATTCGGGGTTGGTGCAGGCCAAATAGAGTCGAACATGATTGCATTTGCCACGTATCCCACTTTCGGCATCATCAACATGCACAATTGGTGGATGGAAATACTGGTCGGATTCGGTATCCTTATTTTCATTGGTTATCTCGTGTTTTACGGGAGGCTCTTGAACGATTTCATCAAGACTTTTAAGACGTCAACACACGCCGAGGAACGCGAGCTTGCCAAGTTCGGCATCGCTATCATGGCCGGCTTTGTCATAGCGAGCATAAGCGCCAGCTCGAACATGGTCTGCGATTGGCTTTGGGTCTTCTGGGGTATCCTCATAGGCTGGCAAGGCAATTGCAGCATATTGACGTCCGTAGCGAAGCCGCATGCACAAGGAAGGGACGAGTGATGCAGGGCGGATCATTCATCAAGCACTTCCTGATATTGTCTGCGGGGACTTTGGCCAACATGCTTCTAGCTCTGTTGACAACCCCAATCATAACTAGGATGGTGGATCCAGCATACTACGGTAGCTACTCGCTCTTCTCGACCTACGGGACGCTGGCACTGTCCGTCGCCGGCCTCGGCCTCGATAGCACGTTAGTTCGCTACTTCTACATCGAGGAGAACGATGAGTACCGTGCCGCCCTTCTCCGGTTCTGTTACATTCTCCCCAACTTGGCATTTTCGGCTTTGATAGCTGCTGCGATTCTTATCTTGCTTATATTCAGGCGAGACCTCGTGTCTATGGACAATGCGTGCTTAGCGGGCGCATTCGCCATCTTCGTTGTAATCCTAATCCTCAACAGAACCTCAAGCTTGGTTTTGAGGTTGCATTACAACACGAAACGGCTGGCGTGGACGTCAGTTCTTAACAAAGCTGTATTCGCCGCGTTGGCAATCGCCGGCCTATGGCTAAGCGGGGGCGAATACGGGTTTCCAATCCTCGTGTTCGCATTGCTTGTTGGGTATCTTGTCGTCACCACATACCAGATCCTTCCCGAGCGCGCGATATGGCACGATGCCGTTTTCGGCAAGCTGGTATTCCAAGCATGGAAGGAAGGCCTGAAATATGGTTTGCCGTTTGTAGCGGCATCAGCCGCAGGATCCTTTTTAGGCTCGGCTGGCCAGGTTTTCTTAGGGGCGTTCGCCACAACGGCGGATGTTGGGATATACGCTGCCGCCCTCACGATATCTCATATCTTTGCTATAATTCAGAGTTCTTTCAACACCCTATGGGCACCGGCTTCGATAGAGCGTTACGAGAAAGACCCCGAGGAGCGCGAAGTTTACATTCGTGCGCACAAGGTCATGGCGTTGGTCATGATTTCAATGGGTCTGCTATTCATCTTGTTCAAGGACGTTATTGTGTTCTTGCTGGGGAGTGGCTATAGAGGTGCCTCAATCGCATTGCCTTTCCTTTGCTTGCAGCCTGTTTACTACACGCTATCAGAAACAACCGTATGTGGAATGGTCTTCATGAAGCGATCTGACTATCAGTTGTATTCATCGTTGATAGCATGTGGATCGTGCGCGTTATTGTGCTGGATTCTCGTACCTGTCCTTGGAGTGCGCGGCGCTGCCATCGCTACAGGCGTTTCTTATGTCGTATTCTTTTGCACCAGAACATTGTTCTCAAACCTGGTTTTCCCCATATCCTTTAACCTCGGGAGATTGTCAATAGCCAGCTTTATGCTACTGGCGTACTGCGTATGGGCTACATTCTTTGCGTTCTCAATTGCGATGGTCTTTTATTACCTGGTGGCGCAAACGGTAGTTCTGGTGTTGTACAAAGACTCCTTAGGCGATGTCCTGAACATGGTTCGTGGATTGGCCGGTAAGTTCAGGAGGTTAGATTCAGAGCCATAGCCTTCTCAAGGCAGTGAAACCCCATTCGTCTTTGACCTTGTGACATACCCAGACAATGCCTAATGCAAAGCTTTGCATTATGAATAGCGGGTTATCGCGCAGGTCAGGCATGCGGACGGCGCCTTCGCCGCCGCGAGCCTGCGAGCACGGCAGCGACGGCGCCGTCCGCATGCCTGACCTGCGCGATAACCCGCTATTCAAACGCGATAACCCGCTATTCAAACGCGATAACCCGCTATTCAAACGCGATAACCCGCTATTCAAAATCATGAAGAAGAGGTTAATGGTGTGTGTAACTACATGTTTCCTCTGGTTCAGGCGAGTACGCATGAGTGGGGCATGGACTTCGGTTTGCCTACAGTGTCTATCATCGTCCCCGTTTACAACGTTGCGCCATATGTAGGCGAGTGCTTGGAATCCGTTGTGCGACAGACCTACACCCGCATCGAGATTATCGTTGTGGATGACGGTTCTACAGACGACGGCGGGGCGCTGTGTGACTATGTGGCTTTACGCGATCGTCGAATCAGAGTAATCCATACGGAGAACGCAGGGCTCGCGGCAGCAAGAAATCTGGGCATCGCGGAGGCTATGGGTGACTTCGTGCTGTTCGTCGATTCCGACGATTGGATCGAGCCAAACACAGTTCACGTTCTACTCACCCAAGCACATTTGAATGATGCGGACATGGTCTGTTGCCGTAGTCACAGGGAGTGGGCAAGCGGCACAGAACGGAGTGACGGCTTTGGAAAGCTGGTAATTTTGGATGGCGACGAGGCACTGCATGGTGTCCTGGCAGAGGGAGTCGTGGAGAGCTCTGCCTGGGGCAAGCTCTGCAAGAGGTCGTTGTTCGAGGGGATACGATACCCAACTGGACACGTGTTCGAGGACGTTTCCACGACTTGGCAGCTCTGCATGAGGGCTCGCAGGGTCGTGTGTGTCCCTGACGCACTGTTTCACTCCCGCATGCGCGAGGGCAGCATCGTCCGTTCGCATGAAGTGGATAATCTGCTCGACTACTGGACGGCTTACGCGGAGCGTTACGAAGAGCTTAAGTGCTTCTCGGAACCCATTAGAGCAGCATGCGTCCGTGACTGCGTGAACGCCGTTGGAAGGGTGTGATCCTGGCTTGCGGGCTTCTCGACTGACGATCGTGTTTCTGCGCATAGGGATGTTGCAGCCATGCGCGGATTCGCGTGCGAGCACCTGCACGAGGTGTTTTTCGGCTCGTTCTCAGTCCGCGTGAAACTCATATGCTTCCTCGGTTGCTTTGCCTCGCCTCTTGTCTGGTGGCCTCTGTACGGGGCAAATCACGTCCGAAAGTTGCTGCGTGGGGTTGGTCGCGTTCCGTTCAAGTGATGTAGCATTGTTTGATAGCAGACTTGTGCCGATGCGCGCTCGTGTCGTATGAGCTAGACGATTACGCTGGGCTAATGCAAGATGGCTTCCCCGTGCGAGTCCGCCATGTATTTTGCATTGGGAGCATTCCGCCCGACTCCAGACGACCCGTGCGGCGTCCTCAGAACGACCAAGCCGCCAGAATTCCGAGAGGACCGAATAATAGTTTTGACCATGTGAGGAGGGTGGGCCATGCAAAATGCCCTAGGCGAAGGGATATTCAGGGGTTCGGGGATGCTTTCGGACAGCGACATCAGGGGTGCTGTGGACTCTGGGGCAATACGCATCGTCTTGCAGGAGCATGCCGCCGGATACGGATTCGACCTTGATGAGCAGTTACAGCTCAATGCGATTGACCTGCACGCAGGTCCTCTGTTCAGGCGATTACGGCTGCCGGAGGGATGCGAGAGCATTACGCTTCAGGTGTTGCGCGACAAAAGCTGCACGGAGCTAACAGAGTGCCCACCCGGCCAATCCCAGCGCCTGGAGCCGGGCGAGATCTTGCTTGCCACCACGCGCGAGACGGTTGTTCTCAACGACGAGCTTGCCGGGATGGTGATTGGCAGGAGCAGCGTGGCACGCATGGGGATTATGGTAAACTGCTGCGCTCCGCTCATCAAGCCAGGCCACGCGAGCCCCGTCCCCTTGCAGCTCATAAACCTGAATCCGTATCCTGTAGATCTCAACTTGGATGTTGCTCTGTGCCAGATTGTGTTCTTTAGCCTTTCCACGCCCGCAACGAGTGAGTATGCCGATCTCGAGGGCGCTAAGTACGCCAGCGAGGGAAGCGACCCTCGGTCCTCGCTCCTCTATGAGGACGACGAGTCGCTCGTCAGTACGGAAAGCGAGCCTGCCGTCCCAGATTCCTCTGGTCCTGCGCGTAGGCAGCCTGTCGTAATTCTGCATGACTCCATGGTGCGGGAGATTCTTTGGGTGTTTGCGACATTCACCGTGGTGGAGCAGGTGGCCGAGAAGGTAACGGCCAGCCTTGGCGATGCGGTCGCGTTCTTGAATGGGGTGCCCCTGAACCTCATCCTGGGTATAATCGTCCTAGTCGTGCTTATTCTTACGAGAGGAAGGAACGGGCGATGATATACATTGCATCCCGCTACCGAGAGCGCGAGACGAACAGGGCGATCGAGCGCGAGCTGAGGGCTGGCGGATTCGACACCTTCCTTCCAGAGCATCTGGGCATCGAGGCATACGGCCCCAACGAGAAGAGATCCGTTGCGATCGTATGCGAGCAGGCTATCAGGGACTGCAGCACGATGGTCGTGGTCGCCCCCTACGGTCACGACGTGTCCTTCGAGATCGGATATGGCGTCGCACACGCCGAAGCCGTCGGCATGACGCGCCCCATCGTGCTCTTCGATCCATTCGGCCGCAGGACTGTGGACAACGACGACATGATTGCGCCTCACGTGGATTGCGTGGTCAGCTCGACGAAGGAGCTTGTGCAAAAGCTCAAATGGCTCGAGAACCTTGGCGGAGAAACAAGCATGAAAGAGGATGCCGGCTCGCGGAATGGGGATTTGTAAAGCCTCCGTTGGCGTGTGACGAAGACTATCAACTGCCAACCGTACGCTATTGCTTCCGCCGATTGTGAGGACGTGAGGACGATGGCGAACATATTTGATGAGGTGCGTCCAGCGACAGCCAACGCGGTGAATGCAGATTTCTTCGTGAGGAGGAGGTTCCGCCTACTGGGTCGGAAGGCAGGCTGTCACGCAGTACATATCGATTGAAGGAGTTATTCGCACGTCGGCTTCGTCATTGTCGTGGATGGTTGGCAACAGAGATGCTGGAAAAGCTGTAACCGGAACGGCCAATTGCCTTCATACGAGAAAGCGAGCTAGAGTCACATGAGTCTGCTTAAGAGAATGCGCAAGCTCATTACAGAGAATCCCAAGGATTTTGGTATCACCGTGCTCGCTGAGCTGGTAGTTGGTGTCATACTGTGGATATTTGGCAAGCTTGAAGAGGCGGTGGAATCGCATCTGCAGACAACACACCTATTGTCAGAAATCCTTATCGCCTTGAACAACGTCTACGTCAGGATGGCGCTGCTAGGCACATTCTCGGTTGCAATAGGCTTTATCCTTGGGTGGAGGATTCATAGTAAGAGACCAGCTATAGCTCCTCGCCCTATTGTATTACAAGGCTGGGAGCCATCCCTGCAGAACCTAACCTCCTTCCTTAGAACTCATACCCAAGATAAAAGCATCCTTTCTGACCATGTCGCAAGCAATAGCGCATACCGAAGCTTCTGCAACGAAGTCTGCAACCATGTTGCTGACACATTCAGGCATGTGGTCGTGGGAAGCTACGAGATTTCATGCGCTATCAGGCTCGCCGATAACGATGCTTCGCCCGAGTACCACACAAGAGGCCGGTCGAGCAACTTATCCGATGGGAGGAAGAATACGTCCTCACCTGTTAGCGAGGGGAGTGGAATCTACCAAGCGCTTAGAAACGCTGAGGGGACGGATCAGGTAATCGTGATTCCTGATATCGACGTCGCAATAGAGAGCGGGATACTGAGTAAGGACTACAACCTCGAGAAGTATAAGGGCGAAATAGGAAGCATGATGGTTGCGCGCCTAAACGTAAGAAACAAGAACACTGACGCCTTGTGGGGGCTCCTGTATGTGGCGTCACCGGCAAAGAACGCCTTTAGTGAGGAGTACAAGCCTGTCTTAATGGCAGTTGCAGACACTGTCTCCTCCTCAATGTGGGACGTCGTGGAATCGAGGGGCTATGGCAAAGGTGAAGGTACGATTAACAAAACAAAGAACGAAAGGAGTGACAGGACGGTTTACTACATCAAGAGGGGCCGTAAAGGCAGGTAAGAAACCTGAGATTAAAGTGATCGGCTACTCCTATACGGTGGCACGCAAGTCAAAGGGCGTGTTTACGCGGGATCCCGAGCATCCGTAATTCCAAGAAGGAAGGGAGGCCATGTTGGACATTGTCGTGCGCTATTGCGCAATGCACCCAAAAGTCCGGAAAATCAGGCAGGCAATCGGTGCGCTGAATGGCTTGCAGAACTACTTCCATTACATCGCCGACGAGCTTGGAATCGACGAAGGCAGATGGACTTTGGGGAGGGACGAGCTGTCATGGAGAGACGCGTTTCAACGATGCAGTGACTATAGTTCTAAGCGGCGAAGTGTAGTTTATGTCATTGAGGCGCCATTCGATGACAACTGGTTCTCTCATGAAGAAGAACACATTTCCGTAATCACCACGTCGGATTGGGAGGAGCACTACGCTCCACCAGCGCTTGCCTCATATCTGTGCTACCAAATCGCTCAGGCTTCGCTGTGCTTCGAGGCTGAGTTGACCGAAGATATGGAGCTCAGGCTCGTTCACGAAACCACTAATGGCTGCATGTTTGACATGTGTGAGTACAAGAAGGATATTCGCATCGGCATGTCGGCCGGCGTTATTTGCCCCTCCTGCAAAGCGACTCTGCGCATGTATGGTACAGGTGAGGAGGTGCTCGATGCAGTGAGACGCATTCTGCGCTACGTACGACAAGATGCCGTTGGGATGCGAGAGCTGGTTCGATGGAACGCCGCGTTCGTTGTGATGCGATTCACAGAGTTTGATGAGAACGCACACGCCTACGAGTATGGAATCCAGCCCGCCCTAAAGGATGTCGGTCTTGCGTGCGTTCGTGCCGACGAGAACCCTCCTCACGGAACGATTTTGGATTCGGTGTGCAAGGGAATCAGGAGTTCGCGATTTGTGATTGTTAAGGTGGATGAGCAGAACCTTAATGTGTTCTTCGAACTGGGATACGCGCTGGGACTAGATAAAGACGTATTGCTCATCTCAGAGCAGAGCTTAATCGGACACTTGCCTACAGACCTTAATAACTGGACATGCCTTACTTACACTAAAGGTGACTATAAAGGGTTAAGGAACGCTATCGTGAACTTCTTCAAAGACAAGTATCGCATAGCTTGATTATTGAATAGAAAGATACCCGACCCTCCTTTTGGCTATGTCAGAGTCGTTCAGACTTTGGCTGTAGCGGCTGCTGTTTGCCTAAGTCGAGCGGCATGACGGTGTCGCGATGGGAGGTCGAGAGGATACACGCCGCCGACATCCGGGGGTTGCCCGCGCCTGGCACCTCGCCCCGGGACAGGGACGAGGAGTTCGCCCTCAAGCGTTGGCTGCTCGTGCGCACAATCGTCGAGTCCATTGCTGGCATGACCGACACGTATGCGAAGGCTCGAAACCGGGAGCTGTGCGTGTAGGGCCGGAAGCGCGCCCCGCTAGGCGGCGTTACTGGCATAGTCGTCGGCGCGTTGCTCCCTGTGTGGTTTGGAGCATTAATCCCTGTGCTGCACTGGAGGGATCACCGAGCCGAGGGAAGACATGCTCTCGTACCTGTCGGTTGCGGTCGACTCCTCGTCGGCATGGGAGTACGACCGCGACGGGTTCCTGGAGGAGTGTGCGAGGATTGCCGGTACGAAGGGACCGACCTTCCTCCGCGGCGCCGAAGGGCGCGTTCCAGCAACTTCTGGTATGGCAGTGTGGAGGGCAACCTCAAAGCTGGCAAAGCGACGCCTCCCCTCCGCTGTCTCGACGGAGAGTCCCTCGAGGCGGCGGCAAACGCGACCATGCTAGACAGCATCGGCTCGGTGGCGGGCATGGTCGAGTCGGGCAAAGGGGCGACCCGCGATTTGCCGGCGCTGATTCAGATCGCCGATGGCCGAGGTGCTACGCACGAACTTGGCGAGCATCGAGGCGTCCGACGTCCACGCGCGCCTCGGCCTGGAGCCCGGCCGCTACATCCTGCTGTCCGCCCACCGCGAGGAGAACATCGATACGGAGGCGAACTTTATCAGCCTCTTTACTGCCGTCAACGAGATGGCGGCGCGCTACGACATGCCGATCCTGTACTCCTGCCACCCGAGGTCCCGCAAGCGGCTCGAGTCGTCTGGCTTCGAGCTGGACCCGCGCGTGATCGCCCACGAGCCCCTGGGCTTCCACGACTACAACTGCCTGCAGATGAACGCGTTCTGCGTGGTGAGCGACTCCGGCACCCTGCCGGAGGAGTCGAGCTTCTACCTGTCGATTGGCCACCCCATCCCCGCAGTGTGCATCCGCACGAGCACCGAGCGTCCCGAGGCGCTCGACAAGGGCTGCTTCGTCCTCTCTGGCATCGACACGATGGGCCTGCTGCAGTCCGTTGACCTGGCCGTCTCCATGGTCGCCAACGGCGACCTGGGCGTCCCCGTGCCCGACTACGTGGACACGAACGTCTCCGATAAGGTCGTTCGTATAATCCAGTCTTACGTGGGCGTGGTCAACAAGATGGTCTGGCGGAAGGCGTAGTGGCGTGGGTTGCGGACTGCCCTTGGTGTCTCTCGTGGTGCCCGTCGACAACGTCGCGCCATACGTAGGGGAGTGCCTGCAGTCCATCGCGCAACAGACCCACGCCCGCATCGAGGCCATCGTCGTGGATGATGGGTCGACGGACGGCGGAGGAATGTTGTGCGACGAGGTGGCCTCGCGCGACCACAGGGTCAGGGTGTTTCATTCGGAGAACCGGGGTCTCTCAGCCGCACGTAACTTCGGACTCGCGCATGTGCGGGGAGACTTCGTGCTCTTCGTCGACTCCGACGACTGGATCGAGCCCAACGCGGTCGAGGCGCTTGTGTCATCAGCTGTCTCCCATGACGCCGATATCGTGGTGTGCAGGTATACGAGGGAGCGGCTTGATGGCACGAGCGTCGTGTACCCGAAGCCTGATGCGTACGCCATGTATACGCACGACGAGGGCTTACACGCGCTCGTCTGTGACGGGTACATTCCAGAGCCTGCCTGGGGCAAGCTGTTCAGGAGGGAGCTTCTGAGCTCCTTCGAGTTCGCCGAGGGCTTCGTCTGCGAGGACGTGGAGGGTGTCTGGAAGGTATTCGACAGGGCGAGAAGGGTCTGCTGCGTCACCGATGTCCTGTTCCACTACCGGGAGCGAGCGGATAGCATCACGAGCGTCGTGTCGACGGAGATGCTCGCAGGCCGCTGGAGGGCGTTCAGCGGCAGGTACAGGGGGCTGTCAGGCAGGTCTCGACACCTCCACGACGCCACGCTGAGGCAGTGCGCTGGGACGGTGGTTTACGCTCATACGCAGCTCTCCTTGTTTTCGAAAGGTGAACGAGAGTCTATTGCCGCCGAGATGGAGGAAATGCGGCTTTTTGTGCGTGAACACAGCCTCGAGGTGCTTCTGACCCCGACCATACCGCTGAGGTCCAAGCTCGCCTTTCTACTCGCCCGATGGAACGGGCCGATGGCCGTGGCTGCGTTCTCGCGCTCGTACCGTGTCCGCCAATGGCTGGAGGGTTGACGACTCTGCACCGCACGCAACGACCACCTGTTGCCATGTTTCCCATGGAGTCAGGACTCGAGCAACGCTGTTGTACGTGCATGCCGTCGCCGCAGTTGTCTCGACGGAAGACCCTGCGCAGGCATGTCTGGTGGAAGTGAGCAATGAGTCCGCCCACGAAAGGAGGAAGAGCCATGGCTTCTGCAGATGACGGCTCCCTGCTTCACGTCATCTTTGCGTGGATGGCGCGACATCCACGCAGGTACGAGGTAACCAAGGACCTCTTCCTGGCCATCGTGCCCGCCTGGTGCGCTACACTCTGGTACGAGATCGTGACCGATCGTAGCTTTGGCGCAAACGGCAAGACGGTTCTGGCACTCTTCCTCACCGCATGCGTTGGCGCATACATGTATGTCGCATGGCAGACGCTCCTCGAGCGCGACAGGGCGGAGGAGGAGGCGCGTGTGGCTGCCCGAGACGTCTCAAAACTTGACCGCAGGCTTCGCGCCTACCGAATGCTCACACGGCGTATGGGCGAGCTTGTGCAACAGAACGCCGAGTTCGCGAACTATGCCGCCCATGGCATAGTGACGGCCGGACACTTCAGCATCCATGACGGCCAGTACAACTCGTTCTGCAAAAGGGCGTGCGCGACCTTGCTCGACATGCTCGTGCTGCTTTATGGCGACGATCCGGTGTTCGAGGTGACGTACGTCATGCTCGACGAGGGGGCGTCCGTAGACAGCGACATAAGAATCGAGACCATCGCCTACGCATATACCGTGGCGAGCGACACGCCACGCTACTACCACGTCGTTAGGGGCAGGTCGTTCGAAAGACACTTCGACTACAGCATGTTCGTCGGGGGTATAGAGCGGGGGGACAGGACGACGGTGTACCTGATGACGGAGGACGACGTTGCGGAGAAGCTCTATTACGCGCGGGCCAAGCACTTTGCCCCGAGATCAGGCGCCTCGGAATCAGTCGCAGATTCCCTGGGCTCGGGCGAGGAGATGCACAAGCAGTACTTTGCAGAGCGCGTCATCTGCCCAGCCTATGACGGCAACCCGCCTAAGATGGTCGGCCTCCTGCAGATCGGCGTGAAGGGATCGCCGGCATGCGAGAGCCTTGAGGAAGCAAGGGACCTCATGAACGCGTTCGTCAAGCCGGTGGCAGACGACCTCTTGCTCTTCTACAAGCTCGAGAAGGGTCTGAGGGCGTCGCCAGACCTATCGAACCCGGTAGTTATCCGGCGGCTGCTTGAGGAAGAGAGGAGGATACGTGAGACCAGACGCTAGCTTACGGTCGTACGAGAGGGTTGACTGCATGGGAAGGATAGCCCTGCGAGTGTTCCCGATTCCGCAGAAAGTACCTTACGACAGCGATGCGACGGACGCCTTTCGTGCGCTTCACGATATCGGCGAAACAGCGATTGAAGGTGAACGTGTCGGTGGCACGGCACGTCGAAATCTGAAAGAGATACTGCCATCTGTCTGAGGAGTAAGCGCTCGCGGTACCAATAGTGGGCGGTGCGGAGCTAAGGCTCGACATCCAGAACACAGGCCTGCTGGACGGGTCGTTCGACGTCGTAGTGTGCAACCACGTGTTGGAGCACGTGGACGACTTCCGCGTCGCGCTCGCAGAGGTCCGGCGCGTGCTGCGGTCGGCCGGATTCCTGATCTGCTCGTTTCCCATGAACCCGAGTGTTGAGCTCCTGGACGAGGACCCCGCGGTGAGCGCGGGGGTCCGCCTGCGACGCTTCGGGCAGGACGACCACCTGCGCGTCTTCGGCATAGGCGTGCGCCGCTTCCTTGAGGAAGCCGGGTTCGAGGTGGAGGAGATCCGCGGCGAGGGCTGCCCGGAAGAGGTCGCCCCCGTCGTCGGGCCTGCGGACTACGACGCGAACGTGCTGTTCCGGTGCGTGAGGATGGGGTGAAAGTGTCGCAGGTTTTCTGTGGGAGGCTGCGGACATGCTTGTATGTTCTATTTGCCGTCGGTCAGGCTTTGCCCTAGACGCATGACATGAGGGCGAAGGATGATGGTGCCGATTGCACGGAGTGGCGCCATTGAGTGAATGAGAGCGACACGCCGACAAAGGGGATGTGCACGATGGGGCGGGCTGCGATAATCCATGCTCCGTCTTCGGTTTTGGGTTGTATCGGGGCTGGTTGGCTCTCGCCTGCAGGAGTGTTGCAGGTACGGCACTGCAGCCGTTCGTCTGCTGGTAGACCTGCGTATGGCGATGCGAAAGGTCAGCTCGAGTGCCTAGGGGAGTTCCTATGCGCAGTTCCATGCACTACGACCGAAGTTAGGAGGGTAAGGGATGCGTTGGTATATGTCGGATGTGTCGGATACGGCTTTATTGTGGGAATGCTAAGGTTTCTATCCATCAATTGACAGGATTCAGATTCAACTGTCCCGATGCCTCAACGACGAGCGAACACCAGACGTCGTACTCGTGCTTTGAGTCGAAAGGTAAACAACGAGAGTGGAGCCATTTTGACCATTTACGTGCATACAACATTGCGTGGCTGTTGTTCCGTCATGAGCTCAAGTGGTTGAATGTGTAGGCATAAGAATGACGGAAGTACTGACCGGGTTCGTTGGAAGCGTACAATTGCTCATAGGTGACATCGAAGCGCGACTAGGGGGTCTGATATCGGCGCAGGCAACTCGTACCATGTAGATACTCACGCTGCGGGCTTATTGTGGCGTTGTCGCACTGCGTCGGGTGGAGTGGCTACAACAAAGTGGTTGGCTCACGAGAATCTGAGGAGGTCCTTAACAGGGGCGGGAGATTGGAAGTGCTACCAAGCGATGATGCGAAAAGAATGGCCGTATGGACAAGCCCTGTGCTTATGGTCACCGCACTTTCGCGTGTGCCGCCTTATGGCTTTAACGCGATGAACGTGCTGTTGGAACTCGGTTGGACAGACTTGATTAGGCGAGACGAGGAGCTATGAATATTGCTGACAATGAATATGCGAAGGGATTAGAAAAGGAAAGGCAGAGGCGGGCAAGCGAGGATGCAGCGGAAAACCTCAGGTGCTTCTATGAGGAAAATGAGGTGATTTGTCGAAAGGCATACGAGTATTTTGCTGCTTATTCGGAAGCTAAGCATGCGTATGTGTGTTCACGAGGTCATATATCTCGCAAGCAGTTTCGTAAACTGCTGAGTCCAAAAAGCATATTAGTTCTTACGGCTAATCCTGTCGAAGAGGCGGTCTTACTCCACTGGCTAGCGGAGGAGAACGGAAGTCCCATCGATAGCTATATGGTCGGTTCGGCCTGTTTTAACGTCTTTCAACGGCCTGAGCATACAATTGTTCATATGCATACGATGCATACGGGCGAGGAGTATGCCCGCGTTGCGCTCAACAAGGCTTCCAAGGCTTTCAATCCCAGCTGTGTCTTTCTCCTCGGCGTTTGCTATGGAATCAATTCTACGAAGCATACCGTTGGGTCAGTGTTCGTCTCTGGTGAAATCGTGACGTTCAGAATAAACTACCGAGATGACGAGAATTCCGAAGAGACCCGTTTTGAGGTGCAAGAGGAGTATCGAGACTCGCCTAGACAGACCTTTGTGGACCTGCTGGAGTATCGTTTCAATTATCTGCAGGCTCGTAGCATACTTTGTGCGGACAATGAGAGTTTCAATGCTAGCGTATCTATAGGAAGAATACTCTGCTGCAACAGCCTCATGAGCAGTGGCAAAGTGAAAGCTGCTGTCCTAAAACAGCTAGGAGGAAGCAAGCCGGTACCTCTAGGGGGTGAGATGGAGGGTGCTGGTATCCTCAAGTCCAATCTGGTGGAGGACAAAGGGTTCGATAAATGGGCAATAATCAAAGCTGTCTGTGATTGGGGCGAGAAGAAGAATGCTCTTCATGAGGATGCGGGCAAAAGCGAGATGATGAAGGATGCCCTGCAGGCATATGCGATGTCCATGGCATGTGGTGCCTTCAGAAACGTCATTGAGGTTCTGTAGGGAGGAAAACGATGAAGAGGTTTTACGGCGATATCTGCTCAAGCTCAATCGAATATCTCCTTAAGGCTACGCCATATTCGAAAGAGCCTAGGGTGAACTTTGACTACGAGCTAGATAAGGAGACATTCCATACGCAGTTGTATGCAGATAGGGTGCGCCATGGTACTCATGCCAATGCTAACGACATGTTCGATAGAAAAGTTGAAAAGGCTTTTCGAGAACTCAACAACAGGTTTGCGAAGGTAAGCGTGCTGCATGTCTCAGGGTACGCGGGTTGTGGGAAAACGACTTATGTCCACCATCTCCTATGGACGAAAAGAGACATTATTGGGACGTATGACGTCGTGGACTATGAGGGTTGCAATCGAGCTGTTGAGCCCTTTATAGTGCGCATCTCGCATCTTGTTGCAACCTACGGCAATGCCATGGCTCTCTGTGACTACTTTGATCTTGTCGTGAAAGAAGGTATTTTCGAAACTATCCGTTTTTCGCAGCAGATTCCTAGCCTCGAGAGACTGAGCACGCTTATGCGTGCCGCACTTCTGACCGGCAAGACTAAGAAAAGCTCAATACGCGCATTGCTAACCAAATTTGAGCGCGAGTTCACCGATGAGACAGACTACATGTGCTTCCTTCTCTTTCTGGAATTAATGTTGCTGCTCTATGACAAAATCTCCGATGACCGTAGTCGTCCAATCGTCTGGGTAATAGATAACTCCGACTCCATGAGCGTGCTGGCTGAAGAGGCGAAGCTGCTATCTACGTTCACGCGATTTGCGAATGACTGCAACTATTTCTTTGGCGATAACCTAAGGAATGACGCGAGCTTTGGAGGAAGGCAGGTAAGAGAGGTCTGTGGGGAAACCAAACTCCTCGTGATATTTACGACCCGCATGGCGACTGCGGGCCGATATCAAACGATACATCCTGACTGGGAAGACATTGCCGGGTGGACAGATGCCCGCTTGCCTGAATTCTACTATGATCATGAACAGATACTGCTGAGGAGAATCGAGTACTACCAGAATTCGGAGCCGTATAATCGCTCGGAGACCATGGATGACCTAATGCGGGTTCGGAACCTGACGCACATCGCATACCACAGCAAGCGCTTCATGCGATTATTTAACGGAAATGTGAGAACGTGCATAGAAAGGTTATGCGGAATAGCTGTTGAGTACCCACCTGCTATGATTGAAGAATTGATAGGATTATACAAGAATGCCCCCGACTATCAGGGCGGGACGGATGGTGCTAATGGCTTTCTCCTTTGTCTGCTGCTTGACACGTTCAAACAAGAGAAGCTATACGAGACGAAGCTTGATCTCAGTAACTGGAACGAAGATGGACTGATTAGCCTCTCCAGAATCGTATTGACGATCCTGCACGAAAAGGGCGGTCGTTGCTCGATGCTCGACATGTTCAAGCTTCTGGTGCCGCTAGGATTCGGCTCTGCCCGAATTGCCTCGACGGTGTGGAACCTGTGCGAGGAGGGACGAAAGGTGTGGAGACGCCTGTTGGTATTCGATATGGTAATACCCTATCGAATTGGCGATTTGGAGCGGCAGGCCCAGATGTTTGATGAGGGGGATTGGGATACGGGCCGCTATTCCGAGATTGTCCTATGTACGGCCGGGAGAGCGTACATGGAGTATGTTGTCCCACACTTCGAGTTTATGCTGAGCCGACATGACTCAAACTCGAGTGCGGTGAGAGACGAAGGCTATCAACCCTTATTCTGCAGCGAGAGCGAAAAGAATGTAACAAACGAAACTGAAGCGGTGCGATACCAGTTCGAGGCGAAAATCGATACGGTTTTCAGTGACGTGAGAGGTTGTTGCCGCAATTCCGTATTGTTCGCAGAGCGAGCGATGAAATCGTTCGCGATGAGCCAAGAGGAGTACATCTCCGGATCATTCTTCAATTATCATAAAGACAGCTGGGATGGCGAGGTGGGAACAAAGCAAAGCTACGAGTCGAGGCTCATTTTTCAGCACATTGGATACATCGAGCGTTACCGTATGTATCTACTAAATAGCCACCGTGAAGACGCGGATGAATACTTGAGGGATGTGAACAAGAGGCTCGTAACGCGAATCATACGATATCTTGTCCTTTACAGGGATGCTTTTAGATGCCTGGGGAGCCGTTCCCTAGACTATGTGGCAAATGAGCTCATGGCATTGGCAAGGGAAATCGAGAGGTCGGGTTTCAGCGATTTCAGTACAAGAATCGAGCTGGACTATTAGATTAGGGGCACAACTCGTGGGACGCACATTGCTCGGAAGGGTAGGCTAGCACATGCATGCTGTCATGCTTTGCACGTTGAATGAGCTCACATATGCCACAAGGATTTTTGAGTATACGCCGGAAATTGATGGCTATAGTTTTGTTGATCCCACCACCTTCCCAAGGGGAAACGAGACGCTTCCACCGGCAGATGTGGTGGTGGCCTTGGTAAACGCTGGCGTCTCTAACGAATCATTTGTACAAAGGGTTCTCAAGCTCGTGTCGTTATTCTCGAGCAACGAGGGTATTCCGACGCTGGTGGTGTCCCTGAACGGACGGATTCCCTCGGACCAAATCACTGCGGCTGGCTATGGATACCTAGCGTGCGAGGGCTCTGGTGACGAGGACTGTTTGCGTGTATCCGAAGTCCTATCAGCCTTAATTGGCGAGACGTCAGTCGGGTCGGTTGCTAGCCTCCACAAGATGTTCAAGAACTTCCGAATACCTTGGCGAACGCTGTTTGGTATGCTGGTATCATTAACACTCTTTTTCTTTGTCCTGGCGTATAGGAGCGAAATACGAGACCTTATAGAGAGTGTGGTTCCGTATCCTTTCGGACGCGCGCTCTTTGTATTCCTCGGCATTGTACTGAGCAGCGTCTTCGTTGTTGCCTATCTGAGGCTGGTAACTCCTGTCGTGGTCTGGGCTCTTGAGACTTTGCGTGAGGGGAGCCGACGCAATGAGCGCCTTGACGCCGCCCAGTACTACAGAAGGCTCAGGAGAGTGATTGCGGATGATGATGGCTACTATCCCATAGACATGGACGAGGGGCCTATTGCTAAGACACGAAGTATGAATGCCATCGAACGCATGCTCATCAATCTGGAGGACATCAACCAATACTATAAATGGAGCCAGGACCAGGCTCGATCTGCCTTTAGACTTGCACGGGCGCTGTGCGTTGCGGGTTTCGTTTTCCTCATTATAGGTGCTGTTCTTCCAGCCGTCTTTGGTTTGGGCACGGAGGCGTCTATAGTCCTTGCGGTAGGTGGTGCCATTACCGAGTTAGTGGCGGGAACAGCATTGATTGTGTATAAGAGTTCGCTAACCCAACTGAATCACTACCACGATGCTTTGCATGAGGATGAGCGCTTCCTCTCAAGCGTAAGCCTCATCGATAGATTTAGTACCCCAGAAAAACAGGATGAGATACTTGCGCAAATTGTTAGAACTGAGCTCGACATGAATCTCGAGTCGGCGAGGCGCACAGATGAAAAACTGGATGCCAAGGACACGAAACATCGCGATGAGGACTGATGCTGATTTCATTTACTAGAGTCTATGGTTGGTTATCAGGGTGCTTCCAACACTATACTGCAATGAGTGTGTTTTGATTCGATGGTGGAGCATGCGCATGGCAGACGAATCGTTAACGGTCTTTGGTCTCGACCGCGCGGACGAGTGGGGATGCGACGGTACGCTCATTCTCGCGATACCCGTCTTTAGCGTTTAGCACCACAGATTCTTAGGATTCCGAGCACATATTCCCGTTGTGAAAACCAGCCTTGAGCTGGTATTTTTTTGCGTTTTGGCTTGACTTGACAAAGTGGTCTCTGGTAGAATTTCTATATGGTGCTATGGTGTTATCTATTGACAGGGGGACGGGCATGGCCTACTTCCTCAAGAAGACGAAGAACAAGAAGGGGCTCTACCTCCAGATCTACGAGAGCCACTGGGACCCGCAGCGCGGCCACACGGTCAACCGGTCCGTGAGGGCCGTGGGCTACGAGCACGAGCTCAGGGAGTCCGGGATCGCGGACCCGGTCGCCCACTTCAGGGCCGAGGTCGCCTCCATGAACGCCGAGCGCAAGGCGGCAAGGGAGAAGGACAAGGTGCGCGAGATCGGCCCCGAGCCGGCCGAGCGGCACCTCGGCCACTTCGCGATCAAGGCGATAGACGACGCGCTGGGGGTGGCCGGCGACCTCGCATACCTGCAGGTCCCCTCCGGCTTCCGCTTCTCGCTGGCCGACCTGCTGTCGTCCCTGGTGTACGCGCGCTGCGTCGCGCCCTGCTCGAAGTCGAGGACCTTCCACGACGTCCTGCCGCTGATGGAGGGCGTGGGGGCGGGCTTCTCGCTCGACCAGCTCTACGACGGGCTCGCCTACCTCGGGGACGAGTGCGAGAAGGTGGTGGAGATATACAACGCCCGCGTGGCGGCGCTCTTCCCCAGGGACACGTCGAAGTCCTACTTCGACTGCACCAACTTCTACTTCGAGATAGGCCGCGAGGACGACCTGCGCAGGAAGGGCCCCTCCAAGGAGCACAGGCCCGAGCCGATCGTGGGCATGGGCCTTCTGCTCGACGCCGACTGCGTGCCGGTCGGCATGAGCGTGTTCCCCGGCAACGAGAGCGAGAAGCCGCAGATCAGACGCGTCGTGGCGCAGCTCAAGGAGCGCCACGCCATCTCCGGCCGCACGGTGAGGGTGGCCGACAAGGGGCCCGACTGCGCCGACAACGTGGCCGACGCCGTGCTCTCGGGCGACGGCTACATATTCTCGAAGTCGGTGAAGACCCTGCCGGCGGCCGATCGCGCCTGGGCGCTGTCGGGGGACGGGTGGACCGACGTCGCCGACGGTTCCGGCGGCGTCGCCTGGAGCTACAAGGAGGTGACGGACGACTTCGAGTACAGGGTGGCCGGCGAGGACGGGCGGACGAGGGCCGTCCGCCTCCCCGAGAAGCGGGTGGTCACCTACAGCCCCCAGCTCGCGAGGAAGCAGACGTACGAGATAAACAGGCAGGTGGAGAAGGCAAGGGCGCTGCGCCTGGCCGCCGCGAAGAGGGGCGAGTACGGCGACAGCGCGAAGTACGTCACCTTCGCGGCCGTGGACGGAGAGGGCGAGATGGAGGACGGGACGAGGGTGGTGGCCACCCTCAACCACGAGGCGATACGCAGGGCCAAGTCCGTCGCCGGCTACAACATGATCGTCACCTCGGAGGTCGGCATGTCCGCCCGCGAGGTGTACGACGCCTACCACCAGCTGTGGCGGATCGAGGAGAGCTTCAAGGTGATGAAGTCGGAGCTCGACGCGCGTCCCGTCTACCTGCGGAGGCAATCGACCATCACCGGACACTTCCTCATATGCTACATCGCCGTGCTGCTGATCCGGCTGCTGCAGGTGAAGGTGCTGGGCGACGAGTTCCGCTCGGAGGAGGTCATGGGCCTCCTCCGCGGGCTCAACGTGTGCCAGGCGTCGGACAGGAGGTACGTCAACGTCTCGAGGCGCACGCCCATCATCGAGGGGCTGGCGGCCAGGACCGGCCTGCCCCTGCTGCACTTCAACCTGACCAGGGGCGAGGTCAAGGCGATCGCAGGCTGTTCGCTCGAGACTCTGCGGGGAAAGGGAGAAGTCCCCTCCGCCAGCAAAAAAGTGGCTAGGGGACCTCGTAGCACCATAAATGGGAGTTAAATACCAAAGTCAGGCACTATACTGCAATGAGTGTGTTTTGATTCGATGGTGGAGCATGCGCATGGCAGACGAATCGTTAACGGTCTTTGGTCTCGACCGCGCGGACGAGTGGGATGCGGCACGGCGATGGCGAGCCCTTGCTCGTGAGCTACGACGGGGCGGACGGGACGCGCGGCATAAACGTGGTGATGCGCCGCGACGTTGGCGATGCCCCGCGTCTTAAAAGGCGCGTGGAGAGCGGTAGGCTCTTTGACCTTGCGACACCATACGGGTACGGCGGTTGGCTCGTGGAGGGCCAGGATGTCGAAGGGCTGTTCCGAGCGTACAAGCGGTGGTGCGCAAAGGCTGGGATCGTGTGCGAGTTCGTGCGCTTCCACCCCATGTTTGCCAACCACGCCGCGTGCGAGGGCCTCTACGACGTGATGCCTCTGGGCGAGGTAGTGCGTCGTCCTCTCGAGTCCCGAGGCGCTGTGGGCCAGCATGACGAGCACCTGTCGCAACAGGGTGCGCAGGGCGCGAAAGCTGGGTGTGGAGGTGCGCAGCGGGCGGACGGCTGAGGCGTACCGCGCCTTCAGGGACGTGTACGAGCCAACCATGGACCGAGTGGACGCCCGTCGGTACTGCCGCTTCGGCGACGGCTTCTACGAGTCGCTCCGATGCGACCTTCCCGATGAGGCCTTGGTGTTTTGGGCGGAGGCGGAAGGCGCTGTGATGGCGGCCTCCATCATGCTCGCCTGCAACGGCATGATGAACTACCACCTGGGCGGAAGCGTGCACGAGTACGCGGGCGGCGTGGCCATGAACCTGCTCATGTACGAGGCCGCACTCTGGGGTTGCGAGCACGGATGCAAGACACTATACCTGGGCGGCGGCGTGGGCTCCGGAAGCGACGGCGTGCTGCGGTTCAAGCAGACTTTCTGTAAAGGCGGGACAGGCAGGTTCCACGTCGGGAGGCGGGTGTTCCTCGGGGAGGAGTTCCGGAGGCTGTGCTCCCTGGCAGGCGACGAGAGCCGGGCGGGTGCCGACGGGTTCTTTCCCGCATATCGCCTTCCGGCGGACGAGTGCCAGCACGCGCGGCATGGATACCAGGAATCGAGGTGACGCCATGGCTGACGGGTGTGCTCGCGACCCGCTGATCTCGGTTATTGTGCCTGTGTTCAACGTGTACAGGTATCTGCGGCAGAGCTTGGAAAGCGTCCTCGGCCAGACGTATGGAAACCTGCAGGTCCTTGTCGTGGACGACGGCTCCACGGACGGCGGCGGGGTCATATGTGACGAGTGCGCCGCACGCGACGGTCGCGTGACGGTGCACCACACGGACAACCGGGGGCTGTCGGAGGCGAGGAACCTCGGGCTCGCGAGGGCGACCGGCGAGTACGTGGCCTTCCTGGACAGCGACGACTGGCTCGAGGAGCGCGCGTACGAGACGCTCGTCGGCGAGGCGCTTGCTACGGGCGCGGACGTCGTGGCGTGCAGGTTCTTCCAGGAGTACGCCAACGGCACGGGCGAGTCCGGCGGGCCTTTGGAGAGGCGCGTGATCGAAGGGGGAGAGATTCTGCGCACGTACCTCACGGGCAACGGCATCGACTACGTGAGTCACGACGCGTGGAACAAGCTCTACCGAGCGGATCTGTTCGATGGGGTGCGCTATCCCACGGGGATGATCTTCGAGGACATCGCGACCACGTACAAGCTGCTGAGACGCGCGTGAAGGCTCGAGTACGTGCCTGAGCGCCTCGTGCACTACCGCAACCGCGCGGGAAGCCTGTCCAACGTGCACTCGATGAAGAGCCTCGTGGACTACTGGCTGGTGTACCGCGAGCGGTTTGAGGTGTTGGGGCCGATGTGCGACGAGTACTACCGGCTGTCGCTTGCCGCGTGCTTGGAGGCGATAAGCGCGCTTGGCGCTGGTGTGCCGGCTGCACGCGTGATGAACGGGAAGGGGCCAGACAGCAGCTGGACGACATGCAGCGGTTTGCCAAGGAGCATCGCCGCGAGGTCCTGCGAGATCCCGCGTACTCCGCCCACGTGCGGATGGCGAGTCTGTATGCGCAGAGCCGCAATCCGCTGCTCCTGAGGTGTCTATATTTGATGACGCTGGCGTATCGGAGTCGCAGCCGAAATCAGATGTTTGCCGAGTAGCTAGGGAGGGTGGCATGTCGGCAAAGTCCATACTCATCATTGGCGCGGGCGACGCGCAGGTCCCCCTCATCGAGGCCGCGAGGCACGAAGGCTACCGCGCGGTGGTGTGCGACTGGGACGGGGCCGCACCTGGCGCGGCTCTTGCGGACGACTTCCGCCGCGTGAGCACGAAGGACGGGGACGGGCTGCTCCGCGTCGCTATCGAAAGGCGCGTGGATGGCGTGGCTGCCAAATCGGAGTACGCCATGTGCGACGTTGCACGCATCGCGCACTGTTTGGGGTTGGTGGGTAACCCCGTGGAGGCGATTGCGACACTTTCCTCCAAGGCGAGGTTTCGGGAGCTGCAACGGCGGGCGGAGTTGTTCGCGCCGCGGTTCGTGTGTGGCGATGGCCCGTTGAGGCTTGTCGAGGAGGCCATGTTTGAGCTTGCGTTTCCCGTCGTGGTGAAACCGGACCAGTGCTCGGGGTCCAGGGGGACGACCGTCGTGCATGACCCGGGCGACCGCATCGCGCTGGAGCGGGCCATCTCTGCGTGCGCGCGGCTGTCCCGCAACGGGCACGCGGTCGTGGAGGAGCACGTGCCCATGGCGTCGCGCGCCACCATAGAGGGCGAGGTGTTCGTGCATGGGGGAGACGTGCTGTGGGACGGGCTCTTTCTCACTGTACGATGCGGACATGCCCCCGCGATTCCCGCGACGTACGTCTTTCCCTTGGAAGGGGAAGAGCGCGTGGTCGACGCGGTGAAAGACGCGCTGCGTGCGGCGCTCGGGGCGGCTGGCGTGCTTCACGGCGAGTACAACGTGGAGGCGTACGTGACGGAGTCGGGCGAGCCGTTCATCATCGAGATAAACCCCCGCCAGGGCGGCAACGACTTGCGCGGTACGTGCGGGAGCATTGTGGCGTGGACCTCACCCGGCTGCAGCCTCTTGAGCATGCCGGCGACGCATGCGGGTTTGTCGCTTGCCTGGCTGATTGCCGATGCCACGCTCACAAGACGCCGCAGGAGCGGCCTGTGCGTCCTGTCCGTGGCCTGGCTGAGCATGGCCCACGTGTCCACGTCGAAGTAGAAGTCGCTCGGTACGGGAATGCGGTCACCTCCTCCCTTTCTGGTGCTGAGTTCGTAGGTCGTCTTGTCAGGCGTCAGCACCTGCCTGCCAACGTACTCGCCGTTGAAGTCGATGACCACGAACCTGTTCCGCGTGCCGCCTGGATTCTCGCGAAGCGCAAGAAAGTCGGTGTAGAGCCTGCACAGCGTGTTAGACTTACCCGACCCCGTGTTGCCGAAGACGCCTATGTGGCTTGCGAACAGCTTGTCGGCGGGCACGGTGACCGGCACGCCGCCATGTCCCGCGAGCGCGCCTATCCGGAAGCCCCCCTTGCCCTCGCCGCCGTCCGGGGAGCTGATCGCGTCGAGCTCGTCCGGCGCGAGGACGTAGGCCTTCGACCTTACGAGCGGCAGCACGGTGACGCCCCGGTCGAACCGACCCTGGCTCATGACGCCAAACACGGAGACGTCCACATAGCGCTCGAGGTATGACCCCGGCGCCTCGCGGTCGTCGCCCGGACGAACGCGGCTCTCCTGCTGGTAGTCCCCCTCTATGGCACCGATCACGTCGTCGAACCCGCAGGGAATCTTCACGTAGCCCCCTACGGACACGCCTCGGACCAAGCTACCGTTATAGAAGATGTGGGACTCGTTGGCCTCGCTGTATATGCGCACCTTGACCTTCGAACCCCTTACCTCGGATACCTCCCCCACGAGCAGCCGGGGGTCTGCTATCGGGCGATCCATCTGACCACCTCCGCGAGCTCGGCGATACCGAGTTCTTTGCCGTCTTCCGGCACGAGGTAGAAGACGTTCTTGCAGTCGCCGAAGTAGCCCTCGAACCTCCCGGGCACGTTCCTCTGGCAGCGCGGGTCCAAGTCGACGCTCGTGCAGTACGCGGAGCGCGTCGTGGGCGGCAGGCGCGTGGTGGTGTACCTCGACCTGCTGGAGCAGCTGGAGACCCAGGCCAACTACAGGCGCCACATCGACATGGGCGACAGGGCCTACACGGAGGCCAGGCTCGAGGAGCTCTCGCCGCTCATGGGCGTCTACGTGCTGCAGACCTCGCTGTCGCGGGACGAGCGCGACGCGGAGTCCGTCTTCGCCCTCTACAAGGGGCGCTGGGCGGACGAGACCTACTTCGACTACTTCAAGAACGGGCAGGACGGGCACGCGCTCTGCCAGCAGGACTACTACAGGCGGCAGGGCCTCGCCTTCGTGATGCTGGTGTCCGGCCTGATAGAGTGCGAGGTCAGGGCCGCCATGGCCAGGTCAGGGCTGGGGATGTCGGTCACCGACGTGCTCATGGACGCGCGCGCCGCCAAGGCCGACAGGCTCGGCGGCGCGTGGGTCGTGAACAACTGCCTGAGGAAGCGGGACGCGCGCTTCAGGCGGCTCGGGGTCGCGATGGAGGCTAAGCCCGACAGGGGCGCTTGACTTCCCACCTAATAATCCCGATTCTTGTGACTAGTCGCGATGGGGACGATGAAGGTGTGTGTTTAAACGCACAATGCTTCTCGTAGGTCCAATCATTTCAACCATTTATCGAGTTCCGCAAGGTAGTACGACGGCAGTTTTCCGAGCTTCGTTTCAACTGCCTGTCTTTTCCTTTCGATTGCCTTGCGTGTGGTTTTCGCATCCGGGTTCCAATCGTGACCTACAGCGTCGACGATAATGTTCGCAACGATGCGGTCGTCGAATAGCTCCTCGCAAACCGTCGCGCTTCTCAGGTCTACGACGCCGTATTTGATCTTTCGCTGCAAATCGCTCATCTTTTCAATCCACGCTTGGTCTACCGACGGCGTGTCCATTTCGAGAGCATCGATTACGCATGACGCGAAATGACTCAAGGAGTATTTCACGGTATTCGCAAGGATGCGCTCAATGTTCTGCGGTTTCGGGTTAACGTTGAGCGCCCCGAACGATAGGCTGAGGTTTTCGCCGATCTCCGCGATGTTCGAGCCGCCGACCCACATATCCACGACGAGCTTGAGCTGTGCTGGGCTCAGCTTGAGATTGTGCGGGCGGGTTATCTCGACGAAGCCTTCTATCAGTACGGTGAGATCGGACATGTCGCTCGCGAAGAAGTCTTGGCTCGATTGCCTGGATACCCAAGAGGACAATCCGCGGGCTTTCCTCATGCCGAGCTGCGTCCTTCCGCATAGCGGTGCGGAATCCTCGGATTCGAGGGCCTCGCTGATTGCCTGGAAGAGCTTTATCAGGCGCTCGCGCTCCTCGTCGTCGGCGCATGCGTATGCGAAAGTCGCAACGCATAACTGCGTGACGTCTAGCTTTTCTCCGTCGGCGGACATCGCGTTTGCGATGTAGCTCTCTATCGCCTCGAGGGGCTTGATCCGCTTTTCCGCCAAGGGCTTGCCGTCGCCTTCGTTGCAGCCGAACGAATCAACAAAGGCGTCGGCTAAGTCCGCCTCGAGTTCCGCGTCGCCCAGATGCTCAAGAATGGCGTTGACAATAGCGAATCCGGGAAACCCCGTAATCCGCTGGTTCGGCTTGGGGTTCGCCTCGTCCTTGAGTAGGTTGAGGATCGCGCTATGGCACGCCTCGGTTTGCGATTCGCTGTAGAGCCGCGCGTACTCTTCTTGCGTGGTTGCGCGGCTGGTTCCAGGATCCGTTATGAGCACGGTTCCCTCGCTGTACTTTCCCGATCGTGCGGCGCGCCCGATGAGGTTCTGGAAATCCCGCGTCCTAGGGTCGTCCTTTCCCGTTTTGACACCGGTGATAAGCAAGTACTTGATAGGGAGGTTGACCCCTTCGGCAAGCGTCGAGGTGCACGCTATGCACCGCACATGGGAATTCTGCACTGCGAATTCCACCGCCTGCCTTATGGAGCCTTGCAGGTCGCCGTAGTGCGGGAGGATTCCGGTAGCCAAACCCTTCGCCAGGTCGCACCCGTTTCCGTAGTGCAGTTCGACCAGCGTCTTGAAGCGCTCGATCTCCGAGCGATCGATCATCCCTTTGATGCCGGACAATTCGCACCCGCGCGCGTCGAGATCGGCAAGCCGCCTGAAGTAAGGCCATATCGACGATTTCTTCGGGATATAGATCGCGCTTGCGCCGTTTGGCGCCAGCTGGTTGGCATAGTAGGTGGCGACGTCCCTTGCCACTTCGCTGCGCCCTTGGAAGAAATCTGGGAAGAGCCGGGTTTTCCTTTCGCGTGGGAACTTGGTGAGCTTTTGCTCGACGAGGTCGACGTTCGCGAAGTACTCCCGTTCGAATGGGCTCTCCTTCGTCCCGAACGACACCTGCGTTCCGAAGTTCAAACTAGGACCGCGCTTGGCCAGCGAGCCGACAGATTTCTCAGTCGTCTGTATCCCGTCGCCGATCACGACGAGCGATGGGTCGCCGAACGCCCATCTGGCAACCTCTTCGGCGTTTGAGATCACTGCCGACATGAGGACCATCTGGGCTTTGGGCTGGCGTGTTTTGATTTCCGACAAGAGCATCTCGTACGCGGGGCCCCGTGTGGTGCTGTCAATCAGGTGCGCCTCGTCGAATACGAACAGGTCTGCGTTCGCGAGAAGATTTGGCTCGTGGTGCATGACGAAGCTGAGCTTTTCGGGGGTGAAGACGATGATCTTCGGCTTAGTAGCATGGTCCTGCAGCCACGGGTCGATCTCGAGCACCTCGGATGAGCGCCTGACTTCTGCGATGTCCCCGACGCCCATTCTGAGGTCCGCCGCGATTTCAGTGCACAGAGCGCGCAGTGGCGCGACGACGATCGCGAGGTTGCAAGCGTTCGCGTACACGCGCGACCTGATGAGCAGCTCTATGCTCCTGGTCTTGCCGCTGCCCGTAGGCAGCTGGATGAACGAGTTTTCACCAGAGAATACGCCAGCTTCGCCGATCCTCGCTTGCGCCTGCCAGAGTATCTTGCTTGAGTTGGCGTTCTTGAGATACCGCTTCCATGTTTCAAGATTCAAGCCCGAATACGCGGGCAGCAGCCTCCGCGAGCTCGCGGCGAGCGTGTCCGCGACCGCCACAACGAGCAGCTCACCGAAGAAGAGCTCCTCGGGCGATTCCCATGACATGAGGCCCCAGGCCTCCTCGGATACGGCATCCTCGTCTACCTGGCCTCCTTCGAGGTATACGCAGAGGTTTGGAAGGTCGGCGGGCGGCGGGGCGGAAGCCAGAAGGTGCCTCACAAGGCCGGTGAAGATGCCGGAGTTGATGCCGTAGCGCCGCTCGTCTTCGATCCTCGCTGCGGCCACCTTCGCACTCCCGTAGTTCCCGATGAGGAAGTATGTCGCCATGGCAAGCTGCCAGTAACCGTCGTCCAAGGAGGTTCCCTTCGCCTCGCTGGCGGCCGCGTCGTAGAACGATGCGACCTTTTCGAGATCGCCGAGCAGTTCGACGCCCGTCGACCCGTCGATGCGGGCACCCGCGTAGTCGGCAAGCGCGAGCACCGCGGAGTAGTGGAGGTCGTCGGATTCGGCCTTGTATCGGGGACGCAGCGCGGGGCTCACAGAGAACTCGACCTGCTTGGCTTTGGCCTTCGCGTACTTGAGCTTCTGGTCGGATGTCCTGCCGAGGATCATTGCGTGCACCTATCGTAGACGTTCTCTATGAGGTCCATGAGCTTGTCCGCGTGGATTATGAATAGCCTGTCGTAGCCTTGCACTCCGAATTCTTCGGCGGTCATGTTGTCGAGCTTGCCTTCCAGGTCTTTTGCCCCGACGGTGACCGCTCCGGCGAACGTGCTCTTGTAGCTGTGGTCGCCCTTCATGAGGAAGCGGGCTATCTCGCTCGCGGTCCTGTCGTCTTTGGACCGGAGGCTTCGCTGCCTGATGTAGTTCAGGGTCATCGCCCGCCGCGCCTCGTCTTTGCCGCAGTCGGCCCCTACGCGATTCAGGACTTCGCGGAGGGGCGAGGCGGCCCCAGATTTGACTTCCACCAGAATCAGCTCGTCGCTTGCCTTGGGCTCTTCCGGGTCGAATGCGGGATAAGCGATGACGTCCACGCCACGCTCGGATGCGTTGCTGGCCGTGCGCCCGTAATGCTTGTACCTGGGAGACTCGTAGCCTTCCACGAACTGCAGCATGTCGCTGACGAGGATTTCCGCGAAGTCGCCGGTTCGCATGCGCTTCTCCGTGGGGATGATGAATTCTTTCAGGTATTCGGAAGGCGTTCTGCCGATGCCGTGGGTTTCGGCGGCGAGTTCGTCATCGCGAACGTAATGCCGCCTCAGGTGTAAGGCCCATTCGTCGAGCGCAGCCTCGTCCACTTCGTAATCGAGCCTGTAGCAAGCAGTGTCCACGCCGTGGAGCGAGATGCTCTCCTCCTTGGCCATCCAGTTGATGAAGGACGGCTTTGGCAGGTCGCGGATATTGTTTGCGTTTATGCTCATCGGGCGTCTGCGTTTCAGGTTATCAAAGGCGGACCGTTGCCCGCATCCTTGTTGTATTTGCTCGAATTATACCGTGGCTGTCGTCTCCGCCTCAACACGACCATGTTCGTCAATGTGCTCCTGGGGTAGTGCGTGATTAACCGGTGCCTGCCCTTCGAGATCTCGTTATGATCAACAAGGGGAGGTGGGGGCGCGGCGTGCTGGCAAAGAGGCCTAGCCTCCGTAGTCCGCTAATTCCTCTGCTGCATTAGGTTTCCACGTCGTCCTTTCCAAGCTTCAAACAAGGGTCGTTTAAGGCGAGTCTGGCACGCCATCGCCGTTTCCGCTACCGCGCGGTGGAGTTGTGAAGAATAGTATCATTGGGAATCGGGGCGAGAGTGATCCGCTTGGGCATCCCGATATCGCGCCCGCAGTACACCGATGGGCCTAAAACGGGACAGTTATGAGATGGCCAGAAGCAGCCAAATTTACGCGTTTTTGCGGAAAATCAATTTGGCGTTTTCGGCGAAAAATTTGTTGTCGGGCAAGAAAGTTTCGCCCCGGAAACGGCCCGAAAGGACGAGAATCGCCTCGATATCGCCCACTTGTTGCCCACCTGTTCGATGGTCTATAATGACTTCGCGCATTATATGACCTGCGGAAACGCGGTTCGAATCTCTCAAATTCCCCTCATATGGAGCTTTTTTGCCCTAGCTTTACTTAACCGGTCGGAATCGACGGTTAGGTGCTCTGCATATGCAAATCGGTGGCTCTCGGATACCTAGGAGGTGCCCTGGAGCGGGCGTCAGATGCTTCACGCATCTAGGCAGTCGTTCGGTGATCCTTTCACCGTGCCGAAACCGCTGCCGTTCCTCGGTATGCGCGGCGTGAACGGGAAGCCGCCCTCCTCGGCAGCCATGCTAACGAACACGCGTATCGCGCTCGTGAGGTCCGTCCCGAGGGCGGCGAACACCTCTGTCGCGCGCTCGTGCACGTCGGCGTCGATCCTCACCGTCATCGCCTTCAGTTCCTTTGCCATCGTCGTCTCCGTTCTGCTTGTCGGTTTTCTGCGCGGAGGTTTCCGCCTTACACCTATTGGGCGTCTGGGAGGCCTTCCGACAAGCACCTCCGGGAACTTTTTTCGAAAACTTCCGGAAGCGTCAGTGCGATGGGTAACCGATAAGTAACTGCGGAGACGGTCTCATGCCGCCGGGCAGGTTGCCCGGATTACAATCGCCGCGTCACCTCGGCGTCGCCGGTTTGACCGAAATCGGACTGCCCGGACTGCAAATCGGACTGATGCGACTGCTGAAACGTCGCCGCTGGTGGCCGTAGGATGGCGCGGGGAAGGCGTTCTTAGCGGACTACGGCCTCGACGACGGCGCCCGGCTATCGCGAGCATTTCGCATGAGTTGCGATATCCAGTTGATGTACGGTATAATACCGTACATCAAGCACAACGAGGAAAGGAGGCCGCCATGGCCACGGCGACGCTTGAGAAGCCGGCGAAGACGAGCCGGATGGACCTGCGCATGGAGGACGAGCGCAAGGCCGCCTACGAGGAGGCGGCGCGCCTGAAGGGCCAGTCGCTGTCCCAGTGGTCGCTGTCGAA
This sequence comes from uncultured Coriobacteriaceae bacterium, assembly GCA_902786015.1. GTDB lineage: Bacteria > Actinomycetota > Coriobacteriia > Coriobacteriales > Atopobiaceae > RUG440. The sequence goes on from CADAAU010000011.1 coordinate 125,667, forward strand.
CCTCGACGCGGCCGCCGCGCGCGACATCGAGGAGGCGCGGGCGATGCGCCTGCCCTCCGAGGAGTTCGACCGGTTCTGCGAGCTCCTCGAGCGGCCGATGCCGAAGGCCTTCCGCGAGCTGCTCGAGTGGGAGCCGGAATGGGCGTAGCGAAGTTCACGCGCCCCGTGCACCTAGAGGAGGGCATGGCGCTCGAGGGGTTCTCCAGCGGCCAGCCCTTCGTCGACGGCTGGCTGGCGACGCGCGCCACCAAGGCTAGGCAGCGCGGGAGCGCCGTCGTGTACGTCTCCCACCGCGCCGGTACAGACGTGCGCGCCGAGCCGCCGGCGGGCTTCTACACGCTCTCCAGCGCCTCGATCGACCGCGACCTGATAGGCGGCGGCTGGCTCAAGCGCAACGCCCCGAGCGAGGTGCCCGTCATCCTGCTGGGGGTCCTCGGCGTCGACTCGCGCTACCAGGGAAGCGGGCTCGGCCGCATGCTGCTGCGCGACGCCTCGGCGCGCGCGGTGGCCATCGCCGGCGACATCGGGGCGAAGGCGCTCGTCGTCGACCCCGTGGACGAGGAGGCCGCCGCGTTCTACGCGCGCAACGGCTTCGAGCGGATCCCCGGGCTCGGCAGGATGTTCGTCCAGTTGAAGGCGGCGGGCTCCTGATATGGCCGGCATTTCGCCGGAATCGGGCTTCAACGAGCCGGGCTCTTCGGCGTTCGATGCCGAGGCTTGGAGGCGCGAGCACCCGATGGACTACTTCTGGGCGGCCAGGACCGTCATGGAATTGGATGACCCCGCCCTGCAGGACGCCGCCTTCAGGGCCATCTTCAAGGTCTGCAGGCTCCATGTCCCTCCCAAGCTGTTCAAGTACTACGCCCTCGACGGCAACGAGCGCATGAACGAAACGAAGCTCTCGACCCTGTCCGACCGGAAGGTCTACACGGCCGAGGTGAAGGACCTGAACGACCCCTTCGACTGCAGGAGCTTCTACTACAGGCGCGACGCAATGAGGTCGTTCCCCGAACTCGAGGTGCACGACTGGAAGCCGTTCGACGACATCGCAGCATTCTACCGGGTCGCATCGTTCACCGAGTGCGACGAAGGCATGATGCCGATGTGGGCGCACTACGCCAACAACCACAGGGGGTACTGCGTCGAATACAATATGGAACAGGCTGAGAACCGGGGGCTCGCAGGATTGATGTTCCCCGTGCAGTACTCCGACAGGCGGGTCGACCTGACCGATTTCTACAAGTCGCAGATACAGGCTCTGGTCGAGAAGCGGGACCGCGTACTCGACGAAGGCGGGGGAACGGTCGTGGTCGAGGACCTCAGGATGGTGTACCTCCCGCTGCTGCTGGTAAACGTTAAGCACTCGTCGTGGAGCTACGAGAGGGAGCACCGCTGCACCATCGGGGCGGCCGGGGGCGGAGACCCGTACGTCGATGCTTGGCCGAAGGCGGTGTACATCGGCAAGGATTGCAACGAAGGCCACAGGGCGCAACTGGCCAGGATCGCGCGGAAAATCGGCGTTCCCGCCTATCAGATGGGCTTCAACGACGAGGCGAGCGGCTACCTACTCGGCAAGTCGCTGGTGCGGTAAGGCGCGCACTCCGATCAGACGGTGCCCCGATTCAGGGAGTGCCGTCTTTTAGGGCATCAGCCGGCGGGGACGTTCGGCAGCCAGCGCCTTTGCCACTCCGACACCCTTGCCCTAACGGCGTCTTCCCCAATCTCGTTCCTGATTCGCGCGAACTCGCCGGGCGAGAGCCTGCTTCCGCGCACCGCATGGCCGAACACGTCAAGCAGCATCTGCATCGTGAGGTCCGCCGCGAAAGGCGTCCCGGAGCGCCTCGCGCCCACAGCTTGCGGCAGCTGGTCGATGCAGGCTGCCAGCTCCGCCTCCGAAGCGGCCCCTCCGATGGGGACGGAGTACTCAAGTTCACCGTTCCCGCACTCATCGATGCTCACGCCGATGGGTGCCAGCCCTCCCTCCCCGTAGAGGGGCGAATGCTTGTCGGCGCCGAAGTACGGCAGGAAACCGATGCCGTTCCGCTCGAGGCTCCGTTTCATCGAGCGGCAGTTGATCACCATGGCGTCCACGATCGCGTCGGTGAATGCGGGGTAGAAGGCGAGGATCAGGTAATCGAGCCTCCTGCCCGCCGCCTCTATCGTCTCCCTCGTCCCGTCGAAGAGGACGGCCTCGCCGCAGCCCAGCTTGCGGACGCCGTGCGCGCCGTTTATGAACACGTCACTGAAATCGGAATGCACTTCGACGAGGAAGGCGAGCTTCGCCTCCACGTCCCGGGCCATGGCCTCGATGTTCTCGCGGTACGCCCCGGCCTTCCCGGCATGTTTTGAGACGGCGTCGTTCATCGCCTTCACGAACCCCGCGTGGCTGGCCTTCATCCGCGCCTCGATACCTCGGCCGTACACCTCGCCCATGTCTTTGACGAGCTCGCTTGGGATGTCCTCGTCTCCGCGGACCGAGCTCAGCTCGCCGATTATCCGGTCCACCTCGCGTGCCATGGGGACGACGAGCGAGCCCTGGTTACGCTTCTTGGCTTCGAGCTCGCTGAAGTGATCGACCCTGAAGTGCTCGATCCCGGTCAGCGTGGGCGGGCGTCGACCTCCGCCTTCCGACCAGACCAGGAAGTCCGGCCTTTCAAAAGGCATCACCTCGCCGCGTATCCGATCGACGAGCCTACGGGATTCCCCGCCTCGCTTGCGGGCTCTCGCGAGCGCTTCGCCAAGCACCTTGAGCTCGGCGTCCTTCCTCGATTGTTCGGCGCCTGCCGTCAAGCCGCCTCCTTCTCGCGCGTGCATGGCAAACCGTTGGCGCAGGGCCCTTGGCGTCGCAGTCCAGTTTACCCGATGGGCCACCTTTTGCAGGAACGACATGACGGATGGCGGTTTCGCTCAGGCGCCGCGGGGCTTTCGCGCGCGTCCGCTCCCGCTCCACCGCCCGAACGGCATCTCCACAGCCGCACATCCGTGCGCCGGTGCAGATGGCGGCGAATGCTCGCCTCCGTGAAGGTGTCTCCGCGGCCACGCTCGCGCGCATTTCGGCGGTCAAGCCGATGAAGGGCGCGCCGCAACCGGCGCGGTTCATCGGAGAGATTGGAGGTTTCCATGAAGGCTTTCACCTTGAGGGTCCCGGAGTGGCTGCACGACGAGGCGACGGAGGTGTTCGACTCGCTCGGCATGAACATGTCGACGGCGCTGAACGTGTTCCTGCGACAGTGCGTCATCAACCGCACGATCCCGTTCCCCCTGGAGCTCGACGCGCAGCGGGACCGGGAGCGCGCAGACGACGGCGATTAGCTCCGGAAACGGGGCGGCCGCATTCATTCGTTGGCCGCCCCCAGCTTCCGGGGAGGGGATCCGGGGTGCTTCCAAGCGGTCTGCAGTGAATTTGGGCGGATTGCGTCGAGTTGTGAAGAAAAGTCTCATTGGGAACCGCCCCGGGCGGGGCGCACCGGTGCAGCGTCCGGGCGGTGTGTGGCGGGGTTTCTGGGGTGTCTCCGGTTTTGGCGGAAACCACCTCCGAGGCGTCGGACTTAACCGTTTCGGGGCGGGAATCAATTTGGCGTTTTCGGCGAAAACTTTTCTTCGAGCAAAACTTTTTTCGGAATTTTCCGGCTCCGGAGGGACGAGAATCGCTTCGAAATTGCCCAGTTGATGCCTAGTTGGGCGATGGTCTATAATGTTTGCATACATGTTCTGAGCTGCGGAAACGCTTAGAATTCTTTTAAATCTCCCCGGAAATGGTTCTTTTTTGCCCTAGCTTGACTTAGCCGCTGACGAAGGACGGCAGGGAGTTCGAGATTTGGAAGTTCCGATCCATGCGCGTGGATGCGGAGGCGGACGGGGTGGCCAGGCTGAGCACGGGCGAGGGCGACAGCAGGATCACGCCCATCGGCAGGCTCGCGCGCAAGTGCAGGCTGGACGAGCTGCCGCAGCTCTGCTAGAAAGTGTAAAGATCTGTCTATGCACCAAGGGCGCTGTTTGCCGCGAGGGCCATACTGGCCGCGCGAGCAGTTGCGTTTGCAGAGAGATTTCTCAGACACCTAGAATCGGCGTCGGCCGCAGCTGCACCCGTCGAACGAAGCTCAACAGGAACGACAGGGAGAGTTGTCGTGTCATAAACGACGGAATTTGCCAACCGCTTTCTCTCATCGGGTTGCAACGTCGGATAAACCTCAAAGGTTGCCATATTCGAACGCAACTTTGCCATTGAACACCTCATTGTTAATGCATCAATTCAAGTGAACGCAATTAGAATACTAAACGATACTACTGTAAATCATTGGTCACCATGTTTTCTGCCTGTTCCGTGACAGGGCGGGTTAACCGACCTGACGGCGGTTTGGTGGCTGATTGTAACATATGTTACCCATACTGATAACTGTCGATTCATCAACGCCGCATCGTTGGCGCCAATCTTTGATCCCTTGCGATTGACTTGTTGTTGACTATGGGATCGAGAGACGTAGACGATATGTCCCGCACCCAAGCGGTTGACGTTCGCCTAGAACAAAGCCCCTGACCTGTTACTCCGCGGGCTCGGTGGCGTTACGCCTGCTGCCATTACGCCTGCTGCCATGCAAGAGCGGACGAACCTACCGCAAACAGGGAAAGGGGCCTTCCATGCAAGAGCATGCCTTGAGATCCGAGCACGCAACCACTATAGCGCTGGACCAGCACGCGAGATCGGTGACTCTCGCGGCGCTCGACCTCGCGACGGGCGAGACGAGGGTCGGGAGGCTCGCGGACTGCCCGTCCGCGGAGCTGATCGTCGATTGGGCTAGGTGGGCCACCGGGCCGCTGAGGTTCGCCTGCGAGTCGGGTCCGTGCGGGTCCCGGCTCGCGCGCGATATCCGGGCGATGGGGATCGACTGCGACATCATAGCCGTGACCCTGCCCCTAAAGAAGCGTCAAATTCCTGTCCCCTCGAAGCGCGATGATTGATGCAAGTTAACGATCTCGCACCGGGAGGGAAACATGGCGGAGAAGCGCCGACTGGGCAGAGGGGAAGGTCGCGGCAAGCTGGGCGGACTTCGGGGAGAGGTTCGGCACCGAGGGGCGGTGCGAGGAGTACCTCATCTCGCTGAAGTTCCCGGAGGGGTTCGCGTGCCCGGGGTGCGGCCACGGCGAGTACGCCAAGGTGGGCGGCGGGCGAAGGGAGTACAGGTGCACGGGGTGCAACCGGCAGTTCTCGGCGACCGTCGGCACCGTGCTGGAGGGCACGAAGCTGCCGCTCACCAAGTGGTTCCGGGCGATCCGCATGGTGGCGGCGGACACGAGGGGCGCGAGCGCGCAGGCCGTCGCGCGCGAGTGCGGCGTCTCGGACGTCACGGGCCTCTTGATGGTGAGGAGGATCCGCGCGGCGATGGGGAGCTCGATGGCGCTGCGCAGGGTGGGCGGCGACTGGGTTGAGGTCGACGGCGCGCACGTCCCCTGCGGAAACTGGGAGGGCAGCGGGGTCAGGAGGCCGGGCAGCGGCACGACCGACGCCCCGGTGCTCGTCGCGGTCTCCGCGACGGGGTGCGTGCTCAGGGCCTGCTCCGACAGCAACGGGTCGTCGATGGCGGAGTTCGCCTCGGCCCACGTGAGCCGCGGCCACGAGGTCCGCTGCGACGACCACGGCGCCAACCTGGCGCTCGTCGGCGGCTGGGACGCCGTCATGCGCAGGTCCGCGTCCGCCGGCGACTCCGAGGCCAGCCTGCCGGCCGTGCACCACGTGATATCGAACTTCAAGTCGTGGCTCGCCGGCACCTTCCACGGCGTGTCGGTGGCCAGACTCCAGGAGTACTGCGACGAGTTCTCCTGGAGGTACTGCCATCGCCTCGGCGACGCGTTCGCCGACCTTCTCTCCGACCTCGTCCGCTGGCCGCACGTGGCGCTCTCCGAGGTCCGCTCGCTCCGCGTCGCGATGCCCGCCCACGAGCCGCCGAGGGAGCCCGGCAGGAAGCGCAACCGCAAGATCCTCGACAGGTGGCTCGCGAGGGAGCGCGAGGCCAAGAGGCCCCTCCTCGCGCGGATGGCCTCGCTGCTCGCGCGCGAGGCCGACGCAAACGCCACGGTTGGCCCGGACTGGCCGGACGAGGTGCCGGAGGAGCTGCTCGACCTGCTCGACACGGCGTTCGAAGCGGTTCCGATATTGATGCAAGATGCGGGCTGGGCGGCCTAGCGGATTTGACCCTTCTTTAGGGGCAGGGCCGTGACGGGCATGCCCAGGAGCACGGAGGCGAAGAGGCTCAAGGACGACCGCAGGGACGCGCAGTCGCTGCTCGAGGCCGTGACGGCTCCGAGCGGCAAGTGCAAGGCGGTACGCATGCCGAGCGAGGAGTCGGGGGCGGCGCGCGACCCCTGCCGCGCCCACTACGACATGGTGCTGGCCACCAAGCGCCTGAAGACGCGGTTCTCGGCGATGCCGCTGCGCCACGGCTTCGTCTGGAACGAGCGCACGCCCAGGGGGAACCTGAGGCCCACGTGGACCAGGGAC
>CADAAU010000012.1 GCA_902786015.1 uncultured Coriobacteriaceae bacterium
CAGGCGCTTGGACTCGCCGGACGTGCCGGCGACCGCCCCGTCGGAGACCTCCTGCTGGTCGCCGTAGGTCTGCACGTGGACGCGGTAGGTGACCTTGGGGGCGACAATCTTGAACTGCGCCTCTTTTTCTCCCTCATATGCGCCAATGCCCTGCACCTTTACGGTTGCAGTACCAGCATCCTGGTTGTTTTGGTAAGAGATCGTATAGTCGGTCTCTTTCGTTAGCTGTTGCCCGTTGAGTTTTACCACGGCTTCGGGAGTAATGGGAGATCCCGAATAAGCCTGATTGGCAATCGGATCGATAGTTGCAGACGCGATGCTCTGCTTCTTCTCGTCCTGAGCCGCGATTGTGCCATTCTCACTCCGCTTTTGTGTGTCATCACTCGATGCGGCCTCACCGTCCGCACCACCACTCTGATCAACTTCCGTTGGAAGCAGCTCCGACGTCTCGGCCGTGACTTCGAGACGATTCTCTTTGGAGCTGCTCTCAACGGTATCGTCGGCGCTTCCTTCCCCTTCATCCATGCGTGCTTGTGCGGTGTCCTCCAAGCTTTGCATACTGGGCACCGACGTTGCCACGTCTTGTTCCGTCGAGTCTGCAAACGATATGCTCGGAGCAATGTAGAGTATTAGCGATGTGATTATCGCCAGCGCAAGTCCTCGGGCTCCAATCCGTTGCAATCGCATCAGTTCACCTTTCTCCTAAATCAACAATGCTATACCAACCGCGCAGCAGCCACCTCGTGTACCTGCCCAACAGATCCAACAAGTATGCGCACGCTCGCATATTTGGACGGACCACGCTCATCCAGCAAGACAAGCGCGCGATAACCCCAGTCGCCACGTGTCACGGACTCATTTTGAGTATCTTTCTGGCCCTCCGAGTCCTCGGTGGCATCATTCTCCTCTGACACGTGGAACGCTTCGAATGACGTGGGAACGCCATCGACGTCTGTCAGCTCCACGAATATGCCGTCTTCCTCGGAGGCACATGCCGAATCGATGGTACCTTCTACCACCAGATATGGCCCATTCTTTGAGACGTGCACGTCGGTAGCGCCGCCACGCGGATCACCCAACGACTCTATGGAACGCTGAGGCGAAGGAAGATATGGAGGTTTCGTCGCAAACAAATCGAGGTGTCGCTCGGCACGCTCCACAACGACATCATCGGCCTCAGCCATTGTCGAAGGCCCCATGTCGTAGGGAACCAACTTGGTAAATTTCGCCTGTTGATAGGCACTCGCAAAATACGGCAAAAGGTTGTTGCCAAACGAATCGCGATACATTACCAATCGACCGTTTGCACCGGGGGCAGACCCCATGGTGGTGAAGTTGTCTGCCTCAACGCTCGTGACACCCTCCGTCGAGAACGAGAACGAGTCCGCAAGCGGCCAATGAGGGTCGTCTTCCGGCTGTGCGGTTTGGGGATGGAGCATGGCATCCACGTCGCCCACATGCCCGCTCGTTCCCTCGCTCTGATCGGGATAGGGCGCTGGTGACGACAGGAGTTTAGAAGAGAGCAGCCTGTACACCAGCAAAGCCCCCTCTGAGTTCCAGTGCGAATCCCGCGCATAGTAGAGCACGTCATCCCGAGCCGCAAAGGCTTCCCTCAAATCCACAGCCTGAATGCCACGCTCCATAAGCATGGGCATGACTCTGTCGAGGTTGCTGGGGCTTGTGACTGCCATCTCGTAATACGGCATATGCTGTGGGTAGAGCGTGTTTTTGTTTGGCGCGATGGCAAACACGAACCCTTTGCCCTGCCCCATCACATATTCCTGCATCAGTCCAACGTTCGCAACGATGTTGCGCAGCTCATGCTCGCTCATTTCGTTACGTCGTTGATAGTCGTTGAGCGTACCCGCGTAATACAGCCATCCGTCGTTTCCGACGACGACGTTCTTTGTGGAGGACGTCATAAACAATCGCTGCTTGATTGTCGCATCGAGGTCAACGAGCGCTCCACGGAACGCGAAGTGATCCACAAAGTAGTCGCCCGTATCCGAAAGCACGTTTATGTTCGGCCGTCCGTCCACAACAATGCTGGGCGCTGCAGCGAGTTCACGCTTCTCGGCACTTACGTCCTCTTGCACAAACGGCATGAACACAAGAGGTGCGAGAGCCAAAACAAAGAACCCGACCACAAAAACGAGCGCCATCATGCGATTGACGTCCGTTTCCTGTCTCGCTGCCTCCTTAAGGTGCTTTGGCGCCATTCCCATCACCACACCCCCTAGAACCTAAAGTAAATGAACGGGTTATACGTACCACTCGACAGGCTCACCATGCACAGGAAGAGCAGTACAAGCGACCCGGCAAACGAGACAGCCCCCAGCGTGCCCTTGGAAGCCCCGTCCAGACGGGCCGACAAGACTTGCGGCAGCGAAGACGCGAGCACGACGCCCACAAGCGCCGTCCCAATGAACTGTGGCGTGAGCTGCTCCATGGCGACGATGCCAGCGACCCGTGCACCAGGCGCCCCCGTGAACATCGTGGCAAGCATAACTCCCGCCTGTCCAAGCGTGTCGCATCTAAAGATCACGAAGGTACACATGACGACCAGCACGGTATATATGACCCCCAGCAGGCGGGGAAGCTTCCGAATGGGAACCACGTCCTCAAAGAGCAAAAAGAGGCCGTGGAGTAGTCCCCACACCACGAACGTCCAGTTAGCCCCATGCCATAGTCCGCATACCAGAAACACCACCACGCGATTGATGATGGCACGGGCGCGACCCTTGCGATTACCTCCCAATGGAAAATACAGGTATTCCCTCAGCCAAGTCGACAGGCTCATGTGCCAACGGCGCCAGAACTCCTTGATGCTTGCAGACGCATAAGGATGATCGAAGTTTTCCTTAAAATGAAAACCAAATACCCTTCCCAACCCGATTGCCATGTCGCTGTATCCCGAAAAGTCAAAATATATTTGCAGGAAATAGGCAAAGGCAGCCAGCCATGCACCTGCACACCCCAATGACCCAACCTGCAGTCCAAACAGCGAATCGGCAGCGGCTGCCATAACGTTTGCTATAAGAACCTTCTTTGACAACCCCAAACAAAATCTCCGAAGCCCCGCGGCCACATCCCCAACAGTGGCATGACGCGACTCCATCTCCTGCGCGATGTCGTGATATTTGACGATTGGGCCGGCAACCAGCTGGGGAAAGAAGGAAATGTACAGCAGCACGCGCGGATAGCTCGACTGATACTCCACGTCACCTCGGTATACGTCAATAACGTACGAAAGTGCCTGGAAGGTGTAGAACGATATGCCCAACGGCAATGGGATGTTGGGGACCGGCAGCGAGAGGCCCGCCACCGCGTTGATGGTCTGCACCATCATGCCCGCATACTTAAAGACGCCAAGCAGTCCAATATTGACTACCACTGACACGACCAACAGGGCCTTGCGTGGACCTTTGCCATCCAGTTGCCCAATACAGCGCCCCATAACGTAGTTAAAGAGCGTACTGCCCAACATCAGCAATACCAATACCGGCTCGCCGTATGCATAGAACACAAGGCTCGCAATGATGAGCAGCGCGTTCTTGATCCTGACGGAGCGAGCGAGCCTATCGGCCAAAAAGACTATGGGCAAGAAAACGCACAAAAAGAAAAGCGAGCTAAATACCATAGAAAACTCCTAGCAATGTGGCCCAAGCCATCAGCCTTATGACTGTAGCACAGTACGGCACAAAAACGCACCAGCAATACACGGATTGTAGTAGTCGCTGCCGCGCCTTTGTTTGACCTTGTTCTAGGACTCAATGCTATGGATTGGTCGCTGCGTCCTTTGCGGCAGATTCAGCCGCCGAACCGCCCTCTCCTTCGTGTGCCCCAGCGTCAGAGCTTTGCTCGGCATTGCCAGAGCCTCCTTGCTCCTCTGGCGCCGTCTGCGACTCGTCAGTAGCAACGGCCGTGGCGTTATGCTCGGTGTTGTAGCTGTCGTTGGCGGAGTAATCCTCATACCACACGTATTCTTCTTGGCTTGGAGTCGAATTCTCGTTGGCATTGTTCTCCTGAGCTGCACTGGCACCTTGTTTGGTACTGCCTTCCACGCCGCTTTCCGTCTTGTACGTCACATACCCCACGCCGTCTTCGATGTGCAACGTCAGCTCGCTCATCATGTCGAGATTGATTCGCCCCATTTGGACCTTTCTTCCATCCTGCAGGGCAATTGAGAACTCGTACGCAATTCCGTCGTTGTCCGACGCATAACGAAGATCTACCGACTCATCACGATGAATCGCCTCGTTGGCCTTAAGAAGGTTCGGGCCCCACGACGACTCCCCCATCTTTCTCATCATGAACGAGGCGATGTCCTCGCCAAGCGCGTTGCTCATGACCGCCGTCTTCGCATTTTCGGACCTGTCGCCAATTACAGAGGCAGACTTCGTCGACTTCCGAGGTTCGTTGTTCGCGGTTGATTCGGCCTGGGTATCCTGCACTTGGTTTTGCGTGTCTGACGCATCAGGTTCGGAAGGGCTTGATCCGCAGCCCGCTAGGCCGAGCACCAAGAACCCCGAAAGTGTCGTAGCCACAATGAAACCGACCCATGATTCTTTTCTGAGCATCGTGGTATCCTCCACTCGCCATTAAAGAAGCGCCTCTTTTGTCTATGCAGTCTCTTTTGTCTTTGTACTGAATCATAAACCAGCAACCAAGCGGATGGCGCGCAAAACCCAATTGGTTTGTCTTAGTCGTTACTATTCACTCCCGGAGGCAAGCGCCACCATTTCGGACAGCCTGCTGCCGGGTGCGAACAGTACCTCTTAGTCAACCGATTTTAGTGACTCCACCATGTTTACGTTATCGAGCTTCTTGCGCATGCCAAACAGAATGAGAAGGCAGAAAAGCATCGTCAAAAGGATTGAGAACGCATAGCTCTGTGGATGGATACTGCGGCCAAACATGAGGTAGTCGACCTCGGCAGCCTCGATAACGAAGGTCTCGAGCCACGTTCCAAACAACACTCCTACGACCGATCCCAATGCCGTCAATAACCCAATCTCCCTAAAGACATAGGAGTACACCTCATGGTGCGTGAATCCCAGCACCTTGAGGCTCGCGATCTCGCGTATGCGTTCCGTAATGTTGATGTTCGTAAGGTTGTACAGCACGATGAAGGCAAGCACGCCCGCGCTCACGATGAGGACAACCACCACCATGTCGACGACCCACAGAACAGACGAGTACTTTTCGATTGTTTCCGAAACCGACGTTACCACCGATACACCCTCGAGCTCTCGGAGCGCGCCACACGCCTCGTCAATCTGCTCGGCGTCCGCGTCAACGCTTACCATCGCTGTTTTGTAATCCGCAGGTCCAGCAATGGACTTCCACGCGACATTGCCCACATACACAGCGTTTCCGACATAGTTTTCCGAGATCCCCGTAACGTTAAGTTCGTTTCCGTTTCCCACGGCATTGCCTATAGCGTCTTGCTCGTACAGGAGCACCTTGTCCCCCACTCGCAACCCATACTTGAGGGCAATCTTCTCGGTAATAACGACCGAGCGCCCGTCAAAGGGAATCGGAGTAGCCGTCATGCGATCTTGCAACGACACGGCGTCGTTTAGCCTTTCTTCCTCCTTGGGCACTACGACCTGCACCAGCAGCTTCTCATCGGTATCACTCGCCCCCACGAGCATGTTCTCTTGGTGCGCCATAACGGTATCCTTGACGGGGACCATCTCCGAGAGCTTTGCCATCGCGCTTCGTTCATCCTCATCCCGGGCGTCTTCATCGAACGAAATGGCAACGTCGTAATGCGTAAGATAGCCGTACTGGCACGCAAGTATGTCCCACAGCGAGTCCCTTAGACCAAAGCCGACGAGCAACAGCGCAGCACATCCCGATATCCCCACGACGGTCATGGCGAGTCGACGCTTGTATCTAAACAGATTCCGGCACGTCACCTTCCACGAGAACGAGAGTCGCTTCCATACGAATCGTACGCGTTCCAAAAGGATTCGCTTTCCAGACACCGGAGCACGTGGCAACATGAGCGTCGCAGGCACCTCACGCAGACTCGAGACGACAGCAGCCATCGTCGCCACAAGCGTCACCCCTATTCCCAACCCTCCCGAAATCAGTGCGACATCCGGCCGCACGGAAAGCGGGAAGGGCATCAAGGGAACGGAGTATTCGCTCGCGTATGCAAAGGTCACCACAAACGGCAATAGCTGAGTAAGGAACGCGATGCCTATGACGGCGCCTATGCCACTTGCAAGCCCTGCATACACCAAGTACTTCGTTGCGATATGCAACGTGCCATATCCCAACGCCTTATACGTTCCCATTTCGATGCGGTCATCCTCAACCATACGTGTCATCGAAGTAAGCGCAACCAAGGCGGCAACCACAAAGAACATAAGGGGAAACACGTCGGCAATCGAGTCTATGCGGTGGCTGTCGGCATCGTATGACGCAACTCCCTCATCCAAGTCCCGACCAAGTACGTGAACCTCTGGGAGCTCGATGTCGTCGATGTCCTTTTGTGCGTCATCAAGCTTTCGTTCTGCATCCGAGAGCTCCTCATGGGCTTTTGTGCGGGAATCCTCAAATTCCGCACGCGAATCCTCGTACTCCTTCGTTCCCGATTCGAGTTTCTTGCTTCCGTCCTCGAGCTCCGCGTGTGCCTCGTCTAGCTTCGCCCTGCCGCTTTCGAGCTCTTGTAGGGCGTTCGATCGCTGGTCGTCAAGCTCGGCCTGTCCCCGCACAAGCTCCTCATGACCTTCCGTGAGCCTTTGTTCCCCGTCCTCGAGTTCTACGGCACTCATGTCGAGCTGTTCCTGCGCGGCCTCGAGCTTTTGTATGCCCTCAAGCCCCTGTCGTGCCTGTTCCTTTGCCCCCGAGACCTCTTCTAGCCGTGTCTGGAGCTTTTCTATGGCCTCGTGTTCGTCAGAGGCATCGATGCCCTGCGCGCGGAGCGACCCCAACAGCTGCTCTCGGGCGGCATCAAGATCCTCTTTGGCCTGCATAAACTCCTGCACCTGCAGAGCCACTCCACGAAGCGGCTCTACCTGCTCGCTCGGGGCACCCATGGCCTCGAGTCCGGCAATCATAGCGTTCAGAGTAGCAAGGGCGTCCTCCAAGGAGCTGGCATCGACACCCATCCCCGCAAGACCGGCAACCAGCTCGTTACGACCCGCGTCCCACTGTACCTGCCCATCTGCAAGCTCTTGCGCGCCCCCTATGGCCGACTCGAGCTTCGACGCCCCCTCTTCGGCTGCGCTCAATCCCTTCTCCAGAGTGGCTCGTGCCTCCATCAACGACGTCGTGCCCGTCTGTTGCAAAACGTTATCCACACCATCCTGGTAGGTGCGCAAGCCATCTTCGAACTGCGACCTTCCTGCTTCGAGCTCGGAAAGGCTGGCTTCTATCTGTTCCCATCCCGCGTCAATGTCTCTCTGTGCGTTGTCGAGCTGCTCGTGCGCGTTGTCTCGTTCGTCCTCGTACGTCCTTACACCCTGCTCGTACTCCGCACGGCCATCCTCCAACTCCTTGCGCGCTTCTCGCAGCTCGTCCTGCGCCTCATCGAGCTTACGTTGCCCATCTTCGAGCTCATCGAGCGCCTTCTGGCGCTCCTCGAGGTATTCGTCACGCTTTTCATCCAATTCCTCCTGCGCTTCACCCTTTACGTCAGCCAGTCTGCTCTGGGCATACATGTCCAGACGGCCTTCGATGCGCTCGGTCACGGCATCGACACGCCGCTCGTACTCGTCAGAGCCGCCCTCGACCTCCCGCGCATCAGAGACGGTCGCATAAGCGGTCGTGTAGAGCTTGTCATCCTTGAACGCGCAAGGCGCCACATAGGCATACTGCTGTACCATGCCCGAACCCAGCGTGGTGGAGCCAAAGCTCCCCATATACGGATAGGATGAGGACCTGACGAGTCCCGTCACCAAAAAAGACCTGGCGTCCAAAAGGCAGTCCTCGTCATCTTTGCCGATAAGCTCGATACGGTCACCCACGCCCACGCCTTCTGCAAGCCTCTCGGCCCCGATTGCGCACTCGTCCTTCTTTTGCGGCCATCGTCCTTCGCAAAGAAGCACCCGATTTATGTAGCCATCCTGAGACGAGACGATCGACGTGGGTCCTTGGGCGTTCGACTCCTGCGCCGCCGAAACATCCAAGGAGTTAAACCTCACCACTGCACGCTGTTCTCCCATACGAACCATGGAATCGTATGAGGCGTTGGCCATCACGTTGTCCACGCCTTCGACAGCACCAAGTCGCTCGATGTCGGCATCTCCAAGGCCGAGCGTCGATATAAGCCTTAAGTCATAGAGATTCGTGCCGTCAAAGTACGCGTCCGCAGCCATGCGCATGATGGGGCCACACATCTTGAGCCCCGCATAGAAACCGCATCCAAGCGCCACGATGCCCATTATCGCAAGGAATCGCCCGAGCGAACCCCGAATGCAACGCAAGACGTTTTTTGAGAAAGCCGACATCCTGCGCATCCCCTCGCTACCATTCCACGAATGTGGCGTCTGTGGGATGCTCGTTGACCTCTATGCTGTCGGCCCGCCCCTCCCGAATGTGGATTACACGGTCCGCAATTTGAGTAAATGCAAGGTTGTGCGTGACGATGGCCACGGTATGCCCGCCGTTTCGACACGTATCCTGCAGGAGCCCCAGAATCTGCTTTCCAGTCACATAGTCCAAGGCACCCGTAGGCTCGTCCGCAAGCACCAGCTTGGGATTCTTTGCGAGCGCGCGCGCAATCGCGACGCGTTGCTGTTCGCCACCCGAAAGCTGCGCGGGAAAGTTGTCCATACGATCGCCCAGGCCCACCTGTTCCAATATTTCGTCCGCAGGAAGAGGATTCTTGCAAATCTGGTTTGCCAGCTCGACGTTTTCGAGGGCGGTGAGATTCTGTACCAAGTTGTAGAACTGAAAGACGAAGCCGATATCGTGACGCCGGAATTGGGTAAGTTCGCCCTCGGTCATACCGGTCACTTCGCGACCATCAAGCGTTATAGTTCCCGACGTCGCTGAGTCCATACCACCCAACATGTTGAGCACCGTGGTCTTTCCCGCGCCGGATGGACCGACGATTACCACGAGCTCGCCTCGTTCGATGCTAAAGGTCATACCGTGCACCGCATGGACCTCGACCTCGCCCATCTTATATGACTTGCACACATCGTCAAACTCTACGTACGACACACGACCTCCCCTCGCACAAAGAAGCGACACCGCAATGCAACGCCCCTTCGAACTCGGTCACAATCATGAGCCAACGAACGATGGAAGGTCTCTGGCACCGCCTACGCAAACTCAAATCGCATGGGACCACAGGGACCCAGATACACCACGTCTCCCGCCGTCAGCGGGAAGGGCTCGGCCTCATGCAACATAAGCCTACCACCGTCGCGCGGCACAATCTTTGTTCCCGTGGACGCATGATTAACAATACACCAGCGTCCCCCCACTACGCCAATACTAAAGTGCTTTGCCTCCGCATACGGAAATGTATCCGCCTTCAGACGGACCGTCACGTCCTCTGGCACATCGTCCTCGGGCGTAACCGCGCCGACGCAGTCGCCCGAATGGAGCGTAAGGACCGCTCCGTCCTCCCCAATAAGATAGACCGATCCAGCCTGTTCGGCACCCACAAAGAGCGTCGTCCCTTCTGGCGAGAATTCGATGGTCCTAAAATCCCTTGCGGCATCGCTCGCGGGACGAGGCTCGCGATTGGATTCGGGTTGTACCGCGTGTCCCGAAGGCGCCTCCAACTGGGAGGCTGGACGCGGAGAAGCGCCATCAGGCGCAGACACAAACTGGCACGTCACTTCAACCTCACCAATGGCCATCGCGTCATCCGCCACGACTTCCACCTTGGGATTACCCGCTATCCAATAGCCCTTTTCGGCGGCACGTGCACGAACGTACGTGGTAACCGCCTCTTCCTTACGCTCGGTGTCAACGCCCCAGTAGTCGTCCCAGTCCTCGGGACTCACAAGCACTTCCAAGAAGTTGGGTGCTTCCCGATATCTCGGCCACTCTCGTACATGCCTGCGCATCTCTCGCCACGCGGCGTAGTTCACCGTAAGGGGATCGAGCGTACGGCGGTCCTCAGGCGCGATCCCGTCGCCCACTCGCGAAACGGCGTTATGTATCCAGCGACGCATCCGACGCACCACCGGGCCCAAAGCGCGATCGCTCTCAATGCCTACGGACATCGCTTCCTCCCTCTCGAGCAACACATGTTAGTATATGTTCCCTTTTGCATCGCTTCGTAGTCTTGTTGCGGTTGCCCCTTTTTTGGGTATAGGGCTATGCTTGTAGCCAACGCAACTAGATGGGAGACGCAATGCAATATCGCATGGAACACGATTCGATGGGTGAGGTGAAAGTCCCCGCCTCGGCTCTTTGGGGCGCACAGACCCAACGCAGCTGCAATAACTTCAAGATTGGCTCGGAACGTATGCCAGCCGAAATAATCCAAGCGTTCGCTTTCCTCAAGAAAGCCGCCGCAATCACCAACTGCGAACTCGGTCGGTTGGACGAGCAACGTGCACGGCTCATAGGAGGCGTATGCGACGAAATCCTAGAGGGTTCTCTTGGCAATGCCTTCCCCCTTGTGGTCTGGCAGACCGGTTCCGGCACGCAATCCAACATGAACGTCAACGAGGTCATAGCGAACCGTGCCAACCAGCTTCGGGCGTCGGACGTCGAAGCCCTTCATCCCAACGACACGGTCAACATGAGCCAGTCGTCCAACGACACATTCCCCACCGCCTTGCACATCGCCTCGGTGCTCGCACTCACCGAACGCCTCCTTCCCTCACTGCAGACGCTCATCAAGACTCTCCAGCGACTTGAGCAAGAGAATAAAGACGTTATTAAATGCGGAAGAACCCACCTGCAGGATGCGGTACCCATCACCTTTGGACAAGAGATCAGCGGATGGCGAAGCATGCTCGAGGCTTCCCAGGACCAGATAACCTCAACGCTCCCCCACCTCTCACGCCTTGCGCTAGGAGGCACCGCCGTGGGAACGGGACTCAACGCCCCCGCTGGATTCGACAAGTTGGTGGCTCGTCATGTAAGCGAACTGTGCGGCCATGACTTCGAAACCGACCCCAACAAGTTTCACGCCCTCACGTCAAAGGATGCCGTTTCCTTCGCGCACGGTGCGCTCAAGACGCTCGCCGCAAATCTCATGAAGATCGCCAATGACGTACGCTGGCTTGCCTCCGGTCCTCGCAACGGACTAGGAGAAATCACTATTCCCGAAAACGAACCCGGCAGTTCCATCATGCCCGGCAAGGTGAACCCGACCCAGTGCGAGGCCGTAACCATGGTCGCCGTCCAGGTCATGGGCAACGACGCGACCATCGGATTTGCCGCAAGCCAAGGGAACTTTGAGCTGAACGTATTCATGCCCGTCATCGCCTATGACTTCCTGCAATCGGCAAACCTGCTTGCCGATGTCATGCGTTCGTTCGAGCAAAATTGCGTCGCAGGCATCCACGCAAACCTCGCAAAGATGCAGCATAACCTCAACGACTCTCTTATGCTCGTAACATGCCTCAATCCACACATCGGCTACGAGAGAGCTGCACAGGTCGCACACAAGGCATACGCTGAGGGAACGAGCCTGCGCGACGCATGCGTCTCGCTCGGGCTCCTCTCGGCCGCTGAGTTCGACGCGGTCTTTAAACCAGAGGATATGGTCTGATTCGCGAAAACCGTTCCCTACCTTGACGGCCTTTACTCATTTGGTTGCGTCGTAGCCGCGTCGTGCCACCTGTGCGACGGCGTTGGCTACGACGTCCGCCACATGCTTGTCGAGCGCTGAGGGTATGACGTAATCCGCGCAGAGTTCGTCATCCGAAACGAGCGAGGCGATGGCAAGCGCCGCGGCAGTCTCCATCTCTTCGGTTATCTGGGGCGCCCGACTCTGTAGGGCCCCCTTAAAGATGCCGGGAAACGCCAGCACATTGTTTACCTGGTTGGGAAAGTCGGATCGCCCCGTCGCCACAACCGCAGCGCCGGCGGCTTTTGCCTCGTTAGGCATGATCTCGGGCGTGGGATTTGCCTGGGCAAAGACGATTGGCCGAGGCGCCATCGATGACACCATGGCTTGCGTCACGAGGCCCGGACCGCTCACGCCCACAAACACGTCTGCTCCCACCATCACGTCGGCAAGAGTTCCGCTCTCGCGATGAGCGTTTGACACCTGCGCGAACCGTGCCTTCTCGTCGTTGAGCCCGTCGCGTCCCGCATAGATGGCGCCCTGTCTATCGCAACAGATCACGTTTCCAAAACCCATGCGCAGCAGCATGGTGCCAATGGCAATACCAGCCGCACCTGCCCCGCTTATGACGATCTTGAGCTCGCCGAGCTCCTTTCCCACGAGTCTAACGGCGTTGAGCAGCCCCGCTGCCGTGACGATGGCCGTACCGTGTTGGTCGTCATGAAATACGGGGATGTCGCAAAGCTCCTTGAGCCGCCGCTCGATCTCGAAGCATCGAGGAGCGGCTATGTCTTCGAGGTTGATGCCACCAAAGCTCTTTGAGATGAGGAAGATCGTCCGCACCGCCTCGTCCACGTCATGCGTATCGATACACAGCGGAAAGGCGTCGACGTCCGCAAACTCCTTGAACAGCAGGCACTTTCCCTCCATCACGGGCATACCTGCCGCCGGCCCGATGTCGCCAAGGCCCAAGACAGCCGTTCCGTCGGTAATCACCGCCACCAGGTTGGAACGTCGCGTAAGATCCCATGAGCGCTGGTAATCTCGCTGAATGGAACGGCACGGTTCCGCAACGCCCGGCGTATACAGTAGAGCTAGATCCTCGGTTGAAGAGCAGTGCGCGCGGCTGACGACCTCGATCTTTCCTCGCAGCTTCTCGTGAAGGACCAGACTTTGTTCTGCAATGCTCTCCATAGGTATCATCTCCCACCATCATGCGTTAGACGCGCTCGATGTCGCCCACACAGAATAGCACGCATCGCGGACTCGCATGAACTGAGGACACAATCGTAATATTTATGAAAGCGCTCAGGTTGCTGTTCACTCCTAGAGGCAAGCGACGGGGAGCATCCCCTTTGTCTGGAGTAAGGCAAAGGGGATGCTCCCCGTCGCTTGCCCTGGCCGCATGCTATCGCACGTGAGTGCCACTTTGCCCATTGAGGCGCTCTTCCCTCTGCTCGATCTCTAGCTCTTTCGCACGCAATGCCGCGCGAAACCCATCCAAGGGGTCGAATGGAGAGAATATCTTTGCGCGGTCAGACAACGGCATGGGCGCCCTGCCACCGTACGTAGTTTTTCTATTCCTCCCCACTTCTGTGTCCCCCAATCTGCAGATTTCGCTCTCGCGCCGTTGCCTCGGGCAAGAGGTCCGTCGCACGCAGCAGCGCGTTCTTCCCGAACTTCTCCTTGATGGCGCTCACCGCGAGTTGTTGCTTTCGCTCGCGCTCCAACGCCGCCGGATCTGCGAACAGGTCGAGCTGGGTACCTGCGGCCTCATCGTCTATGACACCGTCAAGCGTCATGCCGAGTCGGTGCACAGGCCGATCGCGCGCCACGTTATTGTCGTATACGGCCATGGCTCCGTCCACAATTATGCGTCTGGAACTCGTAGGCGTCACGAAGCGGTGAGTCCCCCCATCGCTCGGCCAGTTCGCGTACCAGACGTCATTCGACGACCTTATGGCCACCCGATCCTGTTGTGTCAGCCCATAGCCCACCGACAGAGCCACTCCGCTGGCGGCACGTCCTTGCTCGACGAGTTGCAATGCCAACGCCTCCGCCATCTCTCTCGCGACCACCCGCCCCTCGTCAAAGTCATAGTCTCGGCTGAGCACTTGGGCGGTGGCGAGACAGTGCGTCTGCGGCTGATATGCCTTGATGTGCGCCATCTGAACTGGTTCTATTCCCCACGCGTGGTCAATAAGGATCTCGGCATCGATGCCAAACGTCTGGAAGAGTGGCTCAACGGGAGCGAGGGCAAGCTGGCCCATCGTATGAATACCCATCTCGGCAAGGCGACGTTGCGTACCTCGTCCAACACGCCAAAAATCGGTAAGTGGCCTATGGTTCCACAGCGTTTCTCGATAGCTGTGTTCGTCCAGCACTCCAAAGTAGTCATCGCTATGCTTTGCCGTAATGTCGAGCGCGACCTTGGCAAGGTACAGATTCGACCCCAAACCGCAGGTCGCAGGGATGCCCGTGCGGGCAACCACGTCCGCACGGATACGCTCTCCTAACTCTCGTGGGGTCTTGTCATAAAGCCGCAGGTAAGGTCCTACGTCTATGAACACCTCGTCGATGGAGTAGACGTGTATGTCGTCTTTGCTCACCCAGTCCAAATACACCCCATATATTTCTGCGGACGCCTCTATGTAGCGAGCCATGCGCGGCGGAGCCATGATGTAGTCCAGGTGTCTTGGAATCTCGAACACGCGGCAGCGATTTCTGACCCCCTTCGCCTTGAGGGAGGGAGACACAGCGAGGCATATGGTCTTGTTCGTCCTCGAGGCGTCCGCAACTACGAGGTCGGTGGCGAGCGGGTCTAGCCCCCTATCGACGCATTCGACACTGGCATAGAAACTCTTGAGGTCGATGCACAAAAAGTGCTTGTCGTCGCTTACTCCCATACGACTACGAGCTATGTAAGGAATTCCGAGTCGGGCGTGTTGGGTCCGTATGGATTCAGGTCAGCCGGCAAAAGAGGCGTACCGGTCGAAGCGTCGTCAAGCGTGTCGACATACACGCAGGCGCACGTGCAGTTATCTTGACCGACGCGCGATGCCTCCCATGCAATTTCCTCTGCCACCATCGGTGCGTTGCCGCCAGAAGTCAGCATTTCTACTATGCGCTGCTCACTGAGGTACTCCCACACACCATCGGTGCAGAGCAAGAGCCAATCACCCTCTTCCAATAACAGGGTCACTTCATCCGGATCAATCTCACCGTAGCCCACAGCCTTGTTTAGCGCATTCGAAAACGAATGCGCCCTTCCCGCGTCCGTGATCAGCTCGAGAACACCCGACCGAAGCAAGTAGGCTCTCGTGTCTCCCGCAGAGACAACGTTCAACTGCCTGTCCACGCGTTCCGCCAGCAAGAGCGTGGCTCCCGAGCGCTCACCCAGCAGTTCCGAGACAACGCTCACAAACTCGTTGGCGGTCGCAAACGCTTCCAGCACGTTTGCCCCATCGTCGTAGGCCTGAACCGCGGCGTTGCATGCGAGCCGACTCATCACATCTCCGAACGGGGCCCCTCCTATGCCATCGCTCACGGCAAAGAAATCCCCTCTTTGGCTCATGGCGACGTAGTCCTCGTTATGAGGCCGCGGACCCGTATGCGACGCCACGCCCACGCGCAGGCTTGAATCGCTGCAGACGGATACAGGTTGCGGACGCTTTGACTTAGCGCCACCCGCCAATCCACGAAACAGCTTCTTTACCCGGTATGATGTTCGCGACATAATCCGCTCCCTAAACGCCCAAGACACTTGAGTCGAACGCCGCGCTCGACACTTCCCTGCCATCCTGAGTAACCTTTATTTGCGCGACGTGCTTCTCGCTCTTTGTGTCCTCAAACCAAAGTGTATCCGTCGCCTCGCCTTTCGCGTCAACGTCCATGCTGAGGTTTCCAGAGGGGTCATTCCCCTGCGAGGCGGTCGCCTCCACGTGAATCTTCTTCGATGACTTGTTTACGACAGAAATGGGATAATGCGTTTCCTTTCCATCGTAGATAAATCTGCTGTAGGCTCCGATCGTGCAGATTTCGTCATCGACGATGGTCTTTTGCGGAACACTTGCTGCCGCATTCACTTCGTCTTTTGTCTGCCATTTGTTTTGGTGCCATGGCAAGACGCCCGATCCCACGACGGCAGCAAGCCCAATGGCCAAGGCGACGGCTATCGCCCCTGCGGCCGCCATCCAAACCCTTCTCGTTGTTTTTGGGGTCTCACCTGCATATGCAGGCTCCACGACGCTCCTATGGAAGCCCGTGACAAACGCGTCCTCGCCAACCATGGTAACCGAGGTTGGTACAGACAAGCGTCCCAACGACGTGCACCCATAGAATGCGCGATCGCCGATTTGCGTCACGGTGTCTGGAATATTGATTTGGGTAAGTGCGGCACATCCACAGAATGCCTCTGTCCCAATTGATCGGATGCCATGCGGCAATCTAACCGACTCCAGCGAGGTGCAGTCCCGGAACAGATACCAAGCTATGTTTGAGACCGGCTTCCTCACGGTAACGGAAGTCAGACTCGTGCATCCGCTGAACGCACCCACACCCAATTGCGACACCGAAGCCAACACGATGCCTCTTAGAGAGGTGCAGCCCTCAAAGGCATACTCGCCCACCACACCGACACTCTCGGGCATGAGTACACGCTCTAGGAACGTGCATCCCGCAAATGCCCGAGCGCCAATTCCAACGATGCCTTCGGGTATGGCGACCTCTCGTTCTTGGCCGGTATAACGCACGAGCGTAGTCCCACGAACTTTAAGGTCCCCGTTAAAAGCGTTCCCCGATTCGGGTCGTCCAGCTTGTCCAGGGACGGATGAGTTCATGGGCTCATGTTTGAGCGGAGGCGCCAGAGGGGCTTCTCGCGAGACGTGTACGCGAGACGTTTGCTGAGGCATCCGCTCTTGAGGGCGACGCCGCGGAGTCCTGGGGGTGTTTCCAGGTGCTATGTGCTCCATGGCGTTCAAAAGCTCAGAAGCCTTGGGGCGCATGTCCGGATCGAACTGGGTGCACCGCTGAACCACGTAAGCAAGTCGCTTCTCTAGGTCGCCTACCCTCCGACCCGTCTCACCGAGCAGCTTTACCAAATCGAGCGGCCTTCTCTTTGCGTCCGTAATGCGCTCGAGGTCCCTTGCGGACGAGATCCCCACCGTCAGGTCGCTTATCTCGTCTGGCCAATACTCTCCGCACATCATCGTAACGATTATCGACCCAAAGCTCCAAACGTCACACTTGCAGGAATTGCGTCGCTCCCAATGCTCGCCACCATACATCTCGGGCGCACCGTACGGCACTGTCGCGAGCCGCGCCCTAAATGATGGGGTCACCGAAGGGCGAGACGTCGGCGTCGACTGGCCAAAGTCAATGAGCGCAAGCTCAATGCCTCCGGACAGATGCCTGGCAACGCAGTCCTTAGAGAGCATAACGTTGTTTGCCGACAGATCACGATGAGAAACGCCCACCTGTTCGAGCTTGGCAAGGGCACGTGCGAGCTCAGTTGCCACCTTCACCACAAGCTGCGTCTCAAATACCGGCAGACGAACCGATCCCGTAACCAAACCACGCTTGAGCACCCCTGCCAAGGTATATCCCTCTATGTACTCCTCGACGATGGCCGCAGAGCCTTGCTCCATGCCGTTTACAAAGGTTCCCAAGCTATACACCTGTGGAACTGAAGAACACCCCGACAGCAAGAGGAGTGCCTCGAACTCCTCCTCTGCAGCGGCCATGCCACCGTTATTGAAGCACTTTATGGCATACTGCCCGCGTGATCCCGCACGCCACAGGGTGGCAAAACCACCGGACGCGACCGACATAGGCGACACCAAATCAGTGGGCTCAAACGATACCCCCGGCACGCTTCGATTTGGGTGATATGAGAAAGGCTGAGGCATGGGCCACTCTCCCTTAAGACGCTTCGTCACCTACCAAAGGCAAACGGAGGCGATCCGCTAAATACAATCTTGTCGCCATAGCTTAGCTTCTCGCGCGAACCGCGCTCACGCAAGACAACCTCTCGATGATCCCCATGGACCACAAGCGTCCAATTGCTTCCCTCGTGAACGAACTCCCAGCTCGGACCCTTTGCCAAGAAGCGGCCTTGAATCTGCGAAACCGCCTCAAACCCTTGGCGGGAGGGCAGGCAAATGTCGGGTTGCTCCCCCTTCTTGCGTCGCGCCATGCCCACCGTGTTTCCCGAGCGGATGATGAAGGGAGCTACGTGAGAATCCGCACACGTCAAGCGAGCGCGAGCAAGCGACCTTGCGCTTGCGGACGATTCCGAATCGCCTTGGTTGCCTTTTTGCGCAGTACTGCCTTTTTGCGCAGTACTGCCGTTCTGACCTCTGGGGTCCAGTCCGTCATTGAGCCCCGCAATCCAGGCCAGCCCTCCGTCCACGGGGCGAATGATGCGCATAGCCAGCAGCGCATCTTCCTTGGAAATAAGCGTTCGAATGCGGTACGAATCAGTGCCATTTGCGCTTGTTGGCTCCAATACGGTGATGGCATCTGCACTCTCTTGTTCAAAAAGCCAAAGGGGCAGGCAGAAGACGATGCCCTGCATTCCCACGACCGGACCCCATGCAGGCGGCACACTCAGCGGAAGGCGTCGCGCGCGTCGAATCGCAGTTTCAAGCGCCCTGCGCACGGCATCTTCGATGGGCTCCGACAGCTCGTCGCGGGCGCGTAACCCCGCTTCGGCCACCGTATTCTTCCCGTCAAGCGACAGGCCATTTTGGATTGCCGGCACATCCAGCTCAATGGGCGCATCGAGACTCGCAACGAGGGCTGCCCCTCTTTGCGCGTACGAGGCACGTGAGGGAAGTGCCGCCTCATCGACCGTCGAAAGCAGACGACCGTATCGAGACCGGCCGACCGTACAGAACGCCTTCATCTCCCATTCGTCGCGTGCAGCCTCGCGCACCTGTGCCATGCAATAGACATCAGAAAAAGAGGAGTCCCACAACCCCGTGTTCAACGCATACACACTCTCGCGCGGGCCTTGCACCCGCACAACTCTTCCCTCCCTCAGAGCTTCTGCCAGCGTGAACGAGAGATACCGTTCGAGCAACGCAATTCCATACTCGTGGCCGGCGTCCCATACGACGTCAGGCGCGAGCGCGGCAAGCCGTTCAAGCTGTCGAGGCGTTGGCTTTGCTATGTGCGGAATCCGTTCCACGCGTTGCTACCTACCGGACGTGCGTGCCTGGACATAGTTGAACCTAAGGACCGCGTCCGCCTTTGACTCGGACGGCAAAAAGAGCTCGTCTCCATCGGCAAGGTCCACCGAATCAAGTCGATGCAACTCCTCAAAGGTGCCGTCCAGATGGCGTACCACAGTTCCATACAACGACGTGTCGGTAAGCATCACAGCATGCTCGCCGACAATGGCCTCGATCTCTGCATGCAAGCGGCTCACGATAGACCCGGGACGATTTCCCACCACACAATCACCTTGCCGACCCACCGTCAGCAGAAACCACCCATCCTCATCCTCAGAAAGCTCCGCAAACCGATAGGTGTGCAGCGCCTGTCCAATTTCGTCATACAGCGAGAAGCCCACGACCTCACGCGGACCTGCCGCATGCTGCACACTCGGATCATATACCGGCGTCTGTGGCATAAGAACCTCCCGTTGGCTTTGTGGCAACGTACTTATACAAATGCTCAAACCTCAAGACAGCACCCATGTCATAGCTTGGGAACGTACCCTCACCCGGGGGCAACGGTGCCAGCCAGAGCTCGTCACCAGGGCTCAGGGGCTCAGTCTCCCCCGACATTCTCATGAATCGCACCGATGAGTCCGCCACGTGCATGACCGTCGTTCCGTTTGAAGACGAGAGGTTCTTGACTATCCATCCAGACTCATCTGACGTGGGAAGTATGCACGCATGCATGCCCGACACGTACGACGGGACATTTGGTGCATGCCAGGGCACGTAGGCCACATCATCACGTGGATCGCGTCCTATCGTTACCACCGAGCCCATTTCGAAACCGAGGTCGTTGGCGGGAACGAGCATACTGTGCTCGTCCTCCACGAGCTGAATGAGCGAGAAGCCATCCATGACCTTCGAGAAGCCTCCGCCCATACCTTGAGGAGTGACGGCATTCGTGCCGAGCATGAGCGATGTCGCAGCAGGCCCCAGAAGCACGGCTACCAAAAGCGTCTTGTACGTCTCCTTTACCAGGGAGGCCCCGCTTAGCCCCGCGCACATTGCATTCACGCAATCGCTCAGGTCACCAGCTCCGTATTCCTCCTCGTACGCCATACACGTGTTTTTACAAAGAGCGGACTTTGGCCCCACCTCCGCACGCTCGAGTGCCTCGCGCAGAATCAGACAGTCATCGCCCTTGTCCCACAGCCTGTCAATTGCGGAGGCCAGCACACGCATCGAGACCTCACTGTCTGGAGCGCCAATAAACTCGTAACCGCCGCGCGCCTTACGACGGATGAGGTTGCTCGACGCATCCCCTCCTGCGGAGGCAATCATGCGTGCAATGGTTGACTTGTGATACCAGAAGGTACCCTTGCTCTCGTCGAAGATGCGTAGGTAACGGCTCGCCTGCGACGTGTCCTGTTGGCCCGTTATGAGAAAGACGATGTCTCCCTTTCTAAAGCGCTTGCCCCCCACGTCTGTAATGCTCTTGCGCAGGTCTTCCACGAACCTGCCGAACAACGTAAGCTTATGCACGATTCCCCCTGCCAACACGATGAATCAGCAGCCTTAAGCCTAGCATAACCCACGCAATGTGATGCCTTAGTTTGTACATCTGTCAACGTAGTGTATGGAACAGAACTGTTCATTCTGGAGGCAATCGATGGGGATACTCCCCTTTCCCTTACAAGTAAAGGGGAGTATCCCCATCGATTGTTAGTCGCTCCGAAGGGCTTCGACGGGATCGGCCTTCGCCGCCTTGCGCGCAGGAAGCAGGCCGGCAACGAACGAGAGGAACACGCTCACCCCTATGAGGATGAACGCCGCCTCCACGGGCAGGCGAGCCACCCGCTCGACGTCAAAGTTCGCTTCCACGATGATGTTGGCGGGTATGCAGCCGAGCACCGTGAGCGACACACCCATGATTCCCGAAACAAAACCCTCGATGACTGTCTCGGCATTAAACACACGGCTCACGTCACCCTTACTTGCGCCTATGGAGCGCAGGATGCCAATCTCCTTCCGGCGTTCCAGTACACTAATGTAAGTAATGACGCCAATCATGATGGAACTCACCACGAGCGAAATAGCAACAAAGGCAATAAGCACGTAACTGATCATGTTGACGATATCGGTCACTGAGGTCATGAGGGCACCCACTAGATCCGTGTAAGTGATTGCCTTGTCTTCCTCCCCCTTTGCGTTCATTTCATCGTTGTACGTGTCTAGAATCTGGATGACGCTGCTCTTTGATTCGAAGTCAATAGGATAGATGTCGATTTCGGACGGGACCTCCTCCTTGGCATAACCAAGTTGCGTTAGGTTTTTTGAATAGGTCGCGCGTTCCGTGCTCATGAGCGCCTGCATGAGTTCGGCAAGTTCCTTCTCTCCCATGTTGGACTCGAACGCTTCGGCAAACTTCTCTTCGTCGATGCGCATGGACCCCATCATGTCTTCCATAAACGACGTCATTGAGTCCGCAAGGGCTGTCTGAAGCGAGGACGAGAGCCGATCCCCAATTGCGGTGCCTATGGCCGTGAAGTAAGACCCCATCACCTGCTCAAAGTACGAGCCCAAAACCCCCGAGGTCACCGAGGACAGCACATCTCCGAGCTGAGCAGTAATCTGTTTCGCCACCTCATTGCCCACCTGCTCGCCAACCTGCTCGGCCACTTGAACTCCCAACTGGCCGACCGCGCGCTGCGCATCGTTGCCCAGCTTCTCGCGGGTCTCTTCGTCGAGCGAGCTCCACGCCTCCTCGCCAGACCGAGCTCGCACCTGTTCTTGCAACCTGCTCGCAATGAGCTGCTGGTCCGCCTCGCTAAAGCTCACGGCTCCATTGAGCCCAGCGAGGATGGCTTGAGCTTCGTCTGTCACCAGATAGTCACTCACGGCTTGGTCCATAGCCTCGCGATTGGTGGGGTCCACGGGATGCGCGGCAAGATAGCGCGCAAGACCGGCTTGCAGAGCTGTCACTGTATTTGCTAGCGCGGAAGAGTCCACGCGTGGCGTCACGCCGGCAAAGAGCTCACGCGTATCGATGGTCGACAGGTCGGGTGCAAGCGCAGCCATGACCTCAGGAGAAAACAAGGTTGATGTGTCCACGCCACTCAGATCAACCTTCGACATGTCAATTTGCGAAAAGTCCACATTCGAAAGGTCAATCTGCAAGTTCGAGAGGCCTTCCATAGAGGATGCCATGGTGCTGGGGTCGATCTCGGGCATCGAGAAGGCCCACGGATCGATTGAGTTTGCCAGATCAGACATGTCTAGTGCGCTCTCAAGTCCCGAGAAGTCAAGCGCCGAAAGGTCAAGCGCGTCGGTATCGACCGTGAACGCCTCCGCCATCTTGTCCTCGTCTATTTTGAACAGCGTGGACATGTCGAGCTTGTTGGATCGCTCCTCGGCCTCGTCGTCGAACGACTTGCCGCTAAACACGTTGACGTCTTTGTGCGCAAGCTGGTCCTTGACGATCTTTGACTCGGCCGCCTGTTCCATCAGCCAACTCGTCAGCTGCGGTGTATAGTAGATTCCCATACTCATGGTCGAGGCGTCCACGTCCTCCCGGCGTTGGACGATGCCTACCACCTTGAGCTGTTGCGCATCCTTTACCAGCGACTTTATGTACTTCTTGTCGTCGGTCTTCTTGGTCCATACGTCGTGCTCGTCATCACGTTTATAGAGTTTTGCCGCAGGCACCACTCTGAACTTCCTCGACATGATCTGGTCGAGCGTAAAGGTGAGCTCGTCCTCAGGCGCTCCCACCTCTTCGCCCTTCGAAAAGCTGTCGACCATTTCCTTGAGTTCCTTACGATCGCGCAGTCCCATGGCATAGCTCATGAAGTCAGACATCGTTCCACGGGGCGAAAGAACGACCAGCAGTTCGTCCTTCTCTTTGGGCCATCGACCCGCACGGATGTCGAACTGATTCTCGACGATCGAGAGGTCCTTTGGCATCTGGTCAAACACGTTCGTGGAAAAGCTCGACGAAAACGCCGACGAGCTACCAAATCCGAGCGACTCAAACGTGGTGTCGGGATTGACCTGCACGGCTTCCTTTTTCACGTCATCCAAAAACACTTGTGGCGTCACGTCGTACGAATACTCTATGTCCTGAACGTATTTGCTTATGCCACCACCATCCTCCTCAATATAGGCTTTGAGCGCCCCCAAGTCGTTGTTTCCCACGCTGCCAAACATGGTTCCCACCATGCGTGACTCGATGACCTTGTTTTTGTCGGCAGCCTCGTCCGACTCGAGCTCCTCCTGCTGCCCCTGCACGTCCATGATCATTGACGTCATATCGAACCCGGACTTCATGATTTGAAGTGGATACACCGAAAGCGTCTCTTCCTCGACCTCTTTGATGTAGGCGTTGACCCCATTGGCAAGCGAAAGGATCGCCGCAATGCCGATGATGCCGATGGATCCGGCAAAGGCGGTCATGAGCGTTCGGCCCTTCTTTGTCATGAGGTTGTTGAACGACAGGGCAAGCGCCGTCAAAAAGCTCATGGACGTGCGCTTGGGTGGCTTTGCATCGCGCATATCCTCCAGATCCGGCAAAAACGGGTCCGAGTCATCGCGAATACGTCCGTCAGCCAGCTCAACGATTCGCGTGGAATACTGGCGCGCAAGTTCCGGATTATGCGTGACCATTATTACCAGTCGGTCATCTGCCACCTCGCGCAAGAGATCCATGACCTGTACGGACGTCTTTGAGTCTAGCGCGCCCGTCGGCTCGTCTGCCAAAAGAATCTCGGGGTCATTGATAAGGGCACGTGCAATGGCAACGCGTTGCATCTGACCACCCGAAAGCTGACTCGGTCTCTTGTCTACGTGATCTCCAAGGCCCACCTCAGTCAGAGCCTGCCGTGCGCGCTCTCGGCGCTCCGACGCGCTCACTCCCGAGAGCGTGAGCGCGAGCTCCACGTTTGACAAGATAGTCTGATGCGGAATGAGGTTGTAGCTTTGGAACACGAAGCCGATGCGATTATTACGATAGGCGTCCCAATCCCGATCACGATACTCTCGTGTGGAAACGCCGTCGATGACCAAATCTCCTGAGTCGAAGTGATCCAACCCGCCAATTACGTTGAGCATGGTCGTTTTGCCGGATCCAGAGGGACCCAATATGGACACGAATTCGTTGTCCCTAAATGCGAGACTTACATCATCGAGAGCAACCTGTGTAAACGAATTGGTGGTATATGACTTGCACACATGCTCAAGCTGAAGCATGGTGACCTCCCGGCGATGCCCATTTGCCACTTCTTGAATTAACTCATATTACAGAAAAGTACATCGCAAATTTACATGTATGCGACGTAACTCTTAGAATTAACAGTTCGCCCGCATTTCATTCCGCTCACACACCTGAGTTCTAGTTTTATACTATTATAGTCGGGTTACAAATCGAAGAGCGAGGTTCACATGGCACAACGCAGGAATCGCCCGAGCGGCGAAAGAGCCGCAAGGAGATCGCGACCCGCAAATACTCAAAGACAGCCGCGGAGGAACCGTGCTCCGCAGGAAAGAGAGCCTCGATCAGCCGATCGAGGCACAGGGCGAAAGGCAGAGCGCACAAACAATAGGCAATCCGGTGGCAGAATCATGTCACTTGAGGGTTTGCGCGCAGTCGCAATCATCGCCATTGTCTTTTATCACCTTTCGGTTTCTTGGCTTCCCAGTGGACATCTGGGCGTGGTCCTCTTTCTTGTACTCTCGGGATATCTTGCGTCCGCCAGCATACTTAGGGCACTTCGGCGCGAAGGTCTTACTTCGGTTCCCAAGCTGTGGCTCAAGCGAGTTGTGCGTATC
This sequence comes from uncultured Coriobacteriaceae bacterium, assembly GCA_902786015.1. GTDB lineage: Bacteria > Actinomycetota > Coriobacteriia > Coriobacteriales > Atopobiaceae > RUG440. The sequence goes on from CADAAU010000012.1 coordinate 24,706, forward strand.
TGGCCCCCCATGGTGCTGATGATCATTGTTACGGTGGCTGCCTGCGCACTATTCAACCATATATTGCTCACGAAGCTGCGACCAGACCTTCTCCCCTCGCTCTTATTTGCAAACAATTTGGGCGCCATCATCCGCGGAGCATCCTACTTCGACAATCTGGGCGGCACCTCGCCCCTCACGCATCTTTGGTATTTGGGTATTGACATGCAGTTCTTTGTGGTATGGAGCGTCCTGGCTGGCATGCTCTGCACGAACGGTCGCCCAAATCGCCTCGCCCGCATGGTTGCGCTCGCCCTCGCCTTGGTTTCTGCCATCCTTATGGCTGTTCTCTACGACCCAAACGGCGACCCAACTCGCGTTTATTATGGGCTCGACACTCGGGCCTTCGCGCCGTTGCTTGGCGCATGGCTTGGGCTTGCATGGCCTCTGGGCGGCAGGCCGTTACGCCTTGACGCGGCACGCCATACCGTTCGCAGCGTTCCGCTCGTGCTCTTGGGGCCAATCGCTCTAGCGGGGCTCGTCGTGATGATGGTGCTGTGCCCCAACACCTCTCCCTTCCTCTATAGGGGCGGTATGCTGCTGGCATCCCTGCTCTCTGTGGTACTCATTGCAGGTTGTCTGGAAACCAAGTCACCGCTCGCACGCATCCTTTCCCAGCGTCCATTCACCTGGATTGGCGAACACTCATTTGGCATCTATCTGTGGCATTTCCCGCTCTTTCAACTCTTTAGAGTGACGAGAAGCGACACGTCACCCCTACTCGTCATTCTCGCGGTCGTTCTATCGGTAGTTCTTTCCGACCTCTCGCTCCGCTTTGTGGAGCAGCCGATTTCGCAGGGACGTATTCCCTTCATCCCGCGTACGGCATCGGGCAGGCGCGGAACGACTCCTAACTACCTTGCATGGGTCCCCGCCGGGGCGCTTGCCCTCATCCTAGCCGGTGGCGTCACCGGACTCGCCATTATCCCCGAAGAGACGGCCGTTCCAGAAGGAGCTATAAAGAGCACTGGAGAAGGTGCCGCCACCGCCGTTGATCTCTCGTCACGCAAGCGAGAGGTCACCGACGACGATTCCAGCTCATCGTCAAACAAAGATTCAGATGACAAATCGAGCAAGGACAAGGACACGTCTAGCAGTAAAAAGAAGACCACGGTCGATAAGACCGACGTCGAGGAACCCATCGTGCTCAAGGCGTCATCCGCAAGCGTCAAAAAGGGCTTGTACACGCCCATCGTCATTGCCGACTCCGTTGCTGGTGACGCAGCATGGTGTTTTGAGGAGCGTATTCCAGACGGCTTCGTCGATAGCTATGTGGGACGACAACCCAGTCAGGCCGTTGATGTCCTCGAACAGTACATCGACCAAGGAGTTGTGGGTGACATAGTGGTTCTGGCGTCTTTCTCCAACATGCCAGCAACCGAAAGCGACCTAAATAAGATACTGAAGCTGTGTGAAGACCGGACGTTATTCATCGTTAATGTACGCATCCCCGAAACCGAGGAAGAACAAATCAACAATATACTCGCCAAGTTTGCAAAAAACAACGACAACGTAGAGCTCATCGACTGGCACTCCTATTCCGACGAGCATGACAACTGGTTCTACGCCGACGCAACGCATCTCGACTCCAAGGGTCAGGAACCCTATGTAAATCTCATCACGCACGCTATCGCCGAGAAATTCGAGGAATCAGGTGGCGAGGTGCTCACCGAAGACGAGGCCGAGGAAAAAGGCGTTACCGCAGGAAAGTCACTGGTCGTAGACCCATCGGAGAAGTAGCGCCTTGCTCGAAGCGCGGAACAAAACTCCCGGGGAGTTTTGTTCCGCTACCGAAACGCATACGACCAACCGCCCAATTGTTTGAGACCGCCCCGAGCAAGGCAGCTCAAAGGGAGTACACTACTTTTGTATGCTTGCGGCGAAAAGCGAAGGAGATTATCGTGTTGGACTTGCTTATTGATTTTGTCTTGGCCTTGATGCCAATCTTATGGCTCGTGCTCGCACTTTGCGGCATGAAGATGGAAGCATGGAAGGCAAGCCTCGGCGCCTTGATTGTGGCCGGCGTGCTCGCCATGGCAAAATGGCACATGACGCCGTTTAACGCGCTAACTGCCGCACTCGAGGGCATGGCCATGGCCATTTGGCCCATTGTCATCGTCATAATCGCAGCAGTCTTTACCTACAACCTCACCGTACACACCGGTGCCATGGAAACCATCAAGGGAATGCTTACCTCGGTATCGAGCGACATGCGCGTCCTCGTCCTTCTTATAGGTTGGTGCTTTGGTGGATTCCTTGAGGGAATGGCAGGCTTCGGAACGGCCGTAGCAATTCCCGCCTCAATGTTGATGGCACTGGGCTTCGATCCCATCACCGCCATACTCGCCTGTCTTGTAAGCAATGGCGTGCCCACCATGTTTGGCTCCATCGGCATTCCCACTACGACCCTTGCAAGCATAACGGGTCTTGATCCCACCAACCTTGCACTCACGCAGGCACTGCAAGTTGCGCCGTTTGTTCTTGCAACGCCCTTCCTCATGGTCATGATCGTAGGTGGAGGTCCAAAGGCCCTCAAGGGCGTTATCCCCATCACTCTGATTACTGGCCTCGCTGTCTGCATCCCCGAGATTGCCGCCGCAGCTTTCATCGGCGCCGACCTTCCCATGGTCGTTGCCTCCGTTGTAGCCCTTGTCGTCACATTCGTCGTCGCACTCAAGATGAAGAAGCCCGTTCCACCCGAGTACGCACTCGAGACACCCAAGCAGGAAGAAGCCCTCACGCCAAAGACTGCACTCACCGCTTGGGCACCTTTCATTCTCATCTTTGTGATACTGGTTCTTACCTCCAAGCTCGTTCCCTTCATCAACGGACCACTCTCGTCCATCAAGACCACTGTAAACATCTATCAGGGAGACCCCAACGCGACACTCACGTTTACCTGGATCAACACACCAGGCGTTCTCATCCTCATTTGCGGCATCATAGGAGGTCTCATTCAGGGTTGCCCCTTTGGCGAGATGATGGGTGTTCTGTGGTCAACATGCAAGCAGATGTCAAAGACGATTCTTACGATGCTTGCCGTTCTTGGCTGCGCAAAGATCATGGGTTATTCGGGCATGATTGCCAGTATCGCGGCGTTCTTTGTTGGAACGCTTGGAGGCCTGTATCCCCTTATGGCGCCCGTTCTGGGAGCTCTTGGAACCTTCGTTACGGGTTCTGGCACCTCAAGCGAAGTCTTGTTTGGATCGGTTCAGCAACAGGCGGCACAGGCCATCGGGGCAAACGAGTACTGGCTCTGCGCGGCGAACTCGCTCGGCGTTTCCGCAGGCAAGATGCTATCGCCACAGTCCATCGCCATCGGAACCGCAGCCTGTGGTCTTATGGGCAAGGACGGCGAGGTGCTCGGCAAGGTCGCTCCGTTTGCCTTTGGCTTCGTCATCGTGATGGCAGTGTTCATTCAGGTCGGCGTCATGATGGGACTCGGTTTCTAGGCCGAGTTTCATATTGTTATCTCTACCGGCATCGCGTCTTGAACTAGGCGCGATGCCGGTTTTTGTTTTTGGATTCAACCGTAGATGTGGCATATTGTGACGAGAATAGAAAAAGCGGATAGCTCCACCAAGAAATGCAGTATAGTGAAGGGTACGTTGAGCCCATCGAAAGGGGAATGAAATGAATCTAATGGGCAAGAGGATTGCGAGCGTTGCGCTTGCGGGTACGCTTATTGCTTCTGGTTTGGCCGGTTGCGGTGGCCAAAAGCAGGAACAGCCGGCGGAGGAGCAGCAGCAGGCCACCGAGCAAACTCAGCAGGCGGAGGCGAAGGAGCCTACCACCACGGCGGAGCTTCTTGAGGCGTACAAAAAGAATGCCGACATCAACAACTGCCACGCCGACATGGATTTGGGTATCACTCTTTCGAGTTCCGGCGAGAACTTGGTTTCGGTTACCACTAAGGGCAGCTTCGATGCCATTGGTGACGAGGCGCATGGAACCATGACCGTGACCGGCGCAGGTGCCTCCACGACCGCCGAGAGCGGGTACGACGAGACTTACGGCGAGACAACGACGACCGCTGCTCAACCTACGACCGTCGAGATGTACATCACCAAGGAGGGAACGAACTACGTCACCTACTCCACCTCCGATAACGGCACCACTTGGACCTCTTCTACAGCTGCCACCAATTCCTCGCCGGCAGCAAGCCTCGCTGACGAGACGATTCTGTCCGGTGGCCAGTTCGCGAAGACGGCCAGCGGCTATACGCTCACGGTTACGGGCGACAAGATCATGGGCGCCCTTGCCAACACCGGAATGACAAACAACATTACGGGACTCGATGCAAGCATCACCAATGAGCTCGCCAACAGCACTGCTGTGTACACCTTCGACACCGACTGCCGTCTGGTAGGCTGCGACTTCAACGTCGCAATTAACTCTGGCACCAACGCCTCTACCGCCACAAACACGACAGTGACCACCGGAGAAGAGGCCGCTCTTGATTCGGTTCCCATGACCCTCAAGATGGACATCAAGCTCACCCTGAGCAACTATGGCTCGGTTACGGCCGCTCAGGTACAGGTACCCGCACAGGTCAAGCAGGTTGCAATCGCTTCGACTACCGGCGATGCCCTTGGCAACACGACCAGCACCACAAAGAAGACCGTTGCTTATTCTGAGTATGACGAGTACGGCAACCTCATCGAGTATGACGAGGACGGCAACATCATCACTGACTCCACGACCGGCACTGGCACCGCCACGGGAACTGGCACCGGCACCGCTACGGGAACCGGTACCACGACTGGCACGACGACCGGCACCGGCACCGGCACCACGACTGGCACTGGCACGGCTACGGACACCACTACTGGTACGGCTACCGGAACAACCGCCGGCACCACCACTGGTACGACGACGGGCGCTGCCACGACAGACGGGACGACCGGCACCACAACCGGCACCACGACGACTAACGCTGCCGTCTAATCTGCAGCTCTCATAGATTGTCTCACGAGCCCCGGGATTACTTAGTATCCCGGGGCTCGTTTCGGTGGCAAGCGATGGGGATACTCCCCATCGCTTGCCTTGACCGCATGTAGTTTGGGGCTCGCTTCTATACTCTAGTCACAACGAAGCTCTGTTCGTCTGGAACGACGTCAATCTTTGTTTCTGAGGCAATTGTCCAGCCATTACCAAAGCCTGGCACCAATGCCGTCACATGTTTTACGAAATCCAACTGTTCCTGCGCACCACCCTGCACTTCGGCCCTTACCGTGCCGTCACGCTCGTTACACACCCAGCCTGTTACATGGGCTCGCTCAGCACAGACAACGCATGCGTATCTAAAGCCCCTGCCTTGCACATGGCCCAAGAATCTGTAAAGAACCCGTTGCTTGGCATCAGTTGCATCCACGGCCTCTCCTTTTATTGTAATTGGCTTGTTATTTCTGTCAAATCAGGTATTACCTGCTACCATCATATACGAAACGAGCCATGGGAGACCAATATGCAGTGCCCATATTGCGGACATATGCTACCTAATGATGCAGCTCAGTGTTTACACTGTAAGGCTGTTATCTCTATGTCCAACAAAAGGCACGAAACCTTGGTTACCATCTTGTTTGTAGCCTGTGCGCTCGCCTTTGTCGCCCTATTGGTGTATGCGGTGCTGTTCTGGCACGATCTCCAATTGCCGGGCTACAGTCGTCCGATTCATGCGCCTCTCACCGCCATCAGGACATCCTGATAAGGCACACCTTTCTCACGTGATATTGTAGCCACGGCCTCATGCTCAAAGTATGTTCTTTCGGTCCCGTTGGGGAGCGTCACGCGCTTAGAGCGAATCGGGCCATAGACCGTTTGGACCACAACTTCTTCCCTCTGCAACGCGGTGCGATCAACTGGGTACCTTCGGACTCCAATAGTGGTGGTGTCCTCAAAGAGCACATCCTCAAGCGACGATATACGCCCCTCCAAACATAAGGCCTCGATTTGATACCCCGGCCTTCCCTTCTTCATGAATACCGGAATGAAGTGAGCCTCAAGCGCCCCCTCATCATACAGACGGTCCAGAACGAATCCCAATGCTTCTCCAGTGCAATCGTCAACCTCGGTCTGTAATTTCCAAAGCGAGCCGGCATGTCCGGAATGATCTGCGTGTTCCGTTGCACATTCCATGAGCGTCACACGCAAAGAACTAGGTGGATCGTAGGCTCGCTTACCGCATCCCAGGCCTGTAGCTATGATTCTGTACTCTTCTGGAAGCTCTTCCTGCGTACCAAAAGCTGCTACAATCGCGGCCCCCGTTGGAGTGACAAGCTCTCCTTTTCTGTGGGCTCTCCGAAGCATGATTCCGTATTCCTCTACAATGGCCGCGACGGCAGGAACGGGAATTGGCAATACTCCATGAGCGCAACGAACGCTGCCTTCCCCCTCGGCAAGTGGGGAAACAATAACCTCGTCGATACCGAGGTCATCGAGGCACCATGCCGCAGCAACGATGTCAACAATAGAGTCGATAGCACCAACCTCATGGAAATGAACCGTCTGAGGGGTTTCTCCATGGGCCTTGGCCTCCGCTTGCGCGATGACCTTAAAGACCTTCATCGCCTTGGCCTTCACGCCCTGTGTAAGACCGCTCTCGTCGATGATATGACGAATGTCCTCGAGGCTTCTGTGCTCGTGGTCATGCTCGTCGTCAAGGACGTGATTGTGATGGTGACTGTGCTCGTGCCCATGGCCGTGCTCGTCAATGCTGCCATAGAGCCATTCCATGTCATAGTCGTGATTCTCGTATCCTTCCTCGAGTACGACGTCAAAGTCACAACCCACAAAAGCGCCTGCGCTCTTCTTTGAGACGCGAATCGAGAATCCCTCAAGCTGTAGGCTCTCCAGTGCCTCATTGAGGCCATCTGCACTAGCTCCCGCATCGAGAAGCGCCCCTACGACCATGTCGCCACTAACACCACTATCACACTGCATGTAGAGGACACGTTTCATGATTACCCCAATCTATTTTGTACGGGCATGGTCAATGAGCGCCGCTTGGAAGCCCGCTCCAAATCCATTGTCTATGTTTACGACTGATGTACCACATGAACACGAATTGAGCATTGCCAGCAGTGCCGACAGACCTCCAAACGAGGCACCGTACCCGACGCTTGTGGGGCACGCAATCACCGGGCACGCACATAAGCCGCCAATGACGCTCGCCAAAGCGCCTTCCATACCAGCGACTGCCACTACAGCCGTTGCTTGCTGCAACAGATCCACATGCGATAGAAGTCTGTGGATGCCCGCAACACCCACGTCATAGAGCCTCTCAACGCGGCTGCCCATAGATTGGACAGTAATCGCTGCCTCTTCCGCACAGTACAGATCGCTCGTCCCCGCGCACGCCACCACAACGAGCCCGTTTCCATTGGGCTCCGGCATCTCCCCCACGACAATCGCTCGGGCGTCCTCGTAGTACGTCGCAGGATAGCTCGCACACAGCTCATCTTTGGAAACGAGGTCCAAAACGGCCCCTGCCTTCGCTGCATCTACCCTCGTCGTAAGCACATGCTTCTGGCCTCCAGCCAGTAATGCGCCATTTATTCGAACAATCTGCTCGACTGTCTTTCCGGCTCCATATACAATCTCAGACGTTCCCGTCATCAAACCACGATGATGGTCCGGCCTCGCGAATCCCAAATCCTTTATGGGACTAGCGCCGACACGACCAACGGCATCCTCTACCGCTACGTCACCACGAGCAACGTCTTCCAGCAACGCGCGCAATTCACTTCTATCCATATGACATCATCCGCTAGTTCAAAACAATGCCGCCGAGCCAGCCCCAACGAACCGGTACGGTCTCTCCATAATAGGCAATCCATTCGTCCAATGAAATCGTACGAATGTACCCAATATTATCCATCACCATTCCATCACCGATGTACATGCCAATGTGTCCGTAAATCCGCCCGGCAGAGGTATGGGGATGAGTCGATACGGCCACAGCCATACCAGGCCGTAGGTCTGCCGGGTCAGAGCTGTAACAGTACTCGGCATACATGTCGTTCGCATTTCCCGATATGAACTCAAATCCCGCGTTCATCATAACGTTCGAACACCAGGCAGCACACAGACCACCTCCCGGTGAAGGCGTGCTTTGACACGCCGCAATTACCGCAGCGGCAGACCCAGTTCCAGACCCACCATCCCCAAGTCCCTGCGGCACGGACTCATCCTCACTTCCCAGCTTTTGCTGAGGCTCGTCTTCACCTTGGTTTTGCGCATCGGAATCAGACGTCTGCTCAGGCTCGGGCTCGGGCGCGGATTCATCTTGACGCTGGGGCTGTGATTCGGCCAGTCTCTCAGGCTGTTGCTCGGACTCTGCGTCAGGCTGTGGTTGCGGCTGTTGTTGTGGCTTTGACTCAGTTGTTGACTGTTCCGGCTGTTTTGCCGCATCCTGAGCGCTCTGCTCCTGCTTCTCGGTCTTTTGCCCAGTCTGTGCCTGTTGGGCGTTCTCGCGTGCTTTTCGCGCCTGAGCCGCCTCCTGCTGGGCACCCAAAAGTTCCGCTTCCTGCTTAACGAGCAGAGCACGGACATCAGAGCTCAGGCCGTCAACAACCTTTTGTGCATCAAGTTGCTTGTCACGCATCGCCTCAAGCTGCTCTTCTTGTACACGACTTGCTTCTTTGAGCTTTTGGTACCGCTCGTTCAACTGGTCGCGTTCCCTACTGAGCTGTTCGCGCTCGTTTTGTACGTCGCGAATCAGCCGCGACTGCTCCTCGGTAACCTTGTCGTAATAGTAAAGCCCACTAATGACGTCCTCGATGGAGGTCGATCCAACAACAAGGTCAACGACGCCGCGATTACCGTCTTTGTATTCGTCGGCCACATTTCGCGAAAGCTTGTCTCTCTTTGTGCTGAGCCTTTCCTCTATGACGTCGATGTTCTTCTCGATCTTTCCTATGCTCTTCTCTACCTCGTTGATGTCATCGAGCGTAGCTGACTGCTTTTGGCTCAAAACCTCGTACTCGCCCGCAATCGTATCGAGCTGGGACTGTGCACTGGCAAGCTGCGATTGCGCGTTTGCCAAATCTGTGCTTGTTTCCGCATGCGCTGGCGTAACACCTACCGCCGTGACACTAAGGGCTGCAATAAGCCGCAAAACACCACGGCGGGAAACATTGCCACGTTTGAGCTGCATTTATACTCCTTATGCGTTGCCGAACAAATCGGCAATTTGTAAAAAGACTACGTTACGTTACTTGTCGCGATTGATAAGAACGCTTAGGTCCTGTCCTCCGGAAGACTTGTCTCCTTCATCCATCTTTAGTCCCTCGGGGGCCTTCTCAAAGAATGTGACTTCGATTACAGCCGAGACAGCTTTGTCTTTGTTTTGGATGTTGAGGGCATTGATCTCGCAGGGATACGGCCCGCGGGCAATGTTTTCGACGATAGATCTGGCCTCCTCGTATGCTCCCACTTCGTAGCCAATGTTGCCGCTCCGATGCACGGCGCCGTCATCTTCTGAATAGGTGGGGTTGTCGAAGTCCATTTTGTAAACCGATGTGTTCGAAAGGACGCCGTTAAGATATGCCATGAGACTCTGTGTGTTGTCGTAGGAGGGCATAATCGTAGGCTTCTCGCCCTTCTTTTGGTACTCCTCGACCGTAGCCTTCATTTTCTCGAAGCTCGCCCTACGATCCTGATACGCCTGCACTTGCGTCTGGGTCTCCGCAATCTGTGTATCAACCGACGCGATTTGGTCTTGGATGTTTCTAAAGACGAACTGGTACCACAACACAATGATAAGAGCCGCCCCCAGCAGGCCAAGCATTACCTTCTCGCGAGTGGAAAACGTATACGTTAGCATCCTATTTCCCTTCCTCTTGAGGTCCCACCAAGGTAACGACCAGCGTCGCAACGGTGTCTTTGGTCTTGTCCTTTTGTGTACTCGCAGTGGTAACGTTGGTTCCTAGAACGATGCTCTCCTTTTCGAGCTCGCTCGCAAGGTTTCCTACGGTCTCGAGCGACGCTCCTTGAATGGTGAGCGTGAGCGTTGAGTCTGCTAGTACGATTCCCGTAACCGTTGCCTGGTTCATGACCTTGTCCTGCACCATATTGAGGACCGTAATGGCATCGACCGAGCCCGTACCGAACTTGGCGGTATACGCAGCATATGCCTCGGCCACCTGTGCATACTCGCTCGAAGGGTTGCTCATTTCCAAGAGCATGGCTTGTTGCTGGGCCAAATGATTCTGCTTTTGGGAAAGTTCGCCAAGAGGATCGAGCACTCCGAACTTCACCACAGCTATAAGACACACGAACCCCAAAATACCCAACAAGATGACCTTACGTAAATCAGTAGCGGCCTTCTCGGTTTGGTAGAGGTTCATGGTAGTCTTTGTGGGCAAATCCGTGCTCACCGCACCAGAATCCTTGCCCTTTTTGACCATGCCAAGGATGGTCGAGAGGCTAACCTCTTTGTTCCAATCAAGCGCCATGAGCGATGGCCTCCCCTTCCAACAAGCCGGCTACAGCAAGCGCCACCGCGCCAATGCCAGGCTCGCTCGCAAGCTCTGGTGGCAGAACCTCCGACGCATAACCCAGCGGAATATCGAATGAACGCTCCATAACATCCATGAGCTGCTTGATCTGCGAGCCGCCGCCAAGCACGTACATGTATTCAACGTCTGCCTGGTTCGAGAAGTTGTAGAAGTTTATGACCTTGTTGATTTCGAAGCACAGACGATCATAGACCGCCTCGCACTCCGGCAGATCGAGCACACCCTCGAAGTTCGACTGCTTATATGTACTCGCAACGTGCCGATCGACGCCCTTGAGGTCGGCAATCGTCATATCGAGGTCCCTGCAGCCAAAGTCGATGGTCTTTGACGCTTTGAACTTGCCGCCCTGCAACAGGTGCACCGCCACTGCTAAGTTTCCGATGTCGATAAAAACCTGAGACTTTGGTTCCTCGTCGGGATGAGAGGAATGATAGGTGGACACAAGTCGCATATAGGCCATTTGCGCGGGAATAATCGCCTTGAGTCTAAAGCCAGCTTTCCTGAGAATCTGTGCCCGCTCCTCGATGAGCTGACGCCGTGCGGCAGATGCATAGAGTTCGAGGCTCTGTGGCTCGCCTTCTTCGTTGCGCACGATCTCGTCTACCGCATAGTCGTAGACATACGTCTCGGGGTCCTCGTCTATGTAGTCACGAAACTCATATGGCAGGTTGATTCGCAGCTCCGCCTCATTCATAGGCGGTAGCGTCACGTGCCTAAAGAATGCGCTCGAATCGCCGAGGACCATAACAACGTCGCGTTGGCGTATTCTTTCGCGTTTGCGAATCTCCGAAAGAATAGATACCAGAGTTTGAGGTGACGATATGCCATCCTCGTTCACCGTGTTCTCTGGAAGCGGCTCCGATATGATTTTGACGCCGCCCCCCGACCGATAGACAATCTTGAGCGTACTCGTTCCAATGCCTATGCCCAAAAAAGAAGCTGCCATGCGCACCTCCCGTAGTAATTCCTTGTTACCATGATACGCGATTAAACCCTGCTTGGATGCAAAACCTTTGGATAATCCCCCAATGGAGTGCATCAAATCAAAAACATATTGAGGTACCAACTCACGACCGGACCACCCGCCAGCATGCATATCCAACACGCGATAGCAATGGCCGGACCGAACGGGAACGACTTTGGATCAGCATCCTCTGGTTTGCTCCTCCCTCTGAGGAGTGGGCCCGCCACAAGTCCCACGATGCAGGCCACAAGAACGAGGAAGAGGCATTGCATCCATCCGAAGTAGAGTCCTGCCACAAACAGCAGCTTGAGGTCCCCTCCGCCAAGGCTGTCCCTGCCCAAGACACGATCCATGACGAGGGAAAGGAGCAACAAGGGCACAGCCACGGCAAATCCGCCTATGAGCGTGTCTCGCACAAGCATCGCCACATCGCCTTGCCCCGTAACGCCAACCGCCACAATATAGGCAGCACGCACGGCTATACAAAACAAAATGATGGAATTCGGAATAATCAAGCTGTCCAAATCGATGAGCGATAAGGCAAGAAGCGCACTGCAGAATGCACAGAGCTCTATGGTCTCTAGTGAAAGCCCGTACACAAGGAAGACCGACACATATGCCACACCGCTCACGAGCTCCGTGATGGGATACCTGCCGCTCACATGCTCGCCACAGTAGCGACAACGGCCCCGCGAGAACACCCAGCTCAAAACGGGTATGAGATCGAGTATCCCCAACTCGTGCCCGCAAGTCGTGCAATGGCTGCGACCGTGCATCACCGACTCACCATGTGTCACGCGCCATGCCATGCAGTTCACGAATGACCCCATGCAAAGGCCAAGCACTGCCATGAGGACCGCACAATATGCAAATACCACTGGCGAATCCAGCACCATCCTTTTCTCCTCCCACTGCCGACTTCATTACATCAGTATAACGCTACACAACTTGTCCGTAACCGTTGCTGCTCATACCCGGCAGCAGACTGTCTGGAAATGCGTGGCGGCATGCGGCCGGAGCAAGCGATGGGGATACTCCCTTTGCCTTACTCGAAGGCAAAGGGAGTATCCCCATCGCTTGCCCCCAGGAGTGAACGAGTAACCCGTAGCCTGTTCGAGCACGACCGATGACGGTTCCCGTGGCGCCATTCACCCAGCCGTTCGCTTACAATAGGGTAACGCCGATTCGCAACGGCTCGATCGGAGACGCCATGGACATCCGCAAGATAACTAAGGGCAACAGATTCGTCTTTGTCCTTGTTGTTGCTAGTTTCATGCTGTCTACGCTTTTTTCGCTCACCTCCATTCACGCGCTCGGTCAAAAGAGCATGCGCGAATCAAACACAGCGCTTGCCACACACATTTATGACCACATCATGATGGAGCTGTCAGAACCCGTTACCACCACAAAGACGATGAGCGCCATCAGCTACGTTATCGATACGCTCAACAAAGAGACATCGCTTGACGAGGCCGCTACCGAACAGTCATTTAGGACATACCTCGAGGGAATCGAAAGTCAGCTGGGCTGCGAGGGGTCTTTTATAATTTCGGAAGCCACGCACCGCTACTACACTGCACACGGAATAGACCGTATTCTGGATCCCAAGGTACCAGATGACAGCTGGTATAACGACTTCCTGAGAAGTTCCCAGGCCTATCATCTGGACGTCGACAATATTGGGTCAGACAACAGCGACTTCGCCGTTTACGTCGACAGCAAGATCTACAATAAAGACAAGTCGATTCTGGCCATCACCGGCGTAACCGTGCACCTCACCGGGCTAAGAGACTTCTTTCAAACGATGGAGGACGAGTACGACGTCAAAATCGACCTCGTAGACCAAAGCGGATTGGTGCAAGTCGACACCGACTCGTCGCGTATCGAAAAGGTAAGTCTCCATAATCTTTTATCGGACAAAGACAACGACGAATATGTATATCGCGACACGGGAAACGGTGAGTTTGCCGTAACAAAGCACCTCGACTACCTAGGATGGTACCTTGTAATCCAGAGCACGAGCACCAACTACACTGGCCATCTAGCCAATGTCATCATTGCAAACGTCACTTTATGCGCAGTTGTCCTTACTATTATGGTGCTTGCCATGAGGCACAGTAACAATCGTGCGACCGCCCTCGCAACCGCGTCACTCATCGATTCGGCAACAGGCCTGCATAACCGGCGCGCCTACGAGGAGGATAGGACGCGACTCGAGGAATCTCCCACCGCGGACGACTTCGTATCCATGACAGCAGATGTCAACGGGCTCAAGACGACAAACGACACGCTCGGACACGAGGCGGGAGACGAGCTGATACGTGGTGCCGCCGCATGCCTCCAGGCAAGCCTCGGCAAATATGGCAAGGTGTACCGCACCGGCGGAGACGAGTTCGCGGCACTGCTCAATGTACCAGGGACCGAACAAAAGAACCTATTTGGAGAGGTTGCACGCACCATCGAGTCTTGGAAAGGCGAGAAGGTAAAGAGCCTGTCGATCTCGTGCGGATTTGCCTCCAAGCGAGAATTCCCAACAGAAGAAGTCGCGGAGCTGTGTCGCTTCTCGGACAAACGTATGTACGCCGACAAGCAGCGGTACTACGAACGCATGGGATTCAAGCAAAGAACGACCTAATCGCCAAGCGATGGCATACGATGGGGCAAGACCCTACCGGATACATCGCGGACGGAAGTCCCAAGGGCACATCTACTTTATGAGTGAGACCTGTTGTCGCTTGGCTCCATGCACGCGAATGCCTTTGACGCTGTCAGCAAATTTATTGAACTGGGCATATCCGAGGTCCTTGACCTTAAAGTTTGGAAACTCGTCGTAGACTGCCTGTGCCAGCGACCCCACCTGCATGGTACCTCCAAGCGCTTCCTCCAGTTTTGCCCGCATGAACGAGACGACCTGCGAACGAAGATTACCGGTGTCGGCAAACGAAACGCGGTGAACGTTTCCCTCTTCCACAAGCTCAAAGCGCTTCATGTCGCCAATCATGTTGGAGAGCTTGGTATACCCAAACGTGCGCACGTCGAAGTCGGGGAACTTGTTGTGCAGGCCTTCGCCGACTTCGGCCAGGAGCGTCTCGGTCCCCTTTCCGTCGTTGCTGAGCACGATGCCCGCGACGACGTTCTCGACATCCTTGAGGGTAAGCGTGGTAGCGATGCCCTCGTCAGAGACGTCGCCCCTCACGCCCTGATAGCCCTTCTCGTGCGAGCCATCGCCTGCCTTGCTCAGGTATTCGATGTTGACGAACGTCGTGCACGCACGCCTAAACGAGATGCTCGTTTGGTTGCGACCCATTCCCACCACAAGCATGTTGCTTTCGCGCAGGCGCTGAGCAAGCCTCGTAAAGTCACTATCGGAACTCACGATAACGAATCCGTCCACTTTTCCAGCATAAAGGATGTCCATCGCATCGATAATGAGCGTCGAGTCCGTAGCATTCTTGCCCGCCTGCTCCCCCGGTTTATGGCTCTTTACATTGCTGAACTGCTGTACCGGCACGATGGAGTTGTCGAGCAGCTGCGACCGCCACCCAGCGGCCTGCGGATCGGTAAAGTCGCCATAGATTCGGCGATACGTTGCGATGCCGTGCTTGGGCACTTCGCTCAGAATAATGGGAAGGTACTTGAACGAGATGTTATCTGCGTCTATGAGCAATGCCAACCGGGGTACCTGTTCGTTTGTTGCCATGAGGCGTCACCTCCGCATGCAATTAGATTCTACAAGACATTGTACCAAGGCGAGGTGGCATGTGGCCGGGTCAAGCGATGGGGATACTCCCCATCGCCTGCGCGAAGCTCCATCTCATAGCGCAAAGTAAAAGAAGAGGCCAAGCACAACGACCACAACGGTCAGGTACGAATACGGCGCAGTATCCAACATGAGCGGTATGAGGTATTCTCCAAAAATCAAAAGACATACCCCGACGATAATGGCAACCATCAATATTATGACAGCAGCCACAACGAACACGTTGCGTCGGTTACCGTTATTCATGCAAGATGCCTCCCAATCAACCGCCCAAATGCACGCTAGGTCATGGGCTTCGCAATGTACTCCACGCAATGATACCCAAAAGCAGGGTTGCGCGCCCGTATCGTTTTGTCTCAGGCAAAGGGGAGTATCCCCATCGATTGCCCTGGCCACATGCCGCCATTTCGGACGGCTTGCTACCGGGTGTGAATAGTAAACTCGAATTTGTTACTTCGACAGAAAACCCGACAAACAATCAGTTCATCCAATTGATAACACTGCTATAGTAACAAGCACTATCCGCACTAGCCTGTTCGGAGTTGACAATGATACATTCGCAGCCAAAAAAACACTACCAAGCAGTCATCTCGACAATCCTGTCAATTACGTTGGTCTTCTCGCTTATACCGAGTCAAGCACTCGCAGAAGCCGCACCCAATGACATCACACAGACTGCCACCGAACAACCCGTCATCAACGGCGATACAGCCGTAGACCCAGCAGTCAATAACACCGAGCAGAGCAACAACGACTCTACAAACGATACCGATCAGACCAAAGAACAGCCGAGCGAAAGCGCAAATCGGGTCGACGAGAGCCAACAGATAAGCGAAGACCAGAAGGTCGACGAGGAAAACAAACCAGATGACAAGCAGCAGGCCAACAAGGAGCCGATGGAAGAAGAGGCACAGCTGGCAGCCACCGCCACAAGCGATGCCAACGCCACTGCCAACACCTTGCATGCCGAAGAACCGCGCGACATCACGATAACCGTAGGCCTTCCCTCGGAATCCAACGTAAAGCAGGACCTCCACGTGGGGCTCACCTATAACGACAAATTCTTTGAGCAGGCATCCAATACCTTCAACAACGACCTAGCATATGCCTCAACCTGCCTGGCCGCCGCGGCCGACAACTCAAACGAGGGCGGGAACAACTACGGCCTCAAGTCCAAGAACATCGTCTCTTTTTTGCAGCAGATTGGCTGCAATGACGTAAAGACCAACGACGGTTACAACTACAAGCCCATGGAGAAGGCAAACATCGGCGTCGCAATTGGTTACAAAGACATCCGCGTAAACAACACCTTGTACCGCCTGTTCGTCTTTGCCGCCCGTGGCGGGGGATACGAAGAGGAATGGTCCGTAAACATGCGCGTGGGCACTGAAGGCGACGCAACGGGCTTCCAAGAGGCACGCGACGGTGCGCTGGGCTTCATCATGCCCTACATCAAGGAACACACCGACAAGCTGGACGGCACCGTAAACGTAAAGATCTGGGGCAGCGGCTACTGCCGCGGAGGCACCACGACCAACCTGGCCATGGGTTGGCTCAACAAGTGGGTATACGAGCGCAACAACGGTCACACATACAATAACCTTGCGTACACCCAAAACTACAATGCCGAACATTCCGTATACGGGGCCTCATACAACCAGGGCGACATGCGCTACACCCAAACGGTGAGCTTTTCTCCCAACAAGGACGGAGGCTATCTCGCCAGCAACGTAAACATCACCAACGACGACCTATACGCCTATCCCGTCAACTGCCCTTTTGGTGCAGACGGCGCAGACGTGGAGAACTACGAAGGCCTCATGACTGGTTTCCACAACCTCATCAATCCCGACGACTGGTTCCCACAGGTGGTCATGGATTGGTGGGGCTTCAAGCGATATGGTTACAAACAAGATCACGACATTACCGGTACCTACACTGTTGACGGCTCACTCCACAACCGTGACAAGAGCGTCTGGAATCCTGACGACTCTTCGCGCATGAGCGCCGTTAACGGCATGATTGGTCGTCTTAAGTCGGTTGACACTGACACTGCGTTCAACTCCACCTACTTCCGGCAACACTACTTCTCCAAGGCATCCGTGATCAAGAACACCGCAAAGAAGGTCGGCAAGTGGCTCTGGAACAAGATAAAGAAAATCTGGGGCGGCAAGCAGGACCAGCTTCCCGACATCTTCCAGATCTCGATTGACGAGAAGGGCGAGGGAAACAAGTTCTACAGCCAGGGCAAGGAACTCAAGTATAACCAGGGTGGTTACTACCAGGAGTTCATGAAGTTCCTTCTCAACTCGGCAGGCTTCCCCGAAAGCGGCACAGAAGCCAGGAAGTACTACGTACAAAACTACCAGGACGCCTTCGTAGACCTCATGGACTGGGTGTTAGGCCAGCCGCTCGAGGTGCGCGAGAAGTTCGGCAAGGTCGCATCGGGCCAGATCAAGGCCGCGTTCAAGCAAATGCAGGACGAAGGCGTACAGGAGCTAAAGAACACAAACCGCATCCTTGGGGCATTTGGCACCTTAACTACCACCACTGTTGGCACCTACATCGCATATGTAGTCGCTGCCGTCTGGTCGATAAACGACTCGAGCGCCAAACTTCCCACCGACCTTATTGGTCGCACGCTCAAGCTCACGTTCAATAACCTTGGTATCAAATACACAGACAACCAAGTTTGGCGCGCCTCCAATGCGCTTGGTAAGCTTGCATACGGCTTCTACGACAAGGAACAGGGCATCGCAAAGTTCTGCTTCTTCCATGCGCTCACCATGTATAAGGCGGGTAGCTCCATTCCGCAGTCGCACTGGCCTGAACAATCGCTGGCGTGGTTCGCACAATGCAAGCCCAACTCTCCGTATACAAAGCCATTGGACGAAGTAAAGGGTAAGCAGGAGGCCAAGGCGGCTTCGACCGACGGCGATGCCCTAAAGGCCGAAGCCGGCATCACCGTTCATGAAGTGTACTCTAGCTTCCCAGAAGAACCAGAGAGCCTGTATGACAATGGGTTGCGCACCAATGGCGAAATCGTGGGAATCATGGACATGCCGGATTCCTACTACGACGAATCAATACTCGTTACCAGCTGGAACATGTACAGCCTTGAGGACTTCTTTGACGGCAAGCCACCGCTAAAGACTGTATCGGAAGACTACGAAATCGGCGAAAATGACCCAGAGTACATCGTGTTGACTCCCAACGTAGAGACAGTGGCTTCTAAACACATAAACCTCTGGCTCAACAAGGCGATGACCGGCTTCGACAAGGACGTTCTCATTGGTGAGTTTGACGTCTATGACGGTGGCTACCACTACATCGCCTACACGTCTCTTCCCGAAGGCGTAAGCGATGAGGGCTTTGACGTCTTGTACTATGGTGACAATCCCAACCTCGTAACCAAAGAGGGCGTTACGTTGCAGGGCTGGGTAACCGAAGCCGAAGACGAAGACGAGATGACTGGATTTTTGCCCGACGACTTCTTGGATTACGACTCTCTTCCCGAAGGCGATGTCGTAGACCTCTACGCCGCATGGCTCGATCCCTTGGTCTACAACGTCAGATATCACGCCAATCGTTCGGATTCCGACGACTATGTGGTCGACGACGTTCAGTTCACAACCGACGACTCCAAGCTAGAGATTACAGGCCTGTCCGAAGACGATGAGGGCATGAAGAACTCCAGCAAATCGTTCGTGGGTTGGAACACCATGCCCGACGGCTCGGGTACGTGGGTTGCAACAGGCGAGCAGGCCACGCTGGACCAACTCAACCTCGGTACTCGCGGTCAATATGCACAGGACCTCCAGGCGCTGGCAGACCTTCAGACCGAGGAGTCACCTTCCTATAACACCGAGGACACAGATTCTAACCCAACCGCTGCGGACGCGTTTGAGACAGACCTGGAAGAGAAATACACTGCAGACCTCTATGCACAGTGGGCTTCTCCCGAACCAGCTCCGGCGCCCGACGGCAAGCCCACACCCGCAAACAACACCACCAATACCACCAACCAAAACAAGGCAAAGACGCCCAATACCGGCGATGCGTCGACAACGCCACAGATGGCAGCGATTGTCATGCTTTTCGCGCTTGCATCGCTGTATGCCGCACGGCGGCTTCGTAAAAGGAGCGAATAAGATACCGATAACGTGACGTAGAATCAGGCCGTTTGCATGCTTTTGGCAAATGGCCTGATTCCTTTTAATTCGTCCCAGCGGCTATCGGCGCCGAGGTCAGTTATACTGTATCGCCATGTATGAACGCAATGCAGAGAGGCTAACATGAGCGACAACACCAACGATACCTCAGCCGTACGCGTGCGCTTTGCACCCTCCCCCACCGGAAAACTCCATGTGGGCGGGGCACGCACCGCAATCTATAACTGGGCCTTTGCCCGTGCAAACGGCGGGACCTTCGTCTTGCGCATCGACGACACTGACCCGACGCGTTCGACCGACGAGAACACGCAGGTCATCTTGCGTGCCATGCGTTGGCTCGGACTCGACTGGGACGAGGGTCCCGAGGTGGGAGGCGACTTTGGCCCCTACTTCCAAACCGAGCGCATGGGTCTCTATCGTGAGGCTGCCCAAAAGCTCGGCGCAGAGGGAAAGGCATACTATTGCTTCTGCACGCCCAAGGAGCTGGAGGAGAGCCGCGCTGCCGCTAAGGCACGAGGCGACTCGTTCCAAGGCTACCAACGCACTTGCCGCAACATCGATCCGGCCGAGGCACAGGCACGCGTGGACGCTGGTGAGCCATACACCGTCCGCATCAAGGTCCCGGACGAGCGTGGCGACGTTATCGTACATGACGCAGTGCACGGCGACGTAACGTTCAACGCGCGGGAACTCGACGACTTTATTATCTTCCGCTCTGACGGCACCCCCACGTACAATTTTGCCACGGTCGTGGATGACGCCTCCATGGGCATCACACACATCATTCGTGGTGATGACCACCTCTCCAACACCCCGCGACAAGTTATAGTCTACGAGGCACTTGGAGCCCCGACACCCACATTCGCACACATTTCGATGATCTTGGGGTCGGATGGAAAGAAGCTCTCCAAGCGTCACGGAGCCACCAGCGTCGAGGATTACCGTGATGCCGGCTACCTCTCTGATGCCTTCGTGAACTACCTTGCCCTTTTGGGCTGGGCTCCCGATGGCGAAAGCACGGTAATCAGCCGCAACAGGCTTGCGAACGAGTTCTCGCTCGACCACGTGAGCAAGAACCCCGCAATCATGGATCCAAAGAAGCTCGACTTCATCAACGGCGAGTACTTGCACGGCATGGATGACGCTCAGTTCTGCAACGACATTCTTTTGCCGGAACTCGCTGTAGCCGGAATGGACGATGGAAGCAAGCATGAGGCGAACTGGTACCTCATGGCCGCAAACGCGTTCAAACCACGCTGCACCCTCTCGCGCGACGTAACCACTCAGGCAAAATACCTGTATACGAGCGATGAGCAACTGGAGTATGACGAGAAGGCAACAAAGAAATGGCTCGCAAAGAACGGCGCACGTGCGGCGCTAGACGCCGCAGGCGAGGCACTTCGTAGTCTGACCGACGAGGAGTGGACACCTGAGGCCATCGAAGCGGCACTCGACCCGCTGCCTGCCCAGCTCGGTATGGGAAAGGGACGCGTGTTCCAGCCCATTCGCGTCGCCTGTGTGGGAGGAGCGGCATCACCTGGAATCGGCGAGACGCTTGCGCTCCTCGGTCGTGACCACTCGCTTGCACGCATCGAGCAAGCAAAGAGTCTTGCGCTGTAACGAATTCAACCTGAGCGGGGCGGGAAAACTTCCCGCCCCGCTCTTTTTATTTGCGCTTGAATATGACGCGAGCTCCGCCGTGGCCCCCACCACGAGAGCCGCCACCTCGCGAGAAGCGACGCTTGACTCGCTGCACGCGCTGATACAAGCTCATCGATCGATTGCGTGACTTCATTCCAAGCAATGGCACCGAAAGGAACGTCGGGCCAAAGAACGTGACGAGACGCCAGATGAGGAATCCCGCATTCATGTTTGCGGGACCAAACATCCCGCCATAGAACATAAAGAAACTTCCCTCTGCGCCACCAGTTCCGCCCGGCAGAGGCACTGCTGTCGAAACCATTTGGACCATCGACCCCGCGGCGAGGCAGTTTAGGAAGTCCGCCTCGATGCCAAAGGCATGCAGCACGAACCACGGAATCATATAGAAGCTCGCAAGCTGCGCCATGGTTACCAGGAGCGTGAGTCCCATGGACGGAAGGTCCTTTGCAGCCGTCATAAAGGCGTTAGAGAACTCCATAACCTGCACGTTGACCATCTCGTGCCACTTCTCTTTGTTTTTGAGCAGGCCACGGCGCGAGAGGAAACCAATCAGGCCGTTGCCCACACGCATCACGAACCGTGGGCACAGACAAATGACAAAAAGTCCCGCCAGTTCCAAGAAATGAACGCCAAACACGATGACGTTGATGAGGACGATGTCGCCATACGTCTCGAAGAAGAATCCCAGTTTTGCTATGAGCATGATGGCGGCAAAGAGCACCACGCCAAACTGGAACATGATGAAACGTGTGAACTGCGTCGCCGAAGCCTCTCCCACGTCGAGGCCCGTGCGCGTGAGGCGCACAATCTGAGACGGTACGGCACCGGCCATCATAGGAGTCAGGTTTCCAAAAAAGATGCCGGATGCCTCGACGCTCATCAGATCTCGGATGCCAACTGGAGAATCGTGGTCGATGTAGACTGCAATGGCGTATGCAAGCACGCCAAAAATAAAGTACGAGACGAAGCAGACGCAGGCAAGCCCGACCCACCCAAGGTCAACATGCGAGAGAGCGGTAATGAACTCCCCCATCTGACCCGAAACAATAAGATAAATCAGGTAGATGATGACGACTACGCCCAAAAATATGGCGCCACGCGCCGCCTTCGATCTGTTTTCTTCCTCCTCGTTTGCCGGCCCGCGCTTTCCGCCGGCGACATGACCAACACCAAGCTTGAGTCCCTTCTTTGGATTCCTCTTTGGGTCTTTCGCAGGTATAGCTTCTGGCATGACACTCCTTGGTCGTGTCTCAGTCAATAAAACTCGTGCTTTGTGGAAGCATTTCTTCCTTGGTTGTTCTACTATATTATGCCCATAGGGTGCTTTTGCAGAACAAAAACCACGTCTTGCACGCCTATAACACAGACATTAGGAGGGTGGAGCCGCATGAAGCCCGGCCAGATTAATCAGCAAACCGAGTTCGGAGACGAGCCTCAAAAG
Source organism: uncultured Coriobacteriaceae bacterium (assembly GCA_902786015.1). Classification (GTDB taxonomy): domain Bacteria; phylum Actinomycetota; class Coriobacteriia; order Coriobacteriales; family Atopobiaceae; genus RUG440. Next base: position 47,264 of record CADAAU010000012.1, read on the forward strand.
ACCTACATGCATAATCACAACATGCTTGTCTCCGTGTTGAGTGGTGCTCAACGAGCAGCAGGCTTCACCCCCGAGGGAAACGACATCTGTATCCATCTGGAACGAATACTCATAGACCGTCGAGAGCAGACCTTCGTTACCTTCGAGGGCGACACCGGCATTGAGGCTGTGCTCACCAAGCTTCACGACTATTTGAGTGCGTTCGAGGAGGAGCGCCACGGCGGACATCTTATGGGACTGGTTGGTTCGCTTGTCTCCGCTCGAGGCGTCGTAGTCGGCGTCCGCATAACTCTTGAGGCCGGCGGCCAGATCGTCTATGAGGTTGGACCCACCACGCACATGCGAGAGCTGCTTCAAGCCATAGAGCACGTGGACCGTCAGATTCATGTGGCAACGCACGCGCTTGGCTGCAATTACGAGCTTCTGGCCGAGGGTTATAACCCCTATGTGGATGCTCCCCTCGACGTCCCTCTGGTTCCTCGTACGCGTTGGACGCTCCTCAACGCATATTTGTCGCAAACGGGACGCTATGCTCGCGACATGATGAGGTGCTGCTGTGCGACGCATGTTTCGCTCAGGTATCCCCATGGTCGCGACGGGATGGACATGTATCGCATCGCCACGGCACTCTCGCCCATCACCATGTTCCTCACCGACAACGTGAGGAGCTTTAGGTCCTCCGGGGCTCGCCTTTGCCCGCGCATGACGAGGTCTCTTGTTTGGGAGGAGATCGACCCTCAACGTTGCGGAGTCGTACCGGGAACATTCTCGGACGGCTTTAGTGCCCAGGAGTACGCTCAATGGCTCGAGAGCCGCCGCACGATCCTCTTTACCGATGCCATGGGCACCACCACATCCACTGGCAAGCGCACCACACGCGAGTTGATGGTAGAGCGCACCCTTTCGGCGTCTGAGTCTCTTGGACTCCTGAGTACCGTCTACCCCACCGTTCGCCTCTCACGACGCATGGAGCTCAGAGGCGCAGACTCCTTGCGTCCAATTCTGGCTGTGGGATATGCCTGCTTCCTCAAGGGTATCTTCTGCAACTCGCTCTCCCTCGACGGCGCCTCCGATCTTTTTGGTCAAGTCAGTGACGATGAGGTCTCGCTCGCGGCATACGAGCTCCGCGTTCGTGGATGGAATGCCACCGTCTATGGCATGCCCATAGACGAGCTTGTTCAGCGTCTTGTTCAGCTTGCACGCAACGGGCTCAGGGATCGTGAGGAACTCAACCTCTTCAACAGAATTGGCGAAATGTGGGACGTTGGCATGATTCCACGAGACGCCTTCGTGCACCAAGAAGAAAAGAAACGCCGAGGCTACTGATTGTAGTCGTTGCATGTTTCGTGCTTGTCGGTGCATCCACAATGGGAAGGGGCTAGTGTGACAGCTCAGAACACGCTTCGCAAACAGGGCCATGCAACAAAAGTAGTCTTAATCCTTCTTGGAGTAATAGCGACTGCCATCGTCGCCTTACTCGTTTCACTCGTCGTCAGCGGATCGCGTGCCAACGACCTTTTGGACGAGGCCAAGTCATACTTGGAGCAAGCAAGAAACAACATCGATGAGGGCAACATTACGACCGCCGTAGATAATGCTAGAAAAGGTGTAGGCAATGTTAACGAGATTTCCAAGGAACTCTCGGGTCCCCAGTGGAGCATTGCGTCAGTCATGCCGATAGTTGGCACCGACGCTCAAACGCTGCGCGATCTTGTTGACATCTCCCAAGACCTGTGTAACGAGGGCGTTCTTCCCATCATCGACCTGCTTGACCAGCTTCCCCTCGAGTTCTTTGATACGGACGACACAAACAATGACACCAGCAATTCCTCGAGCGCCAATCAGGACGAAGCTGATCCAATAGAAAGCTTTTCGCAGACACTCGACATATTGTCTAAGTTACCCGATACCTTGTCGCATTCCGCCGAAGTGGTGCGTGACTGTGAGCGGCGCTCGAACTCACTTCCTGACAGCCATTTTGACCAACTTGACCAATCCTCAGAACAGATGAAGGAGATGCTCGACACGACCTGTGAGCTCATTGACGACATTGAGGGATTGGTCGGCTCAATCGGCGGCCTCATGGCCTCGTTCTCGTAAGCACACAGAGACAAACTAATACAAAAGCAGGTCAGACAACCGTCTGACCTGCTGTTTTTGCTGGTCGGAGCGACAGGATTCGAACCTGCGACCCTCTGGTCCCAAACCAGATGCGCTACCAAGCTGCGCCACGCTCCGTAACATCTACGGAATTATACGTCACTTCCTTAGATTGTTCAACTACAAACCATAGCCTCTCGCCGCTTCCCTCCTTCCCTGACCGCAGGCAACTCATACAATGTTGCACGACTACAAGATACAAAGAAGGGAGGGGCATGCCTTCACGCAATCTAGGTAGGACACTCATCATCGCCAATCCCGCCTCGCATAGCGGAAAAGGTGAAGCGGCTGCCCTCTTTGCCACACGCTTCTTTTCGTCATTCCAATCGGTTACAGCTACCTGTGAGGTCATGCTTACAGAAGCTTCAGGTGACGGCCTGCACATGGCAGAGGCGGGGTATCAGTACGACACGGTCATAGCTCTTGGTGGGGACGGGATTATCCACGAGGTCATCAATGGCCTCATGCACATCGACAAGGAGTTGCGTCCTCGCTTGGGCATTATACCCATGGGGTCGGGCAATGACTTCGCCCGAACGATTCGCATCCGCAAGAATGACCCAGAGCGCGCCATATCCGAGCTCTTGCAGAGCATCGATAAGCCACTTGACCTTGGCAAGGTAAACGATGTGTACTTCATGCAGACGCTCTCCTTTGGCGTGGACGCCGCCATTGCCCTCGATACCACCGACCGCAGGGCAGAGCATACAAAACAAGCGGGCGCAGGACTCTTTGTGACCTCCGGTCTCAAACTCATCAGCCGTGGGATAAGAGGGTGGAATTACGTAGCCCAAATCGACGATGAGCACATCGAGGGTATTGACGTCGCCTTTGCGGTGCAAAATGGGCCGACCTACGGTGGTGGCTTCCGCATTTGTCCCGCCGCCGTACCCAACGACGGCTTGCTCGACATTTGCTTTTCTACCACTCGCCCCTCAACTCCCCATTCCCTGGCTCTCTTTGGCTTGGCCCGCTTTGGAAAGCACACCAAATCCAAGCGTTTGCATATGCGTCAGGCGCGCCATGTGGAAATCCACTTCCCAGAAGAGCAGCCTCCCTGTCAGGTCGACGGCGAACGTCTCGAAGCGGAGCACTACGTAATTGATGTCGTGCCCAAAGTCCTCAGGGTCTTTGTGTCCCGAACTTGTTCGTGGTAGGAGAGCCTCATGGAGAATGAAATCCAAAAGCACGAGCAGGACCTTGAGCGTAGGCCTCGCGATAACCGCTTATCGTACGAGTATCCCGATGACTCATACATGCGCTATCAGCCCGCCTTCCCCCAGTTCGAGGGCAGGCGGAGGCTCATTGCGATTATCGTTCTGGTTTGCTTCGCGCTCGTCTCCTTCTTTGTGTTTGGAGGACTCGCCTCCTCACCGGACGTTCACGGAGCCACAATTGATGCGCTGGATGGAAAGAAGGACACAGTTATGACCCTTGTCGCCGGCTCTTCTGGTACATCGGCTGCCATAACGCTTTTGCCCGGTGACGCCGGAACTCCCATTGCCGAAAAGCTCGTTGACCTCAGCTCCGACTTCCTCATAGTAATCGCCGCAATCTACCTCGAAAAGTACCTGCTCACGATCATAGGATTCCTCACGTTCAAGATCGTCATTCCCCTTGGATGCGCATTGCTCTGCGTGGTAGTGCTCTTGCGGGACAACGATCAGATTCGTTATGCGATCACAAACATGGTCGCACGCGTCACCCTTTTGGCCGTTGCGTTGTACTGCGTCGTGCCCGTAAGCGTCTTTGTGTCGAATATGATCGAGCAGACGTATCAGAGTTCGCTCGATCATACGCTTACCCAGGCACAGGAGACCGCAAAGGAAATCGAACAGAAAGCGCAGGAGGAGGCAAATAACCAGGAGCAGAACCAGCAGCCGACGAACATCCTAGAGACGTTGCAGAACATTCCATCAGCCATCGAGCAACTTCCCGAAGAGGTCAACGCACTCGTCGAGAAAGGCAAAGAGGCGCTCAACGACTTCATTGAGGCACTTGCCGTCATGATAGTGACCTCCTGCATCATCCCCCTTCTGGTGTTGGTATTCTTTTTGTGGTTGGTCAAGTCGTTGCTGGGAGTAAGCGTCGAGCTGCCGATGGGCTGGCTTCGGCCACGGTCATTCAAACACAAGATTCGTACACGCTCGTAAAAAAGTTCTTGCATCGCACAACGCCTTCAGCTAGTATTCTCATTGCACGGCCCGTTCGTCTAGCGGTTTAGGACGCCGCCCTCTCAAGGCGGAGATCACCGGTTCGAATCCGGTACGGGCTACCAAGAATTCGCAGGTCATCGAGGTATTCTCGGTGGCCTGATTTATTCTTCTGGTCGCTCATCGCCGTCCGAGGGGACATTGAGGGAACATTCGCGACCAGGACTTACGCTCAGCCTGGGCCACACCTTTAGTCATTCATCGTTTCCGTTGATCTGCTGGCGCTTTACCAAGTCCGCGAAGAAGCCGTCCTTCTCTATGAGCTCGTCATAGCTGCCGCTCTCCACAATCTTTCCTTTGTCCAGCGCGATTATCCGGTCGCACGAACGAATGGTCGAAAGGCGGTGGGCAATAACGATCCTCGTGCAGTCCAAGGCGTCGAGCGAGTCGGTCACCTTCTTTTGCGTAAGGTTGTCCAGTGCGCTGGTGGCCTCGTCCATTATGAGGATGCGCGGCTTTCCCACAATGGCGCGCGCTATCATGAGCCGTTGCTTCTGGCCTCCGGAGATTCCGCCGCTGCCCTCGGAGATACGGGTGTGCATCCCCATTGGCATGAGCCTAATGTCTTCCGCCATGCCCACCTTTTCGGCTGCCTCCCAGGCTTCCTCCACGCTTAGGTAAGGTGCGGTAATGGTGATGTTTGAGTAAATGTCTCCCGCAAACAGCTTTCCGTCCTGCAGAACCGTGCCAATGCAGCGGCGCAGACTCCTCAGGTTGGTAGTGCTTATGTCATGGTTGTCATAATACACCGTACCCTCCTGCGGCGTTTGGAATCCCAGTAGTATTTTGACAAGTGTGGACTTGCCACATCCGCTCCTACCTACGATGCCCACGTACTCGCCTGGCTTTATGGTAAGCGAGAGGTCGTCGACCACCGCAGGACTGTCCTGATCGTAGCGGAAGGTAACGTGGTTGAGCTCAATTCTGCCTGTAAGCTCGGACACCATAGCCTTGTCGTTACCGTACTCCGGCACAGCCTGAAGAACGGGTTCTATCATTCTAAGACAGGGACCAAGCTCCGCAATCCACCTAAGTCGCGGAGCCGCCGCATCGAGACAGCCCATTGCCGTGCCGTAAGCTGTGGAGAAGGCTGCAAAGCTGGCTACCGACACATGGCCCTCATAAGCCAGGTAAAACGCCAAGAGCAAGCCGAGCAGTCGGCACACTGCAACGAGCTGTGCCCTCGCGCATAGGGGAAATCTTGTACTGTAGGTCGCCGCAGCCTGACTGGCATATCCATCCAGCCACCTTGCGTCTGCCCGATTCTCACTACCGCTAAGCTTAAGACGCTGAGCGCCAGAAAAGAGGTCAAACACTACGCCGCCGTTGAGCTCGCTACTCAAGAACCGCCACATGGTTAGCTGCTGCTCCTGAATCGTTGTAACAACGTACACCACAAGGACCAAAGCAATGGCCACGAGCGCTGCGGGTAGTAGTTCCGGCGCAACGAAGAGGATGGGCAGCGACATAACAATGGAAATCAGCGTGTTAGTAATGACAAACAGAATGTCCGTTATTGTTTTGGACACATTATTGAACGACGAGATCCTTTGCGAGAGACCACCAGCCGTATTGTCCCTAAAAAACGTAACGGGAAGGTTGAGCACGCGAGCAAAAACGCCGTTTTCCACCACCACGTCCAGTCGGTTTTGGATGCGCGTGCTGAGGGAGAACTGTGCCGAGCGCATAAGGAAGTTTGCGAGCGCCAGAGACACGAGGAACACAAAGAGCGAGAGAAGCAACGGCACGGTTTTCGTGGGAATGATTCGATCGAAGGCAAGCTTTACGGACATCGTGGATACGATTCCGGCAACGGACATAAGAATGGCCGAGAGGAAATACAACGTTAGGTCGCCAGGCTTTATTTGGTGAACCAAGAGCTTAAGGTACTCTTTTCCGGTTAGAGGACGGGCGGGCAGCGGGGAGTAGAAGCACCGTGCGTCCTCGTTAAAGAGTTGGGCCTCCTTTTTTGTAACATGCACCCTTTTGCCCGTTGCGGGCTCGTGGTAATAAAGTCCGTAGTACGACCCAGAAAACAGGGCAACGGCTCCGCTACCATCACGAAGGGTAACCAGCAACGGTCCGTCGCTGTCTTTCCACCACTTGTCTGTGAGACGCACATCCCTCATGGTCATATTAGTAATTCTAAGGACCTCGTCAATAACTTGGTCGTCGCTTTGGTTGGGAGCCACGTCAATTGGCTGCTCGAGGTCAAAATAGCGTGCGATGAGTTCCATCTGCAGTGCCACGCTCGTATCCGACGCCTTTGCATCGGCAAAAGAGGACCTCTGTGCACCAATTACAGCGCCCAGGCGCTGCTTGTTTTTTGTTACCGCGGCATTGTCGTTTTCCAACCGCGCTTCGAGCTGTTCTCCAAACAGGGTCATGGTCATCCATCCCTTGCCTACGCCAACATAATGAGCTGCTTATATAGGCCTCCTTGAGCCATCAGCTCGTCGTGCGTGCCGCGCTGCACCGCCTTGCCGTGGTCGAGCACTATAATCTCGTCACAGTCACGTATGGTGGAGAGGCGATGCGCCACTATAACGCAGGTTATGCCCCGGTCGTGAACGTACTCGGAGATATCGTACTCGGTTCGAGCGTCCAGCGCTGAGGTTGCCTCATCCATAATGAGGATCGAAGGGTCCCTGGAAAGAACACGCGCTATCTCAACGCGCTGCCGCTCACCGCCAGAAAGGTTGCGGCCTCCTTCGTCCACCATTGTTTGGTATCCATCCTTGCGCGAAACAATCTGCTCATGGATGCCTGCGTCTCGGGCAGAGAGGACCATCTCGAAGTCCTCTATTGTGTCGTCCCACATCTTTATGTTGTTCTCTATGGTGTCGTGGAACAATACGACCTGCTGATCCACCATGCTGAGGGAACCCTTAAACACCGCACGTGGAATCTGATCGATCTCTTTCCCATCAAACAATATCTGTCCGCCCCAAGGCTTATGGATGCCTACCAGCAACTTGGCGATGGTCGACTTACCCGAACCGGATCCTCCCACGAGCGCCACTCGCTTTCCCGGCGTGAGGGAGAGACTAAAGTCCTCAATGAGTGGCTTGGCAAAGCGAGAATACCCAAAGGTTATGTTCTTGATTTCTACGGCACCGCTTAGCTTGCGTGCGTTGCTTAGGTCCGAGTCGGCGCTTTGCACGTTCGGTTCTGGCTCTTCGGGATACCCCATTACGTCCCTTACTCGCTCTAGGTTGGCGTTCATGGTCTGTAGGTTTTCTCCTGCCAGCAGTAGCTTGTTTACGGGATCCATCATTGCCTTGAGGAACTGCAAAAACGTGAGCAGCAGACCGGCCGTAAACTGGCCCATGACAATAAGTACAAATCCCATAAACATGACCACGTAATCCGATACCTCCTGCACGAATGCAGGGATGTTGCCCAAGTACATGGTCTTTTTTGTAAAGATGATCTTTGTGTTTGCGAGGCTGGCATGATACCCGCTCCAGCGTGCCAAAAAACCGTTTTCCGAACCAGTGGCCTTTATGGACTCTATCATGTCTATGCCCGACACGGTTGTGGCGGCAAGGTTCGCGCGGTTTCTTGCGCCCACAGAGATTATCTCGCGCCGCATGTTTCCAACCTTGCGCACGACAAGGAGGTTAATAATTACGGTTGCCACGCCAATACCGGTTAGCAGAAGACTGTATTGAGCCATTACCACCAAGTAGAACACCAGCATTATTAGGTTCATAAGGAGCGGGGCAAGTTCTCCAACAAGCGTCTCGGCAATCTCGTCGTTGGAGTTCTGCCTGTCAGCAAGGTCTCCGGCCTTGTGCTGGTGGAAGAACTCTATGGGTAGGCTGAGCACATGCTCCATAAAGCGAGCGCTCGACGTTGCGGCTACCTTGCCCTTTGAACGAATAATAAGTGTCTGGTTTATAACCGACGTAACAAGTTGAAATACAATTGCAGCAGCGAAGGCGTAGAGCACGCCCGGATACCAAGAAGCGTTCTCGACGTCCAAAACGTTGTCGGTAAATATACGGGTAAAGACCGGAGTAAGAACGGTAGCGGCGGTTGCAAGGATGCTTGTAACCATTACCAGGAACATTATTTCCTTGTGATCATTCAAAACGTTGCGCAGAACGTCAAAGAGACTTGGCTTCTTGCCGCCTGGCTCAAAATGCTTGCCCGGGGCCAGGGCCAAACAGGTCCCAGAATACGAGCGGCTAAACTCGTCCTCGCTAACGCGTATCCTCCCCTTTCCGGGGTGGTTGACGCACACCTCGCCACCGGATATGCCGCAGAACACGATGTACTGGTCCTCGCCCCAGATTACAATAGCCGGCGGCCGCACCTTTTGGATCAGCTCGTCAAAGGTGAGGGTCTCGGCTCTGCAGTCCAGTCCGTACTCTGCGGCCGCGCGCTCGATCGCCTCCACCTGGATGCCATCGCGCGAGAGGGCGCAAGCCACGCGGAGCTGGTCGAGCCCCACCCACCTGCCGTGGTACCCCAAGACCATCCCGAGACACGCGGCACCTCCCTCTAGCTCTTCCATCTGGAGCACGATGGGTACCTCTGCCACACCTCTTCTACCCATGGCTACCTCGTGAGGAAACGAATCGGGGGGACTTCTTCGGTAATCATGGTGACCTCCGGCGTGGTGAACATGTGATCGGCTATGTTGTCCTCCACACGCACTAGGACGCCCCAGCTGTAGTCGCTGCTCGCGCACTTCTCGGCCACCCACTGGCTGCCCTGCAGGTACTGGCGTGCCTCGTCACGGCTCAACGGGTAAGGGGACACATAGGCGATGCTTCCCCTGAAGCTCGTGTGGTCAGGCATTGCCAAGGCGACGCCCTTCTGGAACCCCGCAATCTGATCCGAACTGTACTTGGAGGAGTCCACATAGCACACAACCCACTGGCGATTAGAGCCGTCGTCCGCCTTGGCCTGCGGACCCAGCGCAAGAGCGGCGATCTCGGAGTCCACCACGCACCCCGTGACGCCGAACGTCACGGGTATCGTACCGGTGAAACCCCACACAATGGTGGCTACGAGCGCCAGCGACAGCGCCCCTATTATGATAAGCAGCCCCGGGCTGCTTACCCGGATGTACTCATCCAGACCGTCCTGCGACGTCTTGCGTCTGTCCTTCTGCACTGTTTCCTCCCCACGGTGGCCAGCGACGTTATCGAAAGGTATATTATTACGTGCGATTATAGAATATGCCAACCATCAATGGCGCAGCGTACTTCCTGGGGTTTGGCATGTGTGGACCACTTTCTCCTGCCCATTCCTCGCTACGTGCTCCACCTCCTTATAGCGATTGCGTGTCAAATAAACCAGCTCGCCATTTCCGTGTTTGAATACTAACAGGTCAAAGGATGCTTGCTAGCTCGTGAGCACAACGCAGTCCAAGCAGAAAGGTGCTGCCATGAAAGAGACAATTGAAATGCGGGAAGCCATAGGGGTCATTGGCGCAATGGACGAGGAGATCGATCCCTTGCTGAAGGCGGCACAGATCAAGGCCAAACGAGTCGTTGCGGGGATGCTGTACTGCGAGGGCACGCTGGAAGGCAAGCCTGTGGTCATCGTAAAGTGCGGTATGGGCAAGGTGAATGCTGGCATTTGTGCCAATACGCTCATCAATAACTTTAATTGCACCAAGGTAATTAACAGCGGTGCCGCCGGATCGCTTGACAACCAAATCAACATTGGTGACGTAGTGGTTTCGGTAGATGCCGTTCAGCACGATTTTGACGTCTCGGTCATCGGATTCAAAAAGGGCGAGATTCCATTCACCGGCCTGTACGCATTTCCCGCAGATGAGGCCATGCGCAATGCGGCCATAGCGGCTGTAAAGGAAGCCGCGCCGGAAGTCGGCGTGTTTGAGGGCAGGATATGCTCGGGCGACCAGTTCATCTATACCAACGAGCAAAAAGAACTAATTACGTCGAACTTTGGTGGAATGTGCTCCGAGATGGAGGGGGCAGCAGTTGCGCAAGTTTGCTACCTCAACGACACCCCGTTCGTAATCATTCGCGCCATATCGGACAAGGCCGACGGATCGCAAGCCATAGAGTTCGATACGTTTAAGGCTGGAGCAGGCGTCCGCTCGGCAAAGGTCGTACGGCGCATGGTGCAAAGCCTATAAAGCACCTTCACATTGCAAGATTCTCTCTTGCAAGTTGCGGCAACTCTGCTAGTATATTACGACGTACCAAGTGACGCGGGTGTAGTTCAATGGCAGAACTTCAGCCTTCCAAGCTGACCACGCGGGTTCGATTCCCGTCACCCGCTCCATTGTTTTCTCAGCTCCTCTTTAGGAGCTTTTTTCTTGTCGCTTATATAAAGATTTCGCCTGACTTCACACTCAATGGCAAGTTATGGCTCAATTGAACGATTATTTTGCAGCCTGTTATGTATACGGCGATTTTTACCTCTTCTTTTAGTGGCTTGTACTCGCGTGTCGCAGGAATTTTCGTACAATAGCCCCATAACTTGCCATCGTCCTTCCACTCACCGCTTTCCAGCACTTTCCAGTGAGCCACTTTGAACCAAATATTTATTATTATGTTCATAATGGTTTTTACGGTGTAGAAGGATAGCTGTTGTGGTAGGAATACTCATCCAACAAATACTCGTCATGATGATCATGATGGCTGTAGGGGTCGCCCTCTCGAAGCTCAAGATGCTCGATGAGCAAGGCGTCGCCCAGCTTTCGAACGTCGCGCTATACGTTGCAACTCCAGCCGTCGTGATTGCCTCATTGGCCATCGAATTCGACCCAAAGCAACTGGCAACAGGTGGTGTGGTAATTGCGTTCTGCATCATCTCGCTGGTCATCGCAATTCTTGTTGGAAGGTTTGGGTGCGGCAAACCCGATCGCGTCGGCCAATTCGCCGTCGCATTTTCCAATTCTGGATTCGTGGGTATACCCCTTATTCAAGGCATCCTCGGAGAGCAATATACGTTCTACGTAACCATGACCATGGTCGCCGCTACGGCCATCTTTTGGACCTATGGCGTATACCTTATGTCGGGGGACAAAAAAGAAATGTCGCTAAAGAAGATCCTCACCAATCCAAACGTCATCGCCATCGCCGTTGGCCTATTGCTGTTCTTCCTCCCCATTCGTCTCCCCTACGTAATCAACCAGGCTCTCACGGGTATGAAAAACCTCAACACAGGACTCGGCATGATTATCCTCGGAGCCTACTTGGGCCAGTCAAACATCATGCTTATGATTACCGATACGCGTCTGTACAAAGCCTGTCTCCTTCGTCTTGTCGCCGCTCCATTGCTTACCATCATCCCCCTATTGTTTATGCCGGCGTCATTTGAGGTGCGCATGGTCCTCATGATCATCGCAGCCGCACCAGCTGCTTCGGCAACTTCGATGCTCGCGCAAAAGTACGGTGCTGACTATCAATACGGCACAGGTCTTTCGATTGGCACTACGCTTCTTTCTATGGCCACCATGCCAGCCGTACTCGCCCTGTCCATGTTTGTACTTTAGGAGACACCATGAAATTGCAGCTCACACTCGATCACGGCAAATACCACGAGATGATTCAGACGGTCGACATGATGGCAGGCCATGTTGACATCATCGAGATTGGCTTTCCGCAAATAGTTACGTTTGGTCTCACCTTGGTAAAAGAACTCCGTGAGCGTCATCCTAATGTCTGTCTCTGCGTGGATGCGAAAGTATTCCATGGCGGAACAGGCGTTACCAGCCGCTGTTTTGATGCAGGCGCAAACATCGTTACCGTACTCTCGGGCGCTCCAGATCCCGTTATCGCAAAGATGGTCCAGAAAGCCGAATCATACGGTGGAAAAATCATGTGCGACATGGCAGCCTCACCACGTAAGACGGGTAAGAGAACGGCAGAAGTTGACGCGCTCGGCGTAGACTACGTTATGGTGCCTACTGGCTACATTCCAGAGTACGACTACGATATCGATGCACATCAGCGTAGCTGGTTCCGCCCAAAGGTGCGACCTCTCGACTTGGCTGGTGTGGTAAAGAGGAATCTGCACCACGCAGGCCTCGCCATTCACACAGGCATAAACGAAACGAACATCAGAGACGTGCTCGCGCTCAATCCTGACTTGATTCTGGTCGGCCGAGGCATCCTCGATACAGATAACTGGCCAATGGCGGCAGATCGCATAAAGATGTTTATGGCATTCGAAGGCTAGACAACTCCGAAACTACCGTTAGTATGTGCCAATTCGGCTCGTACGTCCATAGAGCCATGTATCGCCATGGGGATTGCTTTGCACGCGCAGTGTTCCGCCCGGCTCCTTGAGCGATAACGATTGTTCTCTTCCTGACTGCATGGCGACATACATGCCAACAGCAGCGCTGCCACTTGCACATGAGTGCTCCCAAAACACGGTATCGCTGCCAGGCACATACACGAGCGGAGTAAGATTGCGTTCCGACTCACTGCCCTGCAAAAACATCAATCCAAGCCCATCAAAACCCAGTTGGACGCACCACGCGCGAACGAGCCGCTCGGCATCCGGTCGGCAGTCGACCAGCCGTGCAAACGGAGAAAAACCATCAAGTACGATGTGAGATATTCCCTGCATCTTGACCACAGGAACGATTGCCTCGATGCCATTCGCCTCGAGTTTGGCCAGCTCGACCCCCGATGCGCGCGGCATCAGAATACTCGCCCTAAACTCCACCTCGCCGTCCGAAGGCACGTGCTCAAGACGTATAAGGATGGGCAACGCAGCACCAGATACCTCAAGACTGACCTCACTCGACCCCGAGTCCTCTCCCCTCCTCAACGCTGACCAGGCGGCCGCACACATCGAGGCATTTCCACAGAACTCTCCGCCAGCCATGCGCAAGCGGGGCAAAAGGCCCTCGGACACAAAACCTACCTGCTCGACTTCGGGATGGCATGCCATAATCCTAGCAGCAACCTCAGGCTGCTGCTCGATGCTTGTTTGAGTCTCCACAAGCGCCGTGATATTGCCCGTCGGATCCCAAATACTGTACTTAAGGCCACTCATCGATCAAACACGCTCAAGAACCGCTTGGTTCTTTCTTCCTGCGGATTATCGAACACATCATGCGGATCTCCCTGCTCCACAATCACGCCCCCGTCCATAAAGATGACTCGATTGCTCACAGCTTTTGCAAATGCCATCTCGTGCGTGACCACTACCATCGTCATCTTCTCTTCGGCAAGTTGCTTAATTACCTTGAGTACCTCACCAGTAAGCTCGGGATCGAGCGCCGAAGTCGGTTCGTCAAAGAAGAGAATCTCTGGTTTCATAGCCAAAGCTCGTGCAATGGCAACGCGTTGTTGCTGGCCGCCAGAAAGCTGGAAGGGATACGCGTCGGCCTTGCTATCTATACCCATTTTCCTGAGCAAATCCATCGCAGTGTCCATTGCTTCTTCTCGACTGCGTTTTTGTACGCGAATTGGAGCGTCTATAAGGTTCTTTAGAATGCTGTAATGAGGAAATAGATTGAACTGCTGAAACACCAGCCCGTAGTAACTCCTGAACTGTCTGAGCTCCTTAGCCGTTACGTACTCAGCCTTACCCTGTGCATTTGTATGGGCGGCTGCTTTGCCCATGTACTTTATCTCCCCGCCATCAATGGTCTCGAGGAAGGTGGCACAACGCAGCAGCGTGGACTTGCCCGATCCCGATGGCCCAATGATGCTTACCACCTCACCGCTATCGACGCCAAAGCTTATATCCTTTAGCACCTCAAGACCGTCAAACTGCTTCTGTATGTTGTTCATCTCTAATATCATAATGCCATCCCTCTATTTGTAGTAATCCATCGACTTCTCGATGCGCTTCATGACAAACTCCACAAGATAGTTGGCCACAAAGTAGAACACACCCGCAATTACGAACGGCATAAATGACGTTTGAGATGCGGCGATCTGTTTGGCAATCGAGAATACCTCTTGATATGCGAGGGTAAATGCAAGCGATGTGTCTTTTACTAGGGTGATTATTTCATTTGTAATGGCTGGCATAATGCGTTTTATGACCTGTGGAAGTATGATTCGCATGAACGTTTGCGTATGACTGTACCCCAATACTTCCGCGGCTTCATACTGGCCGACGGGTATGGACTCGATTCCTCCTCGATAGATTTCGGCAAAGTAAGCCGCATAGTTCAAAACAAAGCCAACGATAATGGCCGGATACCGCCAACCACCAATCTCCCAACCAAATAGATAGTAGGGGCCAAAATACCATGCCAATAGTTGCAGCATCAATGGCGTCCCACGTACCACCGAAATATATATTCCTACGATGCCACGTACCACCAAAAACCTGCTCTTTTTGAGAAGAGCAACCACCATACCGAGCGGCAGGGCGCCAAGCAACGTCAGAAAGAAGATTCCAAACGTCTTGAGCATGCCATCAGACATGGTAACTAACATCGTCGTAATCGACATGAGCTTTCCTCACCTGTCTCGTAACGATACGGATAATGAAAGTTGGGGAACATGCCATAGCATGCCCCCCAACTGACTCCATTCATGCAGCACTTACCTACTTCTTGCCAAGCGAGAGGTACGGTTGGATCTCGGGATACTTCTCGCCGAGCTTGGCGAAGGTTCCGTCAGCGACCAGTGCGTCAAGAGCCTCGTTTACCTTCTTGCAAAGGACGTCATCACCCTTGCGGAAGCCAATGCCATACTGCTCGTTGCCAAGCTTCTCTTCCAGGTAGCCGTAATCTTTGTCATCCTTGATCAGATGATCGCCCGTGGTTATGTCGATGGCGATTGCATCGATGGATCCGGCCTTAAGCTCCGTAAACGCCGTAGTATAGTCGGGGAACACCTGAAGGTTGCCGAACTTGCTTGCCAGCTCCTTCTGTTCGCCCTCCGTAAGCATGGTGTATGCGGAGGTGTCGGTCTGGACGCCGACGTTCTTTCCCGCAAGGTCGTCAAGCTTCTTGATGTCGGAGTTCTTCTTTACCATGATCATCTGCTCGTTGTCGGAATACGGCATGCTCCAAAGGTAGTTATCCTCACGACCATTGATGGTGAATCCAGACCAGATGCAGTCGCAGCTACCGGCGTTGAGCTCCATGTCCTTTGCGTCCCAGTTGAACGGTACAGGCTCGTACTTCCAGCCGTAGTAGTCACAGACAGCCTGAGCTAGCTCTACGTCAAAACCACCCGTCTCGCCATTGTCATTGCGGTATGCATAAGGTGGAAACTCCTGATCGAACCCATGCTTAAACACGAAGTCCTTCCCAAGGTCCTCCTCAGTGTAAGCAGCAATCTTTCCAGTCGACGTATCCTCTGTGGTGGACTTCGTCTCGGTCGTGGTAGAGGCTCCACCCCCGCAACCGACCAGAACGATCGCAGCCATGGCAATCGCCAAAACAGATGCAACAATCTTCTTCATGCTTTAGAACACTCTCCTGTATAGTCGCCTAAAGTACGGGTTGCAGTCTATCACGGTAGAGTGTTTGCATAGGCAAAGGGTACAAAGTGGTAACACAAAGGGGCACGCCTTTATGACGTGCCCCTTCTCGCTTGTTGCTAAGTATGCTTAGCGTGCAGCGGCCTGAAGAGCAGCGCGTACCTCAGCGGAGGTCTTGAGCTTCATGATCTTCTCGACCAGCGCGTCGGCCTCTTCGATCGTCCAGCGAGAGACGGTGCGACGGGTGCGCAGAATCGACGGCGCGGACACCGAGAACTCGGTGAGGCCGAAGGAAAGCAGCACGGGAACCATCAGAGGATCGGCAGCAGCCTCGCCGCACATACCAACCATGATGCCAGCCTTTACACCCTCGCCGATGATACGCTGCAGGGAGCGCAGAACGGCAGGCTGATACGGATTGTAGAGATAAGCGACCTTGTCCTGACCACGGTCAGCGCACATCGTGTAGCCGATGAGGTCGTTGGTGCCGATGGAGAAGAAGTCGCACTCGGCAGCGAGTACGTCCGCGATGAGCGATGCAGCAGGCGTCTCGACCATGGTGCCGATCTCGATATCGGGGTTGTACTTGATGCCCTCAGCGTCAAGTTCCTTCTTGCACTCCTCGACCAACGCCTTGACCTGACGAATCTCGTCAATGCAGGTCACCAGCGGGACCATGATCTTTACGTCACCGTGAGCGGAGGCACGCAGGAGAGCACGCAGCTGTACCTTGTACTCCTCTGGGTGATCGAGGCAGTAGCGGATGGCACGATAGCCAAGGAACGGGTTCTCTTCCTTGGGAAGATCCATGTACGGAATCTCCTTGTCGCCGCCCACGTCGAGCGTACGGATGATGACCGGCTGATCCTTCATGATGAGGGCGACCTTCTGATAAGCCGCGAACTGATCCTCTTCCTTTGGAAGTTCCTGGCTATCCATGAACAGGAACTCAGAGCGGAACAGGCCAACGCCCTCGGCGTCATGCTCCTTGGCACCATTGGCATCGCTCGGGTTGCCGATGTTGGCGACGATCAGGACTTCCTTGCCGTCCGCGGTGACGGAAGGCTGGCCACGGAACGCCTCGAGGGCAGCCTTGTCCTCGGCAAACTTGCGGGCTGCCTCACGGTAGGTCTCAAGCTCTTTATCGCTCGGATCGACTACAACGTCGCCCTTGGAGCCGTCAACCACAACGAGGTCACCGGACTTGATGTTCTTCGTGGCACCCTCGACGGAAAGGACCGCAGGAATCTCCATGGCGCGGCAGATGATGGCGGCATGAGAGGTACGCCCACCGGTCTCGGTAACAATGGCGACTACGTGGTCCTTGTCGATGTCGGCGGTCATGGAAGGCGTGAGCTCACCAACGACGACGACGGAGTTCTCGGGAAGGGTGGAGAGGTCCACGAGATCCTTGCCCAACAAAGCGGCGAGAAGGCCGGTGCGGACGTCGGCGATGTCGGCTGCGCGCTCACGGAAGAGCTCATCCTCCATCTGTGAGAACATGTCGTAATACATGGTGTAAGCGTTGTCCACAGCTTGCTCGGCACACATGCCCTCGGCGATGGCCATGGTAACGGAGTCGATGATGCCGTCGTCCTCAGCGAACTCGTTGTGCGCGTTGAGGATGCCAGCCTCCTTCTCGAGACCCTTGGCCTGCATGTTTGCAATCTGCTTGTTGGTCATTTCCATGAAGGAGTCACGAGCGGCAGCGTAGCGCGCAGCCTCGGCCTCGGTGTCCTCAATCTTCCTGGGGGTGTAGGTAAGGTCCGGCTCAATGGCAACGCTCGCCACGCCGATGCCGATGCCATCTGAGGCGTTAACTCCACTGTACATTGCAATCTCCTCCTATCACAATCGTCTATACAGACGCTTTACGGCAATACATGAAGGCCCGCCGCACTAAACGACGGGCCGCATAACTCGTATTTACGCAGTCTTGCCCATCTGCTTGTTGAGGGCGTTCACGACACGATCGATCTTGTAGCGCTTGGCGATGCCCTTGCTGCCTGCAGTTGCAGTGCCGCATGCGGAAGCAAAGAGCAGAGCCTCGTCGTAGCTTGCGCCTTCCTCGACCTTGGCAACAAATCCTGCCACCATGGAGTCTCCGGCACCCGTAGCGTTTACGAGCTTGATCTTTGCGGTGGGAACCGTGTGCTCCTCGCCAAACTCGTCGACCAAAGCGGCGCCATGGCCACCACACGAGATGATGACGTTCTGTGCGCCAAGCTCGTGGAGCTTGTGCGCGAACGGCAGCGCCTCCTCGGGCGTCTCGGGATTCGCATCAAAGATGCGGCCGACCTCGTGGTTGTTTGGCTTGATGAGGAACGGCTTGGCCGAGAGCGACTCCATCAGAAGCTGGCCCGGTGCGTCAACGACGAAGCGGATGCCACGGCCCTCAAGACGACGCATGATGATGTCGTACATGTTTGCAGGCAAAGAGTTGGGAATCGAGCCGGTCAGAACGAGGGTGTCACCCGCCCCGATGGTATCGATACGCTCAAGCAGCTCGTCAACCTTCTTTTGGCTGATCTTTGGACCCATGCCATTGCAGATGGTCATAACAATGCCCTGCAGCTTGACGTTGATGCGGGTGTACCCCTTCTCCAGACGCACGAAGTTGCAAGAGATGCCCTTCTCCTGAAGGCGGGTAAGCAGGTAGTCGCCGGTAAAACCAGCGGAAATGCCAAAGGCTACATTAGTGACCCCCAGCTCGTTCAAAAGCGTGGAGATGTTGATGCCATTACCTCCGCAGTGAATCTCCTCACTGCTGGACCGGTTGGTAAATCCCATGTCCAAAGTGAGAGGATGCATTACGTAGTCAATAGCCGGGTTTAACGTTACGGTATAAATCAACGCAAGCTCCTTCCAGCCCAAACTCCTATACGTACCCGCTCACGCGGGAACAAAACCAAAACCAGTGCCCAGGGCAAGGAAGGCGTTCGTCGATGGGATTTTAGCTTCGATTGAGACCGCGTTGCTTGCCTAACTGTGCGTTTGTGTTGCTACTCGCCAGCCTCTTCCTCGATAGCGGCAGCGATTTCGTCCTCATCGTTCGACTCGATAATCGAAGTGCAGAACTCAGGATCGAGCAGAAGCGCTGCAAGCTTCGCGAGTATGGCAAGATGTGTTGTGGCAGCTTCGTCGTCGGGAACGAAAATGGCGATGGCGACCTTGACGGAAGACTCGTCCATCGACTTCCACTCAACGGGATCCGCAAATTTCAGAACGACAACCGCGGGTTCCTTTACTGCCGTGGTCTTGGCATGCGGAAGCGCGAATCCGCCAGTCATACCCGTCGGACCCTGAGCCTCGCGCTCATTAAAAGCAGCGAGGATGGCATCTTTGTCATCGGAGATGCCGAGCTCGACGGCCTTCTCCGAAAGGAACTCCAATGCCTCGGCAGTTGACGTAGCGGTGTTGTCGAGGAACACCTTCTTTACGAGCTTGCTCATTCCTTACTCCCATCTGTCGTGCTGACTAAACAGCTATACCAATCTTTTAGACCATATTTGCCGATATGTACCGATAACCTCGGCGACCGTTCAAAGTTGGCGGGTCTGCGTAACAATTGTATCGATTGGAGTACAGATAATATGGCGCGCGAGATATGTCTCCGCCCAGCGGTCGCTGTTTTAACAAGCGGAAGAATAATCCAAAAACAAAAAAGGCCAAGCAAGGCTTGACCTTCATAGATTTAGTGGTGGGCCGTCAGGGGTTCGAACCCTGGACCTTGGGATTAAGAGTCCCCTGCTCTGCCAACTGAGCTAACGGCCCTTTGTGCTTCGAGAATGGGGTGGGTACAGGGGCTCGAACCCTGGACCTACGGAGCCACAGTCCGTCGCTCTGCCAACTGAGCTACACCCACCATGTTCCGCGTCTCGAATCGACTCGTATATTATGCACAACCTGAGCCATGTTTGCAAGACCTATCTTGAACTTTTTTTCTACACAATGCCAGCGGCGACGGCGAGCACCGAAATGACCGTCTTTGCGTCCTCAATGAGCCCTGCCTTTATCGCCTCCACCATGTCGGGGATGGGTATCCAAACCACGTCGACCAACTCTCCTTCGTCTGGACGCGCCGATCCCTGAGACAAACCTCGCGCATAGAAAATGCGCGTCTTCTCGTCATTGAAACCCGGGGCCCCGGCCGAAACGGCAAGCGGCTCAATGCTCTGGGCGACCAAGCCTGTCTCCTCCTCGAGCTCTCGCGCGGCGCAAACCGACGGGTCCTCGCCCGGATCGAGCTTTCCGGCAGGTATTTCCAAGGACATGCGGCCTAATGCCACACGATACTGGCGCACGAGGCAAATCTTGTCATCTCGGACGGCGCACACCCCTGCTCCTCCATGATGGCGGACAATCTCACGCCAGCCATAAGATCCATCCGACAAACGAA
The DNA here is from genome assembly GCA_902786015.1 of uncultured Coriobacteriaceae bacterium. Taxonomy (GTDB): domain Bacteria; phylum Actinomycetota; class Coriobacteriia; order Coriobacteriales; family Atopobiaceae; genus RUG440. The sequence goes on from CADAAU010000012.1 coordinate 67,430, forward strand.
CGTCAAGCGTTTCGACCGCAAATATCCGCCCATCCCACTCGCTATGAATTTGCTCTACCTTCTCGACGTAACGGTCATCCAGGGTGAGTAGCTGTCGTATGGTATCGAGCGCCATGGTTTCCTCCCATTTTCATTGTGAACGCTAAGAGTTTCTGCACTTGTGCGCATCTTGAAGATATGATAAACAAATTGCGCTTGGCAAAACAGATGAGGTGGATGCAATGGCAAAAAAGGTATCTCGTGTGATTGGCAGGAATGGCGAGAGCATGTGGCTGGACGATGACGTCGTCCACTTTAAATCGGGCAACGTCGATTATGAGGCAGACTCCTCGAGCTTTAGCAAATTCGCCGTCATGAACGTGGAGGATGCTCGGAACGTAGCCAAGAAAGCCGGCGATGACGCAGTAGGAATATGGGCAACCAAGGACCAATCATCAAACGGAAAGACTTCTCTTTTGGTGGGAACGGGCAAAGGCATCTTTTGGATAATGGAGGTCACAAAGAACCAGGCCCCCAACGCAGCTACTTTCGCGCATGCGGTCTGTCCATCAAACGAGGAGGATGAGCCGGAATACAAGCTCTACGCCGCCATACAGACGCCTAAGGGCGCGCTCTTTACCGTAGGTTCCATAGCATGTGCCATAGCGGCATACTTTGTGTTGGAGCGCGCCCAGATGCCACTTCTGGTTCTAGTTCTGGCGGGACTGAGTATCTTTATGTTTGTCAACATCAAATAGCCGCCTCAACAGTGCTATTATGTACTATGTTTTGCGCCCTTAGCTCAGGTGGATAGAGCAGGAGACTTCTAATCTCAAGGTCGGGGGTTCGAGTCCCTCAGGGCGCACCACACATTTCCGCAGGTCAGACGCTTGTCTGGCCTTTTTTTATAACAAGGACCGTACCTCGCTACTCATACGAGGGGTACGGTCCTCAATTCGATGTGGAAGACAACTTGTTACAGCAGCTCGGCAATCTGTACGGCATTGGTAGCCGCGCCCTTGCGAATCTGATCACCGCAACAGAAGAGCGTAATTGCGTTGACGCCATCCGGCGCCGACATGTCGCGGCGAATACGGCCGACATAGATGAGGTCCTGGTCGCTGGTCTCGAGCGGCATGGGATAGCGCAGGGCCTCAGGGTCGTCCACCAATTTGACCCCCGGAGCTACCGCAAGAGCCTCTCGCGCCTCTTCCGGCGTGATAGGACGTTCGAACTCCGCCGTAATGGACTCGGAATGCGACCGCATAATGGGCACGCGGACGCACGTGCAGTTGACGCGCAGCTCGGGAAGGTGGCAAATCTTCCTTCCTTCCCTTCCCATCTTGAGCTCTTCGGAGGTATAGAGTTCCTCGCCGAATCCTCCGATTTGCGGAATGAGATTCGCGGCGAGCTGATAGGCGAACGGAGCGGTCTCGCTTACTGGCTCTCCTGCCGCGACGCAGCCCATCTCGCGCTCAAGCTCGTTGAGTCCCGGCATGCCCGCTCCCGACGCAGCCTGATAGGTGCTCGCAATGATGCGCTTGAGTCCTGCCACCTGATGCAGCGGCCATAGCGGCACCAGACCGATGATCGTTGCGCAGTTAGGATTCGAGATGATGCCGTTGTGCCATTTGACGTCATCTGCGTTTATCTCGGGAATGACAAGCGGCACGTCCTTGTCGAGCCTGAACGCGTGGCTGTTGTCGACGCATACTGCCCCACGCTTCACCGCTTCGGGCAACAGGCGCGTAGCCGTAGCGTCATCCGCCGCACCGAGCACGATATCGATGCCCTCAAAGGCATCAGGTGTCGCCTCGACGATCTGGATGTCCTCCCCCCGAAAACCGATTGTCTTTCCAGCCGAGCGTGCGCTTGCAAGCGGCACGAGACGCTCGACGTCGAAGTTACGCTCCTCCAAGCACTCGAGCATCTGCCTGCCCACGACGCCCGTAGCGCCAAGAATTCCAACTACCTTACCAGACATGTCTCCTCCAAATCCAAATGTCGTCCATGCCTTTTTTAGGAAGACTAGCGCAAACTAGTCCCGAGTGACCACAGCATCTCCAAATCTGTCATAGATTACGTGAATGGCCTTTTCGAAGTCCTCGTTCTGCACACCCACAATGATGCTAATCTCTTGCGAGCTCTGGGTGATCATGCGGATGTTGATGCCTTTCTCGCCCAACGCGCCAAAAATCTGGCCAGACGTACCAGCACGACGACTCATGTTGCGGCCAACCACCGAAACAAGCGCAAGTCCCGGAAGTACGTTGATGGTCTCTGGCTGAATGTCGCGCTGCAGGTCAGCAACGATGGAGTAAATCGTGTCCTGCACGTCTTCACCATTGACCACAATCGAGAACGAATCGACACCCGTGGGAACATGCTCAACCGAGACCCCATAGCGCTCCAGAATCGAAAGGGCACGCCTCACGACGCCGATCTCATTAGACATATGGGCTTTTTGGACGTAAATACCAACAAAATCCTTCTTTCCGGCGATTCCGGTAATAAGGTGTTCGCGAGCGTGCTCGTTTGCAGTCTCGCGGATGATGGTTCCAAAGTCCTCCGGCGCGTTCGTATTCTTGATTTGGATGGGAATATTTACCTCGCGCACCGGGAAGATGGCCTCCTCCTGAAGAACGGAGGCACCCATGTATGAGAGCTCGCGCATCTCCTCAAAGGTAATGCGGTGAATTCCACGCGGATTCTCTACGATGCGCGGATCTGCTGCCAAGAACCCCGAGACATCCGTCCAGTTCTCGTATAGGCCTGCATCAATGCAGCGTGCAAGGATTGCGCCGGTGATGTCGCCTCCCCCGCGCTTAAACAGCTTGGTAAGACCGTCGACCGTCGATCCATAGAATCCGGGAAGCACGAAGCTGCCACCGGTATGAATCATGGCCTCACGCAGCTTGGTCTGCGTACGCTCCATATCTACGTTACCGTCATGGTGGAACATCACCACCTCCGACGCATCCACGAACGGCATCTCCAGATACTCAGCCATAAGCTTTGCGGTAAACCACTCGCCGCGAGAAACGACGTATTCGGGAGTTACCTCATCAAGGCGCGAGATGAACCGCGTGAACTGCTCATGGACGGGAAACGAAAGCCCCAGCTCCTCCGCGATGCCTACATAGCGCTCCTCTATCGACTGTAACAACGGCGTACAGTCAACACCGTATTTGAGGTGGGCATTCACGAGGAGTAGAAGGTCTGTGATCTTGTTGTCACCAGAGAACCGTTTTCCCGATGCCGATACGACAACGAACTTGCGGTCGGGATCGGCGCGCACGATATCACGCACCTTCTTGAACTGGCTTGCGTCTGCCACACTTGAGCCGCCGAATTTTGCAACCTTATACATAGCCTAAACCTCCTGTGGTATTGATGCCATAAATGCTGTTGGGTCACGTTCCCAAACCTTCTCTAAAAGCGAACGTGCCTGAACGGGCGTGATGTTGCGAATCTTCCAGACGCCAGGAGCCCATGCCGAGGCATGGTCTGGTTCGACGGCGGAGCGTATGACGTAGTCTCCCGCCAGAAGGCTGGGGTCGTAGATAAGGTCGCGAGAGAAGTCGAAGTGTTCGCTCCTTCCTGCGGCAACATCCATGACGTCCTGCACGATGGCGTTACCCGTAGGAAGGCTTCCGGCACCTTGCCCGTAGAACTTGAGTGGACCAACAGTAACGCCCTCGAGCGAGACGATGTTGAAGTTGGATGGGACGGCGGCCTCAAGCGACATGAGAGGAATAGCCACGGGCTCCACAGCCACGGCATAGCGACCGTCTTTGCACACTCCCCGTCCAAAGAGCTTGACCATAAGGCCATGCGATGCAAATCGATCCAAGTCACGCTTGGTGACCGTGCGAATACCGGTCACGGGCAAGTCGTGCACACAATCGACGTCAAATGCCACACAGGCAGTGATAATTGTCTTGTTTGCCACATCGATTCCATCGATGTCGGCTGACGGGTCGCGCTCAGCATATCCAAGCTCTTGGGCACGGCCCAAGGCAACGTCAAAGTCCAAGCCCTCTTTTCGCATGCAGTCCATGATGTAGTTCGTCGTGCCGTTCATGATGCCCGAGAACGACGTCACCCCGTCTATGCGACGCACCTTCTCGATGCTTGCGATCCACGGAATGCCCCCGCCTACGGCAGCCTCGATGAGGAACGACACGCCATTGCGCTCGGCCAACTCAGCAAACTCCGCAAAATGGGCGGCGACAACCGCTTTATTGGAAGTCACGACGTGCTTGCCGGCCGAAAGCGCCGCAGCGATAAAGGTGTGCGCGGGCTCGATGCCACCCATGCATTCGACGATAAGCTCGACGGAGTCGTCGGCAAGTATCTCGTCAAAACTAGCAGTCATGCGAGGATCGCTAAGGCGATCGGGCAGTTCGAGGATGCGTGTTACCTGCACATTGGGCACACTGTGGGCGATGATGTCATCGACGCCGCGACCCACCGTCCCATGCCCCAGAAGAGCGATATTCATGAGAAACCACACTTTCTTATCCGATACGTGCTACCTTAAGGCAGCAGACTTATCTATGATACTTGCATTGAGCGAGAAATGCGACCATTCGCCGAGAAGCAGGGAGGCAAATTGTGGAAACGTTGTATCACAGCACGCGCAGTGCGGACGATGGCGTCTTGAGCAAAGAGGCAATTCTAGCGGGAATAGCACCAGATGGTGGCCTCTATGTGTCTGATCAGGTGGGAACGGCCAAGCTCGACCTGCCTACGGTCTGTTCCCAGAATTACCATTCGACGGCACGGACGGTGCTCGGCACTCTGTTGGGCGACTATACCGACGACGAGATAGCACAGTGCGTGGAGGGCGCTTATGGCGACCAGTGGGACACACAGGCGATCACGCCGCTCACGCCGCTTGGAAGCGACTGGCTCCTTGAGCTGTACCATGGCCCCACCTCCGCGTTTAAGGACGTCGCCCTCCAGATGCTCCCACGGCTCATGAGCGTTGCTCGCTCGACAGCCGGTCGGGGACTCGACATCATGATCCTTACGGCAACCTCTGGCGACACGGGTAAGGCTGCCCTTGAGGGATTCGCAGACGTCTCCGGAACGGGCGTCACCGTGTTCTACCCCGATGGCAAGGTCTCGGACGTCCAGCGCCTACAGATGGTCACGCAGCACGGCAACAACGTAGCCGTATGCGGCATTCATGGCAACTTTGACGACGCCCAGACCGAGGTCAAGAACATCTTTGCAGACGAGCAGTTTGCTTCTCGCTTGCTCAAGGCGGACTGCGTGCTCTCGAGCGCCAATTCCATAAATGTCGGCCGCCTTGTTCCGCAGGTCACCTACTACTTTGATGCATATTCTCAGCTCGCAAAGAAAGGGGCGGTTACACCAGGAGAAAAGATCGACTTCTGTGTACCGACCGGCAACTTTGGCGACGTCCTCGCTGGCTACTACGCCAAGCTCCTGGGTCTGCCCGTAGGAAAGCTCATCGTGGCGTCGAACGCAAACAACGTTCTAACAGATTTCATCACGACCGGCACCTACGACAGGCGGCGCCCGTTCCACAAGACCATCTCCCCTTCCATGGACATCCTCGTCTCGTCCAACCTCGAGCGCTTGGTGTATTACCTGAGCGGAAACGATTGCGAGCTCATAGCGTCATACATGTCCGATCTTTCGGAGAAGGGTCACTACAGCGTGTCCCCCGCAATCCTCGAAAAGCTCCAAGAGAGCTTTGCATGCGGATGCGCCGACGATGACGACACACGCGCCACCATACGCGCGACTTGGGAAGACCTCGGCATCCTTATTGACACGCACACCGCCGTCGGAAAGGCCGTACTCGATGCTCGCCCAAGCGAAGGCCGCCAGCGTGTTTGTCTTTCCACCGCCTCCCCGTACAAGTTCTCCGCAGATGTTCTTGCGGCCTTGGGCAAGGACGTGACGGGGCTCGATGGCTTCTCGTGCATGGATGCTCTTGAACAGCTCACGGGCACCGTCGCACCCGCCCAGCTCTCGAATCTACGAACGGCAGACGAACGTCACGTAGACGTGTGCGACAAACCACAGATGATCGACTTTGTGGAAGCTGCTTGCAAGCGGGTGTTTGCCTAGGCCATTTTGTCTTCTCGCAGGACTTTGTACTCGAACGGAAATCGGGGACGATGCTTTTTCGCCCCCGATTTCTGTTATTTGGCGCCTTTTGTAATTCGCAGCTTGTGCGAGATCGCCATTCCGAGCATTCCGCCCGACATATCGATAAGAACGTCCATCACACGCGGGTCTCTTTCTGGAACAAAGCCTTGTATCGTCTCGTCGATAGCGGGAACACAGACCCATACCACGAGAAGCGCCCACATCATCTTTGGGCGACCAATTTCCCAGCATCTAAAGCACTGCAACGCCAAAGCCATAAGCACGACGTATTCCGAGAAATGGGCTATTTTTCGTATAACAAACGTCATGAGCTCCTCATCATGGTTGTTGAACAGCTCAAAGATCGGTCGCACCAAAAATACGAACCGAGATGATTCCTCCGTCGAAGCATCCGCCGGAACAAGTGAGTGGCCCCACACGAAGCAGAGCCACATAACAAACAGTACTGTCCAAATCACGCGAGCTCGATTTTTGGATTGCAAGCCCTTACGCCTCCTTGCTCATGGGCGCAAAGTGCCTGCCTCGCGGACGCTGAGACTGGCTCTTTTGCGCCATAATTGCCTGTTTCGCGCTACTCAAGTCACCCGTGCCCTCAAAGACCTTGAGCTTGGAGTGCGAGAAGTCTTTCATCGCTTCAAGCTCGTGACGAGCATACTCCTCTTCCCAAATTTGTTCCACATAGCCATTCGAGTCAAACTTGTCGGGCGTTGACCATTCGACGCGTTCCGCCTTCTTTTTCTCGACAGGCTGCACTTGGTCTTGCGGAGTCGTTTCGGGCGCATCAAGTGAGGGGATTCGCCTTGCGATAATCTTTGCGCGCGTTGTCCTGTCGAGCCGCTGCATGACCTGCGATTTGTGCAGCTGTTCCATCGGAGCCGTAGAGGAGGGATTTATGGGACGCTCCCCACGCTCAATTACTGGCAAATCTCCCAAAGCGGTGGGATTCAATCGCTCGTTGAGAGCGGTCTCCACATCTTGCAATGCATTTCGCTGCGGACCGCGCGCCTGTCTACGAGACATAATACGCGTGGTTTCTTCCTTTGCGGCATCCTCGACGTCGGCAGGCACGTGCTCGTTTTCATCCTCTGCTGTTACTGGTGCAAACTCAGAGGTATGAGAAACGGCAGGCTTCTCTTGAGCCATTTCCAAGGCCTCAATCCGCTCTATCATGCGTCGAATCTCTGATTTATGTAAGCCGTGAGAGACGACCGCCATCACAACAACGCCCGTCACAGCACCCATTCCAAAGCATGCAAGTGGCGACGAAGTAGCACGATCAAAAAGTTCGCCCGGCGTGATTGCTAATGCGTATGTTGGAGAGAGAAGAACCGCACTGCCCGCACAAATCGCACTGCCCTGCTTGAGCAGATTGGTATGCGCGCATTCAAGTCTTTTGTATTGCTGCATGTCGTGGCTCCGAGTTTAGTGTGTTTAAGCGCAAGTCCTATTATAGTGATATTGTCGCTTTTGAATCGGCAATTAGGCAGACGGATAAGCTTTTTGTGTGTAATTTATTGAGAGGGATTTCCCATGAAACATATTGCCATCGTCACAGGATCGTCTTCTGGCGTAGGAAGAGAGTTCGTCGCACAACTTGCCAAAGGCCTCGGTGGGCCACTCGACGAAATATGGGTCATCGCACGTCGAGAAGAAGAGCTACAGAAGCTCGCTCAGGAGTATCCCACCCCACCGCTTCGGGTTTTATCGCTCGACCTTTCCAAAGACTCCTCGTTCGATGAGCTCGAGAGGCTTCTTGTGGCCGAGAATCCCAGAGTCGAATGGCTCATCAACTGCGCGGGATTCGGCAAGTTTGGCGACTTCCAATCCGTGGGCAGGCAAGCTTCTGTTGCAATGGTTGCCCTCAACTGCGCAGGGGTCGTCTCGATGTGCTCTGTAGCTCTTCCCTACATGCGAAGCGGCGCCCGCATCATTAACGTTTCTTCAATCGCAGGCATCGTTCCGCAGCCCTATTTGGCAGTGTACTCCGCCTCCAAGGCTTTCGTGTACGAGCTTTCGCGTATGCTCAATAGCGAACTCAAGGGAACGGGAATCACCGTAACGGCTCTTTGTCCCAAATTCATGCGCACTGGCTTCCTGAACGAACCAGGAGACCAACAAGCGGCCGCATCCATGTGCCGCATCGGCTTTAGCGAGGTGGAGGTCGTCGTTAGAAAAGCACTAGCTGCCGCGGTGCTCGGGCGTCAGATATGCATTCCCAGCATCGACATGCGCGCAGCTGCGCTTGCGGCAAAAATCCTCCCACGCCGCATGCTCTTTGCCATAGAGAACGCATTGTTTAGATAATCACTGAATAGATAGTCAAGGCAGGCAATAGGGTTTAGCGCCCATTGCCTGCTCCAGACTAGATGTAGTCGGACTGCTGGGCCTTCTTTGCCGAACGGATAAGGAACTCCTGGTTGTCCGTCGTCTGTTTGAGGCCTTTTACGAGCGCGGATTCCGCACGCTCTATGTTGTTCATGTTTGCGAGTACGCGACGTATGCCCCAAACGAAGGGTTGCAGCTCCGCATCGATAAGAAGTTCCTCGTTACGCGTGCCAGATGCGACCGGATCGATGGCGGGGAATATGCGCTTGTCGGCAAGGTCGCGATCGAGTTTGAGCTCCATGTTGCCCGTGCCTTTGAACTCCTCGAATATGACCTCGTCCATCTTTGAGCCCGTATCCACGAGCGCCGAGGCAAGGATGGTGAGCGACCCGCCGCCCTCGATGTTGCGCGCCGCGCCCAAGAACCGCTTGGGCGGATAGAGTGCTGCCGAGTCCACGCCACCCGACAAGATTCGTCCACTCGCAGGTTGCGCAAGATTGTAGGCGCGGGCCAATCGAGTGATTGAGTCCAACACCACGACAACGTCCTCGCCCATCTCGACCAAGCGTTTGGCGTGCTCAATGACGAGTTCCGAGACAGCCGTGTGATTGTCGGCAGGCATATCGAATGTGGAAGCAACGACTTCGCCATTCACAGAGCGTTCCATGTCGGTCACTTCTTCGGGGCGCTCGTCAACCAGCAGGCAGAACAAGTGGACTTCCGGGTTGTTTGCCGCAATGGATTGGCAGATATGCTTGAGTACGGTCGTCTTTCCCGCTTTGGGAGGACTGACTATGAGGCCGCGCTGTCCCTTGCCGATGGGTGCCACCAGATCGATGGCACGGCCCGTAATGGAATCCTTACCGTGCTCCATGAGCAATCGCTCATCGGGATACACAGGAGTCAAATCCCTAAAGCGCGGCCGTTTGCGCGCCTCCTCAGGGGTCTTGCCATTAATCGTATCTATGCGTCCAAGCGGCGGATACTTATTGCCTGAACGCGCTGGCGTCATAGTGCCGCAAATACGATCTCCCAACCGTAACCCATACTGTCGAATGAGCTGCTGATGAACAAAGGCGTCGCTATCGCCTTTCATGTAATTACCCGTGCGCAGGAAACCATATCCCTCGTTCTGGATATCGAGGATACCGGTCACGGATTTGAATCCTTCGGCGACGGCCGCAGCCTCATACACCAAATCGACGAGCTCGGCCTTCCTCTTTCCCGCGTGCTCAATCTCGAGCTCGGCAGCTTTTGCACGAAGGTCGGCGACTTTCATCTTTTCGAGCTCTTCGCGCTTTAAAGAAGGCTCTGGAATCTGTTCTGGTTGATTCGCACGCCGGCCTCTCCGACGGTTCTGCTGGCCCTGACGTTGCTGGTTATTCTTACCACGTCCTTGGGAGTTGTTGCCCTGCCGGCGTCGTTTGCGCTGGCCACCTTGCTGATCCTGTTGGGACTTTTGCTCCTGATGGTCTTGCGCATCTTTTTGCTCCGCATCGGCTTCCTGCTCCTGCGAAGACTCTGCCTGTTTCCGACCGCCCTCCTGTTCCTGAAGGGGGAAGTCAAGCGTAGCCTGTTCTCCGGTCGCAATGTTGTCATTATTGGAAGCGGCATCGCCCGTTTGTACCATCTCGCCATTTGACTCAGGCTGGATGTTTTCGCTTACCGCTGCCTCGGTATCCTCGGCCATACAATCTGCCTTTCTACATCATTACAAGGAAGTGTCCGCATACGCCGGAAAAATAAATGGGAAAAATACGGTGTAACATCACCAATGTCGAGCATTGAGTATAGCAGTTTTTTGTCGCTCTTCAAGCAAAACTCGTAATGGAGAACAAAGGCGTCTCACACGTACAGAGGGAGACAAAGAGCAAAGCCCCTTGTCTCCCTCTGCATTGGTTATTTTCCTAGCTATTGCTTTTCGGCGCGGGAACGCCTCCGCACTACAATGCCGTAGATCCTTTCTGCAAGAGCCTGCGCACGTTCGCGACCTTCCGGTGTAAGCTCGATGTCCAGAGCGCGCGGGGATGACTTGTCTGCTCGGACTCGTTCCACAAGGCCCTTCTCGACCATTGAGCCCACCGACATCGAAACCGTCGGCTGAAGAAGACCGAGTCGATCGACCAAACCAGTTACCGTACTAGGCTGGCCATCATCCGCATAAAGACTCAACAGCACCAATTCGCCAGCTGTGCAATAGACGGTACCCATGGCATCTACGTATTTGCATAGGCGATCAGCCGATATCCTCGCCAATGGCTGACCATTGGGTATCTTTCCTCGCGTAAGATCAGAAAGCACGCGAACATACTGCTTACCATCCTCAGATATACTGCAGATGATGTTGCGTCTATCTACTTGACCCTCACCTCTATCGATGAGCCCAAGGCTCGCAAGGTGATTGGTTCTGTGTGTCATTGTTGGTCGCAATGCACCCTGGTAATCCGCAATCTCAGACGTCTTGATGGGGACACCCGACAACTCAAGTCGACACAAGATAGCATATTCCTCAAATGTGAGGCGACGTGCTGTATCGGTTTTTTGTCTCACAAGGTTGTATGCCCTGCGAATTGACATATACTCCCGAAGCTCCAAAAGCCCCTCCTGCCGTGCCGTACGCCGTCATGCATTTCTGCTAACTAAAGTGAATTATACCATACTACGAAAAAACGATATTTGTGCCCAAAGAAACGAATATTCAAAAAGATTCGCTACGACGTATGATTTACTCCATAATTCCTACATTTGCCGTGGTGCACTTACACCTACAAGATGTAGCGTTAGCGCGAGTACAATTCGGACAGCATCACAAGTTGCAAGACGTGCATGCGATATATCTTCGTCTATGGGTCGACCCGGAGAAGATAGCACTTGACATTTTGTATAGAATGCATGGAAGGATCCTGCAAGTTCCTCGGCATAGTGTGCAAGTCGGAATGGCGCGCGATCGCGAGCACATCCGGCTACCAGACCCGGGAATTCTGCAAGCTTACGCGTGAGGGCAAGCTCCGACGAATCGCTCAGAACACCAAGGTCCACCTCGGTGCCAATAGCCATACGAGCAACGTCGTCCATGCCCCTCTCTTCCGCCTGCTCTGGCGTGACGCCGGCCGCACGTCTGAGTATGGAGCATATTCTTGCATGCGCGTATTGCACGTAATACACGGGGTTCGTATTGTCTTGACGTTTTGCAAGCTCTATGTCGAAATCGATCATCTGGTTTGCGGACTTGGATACCAGCGTATAACGGGTCGCGTCGGCGCCTACCTCATGTAGGAGCTCGTCGAAGGTCACCATAGTTCCCTTTCGCTTGGACATACGCACTGGCTTTCCGTTACGAAGCAGGTTTACAAGCTGCCCCAGCAGCACTTCGAGACCGCCCGGATATCCCAATGCCTCGCAAGCAGAGTCAACGCGCTTAATATAGCCATGGTGGTCGGCACCCCAGATGTCAATAACATGATCGACCCGTTGGAACTTGTCCCAGTGATATGCGACGTCGGATGCAAAATAGGTGTATTCGCCGTTCGTCTTTACCAACACGCGATCTTTGTCATCGCCAAACGTCGTTGACCTAAACCATAAGGCACCGTCATCCGTTGTGTAGAGATGTCCCATCTGCTCCAGTTTGTCGAAGGCACGATGAACGGCATCCTTGCCCTCATTGTCCTTGACGTACAACGAACGCTCCGAGAACCAGTTGTCGAAATCGCATCGGGCCTCATGGCACGTCGTGCGGATAGAGTCGAGCATGAGCCGATAGCCTCTCTCGCGCATATCGGCCACTCGCTCGTCCTCGGGCGTGTTGACCAGAGCATCGCCATCGGTGCGCGCAAAGCTCAACGCGAGGTCAATGATGTAGTCACCACCGTAGCTGTTCTCACCAAGAGCCGCGAGGAAGGCGTTCGTGTAGGGATGCAGCTCCGGATGCTCGTCGTTCTCGTCCTCCACAAACGCCTGCCTGTCTGCGATGAGCCTGTTGTACGCACCGTCTATGGTCTCACCGGCTTCGACGAGCTCGAACAGCTGCAAGTAACGCTGAGAGATCGAGCGGCCAAATACGTCCATCTGGCTACCGTGGTCGTTGATGTAGTACTCGCGTTGAATGTCGTATCCAGCATGTGCCATAACATTGCACAGCGAGTCTCCCAAAGCTGCCCAACGCCCATGTCCTATGTGCATGGGACCAACCGGATTGGCAGAGATAAACTCGACCTGTACTCGCTGATGAGCGCCCAAGTCACTCCGACCAAAATCAAATCCCTGCTCACGAACCTGATTGACAACCTCATTGGCGCTCGCAGTAGAAAGGTAGAAGTTTATGAAGCCAGGTCCGGCGACCTCCACCCGATCGAGCAAGTCACTTGTTCCGAGGTGATTCACGATCGCGTCTGCAATGGCGCGCGGTGCACGCCTTGCCAGCTTTGCAGAACGCAAAGCAACGGTTGTGGACCAATCGCCATTCTTTGAGTCTGCGGGACGCTCAAACCCCAGGTCCTCGACTTCGAAGGGAGGTAGTTCTCCTGCTGTTTGTGCGTCATGCAACGCCTCACGGACAAGTGTCTCGAGCTGTTTGGGCATTTGAGCCCTCCTTCTATAGGTTTGGTTTCAATCTGTGCTAATGGCTTTACGGCGCGTCTCTAGTGTTCTGCAGCCAGTCTTTGGCGGAGCTCAGACAAGCCACGCTCCAGCCCCACGTGATACGTCTGTGGGTTGAGGAAGCGCTTTGTGGCAGGATCGAGCCTCATCAGGGCGTCCTTGCAGCGTGCCTTCGCCTCTTCGATGCTGTCGGGTTCGCCAACGCGCCTTCCGTCCGCCACAATCGGCTGGAGCAGTTCGCGACCGGTATACCCCGCAGTGGAGTACGTGGTCACGGGGTCTACCAAGTTCACCATAACCGAGCGATTGCCGGTGTCGGACCCCTCATCCACAATCATGTCACCTACGGGGCACCCACTCGCATCCTCATAACGAATGATGTGCTGAATGCCGGGAATCGTACGCTTGTAGAGCTGTTCGGAAAGCTTCATGACTGGACGCCACGGCTCATCAGAGGAATCGCGCGTCGCCGATAGCTTGTATACGCCTCCGAGCGCCGGCTGTGGATCGCATGTTGCGAGCTTTGTGCCCACTCCAAAGGTATCGATTGGCGCACCTTGGGCAAAGAGCGACTGAATCGTGTACTCCTCAAGGTCGTTCGACACAGAAATCTTTACGTAGGGAAGGCCCGCCTCATCGAATGCGGCGCGCGTCTCTTTGGAAAGACGTGCCAAGTCTCCCGAATCGATGCGGATGGCATTCAAACGCTCCCCTTCCGCCTCCATCTCCTTGGCGACTATGATTGCATTCTGGATGCCTTGATGCACGTCGTAGGTATCGAGCAGCAGGCAGCAGTTCTTGGGGCTCGATTTGGCAAAGGCCCTGAATGCGTCGAGTTCCGTGGGGAACGCCATGACCCAAGAGTGCGCATGCGTGCCAAACACCGGAATGCCATAGATTTTTCCGGCCAAAACGTTAGACGTGGAGGTGCACCCGCCAATGTAGGATGCGCGCGCCACGGCAAGACCGCCATCGTGACCCTGCGCACGGCGAAGTCCAAAATCAGATACGGGATGGCCCTCGGCGGCATATACCACGCGCGAGGCCTTTGTTGCTACAAGCGTCTGGAAGTTGATCAGGTTGAGCAACGCAGTCTCGAGCAGCTGACACTCGATAATAGATCCCTGCACGCGTACCATCGGCTCCCGTGGAAACGCAAGGTCTCCCTCGGGAATGGCCCAGATGTCGACATGCATCCTAAAGTCACGAAGATAGTCCAAGAACCCTTGCTTGAACAGTGGGCCACCACCAGGCGCCTTTACCGATGCCAGATACGCGATGCTCTCGTCATCGAATCGAAGATTCTCGACGAGCTCTGCAATTTGCCCGATTCCGCAAGCAACCGCATACCCCCCGTTAAAGGGGTTGTCACGAAAGAACACGTTGAAGCAGCCTTGTGCGTCCACAAGCCCAGATTCCCAGAATCCCTGCGCCATCGTAAGCTCATACAAGTCGGTGTTGAGCGCCACGTCATTGGGAACTGTGCGGTCGGTGAGTGCCATGGTCAACCTTCCTCATGAAATGATAGACATAGCCGATAGGTTACCACTTTTTGGACCAATACCGCCCACCATGCCATCTATGCGAAACTATTGCATCTCAAGCCGTGAAGGCCGTGAAGGCGGGCGATGGGGATACTCCCCTTTGCCCGCCTTAGCCGCATATCAATGTCCGAGCACGATCATCGCAATGCCTGCGGCAGCAAGTAGCGCAACGGCAATGAGGACGATCTTTTGGCCGGTAGGCATGGAAAGGTCGTCACCCGGCTCCATCAGGCGTCTTTCGCGTTCGACGGCCTTCCGCTCTTGGATGCTCGCACGCTCGCGAGCAGCCTTCTCGGCACGCAACTGTTCGAGCTCTGCCCGCTCGTCTTTGGTGAGTGGTTCGTCCCTGTTCTCCACGTTGCCCCCTCGGTAGTTTGAGCCTCGCCCAGATTATCGTAGGTCCTCAAAGAACCCCACGCGATAGTTCATGAAGACCGCCTCTCCAGCATCTTGGGTCGCATCGAGGTCAAGGTCAGCGACGATGCTAAAGTCATAGTCTCCTTCCACGTCCGCAAACGTCTGTTGGACATGCCAAACGTGCTCTGACTTCTCGGCCGATTCGTCTATGGCAAAGAACCTCGAAGAACGCGCGTCCCCGTCGAGCAGGACCTCCTCGTGTTCCTCGTAGAACCTGTCGAGCGTCGTGCGCCAACGCACCGCCGGCCATCCCCACTCCGTGTCGAGGTCCCCCAAACCCTTCGCGTCATCATGCGCGGCAAGACGCACGCGAGCAAACAGGGCGTTTCTGACCAAGAGCGTAACGGCACGTCGGTCCGCAACCACCGCGTCAGCCTCCACGGGCGGCGCACCTGCCTCATCGCCAAGCTCCCCGGTCCTCGCCCATTCGTCCACAAGACTCGAGTCGACCGAACGCACCACAAGCCCCAACCACGCAATGATCTCTTCGAGGCGCTCGTCTCTTGCCTCCAAGGGAAGGGTTCGCGCCAAAGACCTATACGCCTCGGAAAGATACCGAAGAAGAATGCCCTCGGCACGCGCGATGCCACACCGTTGGATATATCCCTTGAAGTCGGAGGCGGTTTCGAGCATGTCGCGAAGCACCGATTTGGGCTTGGGCTCATAGTCGTTTGCCCAAGGGACCTTTTCGCAATAGGCCGCAAACGCAGCGGCAACGAGTTCTTCGAGCGGCTTGGGATAGGTAACCTCTTGTATCCGCTCGATGCGCTCATCGTAGTCGACGCCGTCTGCCTTCATGCGAGCCATGGCCTCATTGCGAGCCGAGCGTTCCTGCGCCCTTAGAATCTGATACGGTTGCTCAAGCGTAGACTCCACCAACGAGATCACGTCATACGCATAGGTATCGGACTCTTTGTCAAGAAGCTCCAATGCCGCCAGCATGAATGGGGAAAGCGGCTGGTCAAGTGCAAAGTCATCGGGAACGTCTACGGTCGTATAGAAATCCACCGAGCCATCCTCCGACTCTTCACGCACCACGACTCCCGCATCCATGAGCGTGGCAAAGATTTCGTCGGAGCGTGTCCTGAGCGCGTCCTTTTGTTCCTCTGTCTGCATCGATGCGTCGATGAGCTCACGTACGCGCTGCCAGGCATCCCCACCTTGGGTTACTTCGGCCAGAACCATCGAATGCGAGACCTTAAGGCGCGGCCGAAGCGGTTCCGGCTGCGAGGATACGAGTCGGTCGAAGGTGTTCTTGTTCCAGCCCACAAATCCTTCGGGCGGCTTGCTTACGCGAATCTTCCGCGCCCGTTTGGGGTCTCCACCAGCCTTGGCCAATGCCTTGGAACGCTCGACGTCGTACTCTGTGGCCTGTACGATAACCAGTCCCTCGGTATCGTATCCCGCACGCCCCGCTCGGCCCGCAACCTGATGAAACTCGCGAGCATTGAGCCTCCGCTGCCTTTTTCCGTCATACTTCGCGAGCGCCGTAAAGAGAACCGTATGTATGGGCACGTTGATGCCGACGCCCAGCGTGTCCGTCCCACAAATCACAGGCAGAAGCCCTTGTTGGGCAAGCTTTTCGACCAAGAGTCTGTATCGCGGCAACATGCCCGCATGATGGACGCCCACGCCCATCGAGAGCAAGCGCTTGAGCGTCTTGCCAAACGCCGTGCTGAATCGCGTACCTTTGCACGCCTCCCCTATCGCCTTTCTTTGTTCGCGACTCGAGACGCCAAAGCTCGCCAGACCTTGCGCGCTCTTGAGCGCCGCATCCTGCGCAAAGTGAACGACGTATATGGGCGCCTTGCCATCACGGATGGCAAGCTCGACAGTCGCCTCCAATGAGGTCTCCACGAACTCAAACGACAGGGGAACAGGCCGCGGCGCATCGAGCACCAAATCGACATCGGTTTTCGTCTGACGCTCGATCATCTGGGTTACCGCACCCACATCGCCAAGCGTGGCACTCATGAGCAGGAACTTCGTACGGGCCAGGGTAAGTAGCGGAACCTGCCATGCCCATCCCCTATCGGGGTCGCCAAAATAGTGAAACTCGTCCATCGCAACCCAAGCAACCGACGTGTCTTCGCCCTCACGCAACGCTTGGTTGGCCAGAATCTCTGCCGTGCAGCAGATGATAGGAGCGCCCGCATTGATGGAAACGTCTCCGGTTATCATGCCCACGGACTCGCGCCCAAACAGGTCCACAAGGTCAAAGAACTTCTCGGAGACGAGGGCTTTGATTGGCGCGGTGTAATAGGCCGTATAGTCCGCACAAAGCGCTATGAAGCACATGCCTACCGCAACGAGCGACTTTCCCGAGCCGGTTGGTGTCCCCAGCACGACATGATTGCCCATGGCCAAAGACAGCAAGGCCTCCTCTTGGTGCTCCCATAACTCGATGTCGCGCTCCGCAAGCCAGTCGAGGAACAGCTCTAGGGCGGCCTCCCCCTCCAGAGGCTCGTCCCCGGCCTCGAAATCGGGCGCGAGCGCTCCAAGAGAACCGGGCGCAAAGGCATCAATATGAGACATCGGAAGCCTCCTCATTCCTTCAATCATCTGAGCCGGAATCGACCCCACTCGGTAAGTCTACAGCACCAAGATTCCCAGATGCTCGAGCAAGACTTTGGCACCAATGAGGATAAGTATTATTCCTCCGGCGATTTGTGACGGTTTTTGATATCGCATGCCAAACTGGTTGCCCACAAAGACACCCACAAGACTCAGCGTGAAGGTGACTATTCCTATGAGCGCAACGCTCAACCAGATGTTGACCGAAAGCGATGCGAAGGCAATGCCGACGGTAAGAGCGTCTATGGACGTAGCCACTGCGAGCAGCAGTACCTCACGCGCGCTCACACCTGACTCCTCTTCCTGCTCCTCTTCGTCACCCCATATCGCTTCGCGAATCATGTTTCCACCGATGAACGCAAGCAAGATAAAGGCAATCCAGTGATCAATGGGCTCTATGAGCCATAGAAGCTGACTACCAAGAGCCCATCCGATCACGGGCATGCCCGCCTGGAAGCCGCCAAAGGCGAGGGCGAGCAGGCATGCCGTCCTCCAGTCAATGCGTCGCATGCCGAGGCCCTTGCACACCGACACCGAGAACGCATCCATGCTCAGACCAACCGCAAGCAAAAACAACTCTCCAATGCCCACTATTACCCCCATTCGTATGTGGGCATCTACCATAACATGCTCACGCAATTCTTCGCCGCTCTGTGTGGTATGGTGCACACATGCGACACGTATGCGGAGGTAACGCAATGCCAAACACATCATCGCAACATGACCAGTTACGATCAGCGATTCACCAGTCGCTCGACGACTATGGCATCGGTCTGCTCGAGCAGCCCAGGCGCCTGATGTCTTTTGTGCTCGACTACGCAGATTCCGACGACAGGGCAACCAAAGTCCTGTGCCAGCAACTCGACGACGAGCTGCTCGAACCAACACTCAAAGCAGCGCACGCGCCACAAAAGACGTCGCTAGAGAACGCACGAGACAGGACCATGCACCTCCTCGTAGACGTTCGTTCCATCGAACCGGGAATGGCAATGCAAGCCGCGGATGGACTCGTGGGAGGTGTAGCCGACTACCTGGAGCTTCCCTTGGAGCCGCTTCCTCAGGCCGTGCCAGATCAACCTGTATCAGGTCCCGCTCGATCGACGTACTCGTCCGATCGGCATGAGGCCAACGGTAGTGCCACATCGGGCAGTGCGTCTGACGTTGCTCGTGATAACTCCGCTCCCGGTAACATGCACGCGAACTCTTGGTCGTCATCCTCTTATACTGCACCAGGCATGCATCCTGTCGCCGCACCTCCCCAATATGCCCCACCACCGGGCAACTCCACGCCGACATGGCTTGTCACGCTCATCGCCTTCTTGGCCTGTGCACTTGTTGGCCTCGTCGTTATCATTCTTTCTGGCGAGCAAACGACATCTGGCACGTCAATCACCGATTCCGCAATCACTGCCGAATCCGCCAATGCGGAGGACGCCGAAACCGTATCGGAGAACGAAAGCGAACAAGAGGCCCAGAACACCACCAAAGAAGAGAAGGCCAATCCGCCCGTCTTCAGCACGGCGATTGCGACATCGGAGCTCGAACCTGACGGCTATTCCGATTCGTACGGCGCCGAGAACGTCTTGAGCGACGATAGGACGCACGCTTGGAACGCCGAGACGCCTGACGGAGAGTGGATTCAGCTCACCGCCGACTCCGAGCAATCGGTAAAGGGCTTCGGAATCGTAGCCGGGTACATAAAGAGCCAAGAGGTCTATTACAAGAACTGCCGACCCCAGCAGATTAGCGTCGAATTGTCAGACGGCTACAAGATGACAACGACCCTTGAAGACGCGTTTGGTAAAGAGCAGAAGGTGAACTTTGACAAGGCGCACAAGACCACATATCTAAAGGTCTACATAGACTCGGTATACTATGGCAACAAATACGATGACCTCTGCATCAGTCGAATAAGGGCATTCTAATGAAGAGACTCGCTCCGTATGCTGCCACGTTTGCGTTCTTGCTTGCCGCATGTGCACCTCCCCACGTAAGCTCGCCCAAGAACAATATGGGCGCGGATTCCTCGACGCAGAGTGCATCGTCGCTCGTACTTGAGGAGACCACATTCGTTGAGGGCGGCAACGTAACGGACGTCATCCAAGCGAACACCGCTGTTGAACCACGCTCGCTCACCGCTGGCCAAATGCTGTCTGGCGCGGAAATCGAGGCTGCCGGAGGGGCGGACACGTTCTTTTGGTCGGAGAATATACCTGACGAGGTATTCGCTCGCATGGAAGGTCGGTCCTTTGGTTCGGATTGCACGCTCTCACGAGAGGAACTACGATACGTACGCGTACTGCACGTTGATGCAGACGGGCATACGTTCGTGGGAGAACTCGTGGTAAACCGGGCAGTGGCGGACGAGGTGACAGATATTTTTCGGCAGCTCTATGATGCCGGCTACCCCATAAAGAAGATGCGACTTGTCGATGACTATGGCGCAGACGACTTCGCAAGCTGTGCCGATGGAAACACCGCTGCTTTCAATTATCGTACGATTGCGGGAACAGACCAAATCTCAAACCATGCCTATGGCCTGGCGATTGATATCAACACCTTTGAGAATCCCTATTGCGTACCCGCGACAGATTATGTGTTCCCTCCGGAAGCCGCACGCTACGCCGATCGCAGCCTGCAGGAACCTTATATGATTCATCCTGGCGACGTGTGCTATGACCTTTTTATCTCACGAGGATGGACCTGGGGCGGAGACTGGCCCTCTCCCAAGGATTACCAGCACTTCGAAAAAGCTTTGTAGAGACACAATGAGCGAGGCCAGCACGCGGAGGCTTGCTTGCGTGCTGGCCACTACATTGCCTACCAAACCGAAATACGGTTTTCGGGAGCGAGCCACATGCCATCTCCCTCATGGATGTCGTACGTCGTGTTGAACTCGTCCACCTCTCTGACCGGGATGTTCACGCGATCACGATCAAGCGGATGGGCATCTGTCTGCATCTGCTGGAGAGCCATGTCCATCGACATATAGCTTGCCCATGTCTGTGCATAGGCCTTAAAGAACTCGTCATAGTTGAACCCGTCCTTGCTTGCAGCCAGCCTCATCACGGCCTTCAGGCCCGCCATATCGGCTATGCACTCAGCGGCGACCTGTTCACCGTTATATCCCTCTTCTCCGAGCGGCTTAATGGTCGACAGATAGTCTTCCGCCTTCTTTACACGCCGCTCGAACGAAGCAACGTCCGCGTCAGACCACCAGTTGTTATACGCGCCGTCCTTATTGAAGTAGGCGCCAGTCGAATCGAAGGCATGACTGATCTCGTGACCGATGGTCACGCCTGTTGCGCCCAAAAGCCGTTCCTCTGAAGCTCCCTCAGGCCAGTAGTCGCCGCCCAAGATGCCCGCTCCTATGGTGATGGAGTTCGTCGCAGCGTCATACCAAGCATTGACGCTTATGCAATCATTCCAATAGGATCCATTTGCCGAACTGCGCAGTAAGGCAAGCTCCTGCTCGATTTCCTGTTCGTTGATTCGACGAACCTCGGAGAACAACGTTCCCCCGTTCTCGCGAGAAGCCACCTGAGTATTGCTCGTATCGGCCCATTCGTCCGGATGACCTACCTGAATGTGAATGGCCTTGAGCTTTTCGACGGCTTCCTTGCGCGCGTCCGTGCTCATCCACGTCTCACCGTTGAGCATTTCTTCGTACTCGTTCACGATCTGTTGGACCATAGACTTCACGCGCTCGGTCGTTCCTTCGTCATAGTAGTTCTCGACATAGACCTTTGCGTAGCTTGTGGGCAAAACTGCGCCCACAGCGTCCACGGCTGCGTAACGCTCTTCGAGCTCATACTGCTTGAGTTGCTCGGCATACTCGTCGTCGCTCAGGGAATCAACTGACGACGTACCCGTCGAATTTGCTGGGGTTGAGCTCGTCGTAGTGGTGCTGGTTGTGGAGCTCGACGTCGAGCCCGTCTCGGTGGTCGCGGTCGTCCCAGTCGTCGTTGTTCCCGTCGTTGTCGTCCCTGTCGTAGTGGCATCGGTCGTAGACGTACCCGTCATCGTGAATTCATCGGCTCCATCCACGCCTGTAGCTGCAACGCCGCTAGCAGCCGTACTCGAATCACTCGCGTTCGAAGCAGTCCCATATTCGTCATCGGAGCTTGCGCCTGTCGTCGAATTCATAGCCGCCGCATCGTTGGCCCTAAATCGTGCCATGCGCAAAGAATGCAGCCTCGAACGGGTCTTGGTACCCCCACCGAAGCTGTTTCCGAGTATTCTTGCCGTGTCTTTGAGCGTCTCGTCGTCAACGCCAGAACCCGTTGCGGTTGGCGTGGTGGTACCGGTCGTCGTTCCGGTTGTGGTTGTCGCACCCGTATCAGTTGCATTGCCCGTATCGAAAATCGGTTCTGAATCCGGAGA
Organism: uncultured Coriobacteriaceae bacterium; assembly: GCA_902786015.1. GTDB lineage: Bacteria > Actinomycetota > Coriobacteriia > Coriobacteriales > Atopobiaceae > RUG440. The sequence continues at coordinate 89,401 of CADAAU010000012.1, forward strand.
GACGGTCGTCAGGGACCCGTCCTCATTGACAGCCACTACACCAGTCGTGCCCGCGGCGCTCGTGCCCGCAACGGCCTCACTGGCAGAACTCAAATCCTTGTCGATTTGACTCGCATACTCTTTGGGCAAGAAGCTCGATCCATCGCATACCACCATATCGTTATATGCCTCAGTATCGAGCAGGTTCGCGTTATCGACGACAAGCGCCACGAGCGCGTGGGCAACGAACTTGTCGACTCTGCTCTTGTCGTAATAGTTGCTCAGTCCATCGTACCAAGCAGTATCGTAAATTTCGTATGCATCAGCGTCTTTGTATCCATACGCATCGACTATAGCGTCGATGGGAAAGCCGTCCTTGCACCGCTCTGCAAACTCCTCGTGCGTATAGCTGGCATAGTTACTCGAGCTGTTCGTTATGAAGTACGAGAGGTCATGCTCCAAATCGATGGCCTTCTCGATGACTTTGTCCGCCTCTTCCAGCGAATAGCCGAGCCGCACAAGCATGCGCTCCGCCAACTCGACCTTTCCCGACGCCTCCTGGAATTTCTGCAGGTTCTCTGTGTTCTCCAGCTCTGAGTCACTCATCCAGAACGGTGCGAGGTCAAAGTTAGGAGGAAGAATCTCGACCACATATCCATCGTAGGAAGTACCCGTACCCTGTCCACCCGTCGTGGTATCCAGACCATAGTCCATTCCTTCCATAAAACTAACCATGCTCCGAATGCCATGCCTGTTCATGGTCGTCGAGCTTCCCGTGACCGTTCCTGCCGCATCAGAACCCGTTGCGGTAGTGCCCGTAGTCGTGGTAGCGCCAGTAGTCGTGGCAGTTCCCGTTGTTGTGGTAGCGCCCGTTGTCGTGGTCGAGCCCGCCGAGGTGGAGCCCGACGTCGTTGTGGTGCCCGTCGTGGTAGTGGCTGAGCCATTTGTAGTGGCACCCGTCGCGGTGGTGGCAGATGTGGAGGCCCCGCTTCCCGTCGCGGTGGATTCAGTCGTCGCAGCGCCACTTGCCATACTCTCTGTTGAGCTGCTCGAAGCGTCGTTTGTCGAGGATTCTGAACTGGTATCGCGTGTGCCAATCAGTCGATACGGGCTTATGCCAAACAGGCTCGTGCCCCACGTGCGGCCCTCTTCGTCCACCGCCCACGAACGCGAGAGTTTGTATTCGTCAGACTCAAGCCATGCGGTGAACTCTTCGATGGTCTTTACAAGCTGGAGATGTTCCACGATGTCTTTGAGGGGCTCGACTCCGTCTTTGTCGCGTCCATCCCAATCCTCAAAAAGATTGTACAGCGACTTAAGCACCTCTACGTCATGAGACGTCTGTGCCGATCCCGCAGCATTTCCTTCGAGCACCTGTAGCATCTGATCCTTAATCTGCAACTCACGATTTGCTACTGTACCCCCGTCAACGTTTCCGGCCTTTTGTTGCTCGAGCAACCAGTCTCGATTGACTGCCGTATAAAAGTCATCCTTTGCCTCAATCTGGGTATCGCTCGTGAGCGTTCCCTCGATGAACCAATCCTTCCATGGCGAACCAACTGATCCCGCAGAAGCCCCTTCAGCAGCTCCTGCCCCTTCGGACGAGCCCCCATTTACTGCGGGCGAGGAACACCCCACCACAAGCACACCCGACAACATCAAGGCAAGGGCCTTCTTTGCAACGTTTACCATTCGGCGCCTCCTACAACATCCCCGCTCCAACACCGTCTATTATTCCACGAGGTTCGCCGACTGCCTAGAAGAATTGTCATATGATGTTGGTGTCTTGCTACCACGAGAAAGGATTCAAAATGACGGAAATCGAAGAAGTTTGTGCGTTTCTAAAAGGCGTAGGCACGTACTACTTGGCAACGGTCGAGGGCGACCAGCCCCGAGTTCGCCCGTTTGGCACGGCCCACATCTACGATGGCAAGCTCTACATCCAAACGGGAAAGAGCAAGGATGTCTCGAAACAGCTCGAGGCAAACCCCAAGTTCGAGATTTGCGGCTTTGCCAAAGGAACGTGGATTCGTGTGTCGGGAACGCTCGTGGGAGACGAGTCCGACGAGGCTGTGGGCTCAATGCTCGAGGCTTACCCCGCGCTCAAAAAGATGTACGCCGTGGGAGATGGCAATACCATCGTCTACGCCATCGAGAACGGCACGGCAACGTTTAGCAGCTTTACAGCCGAGCCTCGCACCGTACAGTTCTAGCCTGGCCAAAAACGTTCGCGCAGCGTATCCCGCGCCCGCCCACAATGAAGCGCCGAATCCTTCCGGTGCCATGGAAAAGCGTCGTGCTCAAACAATCCTCGGCTGGGCGAGGACGGGGTTATGCGCCTGGGCTCAGACAGTCCTCGGCTTCGCCTGCGGAACTCGCTCAGGCACATAACCCCGCCCTCGCTCTGCTGCAGAACTGCGCGTTTGTTCTCAATGCGCCTCGCGGATTTGGCACTTCGTTGTGGGCGCACTCCCTCGAGGCACTCCTCGAAAAGTATGCCACTGAGTTGTATGTTAGGGACGATATATCGCGCAGTTGTTGGGCGTCTCGTACATGTCCACCTGGCATACGGGCAAACCTATGGCCTGCAGTCGCTCGTACGCGTAGCGGGCCAAATTCTCGGCAGTTGTCCTAAATGGCAGCACGGTGAGCGTAAAGCCTTCGGACTCCAGCGCGACAATCGTAGCGGGAGCAAGCGATCCCTCCTCGACCAAAAAGGTGTGGTCCAGCTCCTTCGCTAACGCTCGAACCTTTTCCTTAAACACCCCGAAGTCGAGCACCATCCCGCGCATCGTGCCCTCGTCTTGCAAATGAGGTTGATCTAAGTACACCACCATGCGCCACCTATGCCCATGGAGGTTCTCGCATTTCCCATAATAGTCGGTAAGAAAATGGGCGCTGTCAAAAGCGGCCTCCGTTTTGAGCCCGTACGTCATTTCGCACTCTCTTCGCGCATGATTGCAGTTACGGCGCCTGCCGTCGTTATGGATCCACAGGCAACAAACGCCTCGCCATCCAACGCCTCCACCGCAAGCTCGACCGACCGATAGCATGTCACGTGTTGTGCGCCGTGCGCCTCGAATCGCTCCTTCAGGGCCTCCGCCGACAAGGCACGCGGGGAATCGGTTCTGGCGCACGCTACACGAGGAAACTCATACGCGAGCTGACCCACAATTCCGTCAACGTCTTTATCGGACAATACGGCACATAGAAGCGTAGGGCGCTTCCGAACGTCCGGCTCCATCGCGCGCATTGCCACAATAAAGGCTTCCACCGACTGTGGATTGTGACACGCGTCAACGAGAACTGGAGGATCTGCCCGCACGAGGTCAAATCGCCCCGGCGTGGGACAAGACATTACCGACTCAATGAGTCGATCGTTTGAGAGAGGCCGCTTTAGAAATTGCTCCGCGAGCACCATGGCGCAGCAGATGTTTCCCGCCTGATATATGGGCTTGATAGCTCGAACGCGTTCGTACGTCGTCAGCGGTGTGATGACGTCCATCGTAAGGGCATCGCCAAGGTGATGGGGACGCTCGGAAACAACGTACTCGGACTTTGGCAAATCATCATGCGAGCGAACCTCGCCGGACTGCATAACGCCTTTCGCGTCCTCCAAATTCTGTGGGCGTACAAGGACGGGAACGACGCCCTCTGCATCACACCGGTTTAGGAAGACATCCTCCACGCTCGCTGGAGTCGCAACGCCCGTACCCAATACGCAAGTACGGCCTCGTTTTATGACAGACGCCTTCTCGGCAGCAATCTCTTCGAGCGTGTCGCCCAAAATGCGCGTATGATCCAGCCCTATACCCGTGATAGCGACGGTGCGTATGGACTTGAAAGCCGAGGTTGCGTCCCAGCGTCCACCCATGCCCACCTCAAGGACCACTGCGTCCACGTCTGCCTCCGCAAACACCACCGATGCGGCCACGGTCAGCAGGTCGAACTCCGTTATTTGGTAAGGTTCCTCGCCCCTATGCTCGCGTCGATTGTTGACGCGACGGCCTGCCTCTACGGCTGCGGCAATTCCGCGCGCAAACTGACTCCCGGATACGGGCTTTCCACCTATTTCCATCCGCTCCGTATAGTCCACGAGCTCGGGACTTGTATACAGAGCGACTGACAAGCCCTCGCCAGACAGTATCGCCGCTGTGTACCGCGCCGTAGAAGTCTTGCCGTTGGTACCCGCGACCTGCACGCACGCATAGCTCAAGTCAGGATTTCCCAACTCCGCAAGCATGCTCTCCACAGTTTCCAGAAGCGGACATATGCCAAACTTGAGCGACGAGTGCAGCGCACGCAACGAATCCTCGTAGCTAATGGGCTCGACCTCGAACGGAACAACGTAGACGCTCATGAACGCCCTCCCTTATGAGATGCCACCCATACCAATGAGTCGCAGTGCCTCCTCGCGTGCTTTTAGGTCTTTTTCGAACCAACCGCGAACGGCGCTTGTCAACGTAGTCGATCCTGCCGCGCGTATTCCTCGCATCGACATGCACGTATGCGTCGCCTCCAACACCACCAGGACGCCGTGTGGCTCGAGCCTGTGCACGAGCGCGTCCGCAATCTGACGGGTAAGACGCTCCTGAAGCTGAGGACGACGAGCATAGCCACTCACACAGCGCGCGATCTTTGACAATCCCGTAATGCGCCCATCCCGAGGCAGGTAGCAGATGTGTGCGCGCCCCGTAAACGGCAGCAGGTGATGCTCGCACATAGACGAGAAGGGAATGTCCTTGACGATGACCATGTCTTCGTTTCCCGGCTCACTAAACTGTCGGAGCAAATGGGTGCTGGGGTCCTCCTGGCAGCCTCCGAACACCTCTTCGCAGGCACGGGCAATACGATCGGGAGTACCGCGCAGACCTTCCCGATTTGGGTCCTCGCCAATGGCATAGAGCAGCTCTCGCACGGCCGCCTCAACGCGCGGTTTGTCTATGGGACCGTAATTCGGGTCGAATTCTTGATTCTCATCCATCGATGCCACATATCCTTTCTGCCGCCTCCACCACGTGCTTGACAAGCACGGCCGTCGTCACGGAGCCTACCCCGCCGGGTACGGGCGTTATGGCGGACACATGGGGCTCAACTTCTGAAAACGACACGTCGCCAACGAGCCGCTGCTCATCCTCGTTCCAGTTTATGCCCACGTCGATGACGACTTGACCCTCGCGTACGGCCTCGACTCCCACCGTGTTGGGATGCCCAGCCGCCACCACGAGGACATCCGCCTCGCGACAAGCGGCTGCCAAATCGCGCGTACGCGTATGGCACATGGTGACCGTGGAATCACATGCCTGCAGCATCATGCTCACGGGCTTGCCTATTACAAGCGATCTTCCCACCACCGTGACACGCGCACCGCACAGCTCGACGGCATAGTGTTTGAGCAACGCGACGCACGCCTCGGCCGTACAAGGTGGAAATCCCACGTCTCGCTGTGCAAAGACGCCAAAGAGCGATCCTTGTGTCGCACAGTCCACGTCTTTTGTTGGTACCAGAGCGGCGCATGCCTCCTCCTCGTTGAGGTGAGAAGGAAGCGGACGAAACATCAGACAGCCATGTACGGTATCATCCGCATTGATGTTCGCGATTGTCTCCAAGAGCTGCTCTTGGAGACAATCGGCGGGAAGCGCATATTTACGTACCAGAACACCCGTGTTCTCGCAACGTTTGCACGCCCCCCGCTCATACGCCAAGTCGTCAGCTCGCTCCCCCACTCGCACGATTGCCAACGTTGGGATTATGCCCCTCTGTGCAAGAGCGGCAGCACGCCGAGCGGCTCTCTCCGAGAGCGCCTGTGCCACCGGTAGCCCCTTGAGCAAGTCAGCCATTATCGTCCTCCTCGGTCACAGCTTGTCAGGAATACCAGACGACTATGCGCCGCGAATACGACGCGTAACGGCATCCGCGCACGCCTGCGCTCGCGCACAGTACTCCTTGAGCATGGCGTCGCATTCGTCTTCGGTATTTTGCGCGAAATCACGATCGCGCAATGTCTTTGTGTTTACAAACACGTTGAGGCTCGAGGCTTCCAATGCCGCCCTGCACAACATGGCACCACACCCGACATCCGAAAGAAGCATGCGAGATCCCTTGTCCCCCATCTCTTCCAAGAGCTCGATAGCACGACAGAGTTGGCGCATCATCTCGAGCGGTGCTGCGCATGCATGCTTGGTGCATGCCTCAATCACTTCGGCCCTCTTTGGGTCGTCGCGCGATATGGCATACGCGCGGCTCAGAGGCTCGAACGCCTCTGCATCCTCCTGAACGAGCTCGGTAAGCCTCTTTCGAACGACCTCGCAGTCTTGGAGCATACGCTTCACGTCATCCTCCACCGCCGCAAAGGCCTTCTTGCCGCTCGTGAAGTTGCCGACCATCGAACAAAGCGCGACACCGAGTGCGCCCACAAGAGCTGCAGCCCCACCGCCGCCCGGCACTGCCTCCTTGGCAGCCAGCTTGCACAAGAACTCCTCGCATGACTTGTCCGTCAACCTTGTATCCATATTGGCCTTTCGTGCTGTTTCGATGCTTGCGTCGATCGCCATGACGCCGGACCATTATAGCCTGTTCATAAAGAACGCATGCCTCCAACGGGCGTTCTTTTGTCTTGGACATGGCACATCATATCTTATACACCATTGACAATTGCGCCGTTTCGCTCTGTAACAGTGCAAGTCGAGGGTTACCTGAGACATTACGTCGAATTTGCAGCGGTGGAAATGCCCACCACACCACGTGCTCGCGGAACCTTTCCTCCTCCGTCTTGACCTTGGAGCGCTCGGCCACTGTATGTTGCCCTTCTTCGCCTGATGGGCTTGCCGGGGATCAGCCCGATCTCCGCGAGGGACGCCTGGAAGTGCACCATTCACGAGAGGCGGTACCTGCCGAACCCCACCACCTCGTGGAGCAGCACCTTGTCCCTAAACCCTTTGAGCGTCGCCCATTTGGCGCCATCACGCCGCTCTATGACGCGATCGCCCGCCGCCTCAAGCGTCTGGGAACTCACGAGAATCTGCCCACCTTCCGACACGGCCTCGATACGGGCAGCCAGGTTCACGTTGCGTCCTATCATGTCGTACTTCATGCGCGTCTGCGAGCCGACGCAGCCGAGAATAGCCTCCCCCGTGTGGATTCCTATCCCCATTTGCAAATGGGGATATCCCTCTTTGCTGTTCCAGTCGTTGATAGCACGCATGCGGCGCTGCATGGCCACGGCACTGCCCACCGCTTGGAATGCCGCACGGTCGTTGGGACGAGGCGCTCCAAACACTACGATAATGCCATCGCCAGCGAATCCAGTAATGTTGCCTTGCCATGAGTCGATAATCTCGATCATATCCGAAAGATAATGATTGAGCATCCGGATGTAGTCTTCCGAACTCATGCTGTCGGCTAATTCCGTCGATCCCCTTATGTCGGAGAACAGCATGGTGACTTCCCGCCTTTCGGCAGAGATACCTGCCTCCTCCCGGTGCCGAAGTATTTCCTCAAGAACTTCCTGAGTCAGATATGCGCCCATTCCCTGATGAATGTAGGCGTCTAGCTTTTCGTTCCGGTTGCGCAAAAGCTCGTTCTCCGCCTCAAGGAAGGCTATTCGCTCGCGCAGCTCGTCGTTTGTCATAGGACGATTACCTCTCCCTCGCGCGCGAAGCTTGCGTTGCAGGCATCCAAGGCCTTCTCTTGTTTGCGAAGCTCGTAGTCGGTCCTCTTTGGGTCATGATGAACGAGAAGCAGACGCTTGGCACCACACGCCCGCATAAGCTCGACACCTTTGCCTGCCGTCGAATGCCCAAATCCCGTGTGGGTATCATACTCGGCCTCTACGTACTGTGCATCGTAAAGCACGAGGTCCGCCTCCTTGCAAAAGCTCGCGAGACGCGCAGACGAAAACGAGTCATGCTCGAAATCGGTGGCATACACGAGCGACTTGCCGGCGAAGCTGAGTTTGTATACAAGACATCCCCCGGGATGCTTGCCTTGCATGGTGCTTATGCACACCTCTCCATACCAGAGCTCATCTGGCATAGCCCTTACGCGCAAGTCGCTCTGATAGTCATCGAGTTCCAAAGGCCAATAGGGAGGCGCATACAAACCAGCAAGCTTCCGTCTAGCGTCTTTGTCGTTGAGTGCCGGAGCGTACAGACAGGTCTTTTCGTTCGGACGATGCAGCCTCCCATACATGCCAAGACCCACCAGATGGTCCAAATGCCAATGGCTCAGCAAGATAACAGGTGGCTTGGAGAACGACACAGGTGCATGAGCCATACCGCTCCCCGCATCCAGAATCACGGTATGCTGTCCAGCCTCTACCAGATAGCACGATGTAGAACCACCAAATTCGGCAAACTCCGGCCCACTCACTGGCATGGACCCCCGAGCACCCAAAACGGTGAGCCTAATCGAGAGGCAATCCATTTGTGCTCGCCGCTCTATGAGGCTTTGTGCGTCAGCTGACGAATCAAACCCGAGATTCGCGATCGCAAGCTATGGTCGCGGCTCTTTTGAGCCCGCTCCGCCTCAACCGCCTCAAACACCGTATGACAGGCCTCCTCATACTTCTTGTTCGTCTCGCGTAGACGCGCGCTGAGCTGCCGCATGATGGACATGACCTTTTCTGGTTGGTTTTGCAAAAACGACATGTACTCATCGGAGCCGATTTCGTCGACCTCCACACCGTCCTTTGCAGCGACCACAGTCGCACTGCGCGACCAATACTCTATAAGGCCCATCTCGCCAAAGATCTCGCCTTTACCGAGAGTCGCCAAAAGCGTCTGCCCGTCCGACTCATATCCAGCGTAGACATACACCTCGCCAGAAGTTATCTCGTACATGGACTCGCCATAAGTACCTTCACGAAAGATAATCTCACCCGCATCGAAGCTCACGTGTTTCATGGAATCCCCCTATGCGTTGTCGGCAGTCTTGGTTTGCGCATCGTGAATCGTACGCAGATGATCGTCTTGCTCAAAGTGATAGTTGCTAGAACCATCCACCTCGTACCCCTCGCCCACAGCACTCGCGACGGACCGGCATATTTCGAGGTAATCCTTGGTAGTCTGTCGCAGTTTGTGGCTCAATTGCTCAATGATTCGACCAACCTTAGCGGGGTTCTCCGCGAGGAACTGAGCAAATTCCGATTCGTCGATGCGGTCGAGCCTTGTCCCGTCTTCCAATACCACTGCCGTCGCAGACCGTGGTTCGCCGTCAATGAGACCCATCTCGCCAAAGTAGTCTCCCGAAGAGAGCTCCGCAAGCTTCTTTTGGTGCAGCGTGGCGTAATTCTTGTACACGCCCACTTTGCCCCACAAGATGTAATACATGCAATCGCCCGCGTCGCCTTCCCAGAACACGGTCGAGTCCTTTTTGAGCGCCTTGGTTTTCACACGCGCCTCCTTTGGTCACGGTTTCCGTCCCTTATGTATGCGGTATAACAACCTGTTAGAACAGACCAATGATTTTGCCATCCGCAGTGACGTCAATGCGTTCGGCGGCAGGGATCCGTGGTAGCCCCGGCATGGTCATGATGTCACCGGTCAGAGCCACCACAAATCCCGCACCCGCGCTCACGCGAAGGTTACGGACCGTGATGTGGAAGCCCTCGGGAGCCCCCAACAACGTTTGGTCGTCAGAGAACGAATACTGCGTCTTTGCCACGCAGACAGGGAGCCCATCAAATCCGTTCTGTTTGAGCTGTTTGAGCTGGTTTTGCGCAGACACGGTAAAGGCCACGCCTTCGGCATGATAGATTTTGCGTGCGATGGCATCCAGCTTTTCCTCAATGGAGTCATCCACGTCGTAGGCATACCGAAAATCAGCAGACTCGTTGCACAGCCGCACAACCTCTTCTGCCAGCGCAAGGCCACCTTCACCGCCTTTCGCCCATACCTCACTGAGCGCGACGCCCACACCTAGTTCTTTGCACTTCTTCTCCACCATGGCAAGTTCGGCCGGGGTATCGGTTGGGAAGGCGTTGATGGCTACGACGCATGGCAGCCCAAATACGTCGCGGATGTTTGACACATGTCGCAACAGGTTGGGTATACCAGCTTCTAGACCTTTGAGGTCTTCGCGTCCGAGGTCGCCACGGGCTACACCGCCGTTGTACTTGAGCGCGCGGACTGTCGCAACGATCACAACGGCAGAGGGGACGAGTCCCGTCGCACGACACTTTATATCCAAGAATTTCTCGGCCCCTAAGTCCGCGCCAAATCCGGCCTCGGTGACCACGTAGTCTGCCATCTTCATCGCCGCCGTGGTCGCCATGACGGAATTGCATCCGTGCGCGATATTGGCAAATGGCCCACCGTGTACGAGCGCGGGATTACCCTCGAGTGTCTGCACGAGGTTCGGCTTGATTGCTTCCTTTAGAAGCGCCGCACACGCACCTTCCGCCTTGAGGTCATGCACGGTAACAGGACGTTGATCATACGTGTAGGCCACTACCATGCGACCGATACGTTCTTTGAGGTCCGCAAGCGAAGTTGCCATGCAGAGCGCGGCCATGACCTCCGATGCCACCGTTATGTCGAAGCCATCTTCTCTTGGAATCCCGTCAACCACACCGCCCAAGCCATTGACGACGTTGCGCAGCTGACGATCGTTCATGTCGACGCAGCGGCGCCACGTGACACGCCGTGGATCGATGCCCAGTTTGTTGTCCCACTTTATGTGATTGTCGAGCATCGCCGCAATGAGGTTGTTTGCCGCGCCAATTGCGTGGAAGTCGCCCGTAAAATGCAAGTTGATTTCTTCCATGGGCACAACTTGGGCATAGCCACCGCCAGCGGCCCCACCCTTTATGCCAAACACGGGACCAAGCGAGGGCTCGCGCAAACAAAGCATGGTACTGTGACCCGCAAGGTTCATGGCGTCGGCCAAACCAACGGATGTGGTCGTTTTGCCTTCTCCAGCCGGCGTGGGATTAATGGCTGTAACAAGAATGAGCTTCGCCCTCATCGGGTCGCTCTCTATTGTGTTTATTTCAACCTTGGCCTTGTAACGACCGTAGTACTCGAATTGTTCTTTAGAAAGACCCGCTTTGGCTGCAACCTGCGAAATCGAAAGCATCGTCGCCTCTTGGGCGATTTGGATGTCACTCTTTTGTTCCGCCATCAAAACCTCTTCTCGACCGTCCTGTTCTTCCACAAACATCCTAGCAATCATGGGACTTTGATGTTGCGGCAATATTCGATATTGTAATTCAGAACGTTCGAGACTGGTGTTAGGAAACAGCTACCTCATCCACGGCGACATCATGATCCTCTATTGCACCAAGCTTTGACAGGTCGTCCACATATGAACATGCACGGCACAACCCTATGGACACGCCCTCAAAAGCGTCGAGAAACTCGTCGTAGAACCCACCGCCATAGCCGAGCCTAAATCCGCGTGAATCAAACGCAAGCCCCGGCACCAAAGCCAGCGACGTCGCGTCACCTCGTCCGTCGACCTCGTTCGCTGAATCTGGACATGGCTCTTCCATGCCCATTTTGCTACATACGAGCCCATCGAAGCTCCGTACCGTATACCAACGCAATCGACGCGTACCGGGAACGCAACATGGCAATGCGACGACCTTGTTTGCGGTCCAAGCTGCCCGTATGAGCTGACGAGTGTCGACCTCGCTTCCAAAGGAAAGGTATGCATAGACAATACGCGCGTTTTTCCACGCCTCGCTCGCAAGAACCTTCGATGCGATGGCAACATCGGCGCAGATGCGCGCCTGCGTCCCGAGTGCCTTGCGCTCTTCGAGAAGCGTCTTTCTAATATCTGCTTTTCTCATAAGATTGCCGTTCCAAGACTCTATGACTTATCCGTAGAGGCAGCCGATTTGTCGCTCCCAGGCTTCGCGGGTGGCTCGCCCCCCTCGGGCTTAGCTGGAGGCTCGCCGCCCCCCTCGCCGTTTCCGGGTTTCGACGGCGGCTCTGCCCCGCCTCCCGGACCGTTGCTCGACTCGCGAACTTTTGGCTCGATTGCCGTACCTTCGGAGGCCGTGCCCTCCACATAGGCGGCATCTCCCACAGTGAGAACAAACCCGTTGAGCTTGATTCCGTCCGGCGTACAGGTGAGACTCGATATATGGGCATCTGCAGACAGCTCCCACGCACAGCCTGCGTCCACGCGTACGTACACCTCTCCCGAAGCGGCATCTGGGTTCACTGCGCCAACGAACGTCGATCCGTCACTCAGGCACAGGTTCAGATTCGAGACCTCGTCTACAAGCATCGTTCCCACGAGCTCCTGCTTTGCGACGTTCATAGTCACTTGCCCGCCATTGGACCCCTCGTTACCCCAGCCTGCAGCAGCCGCTCGAAACAACACACCATTTGCGTCCTGATTCGTTATCGTTACGCCAGATAGGTTGACATCACACACGGTATTGTTTGCAAAGAACACGTCACCGTTCGCATTCGTGATGGATCCGCCCTCGGCAGCGAAGGTCGCCTTGCCTTCGGCAGCATCACCGCTCATTGACTGATAGATCATCACAGCCTGATACCAATCGGATTTGTCGCTGTTCTTTGACGTGTTGTTTGCCACAAGGTCGCAATTCGTAAGCGTCACGGAGTTCTTGCCCTCCACCACGACACCTTGCGATGACTTGGACTCTAGTGCAGCATCGATAACGTGTACGTCAGCCGTCGAATATATGACGGGAGATCCCACGCCCTCACTCTGGTACGAGCCTCCGGTTACCACCTGAACGCCACCGCCGCGATCGGAGCGGATAGGAGCTGAGGAGTTACCCGTGGTGTGAACCTTGAGGTCGGTGGCCTCAAGCCTTCCTCCACCCGTAACCATAATTCCCCCCGAGCAGTTGGCACTCGTCTCGATGGCGGAGTTCTTAATGTTGATGCTCGTGCCCTCTCGTCGTCACCCGTCTTCGTGATGTCTGCAGACACGTATTCGGCAGTCTGGGCACTCACGACAATCGCATGTCCGCCATTCGAATCATCCATTATGGTCTCCCGGGCACCCGACTGAGCCTTCTGGACATCCTCCGCCTGAGAGGACTGCGACGATGAGTCTGCTTGTTGTGTTCCACAACCCGCCAATAGAGCAGCCAAAGAGGTCGTTAACGTCAAGAAACCCTTGCGCGTGGTGGTATACATAGCCATTGTGAACTCTCCCTTCATCGGCGTAAGCTCACCATATCACCCTAAGCTTTAAGTAGCCTGTAAGACTGATGACTAGCACATTGCTTTTTGTTTGCTTAAAGCCAGTCGTCCTTTATGCCTCCCCCAGGTATTCCTCAAGAGTAAGACCGCTGTCGGATATCTTTTGCGCGTCTGGCGTACCGACGTATCGAAGATGCCAAGGCTCGTACTCGTATCCCGTAATGCTCTCTTGATTTGGAAGATAGCGCAGGATAAAGCCGTATTTGGGCATGGTGGCATGAACAACCTTCCAGAGGTCCTTCTGCGCGAGCATCTCGTCATTCGTAAGCATCTCCACGCCATTGACGATGGGAATCACGTCGAGCGCAAGCCCTGTCTCGTGCTCCGAATGCCCGGCCTTTGCAACATACTTCTCTACGTAGTCGGAGCCATACTCTTGTGTGAACTGATCTACGAGCTCTTGCTGTTTAGCGCGACTGCGATAGCAGGAATTGAGGTCGATGACAACGCCCTCGGCATCCAGCGCCTTTTGCAGTTCCTCAAACGCCGTAAGCGCCGTGCTCTCGACGGTCACGGTGCTACCACGTTTGTTGGTCGTCTCCACGAGCTTGACAGTGTTTTCCCAATCTGGATCAAGCTCATGAGTCTTGTTGACCAAAACGAGATAGTCGATGCCATCCGCAGCGGCACTCTTTGATTGCTTGCCCGTCTCTTCAGCATCCTCATCCGTCGAGCCGGATTCCGCTGTGGATGTTACCTTCTCCCCCTGCCCCTCAGCATCCTGCTGGACAGCCTCCTGTTTCGCGGCTCCTTGCTCGATACCTGAGCATGACGACAAAAAAGTGAGGTCTACAAGACTCAAAACAAGTAACAACGCAAGGGCACCGAGCCAAATAAGGTTGCTCTTGCTCTTGAATTCGTTCAACACGTCAGGCTCCTTCCGCCATATACATGACTTGAATCCTCACCATACCTTCTAAATGACGCTTTTATAGTGGCAGATGGCTTATGGCGAAAAAACAACACCGATAATTTGCTAGGATTCAGATTTGCAGAAAATCCGTACCTCATTCCTCAAGAAAGGATCGAAATCGCATGAGCCAGCAAGACAACCGTGGCAGACGTCGCCCTCAGCATTCCAACGGCACTGGTCGTCACGCGGCAGGTCGCAGAAACCAAGGGGACTACTCCTCGGGTCGCACCAAGCAACGTAGCGCGTCCGGCAATCGGTCGGCCGACAGACCTTCATCCCAACGCTCTGCCAAGCGTCCTGCGAACGCATCACACAAACGTCCCTCGACGGCCGGCCAACAGCCGCGTAGTCGCTCGGCTGCACCGCAGCAGAGGCGACGCCCCAATCCCAACCAAGCAGCAAATCAGCAGCGTCGCCGTCAGGCGCCTCCCGCACCTCGGAAGGCCTCTCCTCAGCTTATCGCAGCAGCGGTAGTCGCCGTGATCGTTTTGGCCATCGGTGGTTTCATCCTATTCCGACACCTTACTACCAAGCAGCTCACCGTCAACGGACAGCAGATTGTCGTAGCGAGCAACGCCACGCCGCGCACGCTCGTGGAAGACGGCGTCGTCTCCCCCACACCTGGCAACCTCATGGCAATTGACGGATCGCTCCTCTCGAAGGGCGATGGCGAACTCTGCTCCACCATGGCAGACGGCAATCCCGTAGGCGTAGACGACCCGATTCCCGCCAACACCACCGTCCAGATCGACAATGGCAAAAACACGACCGAAGACTACGACGAGCAGCAAGAGTCTATCCCCTTCCAAAAGGCAACTGGTGACACAAGCTTCTCGGGCTATTGGACGGGATCCATTCATCTGCTCAGCGACGGCGAGGACGGCACGAAGACAACGCGCACCGGAAAGCAGTCGGGCATTACCGTCGAGGAGGTTACCAAGCAACCGATCGACGCGGGTTACGTCATCTACTCCGCGAAGCCGGAAGACAAAGTCATAGCGCTCACGTTTGACGATGGTCCTTGGGACGATTCCACATCTGCCATCCTCGACATCCTTGAGCAGAACAACGCCAAAGCAACGTTCTTTACCATTGGCCAGCAGATCAAGGGCCACGAAGACCTCATCAAACGCGAGGCGCAGCTTGGGTGTCAAGTCCTTACCCACACATACGACCACGCCGATGGCAGCGGCCAGGGCGTCGACATCGGTCTCATGTCGGCCAGCGAGCAAGTTCAAGAGGTCGAAAAGGGATACAAGGCCATCGCAGATGTACTTGGCGAGGAGCCGAAGCACATCCTTCGTGCACCGGGCGGCAACTTTAACGACGACAGCATCACCACCCTATGGGACTACGTCGACGCCGAGATCGGTTGGGACGTCGACACCGAGGACTGGAGCAAGCCCGGCAGCGATGCCATCGCAAAGATGATTATGAGCGCGACGCCCGGCAACGTCATATTGATGCATGACGGTGGCGGCGATCGCTCACAGACCGTGGCTGCACTCAAAGAAACGCTGCCACAGCTCGTACAACAGGGCTACAAGTTCATCACAATTGATGAGCTGCTCGCTTACGGCAAGCCTACAAGCATGTCCTCATCCGCAGGCTCTTCCTCGAGCTCTGGTTCCACCTCGTCCACAACCTCGTTCTCCGACTCGACCTCTGGATCATCGGAGAAGTCTTCCTCCGATACATCCTCGGAATCGTCGACGACGTCTTCTTCCGACTCGACCTCGAGCTCGGACTCGGACACGTCGACATCCGCGTCCTCTTCCAGTTCCTCCTCTTCAATGGGAGCCGGCTCGTCCTCAAGCACGACGGCGTAATACTTCAAGAGGCAAGCGATGGGGATACTCCCCATCGCTTGCCATCAGAAACGAACGGTGGCCAGCCCGCTTGTTTGATTCTTGTTTGCCCACAAAACTTGCTTGTATGCCGTATTGCGGCAACTATAATCGAATGAGGAATTCCCTTGGCACCCAGAGAGAAGGGTTCACGATGAACGAAGACCACCGCTCACCCGAAGACATGAGCCTGCTCGAGAACGTCCGCATGATTGTGGGCGGCGTCGCAACCATCGTTGCCATTGTCGTGCCCGTCATACTCATCCGCAAACTCGTTCGCCGCATCGAAGAGGGCGAGACATTCAAAAAGATCGAGAGCCACCTTTACTAAGCCTGACGCTGCATATGTCCGTTCGGCTAAGCAAGTCCTAGCCGCTCCGCGAGCTCGAGCCATTCGGTTTCGAGCTCGTCGATTCTGCTGAGCGCGTCATCCAGATCGGCCTGACGTGTCATCAGGAACTCGAAGTCTGTAGGATCAGTCTTTTCCAAAAGCAACCTGAGTCGTTCCGGCTCTGATTCGAGCTTCTTCATCTTTCGTTCCACCGAGTCGAATCTTCGCTTGAGCTCACGACGCTCCGTGTTGCTCAAGCCCTCTTTGACAGATGCGCCTGACTCGTTGATAGCCTTTGGAGCTGCAGTAACCTTGGATTGCGCATCGAGCCGCTCCAAGTACTCGTCCACACCGCCAGGACAGTGTGTGAGCTTCCCAGCTATGAGGGCATATTGGTCGTCTGTCACTCGCTCGAGTAACGATCTGTCGTGGCTCACCATAACGAGCGTGCCCGGCCAAGTATCCAAAAGGTCCTCAACCGCAACCAGCATGTCGGTGTCTAGGTCATTGCCTGGCTCATCTAATATCAGCACATTCGGCTCTTCCATGAGCACGCACAGGAGCGCGAGCCGCCTGCGCTGTCCTCCCGAAAGGTCGCGCACGTACGTGGCCAAATCCAACCGCGAAAAACCCAGTCGCTCGAGCATTTGCTCGGGAGACTGCTCTTTGTCGCCCACCCTATACGAGCGCTTGTACCGATGCAGGAGCTCCTCCACGCGCCAGTCGTCATACTCCGAAAGACGCTCGAGCCTCTGCCCAAGCCGACCAAACCGAACAGTTTTGCCAATCTTTACCCACCCAGCGTCTGGGCGCTGCACTCCCGACAGCACCCGAAGCAACGTCGTCTTTCCAGCACCGTTTTCTCCCAGTATCCCCACACGCTCGCCAGGGCCCAAGATCCACGAAATGCCATCGAGCACGTCGAGCCTTTGATCGTTTGGCATGGGGTAGCTCACACCCACGTTGCGAAGCTCGACAACCTGCTTGCCAAGACGTGTCATTGCCATTCTTTGGAGCTCAACGGTATCACGCAGCGGAGGGTCTTGCTCTACGAGCGCCATGGCGGCTTCTATCCTAAACCGTGGCTTGCTCGTTCGTGCCTTGGCACCATGCGCTAGCCAATTGAGCTCTTTGCGCAGAATATTCTGTCGCCGCTCTTCTGCGACCGCTGCCTGACGCTGCCGCTCGACGCGCTGTTGTACATACGCGGAATAACCACCCTCAAAAGGCTCCACGCACCCGTCGTGCACCTCCCACATGAGGGTACAAACCTCGTCCAAGAACCAACGGTCGTGCGTGACCACCAGCAATGCCCCGGCACCCTGAGGCCAGCGGTGAGTAAGATGATACGCCAACCAGCGTATGGTATGAAGGTCCAAGTGATTGGTGGGCTCATCAAGACAAAGAACGTCCCAAGACCCCACAAGCAATCGCGCCAAATCCGCACGACGACGCTGACCACCCGAGAGGTCACCTATGCGCCCATACCACTCCAAGTCGCCAACCAACTCAGAAATGATTTCGCGCGTACGCGCCGAAGACGCCCATTCGTGAGTTGGTGCCTCACCCACCACGGCATGACACAAGGTCTCGTCGTCGTCCAAGCTGTCCTGTTGGCCCAAAATCCCAACCGTAATGCCGCGCCTATACGTCACCGAACCCTCATCGGACTCCAACCGTCCAGCCAGAATCGAAAGAAGCGTCGACTTGCCATCACCGTTGCGACCGACTATACCGATGCGATCCCCTTCGAAAACCGATACGTTCTGGTTGTTGAGCACGCGCTTGCCAGGCCACTCGTGGCCAACGCGCTCTCCCCCAATCAGGATTCCCATGCGCGGCACCCTTTCGGATTATGCATCCAAGTATTCACTAATGTTGTCGAGCAGTCGTTCAGCGACCTCGTGCTTCGTAAGCGTAGGGAGCTCTTCTTCTCCCGCGGCCGAGATGAACGACACGCGATTCGTGTCGGCTCCAAAGCCAGAGTCTTCACGGCTCACGTCATTGGCAACGATAAGATCGCATTCCTTGCGTTCTAGCTTCGCGCGCGCATTCTCGATGAGGTCGTTTGTTTCGGCAGCAAACCCCACCACCATCCGTCGCCGACCACCCTCGCGCTTCTTTGCGCACAGCTCGGCCAAAATATCCACCGTCTCGGTAAGCTCTATAACATCCAAGCGCTCCTTGGACTTCTTGAGCTTGTGGTCAGCCACCCGCATCGGCGTATAGTCTGCGACCGCTGCCGCACAAATGGCCACATCGGCGTCTGCAAACGCCGCGAGCGTCGCATCGTGCATCTGTGCTGCGGACACAACGTCAATGCGACGGACACCCCTTGGCGTGGGCAACGATACGGGGCCCGATATGAGGGTGACATCGGCTCCCCGAAGTGCTGCTGCCCTAGCAATGGCGTAGCCCATCTTCCCACTCGAAGAATTTGCAATGTAGCGAACCGGATCGATGGCCTCATGCGTGGGACCCGCCGTCACAACGATATGCCTCGCAGAAAGCTTATCGGTCGCATGGTGAGTGGATGTGCTCAGAACGGCATCGGCAATCTGTTCGATTGGGGCAAGCTTCCCCTCGCCTGTGTCGTCGCAGGCAAGATGGCCCGATGTCGGCATGACAAATTGCACTTCCCGTTCGCGCAAAAGACTCACATTTGCCTGAGTCGCCGGCGCCTGCCACATGTGCACGTTCATGGCAGGGGCAACTATTATGGGAGTTTGGGCTGGAACTGCCAACAACGTAGAAGATACGAGGTCGTCCGCCATTCCCGTCGCCATCTTTGCCATCACGTTCGCAGTCGCCGGCATCACCAGCACCACATCCGCCCATCCGGCAAGGTCTATGTGCGGGATGGCCGAGTCTGTCCAATCAAAGAGCTCATAAGCAGTTCGCTCGTGCGTCAGACCCTCCCATGTTGCCGTTCCCACGAATCGAAGCGATTCCTGAGTTGCAGCCACGCGTACTTCGCAGTCTTCCCGCTGCAGCAGGCGAAGTACCTCAACTGCCTTGTAAGCAGCGATTCCCCCGCAAACGCAGAGGAGCACGCATCGCTTCCCAGAGGATGATTTTGTAATGCGCATGATAGGTAGTTCCTAGTCGTCGAGGTCAAACATGCCTTCGGTAACCAAGAGACGGTGACAATACGGGCATTCTGTGATTGCAGGGCCCCTCCGGATGTCGCCAAATGCACTTGGCGATATGGTGACACGACATACCGACGGGACGTTACCTCTCAAGTGTTCGACCGCAAGGCCACCAAATCGTTTGACACCCGACTGATAACGCTCAAGCACCTGAGGTGTAATGTTTACGATAACGGACTCCCGCTCGAGCGAAAGCTTGCGCACGTCACGCTCGATGTCGGCTGTCTGTTCGCGCAGCCCCTCAACAAGCAACTCGCCTTCCGATACAAGCTTGTCATCCAAGGCGCGAGCATTCTGTTCGGCCAAACGTGCCTTCTCGAGCCGCGAAACGAGTTCTTTATGNNGTTTTTCTAGGCGCTTTGCATACTGCGTAAGCTGGCCTTCCAAGTTTTTGATGTCGCGAAACCCTGCCTCACCAGACTCGAATCTGGCCTGGACATCGTCTATGTCTTCATGGAACCTCACTTGCAGAGCTTCGTTCTCTTCGAGGTCCATCTCGGCGTCTTTACGCTGACCGACAATCTTTGTGATTTGGGAGGAAAGCTTCTTTCGCGCCGCCTTTACCGCCTGGATCTTTTTTACCTGCGGCATAGCGGCCAGCGTCTTTTTGTGTCGCATGAGCGCAAGGTCAATCTCCTGCAATCTGAGCAGGGCGTCTGGCTCTCTCATCGCATCCCTCCATGCCGAAGCTCTACGTTATCTCTATGTTACACGAAACAGGAGTGAAACCGTCCGAGCAACGCTAAGTGCAGGTGGAAATCACCGAAATGCAGAATTGCTCACTTTTTACTCCTAGAGGCACGTGATGGGGATACTCCCCTTTCCCTTTGCCTTGCGCGTGCGCCCGAAAGCCATTCCAGGCAAAGGGGAGTATCCCCATCACTTAGCAGGAGATCACGTCAAGAAGGGCCCGCCCAAAACACTCGAGGTCCTCTTCGCTCACGCGCTCGTCGAACGACACGCGCAACGAACCAGAAGCCAAATCACCAGGAATGCCCATGGCAGTGAGCACGTGACTTGGCTTCGTCGAACCACTTGCGCAGGCCGACGCAGCCGAGACCTCGAATCCACGCGCATCGAGCTGCAGCACCAAGGACTCCGAGTCCCATCCCCTCACCATAAGGCTTACCATTCCAGGCAACCGATCGTCTCCTACGATTGCGCCAACGGTGGGGACGATTTGGTCGCTTCCCTCGCAAGCCAGTCGATACAGCTGCTCCGCTCGACTGGCAACAAGCAAGCGCGTCCTTTCCAATTCCTTGCAGCAAGCGCTCGATGCGGCTGCGAAGGCCAAGGCGCCACGCACATCTTGCGTCCCCGGCCTGATGCCCCGCTCCTGCCCTCCGCCATGCATGAGCGGACGAATGGGACAACGTGTGCGTATGGCAAGGGCGCCCGTCCCCACGGGAGCCCCGATCTTGTGACCGACAATACCGACTGCGTCGCAGCTCGATAAATCGAGCGGAATCTTGCCAAATCCCTGAGCTGCATCGGTATAGAACAACGCTCCTGCCCGATGTGCAACGTTGCCCAAATCTGCGATTGGCTGAACCACACCCGTTTCGTTGTTTGCCGCCATTACCGAAACAAGAGCAACATCTGGGCCAAGTGCTCGCTCAAGGCTGCTCGCATGAATCTTTCCATCCGATGAGGGCGAAATCGTCTGCACCTCGAAGCCCCGGTCGCGAAGCGCCGGCGCCACGTCCAATCCCGAATCATGTTCGATTGCAGATACAACGACCCGCGTGCGTTTCCTGTCACGATCACGCGCCCCAAGTGCCATACCCAGAAGTGCCAGGTTGTTGTTCTCGGTGCCCCCGGAGGTAAAAACAACATCCATGGGACGAAAACCTCCGCCCAGGCAACGTGTCACGTCTCGCCGCGCACCATCCAGTGCTCGCGCCGCTTCACGTCCTGCAGTATGCAGCGAATTGGGGTTTGCACCCGCATAGGCAGAGACCTCATACGCCCGCTCTGCCTCGAGTGACTCGCTTCGCACTGGCGACGATGCGGCGTAGTCCAAATACACACGTCGGGTCGTCACGCGCTACACCATCCTCATGGCAAATCCCTGCATGCCAGCTGTACGCATGTCGTCAACCATCCTTGCGTGATCCTCGGCATCAAACACGGCACTTCCACCCACCAGGACGTTTGCTCCGGCTGCTACGACTTGGGCGGCATTCTTTACCGAGACGCCGCCGTCAATCTCTACGAGTGGACGCACGGAATGACTCTGGCACAGTGCAGTCAGCTTGTTGAGCTGGGTATACGTATGCTCGATGAACTTTTGTCCCGAGAAGCCCGGATTCACCGACATTACGAGCACCATGTCCAAGTAATCGATTATTGCGTCAAGCGACGAAACGGCCGTACCGGGGTTGATGGCTACCGCCGCACGACGGCCGTACCGATGTATCTCGTCCACGATTCGGTGGGCATGCTTTGCGGTCTCGATATGGAACGTGAGCACATCCGCGCCTGCCTCGAGGTAGTCACGAAAGACCTCATCGGGATTCTTTACCATCATGTGTACATCCACCGGCAGGTCGGTCCCGCGTTTTACCGCACGCAAAAGGCCGGGGCCAAACGAGATGTTTGGAACAAAGTCGCCGTCCATCACGTCGTAGTGAATAAAGTCCGCGTTCGAGACGCTTTGGAGCTCGTTGCCTAAGTCCAGAAAGTCCGCCGCCAGTATGGACGGGGCGATTCGTACGATGTTACTCATGCATGCTCCTATTCAGACCGTTCACCACGTGTGTGACCTTCGTGTCCCACCCCATAGAATTCCTCGTTTGGTCGCCTCTCCAAAAGCGCATCCACGGCATCCAACACGGGCATGCCTTCGTAGAGGACGGCATTGACCGCCTGGGTTATGGGCACTTCGACGCCTTTGGACTTGGCAAGCTCAAGTATTGAGGACGCAGCCTGGGCGCCCTCCACCACCATGCCCGTACGTCGCTCATAGTCTTCGAGTGACTCCCCACGAGCGAATGCCTCGCCAAAGGTACGATTCCTCGAATGCTGCGAAGTGCACGTTGCGACGAGGTCTCCCATGCCGGCAAGTCCCATGCAAGTGAGCGGGTCAGCCCCCAACGCCACCGCCACGCGCGTCACCTCTGCAAGACCTCGAGTCATAAGAACGGCAAGGGTATTGTCGCCCGCACCCGAAGCTGCCGCAATACCGCACGCCACGGCTATGACGTTCTTTTCGGCTGCGCAAATCTCGACACCGCGAACATCATCGCTCACGTATACCCTAAACACGGGACAAACGAGCAGGTCCCTAAAGAGATTGGCGACGGCAGGATCCGAAGAGGCAACCACGGCGGCAGACACCGTACTTTGACAGATTTCCTCAGCATGGTTTGGTCCGCTGAGCACCGCCACCCTCTCGTGACCACCAAGCTCCTGCTCCACAATGTCGGCCATGAGGCAGCCCGTCCCACGTTCGACGCCCTTTGTGAGCACGAGAATCGGCACGTCGGAAGATGCGTACGGAGCAAGCCTCTTGCACGTACTTCTGAGGAATGGAGATGGCACCACGATGAGCATAGCCTCGGCACCGTCCGTCGCCTCCAGAAAATCGCATGTCGCACGCACGTTGGGCGCCACCTCATAGTTGGTGAGCTGATGCGGATTGTGGCGATTCTCGTTTATGCCATTTGCCACCTCAGGTTCAAACGACCATATAACGACATCGTCCACATGAGGCGCGAGCAGCTGGGTAACCGCCGTGCCCCATGATCCGGATCCAATTACTACAACCTTGCTCGCCATTAACGGCTGCCCCCCTTGTTCTTGTCTTTATGCTTGATGGAGAACCGTCGTTCCTCGCCACGGACGAGCCGTCCGATGTTCTCACGATGCGACCAGATGACTACCGCAGCCACCATAGCAGTGGGGATAACGGCAGGAACGGACATGCCCCACAATGCAGCCTGAATGGGCAGGCTCGCCGCCGCGCAGATGGAACCGAGCGAGACGTAACGGGTGGGAATCGTGCAGAGCAAGAACACCGCCAGCATGCCCAAGCCAATCGGCCACCACATGGCAAGGCCTGCACCCAAACCTACCGAGATGCCCTTGCCACCATGGAAATGCAGGTAAGGGCTAAAGATATGTCCAAATACGCTTGCCGCAAAAAGGACCGACCCGGCCCATCCAAATGCCCCGTTGTAGGCAACAGCGAACCAGTCACCCCCGCAACAGAGATTGGCAATTACCAGCTTACCCAGCAAGACGCATACAACGCCCTTTCCGACGTCGCACAAGAACGTCAGTGCTGCCGCCTTGCCGCCCGCAGAGCGCGCAACATTCGTCATGCCTATGTTTCCCGATCCGGTCTTGCGCACGTCAATGCCACTGAGCTTTGCCGCAAAAATCATGCCAAACGGAATGCCGCACACAAAAAACGATACGATAGCGGCCACGCAAGTCGCTCCGATGAGTCCTGCCATAGTTATTCCTTCCTTCGGAATTTGAGTCGAATGGGCGTACCCTCAAGATCCAGACGCTCGCGTAGCCTGTTTTCCACAAACCGTTCGAAATTATCGTCCACGAGGTCTGGTGCATTGCAAAAGAACGCAAAGACGGGCGGGCACGCAGAAGGTTGCGTGGCGTAGTTGAGTTTCAGACGCCGATTACCCTTGGTGATGGTATGTCCCGAGGCGCGAATCTCGTCCAAAAGGGCATTGAGTTTAGACGTTTGCACGCGGCTCGCCCTTGCCTCGCCGGCACGCTTGGCAGTGTCTAGCACACGCAGGCACGAACGACCCGTAAGTGCAGACATCCTCACCACAGGCACCCAATTTGCGAAGGCCAAGCGACGTGCTAAGGATGCCTCCACATCCTCGCGCCGCTGCTCCGTGTCGAGCAGATCCCATTTGTTGAGGCACAGCACGAGAGCACACCCGCGCTCTACCGCCATCGTCGCGAGTTTCTGGTCTTGCTCGGTAACTCCCACAGACGCGTCGACAACCAGCAGGCACACGTCCGCACGATCCATCGCCATGAGACCGCGTACGATGCTGTAGTACTCGACGTCTTCGTGCACCTGCGAACGCTTGCGCATGCCGGCGGTGTCCACGAGCCTGAATCTTGTTCCATTGCGCTCCACAACGACGTCTACCGCATCGCGCGTGGTACCCGCAACGTCGCTCACAATGGAGCGGTCTCTTCCCACAAGGCGATTGGTAAGGGAGGACTTTCCCACGTTCGGACGACCTATGATGGCTACGGCCAACACATCGTCCTCAGGTTCCTCGTCGGGCACGTCGGGTGGAAGCACCGCAACGATTTCGTCGAGCAAATCGCCGGTACCATGGCCATGGCCTGCCGATATGGGCATCGGCTCCCCCACACCCAACTGATAGAAATCCCAGGTGGCCAGCTCGTTTGACGGATCGTCCACCTTGTTTACCACCAAAAACGACGGCTTCTTTGACCTTCGGACGACGCGTGCCACCTCTTCGTCCTCGTCCGTGACCCCCACAGTACCGTCTACCACAAAGACAATGACGTCGGCCTCTTCGCAGGCCATGAGCGCTTGCTCTCGAATGCGCGGCGCAAAAGTGTCCTTGGATTTGATGGACTCTATACCACCCGTGTCCACCAACACGAAGTTTCGACCATTCCAATCGGTCTCGTGATACGAACGGTCACGTGTAACTCCGCGTGACTCATGTACGATGGCCTCTCGGCGCTCGGCCAGACGGTTTACCAAGGTCGACTTACCCACGTTGGGACGGCCCACCACCGCTACTATAGGCTTGCTCATGTGCAAACTCCCCTCTATTTGCAAACAGAATGGTAACACGGGCAGCGGACAAATACGGAACGCTGACATTCTCCCAACAAACAACGCCTCAAAACTCATTCATCCGCCTATGCAAGCCCCGCAAAAGAGCAAGGGTGGAGGTTATGTACCTGCGCGAATTCCCCAGTGAAACGAGGACTGTCTGAGCTCAGGCGCATAACTTCCACCCTTGCCGAAGTGAGGACTGCCTGAGTAAAGCGATTCATTATATTGTAGTCAATGTTGGATTGAAGGGAGCTCATATGAAGCACACTAAACAGCGCACGACACGACTCAAGGATCTGCTAGCGTCCCTTACGCTCAGTATTGCCCTCATCGCAAGCACAACGCCACTCACCCAAATTGCCATAGCCGAAGAGCAGAATATGGAAGAGGTGTCTGTCCAAGAAACGATTGCGCCTTTGCAGGAGCCTCACAGCTCAAAGAGCGACAAAGAGGACGCAATGCAGGAAGAACCTGAGGCACACGGTGGAGACGCCCTTCGAGCTCAGTCAATTGAGGAAACCTCATTGGAGCAACAAGCGTCTGACGATCCACAGATCAACGAAATCATAGGAAAGATGACCCTCGACGAGAAAATCTCGCAAATGATCGTTCCCGCCATCCGCACGTGGGACAAATCTGACGTAACAAGCTTAGAGACCGGCTCCCCACTTGCACAAGCCCTACAGAAGCATCAATACGGCGGCATCATTCTTTTTGGATCCAACGTAAAGGACGTGGAACAAACAGCCAACTTGGTAAACGCCCTACAAAAGAACAACATGGACGCAACGGGTCGGTCAAAGAACATTCCGTACCTCATGGCAGTTGACGAGGAGGGAGGCGTCGTCACCCGCTTCACCATGGGCACTCGCATGACTGGTAGCATGGCCATAGGTGCTACTGGCGAGAAGGCAGCGGCAAACGCCAAGCTCACGGGAGAGGTACTGGGCGAGGAGTGCGCCGCTTTGGGATTCAACTTGGACTTCGCCCCAACAATTGACGTAAACAGCAATCCCTCAAACCCAACCATTGGGACACGCTCGTTCTCGGACGAGCCACAAACGGTAGCAGAGTTGGGAGCCGAGTTCACCCGAGGTCTCGCAACCAAACAAGTCATTGCCACGCTTAAGCACTTTCCGGGCCATGGCGACACGGCAAATGACACGCACATCGGCACCGCGACCGTCGACAAGACTCTCGAAGAACTCAACGTCTGCGAGCTCATCCCCTTTAGGAACGTTATTGCCCAAAATACGGCAGACATGATTATGACAGCCCATATCACACTTCCCAAGTACGATGACGAGGTGACGTTTGCCGACGGAAACAAGGGTTACTTCCCCGCCACCATGTCAAAGAAGGTCATCACGGACTTGTTGCGCGCGGACATCGGTTATGAGGGCGTAGTGATTACCGATGCCCTCGAAATGGATGCACTATACAAAAACAAGCTGGTCGAAGGAGATGTTGGAGAAACTGCCGCGTCCGCCTCTGTCGAATACCGCGCGAATCTCGCCGAAAAAGTCATCAACGCTGGGGTGGACATGCTGCTCATTCCCGCAGACCTCAAGGATCAAGAGGCCGCCAACTTATACGACAACTACATTCAAACAATCGCAGGAAAAGTCGGTAACGGAGACGGCAAAACCATATCGGAAAACCGTATAAACCAAAGCGTAGCGCGCATTCTTGGACTCAAACAAAAATTTGGCATCCTCGACAATTACACGGAGGCAAACGTTAGTGCTGCGTCACAGGTTGTCGGCTCACAGGATCACCACAACGACGAGATGAAAATCGCACGCGATGCCATTACTCTTGTCAAAAACGATCAGTATACTCTGCCACTTTCCGGTCATGAGAATAACGTGGTAATCATGGGTCGGCTCATGGATGACAGCAAGACCATTGAATACGCTCTTGACAAACTGAAGGACGAGGGTCTCGTCGACGTTGATGCTCACATAAACAATCTTGCCAAACAAACCCAATCCGGGGCATCAGATTCAAAGATGCATGTGACCATAGACTACTATTATGATTCAGGAAATAAGACCGCACACTTTACGAACGAACTGAGCGACGCCATTGCCAAGGCTAACACGGTCATCTGTTTTACCGCATCCTATGACGCTAGCCCTCTTTCGGCTACGTCTCCGCTTTACCAGAGCGTTTCGCGCGCCATTCGAGAAACGCATACGGCGGGAGGCAAGTTCGTGCTGCTCGCCAACAACCTCCCCTACGATGCCGCCCGCTATACGGAGGCCGACGCCATTATGCTGGGGTACATGTCTGCCGGTCTGAACGCTGACCCCACAGACGTGAGCAAGAGCGTTGCCTACAATGCCAATGTCATTGCGGCTATATGCTCCATGTTTGATAACGTTCCTCCCACAGGCACGCTTCCCGTCAACATTCCCAAGGCGTTCGAGAAGGAAGACCTTAGCATTGACTACTCGGACGAAACTCTCTATGAGCGCGGCTATGGCTTAAACTATGAGTACGCCTTTGTCAAAGGCGAGGGTGCAACGTACGTCAAGGGCTCTGGCACGGACCTCTTGTTCCAAAACAATGCCCGGTTCGACAAGCTCAGCCAAGTGCTCGTAGACGGTGCTGATCCAGGCAGCGAAAACTACACCGCTTCAGCTGGCTCAACCAACATCACGCTCAAGGCAGACTATTTGGATGGCCTTCCCACAGGCAGCCACACACTCACGGCCGTGTATGAATACGAAGACATGGGAGGTACCAAAGAAGTATCCGCGAGTTTTGTTGTCTCTGCGCCCGCGCTCCCCATATCCTATGACGCACACAACCAGAGCGTCGGTTGGAAGGCACCCTCTGGAAGTGATGGCTCTACGGCAGGCATAACAGGAGAATCCAAGCGACTCGAGGCAATACGCGTGAAAGTTGAAGGGGGATCCGTCGAGTACCGATCCCACGTGCAGGGCACGGGCTGGGAATCGTCCTGGGCCACAGACGGTGCCGTCTCGGGAACCGAGGGACAATCCAAACGCATCGAGGCAATTCAAATCCGACTGAGCGAAGACCTTGCGAAAAAGGGATACCACGTGTGGTACCGCACGCATGTGCAGACACACGGGTGGCTCGGCTGGGCATGTGATGGACAACCGGCAGGAACTACCGGCGCCTCCAAGCGCGCCGAAGCATATGAGGTCATCGTGTTGCAGGACGGACAGACGCCAAAGGAGTACAAGAAAGAATCGCCCGCATACATTGCCCTGGGTTCTGCGGACGCACACATCCAGACATATGGCTGGAGCGGTGCAAAGCCAGCCGGTATCATAGGCACCACCGGCCAGTCAAAGCGTCTTGAAGCCATCAAGCTCTCCTTGGGCGGCCTTCCGGCAAACGTTGGCATAACTTACGAAGTCCATACCCAAACGTACGGTTGGATGGGCGAACAGGCCGATGGAGCTCTTGCGGGTACGACCGGCGAATCCAAACGCCTGGAAGCCGTGCGCATGCGCCTGACCGGCGACGCCGAGATGGACTACTCGGTTTGGTACCGCGTCCATTCACAGACCTTCGGCTGGCTCGGATGGGCCTGTGATGGCAACGACGCGGGCACGACAGGACTCAGCAAGCGTGCCGAGGCAATAGAGGTGCAGGTCCTTCCCAAGGGGAGCTTGCCGATGGACTACAACGCAAATGCGGAGGCATTCATCACCCAACAGGCATAGTCGTAGTCACGGCAGCCATATTCCCCGGCAGAGCACCCCACTTTGGAATCTCTGCCGGGACTTTTTATAAGAGTGCGTCTAGGATGTCATTCGGGCTGGGTACCGACACCTTCACGCGCGCACCACGCCGCTCCAACTCCTCCACAATGGATGCTCTCTCGGTACCATCGAGCGTCACCTGGTCAAAGTTGAACATGACCTCTGGAAGCACGACTACCGCACGTTCAAGTTCATGCGGAAGCTGTCCCAAAAGGTCCTCAGCAACGATGAGCCCCGTAACGTCAACGTCCCCACCATAGTAGTCGTTTCGTATAGCAAAGGGTCTCATGGGCACCCCCCACGCATCGCAAAGCTCCTCCATGACCCCTTTTGCTGCCTCGCCGCAAACCAAAAGAACGTTTTCGTTTCGTGCAATCAGTTCTGTTTTCAAAAGACTAACATCGTCACCACGTGTATGACTCACAAGCTCTATCTCGTCCAAGAAGCTCCTCAGCATCCCAATGCCGTCATAGAACTGCGGGTATCCGTCATACGTCTCGGCCTCGGGTATGGGTAGGTGCGCGTCAAGGTAGAACTCGTCCGAAAGCTGAAATCGCGTAACCCCCAAGTCGCGTCGAGCCCGTTGCTGATAAGGTTCCAAGAGCCTCACCACAGCACGGCTCGCCTCCACATCCTCCGAGAACGATGAGGAGAAGCGCCTTGAATACTTGGTGTAGCCAAGCGGGACGATGGCGAGGGACGTGATTTGCGGTCTTTCTTCCACCCAATCAAGTGTCCGTCTGAGTTCCTCGCCATCGTTGATGCCCGCACAGAGAACGATTTGCCCATGGACCTCAATGTTTGCAGCACACAGCCGTTCAAGTACCTCTATACCGCGCATTGCATGCCGTCCTATGAGTGGAATGCGCACCTCAGGGCTGACCGCATGAATCGAAACGTTCATCGGCTCCATACGGCAACGGATTATTCGTTCGACCTCGTCATCGCTAAGATTTGTAAGCGTCACGAAGTTGCCTTGCAAAAACGATAACCTGTAGTCATCGTCTCGCAGCAGCAACGATGCACGTGCATCTGGCGGGAGCATGGCCATAAAGCAAAACTGGCACGCATTGACGCAGGTACGAATCCCATCAAAGAGCACATCCGAGAACTCCACGCCCCAGTCCTCGCCCGGCATTCGTTCGAGCGTACAGGCGTACTCCTCGCCATCCGCAGGATCGTAAACCGCAAGTTCAGCGACGTCGCCGTCCGCTTCCCATCGCCACGCGATGATGTCGGGCAGTTCCTGTCCGTTGACTGCGTCAATCCTCATGCCATACTCAAGGCCCGCTTCCCAAGCGGGGCTCCCGTCCTCAATGCGCTCAATCCATGCGCCCGTCGTGCGCTCACGCGTGCTCGCATAGTCGGCTCGGCGCCTGGCACGCAGGTCATCTGACATGACATCGGGTTCTTTCGCCATGTCGCGCCTAAGAACAGAGGGCCTCTACCCGTGCCCTGACTTCTTTGATCTGTGTCGCAGGTGTTGAGGCACCAGCAGTTATTCCCACGGCCTTAACGCCCTCGAACCACGAGCCATCCAGCTCGTCCGCGAGCTCCACATGATAGGTCCGCCCGCATTGAGCACGACAAACATCCGCAAGATGCCTCGTGTTTGCAGAGCTACGTCCGCCCACCACGACCATAACGTCAACTCGGGAGGCCAGGTCTGCGGCCGCCTCCTGACGCTCGCGCGTCGCGCTGCAAATGGTGTCGATTACCAGCAGCTCCTCGCAACGGCCAACGAGCTCACCGACGACAGACCGAAGCACCGAGCGCTCGAGCGTCGTCTGTGCCACCAGACCCACGCGACGCCCTATCCCAAGTGAGGCAACTTCTGCGGCAGACCCCACAACCCGTGCGTTGGATGCGTGACCACATATTCCCTCAACCTCGGGATGGCCCTTCTCGCCAACGACAAGGACCTCATACCCCTTCTTTTGGAGACGAGCCACCGCAACGTGGACCTTCTTTACATAGGGACACGTAGCGTCAACAGTGATGAGGCCAGCTTCCTGTGCCCTGCGCTCAATCTGCGGCGTCACACCATGAGCCCTCATCACCAGCGTCGAACCTGCCTGCGCATCCTCTGGTTCCGTCACGGGAGAGACTCCTTCGCAAGAAAGAGCCTCCACTACCTGAGGATTGTGGATGAGTGGCCCCAAAGTATGCACGGGACCCTTGGCTTCGCATGCGGTGCGCCGCACAAGCTCGAGCGCACGCTCGACGCCGAAGCATGCGCCCGCCTTGTCTGCGACTGTGATCGTTGCGGCCATAATCGCTACATCTTTCCGGGATGAGCGGCGCGCAGGGCATCCCGCAGCGCATACACTCGTTCCATGGCACGCTTTTCCATGGCCTTCGCCTGCTTCTTGCGGCCCTTTTCCGCTATTTGGTCAAACGTGATGGACTCTCCCACGCCCAACCACACACGTCCGGGGCGCAGGGGCTTGTTGCCGCCAGGAGCACCGTCACGCGCGCCGACAATGGCTACCGGTAGCACGGGCGCCTTCGCAAGCTGTGCCATGAGGGCAAATCCTGCATGAATCTCGACTTCCTGGTCATCGCTGTACACACGCGTGCCTTCGGGGAAGATGAGTACGTCCTCTCCCCTCTGCAACGCACGCTGCGCACGTCGCACGGCCTTGACGTCTGCGGTACCGCGCTCGACGGGAATGCCACCGATGCGCGCAAAGAACCAGTTGACGATTTTGTGGCCATCGAACTCGCTCTTGTAGATGGGACGCATCCTGCGACCATGGGTCCACTCGGTAACCATAATGACCACCGGATCGAGCATCGAGACGTGGTTCATCACCACGACCTGACCGCCCTCAGCCTTCCACAGTGTTTTGCCGTTTTCGACTTTCCACGGCCAGAGCACTTTGCTTATGCCGGCGCACACCAAGATTGCCGCACCGAGCAGTGCACGCGAGGTAACGGGGAACTCGCGAACGGGATGCTCGTAATACTCTTCGGGCTCGTGGCGGGCAAACAACCTCATCGGGCCGGTCCTCTTGTCGTCGTTCTTTTTCTTTGCCGTGGTGGATTTTGGCTTTGCCACGGGCACCGCACTCTCTTGCTTTGCAGGCTCGTTTTGCACAGGAGGCTCAGCCTGAACACCCCCGGCCGCACGCGCCTTTTCCACGAGCGCCACGACGGCCTCGACCTCTTGCTCCACCGTCATGTTTGAGGAGTCAAGATGATGAGCGTCCTCGGCTGCCACCAAGGGAGCGGCTTCACGCGTGGAGTCAATCTCGTCGCGCTTCTTTAGAGCGTCCAGTATCTCTTGCTCCCGAGCAGGATCGTCAATGCTGCTTTGTTGGGCACGACGATGGGCGCGAGCCGACATGTCAGCCGTCAAAAAGACCTTTACCTCTGCATCCGGGAACACGACCGTCCCGATGTCGCGGCCCTCCGCCACCACGTTGCCGGCAGAGCCAATTCTGCGTTGCTCCTCGACCATGGCCTCGCGTACCGCAGGTATTGCCGAGACAGTCGGTACAGCCGCGTCAACTTGGGGCGTGCGAATGGCGGCGGTCACATCCTCGCCGTCAAGAAGAACCCGTTGGGTCTTGTCGTCTTGCGACATGAACTCGATGCGCACCTCTCGTGCAACTTGCGCAACCGCATCGTTGTCCTCGAGGTCGACGCCCTTTTGCAGGCACGCGAGCGTCACGGAACGATACATTGCCCCCGTGTCGAGCAGCGTCAAGTTCAGACGCTGAGCCAATGCATGCGCCAAGGTTGACTTGCCCGAACCGGCCGGCCCGTCTATTGCGATTCTCATAATAACCCTTTCGTTTTCAGACACTGCAACGTCATTCCTTCCACGCCGCAGCCTCCTCAATGTTGCGCACCTCGTCTTCGTCCAAAAGACGCCATGACCCCGCCTTGCAGTCTCGAAGCGTCAATGGTCCAAACGAGTCGCGGTGCAGTCGTAATACCTTATGCCCAATCGCCGCGAGCATACGCTTGACTTGATGTTTTCTGCCCTCATGCAACGTAATACCCACAACACTGGTGTCGCCACCCGATTCGCCAGGACCAATCACCTCTACCTGTGCCGGAGCCGCCGGACCATCATCGAGCATGATGCCCCGTCGCAACCGCTGTAGCTCACGCTCTGTGGGCGTCCCGTCAACCAATGCAACATAATGCTTGTTTACGTGGCGAGACGGATGTAACAGGCGTTGGGCAACATCGCCGTTTGTGGTAAACAACAAGAGGCCGGTGGTGTCTTGGTCGAGTCTGCCCACGGGAAACAGGCCGGGGTATCGTCTCGTGGGAACGAGACTTGCCACACAAGGCCTTCCGTAAGGATCGCTCATGGTCGTCAGGTAACCATCTGGCTTGTTGAGCATCAGATAGCATGGTTTTTGGTTGAGGCGCACCACCGAACCATCCACCGTCACGACGTCTTTTTGTGGGTCGACCTTGCTGCCCATCTCGCGCACGACCTCGCCGTTCACCCGCACGCGGCCTGCCGTCATGAGCGCCTCGGAACCCCTGCGGCTCGCCACCCCCGCGCGTGCCAAGAAACGCTGCACGCGCATAGGCACCAGGCGTTCGTCACTCCCCTGCATCCGAGGCCCTCTTTGCATCCTCGAGCGCTTCCTCCATGAGTTCGCGCTCTTCGTCCAAATCCTCGGCAACCTCCTCGAGCGGTATGGACTCCGACCCACCCGACAACCTCTCGCGAATGAACTCACGCGATTGCTCGTCTGGCGCAAAGTCCTCAAGAGGAGGAAGGTCCTTGAGCGAACGCAGCCCAAAGGTCTCCAAGAATCGCGTCGTCGTGCCAAACAGTTGCGCCTGCCGCGCGTCTTTGCCCGCCTCGCGCACCAGGCCCTTTTCTTTGAGCGAGGCGATGACCCCATCGGAACTCACGCCTCGAACCGCACGCACGCCCTCGCGGCTAACCGGCTGATGGTATGCGATCACGGCCAGCGTCTCCAAAGCGGCCTGAGAGAGCCGACGCCGGTCCCAAGAGAGCACGTACGCTTCCACCGCATCGTGGTACGCCGGGTGCGTGAACAGGCGCCATCCGCCCGCAACCTCTCGAAGCTGAATGCCGCGATTCGCATCGGCATACGAGGACGAGAGCTCAGTAAGCGCCTCGACGACCTCTTCTGGACTCGCACCCGCGGCTTGGGCCAGGTCCTTTGCAGGTACCGCATCGCTCGAAACGAGCAGCAGCGACTCCAAAAGACTCATAAGTGAACCCTGATCGATATGTTGTATCTCTCGCATCAGTACTCCTCCTCGCCCACGCTCGTAAGCGGGTCCTCATCGAGCTCGAAGGCGGGGGCACCCTCCACACGCACGATGTCGATTTCTCCAAAGACTTCCGACTGCCGCACGGTGATGGAACCTCGTTTAAAGAGCTCGAGCATGGCCAAGAACGTGACGACCACCATCTCGGGCGAATGGTCCTCTCCCAAAAGCTCGCTGAAAGATACCGCCCCACGTGTTCGCGTTATGCGATCAACGGCGGCCACCGTGAGGGCTACCGGCGCTCGGCGCGGAGCCACATGCTCGGCATCAAGAAGGAAGCTTTCGCGACGAGCAGTGATATCGGCACATATTACCGCAAGGCTCCTCAGCGTTACGCCCTCCAGGAAGTTGGGCATAAGGTCCAAGAACTCCGGATCGGGTCCTGCCGTGCGCGGCATCATCAAAGACTCGGCTTCCATGCGACTCGCGAGGGCAGCTCCGGCGTTTCTGAACTGCTTGTACGCAATGAGCCTCTCGACAAGTGCCTCGCGTGCTTCGTCGGGCGAAAGATTTGCGAGATCGTCCTCTTCGGGATCGATCACGCGCCTTTGTGGCTCGCTGGGTACGAGCGATGCCGCTTTCATGTCCAAAAGCGTCGACGCCACGAGCACGAAGTCGCTTGCCACGTCGAGGTCCATCTCGCCCATGCGACGGACCTCTTCCAAATACTGGTCTGCAACCTCCGCGATGGAGATGGATCCAATGGCGACCTTCTGGCGGCTTACGAGCGTCAGCAGCAGGTCGAACGGACCCGTGAAGGCCTGTGTACGAACTCGGTACGACACGTTAGTAGCCCAAGAACAGATCTGCGAGAGGCCCAGCAGTCACATCGAGGTACATGCTGATGGGATTGAAGTGGAACACCATGGGAATCAGGAACATGATGGCCAGAAGCACCGGCATTGCGTTGCGCTGCACGATGTAGTACCAGTCCCGGGCCTTACCGCGCAGGAGCGGGCTGATGATGGTCGAGCCGTCGAGCGGGGGCAACGGTATGAGGTTAAAGAACATGAGCACAAGGTTTATGGTGACATAGGTCGCGAGCAGCTGAAGCACGACGATGATGGTCTCGTTTGCCACAGACGCCTGCGCCATCGACATGACAATCCTAAACGCTATGGCGCCGATTCCCGCCTGAACCAAGTTGCAAAAAGGGCCGGCCAACGCCACGAGCACCTCGTCACGAACGGGCTTGCGGAGCCTGTTTGGGTTATAGGGAACGGGCTTCGCAAATGCAAAGACCGGACCCCCGACCAGTGCCATGAGCAGCGGCAAAACAAACGAGCCGACGAGGTCCAGATGCGCCAAAGGGTTGAGCGTCAGGCGGCCCTGCTCCTTTGCCGTCGGATCTCCCAATGCGTTGGCCGTCGCCGCATGCGCCACCTCATGGAAGACCGTGGCCACCATAACAAGAGCCACCTGCACGGTAATGGCAATCAGTTGATTCGCGTTCATCAAACCCATGAATACTCCTACACCATTGCCGCCCGAATGCGGCACAGAATCCAGTCGACAACGAAGAGCAGCAGTGAGGCGATGCAGAGGTCGCATCGGAACACGCCGCCCAACGGTGTGTCGAGCGACAGTGCCCCGAACTCACGCCACGGTAGATACTGTGTCCCAAAGTCGAGCACATACGTCACTGCGTGATACACGTATGGAATTTGCACAGACTTAAGCATGACCAAGACGAACAGGACGATTGCAACAAGCCGAACGATCCACGCCAGGAGCAGGAAGATACCCCTAAAGAGCTTCCAGATGCCGCCTCTCGTCTGTATAACCTCGTCATCAAAGTAGAAACTCGTTCCCGCGGACATTTCGCTTGCATATGCCCGTGGGGCTGCGTTGCCATACTGCAGCTCAATGTCTACCTCATCGCGGCTTCTTTGCGGACGGCGCGCGCGACGCGTCCGGTTGATCGGTTGTCCCTGTTGCTTGCTTTGGGTCGGCGATGGTACCGTGCGTCGCGGAGCGACGGTGGTCTTGTCGACGCTATCCTTAAAGTGCTTGGCCATCAGACGCCCGCCTCCATTTTTTCGGTGAGCTCAAACCATTCCTCTTCGAGCAGGGGTATCTTCTTTGAAAGTGCCGTGTATTCACGCATGGCCTTGTCAAATGCCTCCGAATCGCCATAGAGCTCTTCGGTGGCCATGAGGTCCATGAGTTCCTGATATCGCTTTTGCGCCGGCGTGAGCGCAGCCTCGACCTCCATAAGACGACGTTTGGTAGCCCTGAGCGCACGACTCTGGGCGTTTCGGGCCTCAGCTTCGGCACGTCGTTGCTCCTTCGTCTTTACGTTTCGACCAATCGGTTTCTTTTGAGCGACTTCGGCCTTGTCCGCTCCTCCGACCGGGCGCGCAGACGTCTCCGTGGAGCCCTCCGCGAGTTCGGCGCGTTTATAGAGGTAATACTCGTAATCGCCCTCGTACACCGTTGCCTTGTGATCGCGCACGTCGACGACCTTGTTGCTGATGGCACGAACCAGGTGCTCGTCGTGGCTGATCAAGACTATGGTACCCGAAAAGTCTTTGAGTGCGCGCTCGAGCACGTCCACCGAATCGATGTCGAGATGGTTCGTAGGCTCGTCAAGAAGCAGCAAGGGGTCTGGTGCCACGAGCATCTTTGCCAATGCGAGTCGCGCTCTCTCGCCACCAGAAAGCACCGAAACCCGCTTTAGGACGTCGTCGCCGTGGAACAGAAACGCGCCCAAGAGCCTGCGCTCCTCTGCACTCGTCCATCCGGCGGCAACCGAATCCATCTCGCCGAGAACCGTATTTGTGGGGTTGAGCGCCTCGAGCTGGTGCTGAGCATAGTATGCGCTGCTCACGTCCTTGCCATACTCCACCTTGCCTCGGTCCGCGTCGAGCACACCCGCTATCAGTTTGAGCAACGTGGACTTGCCCGCCCCATTTGGTCCCACCAGCGCTATGTGGTCGCCGCGATAGAACGTCAGATCGAGTCCCTCGTACACGCGGTTGCTCCCAAAGCTCTTTGACACACGGCTCAGCTCCACCACCTTGTCTCCGGTGCGCGGAGGCTTCGGAAACGCAAAGTGCATGGTTTGGTGGGACTGGGGAAGCACGACGAGCTCGGAGCGTATCTTCTCGACCCTCCTCACTCGTTCTTGCACCTGCTTTGCCTTGGTCGGCTTGTAGCGAAAGCGCTCGATGAACGTCTCCATATGGGCGATGTCTCGCTCTTGTGCGGCGCGTTTTGCACGAAGCTGCTCCAGATTGTCCTCACGCTGACGCAGGTAGCTCGAGTACGTGCCCGTATAGGTGTACAGGCGCTTGTTTTCTAGAGAAGCAACGTGACTCACGCATGCGTCCATAAACGAGCGGTCGTGACTTACGAGCAGAACGGCCCCATCGTAGGTCGACAGGAACTGTTCGAGCCACTGGACGCTCTCGAGGTCAAGATGGTTTGTCGGCTCGTCGAGCAGCAAAAGGTCGGGGTGACGTAACAGCAGCTTGGAAAGCGCGATTCGCATCTGCCACCCGCCCGAGAAGTCGACGGCGGGCTTGTTGAAATCCGCTATGGGAAATCCCAGCCCGGCAAGGATTGCCTTTGCACGCGAGTCGAGTTCGTAGCCGCCCAAACGCTCGAAGCGATCCTGGGCACGGCCATAGCGCTCAAGAAGCCTCTCGAGCTCGGGTCCCTGCTCGGCCTCTGCTATCTGCTCCTCCATACGGCCGATCGAGCGTTCCAAGTCGCGAATCTCCGTGGCGGAGTCCACCACTTCCTGCAAGGCCGTCTTTCCACTCCTGAGCGTTGTCTCTTGCTCCAGGTATCCCAATGACGTGTCCTTGGCAAACGCCACGCTCCCCTCGTCTGTCGATTCCTCGCCCATGAGTATCCTCAGCAGCGTGGTCTTTCCCGCGCCATTCGGCCCGACCAAAGCCCAGCGTTCGCCGGCATTGAGTTGCAACGTCGCGCCCTCGTACAGGACGCGGCCACCAAAAGACTTTGTTATTTTGTCTGCAAGCGCAATCAAGGAGTTACTCCGCCTCTGTACGAAATCGGGCTGCTATTATAGCGCAGCTAGCTGGATAGCGACTGTTTTAGACGTACGATGCGCAGTACCGACTCATCAATGCGGCTTTCGGGAATGTCGCCATTCTCGACCGCCTTGACCAGACCCCGATACGCTTTGTCGAAGTCCTTGGGGCATACGATGAGGTCAATGCCGGCTTGAATTGCACGCACGCCCTGTTCGGACGGCTCGCACGCATCGTTCACCGACTCGTCGTCGAGCATGTCGGTGGCCGCGACGCCCTTAAATCCCAGGTCGTTGCGCAAGATATCGCCGACCATGGTCTTGCTCATCCACGACGGCAGATCGCCCTCGCCATTGCCTATTCCCAGGCATGACATGTTGCTGACCACCACGACGGGAACTCCCGCATCGATAGCTGCCTTAAAGGGGACGAGCTCGCGTTGTTTGAGCTCCTCTGCACTTTTGTGCAAATACAACCTGTTGTTGTGCGGGTCCTTCTCGGCATCTCCCGTTCCCGGAAAATGCTTTACCGCGCATATGACGTTCGCTCGCGTAAAGCCATCGATTGCCGCCTCAGTCATCGATGCGACCTTTGCCGGATCGTCTCCATACGACCGATCAGATAGGTCGGAGTCAGCTGTCGATACGACGTCGGCGACGGGGGCAATGGTAAGGTTGAAGCCATAGTCGGCCATGTAGGTGCCGATTTGTCGTGCGCCGTCACGCGCCTCCTCCACGTCATTGGTCGCGCCGATGCGAGCGGCACTCTCTACATTTCCCTTGTCAAGAAACGCTGCCGCTATGGGGCCATGCGGTCCTCCCTCTTCCTCCACGCACAAGAAGGCAGGCAGACCGCTTGAGTCCTTCACATAGTTTTGCGTGCTCTTGAGCATGGTGCTGATCTGCTTCGCGTCGACCAAGTTCTTCTGCGAGTACACGAGTCCCCCGATTGGAGCCTCCGAAATAGCCTCGCGCGTTGCCTTGCCCGCTTCGGTCACGACATCCACACCCGTAATGCCCTCGGGCCGAACGACAAAGAGCTGGGCGACCTTCTGTTCCAGGCTCAAGCCTTCTACGATTTGCTGCGCACGTTCCTGTTCCTCTGCAGCGGCCTTCTCCTCAGGGCTCTGCTCTTGCTGCGCGGCCTCGCTCTGTTCCTGCTTTTCTGCGCCAAGGCGTCCCCACAAGAGAAAGCCTCCCAAGGCGCCGACCGCGATTATCGCGACAAAACAAACGATCAAAGGTACGACGGAGCGGTTCGAAACCTCTTTTTCCGGGCGCCTCGCAGAGTCGGAACGGCCCGCAGGCTTGCGCTGCGTGCTCCGTCGCGCAGTGCCCCGCCTGTTGGTCTCGACATGACGTGTCGTTCCACTTCTTCTTGTTGCGGATCTCTTGCTCGGTCTTTGGCCACTCGCTTGGCCTCTCGACCGTCTTTCTTGCTTAGCCACGCGATCAGCTCCCGTCATGGGTGCGCGACTGCTGCAAGTTGAGCAGGTAGGGTTGGAACTCCTCCGAAGTATCCGAGTTACCCGTACGCCAGTCGTTGTGGTCGATAATCGAGCTCTTGAAGCCATAATAGGCATCAATGTAGGCTATGAGGCCATCCACCGCGCGCAGTTGCTCTTCTGGATACTCCTCGTGATCGTCCCCCTTGTGGACCATTTCGATTCCCACGCTGTAGGAGTTCATGCCATAGTCGGGGGCCCAGTCGCCAATGGGAGAGGTTCCGAGCTTGTCGTCACGCGATTCGTCGGTTACGCCATAGAGCTCGTTGTGCCCCGCGTCTCCGAACCCAGCATGATGCGCGATGTTGTCGAGCGGCACGCACTGCACGATGCTGCCATCCTTGTTGACGACGAAGTGAGAGGCAACAAGATTTCCATTGCTCGCCCACCAGTCGACAACGTCCTCGGCGCTCCCCTCGCCCTCGGTATCGTGCATCACTATGTACTTTTGGAATTCGGCAGGTTTCTCTCCGTGAATCAGCTCGTCCCTAAAGTCCTCGGTGATGTTGAGAGACTTGCGGATTTCGACCGCGGATGCGCCTTCCGGCGCGCCTTGCTGTCCTTGGTCTGGCTGTGACTGACCGTCTGCGTCTTGCTGCGAATCCCCACTTTGGTGCGCCGATTCGTCCCGCCCGTCAGACTGCGTTGCCGTCGCGCCAGACTGCTGCGGCTGAGGCTGCGCACATCCCACAAGCACGGCACCCAATATCGCCGTCAAGGCGAGTTTGAGTACCAACGTCGTAATCTTTTGCATCTCCGTCTCCATACTCAACTTCTTGCAAACGTAAACACACATCACATGATACAATGCATTAAGTCAATCGCGCGTAAAATGCGCATTGTTCACGGACAAGGGAGAACCCATGGAAATTACGACCACGCTTGACGGCACAACCGCGACACTTGCACTTGAGGGCAAGCTCTCCGTTGCAACAAGTCCTGACCTTGAGGCGGCCATCTCCGGCCTTCCCGAGGACACGACGAACTTCATCATAGACCTTGCCAAGCTCGACTACATCTCATCCGCTGGTTTGCGTGTTCTGGTGAGCACCGAGAAGCTCGCCTCTCGTCGTGGTGGTTCCATGCGTCTTCTTCACCCCAATGATGAGGTGTCCGAGGTCTTTGACATGACTGGCCTTGCCGACGTCTTCACCATCGAGGCATAGTAGCTAGACCACACTCGCACACGTAGCCCCTCGCCAATGACGAGGGGCTTTTTTCTTACGGCTGTACCCGTCGGAGACACTCTCCGACCGGTACACGAGATTAACCACTGGTCGTTATTCGACGTTCAGATAGTCGATGATTCCCGACATCTTTAGTATGCCCAACACATCGGACGGCACGTTGCGTACGACCATCCCATCTCGGTTTGACATCATTTTATTCGCATTAATGATGGCGCGAATCCCCGCGCTCGATAGGTATATTACCTGCGAAAAATCAAGAATCAGGCGGTCAACGTTCTTTAGAGACTCCTCCAAAACATCGCACAGGTCGGGCGACGTTATTGTGTCGAGTCTGCCCGCAAGCGAAAGCGTCAGTGTATTGCCATTACGGCTCGCGTCTATATCCAACAACGTCAACTCCCATCGTTTGTGCTACCAAGCATCCGCCACTACGAGTAAACTGCCAACTCATGGTCTCGCAGCCCGCATCCATAAATATACCAAGTCTACAAACCAAAAAGTCGTCGGGACTCAAATAATTCTGGGCAGAGGACCACAAAGAAGGTTACTGTTCTCACCCGGCAGCCGGCTGCCAGAAATGCGCGGTGGCATGCGGCCAGGCCAAGCGATGGGGATACTCCCCTTTGCCTCCAGGAGCGAACAGTAACCAAGGAAGTGCCAATCTCAGCGCGAAGTCCTACTCGGCTTGAAGCGCTGCGACTGTCATGTAGTTGTATGGCGCATTGAAGTGCGGGAGGAAGAAGATATCGAGAAGTGCGAGCTCGTCGATGGTCACCTTCTTTTGCACCGCGAGACTGAACATGTTTATGTTGCCGCTCATGTCGTATGTGGAAGCGAGCTGGGCACCCAGAATCGCGCGTGACTTTGCATCGTAGACAATCTTGCATGTGGTGTCGGGGTTGTCATGCTCGATGAAGGGCGCCTTCTGGCAATCGGTGACGGTCGTGGTCTTGACCTCGATGCCTGCACGCTTTGCAGCGGACTCGGTGAGGCCGCAGGAGACCATCTTGAGGTCAAAGATGCATATGCCCGAGGATCCCTGTACGCCCGGCGTCTCGATTTGCGTACCACAAATGTTGTGTCCGGCCACGATGCCCGAACGTACGGCGTTGGAGGCGAGTGCGATGTAGAACGGGTCGCCACCCATGCCGTTGTAGAAGATGGAGGCGCAGTCGCCTACGGCATAGACGTCTTGCTTGCTGGTCATCTGATGACGATCGACGACGAGTGCGCCGTTGCCGAGCTGCTCGAAGCCCGCGCCCTCTACGAGTGCCGCGTTTGGCCTAAAACCGATGCATACGCATACCATGTCCACGTCGTAGGAGTCCTTGTCGGTGAAGAGCTTGGTCACCTTGCCATCCTCGCCCTCAAAGTGATCAACGCCCTCGCCAAAGTGGCACTCGATGCCATGGTCGGCCAAGTTTTGCGCCATTCGTTCACAGAACTCGGGGTCGAAGTTGTTTGCCATGCACGTGGGGGCCATGTCCACCAGAAGCGTATGGCGACCGTTGCGCTGGAACGCCTCGGCCAGCTCCACGCCAATGTATCCTGCGCCAACTACTGCCACGGTCTTGATGCTCGGATCCTTGAGCTTGTTTACCACTTCTTGGGCATTCTGGAAGAGCTTGACCTGCTGAATGTTTTGGAGGTCGCCTCCCTCAAAACGTGGAATGATGGGCAGGGAACCCGTGGCAAGAACCAGCTTGTCGTACGACTCGGCGTATTCGGTGCCATCAGCGCCTTTTGCATATACCACCTTTGCATCGAAGTCCACGCGCTCGACAGGACATTCCATGTGTACGGTAGCGCCCTTTTCCTCGAACTGCTCCTTGGTTTGATAGAACAGCCCGTCCGGCCCGCTGATTTGGTTGCCGATCCAGAGCGCCATGCCGCACCCGAGGAAGCTGATGTTTGAATTGGCATCGAAAGCAACGACTTCGTTGCCCTCATAGTTGTCCAGGATGGTGTTGATGGTTGCCGTTCCTGCATGGTTGGCACCAACGACGACTATCTTGCTCATGTGCCTCTCCCCTCTTGCGAATTCCGCCGTTACTCAAGATTACCATGCTCTTATGGCATGAGAGGGGCCATCCGCGCAAACGCGCAGGTTAGCCGGGGCGAGTGGGTATTGGCTGGCCCGCGAGTCCATTTGACGCCGAGTTGCAGACAAAACGCCGTGATGCCTGCACATGGACGACAGATAGGCTGCAGGCGGCGGTGTTACTCGCGCACACCCGTGGTTACTTGCATGCTTTTTGGCGTGAGCATGCAGGTGCACAACAAGGACGTACGGCTCAGGGCCCTAAACGACCTATCGAAGACAATCTACAGGTACAAGGGCGGCGTCACGTGGCGAAGGATATACGAGAAGAATGCCGGCAAGCCGGGCGTGGAGGACCTGCCGTTCGACGTCTTCCTGAGGAGGATGGTTCTCTTCTTTTCGCACTCCCTGGGCGACGCCGTGATTGGCGCCATTCAGCACGAGCGAGAAGTCAATGGCGCGGCCGTATCGAGGGAAGAGTGCTCATACAGGGCCGCCCTCGCGAGGTTACTGGCTAGGTATTCGACGGGCAACGGTGCCACTACTGCGTTCGAGGAGGTCTCAGACATCAACGACTACGATGGCAAAAGCGGCGTATACGTCTTCGGCCTCGATCGGGAGAAACTCTACTACGTGGGCAAAGCGAGCAAGTCCGTCTGCGGCAGGGTCTTGGACCACTTCCGCAGGCCGAGCTCATCGTTCGACCGCACGCATACGCTGCTGAACATAAGCTCGATTCACGTGTTGCCCATCGAAGACGTGTGGTTCGGTACCATAGACAACGTCGAGGCGGACTGCACGAATCTACCATCATAGACAGTAATTGGCGTGGCGAGTGCATCGTTCTTTAGTGTTTCTTTACAGGCACGGACTAGTGGAGGGGCCTTTCTCAACGAACGGCCACCTTCCAGCCCAACCGCGATCTGCGCTAAACTATCGTTTATCTAGTACAAAAAGGAGTATCCCATCGCTTGCCTCACCCCAAGATTCATATTACTGACCTCAATGTGAGAGTAACTAAAGTTATGGGGTTGTTTCGCGACGACTTCCCCTGCTTGCAAATGCCGCAGATTGCGGTACCCTCACGCGGTCGAAGAAAATAGGAGGAAAGCATGCGGGTTGCCGATGTCCACGTGCACATTTACCCCGAGAAAATCGCTGCGAAGGCAGCGCAGAGCATCGGGGAGTTCTACAACAT
Source organism: uncultured Coriobacteriaceae bacterium (assembly GCA_902786015.1). Lineage (GTDB taxonomy): Bacteria > Actinomycetota > Coriobacteriia > Coriobacteriales > Atopobiaceae > RUG440. The sequence continues at coordinate 133,564 of CADAAU010000012.1, forward strand.
ATCTATGTCGGAAAACGATGGGTCTGTTTCGCGTCTTGAGCAACGCTTGGAGGGGAGTGACATCGAGCGCTGCGTCGTGCATTCAGTGGCGGTGCGTCCCCATACGGTTACGAGCATCAATGACTTCATCGCCCGGACGTGCGAGTCTCACCCGCAGTACGTGGGCTTTATGACGCTGCATCAGGACACGCCAAATATGGCGGAAGAGATCGACCGCGCGTGTGCGATGGGCCTCAAGGGAATTAAGCTGCACCCCGACACGCAGGCGGTCGATATGGACGACGAGCGTCTTATGGTGGCGTACGAGATTGCCGAGCGCAAGGGCCTGCCTCTCATAATCCACTGCGGTGACTACCGATACGACTATTCACATCCTCGACGTCTCAAGCACATCTTGCATGAGTTTCCCAATCTCGTGGTGAATGCTGCACACTTTGGTGGCTGGTCTGTCTACGACTACGCGTTGGAGTTCCTCGAGGACGAGCGGTGCTTCTTGGACATGTCGAGCTCCATGCGCTATTTGGGGCCGCGAAGAACACGAGAGCTCGTGGAGGCATACGGATACGATCGCATGCTGTTTGGCTCAGATTTTCCTATGTGGACGCCAGAGGACGAGCTCAATCGTTTCCGCGCGCTTGGCTTCACGACGCTTGCCCTCGAAAAGATGTGCTGGCATAACGCCGAGCGCTTCCTAGGAATGTCATTCGACTAGATCTTCGACTCGAAGCGGCTGGTCCGCTCGATTCGTTTGTAAAATAGTTCTTGCGTCGGTTGGGCCTGTATGGTAGAGTTTTTCCTTGCAAGGGCGATTGGCTCAGGGGTAGAGCACATCCTTCACACGGATGGGGTCGCTGGTTCGAATCCAGCATCGCCCACCAGAATGTTCACAGGCAGACAGTTTGTTTGCCTGTTTTTTATTCTCAATACGCGACCGCATAATCACGATGAGCCCACATCCTTTCCGAGGCGCGACGCGAACGTGATGTTTTCAACGCCCTCTGAAACTAGTGTGTCTTACTTCGTCAATGCGATGTCATAAAGTTCGCGTCCCACTGTGATGGCATCCTGAACGTGAACATCGTCCTGCCGTTCCTACAGCTTGTCGCAAAGTCACCCCTCGAGATGACATCCATTCCAGGCTAGCACCTCGATCGACGTACCCTCATACGAGATCCTGACGCTATTGATAAGCGCACCGGCAACACGCGGGATAATTGTGGTAAACGCACCCATCAGATCACCCATGCGGATGCAAAGCTAGCAGTGTAGGCCGATGCATCCCTTCCGATTTCCTGAACGATAAACTCGCCAATTGTTCCGTTATCCTCCATCGCTATCGCAGCGTCTATCGCCGTGTTGTAGTCACTGAACGTGTCAACTACTTCTTTGCCGCTTATGATGGCGTAGCAGTGGCCGTAAATCTTGTACAGTTCCGGCATCGTGCCGACGTACCATGAGTATCCCCATCGCTTGCCTCAGTCTACCTCGAACTCGCCCGTAGCATAGTTGATGCGGTATCCTCTCGCCGCGTTGCATACCTCAACCTCTTCGTCGAGCTCCCCGTCCGAAGACCTCATATTTACCACGACGCTCCGGCAAACCAACTCCGAACCCTCGTACACGGGCCGCGCCACATAGTACACGAACCCGTCTTGATGCTCGTCAAGCCAATTGCGGGTCTTCGTCTCGCAGTAGGCCATGCCCCCAACGTGTCCTTCGCCCTTGTTGGACCCAACGTTTTGCATGCGCGTTCCGCATATTAGGTTTTCTATGATGTCGTCTCCACCAAGTGACTTGGCCACAAGGTGAGACCGATTCCAAAAGTATCCGTTATAGAAACTACCGTCTTCGAGCATGATATGAGCCTTCCCGTTGTGTCCCCACCCCGAAGGCTCGAGGTTCTGCATGTCCTCCCTTTCGCGCGCACGCCCTCGCTCCGCCATATCCCACGTGACGCACGCGCGAGCCTCACCTGCCCTGTCGAGCGCGTCGAGCGGCGCGTATTCGATGCTTCCCGGCTCAAGCTCGACCTCAATGTGTGCGGGACCAATTATCCGTACGTATTCTGTGGGCAAATCGGCGGAAGCCGTAAACGTAAACTCACGAATAAGTGCCTGCGCACTCTGGAACGGATTCCAACCAACAAAGCGCATGAAGACGCACGAGAGCACCAATAAGGCGCTTATCGCCAGTCTTCGCATCCTCGCTTCCATAATGCCCCCTCTCTCTTCGTCGCCCTTTGTGTACCACAGACCCGGGACAAGATATTCGTATTCATCACAATTTGCTACAGTTTACCGATTGGAAAAAGCGGCATGGCACAATCGTGCTATTGCTCATCAACACGAGAGGACACCTTATGCTTCGAATCGGAATGCTCACCAGTGGTGGAGACTGCCAGGCGCTCAACGCAGCCCTGCGCGGCGTCGCAAAGACGCTTTACGCGCAATGCAAGGATCCCGTAGAAATCTACGGCTTCCTCGATGGCTATCGCGGCATGATCTACGGTAACTACCGCAAGCTCACCCCGCTCGACTTTAAGGGCATCCTCACGCAGGGCGGCACCATGCTCGGAACCAGCCGCACCCCGTTCAAGTACCTCGACGAGCCCACTCCCGAAGGACTAAACAAGGTCGCTTCCATGAAGCAGACCTACAAGGAGCTCCAGCTCGACGGCCTCGTGATGGGCGGCGGAAACGGCTCCACAAAGACGGCCAATCGCCTTTCGGAAGAGGGCCTCAACGTCATCGCCCTGCCAAAGACCATCGACAACGACACGTGGGGCACCGACTATACCTTTGGCTTTGACTCCGCCATCGAAATCGCCACGAAGTGCATCGACGACATCCACACCACCGCCAGCTCGCACGGCCGCGTGTTCGTTATAGAGATCATGGGTCACAAGGTCGGCTGGATTCCCCTGTATGCAGGCATCGCCGGTGGCGCCGACGTCATTCTTATTCCCGAGATTCCCTACGACATCAAGAAGGTCATCGAAACCATCGAGCATCGTGACGGAACGGGCAGCCGCTTCTCGATTATCGTCGCAGCCGAGGGTGCCATCTCTAAGGAAGACGCCGCACTTTCCAAGAAGAAGTACAAGAAGAAGGTCGCCAGCCGCGGTCATTCGGTTGCCTACGAAATCGCCCGCGAGATTGGCGATCGCACCGGTCGCGAGATTCGCGTCGCCGTTCCAGGCCACACCCAGCGTGGCGGTGCACCCTGTGCGGCGGACCGCGTGTTTGCCACGCAGGTGGGCGTCGAGGCTGCCTCCGGCATTCTTAATGGCGAGTGGGGCTTCATGGTGGCGGACAAGGATCGCAAGATCGTGCGCGTGCCACTCGACATCGTAGCCGGCAGACTAAAGACCGTCGATCCCGAGAGCCAGCTCGTCAAGCAGGCCAAGCTGCTCGGCATCAACTTTGGCGATTAAGCCAACACACAAAAGACGGTAATAAAAATCCCGCCTCGAGAAGCTCGGGGCGGGATTTCTGTATGTTGACTATGTTTTCGCGGCTATCGTTCCGCCCGTTTTGCCATACCGCGCGAAAGACACCAAATGACTAGGGAGAGAACGGCAGGCACCGCGGAGGCCGCAATGATACCAACGTTTTCCTGCACGTGATCGGTTCCCACAAAGAACACGATGCCAGCAATGCACGCAATCTGCACGAGTCCGACTATGAGCGCAAGCGTCACCAACTTGCTTATACGTGCCGGCACGTTTGCTATGAGCGCTCCCCTTCCACCGAACAGCAACGTCACGATTCCCTCGCCTGCAAGTACTGCTGCCGGCTTCTTTGGCATCACGCCCATAACGATCAATACGATACCCGCAACCAGCAATGCGAGCCCCAAGAACAGCTCAAAAAGTGTAATGAGTTTAATGCGTTTACTCTCCGAAGACACGTGCGCCTCCATCTCTCGGCATCGGACCAACATAACTGAGCGTAACACAAACTCCACTCACTACAAACGCAAGAGTTGTGGTACTATAGACATTCGTTAAGGGCCTATGGCGCAACGGTTAGCGCAGGGGACTCATAATCCCTGGGTTGGGAGTTCGAATCTCTCTGGGCCCACCACAAAATACGAGGTCAGAGCGTTGCCGTTCTGACCTCTTTTGGTATCTTGCGTCTAATTGTTGCAGAGCGTTGTAAAGAGACATGCCATGAGACGGTCGTACACAAGCTGGAGGCAGGACGCGGCGTGGCTCAACCAAGCAGAAGCGTGGCCTGCGTCACTCTTCCCCGCCGCCGACTACCACTACTTTAGGGACTGCGGCTGCCTCGTATGCGCGTTGGCAGTGATGCTGAGGCATTACGATGTGGAGACGGAATCCGATGAGACCCTGTTTAACCCTTGGATCCTCAACCAGAGGCTCATCGATTGCGACGCGTTTTCTTGCGAGGCCGATCTGGAACTGGAGTACATAAGCCGCCTGTATCCTCTTGAATACCTTGGTGCCATTCCATATTCTATGGATAATCTGATGAATACGATAAAGAGCGGGTACCCTTGTCTCGTGACCGTCCCAGGAAAGAAGGCCGACCGGCACTTTGCAACAGTGCTGAGCGCGCTCGACAAAGATGCGATAGTTTACGACCCGCTCTGTGGCGAGACAAAGCTCAGCTCATACAATCGGCTGTGCGAGATACGCGCGTTCCGATTGACAGAGAAAGATTGAGGTGGAACATGACATTGGAAGAAGTGCTCCGCGATATCCCGCATTCCTACGCCCGAGGAGCAACCGACATCCTATCGGTTACGGACGTGGTATATGATTCTCGCCGCGTGTCTTCCGGGTCACTTTTTGTGTGCGTTCCAGGCGCCGCGCATGACGGGCACACCTTCGCGCCCGACGCCATGCAAAAGGGGGCGGCGGCACTTTTGGTCGAACGCGAACTCGACCTTATGATTCCACAGATAATCGTGCAAGATGCGCGCGATGCTCTTGCGTTGGCATCCGCGAACTTCTTTGGCAACGCCTCGCATCGTATGCAGGTCGTGGGCGTTACGGGAACCGCGGGAAAGACTACCATCACCATGCTTGTGGAGCACATGTTGCGCACGAGCAGCAAAGCGTGCGGAATAATCGGAACCGTTTCCAACCGCATAGGCGACCACGTGTTTGAGCACAAATACACCACGCCGGAGTCCCGCGACCTGCAGGAACTTCTTGGCTGCATGGCAGACATGGGCGCGCAGGCGGTGTCCATGGAGGTCTCGAGCCATGCGCTTCTGACCCACCGATGCGCACATACGCACTTTGCAGTCGCCGCATTCACCAACCTCTCTAGGGAGCACATGGACCTGCACCCAAACATGGAGCATTACTTTGCCACCAAGTCGCGCCTCTTCCTGGAGGAAGACGTGGCTTCTCGTGTCGTGTGGACATCCTCTACGTGGGGATCACGGCTCGCACGGATGCTACACGAAGCGGGCCTGGAAGTCGTGGAGGTCTCTTACGATAGTTGTGCCGACGTGCACTTGGTAAATTGCAAATCACGAGGTCTTTGCGGAAGTCTCGTCCATGCCACGGCGTTTGGACAGAGCCTTCGCTTTGAGCTCCCCCTGCCCGGGACCTTCAACGTGGAGAACGCGCTCATTGCCCTTGCCATCGCATGCAAACTGGGCTTAGACCCCATGTCCGCCGCTGCATCGCTCGAAAGTTTTCCTGGAGTGCCAGGGCGAATGGAGCGCATCGATACCGGCGACAGGGGTTTTTGGGCCGTAGTGGACTTTGCTCACACACCAGATGAGCTCTCTTGCGCGATCCAAGCGGCCAAGGAAGGTACCACGGGTCGTGTGGCGGCCGTATTTGGCTGTGGTGGGGACCGCGACCAAGGCAAACGGCCGATGATGGGCAAGGCCGCAGCCCAGGCCGATCTGGTCGTAGTCACCAGCGACAACCCCCGATCGGAAGACCCGGCCAACATCGCCGCACAGACGGTAGCCGGCATGGGATCAGACGCCCCGCATGCACACGTCCAACTCGACCGCCGCAAGGCAATACGGGAGGCCTTGGCTTGGGCGCAGCCGGGCGATGTGGTGCTCATCGCCGGCAAAGGCCACGAGTCCACGCAAACCGCAAAGGGCGAAACGATACATTTTGACGATCGAAAGGTCGTAGCGGAGGAACTCCTCGCAATGGAATGACATGCTGAGGACGAGCGGTCAGTTAGACATTGCGCGGCATGGGAGGCCCTTTTTTCAACTGTCCCGGCAGGACTTCCCAGGTCCTTTGGTTCGGGTCATATCGTCTGTTCCATCCACAGGGATTGGAACGAAAAACACGTCCCCTGTTCCACACGAAAACAGGCCAGAGTATTAAACCTCTGACCTGCGAAAGGTTCTGGTGGAGAATACGGGGCTCGAACCCGTGACCTCATGACTGCCAGTCATGCGCTCTCCCAGCTGAGCTAATTCCCCTTGCTTGGCACGAGAAGATACTATAGGCCATCTTCCGATTGAGGTCAACCCTCATTCGCAAAAAAGTTCTGGCAAGCGATGGCCGAACGTTACCGCCAAACGTTACAGCCGCTCAGCCATGACCCTTTCTGCAAGCCACGCAGCCACTTCGTCAAGAGCGATTTCCTGACGCTCGCCCGTCTTGCGATCCTTGACCTCAGCCACCCCGTTCTTTACGCCACGTCGGCCAAGAACTACCTGATACGGGAAGCCCATGAGGTCAGCGTCAGCGAACTTGACACCCGCACGTTCTTTGCGGTCGTCTACTATGACCTCTACGCCCTTCTTTGCAAGCTCGTCGCAAACTTGCTCAGCAACTGGCCACACATCCTTGTCGCCAACCGAAAGGGGTACCACGGCAACCTCATATGGCGCCACACAAACGGGCCAAACGATACCCTGCTCATCATGGCTCTGTTCAACGACTGCCTGGAGCGTGCGTGATACGCCGATGCCATAGCAACCCATTTGGAATGGCTTCTCTTTGCCGTTGACGTCCATGAACGTCGCACCCATGGCCTCGGAATACTTGGTTCCGAGCTGGAACACCTGACTCACCTCGATGCCACGAGCGGCCTTGAGCGGCGCCCCGCACTTGGGGCACGCGTCTCCCTCTTTCGCCTCGGCAAGGTCAAGCCATTCGTCAACTTTAAAATCCACGCCAGGACATGCGCCCTGAATGTGCCAGCCAGACTCGTTTGCACCGATGAGCCAGCGCTTTGACTCCCTGAGCGATACATCGGCCACCACACGGACGCGCTCGTCCGCGCCAATCGGCCCCATGTAGCCTTTAACGAGACCATAGGTCTCCATCTGCTCGTCGGACATCACGTCATAGTGGCCGAACGCATGCTCCGCCTTCACCTCGCACAACTCGTGATCGCCAGGCAAGAGACAAAGAACCGGCGTACCGTCTTCTGCAATGATGGCAAGACTCTTGCGGCAGGCACGCTCGCTCATTCCCATGAACTCTGCAAGCGAGGCAATGCTGCCCTCGCAGGGAGTCTCTATGCGCTCACAGACGTCGCCGGGACCTTCTTCCACGGCTATGCTGGCACGAGCCGCCTCGGTATCTGCCGCGAATCCGCAGTCACAGTAAACGAGCGCTGCCTCGCCGGCGTCAGCAAGTGCCATGAACTCCACACTCGTGTCGCCACCGATCTGACCAGAGTCAGCAACGACGGGCAGAGCACGTAGCCCACACCGCTCGCAAATGCGCGCATACGCGGCCTTTTGCTCGTCGTAGGTCTTTTGCATACCCTCTACGTCGGCATCGAAGCTATAGGCGTCCTTCATGATGAACTCGCGCCCGCGCATCAAGCCAAAACGAGGACGAATCTCGTCTCGGAACTTATCCTGAATCTGATAGAGCGTCACGGGAAGTTGTTTGTAGCTACGAAGCTCGTTCTTTACAAGATCGGTGAACGTCTCCTCATGCGTGGGACCCATCACGAGATCGCGCTCATGACGGTCCTGCATGCGCAGCAGTTCAGGCCCGTACACGTCCCAACGGCCTGACTCCTGCCACATCTCGCCAGGTACGACCATGGGCACCAGCATCTCTTGTGCTCCAATCGCCTCCATCTCCTCGCGAATCACCTGCTCGATTTTGCGGATGGAGCGCCAAGCTAGTGGCAGATAGCTATAAAGACCCGCCGACGCACGACGAATCATTCCTGCACGGAGCAAGAGTTTGTGGCTTGCAAGCTCTGCCTCTACAGGATCCTCCTTGAGAGTGGGCGCATACGTCGCGCTCATCTTTGCATAAGTTCTCACGCTGTGTCCTTCCTAACCAAAGCGTTTCTGTATTTCGGAGAACAGCTCATCCACCAACTGCTCCTCACGTACCGTCCGAAGGGGCTCTCCCTGCACGAAGATTACTCCCTTGCCTCGGCCACAAGCGATGCCAATGTCGGCGTCGCGCGCCTCGCCCGGACCATTTACCACACAACCCATAACGGCAACGCTTATGGGTGCCTGGATGCTCTTGAGGCGCCGCTCGACCTCTTGTGCCATGCCAATAAGGTCGACTTGTGTTCTGCCGCACGTGGGACAGCTCACAAGCTCGGGGTTACGCCGACGCAAACCAAGCGCCCCAAGCAGCTCCCATGCCACGCGGACCTCTTCGACGGGGTCGGCAGTCAAAGAAAGTCGCATGGTGTCGCCAATTCCCTCGTTGAGCAGAACACCCACCGCGGCGCAGTTCTTTACCGTCCCTTGCTGTAGCGTTCCCGCCTCAGTGACACCCACATGCAACGGGTAATCCGGAAGTTGTTTTGAGAGCATCCGGTATGTTTGAATGGTAACGGGAACCGAGTGGGCCTTGGCCGAAAGCACGATGTTCTGGAATCCTCGTTCCTCGAAGTGCTCCACAAACGACACACAAGACGCGACGAGACGTTCCACCAGGGTAAGGCCAGGCTTCTGTGCCACCTCCGGGTCAAGGGATCCGGCATTTACCCCAATTCGAATGGGAATGCCAGCGACGGAAGCTGCTTCGATGACGGCGTCAACTCGATCCATGGAACCGATATTGCCGGGATTGACCCTAAGCGCAGCTGCCCCTCGTTCGGCAGCAGCAATCGCGAGCTTGTAGTCAAAGTGTATGTCTGCCACAACCGGGAGCGGAGAGGCGGCGCAAATGCGCTCGAAGCCGTCGAGGGCCGATGGGTCGGGAACGGCCACACGAATAATCTCGCACCCCTCTTCAGCCAATCGCTTGATTTGTGACAAGGTGGCATCCGAATCGGATGTGTCCGTCGTGCACATGGATTGCACGCTCACGGGTGCGCCACCGCCTACCGCCACATCGCCCACCATCACCTGGCGCGTAAGGCGACGACCATCATCTATCTTTTGCAAAACTACCCCCTATTGCAGGATGAATCGAAGAACGTCGTTGCGCAGTACGACAACGAATATGAAGGCAAAGAACGCGAGTCCCACATAGCTTATGGCCGTCTGAACGCGCATCGAGAGCTTCCTTCGCGTTATGGCCTGAATCGTCTCGATAAGAATCTTGCCGCCGTCCAGAGGAGGAATGGGCAACAGGTTCATGAATCCGAGCGACATGGATATTGCCGCCATGAACGCGATGAGGTCCATGAACCCTTGGGACGCAGCCTGAGAGGCCATGACCGAGATACCGACGATGGACGTGGAGCTGTCGAGCACCTCCATCGTGTGCTGCGGATTGATGAGTCGCATCGCGAATTGTGCGACCAGCTTCGCATATCCCAAAGACGACTGAACTGCCTCCCCCAGCGTCAGATGATAGTACTCCACCTCGGGAACAACTCCAATTGCCTCGACCTCTTTCCCTTCGGGTAGGTCGATAGCAATCGTCTGCTGAACACCATCGCGCAGTATGACCATCGAGAAGTCCTTTTGTGCCGCGCGTGCCTCTGCAAGGGCGTCTGACGCCTCCGTCCAATTGGTAACGTCGACCCCCGCAACCGATACGATCGTATCGCCCGCCTTGATGCCAGCCGACTCCGCTATGGACTCTGTCGTCACCTCACCCACCACGTTCTTGTCGATAGGTCGTGCGAACTCCGTGCACAGATACGTTGCGGTTACGAGCACAAATGCAAGAACCAAGTTAACCAGTGGCCCAGCTACGAGGATTGCCACACGCTTAAAGAATCCGCATCCCAAATAGGTGTGAGACCGCTCATCCCCAATAATCCTTTGCGGATTGGAAATGGGATGTGGCTCACCATCCCGCGTGGAGCCCGAAGTCGAGAAGTCATGACCGTCGTCATACTCAGTGAGCATGTTGGCGTCTCGGGCAAGCGTCTCGAAGGCCTGAGGATACTCGCGCTGTGTGGGGCGCTCCCCCAGCTCCTCGTTGTAATACGGTCGTATGGCTGCCCAGTCGCTCAGCGTGATGAGCAGCGCATAGGCATCATCGACCTCAATCCCGAGTTCCTCGGCCACCTTCGAGGCCTCTACACGCCCCTCGCGATAGACGATCGACAAGGCAGCGGGAAGCTTGTCCTCGTCAGCAACGGGCTCCATACCACAAATCCGGTTGTAGCCGCCAAGCAAGAACGGCGTTACACCTACCTCCGTGCCGTGCGAACGACTCTTGTGAAAGAGTTTCCACCGACAGGGAAGCCCCAAATAGAACTCGGTTACACGCACTCCAAACAACCGCGCGGCCACATAGTGGCCGCCCTCGTGTACAAATACGACTATGGAGAGCAGGAGCACTCCCCAGAACGCGGCAGAGAGTCCGCCGACCAACATGCTCATTCCAAAACCTCCACCAGTGCCTTGCGCGCCAACTCACGTGCCTGAGCGTCGCAGTCTCTTAGCTGTTGTAGAGAATCTACCCGCTCGACCGCAGTTTGTTCCATCACACGGGCAACAATGCGCTCTATGTCAACAAAACCACATGCATTTCTTCTAAATGCTGCGTTTGCGACCTCGTTCGCCGCGTTCATGGCGCAAGGAAGTGTCCCACCAGTCTTTCCCGCCTCCCGAGCAAGTCGAAGACAACCGAAGGTATTCTCGTCCGCTTCGCCAAACGTCAACGAAGGCTCCAGACACCAGTCGACGCGCTCGCACGGAGCGCTCCACCTCTGGGGGTAGCTCATGCCGTATTGTATGGCGATGCGCATGTCGGAAGGCCCGAGCTGCGCCTTCACCGACCCATCAACGAACTCAACCATAGAATGGATACGGCTCTGCCGGTGCACAAGGACGCGAATGTCATCGATGTCGACGTCAAACAGATGATGCGCCTCAAGCACCTCGAGTCCCTTGTTCATGAGCGTCGCGCAGTCAATCGTAATCTTTGTGCCCATGCTCCATGTGGGATGTGCGAGGGCGTCGGACGCCGTAACCTCCAGCAGACGTTCTTTGCTCCAGCCGTAAAAGGGACCACCCGAGCATGTAAGCCACAAGCGGCTCACCTCGGGATGCCGCTCCCCTACCAGGCATTGGAATATGGCACTGTGCTCAGAGTCAACGGGAACGAGCTGTCCTGGCCGAAGCATGGGCATCAGGAGCTCGCCGCCACATACAATGGACTCTTTGTTTGCGTAGGCGACCGTCTTTCCGGCACGCACCGAAACGAGCGCCGCATCGATACCTGCAAAGCCCACAACGGCCAGCACAACACAATCGACTTCTTCCAACCCTCCCAGGTCAGCGCAGGCACGCTCGCCTATGTGTAGCTCACAGCCCGAGGGAAGCTCATCCAATACAGAATCGTGCGCATGTTCTTCGTCTGCGACGCCCACATGACGCACCCCGAACTCCCTTGCCGCTTCGACAAGCGCCGTCGTAGAGGAATGCGCAGAAAGTGCGACGACCTCAACCCTTTTGGGATGTTGCCGGCACACATCGAGCGCCTGCTTGCCGATCGATCCCGTGCATCCAAGAATCGCGACCCTAAGCTTTTTCTCACTCACAGCATGCCTCCCAAAACAAAAAACACGTAGGCGACCACCGAACCAAACAAGAGCGAGTCGGTGCGATCGAGCAAACCACCATGACCTGGCAACAGATTTCCCGAGTCCTTTACGCCCACGCCACGCTTTAGGCGAGACTCAAACAGGTCTCCCATAACCGCGGCAACGCCCTCCAGTAACCCACAGGCAATGGCGATGGGAAAAGTGAGCCCGCCAATGTGAAGCGCCGCCCCTACGCACCAGACACCCACAGCACCAACGAGTCCACCATAGAATCCCTCCCAGCTCTTGTTGGGAGAGATTCGTGGCGCCATCTTGTGTCTACCTATGGTTGACCCGACCAAATACGCACACGAGTCCTCTGCCCAGATGGCACCTATGATCACAAGAACGATGAACGACCCTGCGAGCGTTGGGTCGCTCACGCGAATAAGAGTGAGACACGAGAGGGTTAGGGAGCAATACACCGGGCCAAACAACGTTATGGCAACATCCCCTACGTTTGCCCGAGGGTTGAGTACGTACCACACCCCTGCACCAATCAGCAGGAAGCAGAGCACGCACAGAATCATCTCTGTCCCACGCCACCATGCCGCCAAGGGAAACGCAAGGGCGCATGCAAGCCCAAGAATCTCTGACGGGCGACGGCCCGCCATGCGGGCAATCCTAAAGAACTCCGAGCAGCAGAGCCACGCCATCGCCGAAAGCAACAAGGCAGTTGGCAGCGTGCCCCACAAGAGGCACCCAACGATTACGACTACATAGATTACGCCCGACAGTGTCCTCGTGAGGAGCTTTTCGGTCCATCCGCGTACGCGCTGGCCCTTGAGCTCCCCCGCAACACGACGGTCTTCCTTTGAGTCGCGTCGGCTTTGGAGTTTCTCTATGCCCTTGTCGAGTCCAACTGCCGAGCCCTCATCCTTCTCAGCTCGCTCTTTGCTCAAGATTCTCCCACTCCTCCAAAACGCCTATTTCGACCTTGGAAGGCGCAGATTGCACGGAGCATGTCCCATTTCGAAAAATCAGGCCAATGCTTCTGTGTTACATAGAATTCGGTGTACGCTAGCTGCCACAACAGATAGTTGGACAATCGCATCTCTCCCGAGGTACGGATAAGCAGCTCGGGATCGGGAAGACCTTGCGTATAGAGACGATTTGCCAGAGCGCCTTCGTCAATGTCATCCACGTTGAGGTTTCCTGCAGCCACGTCTGACGCAAGCATCCGCGCGGCACGTGTGAGCTCTGCGCGTGCGCCATAGTTCACAGCGAGGGCAAAGACCATGCCCGTATGCGACTCCGTCTTGCGCAGCCCCTCTTCAAATACGTTGCGCGTCTCGGTGGGAAGGGCGTCCAAGTCGCCAAGGAACTTCAGTCGCACGTTTTCCTGAAAGAACAACGGCAGTTCCTTGACGAGCGTCGTGGCAAAAAGACGCATAAGGAGATTGACTTCCCTTGCAGGACGCTTCCAGTTCTCGGTCGAGAACGCATACACAGAGAGCACGTCGAATCCCAGGCGCACGCTCGTGGTAACAGCCTCACGCAAAGAATCGACACCCGCCACATGACCTTTATGCCTTGGAAGCCCACGACTCTCGGCCCAGCGGCCGTTTCCGTCCATGATAAGAGACACGTGCCGTGGAATCCGATTGAGGTCTATGTCTTCCAAGCAGACGTCCTGTGGCGGGTCCGCATAGTATGCGATAAGCTTGTCGTTGTCGATACGCACTTAGATCTCCATGACCTCTGCGGTCTTTTGCTTCAGCATGTCATCGACCATGCCCACGTATGTATCGGTGAGCTTCTGTACCTTCTTCTTCTCGGCGTTCTGCATGTCCTCAGAAAGCTCTTCGTCACGGTCGATGGCACGGTTCGCATCCTTGCGAGCATTGCGAATCGAAATACGGCACTCTTCGGCATACGTCTTGCAATCGCGGGCTAGCTCACGACGACGCTCCTCAGTCGGCTGAGGGAAGGGCAGGCGAATGGTACGCCCGTCGTTTGAGGGAGTAATGCCCAAGTCGGACTGACGGATGGCTTTCTCGATGTTATTGAGTGCGGTCTTGTCCCACGGCTCAATAAGAAGCATCGACGCTTCGGGTACCTTGACGCCGGCCAGCTGCGTAATGGGAGTCGGCTGACCATAGTAGTCGACCTTTATGGCATCCAATATGCGGGGGTTCGCGCGTCCTGTACGCACCCTACCAAAGTTGTACTCGAGCGAATCGATGCTCTTCATCATCCGCTCTTCTGCGGCATCCGTGTGCTTGCTCATGTTACTCGCCCTTCCCTTCAACTACAGTTGTTCCCACATTCTGGCCACGAAGCGCCCTCGCAAAGGCCTCCGTCTCTTCCATACTAAATACCATAATAGGCATATTGTTGTCTTGGCATAGCGCCGTTGCCGTGGCATCCATGACCTTGAGGCCGCGCGAAAGAACCTCTGCGTAGGTAATCGTGTCGAACTTCGTGGCGTCGGGATGCGTCACTGGATCTGCATCGTAGATGCCTTGCACCTTTGTTGCCTTCATGAGCACTTGCGCGTCAATCTCGCACGCACGCAACGCCGCCGCGGTATCGGTCGTAAAGTAAGGATTGCCGGTCCCCGCCGCAAAAATAACGATACGACCCTTTTCGAGATGTCGTATCGCACGGCGACGAATGTATGGCTCAGCAACCTGTCGCATCTCGATCGCGCTCATAACACGGCAGTCCATGCCATTTCGCTCAAAGCAGTCTTGCAGGGCAATGCAGTTGATGGTTGTCGCCAGCATGCCCATGTTGTCGCCTTGTGCGCGGTCCATTCCAGCAGCAGCTCCCGAGACACCACGGAAGATGTTGCCACCTCCAACGACGATCGCGACTTGCACACCGTCCTTCCATGCACCCTTTACACTGTCTGCCATACGCTGAAGCACCTTGGGATCGATACCGTAATCCTGCGATCCCATAAGAGCCTCGCCCGAAAGCTTGAGCAATACGCGTCGATATTTGTAATCAGTCACTGTTCCTCCGATTCTCGAAACCTTCACTAGTCTAGCAGAATGCCCTTGAGCTGTCCCTATAGGCCTTGATGCATGCGTCATCGGCACAAACAAACCCGGCGCGCTAGTGCCAAAGACACTCACGAACCGGGTTATCTTGCCAATTCTGGCACTGCGCTCGTTATGACATGCGCTCTTTACTCACCAAACTGGTAGCGCACGAAGTCGACAATCTGCACGTCGTCACCAATGCTCTTGGACACCTTGGACGCGAGCTCGCCAACCGTGGTGTCGGGATCCTTAATGAAGTCCTGCTCGGTGAGGACGCTCTCCTCGTAGAACTTCTTGAGACGACCATTCACGATGTTGTCCCAGAACTTCTCGGGGCGACCGGACTCGGCGGCCTGTGCACGATAAATCTCCTTCTCATGCTCAACCACATCGGCGGGCACAGACTCACGCGTAGCACCAGCAGGTGCCGAGGCAACAACTTGCATTGCAACGTCATGCGCGAAGGTCTTGAACTCATCGTTGTTGTAGGTATCGGGATTCGAGAATGCAAACTGTACCAAGGAAGCAAGCTTGCCGTTGTGGTGGATGTAGCTTACGAGTCCGCCATCCTCAACCTCAACGCGCGTGAAGCGCTGAATCTTCATGTTCTCGCCGATTACGTGAATCATCTCTTTGAGCTCGGCATCGACCGTGTTGCCGTTCATCTCGGCAGCAAGCAGTCCCTCGACGTCAGCGGGATTGGCCACTGCCGCAACCTCGGCAAGACGCGCCGCAAAGTCGCAGAACTTGGCGTTGGTTCCCACGAAGTCGGTCTCGCAGGTAAGCTCAAGAAGCGAGCCCACCTTGCCGTCCTCGCTTACGAACGCAGCAATCGTGCCCTCGTTCGTGTCGCGGCCGGCACGCTTTACAGCCTTGGCAAGACCCATCGTGCGCAGTACGTCAACTGCCTTCTCGATGTCGCCGTCGGCTTCAACAAGCGCCTTCTTGCACTCCATCATGGGAGAGTCGGTCATCTCACGAAGCTGCTTGACCATAGCAGCAGTTACCTTGGCCATGTTATTGCCTCCTTGACAGTAGCCATGGTTGTGTCAACACGCTCTATTTGAACTAACTTACTCAGCCTCTGCGGTTTCGACTGCGGGAGTCGTCTCGCCAGCCACCATCTCTTCGGCGCTGATCTGCTCTTTGCCAGAGCCTGCCAAAACGGCGTCTGCAACAAGCTCGCACATAAGAGCGACGGAGCGAATAGCGTCGTCGTTTGCGGGAATGCCATACTCAATGACATCGGGATCGGAGTTGGTGTCCAAAAGACCGATGACGGGAATGTGAAGGCGGTTTGCCTCCTTGACCGCAATCTCCTCGCGCTTGGTGTCCACCACAAAGATGGCCTGCGGGAGGGTCTTCATGTCGCGAACGCCACCGAGGTTGCGCTGAAGTTTCTCGAGCTCCTTGGTAAGAACGGCCTGCTCCTTCTTGCCGCGCTCGGCCATGCGGCCATCCTCAACCATCGTCTCGAGCTCTTCCATGCGATCGATACGAGAACGCATCGTCACGAAGTTCGTAAGCATGCCGCCCAGCCAGCGCTGGTTGATGTAAGGCATGTTTGCACGAGCGGCCTGGGTCGCAATCGACTCCTGAGCCTGCTTCTTTGTGCCTACAAACAAAACCGAACCACCACGTGCGGCGGTCTCGCGCAGCACGGTGTATGCACGGTCGGCATTGATGATTGTCTGCTTGAGGTCAAGAATGTAGATGCCATTCCGCTCACCAAAGATGTACGGGCGCATCTTTGGGTTCCAGCGACGCGTCTGGTGACCATAATGGCACCCTGCGTCCAGCAGTGTCTGGATGTTGATCTTTACAGCCATGTGTAACCTCCTGTGGTTGGTCCTCCGCGTGGTGTCATTCCCCTCGATCCACCCAGGCCGTGGCTGCGAACCTGAGCACCACGGACGAAGAGTAGTCACGCGTGTGTCGTATGCCGTGCGGTCGCACGACAGTGGTCTACTATAGCATGGATACTTCTTCGTTGATACCCACAAATTGGAAACTCGTGAACTATCGCAACTCACTGCTCAAACAATCCTCGCTCCCGGCGAGGACTCGGGGTATGTCCCCGTGCTCAAACAGTCCTCGCCTGGGCGAGGGCGGGGTTATGCGCCTGAGCTCGAACAGTCCTCGGCTTCGCCTGCGGAACTCGCGCAGGCACATAACCCCGCCCTCGCTCTGCTGCGGAACTCCGCGCGGGGACATACCCCGAGCCCTCTTCGCTGCGGAACTCGCTCGTGGACACAAGCGATGGGCTCGTGGACACAAGCGATGGGGATACCCCTTTGCCTGAACAGCCCGTAGGCTGGCTTACGGGCACGAGTAAGGCAAAGGGGAGTATCCCCATCGCTTGCCTGAAAAAACCCGCACGGGCCGAACTTGCCCATGCGGGTCGCTTTGATCGTTGTGTCTGGGACCGTTTACACAATGCTTCCGGCTGAGGTCCAGTTGTCGTTGAGCGTACCGGTTGTAACGACGGAACCGTTTGCGTGGATGATCTGGCCATCGCCAGCGTAAATCGCAACATGATTGCCAGACTGGCTTGCGCTTACGTTGCCGACCCAGAAGACGAGGTCGCCGGGTTGGAGTTCGTCAAGCGACTTGTTTTCTGCCATGCTGGCTTGGGCGGCCGAAGAATGCGGAATGTCGATACCTGCTTGTGAATAAGCCCAGCTCGTAAGACCCGAGCAGTCGAACGACTCGCCTGGATTGCTTGCACCGTACACATATTGAACGCCAAGTTGCGAATAAGCAGCCTCGAGAATCTTTGCTCGGGCATCCGAGCTCAGTGACGATCCAGCGCTCGAACTGTCGCCAGTCGAGACGGGTGCTGCAGTAGCTTCCGTCGAGGGTGCCGCTGCGACTGAGGCGGTGTCTTGCGCTATGGCAGCAACGGCGTTCGCTACGTCGCCACCGCCCGCGACGGCCGTACCACCGTTATTGGCTGCGAGATTTGCCTCTTGCTTTGCGAGCGCCTCTACGGCTGCAGCCTGCTGCGCGACGATCTCGCTGACCTGCTTTTCGTCAAATGCCGCGCGAAGAGGTTCGCTCAGACCGGCGATGTAACCCTGCTGTTTCTCCAAAGAACCCTTGAGGTCATTGAGCTGCTGTTCCTTTTGCTCCGCCAAGCTCCTCAAACTTTGCTCTGTTTCGGTCAGTTCGGCTTGTTCTTTTTTTAGCTCGGCATCTGCAGTCTTTACCTCTTCCAAGCAATCCAAATCTGCCTGCGTCAGCTTGTCGATGTAGTGCATCGTGGAAACCAGGCTATCGAACGAATCCGCACCCAGAATAAGGTCGAGCAAAGAACCGTATCCGGTCTTGTAGTTCGACGCCACACGCTCACCGAGCGCAATCTTTGCCGCATCAAGTCGAGCTGTGCTTGCCTCAATCTTTACGCCCAGATCGGCCTTGTTTTGCTCGGCCTGATCAAGCTCATAATAGGTATCGTTAAGAGATTCGCCCACCTCGGCGACCTTCATGGATAGCTCGCCATAAGTTGCCCACGCCTCATCTAGCGTCGCAGGCGCTGCGGGAGCAGGTTCATCGGCATGCGCGATAGCGGGCACTCCGCCAAAGCCAAGTGCAAAGGCAAGTGATGCCGCAATGATGGCTCTGCCTCGATTTGACATGTTGTACCTCCTTAGGTCATATCTAGAGTATGGTACCCCAAATCTCTGTTACAGAAACATAGAGATGATGTGAAGCGTCTTATCGCACGCGACGAACATGTTTCGAGCATTATCTTTGCTCATTCATTAAGCATCACGCACGTGGATGCGCTAATCGTGTCGCGTCCTTCAAACGATCCACAGAGAGATGCGTGTAGATTTGCGTCGTCGCCATGCTCTCGTGTCCCAAAAGCTCTTGCACCGTCTTTAGGTCGGCACCTCCTCCAAGCAGCTCGGTAGCATACGTGTGCCGTACCGCGTGAGGGCTAAGGGCAACGTCAAGGCCGGCCTCGCGCACGTGACGTTCGAATCGTGCCCTCAACGCATCCGCGCTCATATCGTTGCCCCGCGTCGAGACAAAGAGGGCCTTCGCCGGTGGGCCAGCCTTCTTTTTTGCCACAAGTTCGGGTCGTGCTCGCGACACATAGCGTGCAATGCTCAAGATGGCTCGGTCATACAACGGGACAATGCGCTCTTTGCTTCCCTTTCCAAACAGACAAACCTGACCCTCGGTGGTGTCAACGTCGTCGAGAACGAGTGCGGCAACCTCGGATATGCGAGCTCCCGTTGCGTAGAGCGTCTCGATGAATGCCGCATCTCGTAGTCCGTCTGACGTAGAGTCATCACAAACCGAGATGAGCTGATTTACTTCGTCATCGTTCATCGTTCTTGGAAGACCACGCTTCTGCTTGCGACCGGGCACTCCCGAAAAGGCCGCCGATGGCACTTCCCCATGTCTTTCGAGCCATTCGTATACCTTTCGAAGGGCGGACAGGTGTCGATTGATCGTCTTGTCCGCATAGCCAGCCTTCACAAGATACACAAGATAGCCTTTGAGCCTTCTTGCGTTCGACTCGAGAGGATTGACTCCCGCGAGCTCGCACCAACGACCAAATGACTCAAGGTCGCACGCGTATGCGCGCACCGTATGAGGAGAGAGGTTACGTACCTTGGCGAGCCAATCGAGGTAGTCTCCTGTTAGCTTTTCCCATCGCTCCGTTAGATCGCTCATCTGTTGTCGCCACGTTCCTGCACGACATCTCCAAAGATGTCACTTCGTTGCGTGAGGTAGGCCAGCAGGTCCTTTTTGCCACGCTCGGAATAGGCGCGATACCGTTCGCGCTTCCGAAGCCGCTTCCCCTCAAGGGGCGGTACCAGACCGAAGTTCACATGCATGGGCTGATAAGGGCTCGTAAGGGGATCCGTCGCATAGGCAACGAGGGCGCCAAGGGCGCTGGTATTTGGAAGATCCATCGAGGGAGCCCCAATAAGATCCGCATACGTGTTTAGTGCCGCAAGCAAACCCGAGGCAATCGCCTCCACATAGCCTTCCGTCCCCGTAATCTGCCCGGCCAGTCGCACATGCGTTCCAGGAATCGCAAAGGTCTTGTCGAGTACACGAGGAGCATCAACGAACGTATTGCGATGCATCACGCCATAGCGAAGAAAATCCGCTTCCTCAAGACCAGGTATCATCGAGAACACACGCGCTTGTTCGCCCCACGTAAGATTCGTTTGGAATCCCACCAGATTGTAGGCGGTACACGCAGCGTTCTCGGACCTGAGTTGCACTACCGCCCAAGGACGTCTGCCTGTCCGGGGGTCAACGAGGCCCACGGGCTTCAGCGCTCCGAACCTGAGGGTATCGACCCCCTTTCGCGCTACCTCTTCGACGGGTTGGCACGCGCTAAAGAGATCCCTCTGTTCGAAGTCACGTGCCACCACACGCTTCGCCCCAACAAGCTCGTGCCAGAACGCCTCGTACTCCTCTTTGGACATGGGACAATTCAGGTAATCTCCCACGCCCGAATCGTCATAGCGTGACTGGACGAACGCAACTGACCGATTGATGCTTTGCGCATCGACCACGGGTGCCGCCGCATCAAAGAACGCGAGGTACTCTCCACCCACAAGCTCAGATATTGCCTCCGAGAGGCTCGGGGAACAAAGCGGACCAGCACATAAGACACAAGGCCCTGTAGGAATGGACGTTACCTCCTCACGCACGAGCTCGATGAGGGGTGACGCTTGCACTGCCTCGCTCACCATCTGCGAAAACTGTCCTCGGTCTATGGCCAAAGAGCCGCCCGCAGGCACGGCACAACGACGGGCTATGGGCAAGAGCTCGGAGCCCATGGCGTCCAGCTCACGTTTGAGCATGCCGGCCGCACTGTCCTCCCTTGTGGACTTGAGGGAGTTCGAGCAGACGAGTTCGGCCAGGCCATCGGTTCTATGGGCAGGCGCACACCCTCCAGGCCGTTGCTCATAGAGGCGCACACGGACGCCACGTCTTGCCAACGACAGCGCACACTCGCATCCTGCGAGACCTCCACCCACGACTGTAATCTCGACATCCATTCGCGAGTCCCTTCCCCGTAGTCCTCAAAAGCGTGGCGTCGTTCGATATCGCTGGTACGCCTCGCTCGTTAGGCTGTATCTCCCGTCGATGAGGTGTTCCACGATACCACGAGCCTCGTAGTCTGCAAGCGTTCGCAAGAGCGTTAGCACCGACTGACCAAGTCTTGCAGCGAGCTCGTCTGGCCGACTGGGCGATGCGGCCAGAGCGGATACGACCTCGCCCATCTCGCTGCTTGCGTCCTCCATCACCACGCGCATGGTGCCGTAGTCCATAGAAATCCTCATCTCGAGGTCCACCTCGCTGCATATGGGCAGAGCCCCCTCTGTGATGAGCCGATTGGCACCCGTTGAGGTAGGAGAAAAGATGGACCCGGGAACAGAATAAATGGTGCGGTCCATCTCGAGCGCCGCGTTCGCCGTAATCATGGTGCCAGACCGCTCGCCGGCCTCCGCCACCAGCAGAACCGGCGAAAGCGCAGCGATTACGGCATTGCGACGGGCGAACGCGAACTTGGCCGGTCTCGATCCCCAGGGACTCAGCGACACGATCGCCCCGCCATTGCGTAGCGCATCCCTAAATACGTCCTCTGAGCTAAGCGGATACACCTTGTCGGCACCACATCCGCTTACAATGACCGTCGTTCCGCCCGCATCGAGCGCCGCTCGGCTCGCCGCATGGTCACATCCCATCGCACCTCCCGATACGACGCAGATGGAACTCTCCCCTGCTATGCGTCCCGCCATTTCCGAGACGGCAATCCCGTATGGAGTCGCCCGCCGAGCTCCTATGACCGAAATCGACGGAGCGCTTAGCACCTCGGGGTTTCCCACGACGTAAAGCGTTTTTACGCTGCAAGCCTCGTTGTCTCTTAGGCATCCGGGAAACAGGTCGTCTGACGGCTTGAGCTCCCACCTTGTTTGGTCCATGCTTCGCCCCCTTCACAGCGTCGCACGCGTACGAAACGCGCACGCTTCTATAACGTGATCCTGATTTACCTCTGGCTCCTCGGCGAGATCGGCAATGGTTCGTGCCACACGTGCTATGCGCACGATATTGCGTCCTCCCAAGCCCAGACGTCGGGCCACACCATCAAGCGTCGATCGAGCCTTGGCATCGAGGTGCTGCGCGGTCACGGTCCCAGCCTTCGCTCCTCCGCCCGTTCCCTCCTTCCTGCATCTCCACGACGCAAATTCTCGTGCACTTGCAACGTCTTCCGACATCTGTTTGGACGACGTGCCGCCCTCTCCGGATATGATGCGCGCGGGAGCGGGACGGGCAACGTCAACGAGTACATCAATGCGATCCATGAGCGGTCCACCTATGCGCGACTGATACGCTTGGATTCGTGACGCAGAGCACGTACACGTGTGATCCTGATCTCCCAAATACCCACATGGACAGGGGTTGGCAGCGGCTACGAGCATGAATTTGCAAGGAAAGACGTAGTTGCCTTCCACGCGCACAATCCTTACGACGCCATCTTCGAGCGGTTGGCGCAAGGATTGCAGTACACTCGGACCAAATTCAGGAAGCTCGTCCAAGAACAGCACACCATGATGGGCAAGCGATACCTCTCCTGGCGTCACGGGCTTTCCGCCTCCCACCATTCCCCCGCCCGATATGGCATGATGCGGCGCCCTGAACGGGCGTTTGCCTGCCTGTATGCTCTCGAGATCCAGCCCTGCCACCGAATAGACAAGAAGCGTCTCCGCGAGCTCCTGCTCATCGAGCTTGGGAAGAATGGTGGGCATACGCTTTGCCATCATCGACTTTCCGGCTCCGGGAGGCCCCACCATGAGCAGACCGTGGTTTCCCGCAGCAGCGATTACGAACGCGCGCTTTGCCATCTCTTGGTCCACCACGTCGCTGAAATCCAGATCGTCCGTCTCGGCTTCGGTGTCGTCATTCGTTTGTGAGCCGATGGAGGGAGTCGGCAGCTCACGAACGCCACGGAGCAAGTCAGCCACACCCTGGCACAGGAGCGCTCCCGATTTGCTCGGAAATCTCACGTCAGCGGTGACGAGGTGCAGGTGCTCGTTTCTTGCGAGCATGTCGTAGGCCACGATGCCACGAACGACGCTCACGTCTCCATTGAGCCGCAGCTCGCCCACGAACAGGCACTCGTCGAGCCCATCAAGCGGAATCTGCCCCGTACAAGCAAGTATTGCGACCGCTATTGGCAAGTCGAATCCCGTTCCCGACTTACGTATCTCGCTTGGGGCAAGGTTCACCGTTATGTGGGCACGCGGAATCTCGAACCCGTGCTCCTTGAGTGCGCAGCGTATGCGATGGCGCGCTTCCATCACCGACGTGTCGGCAAGGCCGACGATGGTAATGCCAGGAATTCCCTGAGAAACGCTCACCTCGACCGTAACCGGAAACGCCTCGACGCCGCGCAACACGGCCGTATGCGTGGCAAATGTTCTGAGCGTTCCCATGCTAGTAGTCCCATTCGTAAGCGCCAACCAAGTAGCGCATGTAGGCAGTGTCGTTGTCCACGAGCCTGACGGCCGCGACGTCAAACCGCACTGAGTCGATTTGGACCTGCTTTGCAAGATAGATGAGTGCGAGCTTCTCGTACTTTGCCCGTTTGCGGCTTCCCACGGCAAGTTCGGGAACGACGTGCTCGTCATCGTTGCGCGAAGTTCTTGTTTTCACCTCCAAAAGAATGATGGTGTTGTCTTCGCGTGCGATGATGTCGACCTCGCCAAACGAACAGCGCCAGTTGCGTTCCAATATCTCGATGCCCTTACGCTCAAGATACAGGGCCGCTACATCCTCGCCCTTCTCGCCAATCTGTCTCGAGTTGTAGGTCTTGTTGGCTAGGTCGACCCCAATGCCCTTTCCCACCACCTCGATGTCTCGTACCCAGCCCTGCGTTGCGGGCAGCATGGTCGAAAAGGAATACGTCGTCTGTGCGTCCTTCATGTGTACCTCCTTCTATGGATCGGGAGGACCACGATGTCAAACGCAACATGCAGCAAACTCCCCGCCAGCACGCAGCAATTTCCCCGCTCAATTGGGATTTTTGTACGTAAGCGTACGTGTCAGCAGCTAGAATGCGGTTTTATTTTCAAAATAAATGTGTAACGACCGTTGTACCGTATCAAAAGAGGCGAGGCGTCTCCACGAAGTTACCACAAAAGGACGCCCTATGAATCGGTGATAGGCCCAGTTCACGAATGGCCTGCACGTGTTCGGCCGACGCATACCCCTTGCATGCGGCAAGATGGTAGCCGGGATACTCCTCATCAAAGGAAACCATCAGCGCGTCGCGCGTGACCTTCGCCACAATAGAGGCGGCTGCAATGCAGGCAGCCTTGGCATCGCCCTTCACCACACACCGCTCACGCTCGTGCACGTGCACGGGATTTCCGTCTATAAGAACGCAGTCGGGGTCGATACCGCATTCCTCTATCGCGCCTGCCATGGCAATGCGCAAACATGACGCCATGCCGCGCTCGTCAATAGTCTGGGGAGATACATGAGCGATACCAAGTGCCACAGCATGTCGTTCGATTCTCTTTGAGAGAAACTCTCGCCTTGCCGGAGCGAGTCGCTTGGAATCGTCTATGCCCCACAAAAGAGGTTCGTCGGGTAAAACGACCGCAGCTACCGTAAGTGGTCCTGCTACGGCACCTCGGCCTACTTCGTCTACCCCCATCACAAGACCCGGACCGCCTACTTCACGTTGGAATGCATACAAGCCTCGCACGCGTTCCCGCTCAAGCTCCTCGCGATGCACGCGCTTACGGGCCGTGTCGAGCGCATGTTGCACCTGCTTGCGTGGGTCATCGGCATAACGGGCCTCAAGCTCCTGCAGCTCTTCCGGACCAGCCCCCGCAATGAGCCCCGCCACTTCCTTTGCTCGTCGAATTCCCGCGTCTGGCACGCTCCATGCCCCCTTAAAGCAAGAAGGCCACCTCCTTGAGGTGGCCATCCAAAACAAAACGTAGGCTATACACGCTTTTCGCGGATGCGAGCTGCCTTGCCAACGCGATCGCGCAGATAGTAGAGCTTTGCACGACGAACCTGACCGTGACGAACGACCTCAAGACGAGCAATCTTGGGGCTGTGCACGGGGAACGTACGCTCGACGCCCACGCCAAAGCTCAGCTTACGCACCGTAAAGGTCTCACGAGCACCTGCACCGCTCATGCGGATAACGTCACCCTGAAATACCTGCTCACGCTCACGCTCGCCCTCGCGGATGCGATAGTGAACACGCACGTTGTCACCCACGATGACCTTGGGAAGGTCCTCGCGAATCTGGGCCTTCTCGATGCCCGCAATGTAATCTACTGCCATAACTCAATCCCATCTCCAGAGGTGCCGACGCCTTGCGATTCGACACATAGCTTTACACACGAAGTAGAATACTAACAAACCGCTGCGACACTTGCAAGCAAAACTTGCATGCCACAAACGACGACCATGTCCGTTGCCCTCAGACATAACTAGATACAGAATCCGACCACGACCGTTGCGGGTACCTCTGGCGAGCCGAGCGATTGTGGGAACCCGGAATCCATGACTTGGTAGAAGTATCCAGTGTTGCCCGTATTCGAATACCCAGAGAACTCGAACGGATAGGGTGTACGGTACCACCAGGGAGACTTCCCCGTGGACTTCTCGAGCGAGAGGAAGCCGTTCGGGTCGCTTTCGGCGTGCACTCCCGCTTGTGCAAACACCTCGTATTGGCCCCCCTCCTGATTGAGCAAACCATCCACGTCTTCCGATCCCCTGCGCTCACGGAACTCATCAACGTCCCACGTTACGTCGCCACAGACCTCGTGAACGGAGAACACCCAGAGCTTGTCGTCCGTAGGAGTGATGCTTTCGAACGAGTCCGTGATTCCAACGTTGTTGGTCATCTTTTTTACGGGAACCATAGCATCTACCAGCTCCTTGTCAAGACGGTCAAGCTGCTCGCCCGCAAGTCTGGACCTAAGCTTCGATGCCTCCCATCCCCCTTCGACGGTCGCCTCGTCATTCATGGGAAGGAGTTCGATACCCCCTACGGTCATAAAGGTTAACCCGGCCTTCCCGCTTCCATCCGCCTTGTCGTCGTGCGCGATACCGGCCACACGCACGTCCAACGCACGCGACCCATCGAGCACGATCTGCTTCGTTTGGCTGGTAAGTGATCCGTCTTCCTCTACGATGCCATACACCTTCGCCATCTGGCGTTGTGCATCTGCATCGGGTGCGGAGGCAATTAGCTTGGAAATCTGCGTGAGCTCCGACCAAGAGTAGTCGTTAAGGGGCTTTTTTACTATCTGTGCCTGTGATTCGTCTTTTGGCTCCGAAGCCCCCGACGATGCAGCATTCGATCCGCAGCCATATATCGCCAGCAGAAATGCGCAGCAAATGACGAGCGCAATGACGTTGAGTGACCTTCGCATGACTTCCTCCCAAAATAAAAGGGGGAAAGGCCCATGAGACCTCTCCCCCGTTGCGTACAAACCTCTACGAGGCCTTAGAGCTTGGCGGGACCACCGTTGCTGTTGATCTTTGCCTGAGCAGCCGCAAGACGTGCGATGGGCACGCGGAACGGCGAGCAAGAGACGTAGTCGAGACCAAGGTCATAGTACTTCTGGATGGAGTCGGGATCGCCGCCGGTCTCGCCGCAGACACCGCACATGATATCGGGGTTGGTGTCCTTGCCGCCCTTGACACCCATCTCGACGAGACGAGCAACGCCACGGTCGACGGTTGCGAACGGGTTGAGCTTGATGAGCTTCTCCTCGAGGTAGGTGTCCATGAAGGAGGACTCAACGTCGTCACGCGAGAAGCCGAGGCAGGTCTGCGTAAGGTCGTTGGTGCCAAAGGAGAAGAAGTCGGCGTACTTCGCGATGTGGTCGGCGGTGATGGCAGCGCGGGGCAGCTCGATCATGGTGCCGATGGGGATATCAAGCTTGACGCCATACTCCTCGGAGACGGCCTTGATGTCGTCCTCGCACATCCAGCGGAGGTGCTTGAGCTCCTCGGAGAATGCCACCAGCGGAATCATGATCTCGGGCTTGGCGTCAACGCCCTCCTTGATGAGCTCGGCAGCAGCCTCGCAGATGGCACGGAACTGCATGTGGTTGAGCTCGGGATACAGGAATCCCAGACGGCAGCCACGGGTGCCGAGCATGGGGTTGGCCTCCTGGAAGGAGTCGATGCGCTTGAGCAGCTCGCGCTTGGTAGCCACTGCCTTAACAAGCTCGGCATTGAGCTCGTCAAGATCGGCACCGGAAATCGTGCCCTTTGCAGCCTCAAGAGCGGAGTTGGCAGCCTCGAGCTTGGCAATCTCGACCTCGAGCTCACGCGGCGAGTCAAGGAACTCGTGCAGAGGAGGATCGAGGAGACGTACGATGACGGGCAGGCCGGCCATGGCCTTGAACATGCCAAGGAAGTCGCCCTTCTGGGCCTCACCGAGCTTCTTGAGAACGTCTGCCTTCACGGCCTCGTCCTCGGAGAGGATGAAGTCCTGGATGAGCTGCTTGCGGTCGCCCAGGAACATGTGCTCGGTACGGCAGAGGCCGATGCCCACGGCACCGTTCTCGCGGGAGAGCTCGGCATCCTCGGGGTTGTCGGCGTTGGCGCGAACGCCCATCACGCGGCCGCGAGCCTCGTCGAAGCGGACCTCGTCTGCCCAGTCGAGAATGGTCTGCAGGTCGCCACCGAGCTCGGGACGAACGAGCTTGGCCTCGCCCATGTACACGTTGCCCGTGGTACCGTCGATGGAGATGACGTCGCCCTCGTGAAGAACGATGTCGGTGCCGGCGATGGCGCAGGTCTTCTCGGCAGCGTTGATCTGCAGGGCCTCGGCGCCGCACACGCAGGGGGCACCCATGCCACGAGCGATAACGGCGGCGTGGCTGGTCTTGCCACCATGGCTGGTGAGGATGCCCTCGGCGGCAACCATGCCGTGTAGGTCGTCGGGCGTGGTCTCCCAGCGCACGAGGATGCAGGGCTTGCCAGCGGCAGCATAGGCCTCGGCATCGGCGGAGCTAAAGACGGCAGCGCCCACGGCAGCGCCAGGAGAGGCGTTGAGGCCCTTGGCGATGGTCTCGCGACCCTTGATGTCGTCGGCGTCGAACTGCGGGTGGAGAAGCTGGTCGAGCTGCTCGGGAGCAACGCGCATGACAGCCTCTTCCTTGGTGATGCGGCCTTCCTCTACCATCTGGATGGCGACCTTGAGGGCGGAGAGAGCGGTGCGCTTGCCCACGCGGGTCTGCAGCATGAAGAGCTTGCCCTGCTCGATGGTGAACTCGAGGTCCATCATGTCCGCATAGTGATCCTCGAGGATCTCGAAGACGTGGAAGAGCTGCTTGCCAGCCTCCTCCAGGCCAGGCTCGGTGGGGAGCTTGGCGATGGGCTCGGTGTTGCGGATGCCGGCCACGACGTCCTCGCCCTGAGCGTTGACCAGGTAGTCACCGTAGCGCTCGTTGGTGCCGTCGGCAGGGTTGCGCGTGAACGCGACGCCGGTGGCGGAGGTGTTGCCCTTGTTGCCGAAGGCCATCACCTGAACGTTGACTGCGGTGCCCAGCGAGTCGTCGATCTTGTTCTGCTTGCGATACAGGATGGCGCGCTCGGTGTTCCAGGAACCAAACACGGCCTGCTCGGCAAGACGGAGCTGCAGGATGGGGTCGTGCGGGAAGACGGCCTTGCCGTCAACCTCTACCTCGGGGTACTCGGCAACGTCGACGTTCTCGGCAAAGATCTGCTTGAACGTGGCGACGAGGTCCTTGAGGTCGTCTGCATCGAGCTCGGTGTCGAGCTTGACGCCCTTCTCGGCCTTCTTGGCAGAGATGGCGTCCTCGAACAGCTGGCCCGAGACGCCCATAACGACGCTGGAGAACATCTGCACGAAGCGGCGATAGGAGTCGTAAGCGAAGCGGGGGTTGTCGGTCTGTTTGATGAGGCCCTGGACGGAGTCATCGTTGAGGCCGAGGTTAAGAACGGTGTCCATCATGCCAGGCATGGAGAACGGAGCGCCGGAGCGAACCGATACGAGCAGCGGGTCCTCGGAGTCGCCAAGCTTCTTGCCCATGCGCTCCTCGAGGTCCTTACGGTACTCGTCAATCTCGTCAAGAACACCCTCGGGCCAGACGTTGCCCGCGCTCGAGTACTCGACGCAAGTTTGGCAAGTGATGGTAAAGCCAGCGGGAACCGGAAGGCCCAATGCTGCCATCTCGGCAAGGTTGGCACCCTTGCCACCGGTGATCCACTTTGCCTCGTCGACGGTAGCGCCGGCAACTTCACTTACGTTCTTGCCGTCCTGGTCGAAACCGAAGCGATACACGTGCTTCTCTGCCATGTACAACTCCTTTGTTGCATGCCTCAGCGCTTTCGCGCCCTAAAAACTTACATAACACTAGCAGAATAGATACGAATTGATTCCTGCAAATGCCGTTTCCCAAGATTTTCTCAATTCAGCGAAATAAGAACATACCAATACCATAGTTTTTGAAACCCATGCGAAACAAGAAGCGCCCCGAGCCGCAAAGCTCGGGGCGCATCATGTCTATGTGCTCGATCTTTAGACCCCGTATCCACCAAGACGGTCGCGCAGTGCGCCAACCTTGTTGGAGGGCTCGCTACCCGTAAGGGTCGAAAGGACGGTGACGGCGGGACCAAGGAGGTCGATGGTCGGGATGCCGCGCTTAACAAGTGCGTGACGCACATCGCGACGAAGGCGCTCGTCCACAAACGTGTGGAACACGGCGATGGGACGACCTTGCTCCTGCTGATCTAGGAAATCGTTGACCTTCTCGACACTCGTCGCGTCGGAGAGGCGCTCGATATCGAGTGCGTCGACATCGAACTGTGCAGCTGCCGCAACGACCACGCTATAGGCGGTGTCGCCACGCGCATCAGAAATAACGAGCACGATGGGCTTGATGTCCTCGACGACCTCGTCAGTACTCAAATCGAGTGTGGCCATTGTTTCTCCTCTCGTTTGCGCGCAACCCCTTCGATTGCCGCTGTATGAGTTAACTACCTACCACTGCATAGTTTGCACCAATATGCACACTGCGTCACACGCAAAGCTGCCGATTGGCACATACGATTCGGCGAGAGCACATAATTGACGCATTCTCCACATTGAATCGTCGCCAACACCCAATATGACACAAACGAATTAGGTCCGTTTGTGTCATATTGCCGTTTTGTTTACTTCTTTTTTGCCATGGCTCCGATGTTTGCGACGTCCGCGAATGCTCCCTCAAAGCGATTGAGAAGGCGCAGACGATTCTCGCGCACCGCCTGATCCGTGTCCATTACCAACACATCTTCAAAGAAGCGGTCAATCGGTTCGCGCAGTCGGGCGAGCGCGGCGATGGCATCGTCAAGATCGCCGTTCTTGATTGCCTCCTGAACCGTTTCCGAACCTGCGTCAACGGCCGAGAGAAGCGCCAACTCGGAATCTCCCAAAAGTGTCTGGTCAACGTCCACACCCAGCGTCGCGTCAGCGAGATGGCTCGCACGGGCGTACGCCGTCGCAAGATCGTCGAACAGCTCGCGCTGGGAGCTCCGGGCGCGCTGGAGCGCCGCCGTACGTCCCAAGAACGCGACCGGATCGCAGACCCCCGTGTCCGACACTGCCTTGATCGTGTCGGGATCGGCCCCCTCGTCACGCGCGATGGCGCAAAGTCGACCAACGAAATACGAAATCACCTTGTCTGCGACCTCGTCGCATGCGAACTCAAGGCCTTGTGACACATACCCGTTCAACGCAACGTTCACGATCTCGCGCAACGACACGTCGGGCAGCGTGCGCAACATGGCAATGACGCCGATGGCGCTACGACGCACCGCAAACGGATCGGCCGACCCCGTGGGAGGCTCATCTATGGCAAACATGCCACAGATGGTATCGAGCTTGTCAGCAATGGCCGTGGCCTTGCCTACAACAGAGCTCGGAAGCTCGTCTCCGGCGAATCGCGGACGATAATGCTCCGAGATGGCCTGCGATACCAGCTCGTCCTCGCCCTGCGCCGCGGCATAATAACCACCCATGACGCCTTGCTGGCTGGTAAACTCCACCACGGCCTGGCTCACGAGGTCTGCCTTGGCAAGGTGCGCGGCACGCGCCGCATCCTGCACCACGGCATCGTCATCGGTGGCCTGTCGGGCGACCTCCGCTGCGACGAGTTCCATGCGCTCGGACTTTTGGAGCACGGTTCCCAGCTTCTTTTGGAATACGACGTTGGCAAGACGCTCACGGAAGGCAGCGAGGCCCACCTTGAGGTCCTCGTCATAAAAGAACTTCGCATCATCCAGACGAGGCCGCACCACGCGCTCGTTGCCCGCGCGAACGGTATCGTTGACTGCAGGGTCAGCATTCGAGACTATTACGAACTCTCGCGTGAGCTTGCCTTGTGCATCGTAAATCGGGAAGTAACGCTGGTGTTTGAGCATAGCCTCCACAATGATCTCTTGCGGAACCGCCAAGAACTCCTCGTCGAAGGTCCCCACCACGACCGTAGGCCACTCGCAGAGGTTGACGACTTCGTCAAACACACCTTTGGGGGTGTCGGCGTGTGCGCCCGCACGTTGCGCCTCGACCTCTGCAATGCCGTCACGGATGACTTCTGCACGGCGCTTTTCGCCAAGCACGAAGGCGTCCTGTAGCACCTTTTCATAGACGGCAGGCTCTGCGACCTCGTGCTCGCCTTCGCCGAGCACGCGATGTCCGCGCGTCGTGTTGCCACTCTGGACGTCAGCGTAACGTACGGGTATGACCTCGGAACCCAAAAGTGCGCAGATCCACCGGATGGGACGGACGAACGTCTGGTGCTCGCTCCCCCACCTCTGGCTGCGGTAGTTGGGCCACAGAATCGCGCCGATGGTCTTTTCGCACAGCGTCGAAAGAAGCTCGAGGGCGCTTACCGACTCGATGTTACGCTCGGCGAACACATACTCATTGCCGTCAGCCTCAGTGCGACGCACGAGTTGCTCCGGCGTCGTCTTGTTCTTGCGCGCAAAGCCCTCTGCGGCGCGAGTGGGATTTCCGTCGGCATCGAAGGCGATTGCAGACTTTGGTCCGCGCACGACCTCATGGATTTCTTCGGTCGCGGTGGCACATGCGTCCACCAGCACCGCAAGGCGCCTCGGCGTCGAGATCGTGCGTACCGCACCATGTGCGAGCCCGGCGTCGCCGAGGCCTTTTTCTACGAGCTTTCCCAGTTGGTCCTGAGCCTTCATGAGCGGCGCCGAGGGCATCTCCTCGCAGCCAATCTCTAGCAGGAAGTCAAGGGTCTCCGCCATGTTAGGCCACCTCCTTGGTCTTTTTGTCGTCCTTCGAAGCGACCAGCTCCAAATACGCCTCGCAGCATGCCTTCGCCACGTCGCGAACGCGCAGGATGTAGTTCGCGCGTTCGGTGGCCGAAATCGCTCCTCGGGCATCCAAGATGTTGAACGCATGACTGCACTTCATCACGCAGTCGTAGGCAGGAAGAGGCAGCTTGTGCTCGAGGCATGCGTGGCACTCTGCCTCATACTCGTCGAACTTCCGTCGCATGACCTCGACGTTCGCCACTTCGAAGTTATAGCAGCTGAATTCGTACTCGTTCTCGTGGAATACGTCGCCATAGGTCATGGGCGTGCCATCTGGCAGATACGACCATACGAGGTCAAACACCGAGTCGACGCCTTGTATGTACATGGCGATGCGCTCCAGTCCGTAGGTTATCTCGACGGGAACCGGATCCACCTCGAGGCCACCGACCTGTTGGAAGTAGGTGTACTGCGTGACCTCCATGCCGTCGAGCCACACTTCCCAGCCCAGACCCCACGCGCCAAGCGTCGGACTCTCCCAGTCGTCCTCCACAAAGCGAACGTCGTGCAGCTTGGGGTCGAGTCCTATGGCCTCCAGCGAACCGAGGTAGAGGTCCTGCGAGTCGGCCGGGCATGGCTTTAGGATCACCTGGAACTGGTAGTAGTGCTGCATGCGGTTTGGATTCTCGCCGTACCGGCCGTCAGCGGGACGGCGGCAGGGCTGCGGATAGCACGTGCGCCATGCCGCTGGCCCCAGACTGCGCAGCGTGGTGGCCGTATGGAACGTGCCGGCTCCGACCTCGGAGTCGTATGGCTGCATCACGGTACAGCCCTTGTCGGCCCAGTACTCCGTGAGCCGTAAGATCATGTCCTGAAACGTTAGGTTTGCCATGCCTTGCATCTCCTCCTAGCTTGTTCGCGAACGAGGTGGCTACAGCCAGCGCAGGTCCGAGAGCGGCCAAAACGTAAACACGGCCTTTGCCGTGACATCCGAGACCGGTATGGCCCCGAAGTAGCGCGAATCACGCGAATTGGTGCGATTGTCGCCCATCACCCACAGGCTGCCTTGCGGCACCGTATAGGGATAGCTTATGGGATCGATGCCGGCCATATGCTCGCCAAGCGGCGCCGATTCCCTTCCCTCGGTATAGGGCTCGTCAAGTACCTCACCGTCAATCACAACACGGCCGTCAACGAAGTCTATTGTCTGTCCTTCGGTCGCTATTACGCGCTTTACCAGCGTATATCCATCCCCCGCGGGATTGTCGAACAGCACGACCTCGCCTTGCGTGGGCGTACGGAACTTGTAGCTGAGCTTGTCGCCCCACACGCGATCATCGAGTTGTATGGTATTGAGCATCGACCCGGTGGGAACCACGTATGCCTCACCGACGAACACTCGAATAAACAGCGCAAGCGCGATAGCCGCCGCTATCGTCAACAGCCAGTCGAGCACGCGCCTTCCCGTGTTCTGATTGCGCGCATCCTGGTCAATCTCCTCACTCATCGTCGTGACATCCTTCCTGACGTATGATCTGTGCCACGTATGCTCGCTCCTCTTCGCTCAGTTTGGCCCCTTCCAAGAGGTCAGGGCGCCAACGGGCCGTCCTTTCGAGCGAGCTCTTTCTGCGCCATGCGTCAATGGCGGCATGGTTGCCCGATAGAAGAACCTCGGGCACGCCCTTGCCCTTATACTCTGCCGGCCGGGTGTACTGCGCGTACTCAAGTAACCCGCAGCTAAACGACTCGTCGACCGCGCTCATTTCGTCGCCAAGCGCACCAGGTAGAAGTCTCACGCACGAGTCGATGACGCTAAGCGCCGCTAGCTCGCCACCCGTCAACACGTAGTCGCCCATCGAAATCGTCTGGTCAGCAAGCTCAAGCGCCCGCTCGTCCATTCCCTCGTAGCGTCCACAGACCAAAAGAACACGACTCTTGCGAGAGAGGTCCACGGCAACGGAATGGTCGTAGCGTTGCCCGCAGGGCGAGAAGAACACCACGTGGGGCTTCTCGTCTCCCAGGCTCGAAATGTCCTCGATGGCCTCGATCAGGGGTTCGCACTTCATGAGCATGCCCTGCCCACCGCCAAACGGCGCGTCATCGACGCTGCGATGGCGATCGTGAGTCCAATCCCTCAGGTCATAGGCTTCGAATGTATAGACGCCACGAGCCTTCGCACGACCCATGATAGATCGTGACAAATACGGCTCAAACATGTCGGGAAAGACCGTCAAGGCCTCAAATCGTATCATGGACACGCTCCTCATCAACGAGTCCGCGGGGCAAATCAACGCGAATTGGGCCTTCGGTTGTCAACTCTGTGACGATTGGTGGCACCGCGGGTACGAGGACCTCACCAAGCGGTCCCTGCACGACCCACACGTCGTTTGCTGGCCCGCGCATGACCTCGTCTATGGTGCCCACGAATCCGAACTGGCTGTCTTGCACCGAGCGCCCGATGAGCCCAAGGGCATCGTGCATCTCGAAATCATCCGGCAAATCCGCGCGCCGCACGAGCACCGATTTTCCCACAAGTTCCCGCGCAACGCCAAGCCCATCCACCTCACGAAAAGAAATGAGCCGTGACGAGCCCTGTCCCTCGCACGACGTAACCTCGAATTGTCGAGGGCCCTTGAGGGCTGGCGGCACCAATACTACCTGCAGCCCCTTTTTGAGCAAATTAGGGAGGCCGTCACGCGCAACCGCGACAACCTCCCCCCTGCGTCCGTGCGTTTTGGATATAACAGCTATGCGTCGGTACTGCTTCGAGGTTGACAAGGCACCTATCCCAACACCTCGACCTCAACAGAGGTACCCACACGCTGTCCGAGCGCACGCGCGAGCGTGCGAATTGCCTTGATGGTACGGCCCCTTCGCCCGATTATTCTGCCCGTATCGGACTCAGCGCAAGAAACCTCAATCAAAGAGCCGTCTTCGCCATCGGTGACGTCCATAGAGACAGCATCCTCGTCGTCGACCAAGCCGCATACGATGTATTCGACCAGATCCGCGACCTTGTCGGATGGCATCTCCTGCTCCACCACGTCCTGCGCCGCGGCACCGGTAGACACGACTACTCCGAAGCCGCTGCCTTGGAGGCAGCCTTCTTCGAGAGCTTGTTCTTCTTCTCGGGCTCCGGCTTCTCGCCACGCGCGATTGCGATGAGGTGAGATACGGCATTGGTGGGCTGAGCACCCTTGGCGATCCAAGCGTCAACGCGCTCGAGGTCGATGTCAATCATCTTGGGATCGGAGACGGGGTTGTAACGACCAACCAGCTCGATGTAACGTCCGTCTCGAGGCATGCGACCATCTGCAACGACAACGCGATAGAACGGGCGCTTCTTGGCACCATGGCGTGCCAAACGAATCTTCACTGCCAATGAAAGCTCCTTCGTACATGCGACGCGGATGTGGATTGGTGCGGCTGCGTCGCCAAGCCATACAAACAATGTTTCATAGTAGCTGTTTGCGACAAAGAACTAAAGTGCAAATTTTGTGGATTGCTGTTGTCATTTACGCAGTTTTACCAATCTGTATCACTTTTTTCAGGCATCTTTATAGTATGGAATGTAACATTCGAATATATGGTCAGAACCTTGGGGAAGGGACGCCTATGAATGCATTAGTTGTAGAAGACGAGCGGAATTTGGCTGATGCCATATGTCAGATACTTGCTGACGAGGGCACACGCGCAGACGTGACCTACGACGGACCAACCGGACTGTCGCTTGCAAAGACGGGTGCCTACGATGCCATCGTGCTCGACGTCATGCTTCCTGGCATGAGTGGACTCGACGTCGTACGCGAGCTCAGGCGCGAGGGCATCTCGACGCCTGTCCTCATGCTTACCGCACGCACCTCGACCGAAGACAAGGTGACGGGACTCGATGCCGGCGCGGACGACTACATGACGAAGCCCTTTGAGTCTGCCGAGCTCCTTGCGCGTCTGCGCGCGCTCACGCGCCGGACGGGCGACGTCGTGTTTGAGGTATCGTCGTTTGGTGACCTCACGCTCGACCTCACCACGCACGACCTGCGCTGCGGGGATCGATCGGTACATCTTTCTGGCAAGGAGTTCGAGGTCATGAAGATGCTTATGAGCTCTACGGCGCGCGTCGTGTCCAAACGCGACCTGCTCAACCGCGTGTGGGGCGGAAGCGCAGACGCATCAGAGAACTCGGTCGAGGCATACGTCTCGTTCTTGCGCAAGAAGATCAAGCACATCCAGTCCAGCGTGCAGATTACCACGCTCAGAATGCTTGGCTACCGCCTGGAGGTCATCAACTAACGAACCGCAGGCCGAGGTCGTAAGGCCGTTTGTGGGAGGCACTCGATGCTCAGTACGCTGCGAAGAAAGTTCGTCGTCATCATAATGGCTCTCGTCGGCACGGTCCTTGTTTCCGTGCTCGGCGGGAGTTTTTTCTCGACTTGGCAGACTCAACAGAGCATGATTGACGAGACGCTCGCGCGTAACCTGTACAGCAGCGTTTACGAAGTACCTCGTATGGCCACCAAAGACGATTCGTTCGAGAAAGACGGCAAGCAGCCGTTCATTCCCGTTCTGAAGGTGGATGTCGACCAGAACTGGGTCGTGGTCGCTACTAACGACGCGCCATTCTCCATAGACTCCACCGTACTTTCGGAGGTCCTCGACGAAGCGCGCACAAGCGAGTCAGACGAGGGCAGCGACTCCAACCTGCATATCTTTTGGCGTCGCAAGCTCAACGAAGACGGTTCATGGAGAATCGTGATCGCAGATGCGACGTACATGTACTATTTCCTGAGCTCCTTGGCCATCAAGGACGTTGCGATTACCGCAGTCGCGATGGTAGCGTTGCTCATCATTTCCATAGGACTCTCCACATGGGTGCTCAAGCCTGTGCAGGAGGCGTGGGATCAGCAGCGGCGCTTCGTCGCAGACGCATCGCATGAGCTCAAGACACCACTCGCGGTAATCATTGCCAATACGCAGATTCTTTTGAAGGACACCACAATCGGAAGCGAGAGCAGGCGTTGGATCGAAAGCACCGCCGAGGAGTCCGCCCATATGAAGAACCTCGTCGAAGAGCTTTTGGAGCTCGCGCGAACTGACGAGTCGTCTGCCGGAACGTCCGGGATCATGCAATCCGTAGACATCGACTTTTCTGAGCTCGTACAGAGCGCAGCGCTAGAATTCGACGCCATCGCCTTTGAGCATGGCTGCGTCATCGAGGATGACGTCGCGGAAGGCATCCATGTTACCGGCGACCCCGAGTGGCTTTCGCGTCTCGCAAAGATACTCATTGACAATGCCTGCAAGTACTCACGCCCTGACTCCCCCATCGGCGTTCGCCTTTCGCATAATGCCAAACGATGCACGCTCAGCGTCAACAACAAGGGGCAGACCATCGACCCGGAGGACCTCGCCCATATTTTCGACCGGTTCTATCGTACCGACAAAGCCCGCAGCCGCGATGCCCATACCGGAGGCTTTGGACTGGGTCTCGCCATCGCCAAGGGAATCGCGACTTCGCACAATGGCACCATTTCTGCCACAAGCACAGACGAAGACGGCACGACGTTTACCGTCGTTCTACCCTGCGCATAGGCCATGGACGCCCAACTCCTTGCGAGCTACAGCTCCTACACTTGGCGCGATACGGCCGTGGGCTTGATGGATCTTGATGCGTTCTTTGCTTCGGTTGAGCAGCTCGACCATCCCGAATGGCGTGGCAGGCCCGTGATCGTGGGCTCACCCACGCAGCGCGGCGTCGTCTCCACCGCAAGCTACGAGGCCAGAACCTACGGCGTACACTCTGCCATGCCATCCGTGCAGGCTACCCGCCTCTGTCCGCAGGCCGTATGGGCAAAGCCGCGCTTCGATCGCTACAAAGACCTAAGCAACAGAGTCATGTCCATCATCCTCGACGAGACCCCCCTTGTGGAGCAAGTCTCCATTGACGAGGCCTTCTTTGACGTCAGTCCCGGGAAGTACTCACGTGAAAGCCCCGTGTCCATATGTCAGCGCATACAACAGCGCGTTTCGCAACTGGGAATCACATGTTCTCTGGGTCTTGGCACCGGCAAGACCGTGGCAAAGATAGCCTCTGAGCGCGAGAAGCCACGCGGTCTGACAGTCGTGCTGCCGGGAACCGAGGGCGCATTCTTGTCGCCACTTCCCGTCCGCGCGCTTTCGGGCATCGGATCGGCGACAGAAGAGGCACTGCAGTCCATGCACATCCGCACGCTAGGCCAACTCGCGCGCCAAGACCCTCGCGACATGGAGAGAAGGTTTGGCGTGGCTGGCCCACGCATGGTCATGCGGGCGGCGGGACGCGAGCGCAGCAAGGTTCGGGCAGCGGCAGACCACGAAGACCCCAAATCGGTTTCGAACGAGCACACGTTCGCACAAGACCTCACGACACGCGAGGAGCTGCATGCGGCCATTGGCCATGTTTCGGAACGCGTCGGCGCTCGCCTCAGAAAGAAGGGCCTGCGAGGTACCCAAGTCACCCTCAAGCTCAAGTTCGACGCGATTCATACCCACACCGCACAGCGGCAGCTCACAAGGGCAACCGACAATGAACATGAGTTCTCGCCCATCGCAAAAGAGCTCTTGGATTCCCTTTGGACCGAAGGGACACCGGTTCGATTGGTAGGTGTTGGCGTGAGTGGTTTTGACAGCGCGTACGAACAGCTCTCGCTCTTTGATGACTCGACCAATGATAATGACAACAAACAGGCGCTTGCCGAAGTCACGGATAGGCTAAGGGCTCGATTTGGCAACGATGCCCTCACCTATGGTCGTGACTTCAGGCTATAGTCGGCACACTAATCTGCAGCAAGCACGTCTACGTGCGGGGCGTCTCCCCACAGATGCTCTAGTCGGTAATAGTCGCGCGCCTCGGGTAGGAACGCGTGGACCACCAACGAGCCAAAGTCCAGAAGAACCCAACTTGCACCAGCCCGTCCCTCGTGAGACAGAGCGTTAATGCCAGTGTTCTCTTTGATCTTTTCTTCAATCTCTTCGACCACGGCATCAAGTTGACGAGGGTTACCCGCCGTGCAGATAAAGAAATAGTCACATACGTCCGAAAGTCCAGAGAGGTCGAGCACCACGATATCTTCTGCTTTTTTGCTGTCTGCCGCAACTGCGGCGATGCGGGCAAGTTCATAGGGAGTCACTGCCATGCTGTCTCCTTTGTGTTAGGCGCGCTCTCGGCGTTCATGGGCACGCGTACGCGCAAGCGAATTGTATATGTCGATGGTGCGAGGCAGCAGATAACGGCCTCCCTCGAGTACGTATACGATACCACCAACGAAGGCATTCCAAAAGACGTCCTCAAGGGATACCTTTCCAACAAGCTCGCGTGTCTTTCGGATGCCGTCGGACTCCCTTCGAAGAGGTTCGATGCCATCTGCCACAAATAGCACCATATCTAGAGGGCCCATGTCCTGTGCGGCTGAGGTGTGGCACGCAATGGCATGCCACACCTCAGCCGGAAGATGCGGATACCGCTGTGGCAGCTCACGAGCGGCAACCATGCCATGCAAAAGCGGCTCCACCTTCTCGAGCGGAACGCCCAGGTCAATGCCGAATCGCCTCGCGCGTGCGATGAGTTCGTCTCTGGGTACGACCTTGTCCCAGTCGTGCAGCAGGCCGGCAACGCGAGCCAAATAGGAATCCACGCCATAGAGCGTTGCGAGGTGCTCCGCCGTTCGAGCCACCGACAAGGAGTGATCGAGCCGTCGTGGCCGAGGCGCAAGCTGCGAGCGCGTGTCGGCTTCCACACGCGTAAGCGTGAGTCTCTGCCAAGGCTCATATTCGACGAACTCTCCCTCGGGGGGCATCCAAAGCTTCTTTGAGCCATGCTTCTTTGCCACGGTTTCCTCCCTCACTCCGCGCCCATGTCGTCGTCAGTAACCTCAGCCGATCCGTATCGCTTGGGCCGCACGCCATACAGGTGATGTTTGTGAATGTAGCCCGTCACTTGATCGGGCGTCAGATACCTCAGGCTCTGCTCCGCCATTACCCTCTCGCGCAGATAGCTCGACGAGATAGCAAGCGCCGGAACTTCCAGATAGGTAACGTCAAAGCTGTACGGTGACTCGCGTATCGCCTTTCGCGCATGCGCAAGATCGTATCCGGGACGGGTCGCCCCCACCAGATGTGCCAGCTGCGCAATCTTGTGGGCATCACGCCACGAGACGATTTCGGCGATTGCGTCCGCACCGGTAATGAAGTAGAACTCAACGTTTGAAGGATACGCCTGCGAAAGCAGCTCGAGCGTCTCGGCCGTATAGGTAATTCCCTCTCGGTCCACTTCGAAGCGGCTGGCCAAGAAGTGAGGGTTGTCGGAAGTCGCGAGCAGCGTCATGGCGTAGCGGTCTTCTCCCGAACTCACCTGCTTGTTCTGCTTGAAGGCGGGACTTCCCGCCGGCATAAACACGACCACATCGAGTTCGAGGTCATCGAATGCCTGCTCTGCCGCCACCAAGTGACCGTTGTGGATGGGATCAAAGGTGCCGCCCATGATGCCCATGCGATAGGTGCGACTTGGGTTCTGTCCCAAAAGCGGCAAGTCACGACGCTCGATGGCACTGCGCGTTACGTCCATGGTGTTACCCTTCCTCGTTCCTAACCCGCACGAGTATATGGCACGAACGAACTAGGTTCAAATGTGGAGCTAAAAGACGAGCATCTCGTCCCTGTGGATGGCGGGTTGTCCCTCCTTGCCCTCCATAAAACGCTGTACGATATCGAGCTTGAGTCCTCGCACGCGGTCCATGTCCTCGCTTGAATAACGCGTTACGCCACGAGCAATCTCAGCACCACTCACGTCCTCCACGCTTATGACGTCACCTTCTGCGTATGCGCCGCGCGAGGCGCGTACACCCACTGGCAAGAGCGACGCTCCTTCGTGCACGATCGCCCGAGCCGCTCCATCATCAACGACAACCGTGCCCTGTGGCATCTCGGCCAAGCCAATCCACAGCTTTCTTCCGGTGCCATGAACCGTTGCCGTCGCGTT
Source organism: uncultured Coriobacteriaceae bacterium (assembly GCA_902786015.1). Lineage (GTDB taxonomy): Bacteria > Actinomycetota > Coriobacteriia > Coriobacteriales > Atopobiaceae > RUG440. The sequence continues at coordinate 174,807 of CADAAU010000012.1, forward strand.
CGCAAACTTCGTTCCCACCTCTTTGCCCGAGAGCACGTCAAGTAGCACGTTGGGCCTACGACCTTGGCAGACGACCATGGGGATTCCCGCCGCGAGCATGGCGCGTGCCGCACGCACCTTTGAGGCCATGCCGCCGGTGCCCACCATAGAACCCGCTCCTCCTGCCATCTGGGCAATGCTCTGATCGATGACAGTCACTTCGTGCAGGAGCTTTGCATCGCGATTGCGCGAGGGGTCTGCCGTGTAGAGGCCATCCACGTCAGAGAGGATGACGTACGTGCTGGCCCCCAGAAGTGCGGCGACAATCGCCCCAAGCATGTCGTTGTCGCCAAAGGCGAACTCAGATACGCTCACCGTGTCGTTCTCGTTGACGACCGGCACCGCACCGAGGTCCAAAAGGCGCAGCATTGTGTTGCGCGCGTTCAGGTACGCCTCGCGATCTACCACGTCGCGCCGCGTCAGAAGCACCTGGCCGCAGGCGATTCCACGCGCACCGAGCTCGGTGGCGTAAATCTCGGTAAGTACCGCCTGTCCCGCAGCTGCGCAAGCCTGCAGTGTGGGTATGTCTGAGGGACGTTGGGCAATGCCAAGCCTCTCGCGGCCCGCCGCCGCAGCTCCCGACGTTACAATCACTATGGGAGTGCCTTTGGCCCGTAGCTCGGCAACCTGAGCACACAGGTTTCTCACGTACTCCTTGTCGATAGTCTGCGTTCTCCGTGTGAGGGTTGAAGTGCCGATTTTTACAACAACAAGGCCGTCAATCTGCTCGGGCGTCGACATGCTAGGCCTCCTCTATTACATCGTTAGCCGGCTCCGGCTCCTCTTCGCCTGGCGTGGTCTCGAAGCTGAACGCATATCCCAGGATGCGTACCTCGTCGCCTTGTTTGCATCCTGCCTTGGTAAGAATCTCCTCGAGCTTAAGACGCTGGAACCGAAGCTGCAGGTAGTCAACTGCCTCGTCGTTCTCCCAATCCGTCTGTACCACCATGCGCTCGATGTTGACACCCGATACGCGCCAGCCGTCGCCTTCCCACGCGACGTCGATTTGCCTTTCGCGCTGTTCGCGCCTCTGTTCCCAAATTGCGCCCGCGCTGGGCAGCTGCTCACGGCTTTGTTCGGTCTCGAGTCTTAGCGACGAAACCATCTGTGCGGTTTGCGACACCAACTCCTCAATCCCTTGCCCAGTAAGAGCGGATATAGCAAAGAAGGGCTTCCCATCGCGCTCGGCCATAGCTCGCAGCGCCTCGACGTTCTCCTCGGTCCCAGGCATGTCGCACTTGTTTGCAACGACAATCTGGGGGCGCTCTGCAAGTTCGAGCGCATAGGCACCCAGTTCCTCGTTTATTGTTTGATAGTCCTCAAGAGGATCGCGGCCCTCGTATCCACCCGTCATATCGACCAAATGCAGTATGAGCGCAGTCCGCTCAATGTGGCGCAAAAAACGATGCCCAAGGCCTTTGCCTTCGCTCGCCCCCTCGATGAGACCTGGGACGTCTGCCGCAACGAACGACCTGCCGTCACTTGCACGCACGACACCAAGATTGGGGACAAGAGTCGTAAATGGATAGTCTGCGACTTTGGGGCGTGCCGCCGAGATTCGCGCAATGAGGGAACTCTTTCCCACCGAAGGCATGCCCACGAGGGCAACGTCTGCCATGAGCTTCATTTCGAGCTCAATCCAATGCTCGGTCGCGGGCTCCCCCTTTTCGGCAAATGCGGGTGCCCTGCGCACGGAGGTCACAAAGTGAATGTTGCCCTTGCCACCGACGCCACCGGGAGCCACGACAACTCGCTCCTTGGGCTGCGTGAGGTCTGCAATCTCGTAGAGCGGCTCCATGGTCTGTATGTTTAGCTCGCGCACAACCGTACCCACGGGGACACGCAAGACAAGATCAGACCCGTCACGGCCCCGCTTACGCGCACCTTGTCCATGCGTGCCTCGCTCAGCCCTAAAGTGATGCTTGTATCGGTAGTCGATAAGTGAGGAGAGTTGCGGATCGGCCTCAAGGATCACACTTCCCCCATTGCCGCCGTCACCACCATCCGGACCACCTTTGGGCACGTACGCTTCTCTGCGAAAAGACATGCATCCGGCCCCGCCGTCACCACCACGAACGTTGATACGTGACAAATCCGTAAAAGTAGACATAAACCACCTCGCTAAATCGGCACCTTCATGCCAAAAGGGGCCCCACCCTACGGTTGGGACCCCCAGTGTTACACGTGACGCGTTCTAACCTACGCAGTAGCTCGCACATGCACAAAGTGCTTTTTGCCCTTTGTGAACTCTACGACGCCATCCGCGAGAGCAAACAGAGTGTCATCCTTGCCCCTGCCAACGTTCTCGCCCGGAGTAATGTGCGTCCCACGCTGACGGACGATGATTTGACCCGTCTTGATGGCTTGACCACCGTAAATCTTGGTCCCCAGACGCTGACCGCGCGAGTCGCGTCCGTTCCTTGAGGAACCCAAACCCTTTTTGTGTGCCATGGTGTCACCTACCTCACAATGCTTTACCTAATGAGCCAAGAGTTACTCGGCGTCGCTCGACGCGCTCTGCGCGGGCTCGTCGATGGGCAGCTCTACGACCTTGAGCTTGGTGAGCTGCTGACGGTGACCCCTCGTCCTGTGATAACGCTTGCGCTTCTTGAACTTGAATACGATGACCTTCTGGCCCTTGAACTGGTCGAGCACCTCTGCTACGACCTTCTTGCCCTCGAGCGCCTCTGGCTCGACCGTGCTGGTGGCACCGTCATTCAGCATCAGGACGTCAAGCTCAACCTTGTCGCCAGGCTGCGCTTCGAGCTTCTCGACGTCGATGACGTCGCCCTGGGCAACCTTGTACTGCTTGCCACCGGTAGATACGATTGCGTACATGAAAAACTCCTCATTGCTCGTTTTGATGCAACAGCAACATATTGTACCCACCCGCATTCGCTCCGTCAACGAAAACTTATTCATCCACATGCGATTTTACGAACCGACGCTCGGACAAACGCGGAGTAGGGCTCCCGAGGAGTTGGCATACGATGGGGATACTCCCCATCGTATGCCTCATGCGCCACCTAGAGGGGCGAGAGCAACGTGCCGTCGGGATTCTCGTGCCATTGACCCATCCGGCAGACGTAAGACGGCTCACAACCAGCGACTGACCTCACCAATACCGCAGGTCGCAGCGAACCACGCTCCGTGGCGCGCGTCTGTAGCACAAGCCTCAGGCCCTCCTCAGACGCGCTTGCATCGCACGATACCAACGTCGAGACAAGGTCAAGCTTTCTTGGCTTGTCTCCCCGCATGAACTCAAGCGTTCCACGGGCAAGAGCGGCCTCAAGTCCATCGATGAACTGTTGCTTGTCTACACCGCCATCCAACAGCACATCCCACTGCGTGCGATCGGCCCATGCTTCGAGGGCTGGCAAACGGCGCGGCAGCAACGCCGCCTCAAGGGGCGCCAGCGATGGGGGCGTACAGCGACGTAACTCGTCGAGCGCCTCGTCCGCATTGACGGGCTCAGGCATCAAGAGGTCAAAGTACTCGGCAACAGACGACGCTCCCACCGGCAAGGCCTGACAGAACTGTATGCGCATGCGCCGCGCGAATCCGTTACTCACCTCAAAGGGAAGCCCCGCACGGCGAACGCTGCGCATAACGGTGCCCATGACTTCCAGATGACCCAAATGGGCCAATCGTCCGTCCTTTTTGTATCGCACGCGCAGCCGGCATGCATGTGGATCGAGCGTGCTCATTGGCGCTCCCCTGCCAAGTCGTTGGACACCCTAAGCGTCTGACAAACCCCGCAACCTGTGCAGCTGTTCATCGTACAGTCTTTTGTGGTCTGCTCATCCACGGCCCTACGCCATTCTCTTTGCAGAAATCCCTTTGAGACGCCGGGAGACACATGATCCCACGGAAGTCGGGCATCCAAGTCGAATCGCTCGCACGCAATGTCCTCGAGGTCGAGTCCAATGCCCCTAGCCGCGTCGTTCCATCGATCGAAGTCAAACTGGTCGGTCCATGCGTCAAAGCGGCATCCATTCTTCCAGGCAGCCAAAACCAAATCGAACCCTGTCCGCCCCATCTTTGAGAGAACCCCTTCGATGAGCGAAGTCTCGGCATCATGATAGGAAATACGAACTGCTCTATCGGTGGCCGCCTCAAGCATGACATGCTGCCGGCGATGCGTCTCTTCGAGCGGAAGCTGACCCTCCCACTGAAATGGCGTCTGGCATTTGGGGACAAAGACAGCGACCGAAATGGAGACCGTCACTCTGCTTCTGGGCCCACAGACCTCGCGCCCAATCTGTGCAACACGTTCGGCCATGCGGGCAATGCCACGCAGGTCCTCATCCGTCTCGGTCGGCAGCCCCATCATGAAGTAAAGCTTCATGCGTCGATATCCGTTTTCGAAGGCGTTTCGTGCAGCCTCGTCCATGTTTTGGTCGGTCACGTTTTTGTTGATTACATCCCTCAGGCGCTGCGACCCCGCCTCCGGCGCAAATGTGAGGCCAGTCTTCCTCGACGAACGCGCGGCGGACGCCATGTCCACGCCAAAGCTGTCCAGACGCTGCGAGGGTATGGACACGCGTACGCCCTTCTCTCCCAGTTCCGCATAGAGCTCATGGAGCACATCCGCACATTGCGAGTGGTCTGTGGTCGACAATGAAGACAGGCAGCATTCGTCATACCCGCTCGTTTGCAAACCGCGATTAACCGCCTCGATGATTTGGTCCTTTGGCCGCTCTCGCACCGGCCTGTATGTCATACCCGCCTGACAAAACCGACATCCGCGCGCACAGCCACGAAGCACCTCGACGGTCAGGCGATCTTGTACGACGGTCAGATATGGCACGATTCGCTGCGCAACCGGCTCAGTGTCGCTCAGGTGCTCAATGCAGTGCTTATAGACCACTTCCGGAACGCTCTCGCCTTCCTTGGGCACCGCATATCCCCATCGCGTGGAGGTCTGATCCACTACGACGTCGTATAGTGATGGTACGTAGACGCCGGGCAGCTTCGCCAGCCTGCGCAGAATATCCACCCGCGCAAGACCTTGGGCGCGGCCATCTCGAACGCATTCCGAGATGAGAGCAAGTGCGTGCTCGCCATCGCCCAAGAGCATGGCATCAAACATGGGAGCCACGGGCTCTGCGTTCCACACGCTTGGCCCACCAGCCACAACGAATGGCTCGTCCTCGTCACGCTCATCGGCGCGCAAGGTTATACCCGACAGATCGAGTACCTCCACGATATTTGTGCATACCAACTCGTGCGCAAGCGTTATGCCAACAATGTCGAACGAAGCAACGGGCGAAGACGACTCCAACGAGAGCAAAGGAATGTTGCGCTCTCGCATGAGAGCGCTCATGTCGATCCACGGAAGGTATGCACGCTCGCACGAGATCCCATCAAGACGATTGAGTTCATCGTAAAGAATTGCGAGTCCAAGATTCGGTAGCCCCACGTCATAGACGTCCGGGTACATCACGCACACGTGAAAGGGACCCGGCTGTTCCTCGACCGCCCCCCATTCGTGATTGAGGTACCTGCTTGGTCGCTCAACCATCGAGAGCAGGGGTTCGATTCTCCAAAAGAGATCTTCGCGAGCTAGCCTCATGCCAGATTCCCGTCCCCGCCAATCGTCACGTACATCTTTGCAGGAACCTCTTCTGCCTGCGTTTCGCCATCACCCGCATTGGACTTGCAAGACTCAATGATTTCCTCAACACGCGACACGACAGAGACGGGAGGCTCCGCAGAGGGCAGCGTCTCGGTAAAATGCGACGACAACATACGCCCCGTTACCAGCGTTCCTCCATACGCAATACCAGTGCGCAGGAGCAACCCCAAACCCGGAGCCACGCGCATTGCAACATGCGCTATCCACCGATAGGCAAATCCAGCCAGTATGACCGAGATTACCTCGGGCGCACGCCCCAGGCTCAGTCCATGACCGTATGTCGCCGCAATGTCAAAGCTCAAATTGACCTGATTCATAGTCATGAGCGGCATGCCGGCTCCGGGAATGAAGTTCGCCACGCCCATGAAGGCATTGCGCGCGGCACACCGGCTCACCAATCGAGCCGTCGCGACCTGGCGGCAGAACTCGAAGTTCGCCGCACACGAGACGTCCTTCTCGGTCGAATCGAGCAATGCGGCAGCGAACTTGTCGGCAAGCTGCTCTGGTTCTGAGGCAACGACCTCAGAGACGTATTGTCCCAGCTTAGAAGGCAAGTGCGTCTCGGGGATGTCGAGGCTCGACTGGGCCAGAACGACCACATGTTGCCGAGCGCCGGCAAAACAGCGTATTGCAGTGCGGACGTACTCGTCAGACCCACCCGACAAGACGATACCGACGTCGATTCCCGCAACGGCAGGAGCCCCCGAAAGCAACTTTACATCAACTAATGCATCGCGTGTCGGCATGAGAGCATCGCGAATGGTGCGCACCATCCACTCTGGCGCGGCTTCATCTACGAGCACGCTCAGGTGAAGGTGCTCTTCCATGTTCTCCTCGGCCTCGCGCCCCATATTCACAACGCCACGAATTCTGTCCATCGAAAGCCTTTTTGCGGCCATATTTGCTCCTCGTGTACGACTACCCGTCTACTCTATCCCAACACGGCATAATCTATTCCGCGTTCCGTTACCGTTTACCCCGCCATGGTTCGATGTCTCCAAACGGACTGAACCAATCCAGCCGACATCAACTGCGCTATCATCGACGTCGATCCAAAGCTCACAAAGGGAAGAGGAATGCCTGTAATCGGCATGATTCCGATGCACATTCCCACATTCTGCAAAAGCTGGAACGCCCACATTGACGCGACGCCAACGAGAACGAGCTTGCCAAAGGGTGACTCCACGCGCAATGCCAAGGCGACGGTCGAAAGAATCATCCACCCAAAGAGCAGCAGCAGTATCGCCGACCCCAAAAAACCGAATTCTTCTGCCAAGAGAGCGAACACAAAGTCCGTGTGTGCCTCGGGCAAGAAACCACCGCCCGCTTGGCTCGCATTTCCGATTCCCTTGCCAAAGAGGCCGCCCGAGCCTACCGCAATCTTCGCCTGTTGGAGATTGTAGCCATTGCCCGAAGGATCGACCGAAGGATCAACAAAAACGATGAGGCGGTTGATCTGATACTGCTTGAGTATGCTCGGCAAACCCTCGGTTATTGAGCTCGCCACCACGACGATCGCACCCACCACAATTATTCCCACGGTCACCAACACCCAACTGCGTCTGGCACCACCGCATACGATGATTGTTGCACCGAGCACCAAGACGATGAGTCCCGTCCCCAAGTCAGGCTGCGTAAGAATAAGAATGAAGGGGATGCACAATATGCCGCACAGCTTTAGGTAGTCTCTGAGCGATTCGATACGCCCGTTATATTCCGCCACCAACGACGCCATGAGCAAAATGGTTACCGGCTTTGCAATCTCCGACGGCTGGAACCTCAGCCCCATGAGGGGTATCTGAACCCAACCAGTCATTCCCATTGCGTTATATCCAAGTCCCGGAATCGAAGGCATAAGCATAAGAATGATGTCAATGATGAGCAGAAGCGTTGACTTTCCCGCAAAGACGCGGTAGTCGTACGCCCATACCAAAGCCCCCGCAGCAAGCCCAATCGCGATGCCCGCCAAGTGCCGCGGAAATGAGGCGTCAGTGATGGTCAGCGACGCCGACCACATTACAACTGAGCCAAAAAGCACGATGATCACGTTGGGGATGAGTTCCATAAGGTAGACCCTTCCAAAGGGGCCCTTACGTTGCAGTCCTTTTCCGCCGAGACTCGACAAATCAAAGCCGAACTTCTCTAGAAAGAACGCAAGCGAATCTCGTTCATTCTCGCGTATACCCTGCTCTGCAGCCATGTTCACCTCCTAGTCAGCAACTTGCATATCGGATATTGCCACCATCTGGTCGTCAGGCTCGCCAAACAGGGCACCGAGCACGTCGCGCGTCACATACATCGCCGAGCCACTGCCCCACGTTGCCTCTTCCAAGGTGGATGCCACGACATAGCGAGGATTGTTTGCCGGAGCAAAAGCCACGTACCACGCGGTGGGGTTGTGTCCAATCTGCTCGCCAGTCCCCGATTTGCCGGCTACCTGCTCCTTCATGTTCGAGAAGTGCAGCGAGATCCACTCGCTCTCGTCATACACAGCCCCCACCAAACCGTCGCGCACTATCTTTTGATAGGCAGGGTCTTCTTTAACTTCACGCAGCATTTGTGGCTCGTAGTCGATGACTGAGCCCGTTCCAGTTCTGGATCGGATGGAACGGAGCACATGCGGCCTCCACTGGCTTCCTCCCGTGGCAATCCCCGCATATGCGCACGCCATCTGTATGGGCGTCACCAAGAGGTCGCCCTGCCCAATCGCGAGGTTGGTAAAGTCGCCGCCCTTCCATTGCCGGTCGACATCATCCGCTTGCGTGTAGTAGTTCCACTTCCATTCGGCATCGGGTACACGGCCCACACCCTCTCCGGGAAGGTCTATGCCCGTCTCGGCACCCAGCCCCCATTCGCGAAGCTTGTCCTGAAACGCCTCAGGTTGGTCGCTCTCAAAGAACCCCTTGCCAATCTCGTAAAACACGACGTCGCAGGAATAGGTAATGCCACTCTGTAGATTCATATCGCCATGCCCGGACTGCTTCCAGCAATACTGCCCCGACGCCTGCCCGAATCCGGTCCACCATCCCGTACACTCATACTTGCTTCTCGCATCGGCGATGCCATTGTCGAGGGCGGCGAACGCCGAAAGCGGCTTGATGGTCGAAGCGGACGGATACTGACCGGAAATCGCTCGATTCATCAGCGGGTTAGCGCTCTCAATCGACTGCAGCATTTCCCAGTCATCGTTCGAAATTCCTCCCACAAAGATATTTGGCGAAAAGGTCGGAGCACTCGCCATCGCAAGAATCTCGCCGTTGGTCACGTCCATAGCAATGACCGATCCAGAGGTGCACGTGGGACTCACAGATTTACGAACACGCTCGATGATGCGTCCGAGCGACTCCTCGGCCGCCTGCTGTACGGTCGCGTCGATGGTAAGAATGACGTCCGAACCGTTCTGCGGCGGGACGAGCGTCGCATACTCGCTTACGGCACCGCTGGCATCCACATGAACGCTTTGCTCTCCGCGCACGCCCTGAAGGACGTTCTCGTACTCATACTCGATACCCGCCTGCCCAACGGTATCTCCAGCTTGATACACGATGGAGCCCTCGTCACTCGATTGGGCGCTCTTTTGGAGCTGCTCCTGCGTCACGGTTCCGGTATAGCCCACAACATGTGCCGCCAACTGTCCGTACGGATAGTGGCGTGCGCTTCTCTCCTCTACCGTCACGCCCTCAAAGAGGTACGGATGCTCACCGATGAACGCAACGACACGACGTGATACGTCCTGTGCGACCGTACGATTTGACTGGGCGCCTTCGCTTTGGTCCTGAATCTTTCGACGTACAGCAGCTGCCGGCATACCTATAAGGTTTGCGAGCAGCTTAACCTCAATCTCGTTTTCTACTACGCTAGGCTTCGACACGACGGTCAGACTGGGTCGGTTTCCCACAATCTCGTTGCCATTCCTGTCGAGGATACGCCCTCGTTGCGCAGCAAGCGAGATGGTTCGCGTTCTGTTCTGCTCGGCCTGCTTGCTATATTCCTCATTGGACACAAGCTGCATGGACCACAGTCGTGCGAGCAGTACGCCCACAACCGATGCAGAGACGACGCCGAGGCCCAGCAGGCGATTGCGCACACTGTTCTCGGCCGAGGCATCGTTACCACCCGCGGCACGCGGAGCAGCGCCACCAATATCCATCTTTAGGCGCTCGTCATCTCCCCTGTTGTAAAACACGTAGAGTCCGACGAGCGACAAAAGCAAAATGATAATCAGAATGATGATAATCGTCGTAAGCGTCATACGGCATCGCCTACAAATTGCTCACGTCGTAATGCTGCCCACCGCGGTGAGATGACGAGGCTCCCCCCGATATGCCGTGCCGCTTCCCTGCCTTGTGAACCTGTCGGTAAGCAAAGGGGAGAAAACCCAGAAACGTGAGCGCAAAGCTCGGGACCGCACTCATCATAAAGACGTCAGAGAAGCTCGAGGCATCTCCAAGCAAGAGCATCGTCAAATGATACGCGAGCAGGACGCACAAAGACCCAACGCCAAATGACGAAAGCGATGACACGAATCCATCGGCAAATCTGTTGCGCTCCTCAATTCCAAGCACATACGAAAACACCGTGAACAGCATGGACATAAGGCCTATGGGTGACGAGGAGGTCAGGTCAAAGAGGAGACCCGCGGCAAACCCGCCGATTACCGCCTCACGCCCGCCGATAGAAAGTGCGAGCACACCAGCACACACAAGAGCGAAGTTCGGATGACCGTTGCCTACGACAACGTAGGGGGCAAGCACCAGCTGCAGGAGTATGCACACACCGGCAAGAACAAATACGTCGCGTCGCTTTTTGTTTGAGTCTTTGACCTGCATGCGCTACACCTCCTCCGATGCATTGGCATTCTGCCCCGCATTTGTCGTGCCCTGCCTGTTGCTCAAATTGCCCGTCTGCTTGCTCTCGCTCGTTTCTCCACTGATGTTTGTAGCGCTGTTATTCGTTGTTGTTTGGCTGGTCGTACCTTGCGGGTCACTCTCTGCCTCTGTTTCAGATTTCTGCTCATCTTTCTCTTCATCGTTGGACGCAACAGACCGTCCCGATGCCGCCTCAAGATCAGGCGAGTCAGCGGCATCGATATCCTCGCTCGTTGCCTGCTGAGCCTCGGTAAGGGATGTGATGACAAGAACCTCCTCGAGCTGCTCAGGATGCGAAAACGGCTCGACCTGTATTGTGTAATACGTCGAGCCCGGGTTCTTTTCGACGCTCGACACTTTCCCTACCGGCAGCCCCTTGGGAAACACACCTCCAAGGCCACTTGTTACCACGACATCTCCAACATTTACCGTTTGGTCCGTCCTAATGAGAGCAAGACGCAACGTCCCGTCGGTCGAGCCCTCCAGCATGCCTTGCGCCCTGCTCGACTGGACCATCGCAGAAACCGATGAGCCCTCATCAGTGAGCAAGCGCACGATAGAGGTTGACGCAGAACATGAGATAACCTGCCCGATGGCACCCGTGGCGTTTGCCACCGGCATGCCAACTGTCACGCCCGAGGACGACCCCTTGTCGATGGAGACTGACGCAACCCACGAATCCGTGGATCCAGAAATAACGCGCGCTGCAAGCGACTGAAGGTTGTAGTTGTTTCGCAGTTCGAGGAGATCTTCGAGCCGCCGTGCGGTTTGTTCGGCCTCTTCGAGTTCCACATTTCGAGCCACAAGGCGATCGTTTTCGTCTTTGAGCTCCGACAGCGTCTGTTCGTCTGCCGTGAGGTTACGCATGACGTTGCTCATACCCGCGAAAGGAGCTGTGGCATAGGCGCCAACCAGACGGATAGGCGACACGATCGTTTGTACAGCCGATCTAATTCCGCCAAAGAAGCCCGTCTCTCCCTCGCGTACGCTAAGCGTAAACACCACAAGCGAAAAGACGACAAGCACAATGGTCAACACGCCAGCACTTCCACCAGGCTCCCTACGTCTGAGCTTGGAAGATGATGACTTGGCGCGTCCACTCGAGATGGACGGCATCTTCGGCATAACTGTCGCCCCTTACAAGCCTGCACTTTGCACGAAGCCTCCCGACAAGGCGTTGGCCTCGAGCACCTTGGCGCAGCCATTAACGACGTTTTCGAGCGCGGTGGGACTCACGTTGACGGGGACGCCGGTCTCGTCACGCAGCCGCTGATCGAGACCCCTAAGGAAGCCTCCGCCACCAGTAAGAAGGATGCCATAGTACATGAGATCGCTCGCCAAGTCGGGGGGCGTAGCGTCCAAAGTATCCTTTACAGCCTTCGTAACCTCATCGAGGGGCTTGTCCAATGCACGCCGAATCTCTTCGCTCTCGATGCGAACCGTCTTGGGCATGCCGCTCATCACGTCTCGTCCATTAACCTCGACGTCAAGTTCCTCGCGGAGCGGAGCCGCAGATCCAACCTTGATCTTTATGTCCTCAGCAGTGCGTTCACCGATGGAAAGGTTATAGACATCACGGACGTGCTCCAAAATCGTTTGGTCGAACTCGTCTCCGGCCGTACGAATGGACTTCGAGACGACAATGCCACCCATGGCAATGACGGCCACCTCGGTAGTACCGCCACCGATGTCTACCACCATGGAACCAGTGGGATCCTCAATGGGCAAATCCGCGCCAATGGCGGCGGCCATTGGCTCTTCGATAAGGAACGCCTGTCGTGCGCCTGCCGAGATTGTTGCTTCGAAGACGGCGCGCTTCTCGACCGACGTGACACCAGATGGGACGCAAACGACGACACGGGGTCGAGGCGACCAAGGATATTGCCTCTCGCGTGCCTTCTCGATGAAGTACCTAAGCATTACCTCAGTAACGTCAAAGTCAGCGATGACCCCGTCCTTTAGAGGGCGCTCGGCAATGATGGAACCGGGCGTGCGTCCAATCATGCGCTTGGCGTCCGATCCGACGGCAAGCACCCGGTCCTCGCTCTTGTCGATAGCAACGACGGAGGGCTCGTTGAGTACAATGCCCTGGCCGCGCACGGCAACAAGCGTATTGGCGGTACCCAAGTCGATGGCAAGGTCTCCGCCATATTCTCCAAACAATGAGTCAAAGAACGCCATCTTATCCAATCCCTTAAACGTTTGCGTCCTCAGAAAACATTCGTACTAATTGATTTCGACTCCACCGTTGTTGACCGTGGCGTCATCGTTTACCTCTTCCACAACGGGTTCCTGCTCCTCGGGAGCTGGCTCGGCAGGCGCGGGCTCAGGAGCCGGGGCGGGAGCCGGTTGCTGGGTCTTCTGCTGATCGGAGGTATCGGTTACGGCAGTAGAACCATTGGTCGATGCGCATCCTGAGTATGATAATGATGCTGAAAAGAAAGCAAAGTCTAGAGCTCTTGAATATGCTAGAGCTGTCACAGGTGCTGGTAAAATTAATATCGACATTAGTGATAGAGAATGGGAAGCTATTCAAGCTGGAGCTATTTCTGATACAAAGGTTCAAGAAATTCTTGCAAACACAGACATTGACAAACTTCGCGAAAGAGCCATGCCAAAATCGTCGGTTGGAATGTCTACTAGCAAAATCCAAAGAGCCGAATCAATGCTTGAACGAGGCTATACTTGGGAAGAAGTAGCAA
>CADAAU010000013.1 GCA_902786015.1 uncultured Coriobacteriaceae bacterium
GGCGCTGTTGTGCGCCCGGCGCACCGCGTCGGCCACGTAGGCGGCGTCGCCCTCCAGCGTGCGGCGCTGCAGCTCGCGCGAGTCGCGCACGAGCGCCGCAAGCTGCGGTCGGGCGCCCGTGCGAATGGCGGTCCTAAACTCGCGGCGGATCTCCTCGTTGGGGATGAAGACGGACTCGTCGTCCTCGTCGTAGCCGAGGTAGCCAAGGTGCACGAGGAGGGCATAGACCTCGTCCCTGCTCCCGACGCCAGTCATGGTGTTGTCAAACGTCGAGACGTCCGCCGAAACGCGCTGCCCGTCGAGCATGGCCACGAGGTCGGCCTGCACGCCGTCGAAGTCCATGTCGATGTAGGCCTGCAGCGCCTCGTATGTCTCGGTGGAGGTCCAGTAGTTGGAGTAGTGCCCGCTGCCGATGGAGCGCGCCACGGAGTTGGGGTTGTACACGTGTCGCGCGTCCCCGCCCGAGCCGATGAGGTAGCCGTCGTACCAGCGCTCCATCTGCGCGTAGTCCATGCCGAAGCGCGCGCAGAGCCGCCTGACCTCGTCCGCGTCGAAGCCGACGAGTCCGGCGAGGTCCTTCGGGTCCACGATGGAGTACTCGTCGAACAGGTTGAGCGCCGAGTGGCGGCCGTACTTCTTGATGGGCAGGATGCCCGTCATGTAGGCCGCGTCCACGTAGGGGGCGCCCTTGAAGAGGTCGCGCAGGAAGTCGAGCCAGCGGCGCTGCAGGGCCTCGTCGTCGGCGGCCTCCCTCATGGGGCAGTCCCACTCGCGTTCGAGCTCCTCGAGGACCTCCTCTTGGAACGTCTCCGGCAGGTTCTGGATCCCGCCGCCGCGCCCTATCAGGCGCTGGGCGTCCACGCGTATGACGTCGTGGGCGTTGAGGTGGCGCTCAAAGGTGGGGTCGGAGGCAATCTTGAGGTCCTCGAACTGCGCGCGCGAGTCGCAGCCTCGGGAGTAGTAGGCCACGAGCATGTTCGCGTCCACGGACTTGCCGAAGCGCCTGGGCCGGCTCACGGTGACGAAGCCCGAGTCGAGCCCAAGACGCGCGTTCATGAACGACAAGAGCTCGCTCTTGTCAACGTAGAACTGCGCGTTGAGTGCACGTTGGAACATCCGGTTGCCCGGGTTGAGGTAGATTCCCATTCGTCCTCCCGGCTACGCTGGCTTTTGGCAACAGTATACCCGCATCCGCGGGCTAGCCGAGACGGGACAATGGCGCCTGGTTTCCGTGCCCGTGTCTCGTAGTCGGGCAGGCTGTGGGCCGGACATGGCCGTGGCTGTGACGCGGCCCCGGCCGAGGGCGACGGGGGCAAGGACCGGCCATCCGGGCCAGTCCCGCCGCCTCGAGGCCGTGGAGGTGCAGGTGCTGCCGCAGGGCTAGGTGCCCCGCGGCTACGACGCCGGCAGGGCCGCCTGCGTCAACAGGTAGCCGAGCGAACCCACAACACCGGCGCGAACGTGTCTACTCGAGCCCCCGCAGGCGATGTGCTGTTGCTTGCGGGGGCTTTTCTTCCGACGGTAGGGTTCTACAGACTCAACCCTACCTGCAGACGACCTCCACGGGAACGTCCAGGATTTTGGCGACCTTGCAAATGGTGTCGGTCCAGGAACCCTGCGCCGCGGCGAAGTGATGCGTGGGGCCGCATTCGCACCAGCGGTTGTTCCACTCGCGCGCGCCGCATGAAAAGCGCGTGCGGAAGGTGGTGTCGCCGTTGCCCAGCGTGGGACCGTCCTCGATCGCGCCCTCGCTCACCACGAACCTGAAGCGTCCGTTCGCATCCTGCGTGATGCCCAGGTAGGTGACGGGACCCGCCTTGGGGTAGAAGCGCGTGAGGAAGCCGCCACCCGCCTTGCCGTGGAACACGGGCACGATCTCCATCGAGGCCTTGCGCGCGGTGGAGAAGTCCGCGTCGCCCGAGCCGGAGTGGCCGATGAGCACGACGTCGTCGTTGAAGTCGAAGGTGTAGAACTCGGAGAGCTGACAGGCGCCGCTGATGGTCTTCATGATGCTCATGCCCATCGCGACCTTGATGTCGCCCTCCACGGCGCAGGCGACGCCCTGCTTGATGAGCATGGAGAACGCGGGGATGAGCATGGAGTCGAGCACGCCCGCCTTTCCCTTCGCGAAGCCGTCGTAGTGGCTCGCCACAAAGCCCAGCTCCTCATCCTTCACCCACTGCTCGAAGGCCACGACGTAGCGTGCCATCTCGCGGATGCTTTCCTCGTCGTAGTCGCCCAGGATGTCGAAGGTTTCGTGTATGTCGGCAATCTTTGCGGCGATAGCGTCCTCGTCGGTGACGTCGTCGGCGATGGCCCACATCTTCTCCCAGTCGAACTGCTTGGTGTAGAGGCCCATGCGGTGGTAGAGGTTGGTCTCGTCGATGTAGAGGTCCATCATGCCGGGGTAGGGACGGCCGATTTGGGCGAGGTTGGTGTGGCGCAGGCGACGGCGCACCTGGGCTGCGCGGCACCAGTCCTCGACCTCGGCGGCTACCTGCGCGTCGCCGCCCTCCACGACGCCGGTGATGACCGCATGGCGCTTGCCGGCGCGCTCCAGATCTGCAACCATCTCGCCCACGGCGCCGCCCGCATAGCCGATGCCCAGCCATTCGGCCGTGCCTGCCTTCTCGAAGTCGAGGCAGCGAACCTTCTGGAGGTTGACAAGAACGACGGGCACGCTGAGGTCGCGGATGGCGGGCAGCATGTTGTAGCTCGTGGCGTAGGTGAGCAGTTGGCAGAACACGAGGTCCACGTCGGCTGCGCGGAACTTGTCACCCGCGGCCTGAGCGGCTTCCTTGGTGGTGCACATACCTCCGTCCACGACCTCCACCGTATCGGGCAGGGAGGCAACAAAGTCGGCATACTGCTGCTCGAACTCGGGTACGAGCTCGGGGAACTGGGGCAGGTACGCACCGAGCGCAACGGAGAAGACAGCCACCTTGGCCTTGGTGTTTACAAGCATGTCTGGATCCTTTCCTTTGTGGCCGTCTAGTCGACAAACGCCTCGTTGATGGCAATGTTGAAGTCGTGGCAGGTGTCAATGAGACCCTTATCCTCAATCTTGTTGAGCCAGTCCTCGGAGCCGCCGTTGGCCGCGCGGGCACCGCAGTAGAGCGCGGCTGCCTTCTCGACCGTGTGCATGAGGCCAAAGGTGGTGTCGAAGTCGGGGCCTGCGGCAAAGAGTCCGTGATGCGCCCACACGATGGTGTCGTAGGTCTTCATGAGCTCGCTCGACGCCTCGGCGATCGCCGCGCCACCGGGGACCATCCAGGGAACGACGCCCACACCTGCGGGGAACACGACCACGCATTCGGTCATCATCTGCCACAGGCGGCGGGTGAAGTCGCGGTCGGTAAGCGGCACGATGAAGCTCATCTGGATGACGCCCGGCGTATGGGCATGGTAAATCACGCGGTTGGCACCGTTGGTGCGCTCAGCGGCAACGCAGTGGTTCATGTAGTGGCTGGGGAACTCGCTCGTGGGCTTGGCGTCGTCGAGCAGGCCCCACATGATGCGGTAGGCGTCACCTGCCTCATTGATCTGGACGATACCGATGTTGTGCGCGGGATCATCGGCCACGTTGCGCATGAACTTGCCGGAGCCGGTGGCCAGGAAGTACGAGCCGGCAAGGTTCTTGCCAGTAACGCCCATCTCGACCCACTCGCGCGGCTCGCTATCGAAGAACGGACGCGCCGCCTCAACGTCCTCGTCGGCCATGCGGTAGGTGAGGTTTCCGCCGTTGCGCTCGTGCCAGCCTTGCAGCCAGCCGTCGTTGCACATGCGGGTAAAGCCCTTAACGAAGTCCAGATTCTCGATTGCGAGGCGAGAAGCCCCCCGCTTGATGTCTTTCACGATGCCCAAATCCTCGATTGCCATGGTCTTTTCCTTTCTATGTCCATCTGCCTAGCGCGGCAGGTACTCCCGAATCTCAAAGCTCTTCTTAATGGCGGCACGTGCCTCCTCGAGCGAGCCGTACTCGCCCGCGTGTATGAACTGCACCATGAGGTTGCCGAGTGCGGTGCCCTCGGTGGGGCCGGTGTACACAGGCAGCCCGCAGGCGTCTGCCGTGGCTTGGTTGAGATAGCCGTTGTTGGAGCCACCGCCCACGATGTTTATGCTGGTGTAGTCCACGCCCGTGAGTTCGCTCATCTGCTCGATCGTGCGAGCGTAGTCGGCGGCCAGTGAGTCGTAGACGCAGAGCGCGTACTCGCCCATGGTGGTGGGCACTGGCTCGCCGGAGCGCTCGCAGACCTCGCGCAGCGCGGCGAGCATGCTTGCGGGGGCGAGGAACTCGGGGTCGTCGGCGTCCACCACTGCATGGAAACCTGTGGCTCGCGCCTGCTCGGCGGCCTTCACCAGCTCGTCCCACGTTGGTGCCGTACCAGTCTTCTGGCCCAGTTCGTGCCGTACGTTCTGGATCATCCACAAGCCCATGATGTTCTTGATGTAGCGGTAGCGTCGCTCGTAGCCGCCCTCGTTAGTAAAGTTGGCGGCGGCGCTTTGGGGCGTACAGATGGGCTCACGATTCTCTACGCCCACCAGGCTCCACGTTCCGGAGGAGAAGTACACGGCCTTGTCGTCGCGCGCGGGTACGGAAAGCCATGCGCTGCCGGTGTCGTGCGACGCCACGAGCACGATCTCCGCGTCGAAGCCTACGCGCTCTGCAACCTCGGGACGCAGGTGTCCCAATGTCTCGCCCGGCATGCGAATGGGCTGGAAGATATCCCATGGCAGGTTAAGACGATCGATGAGCTCGTCATCCCAGTCGCAGGTCTGCGCGTTGACCAGCGCCGTGGTGCTCGCGTTGGTGTACTCCTGCGCCTTCTTGCCGGTAAGAACCCAGTTGAGGTAGTCGGGAACCATGAGCAGGGCTGTTGCGTTGTCCAGCTGCTCGCGATTCTCGCGGCTGAGCGCGCACAGCTGGTAGGCCGTGTTGAACTGCTGGTACTGAATGCCCGTGTGGGCGTAGTGCTCGTCGAAGGGGAGGATCCCCGCCAGCTCGAGCGCGTCGCGCATGCCGTCGGTGCGACTATCGCGGTAGCCCACACACTC
This sequence comes from uncultured Coriobacteriaceae bacterium, assembly GCA_902786015.1. Lineage (GTDB taxonomy): Bacteria > Actinomycetota > Coriobacteriia > Coriobacteriales > Atopobiaceae > RUG440. The sequence goes on from CADAAU010000013.1 coordinate 5,056, forward strand.
GCCGAGACGCCGGTCGCGCTCGTCCAGCAGCACGTAGTCCACCGCCCAGGTGTCGATGCCGATGGTCGTGGGCGTAAAGCCAGCTTCCTTTGCTGCGGCGAGGCCGGCGATCACGCTCTGAGCCAGCGCGTCGATATCCCAGCAGAGATGGCCATCCTTGCGCGTGAGTCCGTTCTCGAACCGGTAGACCTCCGTGAGCTCCATGCGGCCGTCCACGACCTGCCCCACGATGTGACGCCCGCTCGACGCCCCGATGTCGACTGCCAGATAACATGCCATTGCGTACCCTTTCCCAACGTGTTGTAATTGTTATAAATAACTATAGATTAGGTAGAATACCTGCAACAATATCAATATGTGCCATATACACTGTGAGTTGGTGACAGAAACTAATATCCATTGGAAGTCCGGGGGGTCCCGTGCCATTCCCGGCACGGGACCCCCCGGAGTGGTTGTATCACCTGTATCCCTAGCGTGAGAAGTTCTTGAAGAACTCCCAGAGGTAGGCTGCCTCGGGCTTCCAGTTCCAGTGAGCTTGGTCCTTGATGGCCACAAGCTTCATGATGGGCTCGCCGTCCGCGCCGTTGAGCACGTTCTCCTGGGCGCTCTTTTCGCCCAGCATGATGTTGCTGCTCTTGTCGAACTTGATGCCGTACCACTCGTTGGCCTTCATGTCCATCTTCTCGGGTACATCCAAGCCGTTGATCTTCATGTAAGCCTGCAGCAGAGGGAAGATAGGCACGCGCGGGTCGACGTCCTGGATTCGCGTTCCTGCCTCGTCTACGGGGAAGGAGTTCTTGCTCGACCCGTCCACCGGAATCATGCCAAAGAAGTCGTGATCACCACAGAGGTAGGTGAAGGGAACCGGCGTGCCGTCCCACTTTTCTGCGAGCTTGGCAATCTCGTCCTTGTCGATGCCGGGGCCAGAGACCCCACCAACGGCCGCGAAGGTGTCGGCGTACTTCACGCCGTAGAGCTCGGAGGCCGATGAGCCGGCAGAAAGACCCGTCACGTACACGCGGTGGGTGTCGATTTGCGGATACTTGGCAAACATCGTTTTGAGCCAGGTGATGATGCGGTCGTTCTGCAAGCCGTCGCACTTGAAGAAGTTTGGCAGGGGCTCGTCGGAGCCGGACTCGTACACCACGTCCTGCCACTCGGGCGCAACTACGATGAAGTCTTCCTCGAGTGCCAGCTCCAGCCATCCGCTGGACTCGGCCTGCGCACGGGTGTCGTTGAGGTTGCCGTGCAGGGTCACGATGAGGGGTACAGAGCCGTTGGCAGCGTCGGAAAGCTTCGTGGGCACGTACTCGAACCAGGTATACTTGCCCTCGAGGCCCTTCACGGCCGCGTTGTAGTTCTCCACGTAGTCGAACTGCGAGAAGTCGGGAATGCTGTACAGCGGGTAGGGGTCGGTGAGGTCGGTGATACTAGCCATGTAGAACTCGGTGACCTCGTTGTGCTGGCGGTAGTTCTTCGAGAAGATCTGGTCCCAAGCGTTCGTCGCGGCCGTGGTGAGGTCGGCGTCGGAGGCAACCACCACGCGCTTGAGGGGGTCGTCGGCATTCTCGAAGACGCCCTTCTCCATCTCCTTGGCGCCATTGGCCGCAATCACGGCATCCACGGCTGCCTGGGGCGCGTTGCTGAGGTACGCCGGCACGAAGGGCACGCCCGCGGCATCCGCCTTGCTGCCGCCGTAGGTCATGATGCCGGCCACGAAGTACAGCTTGGGGGCGAGGGCACCCAGTACGAAGTCGGCGCCTTCGTCCACGCCGATGACCTTAACGTTGTTTGCGGGGCCGGCAGCGGCGGCCAGCTCCACGAACTTGTCGGCGTCGGCGGCAGCATACGCTTTGCCGTCGGCGGGGTTCACCACGGTGACGCGACCAACGTACTCCTCGATAGACTTCGCGAGGCCCAGCTGTCCCACCAGCTCGGCGGCGCCCTTGGCGTCCTTGGCGCCTGCGAAGATGTAGTAGTTGGGCGGCAGGATATCGGAATGATGCAACGTAACATCGTCCTCTGCGGCGTTGTAGGCAAAGTTGCCGTCCGTCTCGGCGAGTTTGTCGAAGGGCGTGACCTGCGTCGCCGGAGTCGACTTCGCGTTGCCGCCGCTGTTCACGGCATTACCGCACGCGGCCAAGACAGTTGCCGACGCTACGCCCAGGCCTGCTGATAGGAAGTTCCTTCTCGTTACCGTGATACGATGACCCATGATGCTTCTCCTCTCGAAGATGTGATTGCCGTACTAACAAGTATGGATAACACGCATCATGGGTTCTATGTCTAACGATGTGCTGTTAACTAACAAATTGTGCCAGTATTGCTCACGTTTGCGACACAACAATCAAACGAGCAGGCGGTCCCTCAAGGCGCGCAGCCCCTCGCCGTCCAAGCCAAACTCCGACTGGAAGTATTCCTCCCTGGTGTGGTGGCGCGCGTCGACCGCGTCGAAGGCGGTCTGCAGGGTCGTCTCGTCGACACCCGCCATGCGGCGCAGCTTCTCGGGCGCAATGTCTGCCATCCAGGCGGGTAACTCCTTGGGCAGGTGAGCAATCTCTGCGGCGCGGTATTCGTTGGTGAGCAGGAATTCCGCTATTATGTCCTCGTCGGGCACACCAAGCAGCATGAGCAGCACCGCGGCGCACACGCCCGTGCGGTCCTTCCCGGCCGAACAGTGAAAGTAAACGGGTGTCTCGCCCGACGCGACCCACGCAACCAGCCGATGGACGGCGGCGTTGCCGAACATCATGGATGCGTACAGTCCGCCCATAAACGTCTCGGGGTTGCGCTCACGCTCCATAATGCGCTCGATTCCCTCTGGCGAGAAGTCCACGGGGCGCCCGTCGCTCGTCCACATGCCGGGGATCCGCTCGTAGCGCGCACCCGCGGGCACGAAGTCGGGACGGCCCACGACCTCGCCATCCGCCCGCAGGTCCAGCATCGAGCGCAGGCACCACGACTCGACTATCGCACGCATGGACTCGTCCAAGTCGACGAGTGCCGCCCCACGTAAGAGCGTCTTGTGCCTCACGAGCCTGCCGTCGGCCGCACGCTGTCCTCCAAGATCGCGCACGCCCATCGTGTCCGGAAAGCCAGGGACGTATCCTGGCAATGAAACTAAGTCCATCAAACCCTCCATAGCTCTTGTCGTCAGTAGCGGTTCAGCTCTTTTGCCATCAAGCGCGAGCCAGCTCGCGCAAGTACGCTCCTTGTGGTTCAAAAGGTGCGGCGCGCAGATTCTCCCGCTCCTATGGTGCCAGAAAAAGAGGGTCGCCGCAGCGGTTCGTAGAATTAACGCCACCCTTTGTGGGAGGGCGGCGCAAGGAAAGGGAGGGCTTAGTTATCGCTTCAAGCAGATAGTTGGGCAAGGTCCGCGGGCGTATCGACAGGCAGCCCCAGAGCTGGTGCTCGAAGAGCAATAAACTGGCAAAAGGGGCTTGTCCCCTTTGGCCATTTTTGCTACGACAGCAGCAGAACCAAGAACTGGACGCCAACAATCGTGCCCGTCAATGCGATCGGGTAGGTTGCCGCATAGGCGGGTGTCACATCTTCCGTCTTCGCCGAGTCTATGAGCGCGGCAAGAGCCGGGGTCGACGTCATGCCTCCCGCGATCGAGCCGAGGTTGTTGAGCAAGGGCATCTTCAGCACGTATTTCGCGAACAGGTAGCCGGCCAGCATCGGCGCCAACGTGATGATGATCCCGTAGAAGAAGTAGACCAGCTTGAAGTATTCGACAAACTTCATTCCGCCGGCTACGCCTGAGCCAACAAGGAAGAGAACGAGGCCCAGCTCTCGAAAGCTTCGGAGCGTGTTCGACGAGAGGTTGACCCCAATCGGCCCAATATGCCCAAAGTGGCCCACAACCAATCCCATGAGCAGCACGCCACCGGTGGACGTAAGACTAAAGGTCGCACCGGAATACCCCTTGGGCGTCAACGGAATCCTAAAGGTCCCAATAAGGATGCCTACCACCATGACAAACGCGAAGGCGCACAAACCCTGCGGATCCACCTCAAACCACTTCCTCGCGGCAACTCCCTCGCCAGTGTCCTTGGAGCCGATAAGGGCGCGCTCCTTTTCCATGTTTGCCTTGGTGGCAGTCGGAATGATCTGCACGAACAAAACGACGCCAATCACCCCAAAGACATAGGAAATACCATATCCCACAGAGACTATGGCCTCTGCATCCGCAGCCGACAAGACCGACCCTTGGTCGGCAGCAACGGTTGCCACAACGTCTTTTGCCGCAGACAGTGCGGGAGCGCTGGTTAGCGCTCCGGACATGACGCCGGATAGCGCCGCGATGCTCTCTTGGTCACTGCTCTGCGCACCACGTCCCAAATAGAAGCAAAGGACCGTCACGAGGATGCCGACCACGGTTATGACGACAGCGACCAAGAAATAGTCTTTGAAGTTCGATCTTAGGCTTTTGAAGAAGCCGGGACCAGAGATCAGACCAACGGAGCCGACAAAAACAACGAGGCCCGTGGTGTCGATGACCTTGAGCGAGTTCAAGGAGATGTCGACCTTCTCGCCCGCCACGGTCTGGGTAATGTTCTGTCCGATCTCGGTACTATAGAGAGCGCCGTAAAGCAGCGCGACGATGAATACGCCCGCCGTTCCCAGACCAATGCCTTTGATTCTGATCCTTCCCAGCAGATAGCCGAAGAAGATGATCTCGAACCCCATAAAGACTAGGAAGGTAACTCCGGTGATAGAGATTGCCCCATCGAATAGATTCATGTTTGAGCCTCTGTGATTCCTCGTCGAACATTAGGTTACAAAAAACAAGCATGTGCCTTCTGCCTATGCCGTGGCCACCTGGCAGCTCGCCATGGTCGCCAGCGCGGCGTCGTGAGCCGCAGGTGTCACACCGGCACAGGCATCGGGCAGCACGCGCAGGGGCACCTCGGGCAGTGCGGCCTTGATGAGCAGCGCGTTGGAAACCACGCAGATGTCGGTGCACAGTCCGATGAGCGTGATCGAGCGGATTGGCGCCACGGCGTTTGCCGCGACAAGGTCACGCGCCAACGCCATGCTCCCAAAGGTCGGCTTCTCGTACACATAGTACGGGTCGGGGCGACCGTCGAGCGCCTGGGCCACCCGCGCATCGAAAGCCCAGCCGGGCGTTTCGCGCACGCAGTGCACCACGGGCAGGTTGCGGCCCTCCTGCGTTTGGAGGTAGTCGGGAGCGTGCGTGTCCAGCGTGGCTATAACGGTGCCGTCCCAGTTTTGGATCACCTCGCACACGCGCGGCACGATCGCCTCGGCCTCGGTGGTTCCGAGGGCGCCGTCTACGAAGTCCACCTGCATGTCCACAACAACGAGCACGTCTCGTTTGGTACCCGACTCTGCGAGTTTGGTTTGGCAAACGGCCATGGAAATCCCCTTTCGTAAGGCAACTTGTGTAGTCGTAGCTCAAGATATCCTACTCCATGTCGGCTGGTTTTACGCATGGCCGTTGGGGCTTGTCCCTTTTGGACATTCCGATGGCCAAAAGGGACAAGCCCTTTCGCCAGGCAAATGCCGCCGATGAAACGCTGTTGCGGCACACCGGACAAAACGGGAGCCCTTGAGCCCACAAAGTCGCAACGTACTTGCAGGACGCATCTTTGGGACAGACCGATAGAGCTGGGCGGACGCGTGCTCGCGACCGGCGTGTATGAGGTGACCTACGAGACAAGTGAGCCCCTGCGTCGCATTCCCATAATTCGCTTTACCACGACACCAGCAACGGCGTCTCCTCTACGGCCCGACAGAACATGAGCAGATACCAGGGAAGGTAGCAAATGGATCCGTCAACCTGCACGTTGTCCGAACAGAATACGAGCGCTTCTTCCAAGCCCCACTCGCGCACGCCCAGCACGTTATCCAAAGCCTTGTGACGCCGATAAGACGCCCCCGACTTAATCTCAACAGGTAGGACATGCGATCCGCTCTGCAAAACGAAGTCGACCTCACCATACCTCGACTTGTCAAAGTAACGCAGGCCATAACCGTTCACGACGAGCTCTTGGGCGGCCAGCGTCTCAAGCAAGGCACCGTTGTTTATTCCCGGATCGCCCTGAACCAGGTCGAACTGCACGGACTGCTCGAGCATCGCCCCCAGTAGGCCCACGTCGCATGGATAGAGCTTAAAGAGGCTATGTTGCTCATTGAGAGCAAGCGGTGCCTGAGGTGCCCGGACGTTATAGCAAGGAAGAGCCACCCCTGCGTCAACCAGCCACATAAAGTCCGACGCATACCGTTCCATACGCGCCGACGGTGCAAGGTCGCGAAGCGTGAATCGCTTGTTGGTACCAATGATCTCGCTCGGCATTGCGTCAAAAATGGACTTGACATGAGGCTATCTCGCAGCACAGCAAGGACGCTGGCCAGATCCTGCGTCTGCACCAGTCGATCGACGGCAGCGGGCATGCCGCCGCAGGCCAAATAGAGCCGAGTCAGCCGAAGCATGCGCTCGTGAATGGCAGTCGGAACCGTCGTCCTTCGTCTGTGGCAGTCCTCAAGCAGATCCAAAGTCTCTGCCTGCACGCCCAAGGCCACGAAGAACTCCCTCAGACTCAAAGGGTACATTCGCATGACGTTTTCGTACCCCACGGGAAGCGACGGCACATCGTGATAGAGGACACCCAGGAGCGATCCCGACTCGATGTAGTCAAACCTGCCGTCGTCGACAAGGAACTTGATGGCCGTTCTCGCGCGCGGGCACTCCTGTATCTCATCGAAGAAGACGAGGGATTTGCCTTGTACGAGTGGCACACCAGAAAAGGCCGTGATGTTGGCGATCAGTGTATTGGCATCAAGATTGCCCTCAAAGATGGCCTTTGCCTGTGGCGTCTCTACAAAGTTGATTTCGAGCGCCGTATCGTAGTGCTCCTTCATGAACTCGCGGACGGCAAAGGTCTTGCCAACCTGTCTGGCACCGGTAACGAGGAGCGCCTTGTGGGAGGGGTCTTCGTACCAACGGGTCAGCTCGTCTTCGATGCTGCGACAAAGCGACATGAAAACCACCGCCTTCGTGTTGTGAGTTATGACTTGCGACCAATTTTAGCAATGATAGATAGTTATTTGCGACCAATTTCTTAGTTTTGTTGCCATGGCTTGCGACCATTTTGCTCATACGCTCTCACGTTATGCTGTTTTTTGCGTCAGCAGTGGCTCAGCTCTTCCTTATCGTCGAGAGCGAGCCAGTTCGCGCAAAGTCCAGCCCAGGTTGCCGCCTCGTCGTTGAGTGGGTCCTCCCGACTTGCCGTGCTGCGGTCGGAAAGCGCCATGCCGTGAATCCCGCGCTCGTAGAGGTGGAACTCCACGGGCACACCTGCGCGCTGGAGCAGCGCTACCAGCTCGGTCGTCTCATACGACGTTACAACCTCGTCCTCGTTGGTTTGCCACACGAAGGTCCGAGGCTCTTGTAGACACCTGTCGCAACCTCAGGATCCAAAAGGTGGCAGTCGAGCCGTGCTGCTCCGTCTTCGCCCAAAAATACCTCTTCGTAATGCATTCATGCTCTCCTTGTAGTTGATTAGGTGCGAGTTTGTAAAGCCTCGTCCCCATGATGCCAGATAGCAAGAACCGTTGTTGTGGTTTATTGCAAAAAGCGCCGCCCCCGTGAGGGGGCGGCGCAAGGAAAGGAAGGGCTTAGTTGCTGTGCGCGGTCTACTCCTTGCCCTCCATCTGGGCGGGTGTGAGTGCCGTGAACCATGCGACCACGAAGGCAACGATCATGCCGAGGGCGATTGCGATGCAGCCGTTGACCATGTTCATTTGGTCGCCGCCGAGGAACGAGAGGGGCGAGAAGATGCCCTGCACGGGAGTGTAGAGGATGACTCCGGTCAGCGCCGCGTAGAGTCCGGCGGCCGCACCGCCTGCGATGGAGGCGATCCAGGGGCGCTTGTAGCGCAGGAACACACCGTAGAGCAGGGGCTCGCCCACGCCGCCGATGAACTGGGTCACGAAGTAGCCGAAGGCGAGGGTCTTCTGCTCGGGATCCTTCATACGCAGCCATACGGCAAGGGCGACGCCGGAGACGGTGAATGCCTGGACGGTGGCGGCGAGCAGCAGCATGGTGTCCTGACCTGTTTGAGCGTAGTCGGCAAGGGCGATGGCGGCCATGCCCACGTGCATGCCAGTCATAACGAGGAGCGGCCACAGGGCGGAGATGACGGTGACGGCGAGGAAGCCGAGCGGGGTGCCTGCAAGCCAGAAGAAGAATCCGGAGATGGCATTGCCAATCATGTTGCCGAGCGGCGCGAGGGCGCACAGGGCGATGGGCATCATGATGACCATGGTGAGGAAGGGGACGAAGATGGTGCGGACGCTCGCGGGCATCTTGGCGTTGAGGAACTTGTTGATGGGTGCCATAGCGGCCACGCACAGGAGCACGGGGATGAGCGTCTGCTGGTAGCCGTTAATCGGGGCGGGGATGCCGTAAACGTTGAAGACGGCACCCTCCTGGCCTTGCAGGGCGACGTAGCTGGGCTCGATCAGGACGGCGCCCATGAATGCGCCGAGGAAGCCGTTGATGCCGAGTTTCTGCGCCGCCGCGAAACCTGCGATGATGGGCATGAAGTAGAAGGCCGCGTTGTACACCATCTCGCACAGGAACACGAAGGGGCTGTCCGCCGGCACGAGGTTAAGAAGCGTGGGCCCAAAGATCGCCTCGAGCGTCTTGAAGAGGGCGCCACCCACGAGCACGGGAATCAGGGGAACGACGGATCCGGAGAGGTAGTTGAGGATGTTGTTGCCGATCTCCTTGGGAGTGAGCTTGCCCTTGGGCGCCTCGGCTTCGTCGAGGTTCTCGTCGACGGCCTTCTCGGCACCAATGCCGGCCATCTCGGTGAGCTCCTTGTAGACCTCGGGCACGTTGGTGCCAATGATAACTTGGTACTGGCCACCCTGCTTGGCGACGCCCAGGGCGCCGTTGACGGCCTTGACCTCGTCGTCGTTCGCGATGGACTCGTCCACCAGGTTAAAGCGCAGGCGTGTCATGCAGTGAAGCACAGACTTCACGTTCTCCTTGCCGCCTACAGCAGCCAGTACGTCGGCTGCTATTTGCTTGTTGTCTGCCATGCTCGTTCCTTCCTATTGAGTTGGTACTTATCGTTGCTATAACTATAAATTGGCGAATATACCTGCGACAATATCTAATTGTGTGGCGTATGCTGTTACTTTTTGTAGGAGTCTACGCGAATGCAGCTAGGCGCGTCGTAGACAAAGTCCACACGGCCGTTTGCGTCGCGCGTCCAATCGGTGCGAATCGTGCCCAGACGTGTGGCAAGCGAACACGCCACGTGGTCCGTGGCCTCGCTAAAGTAGGGACGGATCTCCACGTGGTCGCAGCCCACAGCGTCATCTGCCACGCGGATGCCGCCGAGCCCTTGGTAGAACCACTGCAGGTAGCTGGAGAACATGGCGTGGTTGTACGACGAGAGGAAGGTCTCGAATTGCTCGGCCAAAGTGCCGTTGCCGCTTGCCAGCATGGCCTTGAAGCTGGGCGCCTCCTCGCGCGTGAGCCAGCGCTCCACCACGTCCGAGTGACCGGTGCGATGCAACAGGTCGAAGGCGATGGTCGTGCCGAAGATGCCCGTGGCAAGGACGCCGCCCTCCTCTTTGACTTTATCCGCAAGAAGTGCGGCGAGCCGGCGCTCGTCGTCGAGGCCGAGGTCGGCCGCAAAGGCAATGCCCGTTTGGGTGCCGTCGCCATAGGTGCCGTCCTCGCGCAGGAAGCGCGCTCGGATCTGCCGCCTCAACTCGTCGTAGCGGATTGCATAGCCAGAGTCAGGTAGACCGAGAATGGCTTCGAAACGCGCCGCCGCGCGCGCGAATCGTGCGATGGTGCACCAGCCCACGAACTCCTTGTCCGGCGTGCCGCTCTTGAAGTTTTCGCTCGTCTGTACGGATCCATGGTCGCCAAGGCAGTGCTGCGCGAGCTCGGCTGGGTCCCACCCCAGCAGGTAGTCCACGAGCCGCTTTACGTAGGGCCACTCGGACTCCACGAGGTCGCGTGCGCCATAGTACTGGTAGGCGCGAAGCACCAGATGCGGGTAGGCTAGCTGCCACAGCAATGGCCCCTCGCCCGGGGCGGTGCCGTTGGAGCCGATTCCCACAAAGGGGGCCGTCTCGGGCACGCCGCCGGCCGCAGTCTGGTCGTTGCGGAAGTCGCGTACGGTTTTGCGAATGAGCTGCTCGCAGTCGAAGGCCATGAGGTTGGACGCCGCAAGGGCAATCATGTCGCCGCCATAGCCCAGGCGCTCGCGCGCACAGTCCTCCCAAACTCCGTGCACGTTGTTGAGCTTGGTGCGCACGGCAGCATCCACGAGCTGGTCGAAGAACGCGTTGCCTGTTTGCACGGTGCCTGTGGCAGCAAGGTTGGTGTAGACGGGAGCGAGCGTGATGGCCTGAAGGTCGTCTTGCGCAATGCCCGTTATGTGTGCATAGCGACACGAGTGCACAGTAAAGGTGTTTGTAAAGTGGTTCTCGCCCTCCGCGCACAGGATGCGGTCGGTTTGGATGGCCTGCTCGGGCGCCCCGGGGCCGCCGGGGATAACGAACCCTTCGGGCACGCGCTGGCCGACAAGCCCCGCAAAGCTCGAGGCATACGACGGCATGCCGTCCTCGTCCGCCTCCTCGGCGTAGCGCACCACGACCTCATCGCCCCTGTGGGCCACGAACGCAAGCTCTACCATGCCTGTGTTGAGCATGCCAAAGTCCACAAGCACGCTATCATCCGCAAGTGTGCGCACGGACGCGGGCTCAACTGGCTCGAAGCGGCAGCAGCGCTCAACCACCGCAGGCTCCAGGTGACGGGTGTTTTGGCGGGTGACCAGGGGCAGCGTGTGGGACGCATACGCAAAGTCGCACGTCTCTCCCAAATACACGTTGTTGAACAGGAGCCTGCCCTCGCGGCACTCCCACGCGTCGTCGGAGACGAGCACGGGCGCGCCGTCCGCGACCAGGTCCACAAGTACGGAAGGCGTGCCCACCTCGGCCAGGCGCTCACGTAGGTTGTACTTGCCAAACATCGTAAGCGGCGAGGGGTTGTACCAGCCGTTGCCCAGTTCCACCACGAGTTCGTTTTTGCCCTCATGCAGCAGCCCCGCCACGTCAAAGGTGTCGTAGTACACAACCTTGGTGGGGTTGGTCCAGTCGCCAAGCAGCTCGGCGTCGCTCACGGGCACGCCGTTAAGCAGCACGCGCGCGTAGCCCAGCACGGCAACATGCAGCAGGGCAGACTCATGCTGTCCCGCATCAAAGCTCCGTACAAGCACGTGGTTGGGGTGGTTCTGGTAATAGCCGGCATCGTCGGTCCCATAGTCGTAGGCGGGACCGGATATCCATTGGGCTTCATTGCAAAAACTCATATGCGCTCCTTTATAGCCATCGACACAATACACCGTACTAAAGAGTTTTAACCTGCTACAATACGAAATTGTGTGTTGTACCCTGTGAATTTGTGAGAAACGGTGATGCAATGGAAGTCCAACAGTTGCCACGAGCCATACGCGTTGCGGCAGGCGTTCAAACTCACACCTACGAGGAGGTCGTTGCGCATATTGCAGAGAAGTATGAGCTCATCGACTACAACGGACGTAAGGTGTATCTGTTTGGGCAGGGACGCGAGTTCGGCGACCACCGCCACATTGTTGCATTCCACGAGACTTGCTCGCCGCCGACGCCCGAGCATATTCTCTCGTATGCGCTCATCACGTACTGCCTCTCGGGCCACTTTCCCATCGTCGTGGACGGTAAGCCCTCGATGCTCAGCGAGGGGGAGTGCGTCGTACTCGACCGGCAGGTTCCCCATTCGGTGGGCGAAACCGGACCCGACGACATTGCCGTAAACATCATCCTGCCCGAGGAGTTCTTCGACGGCTTTATGCTCGACGGCATCGCCGACCTCGCATCGCCCTTTGCCACGCAACTCACGACCATAGGCGCGTCGCACAGCGAGTGGCGCTTCTACCGCACCTCGAAGGATGAGGTCGTGCGCACCTGCATGGAACGCGTGCTCTGCGAGTGCCTCGAGCCCGACATGACCAGCCCGTACATGACGAACTTCTTCCTCGCGGCTCTGTTTACCCACCTCATGCGCACGTACGAACCGCACGGTCAGCTCGATGACGTGGCTTGGGAACGCTCCGAGCTCGTGGGGCGTGTGCGCGAGTATATTAGCAACCACTACAAAGAGGGCAACCTGGGGCAGATGGCGGCAGACCTTGGATACGAGCGCACGTACCTCTCTAAGTTCATCCGTTCTGCCACTGGATTCACGTTCAAGCAGTTGGTAAACGCAGAGCGCATGCGCCACGCGGCGCTCATGCTGCGTGGTACCCAACAGCCCATCTACGACGTGGCGCAGTCTGTGGGGCTTGCCAACCTCACGAGCTTCTATGCGCGTTTTCGCGAATACGCCGGCAAGACGCCGCAAGAGTATCGCAAGCAAAAAGGTTGATGTCGCCACAGCCAGTTCAAAGGGGGCTGGGCCAGAATTACCTCACCCGCAAGGGGATGATGGACGAGAATTGCAGGGGCTGGTCCCGGAAAACTTCCGGGACCAGCCCCTGTGGCTTGGCGCCGATCTGGTCACCCGGGCCTTTGGGCCCGGCCTGGGGCCGGGTGCCCTTCATGCCCGCCTAGCTGCGCCTGCGATTCAGGCCGAGTGCGAGTACGGCCGCACCGAACAGGCCGAGTGCAACCATACCGGTGGGTGTGGCATCGGCGGTCTTGGCGAGCGGGGTGGTGCTGCTTGTGGTTCTGGTCGTGGTGCTCGGCGAAGTGACGGTACGCGTCACGATGCCCGTGCCAGTATCGCTGCCCTGTTCCGAGGAGGAGTCCCCCTGATCGGGAGAGCTCGCCGGGTTGACCACGACGGTCTCCTCGGCCAGTGAGGTGGGTGCGAAGTCCGCGCCTTCGTCGAAGAGCGCGTAGGCCTGGTAGGTGCCCGGTTCCATCACGCCGAGCTTGTCGGCGTAGGCGTAGTCGCGAGCCACGACGTAGCCCTCCGCTTCCTCGGGCTTATCTTCGCCGACCGCGATCGGGATCTTCCATCCGTCCTTGTCGGTCTTGTACCAGACCTTGTCGCCGCTCTGCACGTCCAGGTGGGTGGTGCTGGCGCCCTCGGCCTGGGCCGCGTCCTGGTCCGCCGCAGCCGCGTCGCTCGACGCCTCCGTGCCGGATTCGCTGGCCTGAGATGCGCCTTGGCCTGAGGTCGTCCAGGCAACGGCGGGGTTGCCGCCCGGCGCCCCCTTTCAGCTGATGGTAAGACATTTCTAATACTTTTGGTGGGCTTGCGCAAGCGCGGACAAAGGGAGCGGGAGTGCTTGCTCCTGCCCGCCCATGACCCACGTTGTGCGGGGCGTATCGGGGCCACGGAGTTCGCGATTGCAGTCGCCGTGACAGGGGGCGGCGAGGGGGACAGTCTGCCCTGCCACACCCCCTTTATGCGTAGGCTGGAACGCGCTCGAGCGCGGCTCTCCCATACGATAGCTGTCGGCGCCTAGGCCATGCTATTGCATGAGCGTAACATCTCAAAACGGCGCATAATGATGCAACCATCATGTACGGCTTGTGCCACGAGCGGCGTGCGGCCTCGCTTTTGCTCGTGTAACATGTTGTGACAATAACGTGCGCCTATACGCCTTGGTCCCTAGCAGAGGAGAAGCATGAAAGAGCGAGTTGTTGTTGTGGACGACGACGCCATAAGCCTGAGGATAGTCAAACGCATATTCGATCGGGCAGGTATTGAGGGCCATTATCTTCACTCCGGAAAGGACCTCAACGCGCACCTCCGCAAAGGCACTCCTCTCGACCTCTTTTTGCTGGACATATACATGCCGGATACGAATGGGTTCGACCTACTGAAGCACATTCGCACCAACCCCGCTTACCGCAACGTTCCCGTTATATTCCTCACGGGAGACGATGACGTGAAGACAGAGGCTGCCGGCCTTCATGCGGGGGCGGCCGACTTCATCCGCAAGCCGTTTGCCGCGGAAGTGCTTCTCAAACGGGTGCACAACACCATTGAGCTCACCCGACTACACAACAACATGGCTCAAGAGATCCGCACAAAAACAGAGAAGCTCTCGCGTGCCTATCTCCAAATCGTCGAGGCGCTGGCAGCTTCCGTGGACGCCAAGGACACCTATACTCACGGCCATTCATCACGCGTGGCAGCTTACTCGCGCGAGATTGCCCGGCGAGCTGGCTTCAGCGAGGAAGAGCAGGACTCAACATTCATGATGGGCATTCTGCACGACGTGGGAAAGATCGGCATTCAGGACTCGATCATAAACAAAGAGGGTCGCCTGACGGACGAGGAATTCGCCGCCATCAAGACGCATCCTGGCATGGGCGCCGAGATACTGGGCCACATCACGGACTACCCCGAGTTGGCGATTGGCGCACGGTGGCACCATGAGCGATACGATGGCCACGGATACCCCGATGGACTGGCTGGCGACGACATTCCCGAAGTCGCGCGCATTATCGCAGTCGCCGACTCCTACGACGCCATGACAAGCAACCGCAGCTATAGAGACGCCATGGCACAAGACGTGGTTCGAGCCGAAATTGCCCGCTGCAGCGGCAGCCAGTTCGATCCGCGCTTTGCCAGCATCATGCTCCAGATGATTGACGAGGATGTCGATTACACGATGAGGGAGGTCTAAACATGCTCGATAGAGATGCCCTAACAAGGCTGGGAATAGATGTGGAGGAAGGTATTGCTTGCTGTGCGGGTGACCCCGATTTCTTTGACGAGATGGTGGTGGAGTACCTGGACGAGAGCGCCGAGCGACTTGCCGAGCTGGCGCGTCTTTACAAGAGCCGGGATTGGCCGCAGTACACCCGGTGCGCCCACTCCATCAAGAGCACCTCAATGATGATAGGGGCACGCTCACTCGCGGATCTTGCCCGCACAATGGAGTCGTCGGGAAAAAGGGGGGACGAGGCTGCGATTCTTGCCAAGCACGAGCATTTCTTGGGGAAATATGCGGGCCTTGCAGTCGATTTGCGTGCTGTTGTTGATGCTGCGAGGTGATGCCAGTGACCTCCATGATGGGTCGCATCCTGAACCCAGAGAAACAGCTGAGGGAGCGGCTCTTCCAGCTCCTCTCTACCATAGCCCTGGCGGAGTTCGTCATCGTGACCATCTACCAGATTATCCAGGGTGGAGGCATGACGCAAATTCTCATCATGTGTGTTGGCACTGCGCTCTTTGCCGGGACGGTTGCCTTCACCTTTCGCTCAAAGAGCATGCGCCTGGGCTCGGCCATCTCTGCCATCCTGTACTTCTCGTTTTATCCCCTCACGTTTTTCGACTCTGGAGGCATGTACGGCGGGGCTCCCGTGGTCTTTGCTTTCGCGCTCGTCTACGTGTTTCTTGTAACCGAGAAATGGGAGCGGTTTGTGGTATTGGGGCTGTGCATTGCCGCGAGTGCCGCCTGCTTTGCGGTGTCTTGCACACATCCCGAGCTGCTCAAGCGACATACGGTGCCGGTGGAACACGTGGAATCGCTGCTGTCCGTCCTCTTGGTTGCCGTCCTGCTCTGTGTGCTGTTCGCGTTTGTGACGGAGGTGTACCGGGACGAGAACAAAATCGTGCAGAAGCAGAAAAGAGAGATTGAGGAGCTCAGCAAGTCCCAGAAGCGCTTCTTCTCGAGCATGAGCCACGAGATTCGCACCCCCGTAAACGCGATCATCGGCTTTAACGAGATGACGCTCAGGGCAAACGTCTCCGATGAGGTGCGAGAAAACGCGCGCAACATCGATGTCGCAAGCCGGATTCTGCTCCACACCATCAACGAGATACTGGACATGTCCAAGCTCGAGACTGGCAGCATGGAGATTCTGGAAGTCGACTACCTCACCCCCTCGCTGCTTTCCAACATCGTGAGCATGGTGTGGCGGCAGGCGCAGGAGAAGGGGCTCGACTTCCCAGTTCAGGTTGATTCTGAGTTCCCGACGAAGCTGCATGGTGATGAGGTTCGCATTCGGCAGGTGCTGCTGAACATCATTAGCAACGCAATTAAGTACACGAGGGAAGGCTCAATGGCATTCTGCGTCGCAGGGCATACGGACGAGAGGGGTACCTTCTGGGCGGTGTTCGACATTACAGATACCGGAATTGGCATCCGTGAGGAGAACATCCCGCAGCTCTTCTCGGCATTCCAGCGCGTCGACGAACAGAACACGCATGCCATCGAAGGTACGGGCCTCGGCCTTTCCATCGTCAAGCAGCTCCTTGACCTGATGGATGGCACGGTGAGCGTCATCAGCGAATACGGGAGGGGCTCGACCTTCCATGTTGAGATTCCGCAGGGCGTCGTGGATACGACTCCCGTTGGGACAATCGATTTGAGGAAGACGCAGGAGACCGAGGTCGCCCCGCGCGATCATGCTGTTGTGGCACCAGGGGTAAGGATTCTTGCGGTAGATGACACTCGCATGAACCTCAAGGTGGTAAAGAAGCTGCTCAGCAATACGAAGATTGACGTCGACACCGCCGAAAGCGGTGCCGAGGCGTTGTGCAAGACCCGCGAGAGCTTCTACGACGTTATTCTTATGGACCACCAGATGCCCGAGATGGATGGCGTCGAGTGTCTGCACGAGATACGGCGCCAGAAGGGTGGCATGTGCCATAACAGCAAGGTCGTGTGCCTAACCGCCAACGCCGGCGCAGACAGCGAGGAGCTGTATCGCCAAGAAGGCTTTGACGGCTATCTTGCCAAACCAATAAGGGGCAAGACGCTGGAAAGCGAGATTGCGCGCCTCGTGCCCGAACTTGGCTCAAAGGGCTCCACACCAGAAGAACGAGAGTGACGCGGAAAGTCTGTGCCGCAGGGGCGTCAAGGGGACGGGACCTGACACGTGGGGGTTGTTGGCGTTCGACGACGGGAAAGACTACCGCTGGGAGTACAAGGCAGACCGCACCTACGTCTCAATCTGGCGTGCAATGGGTAGCTGCAGGACTTTACCTCTCGATTATATCGAGCGGAAAAGCGAGCCAAAAGAAGAGATGCTTCGAGTGAGAAGTCACCGCTCTCCTTCGCGGCAACCAGGAAAAGGTGGGCTTAGCGCATGTCTGCGATTTCAAACCAAGGGGTACCTTTTGCGGGTCAGGATTCCCGTTGCTACAGTGGCGGAGCCCGCGATGAATACGGCGAGCAGGGGAGCTGTCTCGTCTCCGGTTCGCGGAAGAGCTCTGGTTTCCGTGGCCGTGACAGCGGACGCTGTCGTTGTGCCATCTGTCGGAGTGGAGGCCGACGCTGGTTGCGACGTGCTACCTTTGTTGGAGTCAGGAGTTGGAGTCGGCTCGGGCTCCGGCGTCGGCTGTGGCTCCGGCTTGGGCTTTGGCTCCGGCGTCGGCTTTGGCTCCGGCGTCGGCTTTGGCCCCGGCGTCGGCTCCGGCTCGGGCTCCGGCTCTGGATCCACATCGCACGGAATGTCGCCTGGGTACTCGGGCACCTCCATGGCTGTCGCGCGGAAGAGCCTGTTGTTGGGCTCGAGCAGGGCCGCCCCAATTACGAAGAGCCTTCCGCGATACGTGCATGCCGCCTGAGAGTACACGCAGTCCTCGGACGAGCGCTTTCCGTACGGCTCGAGCTTGTCCGAACCGTCGCGCAGCACGTAGGTGTCCGACGACCCGTCTGCGGCAGGCGGACCCACGAGCACGAAGCCGTCACTTGTGGGCGCGAGCACGCCGTGGAAGATGATGTTCCTCTTCTCGCCGAACAAGATGTAGGCGAGTGTCTCCGAGTCGGCCACGAATGCCGGCAGCGCTCCCTCGAGCTCGGTCGCCTGTTCGTCTCGTACGCGTATGACCGCAGGAACAAGGGCTTTGGGGCTCATACCGTCGCTGTAGATGAGCAGTGTGCCGTCGTGCGCCGCCACCTGAGGATTGGGCAGCGCGAGGGGCAGGGCGCACAGCTCGTCACCCGCACCCGACGTGAGGTCGTAGCTCGTCACCGGCGCCGGCACCGTTCTTCCCGGCTGCTCGGGATGCTCTGGGTCGGGCATGGAGCCTCCCGCCAGCTTGAGCTTGCCGCCGTCATTGACGATGGTCTGGCCCAGGTGCATCCCGTTCGCGGACGCCTTTGTCCACGAGCCGGCCGTGGGGTCGTACACGTACACGCGCTCCTCGGCGGACTCGCCCGCGGGGAACGACGCCGCGTGCTCACCGTTCTCCAGCGCGTGCATGCTGGCGCCCTCAACGATGATCTTGCCCTCATACATGACCGCAGAGACGCCGCTCAGCCATTCGGGCAAAGCGGGAAGCTCCGACCACGTCTGCTTCTTGAGGTCGAAGCAGAGCATCCTGTTGTAGCCTGGCACAAGCTCGTCGTATCCCGCATAGCCGGGCAGGTAGTACAGCTTGCAGCCCAAGCCAACGAGCGGTCCCTTGGCCTCCCAGTCACCTAGGCCGTCGCCGTAGACAAAGGCGTTGCCGACGGAGGCATCGAAGGGCAGGTCCTGCTCGTAGACGCTCGCCCCCTTGCTCACAAAGACATACTGCGTGTCCCACTTGCTGGCGGCGTTGGTGAGCACGGCGCGCAGGATCCCCTCGAACGGTGCATCAAGCGAGAGCACCACCTCGTTGTCGGACCACGACGCAACCGTCGCGGCAACCGGCTGGACCTCGGCGCCCACTACGTAGCGGGCGAGTTTCACGGATACCGGCTCCTCACCAAAGTTGGCACCCGTTATGGTCACGGTTGTGCCGTCGACTGTCGCGTCGGTGATGTCGGGGCCAAGAGCGTGCGAGCCTGTGGGTCCGGACGAGTCGTCAGCGAGAAAGTCAAAGATGCCGCCAGTCTTCACCTCGAGCGCGGGGTCGGGAACGCGCACCTTCGAGCGCAGCAGCGACGCGAGCTCGGTACCCTCATGTCCCTGCGAGGCGAGCACAGCCCCGGCTCCCGACACGAGCGGCGTGGCCATGGACGTGCCCGACTTGAAGCCGTATGGCGCGACCTGCGTTCCCAGACCCAGCGAGTCGATGTAGCACGCGGTGCTGCCCTTGGGAAGCGCAACGCGAATCTTGATCACGAGGTGGTCGTCTTCGGGGCGTAGGGCCGCTCCCGTTGGGGCCTCCTCTCCCTCGATGGCTTTGTCGGTTGCCCCGAGCTCGGTGACGACCTTGTCGAAGGGGAGCCAGTCGGCGCGTCCCGACGGGTACGAGCCAAGGGGGAACTCGATGTTCGCGAGGTTCGTGGCGAGCGACCAGACCATTGCGTTGGCTGAATCCGTGCCGCCCGCAAACATAAATCCGAGGTGAAGGCCCTCGAGTCCCTCTAACCTGTCGGCGATATCTGTGCCCGTTAGATCGATGTCGAACTTCAGGTCGTAGAAGTTGTTCTTCCCGGTCTCGCTCACGGCATACGATGGGTCGACGTCGATCTTGAGGCCACCCGATCCGTAGGCATGGACGTCGCTTACCGGTGTCCCCACGTTTTCCACCACGACGTTATCGTCGTGCCAGATGCTGGGATTATCGTCCTGGTAGAGCTGGGAGACGGTCACTGGGGGCTCGGGGTCGCCGTCGAATCCCACGTAGAGAGGGTCGAACGAGCGGGTCGCATCGGCAAGGTACTGCGAGTGCGTGTCCGTCTTGGCCATGGTCGACAGGATGAGCGTTCCGGGTGCTGCCAGGTCCACGCTGGCGGTACCGTACTCGCTGCTGGTGTCCAGGGTTTCAGCTCCGTTCGAGTTTGCGACGATGACGGCAAAGGGGTTGTCCTCGACGTACGAGTTGGCCCGCTCGTAGTGGTCGTTGTTCCTACCGTCGTTGCCTGAGGAGAAGACGCTGATGACGTTCCACGTTTCCCCAAGCTTGCGAACGGCCGCATCGACGGCGCGAGTCGACTGTATGGCACCCCACGAGTTGCTGGTGATCCGAATGCGATCGTCCTCAGATGCCTGCTCGTTGAATCGGTCGACGAACCCGAAGGCGCAGATGGCGTCCGCGGTCGACACGACCTTACCCTCACTTGCGTAGTCAATCGACACGATGCGCACGTCTGATGCGACGCCGCTGGTGCCAAAGCCGTTCCACTCCGCCCCGATGATGCCTGCCGTGTGCGTGCCATGCCCGATTTCCACGGATTCCGGGTCGTAGTAGTTTCCCATGGCTCCCTTGTTCCCCGCCTTGTAGCCCAGCTCGTAGCAGCCAAGCGCGGCCTGCTGCTCGGGGGAGAAGTGGTACAAGACGTTGGCCAGGTCGGGGTGCTGGTTGTCGACGGCCGAGTCGATTAGTGCCATCACGATTGGTTTGCTCATGTTCGCGCCGCGCTGGGACGACCCGAAGTTGGGCACATTGACGGACGGGTTGGTCTTGAACGCCTCTGTGCGCAACGTTTGGTCGGTCGTCCAGTTGGCCCACTGGATCGGCTTCAGGTCACCGACGGTGGTGGCATCCACTTGTGGTGACAGGCTGCCGTCAGATGCGGGGTTGCTCGGATTTGCGTCCTCGAGCGAGAAGGTGTAGTTGGGCTCGACGAACGCGACGTTTGCGTCTTCGGACAGCAGGCGCAGGAGCTCCTCGGTCGTGAGGGTGGCGGAGGTGACAGACGAGAGCGTCAGGCCTTCCTCGGATTGCGCCGTCAGCGCGTTGTCGCCTGCCTCGGTTGCCGACGTGCCCACCTCCATGAGCGGCGTGACCTCGTAAGGCGCTTCCGACTGCGCCACGAGCTGGTCACTTTGAGGGAAGAACGCCGCGACGACCTCGCCCTCGGTGTAGCTGCCGGCGGCCAGCATGTCGTCGATCTCGTCCGCGTGGGCGACCAACGGGAGGGGTGCGAGATATAACAGTGTTGCAACAAGAGAGATGACGAGCCGGCGAAATGACGTGCAACGTGAGTCCATGGGCTTTCTCCTCGTTTGAGCTGCGTGTGCCAAGGTTGATTTTAGTTTACCTTTTGTCAGGGGCCGGTCATATGAGTATTCCCTTTGCGTCATGATATCCGAGATTGACAGACAGACTTGTTTGCGTGATTCTATTAATGATGTATTATCGTGGATATAGCGAGAGTCCCTGATGGCGGCCACACAGGGTGGCCGCGAAGGCCTTCGCGCAAATCGGCCATCGACCCACTGTTATCGAAAGGAAAGACCGTGAAGATTAGCGCATTCAACCCGCTCGTCCTCACCTCCAAGGGCTTCAAGAACGCCGCGGGCGACAAAGTCACCGATACCGGCTCCTCCAAGGCGGCGCTCATGGTTTCGCCCTCCGGCTTTGCCATTAGCTTGGCCGAGCATATCCGTAAATAGGGACGAGTTGGCAGGGATTGACAGCCAGCCCAACAGAATCGTAAAAGAGACGGAGGACGACGTGCAAATCGCGTCGTCCTCCGCCTGTCTTTTGGTGCTCTTCTTTAGTGAGTTTTAGCGATTCTTGAGGTGCTCGGAAATCGAGAAGATGAAGCCGGAGGGGGACACCATAATTGCAATCTTGGACGACCCCGTCTCGATTGTCTCGTTGGCTGCTTCGTGCCTCGCCCACCTAAAACCATGCTCTGTCAGGAATTCTACGGCCTCGTCAAAGTTGTCCACGTTCATTCGAATCATGGTCCATTGCCCGTCGCCTTGCGAGATGTCAAGGTAGAAACCGTCGGCGTTCTTCATGCGAACGTCCGTGACGCCATGCATGCCGATTCCCTGCTTTGTGTGGTGCCGCTTGAACCCCAGCTCCTCAAACAGCTGAATGGTGGGCTCCGGGTCAGGAGTAATGATGACCGGGTTGAACGTCGTGATTTTCACCTTACACACCTTTCCACAAATACTTATATGAATTTGTCCTATAGTGCTATATGTAAATATATAGGTATAGGGCAATATTTTTATAGCACATAGTTTCACAAAAATAAACACCGGTATGACGTGTAATCCAATAAAGCCGGCTAAAGACGTTCGACCTACAATACAAACCACTTGGTCGACTGCCTTCCAAGCGTTATAGTGAATGGCAACTCGGCAAAACATGCATGGGGGGCCTCATTATGTGTACCAAATATACCGACAGCGTGAAATTATATGCGGCAAGGCGTCATGAGGCGCTCTTTGGCGGCAACATTCCTGCGAGCGATCGTCCGGTAGTGCACCTTGGCTCGCAGATCGGCTGGATGAACGACCCTAACGGTTTTTCGCTCTACAAGGGACGTTATCACCTCTTTTATCAGTACCATCCCTTTAACTCCGCATGGGGACCCATGCACTGGGGCCATGCAGTGAGCGACGACCTCATCCATTGGGAGCACCTCCCCGCGGCGCTTGCTCCCGATGCCCGCTACGACAGCTCGGGGTGCTTCTCGGGCAGTGCTCTGGAACTTGCCGATGGTAGGCACCTGCTCATGTACACCGGTCTTTCCCAGACGGGGCGGAATCCCGACGGCACGCCGGAAAACCGTCAGATTCAGTGCATCGCCTACGGAGATGGCATCGACTACGAGAAGTACGACGACAACCCGGTTATCGACGGTAGCCAACTGCCCGAAGGGGCGAGCCTTCAGGACTTTCGTGATCCAAAGATCTGGGCTTGTGAGGACGGGGGTTTCCGCTGCGTGTTGGGCAGTCTCGACTCGGAGCGAAGTGGGCAGATTCTTCAGTATCGTAGTCCCGACGGTATTGCATGGGAGTTCGAGTGCGTGTTGGCGGCCAACCATGGGCGCTATGGCATTATGTGGGAATGTCCCGACACCTTTGTCCTTGACGGCAAGCAGGTTCTTTTGGTGAGTCCGCAAGACATGCTGCCCGAAGGTAACGAGTTCATGAGTGGCAACGGCACGCTCGCGCTCATTGGTCACCTTGACGGCCAGACGGGCACGCTCGTGGAGGAAGCCACGCAGTCCATCGACTACGGCATCGACTTCTATGCCACACAGACGCTCGAAACTGTCGACGGACGCCGTGTGATGGTGGCTTGGATGCAAAACTGGGACACCACCTCTGTTGGAGACGGACAGCCGTGGTTTGGGCAGATGTCCCTTCCTCGAGAGCTGCATGTGCGAGACGGACGCCTATATCAGTGGCCAGTGCGCGAAATCGAGGATGCCCGTCGCAACAGGGTGGCGTACGAGGGCGTGCGAGTGGAAGGCCTGTGCGTGTTAGACGGCATTCGCGGCCGCTGCGTGGACCTCACGCTCGTGGTGCGTCCGGCCGATGCTGACGAGCCCTATCGCGAGTTCTTCATCCGTTATGCCCAGCGTGGACGTTTCCGTTCGTCGATCTGCTTCCGCATGGCTGACCAGTCGCTCAAGATTAATCGCAAACACTCTGGGTTGCGCCGCGCCGTCGTCAAGGATCGCAAGTGCAAGCTCCTGTCATATAACGGGGCGCTACACTTGCGCATAATCCTCGATCGCTTTAGCGTCGAGGTGTTTGTGGGGGAGGGCGAGCAGACCATGACCATGACCATTCCCACCGACCCCAGCTACGACGAAATCACCTTCTTTGCCGAGGGCAAAGCCATTATGGACGTCGAGAAGTTCGATCTCGTGTAACCGAGCAACCACTTGGTTACAAAAGTTGGCATTGGGTTGGACTTCGTTCAAACTTCAATGTTTGGGATAAGATAACATAGCAGGAGAATTCCAATTTCCGCTCATCGGAGGCGTGCCATGTACGAGGATGGCCCAGCGATTTACGAGAATTATATACAACTAAACAGCGAGGCGATTCCCGGCGGATTCGTTCGCTATTTCGCTGATGGCGACGAAGAGATTATACACGCGAACCGATACGTTCTTGAACTCTTTGAGTGCGAAAGCACCGAGGAGTTCCTGGAGCTTACGCAGGGCTCCTTTAGGCACTTCGTGTGCAAAGAAGACTTGGGGGCCGCAGAGAACAGCATGTGGGGACAAGTTGGCGACCGAACGAACCTCAGCCATGTGTACTATCGCATACGGACGAAGACTGGAAGGTTCGTCACGGTGGTGGACTATGGCAGGCTCATAGAGGAAACCAAATACGGTCGCCCCATCTTCGAGATGTTCGTGGTTCGCGCGACGCCGGATGGCGCTGTCGACTGGCTCACGGGCTTGTCTGGCATGGCACGCTTCCATGCGCTCGCCCGTATGCGCGCATCAACGTTGGCGAACGCCGGACAACGTATCGTAGCCATGGCGTTCGACATCATGGGCATGAAGTCGTTCAACACGCGCTATGGTAGGGAGGAGGGCGATCGGCTTCTCTGCGCCCTTGCTGACGCGTTACGTGCGGAGTTCGGTGGGGAGGCGTGCTCACGCTTTGGCGAGGATCACTTCTATGCCTTCGCTCCCGAGAAGGACGTTACGCAGAAAGTCAAGAACGTGTTTGTTCGTTTCGCTTCTGCGGACTTTGAGCGTGTGCCGCCCGTGCGTGCCGGACTATACCTCTGTGACGAGCAGGACGACATTGTTGCCGTTGGCTTCGACCGTGCGAGGATTGCCCGTGACTTGGATCGGACTACTTGGCAGTCGCATCTGGCGTGGTTTACTAGCAAGATGAAGGCGGAGGCACAGGTGCGTGCCCATGTGCTTGATTGCTTGGATCAGGCCATAGAGGAGGGGTGGATTCGCCCTTACTACCAGCCGATCATGCGCTCCTCCACGGGCATGGCATGCGAAGAGGAGGCGCTGGCCCGCTGGGTAGACCCAGAATACGGCGTGCTTTCGCCCGACAAGTTCATTCCGGTGCTCGAAGAAGCGTCTCTGCTGCACAGGCTCGACCTCCACATCATCGACTGCGTGCTCAAAGATCTCGTCCAGAAACGCGACATGGGCGTTCCCGTTGTGCCCGTTTCGGTAAACATTTCTTATCGTGACCTCGCACAGTACGAGGTTGCCCACGAGGTTGCCTCACGTGCGGATGTGCTGGGTGTGCCCCATGAGCTCCTTCATGTGGAGTTTACCGAGTCTGCTATCCATTCGGATCCGGAGCTCTTTATGGCTCAGGTACGGTCCTTGCACGAAGCGGGGTTCGAGGTTTGGATGGACGACTTTGGCAGTGGCTATTCGTCGCTCAACGTATTGCAGCGCTACGAGTTCGATGTGCTGAAGCTCGACATGGAGTTTCTGCGGGGCGCGGCTCACGACTGGAGCAAGGCCCGCTCCATCGTTGCGGGCATCGTGCGTACGGCAAAGAGGCTCGGCGTGCGGTCGCTCGCCGAAGGCGTGGAGACCGAGAATCAGGCAGTCTTTCTTGAAAGCATTGGCTGCGACATGCTACAGGGATACCTGTTCTCGTCACCGCAACCGCTCGATGTCATCGCCCAACGCTGGTTCAGTGGGATCGGTCTTCCGCGCGAGCCTCGTGGGGAGGAGTCGTACTGGAACGACGTGAGTCGTATCTCGCTCACGGACTTCTCTGAATATGATGATGGACAGGGCATCGAGGGGATCTCGATTTCGGAGTTTCCCGCTGGCGTGTTCGAGAAACGAAATGGTAGTTGGTACGTGGTGCGCGACAATCGTCCGCTTGGTGACTTCCTAGAGCATGGGGGCCTTCTACGCGAGGGGCATTCTGGACTGTGCGTCAACGAGACGTTGCGCGAGCCGGACTTCGAGTTCATCACAGCCTGTACGCAGAGCGATGTGTCTGGCAAATGGGAGTTTGTTGCCGGCAGGCTCGAGGACGGTTCGAGCTTCCAGTTCTACGTGAGGCCCCTGTCTTCGTCATCAGAGGCCAACGCCTATCTTGCAGTTGGTGTACCCACCATGCTTGGCACGGCGCTCGGATCGTTTGGTGACGTGCCGGTGGGGTATGCGGTCTTCCGTGTGATTCTGAACGAGTCCGGGGACGAAGTCATTGACGCAAGGTACGTATACGCCAACAAGCTGTATCGGAACTGGGCAGGTTTTGGTGACATGAAGCTTGCGGGCAAGTCGTTCTTGGAGGCGGCGCCCAATGCAAGTGACATGTGGTTCCCCTACTGCTACAAGGCCGCTGTGCTGGGTGAAGAGGTGCACGATACCGTGTACAGTCCGGAAGCCAACCACTGGCTGAGCTTCCATCTTGCGCCATCCCCGGTAAAGAACTGTTGCGTGTACGCGTTTTCCATGGCAGACGACGAGCACTACGAACGCGAGGAGATGCGCGTAGGACTGGACACGTCCGACCTCATCATCCGAATCGCAAACACGCTCAACGGCGAGCTGAGTTACGATGCGGCCATGACCCGCCTGCTCGAGACCATAAGCGATGTTATCCATCCCGATAGACTCTACGTGTTCGAATATGGCGAGAAGACCGTAAGCAATACCTTCGAATGGTGCGCCGAGGGAATCGAACCCGAAATCGACACGCTTCAGGACTTGGATTTCTCGGAGTTCGCTACGTGGGAGAAGCTGCTTGCGCGTGAGCCCGTTGTCGTGATTCCCGACGTCGAGGAATTCAAAGAGGTCGATCCGCAAATGTACTGGCAGCTTTCGCGTCAGGGGATTACCCATCTTTTGGCCGTTCCCTTCTACGACGGCGAAGAACTACTTGGCTATTTGGGGGCCGACAACTATATGCTGGAAGAAGACGTGGACTCCATTCGTGTGCTCCAGACGGTTGCTTCGTTCGTTGGTGCGCGCATCGTGAACCGTCGGCTTTTGGATACGGTCGAACGGTTGGCGACACACGACGAACTGACTGGCCTCTTGAATCGCAAGGGAATTGACCTCGCTATAGACGGACGCCTGTCTGAATGCGACGGTGTTTCGTACGCGCTTGCGCTCATGGACATCGACGGCTTTAAGGACGCAAACAGCGCGTATGGCCGCGGGTTGGGAGACGTCGCCCTGCGTAGGATTGCGCATGAACTAGAGGTAGTGTTTCCAGCGGGATCAGTCATCGGGCGCAATGGTGGCGACGAGTTTATTGCCGTGCTGTTTGGTGATGACGCTCAGGAAATGGAACGGCATCTCAAGGAGCTTGCGAATTTGGATATGACCTGCGAGCATGCGGGAATGAGACATACTTTCACCCTTTCGGCGGGGTATGCGTCCTATCCCGAACAGGCAGACGATCTACACGGTGCCTATTCCAATGCCGATGCTGCATTACGCGCGATGCAGCTCTCGGGCGGTCGGGGATTCTTGCGATACTCCGACAGCATGAAAGGGTAGCCTTGCTTTGCGCATTGAATTTGCAGCGTTAGTCCATTGAATCTACACACCGAGGACTGCCCATCGTCGGGCGCTTGAAGTATACTTTGTAGGCTACTTTTGCAGAGCCCCGTAATCTCTGGCAAAAAGAAACTAGCAAACGGTCAGTCCAGGGGCCGTTGGAACGAACAGTACTGTGATGGAGGAGTCAAGTGAAGAAGTCGACTCAGTACGCCAAACCAGGCGAGGTAGAGCGCAAGTGGGTGCTCATCGACGCTGACGGCGCGACGCTCGGCCGCCTTGCCACCAAGGCAGCCATGATTCTGCGCGGCAAGAACAAGCCGCAGTTCACCCCGCACACCGATACCGGTGACTTCGTGGTCATCATCAACGCCGACAAGGTCAAGCTTACGGGCAACAAGGCTCAGCATAAGTCATATTGGCGCCACTCCGGATACCTAGGTGGTCTCAAGACCGAGTCCTTTGAGGACGCCATGGCAAAGAAGCCCGAGTGGGTCGTTGAGCACGCCGTAAAGGGCATGCTGCCCCACACCACGCTTGGTCGCAAGCAGGGAATGAAGCTCAAGGTATACGCTGGTCCCGAGCATCCGCATACGGCTCAGAACCCCGTAAAGATTGACTTGGAGGCATAACGATGGCCGATAACACCGCAGTCTACACAGGCACCGGTCGTCGCAAGGAGGCAGTCGCACGCGTGCGTCTGGTTCCCGGCACCGGCAAGGTTACCGTCAACGGGCGCGATGCCAGCGATTACTTTGGCCGCCAGCAGCTCGTCGACAACGCAACCGCTCCCTTCCGCGTAACCGATACGGTCGATCGCTTTGACGTGCTCGCCAACTGCAAGGGTGGTGGCATCACCGGACAGGCTGGCGCACTGCGCCTTGGCATCGCTCGCGCTCTTCTTGAGGCCGGCGAGTATCGCCCCGAGCTCAAGAAGGCTGGCTTCCTCACGCGCGACGCCCGTGCCGTCGAGCGCAAGAAGTATGGTCTAAAGAAGGCCCGCAAGCGTCCGCAATTCTCCAAGCGCTAAGCCTGCCTGCGAGTGTTTGTTTGAATGCTCGCTCGGAGATTCTTGTAAGAGCGCGCCCTTGGCATTGACGAGATCATCGATGCCAAGGGCGCGCTGCTTTCTTCCGCAATGTGAATGTGCTGTCCGTCCATGGAGGCTACACGGCCTGCTGGTAAACTGATGGAACGCTTTTTATATAGAGAGGGTCGCACATGAAATACTTTGGAACCGATGGATTCCGTGGTCAGGCCAACGAGGGCCTCAACGTGGATCATGCCTTTAAGATTGGCCGCTTTGTGGGTTGGTATTATGGTGGCCGCCGTCAGCAGAAGGCACGCGTCGTCATTGGCAAGGACACACGTCGATCGAGCTATATGTTTGAGGCCGCGCTCGTGGCCGGTCTTGTGGCAAGTGGTGCCGATGCGTATATGCTGCACGTCATCCCCACGCCAGGTGTGAGCTACGAGGTCGTGGACGGCGACTTTGACTGTGGAATCATGATTACCGCAAGCCACAACCCCTACACCGACAACGGCATCAAGTTGGTAAACAACGAGGGCTACAAGATGGATGAGGAGGTGCTCGAGCAGATCGAGGCCTACATCGACGGCAAAACCGATGTACCGCTTGCTGTGGGCGACGACATTGGCCAAACGGTCGACTACATGATTGGTCGCAACCGCTACATCGCACACCTCATCGCTAGCGCGAACTTCAGTCTGCAAGGAGTGCGCGTGGGCTTGGACTGCGCGAATGGCGCGGCCAGTTCGGTGGCCAAACCGGTCTTTGACGCGCTCGGCGCCGACGTGCACGTAATCAACAATGCGCCCAATGGCTTCAACATCAACGTGCATTGCGGCTCCACACACATGGAGAACCTCCAGACCTACGTGGTGCGCAACCAACTGGACGTGGGCTTTGCCTTCGACGGCGATGCCGACCGTTGCCTTGCCGTGGACGAGAACGGGCATCTGGTGGACGGCGACTTGATTCTGTACGTATGCGGTCGCTACCTGCACAAATACGGACGTCTTGTCAAAGACACGGTGGTTCCTACCGTCATGAGCAACTTTGGGCTGTACAAGGCGTTCGACGAGCTGGGCATTAAGTACCGCACCACGGATGTCGGTGACAAGTACGTGCACGCGTGCATGCGCAAGCACGGCTACATCTTGGGCGGCGAGCAGTCCGGCCACATCATCTTTGGCGAGATCGAGCAGACCGGTGACGGCATCATGACCGCACTGCGCGTGATGGAGGCGGTACGCGCGGAGCGCGAAAGCCTGAGCGTGCTTACGAGGCCGGTCAAGCGCTACCCTCAGCGTCTCGACAACGTGCCCGTGCGCAACAAGCAGGAGGCTATGTCGTCTGCAGCGGTTTTGGCTGCCGAGAAGGATGCACAGCGGTTCCTTGGCAGCGACGGAAGGTGCTTCGTTCGCGCGAGTGGCACCGAGCAGCTCGTGCGCGTGCTTTCGGAGGCTCCAAGTGCAGAGCTGTGCAAGCAGGCCAACGAGATCGTGCTCAAGGTCCTCGAGCAGTACATGGCTTAGCCGTTCTTGATAGAACTGCTAAACGATAAGCGATGGGGAATATTCCCTTTGCATGGCGGGGTGTACAAGCAAGGCAAAGGGGATACTCCCCATCGCTTTCCTCCGGCAGTGAACAGGAACTTTTGACGTAGGTGGTAGGAAGGAGCCGACATGTCCAGCTCAACGGACGTGCTTATCATAGGAGCAGGACCGGCGGGCATCTTCTGTGCTTTGGGCCTTCTTCGCCAAGGCGTTACGCGCCGCATCACCATCGTCGAGCGTGGCCTGCCCATAGAGCGTCGCAACTGTCCCAAGGAACGTACGGGGCGCTGCGTTGGTTGCATGCCATGCCGCATCACGACGGGTTTCAGTGGCGCCGGCGCGTTCTCGGACGGGAAGCTCTCGCTCTCGTACGAGGTTGGAGGCGACCTGCCCGAGCTGCTGGGGCCGTCGTTCGTGCAACAGACCATTGGGCGTTGCGACCAGATTTATTTGGACTTCGGCGCCGACCCGCATGTCGAGGGTGTCGATAATCCCGACCAGATTGCCCAGATTCGCCGGCGCGCCATCAGGGCGGGCCTTAAGCTCGTGGACTGTCCGATCCGACATCTGGGGACCGAGCGTGCCCAGCAGATTTATGCTCGCATCCAACGATACCTCTTGGACGCCGGCGTCGAGATTCTCTTTGAACATGATTGTCTTGACCTCGTGATGGAGCAAGGGGCCCTCGGTACCACATGCGTAGGTGCGATGGTGCGTGACGCGAGCCCTGGCGGCTCATCCGATGCATGGACTATTCATGCGGGCGAGACGGTCGTTGCCGTTGGTCGGCGAGGAGCGGCTTGGCTCGCCAAGCTCTGCGACGAGCACGGTATCGATCACGAGCCCGGCCCCATGGACATGGGTGTGCGCGTTGAGGTGCGCAACGAGGTCATGAACGATGTCAACAACGTCCTCTACGAAAGCAAGCTCGTGGGGTATCCGCATCCTTTCCGCGATAAGGTGCGCACGTTCTGCCAGAATCCCGGTGGCTTCGTGAGCCAAGAAAACTATGACGGCAGGCTGGCGGTAGTGAACGGGCACAGCTACAAGGATCGCAAAAGCGACAACACGAACCTCGCCGTGCTCGCGACTCAGCACTTTAAGGCGCCGTTCGACCGGCCCATTTCGTATTCCCAACAGGTGGGGCGTCTCGTCAACATGCTAGGAGCTGGCAACATCCTCGTGCAGCGCTTTGGGGACATTCTGGACGGCAAGCGCACGTGGCCCAAGGAGCTCTCTCGCTCCAACGTCGTGCCCACGCTCCCCGACGCCGAGCCCGGGGACATCACCAGCGCGCTCCCATACCGCACGATGACAGACATTGTGGAGTTCATCAAATCGGTCGATTTGGTCGTGCCGGGATTCGCGGCAGAGGAGACCCTACTCTACGCACCTGAGCTCAAGTTCTATAGCAACCGCGTGCGAATGACCGAGGATCTCGACACATCCATCGCGCGACTCCACTGTCTGGGTGACAGCTCCGGTTGGACACGCGGACTCATGATGGCAAGCGTCATGGGGCTCGTTATGGGAGAACGCTTGTAGGTTGGGCCTTACACCTTGACCAGATGCGCGAGTACGGCCTCAAGGTGGGCTTGGGGGACTTTGCAGGATTCCAGGTACGACCGCACCGACCCATGGTGTGCGATGAGTGTATCGTAGACGGTGGCGATGGCCTCGAGTCGGGTGTATAGAAGATACGACTCAAAGGCGCTTTGGGGAGGACGCTCGGCCTGCACGTTTTGCACGTACTCATGCACGGTTGCGTCGACGCGATCCTTGTTGGCAAAGGAATAACAATAGTCGGCCAATATTTCTTCGCGTGGGACCTCGGCCAGCCCAAGCAGCAACATGGCCACCATGCCCGTGCGATCCATGCCGGCGGCACAGTGAAACAACACGCATTCATTCTTGTCGGCCAAAGCCATAAACGAGAATACCGCCCGCACCGCCTCGTCGCCTGCAAGCATGTGGAGGTAGCTTGTCACGAGGTAGTTGTTTACGTCGGTTTTGGGCACCATCGTCGGTGCGGAAATGTTCACATCGTAGAACCCCACGTTGCACCAGCGTACCCAAGACTGGCGAGAGAACACGCAGGTTGCGCGTGGTGACTCCATCTCGCTGCGGAGGTCAAGCACAAGTCTCACGCCCCAACGCCTGAGCCTAAGCAGGTCGATGCGCGTAACGGAGGCGGTGGCGCCGCAGCGTAGGAATCGGCGCTCGTGGATTTTGCCATATGGGGAGTCGTATCCTCCAAGGTCGCGCAAGTTGGTGATGGAACGTACGTTGGGTGCGAGGGTGGTGTCCATGACGTCCTCCCTACTCCTGATGGCACAAACGCACCGAGTTCGTGTGTGCCGTTTTTCGGATGTCGCCTCGGTCGATGACAACCTCGTACCCGATGTTGCGCATACGTATCTGTAGGCAGCTACGACACTGGGCGGCTTCGTCACCTATGCAAATCTTGTTGTCGTAGAGTTCGTACTGCCTGCGAACGGTGACAGGAGAGAGATTGGGCATCACGACGTTTGCCCCTGCCTGCATACCTTTCTCCCTGCCGCGAGCGTCAATGGTGCCAAGTGCTGTGGTGGCCGGCAGTAGCACAGGCGGATGAATGAGGCGAATCATACTGAGCAAATAGCATGTGAGTTCGAGCGTTCCTGCAGGATGGTCCTTGAAGGGCGTGTCGTGGTGCGGGATGAAGGGGCCTATGCCGCACATGTCGGGCTTGAATTCCTCGACGAAGCGCATTTCTTGGGCAAGGTGGGCGTTCGTCTGGAACGGTGCGCCCACCATAAACCCTGCGCCTACCTGATAGCCTATCTCACGCAGGTTGTACAGGCACTGCATGCGTGCATCCCAGCTCATGCCTTTGGGGTGCAGCCGCTCGTAGTGCTCTCTGGTCGCCGTCTCGTGACGTAGCAGGTAGCGTGTGGCACCGGCTTCATGCAGGAGCTCGTAGCTCGCACGACTTCGTTCTCCCATCGAGAGCGTTACGGCCGTGTCGGGACAGCTTGCCACAATGCGCGATACGATGCCGCACAGAATCTCGTCGGAAAAGAAGCTGTCCTCGCCTCCCTGGAGCACAATGGTGCGAAATCCCAGCTCATAACCCTCTTGAGCGCATGCGACAATCACGTCGGGCTCGAGTCGGTAGCGTTCCACGTTGCGATTGGATCGACGGATACCGCAGTAGAGGCAGTCGTTCTTGCAGATGTTGCTTATTTCGATGAGTCCGCGCGTAAACACGGTTTTTCCGTAAATGGGTTCACGGGCTTCCACGGCGCGTTGTGCAAGAAGCTCGGCGGATTCTGGGGTGCGGCCCGCAATGAGCTCCTCATATTCGCCGAGGGAGAGCGCGTGCTCTTGGCTGAGCCTGTCAATCAGCCGTTGCATGCGATCGTTCATAAGACCCCCCTTGGGTCGGAATCTCCATTGCTCGAATTGTATGGGACCCTGGTGTCCTGTCTAGGCTTCCGGCAAAGGAAACATAATGGACCAAGCGAGCGATCCGTCCCTGTCGTCATATGAGGTAACACCTCCGTGTATGGCAACGATGTCCGATACGGTGCTTAAACCGAGTGGACGAGCTGCAAATCTCTTGGCTGTCTGTGAGGGCCACAGAGGAGAGACGCCGTTTTCGGGGACGCAGGAGCTTGTGACTTCCGCAAAGAACTGTCCCGCCTGTATCTTTGAGCTCACGGTAATCTGCAACCTTTGAGGATGTGTGCCCTCGTGAACAAGGGCCTGGCATTCTCGCATAGCATTGTCGATGAGATGTAAAAAGATTGCTGCAATCTCGGTGTCTTCGATGGGGAGGTCGACTGGAAGCGTGACGTATGTGCGAAAGTCGATGCCGGCATCCTCGCATTGCTGCGCCTTGCTCGAGAGCACGGCGGAAACCACAGCGTTGTTGCAACGTGGGGACATCGCCTGCGAGGCGAGCTCGATGCTCCTGTCCAGGTGTTCGCTCATGAGGTCTACGTTTCCCTGGCCAAGCGCGTTCTGCGCAGCGGCAAGTTCCTTGTCGATGCCTCGGGCCAGCTTGAGTGAGACTTGATTGGCCCGTTCGGCCCGTTCGGCGTATGCCTCGAGTGACTCCTCGAGTTGATTCTCGACTTCGCGGATATAGGATCGCTCTATGTAGCGTAATCGCCCAAGCATGCTACGAGCAATGACGATGTCCACGATTGCGCTTGCAAGCATGAGGGCCATGCAAAGCAGTGTCTTGCCCGTGATGGGGTCTTGCATCCCATACGCTACGATGCCAACCTGCAGCACAAACAAGAAGCAGAACACAACGATGACGTTGCTCGTTCTCCTCCTCATGAGCGCTCCTCGGTGTTGTCTATGACGCTTTGGGCTTGTGCGCGCAGCGCGTTAAGATATGCATGCGCTTTTTTTGCATTGCCGTTTTTGACTGATTCGACAATTACGGGCGATGAGTTCGAGAGCTCGTGGCGCAATCGTCGCGTGATGGCAGCCTGTCGTGTAGCCGCGTCAATCTCGGTACGCATGTGCTTGGACTGGCGGGCGAGTGCCGTCCGGTCACTTGCCCGTCTTGTGGCGTAATAGTCTTGACGAAGGAGCGCGATAGAGGTCGTACTGAGAAGTAAGACCAAGACGTAGTACACCGTGCTCACGACCGAAAAGGAGGCGTCAATCGTGTACAGACCGTCGGTGGAAAAATACGTGCCCAAAATTGAGATACCGTACGACCAAAGCAGTAGAGCTACGAGCGACGGGACGACTCCGGTATCGAGATGGCGGTCTATACGGTTAAAGAACGAGATCATGGCTTCGAGGGCGACTGCCATGAGCGAGGTGGATACAAAGATGGAGACCATAATGATGAGAGGGCTACCCGTGCCGGCCGTCAGGAATGTGTTGGGGCCAAAGATGAGGACGAGTATCATGTCCGAGGCAAGACCAACAAGCATCAGGACGGCGGCGAGCAGAGCACAACGTAGAACTCGCGAGCGAAGCGGTCCGCGGGAATAGGCGATAGGGAAGACGACAAATACGATGGGGGCGATAACCGCCGTTCGCACAAGCGAGTTGACGTTTAGGGTGTCTAAGGCAAGTCCCAAAGCCATCCCTGACATGTTGATGATGGCAAACACGACATTCGATTTCATGTCGAGCAGCTTGCAGTAGGCTCGGATAATCAACAGCTCGGCAAGGATATTCGTGATTAGGCGCATGGCGTCTATCATGGGTGTTCTTATCCTCCCCTTGATCCAAGGTATGCGAGTAGGTCGCATTGCACATCGCGTAGCTTCCTCCTACTCACGGGGATAATCGTGCCATCACGTAGGCATGCCTCACTGCCCTCGAAAGATTTGAGATACGCCAGATTCACCAAGAAGCTGCGATGGCAACGAGAAAAGTGCGCTGGCAGTTGCGCCTGCAGTTCGTCGAGGCGTGCGTATGTCTCGAAGGTCCGGTCGCCGCAATGGATAAGCGCCTTGTGCAGGCTGCTTTCCAAATATCGAATGGACGAGATGTTTATGAGCTGCTCCTTATGCCCGCATTTTACGCGAAGCATGGCGGGCCGTGCGGTAGGCAGTGCGTCGTATGCCCTGCGAAGGGCATCGCGGAGCTTCTCTTCGTCAATGGGTTTGAGCAAGAAGTATACGTGACTTGTGCGATACACCTCGGGAGCTTGGCCAAGGTCTCCGCTCATGTAGATGATTTGGGTTCCCGCAGAGGGCGGAAAGAACCCCTGAACGATGTCGATGCCCGACGGCTGTCCCTCAGGCATCATGATGTCGGTAACCAGTATGTCGATGTGGGTGTCGGCGGAGATGATTTGCGTGAGGTCGTCGATGCAATTTGCATCAAGTATGGTGCGAGACTCATCCTTTGGTGCGCATTGTTCGACAAGCGCGTGGATACGGGCAAGATACTGTGGGTCGTCGTCAAGTATGGCGATGGTCGCCATTGAGCACTCCTCTCATGTGACGCGCTAACGTTGTATCCAAAAATAGATTACCAAATCTGTCGGTTAGACTGCCAAATCTGTCGGAATTGGGCACATCAGCTTGCTTCGAGCCGATTACGGACTATCATGGGCTTTGGACATACCGACACAGAAGTCGGTAAGCCATCCCTTCCCAAGCGTGTGGGCATCGTTCTCCGCCGATGTCCGCATGCGTTTTTATTGGCTCGATTTCGGTTTTCTTCCCATATGTGAGCAGCATGTTCCTTCCGCTATACTGAAGCGCATCCGTCGAAAGGAGTACCCATGCTTTCTATTGCAGAGGTTGCCGCGCACATGAAGCTCCAAAGCCCCGTGATGGCGGCCACATCGCTCGATGAGCGAAACGAAGCACTCGTGCGCATTCGCGAGGCGCTGCTCAACAATCGTGACAAGATCTTTGCCGCAAATGCCGCCGATCTGGATGCTGCCCAAAAGAACGGCGTGGCCGCACCCATCGTCAAACGACTCAAGTTCGACGAGTCGAAGCTTGAGGGCGTGTGTGAGGGGATACGGGACCTCGTGTCTCTGCCCGATCCCGTTGGCCGAGTGCAGCTGCGACGTGAGCTCGACCAAGGGCTCGTGCTCGTACGCGAGACCTGCCCCATCGGCGTCATCGGTGTCATCTTTGAGGCACGCCCCGACGCGCTCGTGCAGATCTCCACGCTCTGCCTCAAGAGCGGCAACTGCGCTCTGCTCAAGGGTGGTAGCGAGACGATGCGTACCAACAGGGCCTTGTTTGAGGTAATCCATGCCGCGGCCATCGAGGCCGGTCTTCCCGAGGGCTGCTTGCACCAAGTTGAGGCGCGCGAGGAAATAAGCGAGCTGTTGGCATGCGACGAGTCCGTTGACCTGCTTATTCCGCGCGGTTCAAACGAGTTCGTGCGCTACATCATGGACCACACGCGCATTCCCGTCATGGGGCATGCAGATGGCATCTGCCACGTGTACGTGGATGCCGAGGCAGACCTGCAAACCGCAATTGACGTGGTGGTTGACGCAAAGACGCAATACGTTGCCGTCTGCAACGCATGCGAGACGTTGCTCGTGGCACGCGAAGCTGCATCCACGCTGGTACCGGCTCTTGTCGCCGCGCTGCAAG
The DNA here is from genome assembly GCA_902786015.1 of uncultured Coriobacteriaceae bacterium. Lineage (GTDB taxonomy): Bacteria > Actinomycetota > Coriobacteriia > Coriobacteriales > Atopobiaceae > RUG440. The sequence continues at coordinate 41,804 of CADAAU010000013.1, forward strand.
CGGCGGGCGTCGAGGTGCGTGGCGACGAAGAAGTGCGTGCGCTGGCTGACTGCGAGCCTGCGACTGATGAGGACTGGGACACCGAGTATTTATCGCTCGTCATCTCCGTCAAGGTGGTCGCCGACGTGGACGAGGCCATCGACCACATCAACCGTCACGGTTCGCATCACACGGATGCAATCGTCACCCAAAATGCCGCAACTGCCGAGCGCTTCCAGCAGCTCGTGGATTCGGCGGGTGTGTACTGGAACGTATCTACGCGCTTTGCCGATGGCTTCCGCTACGGCTTTGGTGCCGAGGTGGGAATCTCCACAAGCAAACTGCACGCCCGTGGACCGGTGGGTCTTGACGGGCTCGTAACCTATAAATACAAGCTCTCGGGCAACGGGCACGTCGTGGCCGACTACGCGAGCGGTAAGAAGAGCTTCCACTTCCGCGATATCTAATGCGGGTGTTCGGGTAGTCCTCGCTCTCAGCGGGGCAGAGGTTATGCGCCTGTGCTCGAACAGTCCTTGGCTTCGCCTGCGGAACTCGCACCGGCACATAACCTCTGCCCCGCCTTGCTGTGAAGCTGCGTACGGTGGACCCCAACGCGTTCGTTGTTGTCCCTTTCATGGAGTACAATCTATGCTCCAAACGAACGAAGGACGCCAACGGAGGGCTGTATGACCGTAGATCTAAAAGGACTCAATCCCGCGCAGCGCGAGGCGGTGCTCTGCACGGACGGACCGCTGCTCGTGCTTGCAGGCGCCGGCTCGGGCAAGACCCGTGTGCTCACCCAGCGCATTGCGCACATCGTGGGCGACTGCGATGTGCGGCCGTGGCATATCCTCGCCATTACGTTTACCAACAAGGCTGCGGCCGAGATGCGCGAGCGTATTGGTCAGGCGGTATCCGATACGCGCGGCATGTGGATCTGCACATTCCACGCCATGTGCGTGCGTATGTTGCGCGACGATGCCGAGCTTATTGGCTACAAGACCAATTTCTCGATTTACGACGACGACGATTCCAAGCGTCTGGTGCGTCAAATCATGACGGACCTCGATATCGACCAGCGCCACTTCCCGTTGCCCGCCATCCGCTCGCGTATTTCTGCGGCAAAAAACGCCTTGCTTTCGGTGGACGAGATGCAGGACCAGGCATCCGACCCGCTTGAGGCGGTGTCGGCGCGAGTTTATCGCGAACTGCAACGCCGCCTGGAGCGTGCCAATGCCATGGACTTTGACGACCTGCTCGTAAACGCCTACGAGCTGCTTGCAAAAAACGAGCGTTTGCTTGATGCCTACCAAGAACGCTTTACCTACATCTGTGTGGACGAGTACCAAGACACCAACCACGTTCAGTACGCCATTACCAACCTGTTGGCGAGCAAGTACCAAAACCTCATGGTGGTGGGTGATGACGACCAGTCCATCTACTCCTGGCGCGGTGCCGACATCCAAAACATCCTCTCGTTCAAGCGGGACTATCCCGAGGCGCACGTCGTTAAGTTGGAGCAAAACTATCGCTCCACCGGCCACATCCTCGCGGCTGCCAACGCCGTGGTGGCGCACAACTCTCGCCGCGAGTCCAAACGCCTGTTCACCGAATCGGGCGAAGGCGAGCTCATTCACGTGTTTCAGGCAGCCGACGAGCGAGACGAGGGGCGCTGGATTGGTGCCCAGATCGAGAAGCTGCATGACAAGGGCACGAGCTACGACGACGTGGCGGTATTCTATCGTACCAACGCGCAGTCGCGCGTGCTCGAAGATATGTTCTTGCGAGCGGGCGTGCCCTACAAGCTCGTGGGCGGTACGCGATTCTTTGACCGCGCCGAGATTCGCGACGTTATGGCATATCTCAAGCTCGTGCTCAATCCCGACGACGACGTGAGCGCCCACCGCATCGTCAACACGCCACGCCGTGGCATCGGTGCCGCGAGCATCGCAAAGATCGACTCGTACGCCATGAGCAACGGCATCTCGTTCTTCTCGGCGGCTCAAGCGTGCGTGGCCGAGCCGGGCGTACTGGGCGCGCGGGCGCGCAATGCTTTGGCTGGATGGACGCAGGTCATCGAGCATGCGCGTCATTATGACGGAGAGCTAATCGAAGTCGTCAAGCGCATCGTGGACGAAGCCGGGCTCATTCAAGCGCTCGAAGCCGAGCATAGCGTAGAGGCCGACGGCCGCGTGGAGAACATCCGCGAGTTTTTTGGCGTGGCGCAGGAATTTGACGAGTCTCACGAGGATGCGGCTGCCACGTTGGAAAGCCTACGACAGTTGCGAGCGGCGGGGGAGGAAGGCGTTGGTCCTGCTGAGCCGGCCGAGCAGGCCACTGTCGACGAAGTCGTTGCGCCGCCCGTGGCCTCGCAGATGCTGCCGGCCTTTCTTGAGTGGCTTGCCCTCCGAAGCGACTTGGATTCCCTTGCCGGTCAGACACAAGCCATCACGATGATGACAGTGCATTCGGCCAAGGGATTGGAGTTTCCCGTCGTGTTTGTTGCCGGCATGGAGGAGGGGCTGTTCCCGCACTCCAACGGCTCGGACGAGCCTGGTCGCATGGAGGAGGAGCGTCGTCTCGCCTACGTTGCTATCACCCGAGCGCGCAAGAGCCTCTACCTTACCTATGCATCCACGAGGCGCATGTACGGGTCTACTCAGGCGTATCCGCGCAGCCGCTTCGTGAACGAGATTCCCGAGGAGCACGTGGACTCAATCGGCGTCGGTTCGTCAGGGTTCACGGGTGTCGGCTGGGAGAAGCGTGGCGATCGCCACGGCACGTTTGGATCAGGGCGCGGGCAGGACGTGTACGGCGGTCGTGTGTTTGGGCAGCGCACGCGGTCCACGGGACGCAGCTCCGCGTCCGAGCGCAGTGGTGCGGGACTGCCGAAGCCGCAGGCCAAGGAGGTGTTTGCTGTCGGTGATCGCGTTTCTCACAAGACGTTTGGCCCGGGACTCGTGCTGGCAGTGGACGGCGACGTCATCAAGGTGCAGTTCAGTCGCACCGGCAAGGTCAAGCAGCTCATGCGCGGCTTTGCCCCTCTGGTAAAGATTTAGGGAACAGGACAGGGGGGCTGGTTACAATAACCAGCCCCCTCTGCTGCGCCAGCTTGCCTCGTACAAGAGGCGTGCCTATGCCGGCTGGACTCCCATGCCAACGAGCTCGGGCCCCGTGTGTACCACCAGGTCCGCCGAGAGACCAGAGCGAATGACCTCGCAGATGTTGCCAATTTCGCTTCGCAGACGCTCTTCGAGCTGATCGAACATATCGGACGCGTCGGTGCAGCAGATGCCCACGCGCACCTTGTCGAACTGCTCGGCATACGAGCGGATCATGCGGACTTGCGCGGAGATGGCGCGATCCCAGCCGCGGGTCTTCTTGGCCACCACGTAATAGCCGCCTTCGTCGCAGGTGATTACCGGCTTGATGTTGAGGACGCTGCCGAGTCGATACGTGAGCTGGTTGATGCGGCCCCCCTTGTACAGGTAGTCGAGGGTCTTGGTCACAAAGAATACATGGCTCTTTTCGGCTAGGTCGTCCAGGCGGGCACCCAGCTCGCCAAAGGGGACGCCCCGCTCGATCATGCGTTGGGCCTGCATTACGACCATGCCCGCTACGACGCCAATGCTCTTTGTGTCGCAAATGGTCAGCGGGAAATCGACCATGCGCGACACCATCTTTACCGTTTGGTAGGTGGCCGAGAGTGCCGAAGAGATAGTGACAAAGACGCCGCGCTCATATCCGCCCGCCTTTGCCTGTTCAATGGCGGTCTTTATCTGCTGGGGCGTGGGCAGGGAAGTGGTGGGAATTTCTTCGTCGAGTCGCGCTATTACCTCGTCACAGCTGATGTCGACGCCACTTCTATACGTGTTTCCGTCCCTATAGTTGATGAGTAGCGGTACGACGCGGATATCATGCTCGTTCACGAACTCCTCTGGCGTGTTGGTGCCAGAGTCAGTAAGGATTGCGATGCGTTGGTCGTTCATGTCCCTCCCAAAGATTCGTGTGTCACTCACCATGGGACTATAGCACTTGCGGTAGGATTAAGAGTTACAAAGGGGGATTGGGGGGTTGTATGCTCAACACGCCTAAACATGGTTCGTTTACACCCATACTATCTCGTCATGAAGAAGTCGAAGCTCCTGACGTCCTCGAACTCAATGACGCCGACAACATGAGGCGTTTCATCTTTGACGAGCCGGCAGTCATTCGACGACTCGAGCAAAGATCGGTATTTGAGGATATTACGTCCAACGGGACGGTCGCGGCTGCCGTCATGGTTCTGGCGGCGATTCTTGCCGTCGTGGTCGCAAACTCACCGGCGTATGCCGTCGTCGAAGAGGCGCTCATGTCGACCATTGGCTTTACGATTGGCCCCCTTACGGTGGACATCTCGTTCGAGGCGTTCGTCAACGATGCTCTGATGGCGGTCTTCTTTTTGCTGGTGGGCATCGAGCTCAAATACGAGATGACGGTGGGCCAGCTCAGGCGGCCACGTCAGGCCGCCCTGCCCATGCTGGCGGCCGTCGGCGGCGTGGCTGTGCCTGCGATGATATACCTCGCGTTCAATCACGGAGAGACGGGTAGCGGTTGGGCGATACCCATTGCCACCGACATCGCATTTGCCTTGGGCGTCATGTCGCTTCTGGGCGATCGCATTGCCCCCGAGACGAAGGTCTTCTTTCAAACTCTGGCAATTGCCGATGACATCCTGGCCATCGTAGTGTTGGCGCTGTTCTATGGTCAGACGCCAAACATCGCATGGTGTGGCGCGTCGCTTGCCGCAGTCGTGGTGCTCGCGATGCTCAACGGCGCGCGCGTGTATTCGGTCAAGCCGTACGCGCTCGTGGGCATCGTGCTGTGGGTGTGCATGTATAAGAGCGGCATTCACGCCACTCTTGCCGGAGTCATCCTCGCCTTCTTCTTGCCGGCGCGGACCGATGTTCGTCTCTCGGCTCTGCACGATTGGCTGGACGGGTGGGCAACGGAGCTCGATGACAACTACGACGACGAGACCCACGTGCTCGGCCAGCACGACTTTACCGATGACGCAAACATCGTGGAACGCGTCATGCACCACGTGACGCCTCCACTGCTTCGCACGGAGCACAACATCGCGGTGTTGGTGAACTTTGGGATTCTGCCGCTGTTCGCCTTCGTGAATGCGCAGGTGAGGCTTGTGGGGGTCGACCCGGCATCAATCGTGGGTAACTCCGTGACGCAGGGCGCATTTCTTGGCGCGGTTCTCGGCAAGCCAGCAGGCATCATTTTGGTGACGTTGGTGCTCGTACGAATCGGTTTCGCCAAGCTACCACGTCATGTGGACTGGGTCCAGATAATTGCGGTGGGCATAATGGGCGGCTTGGGCTTTACCATGTCGATTCTCATCGCGGGGCTGGCGTTTCCCGACCCGGCGTATGTGATGGCGGCGAAGTGTGCCATATTGGCAGGTTCCGTGACGTCTGCGTTGGCGGGTATAGTCTTTGTGCATGTGGCTGAGGCGGCAATTGCACACCGAGAACAACAAGAGCTCCTTCGTTCGGAGCCAGACACAAAGGAGCAATCATGATATCTCCCTCACGGCCGGCAGACGAGTACGGCGAGCTGCAAGGGCTGGTCGACGACCTGTTTCGCGACGCACTCGGAGGCTCGGTGGCTCGAGTCGACGTGCTCGTGCGTGCAGAGGTCAACGACCTGTCGGATGACCTCATGGAAGTGGTGGAGCTGCTGCCCGCGGGAACCTACAAGCGGATGCGACTCTGCGACCAGCTCAACTCCATTATCACGGCACACGGCTGGGCGTATTTGTACGGTACGGTCGAGTAGAGGCTGTGGCGCTGATTTGAGTTGGACTCCGAGCATACAGACGTGACTCGTGCTATAACAGCTTGTGGATAAAACTGCGCGTTAGGGGCTTGCGAATTAAGGTATCTTATGAGACGATGAAATTCCGAGCTACTCACTGTGGGCAACTCGGAAATGAGCCGTAAAGCAGTGCGGCATGTTTGAGTGTGTCATGAAAAGCAGTAGAGAGGGAGGTTCATGAAGGTGGACGGTTGGAAGCGAAGGGTCGGCGCAACGGCAATGTCGCTCTGCCTCGTGGCTTCGTTGATGCCCGCAACGGCAATCGCCGAGGAAACGGAGGCAATTGAGGCCCAGACAGAAGAAGCTGCTGCACCCGAGTATGTGAAAGAAATCGTCGAATACCGCGGGGGCACGGTGACCGAGGATGTCGGTGACATCGACGGAACGTCGACGGGGCAACGTGGAGTGTCGGTAGAGGCCGCCATGAACAGTTCGGCTACTGTAAATGTTGGTGATGTCCAAGCAAAGGATAGCGGTGTCGAAAATGGGGCAGCGATAGGATCAACCACAGACGTTACCGCTGGCAACGTAAGCGTTACGAGCGACATCGATTTTGTGACGGGAGAACCTACAGGCGTTTACAATTATTCCGCAGGCAACAAGAGCAGCGCCACCACAACAGTTAGGGACGTCTCGTTTACCAGCACAGTAAACAATGGTGCCGCTGTATGGACATCGAACCAGGGAGATAGCAACAACAGCTTGACTGCCAGGACGGTTACCAGTGATGCTTCGGGCGTCTTGGTCACTTGCATTGAAGATGGCGCCTCAAGCGTGAACGTTGAGGACAGCGTGAAGGCGAAGGAGACCGGCGTCACCATTGTGCAGCGTGGCGAGAACAGCTCGATAGACGTGAATGTGGCAAACACCATCTCGGGCGATAAGTGCGGCGTTGGGATCAATGCGTCCGATCCGTCTACGATCAAGCTCACCACTTGGAAGATCGAGTCGTCCGAGGGCGAGATAGTTTCTGCAAAGCAGTTTAAGGAAGTTCCGCTGGAATCCGGTGCTACTCAATCGGAGCTCGTCGATGTTACCGAAGACTTCGCCAAGACCATCAACTACATCATCAAACTGGAGCAGCCCAAGGAGGGCGGTGCCATAGCGGCCACCAACGCGCTCGGAGAAGCCATAGAAACGGCGCACGAGGGCGAAAAGGTGCTTCTTAAGGTAGAACTTAAGGACGGATACAAGCTTCTTGCAGCCTACAATGGCGAGGGCAAGGAACAAAAGCTCGTTGCAGTTGACGGCAAGTACTATGTCGAGGTCCCGCGTGGCGGCGGTGTGTATCTTTCGGTGGAACTAGAGGGCGCTCCTGCTCTCGCTCCAGAGCAAATTCCAGAGTCCATTCCCAACTCGCAGCCCGCGCCTACGCTGGAGTCCGCACTTGCGTTGGAGCCCGCGCCTACGCTGGAGTCCACACTTGCGTTGGAACCCGCGCTTTGGCGCGAGACCGTCGCAGGTCCGACTGGTAACGTGAACGTTGACGGGTCGTTCTCCATTGATTCGGATGAATCGGGTATCCACGTGGCTGCCAGGAACGGCAGCAATAGCGTTGGCACCCAGACGATTACCGCCAAGCCCGGTGTCGGCCTGAAGATTAAGGCCACCGTGAACGAAGGGTCCTTCCATGTGAAGATGATCGACAGCGCGGACAAAGTGGTTTTTGACGAGGATATTACGAAGAGCACGACCAAGTCGGTATCGGTTGAGGGAACTGTGCGAGTTGAGGTAAAGGCCAACGCGGCTGACGGTACCATCGACATCGCGTAGGTTGTTTCTAAAGGTTCAGGAAACTAGCTGATTGTGGGGCGACCCCCGGATCGAACGGTTTGTTCGATTCGGGGGTCGCCTTCTTTATGGTTAGCTAACCATACCTGCTGGCGCGATTAACGCTGTATGTTCGTGTTGTCTGCGCTATACTTGCCACGAAATCGACTTTGAGGAGGCAGCATGCCAAACGCTTATCAAAACATGGGACCAGCCGAGCTCGATGCAATGATTGCGCAGCTTGAGGCCGAGGCAGAGGCGATTCGCGCGCGTGGCCTCAAGCTCGACATGGCGCGTGGCAAGCCCAGCGTCGAGCAGACCAACCTGTCTCGTCCCATGCTCGACACGCTTACCAGCAAGTCGGAGCTCGTGGATGAGGGTGCTCCGGCCGACAACTACGGGATTCCCGACGGCCTGCCCTCGGCGAGACGCCTGGCGGCAGACCTTCTTGGCGTCGACGCGCAGAACGTGTTGGTGTGTGGCTCCTCGAGCCTGAACCTCATGCACGACGTGGTGGTCAATGCATATACCAAGGGCATTGGCGGCTGCAAGCCGTGGTGTCAGCAGGGAGAGATCGCATTTTTGTGCCCAAGCCCCGGCTACGATCGCCACTTCGCCGTCACTGAGCGCTATGGCATCAAAAACATTCCCATCGAGATGACCGCAGATGGCCCCAACATGGACGAGGTCGAGCGCCTCGTGAGCACCGATGCCTCCATCAAGGGAATGTGGTGTGTTCCCAAGTATGCGAATCCCACGGGCGTGACCTATTCCGATGAGGTTGTGCGACGGATTGCCGCGCTCAAGCCTCTTGCGCCGGACTTTCGCGTGTTCTGGGACAACGCCTATATCGTGCACGACCTGTACGATGAAGGCGATAAGCTCCTAAACATCTTTGACGTTCTTGCCGAGCAGGGGCGCGAGAATCTGGTGTATGAGTTTGCTTCCACGGCAAAGATCACGTTCCCGAGCTCGGGTATGGCGTTTGTGACGGCAAGCCCCGTCGACATAGCAGAGATTCGTGCGGCCTTTGCGATCGAGCGTGTGAGTCCCGAAAAGATCTCGCAGCTGGCCCACGTTCGTTTCTTGCACGATGCGGACGGCGTGCGCGCACACATGGCCAAGCACGCAGAGATTTTGCGTCCGCGGTTCGAGCTCGTGCAGCAAAAGCTCGAGGACGGGCTGGCCGATTTGGACGTGGCCACATGGACCAAGCCGCGAGGTGGATACTTCGTGTCGTTCGATGGCCCCGAGGGCTCGGCCAAGGCAATCGTCTCGCTCATGTCTGAGCTCGGTGTCACGCTCACTGGAGCTGGAGCCACGTGGCCATACGGCGAGGACCCGCGCGACACCAACATTCGCATCGCGCCGACGTTCCCCTCGCCCGACGAGCTGGGTGAGGCGCTTGACGTGTTCGTGGTTGCCGTCAAGTTGGTGTCGGCCCGTCTGGCACGTGCATAACGGTCAATTTACGACGAGAAATGAATGGCGACGGAAGGGGCTTTTGTCCCTTTGTCGCCATTCTCGCCATGTGAAAAAGGGAAACGGGCTTTTTTCGCTGGCAGAATTATGTAGAATGGGCTTTCGTATGTCGCTGTACGTACGAGTGAGGCGCATGCGAGCGCAGGCAAAGGTACACGGGAGGCAGATAGAGCATGTCGGAGCCTAAGAAAAAGGAACTCGGTGGAACGCGAAAGATGTCCACGGGAATGAAAGTGGGAGTTGGCATCTTTGCCGTCATCATGGCACTAAGCATGACGCTTCCTTCGCTCACGTCGATTTTTGGGAACCGTGCCGCCGAAGAAGAGGCGACCGAGCAGGAGTCGTCGAACGAGGACGAGGCAAAGACGGACGAGTCCAAGACGAGCGAGGACGACAAGGCCAAAGAAGAGGAAAAGAAGGCCGGAGAGCAAAAGAAGGAAGAGCAGAAGGTCCCCGACAACGAGACGCTCAAGAACCTTGCCGAGACCAACGCCGAAAACGTAGAGAAGTACAGCAAGCGTCTTGAAGAAGACGAGAACAACCTCGCCGCGTTGCTCCATCTGGGCGAGACATACATGAACTGGGGCTATTCGGCCATGAACGGCAGCACGACCGACGAAGAGAAGGAATACTCCAAGGGGCTTCTCAACAAGGCGACGGAGTACTTTGACCGTTACCTCAAGCTCAACGATTCGGTGACGGTAAAGATCGATCGCACGCTTGTGGAGTACTATGCCGGCGATACCGACAAGGCGGTAGCGGACCTCAAGAAGATATGTGACGAGAACCCCGAGAACTCGCTGGCTTGGGCGCAGCTCGGCTATCTCTATGAGTCTCAGTACAAAAACGAAGATGCTACCGCAGCCTACAAGAAGGCCATCGAGATCGACCCTGACGACTCATATGGCGTGAAGTCCTACGCGAATCAGCGTCTCATTGCAATGAACGCCAAGGTCTCCTCGCCGGGTGATGCGGGCGACGCCGCGGTCGAGCCGTCATCCGAAGGCCAATCCGAGCTGCTCAACAAACTTACCGAGGGTTCTGGCCTCGGCACGAGCGGAACAACAGGTTCCGGCGGTAACGTAATCACACTGTAGCGGGTGAAGGGACACGCCATGTCAGTAACCATTTCTCACAAGCTCGAGGGAGACGCCTGCACCGTGGTGACCTCTGGCGAGATAGACGTCTCGAATGCGAGCGAACTTCGACGGGCGCTCAATGAGGCCCTCGCTGCCGAAGCCGTGCGCGTCGAGGTCGATATGAAAGACGTCTCGTACATCGACTCTACTGGCATTGGCGTACTCGTGGGGGCGGCGAGGCGTGCGTCGGAGGACGGAAAGGCCCTGAGTGTCGTTCGTCCTCAGCGCAACGTAGCGCGCGTGCTGTCACTTTTGGGGGTCGAAAGCGAGCTGGGAGTGAGCCAGTAGGGAGGCGGGAACGCGTTGTTTGGCATTGGCGAAACCGAGCTTGTAATAATCGTAATCTTTGCGTTCATGCTTTTTGGACCCGACAAACTGCCGGGCATGGGCAGGACGCTGGGGCGTGTGTTGCGCCAGTTTAGGCAAGCGTCGGATGGCTTTACCGAAGTCGTGCAGACCAACATCATGGATCCCGCGTCAGAAGAGCTCGAAAAGTCTCCCAAGCAACGCGCCCGTGAGGCTGCCGAGCAGGCTGGCGAACAGACGACAGTCGAAGCCGCCGCGTCCGAGGAGGCTACGGCTGCAGATGCCGCGCCTCGCCGCGAGACCTTTGCCGAGCGTAAGGCGCGTCTCGCTGCGGAACGCGCACAGAGGGAGCAGGCAAAGGCCGAGGATGTTGCCGCGCCTGCGGAAGCGTCATCTGCCCAAGGGGAGTCGGCCGACGCCGAGGCCACCGGCCAAAAAGACGAGGCTCCAGCTCGTACGACTGCGGCCGACCTGTACGCCATGTCCGGCTTGCGCAAGAGTTCGCGCTCGCGTTCTGAGGAGCAGACGATAACCGATGCGGAGGCCGATGCCAATGAGGGCGTCAAGCCTGTCCACGACACGGACGGAGAGGGGGACGAGGCCAGCGAGGCTTAAGGCTCTCGCCCCTCAATTGCTATGCCTATAGGACCAGCACGTATGCCCTTGTTCGACCATCTGGCCGAACTCCGTCGTCGCATCACCATAATAGTGGTATCCATAGTTGCCGCTGCCATCGTGGTATACATGGCGACCCCAACGCTCATAGACATCATGCTCGACCCCATCAAGTCCGTGCTTCCGGAGGGATCGTCGCTCACCGTGCTTTCGGCACTAGGCGGTTTCACCATTAGGTTCAAGGTATCGCTGTTCTTTGGCGCTATCATGTGTACGCCCATCATCCTCTGGCAGATCCTTGGCTTCTTTTTGCCTGCCCTCAACGAAAAGGAGCGCAGGTGGGTGCTGCCCACGATGTCGGCCATGGTCGCGCTGTTTTTCTTGGGCATGGTCTTTTGTTACCTCTTTATCCAAAAGACTGCATTCGGCTGGCTCATAGACCAAATTACCGAGTTTGCGACGGCAACCATCAATGCCGAAGACTACCTGTCGATCATGCTTCTGCTTGAGGTGGGCTTTGGTATTGCATTCCAGCTTCCTCTCATCATATTCTACCTATCCATTTTGCATGTGGTGCCCTATCGCTCGTTCCGCACTAACTGGCGCTACGTGTACGTGGGCCTTCTTGTGATCTGCGCGGTTGTGACGCCTGACGCATCGCCCATAACCATGATTTTGATGTATGCCGTCATGCTTGCGCTGTACGAGATCTCGCTGGCAATCGCGCGACATGTCATTATGCTGCGCGATGGCAAGGAAGCGCTCTATTGGTCGCGCGACGAATACGCCGAGCACGAGATCAACAAATCATAATTCAAACAGCCACTACGCGATACGTGTGAGGAGGCCTTCGTGAAGCTTGTCGTTACCGAGAAAAATGATGCCGCGACGCAAATCGCACGACTGTTGTGCGACGTGGGGCGTCCTAAATCCGATAAGGTGTACAACACGCCAATCTTTCGTTTTCAGCATGAGGGAGACGACTGGGTGACCATTGGACTGCGTGGCCACATCCTGGCGCCCGATTTTCCCAAGGAGCTCAAGTTCGACAAAAAGCAGGGTTGGTATGGTGTGTCCTCCGATGGAGAAGTCATGCCTGCGGAGGTGCCCGACGGACTCGAACGTCCGCCCTATTCAACCAAGCGCAAGCCTTATTTGGCTGATGGCGTGGATATCAAGGGCTGGAAGGTCCCGAGCCTGCCGTATTTGGTGTGGGCACCCATCGAGAAGCTCCCTGCCGAAAAGGAGATTATTCGGGCGCTCAAGAACCTTGCAAAGAAGGCGGACTCCATCATCATTGGCACCGACTTCGATCGTGAGGGCGAACTCATCGGCTCCGACGCGCTCAATCAGATTCGCATGGTCGCTCCAGACGTACCGGTGAGCCGAGCGCGGTACTCGGCATTCACCAAAGCCGAGATAGATCATGCGTTCTCCAACCTCGTGGAACTCGATCAAAACCTTGCCGACGCTGGAGAGAGCCGCCAGTACATCGACTTGGTGTGGGGTGCTGTCCTTACGCGCTACCTCACCCTTGCGCGGCGAGGCGGCTTTGGTAACGTGCGCTCGGCCGGTCGCGTGCAAACGCCCACGCTGGCGCTTGTCGTACAGAAGGAAGAAGAGCGCAACGCGTTCGTACCGGAGGACTATTGGGTGATTTCGGGCGAGCTGAGCCACGATGGCTCCGATCCGTTCAAGACCACACATGCCACGGCACGTTTCAAGGACGAGGAGGCAGCCAACTTGGCCTTCTCGCATGTGCGTGATGCCAAGGAGGCCAAGGTGACCGACGTCGCCAAGAAGGCCCGCACGCAGCGCCCGCCCGCTCCGTTCAACACCACGTCGCTGCAGGCGGCTGCGGCAAGCGAGGGGCTTTCTCCCGCACGCACGATGCGCCTGGCTGAGTCGCTGTACATGAGCGGTCTTATCTCGTACCCGCGTGTCGACAATACGGTATATCCGCGCTCGCTCGACCTCAAGGAGTGTGTGCGCACACTGCAGGCCGTGCCTCAGTATGCGCCCGTGTGCAAGCAGCTATTGGCCCAGCCCAAGCTCACGGCCACGCGCGGCAAGCAGGAGACTACCGACCATCCGCCCATCTATCCCACCGCTGCGGCCGACCCAAACAAGCTTCAGCCAGCGGAGTGGAAGCTCTACAACTTGGTGGCGCGTCGTTTTATGGCGACGCTCATGGACTCGTCAGTAAGCGAAGGCACCAAGGTGAGCTTCGAGATTGGCGGCGAGCCGTTCGTGACGACGGGAAGCGTCTTGGTGAAGCCCGGATTCAGGGCGATATACCCTTACGGCCTCAAGAAGGACGACCAATTGCCCGCACTCGAAGTGGGCGATGTCTGCGACGTGCGCAAGATGCAGCTTGAGGCCAAGCAGACCGAGCCGCCCGCCCGCTACAGCCAGGGTCGCCTTATTCAAGAGATGGAGCGCCGTGGGCTGGGCACCAAGTCTACGCGTGCGAACATCATCCAGCGCCTGTACGACGTCAAGTACCTCAAGGGCGATCCGGTCGAGCCGAGTCAGCTGGGCATGGCCGTCATCAAGGCCTTGCACGAGTATGCGCCGCCCATCACGACGCCCGACATGACGGCAGAGCTGGAACAGAGCATGACCGCCGTGAGCGAGGGTCACGACACGCAGGGCCATGTGGTGGAACAGTCGCGCGCAGTGCTCGCCACGTGGATCGACAAGCTCATCGAGCACAAGGACGACCTTGGCGAAGAGATCGCCGATGCCGTGGTGGCCGATGCCAAGGTGGGCGTATGTCCCAAGTGCGGCAAGGACCTGGTGATGAAGTCCTCCGCAAAGACACGCGGTTCGTTTATTGGCTGCATGGGTTGGCCCGACTGCGACGTGACGTATCCGGTGCCTCAGGGCCGTATCTCTCCGCTCGATGGCGCCTGTCCTGAGTGTGGTGCCCCGCGAGTCAAGGTGCAACCGTTCCGCCAGCGTGCATACGAGACGTGCGTCAATCCCAAATGTCCCACCAACTTCGAGCCCGACCTCAAGGTGGGAGAGTGCAAGGCGTGCGCCGAGGCCGGAAGGCACGGTGACCTCATTGCCCACAAGAGCGAGCGTACCGGAAAGCGGTTTATTCGCTGTAAGAATTTCGACGAGTGCGGCACAAGCTATCCGCTGCCTGCACGCGGCGAGCTTCACGCCTTGGGCGAGACGTGCCCCGAATGCGGAGCGCCCATGGTGGAGGTCACCACACAGCGCGGGCCGTGGCGCATCTGCGTAAACATGGAATGTCCCAGCAAAGAAAAGAAGGCCAAGGCTCCCGCACGTCGCGGTCGCCGACGTCGTTCCTAGTGTCAGACAAGGGCGCAGGTTATGCGCCTGTGCTCAGATAGTCCTCGCTCCCGGCAGCGGCGCAGGTTATGTACCCGTGCTCAGACAGTCCTCGGCTTCGCCTGCGGAACTCGCACGGGCACATAACCTCCGCCGCTGCCCTGCTGACGGGTCCAATTGTGCCATTCCGTGCCGTTCCTGCGCATGCGGAACTCTTGCGATATACTACACGCATCTGTGAGAAGGGAGTGTACATGAGCGACACGGGACTCTTTATAACCCTTGAGGGCGTTGATGGCTGCGGTAAGTCCACACAGGGCGAGCTGCTGGCGCACGCGTTGGAGGCGACTGGACGCGAGGTCGTGCGCCTGCGCGATCCGGGCAGCACGCGCCTTTCGGAAAAGATCCGTCTTATGTTGCTCGATCCCGGCAATGACGACATGTGTGACGAGTGCGAACTGCTTCTGTACGAGGCCGCGCGTGCCCAGCTCGTGCGCGAAGAGATAGAGCCCGCGCTCAAGCGCGGTGCGGTGGTGGTGTGCGACAGGTTCAGCGACTCCACCTACGCCTACCAATCCGTTGCTCGCGGACTCTCTGCTGGCATGATTGAGGCGGCAAACGAACTTGGTTGTTGCGGCATTACGCCCGACGTGACGTTGGTCTTTGACCTCGACCCGCGCGAAGCGCTAACGCGTGCCACCCACGAGGGGACAGATCGCCTGGAAGGCGAGGGCATGCGTTTCCAGCGCGAGGTTCGTGAGGGGTATTTGCAGCTTGCAAGCGCAGATTCCGAGCGCGTGCGCATCGTGGACGCGCTGGGCACCGTCGAGGTCGTACACGTGCGCGTCATTACGGCGTTGCACGACGTCATAGCGTTGTAGGGAGCCCTTGTGGCACGTGCTTCTTCGTCCATGCCCCGGCCCCTTGCGGGCATAGCAAACCAACCGCGCGTGCGCGAGTTTCTTGCGGCCGCATATACCGAGGGCCAACTCTCGCATGCGTATCTTTTTACGGGCATGCCAGGCGCTGGAATGGAAGAGGCGGCCTTGGCGTTGGCCCAATGCGTGGTGTGCCCCAACGATGCGGACGGCACATGCGACGAGTGCATGCGAGTTGCGCACCGCACGCATCCCGACGTCAAGTTTCTTGCGCCCAATGGCGTCTCGGGTTATTTGGTAGAGCAGGTACGAGAACTCGCGGAGGACGTTCCGCTCGCCCCGGTGCGCGCCACCTCCAAGGTGTATGTGATCGACCGGGCCGATCAGCTGCGTGCGGCCTCGGCCAACGCGCTGCTCAAGACGCTGGAAGAACCGCCCGATGACGTCATGTTTATCCTCATCGCGCGTTCGGCCGATGCGGTCTTGCCTACGATTCTCTCGCGATGCCAACAAGTTCCGTTTCGCGTTGTGCCGCCGCAGGCTGCCGTGGCGGCGATCTGCGAGCGATGTGGGGCGGGCGAGACAGACGCGCACATCGCGCTCGCGGTTACGGGAACGCCCGATCGGGCATGTGCCTTTTTGGCATCCCCCGATAGACGCAACGTGCGCCTGGCCATGGTACGCGTGCTTTGCGAGCTGGCCAACGACGACGAATGGGACGTCCTCGTTGCGGCTCGCAAGATTGCCGAGGAAGTGCAGGTGTCGGCAGGGGTGCGGCGTCGCGACAAACCCAATGCCAGACGCGATACCATTGTGCGCGATGAGGCCAAGCGGCGTACCCAAGGCCAGGAGGACTATTACACGCCCGCCATGCTCAAACGACTTGAAGGAGTTATACGTCGTGAACTCTCGGCACGCGAGCGTTCGGGTATGATAGAGGCCTTGGCGGCGGCGGAGTCCTTCCTTCGCGACGTGCTCATCTGCTGCGAAGGGGCATTGGAGCCCATCGTAAACGAGGATGTTGCGCCCTCGGTCGAGCATATTGCTCATACGACAACAACCTCGGGCGTTTTGTGCGCGCTGGAAGCGTGCCGTACGGCCGCAAGCGACCTTGCCCGCAACGTAACACCCCAGCTGGCCCTTGAGGTCATGCTTCTTGCCATCAAGGAGGCACTGTAATGTCAACCGTCATACCTGTGCGGTTTGCCTATGCCGCCCGTGACCTGTGGTTTGACCCCAAGGAGACCGGCGCGCAAGAGGGCGACCATCTTATCTGCTCCACCGAACGTGGGACCGAAATCGGTCTTGCCACGGCGCCTCCGCGCGAAGTAACGAGCTTGGAGCTGGGAAACAAGACGGGCAATGCAGCCCTGAAGCCAGTTTTGCGCGTCGCGAGCGATGGGGATCTCGTGCGTGCCGAGAAACTCGCGCGGCAAGGCGATGAGGCTTTGCCCGTGTTTCGTCGCCTCGTAGAAGAGAGCGGCCTAGATATGAAGCCGGTGGGCGTCGAGTACCTGTTTGGGCGCGAGCGCGTTGTGTGCTATTTCGCTGCCGAGGAGCGCGTCGACTTTCGCCAGCTCGTGCGCAATCTTTCTCATGAGCTCCACGAGCGCATTGACATGCGTCAGATTGGCGTGCGCGAGGAAGCTGCGGTCGTCGGAGGATATGGGCATTGCGGACAAGAGCTGTGCTGCGCGCGCATAGGCCTGTCGTTCGAGCCGGTTTCCATACGTATGGCAAAGGAACAGGATCTGCCCCTTACCTCAAACAAGATTAGCGGTGCCTGTGGTCGCCTCATGTGCTGTCTGCGCTACGAGTTCGAGGCGTACCGTGACTTTAAGGGTCGCGCTCCCAAGCGCAATGCCGTTATCGACACCCCGCTGGGGAAGGCAAAGATTATCGAATACGACACGCCCAAGGAGCAGCTCGCCCTGCGTTTGGAAAACGGCAAAGTCATGCGGATTCCCCTGTCCGAGATGCTGGCTTCGGATGCGGCGAAAAAGAAGTCCGAGGAGCTTCATTGCCCCTGCCGACCCGACACGGTGGTGCGGGAGTCTCTTGACAAGCTCAACTCTCCGGACATACAGATGGCCCTTGCGGAGTTGGACCGAAAGATGGGCGTCGTGCAGGAAGACCAGTTCGACTCGCCGGACATCTTCGTGGAGCCGAAACCGCGCAAGCGCAGAAGCCGCCGTGGTTCCGAGGAGAGTACGCAGGCCGTCGCGCAGGCAGACACTTCGACCAAGACATCGAAGCGCACGCGTCGTCGCAGAGGGCAAAAGGCGACAGCCGAGGGTGTCGAGCAGCAGGCCCAACAGACGCAGCAAAAGACCGCGGCCGAGGATGCGGCCAAGGACGAGAAGCGGACACGTCGCAGAAGGCGCCGGCGTTCCGGTTCCGGAGCGGCCACCGCGGCCGGCGCTGGTGCGCAGGCACAGGCAAAGGGGGGTAACGAAGTCCAAAACAGCACGCCAAAGAACGAGAAGGCGTCCGAAGGCCAGACTTCCTCGCGTCGTCGCAGGCGTCACCGTTCGGAAAACGTCCAAGGGCAAAGCCAGGGCCAGACCCAAGGACAGGGACAAGGGCGGCAGCAGAACGCCAAGGGATCGCAACAGCAAGGCAAGCCGCGTCGTCGGCCGGGCGATCGGGGCGGACAGGCCGGACCGCAGCAAGCTTCCAAGGAGGCAAAGCCAAACGCCGAGGACGCCGCTCCCAAGCGCCGCAGGCGCCGTCGCAGCGGGCGGGGTCGTGGCGGTAACGGCGGAGGCAAAGGCGACGGCCAGCCGACGAAGGCCGAATAACTCATAAGTGACCGGTGTATCACTCTGGAATGTTTCCAGAGTGATATTCTTTATCGCAAGGACTTCATTGCGGATGGATGACGGGAGCAGTTATGTACAAGGCCATTCTTCTTGATATCGACGGAACGCTCACGAACGACGACAAGGTCATCACAGCTCGTACACGCCACGCGCTCAAGGAGGCGCAGGCCAACGGGATGCGATTGGTGCTGGCGTCGGGTCGTCCTGACGTAGGGCTCCACTCCTTCGCCGACGTCTTGGACATGCGCGACAACAACGGCGTTTTTGTGGCGTTCAATGGTGCCAAGTCACTCAACTACCAAACGGGCGAAATCTATTTTGAGCAGGCCATGACGGCAGAGCAAGGGCGGCGCGTGCTCGAGCACATGAGGCGCTTTGAGGTCGCGTCGTGTGTCGATTGCGGCGAGTACATGCTCACGAACGATGCGTATTTCACGATCATGCGCGACGGAGCTCCGCATCTGATCGTGGAATACGAGGCCCACAACAACGGCTTTTTGGTCCGCGAGGAGCGAGACCTCGCCGCTTCCGTCAGCTGGCCCATCAACAAGATCCTCAATGCGGGAGAGCCCTCATACTTGCAGGAACATTGGCGTGAGATGTGCGCTCCGTTCGAAGGAGAGCTCTCGGCCATGTTTACGGCACCGTTCTACTACGAGTTTACGCCCCTTGGCGTCGATAAGAGCCGCGCATTGCGCGAGACGTTTGCCGCGCTGGGTATCGACAAGTCCGAGGTCATCGCCTTTGGCGACGCGCAAAATGACCGCACCATGCTGGAGTGGGCGGGCATGGGCGTGGCCATGGGCAATGCCGTCGATGAGGTCAAGGCGGTGGCTAACATGGTGACCGGTACAAACAATGAGGATGGAATTGCGTCGGCCCTCCAGGAACTGCTGGCAGGCGATAGGTAGGCAGGCAAAGGGGGGTATCCCCATCGCTTGCCTCTAGGAGTGAATAGTGACGGCAGTGGGGATATCGTGTAGCAAAAAGTCCGGCGTTGCGCAAATAGTGTCCCCTATGAGGGATATACTGTGCGTATAGGTTGCCAAACGCGGTGTGTCGAGGAGGAACGCGAATATGGCAAAGCGAGCTCTACATGGTGTAAACCTTGCCGGATGGCTTAGTCTGGAGCAATGGGTTACGCCAGAACTCTTTGCGGGTACCGGAACGTTGGGCGAGGATGAATTGCTACGCAACCTAGGCGATGAGCTCTACACCGACCTTATCGTTGAACATCGCAATACGTTCATTACAGAGGCTGACTTTGCCCTTATAGCCAAACGGGGCTTCAATGCCGTGCGCATTCAGGTCCCGTGGTATGCGCTGGGGAGCGATGGACCAGCATCCGCTCGTAGCGTGGGCTGCAAAAAACAGGTAGACAACGCGTTCGCATGGGCGGAAGAGAACGGACTCATGGTGCTTGTCGTGCTGGATATCAGCCCTGGGTCCAAGGGCCAAGAAGAGATCCTGTCTACTACTGGTCGTGGGCAGCGGTTCGACATGCTTGCGGCCATTTCGGGTTTGGCAAGCCGCTATGCGCAGGAGCCAGCACTCTTTGGCTTCGAGGTGGCGCACGAGCCGGTCGTGCAACGGCGCAGGGGGATGCTTGGAATTTCGGACGGAGTACCCATGCACGCGCTGCGAAACTATTATCGCGAGGCCTACCAAGAGGTTCGTAGGGCGGCGGGCGACAAGCCCTGCGTGGTGTTTCCCGATGCGGGGATGCCGCGTGCATGGCGAAGCTTCGCCGCCAAGAACAGGTACACCAACGTATGGCTCGATTGCCACCTGTATCACTTTGACGAACGTGTCGATGCTACGGGGCCGGCGGGTGCGGCGGCACTTGTCTCTAGGTCTCGCAGCACTTTGCAACGTGCCCAAAAGTGCGGTCTTCCCGTTATGGTGGGCGCTTGGTCGGCCGCTCTTCCCTTTGCGGACTCGCTCATGACACCTGAGGGGCGCATCGCATTGGAGCGCGTGTATTGTGCCGAGCAGATAGCGGCGTTCGAAGACCAGCCCGCATGGTTCTTTCAAACGTGGAAGACGAGCGGTCACCTATCGGGATGGGACTCCCGCATCGCGCTCTCGAGCTTCGAAAGGAGCATGCTGGTGGGGTAGCCGAAGCACGTGGGGGCATGTTGTCTTTGGTGGGAACGCCCATAGGCAATCTGGACGATGCCTCCGCGAGGATGCTCACCACGCTCAAAAACGCTGACCTACTTCTTTGCGAAGATACCCGCGTGACTTCCAAGTTGCTCGCACGGTTCGACATACGGGTGTCTCTTATGCGCTGCGACCAGAACGTGATCGCCTCGCGCGTAGAGGGCGTGTGTCGGCGTGTGGAAGAGGGCGAGCGCGTTGCCTTTGTTTCCGATGCGGGAATGCCCGGCATTTCGGATCCCGGGCAACAGCTTGTGGATGCGGCGCTCGATAGAGGCCTTCCAGTCGAGGTAATACCTGGACCAAGTGCCATGACCTGCGCGTTGGTGGCGTCGGGACTCGCAATCGATCACTTCTTCTTTGAGGGATTCGTTCCACGCAAGGCCGGGGCGCGCGAACGACGGTTGCGCGAGCTTGTTCCGATTCCCGGAGCGCTCGTATTGTATGAGTCACCACGTCGAGTATCGGCAACGCTTGACTCCATAGCCGTGGTGATGCCCGAGCGACGCGTAGCCCTTGTGCGTGAGCTCACCAAGCTGCACGAGGAGGTCGTGCGCGACGTGGCACCCGAACTCGCGCGGCGCATCGCGGAGGGCCCCGAAGTACGTGGCGAGTGTGTCATTGTAGTCGAAGGCCCCAGTTCCGATGCGCCAATTGCACCGCAGCGCCTGCTTGACGAGGCAATTGCGGAAGGTCTTTCTTCTGGAGAGCCAAAGAGTCGGCTAGCCAAGCGTCTGGCAAAGGAGTACGCGCTGCCGCGCGCCCAGGTTTACGAGCAAATTCTTGCATTCGGCTCCAAATGACAGGAAGTGGGCGGGAGGTGGGGTATCCCATTGCCCGCAGATACCACAAACGGCATCGAATTGGCTATCCCAATTGCCATGTCATACAATAGACGCGCAATGGACCGACGAAAGGATGTACCATGCTCAAGGACAACGCCATATGGGTCGCCCAGGGAGAAAACCCTTGCTACCTGTTACTCAACCAAGCCAATCGTCACGGCCTAATAGCCGGGGCGTCGGGCACCGGCAAGACCGTGACACTCAAGGTGATGGCAGAAGGCTTTTCTGACGCGGGTGTTCCCGTTTTTATGGCCGACGTAAAGGGCGACGTTACGGGCATGGCACAGGCGGGCGAACTCAGCGATGCGTTGAGTGATCGCATGGAGGCTTTTGGCATCGATGAGCGTGCGTTCGCGTTCCAAGGAACGCCTTGTCGCATCTGGGATATGCTCGGTGGCGCGGGAATTCCCATTCGCATAACCATTTCGGATATGGGCCCCGAGCTCCTGAGTCGTCTGCTTGGCCTTACCGAGGTGCAAAAGGGTGTGCTCAACATTGTGTTTCGAGTGGCTGACGATCAGCAGATGCTACTTATCGACCTCAAGGATCTGCGTTCCATGCTCGCATACGTCGCAGAGCATGCCAAGGAGTACGAGACGACCTACGGGCGCGTTTCCTCGCAGTCGGTGGGCGCCATCCAGCGCGCGCTCATAGCCGTTGAAGATCAGGGTGGCAATGTGTTCTTTGGCGAGCCCAGCCTCGACATCATGGACTGGTTCGAATGCGATGCTAATGGTCGTGGCTACGTAAACATTCTCAATGCAACCGAGCTCGTAAACACACCGCTCATTTACTCGATGTTCCTGCTGTGGATGCTCAGCTCGTTGTTTGAGCGTCTGCCTGAGGTTGGCGATTTGGACAAGCCCAAGTTCGTGTTCTTCTTTGACGAGGCACACCTGCTGTTCAACGGCATGCCCAAGCAGCTCGTCGATAAGGTGGTGCAGGTCGTGCGCCTCATTCGCTCCAAGGGCGTGGGTGTGTACTTCATTACACAGAGTCCGTCCGACGTGCCTGCCGACGTGTTGGCGCAGCTCTCCAACCGAGTGCAGCATGGTCTGCGCGCATACACACCGGCAGAGCAGAGGGCGGTAAAGGCGGCTGCCGCGAGCTTCAGGGCGAATCCGGCGTTCGACACGGTGGAGGCGCTTCAAGATGTGGGTACGGGTGAGGCGCTCGTAAGCTTCTTGGACGAGAGCGGCCGGCCTTGCATGGTGGAGCGGGCGCGTGTGCTCTTTCCGGGTTGCCGAATGGCGGCGGCAGACGCAGGTATCGTCTCGACCATAATCGCCAACGCATATGACCTCATGGGAAAGTACGAGGAGTCGTTTGACCGTGAGAGCGCCTACGAACTTATTGAGGAGGCGCGTATCGCGGCAGAGGAAGAGGCTAAGGCGGCTGCCGAGGAAGCGGCTGCACAAAAGGAAGCTGAGCGTCGGCGTATAGAGGAAGAGAAGGCGGCCGAGCGGCAGCGCATCGCAGAGGAGAAAGAAGCTGAGCGCAAACGCATTGCCGAAGAGAAAGAGGCCGAACGGTTGCGCCTGAAGGCCGAGAAGGAAGAGGAGCGATTGCGCCTCAAAGCCGAAAGAGAGGCAGATCGCCTGCGGCTCAAGGAGGAAAAGGAAGCCGAGCGACGTGCGGCCGAGGCGAAGCGCGCTCGCGATCGGGTAGTTAACACCGTCTTTAGCAGTGTGGTGGGTTCGATTGGTCGCGAGGCGGGACGCCAGATTACGCGTGGCATCTTTGGCACGCGGCGTTAGGCGAGCGTTACGGACCTCCCGGAGAGTTGCGTTCTTTACAGTGTTTGGTATGCTACTCTTTTGTGACCTTATAGCAAACTGATAGAGGGGAAAGACACATGAGCATTCGTCAGCGGAAGTGGTCGCAAGTGGCGGTGGGTGCAAGTCTGGTTTTGGCGTTGGCTATAACGGGATGTGAGCCTTCTACGGGAAACCAAAGTGATGCGCAGCCTACAGGTGGAGACGCGAAGGAGCAAGCCGCTTCTACCGACGAACAGAGCGACGTATGGGTGGCAACAAAGATTACCGCAGAGTACGAATCAGAGTATCAACCCGATGACGGCGAGAAACAAACGTATAAAACCAAGTCCGTGACGACCAACAAGCTTGATGAGCACGGGAACATCGAATCTAGGGAAACAGTCTCCACAAACGAGAGCGGTGTAACGACGGAAACGGCAACCAACACGTTTGACGAAGAAGGCCACATCCTGACTGCGTCCAGCACCTCTAAGTATGAGCCCACTGCCGATGTTCCGAAGCCCGACGACCAGACGCACAAGGAAACCTATACCTATGAGTTTGACGACAAAGGTCGTATAACGAAGGAGACGTGCAAGAGCGACAACGAGTTCTTTAGCTACACCGTCGAGTATGAATACGATTCCGAAGGAAACATGACCAAAAGCACCCAGCGCTCGAAGACTTCTTCTTCGGAAGCAGACGGTGAAGTAACGTACGAAGAGGCGATCGTCGAGACCACATACGATGCTTCCGGTCATATCGAGTCGGTGACAAACACTCCTGTTGGTGACGAGGCTGATGCAAAGGCGACCAAAACGAAGTACGAGTACGAACTCGATGACAAGGGCAATCCAATAAAGACGACAGTCACCTCTGGCGACGAATACACAAGCACGATCGAAACGACGCGTGATGAGAATGGCAACCCCACGAAGGAAGTAACGACGGTCAAGACGAAGAACAGCACGGACAAGATGACGTATGATTTCGAGTGGACGCGCGTGGATGATCCTTCGCCGTACTTGCGCCAGCAATATCGCACGCGGCACTAAGGGTGACTGGGACGCGCGTGGCAACGAGCAATCGGACGTTGCAGAAGTCAACGATGGACATCGAGGTCGTGCGCACGGCAGCGCGCGACCTCGCGCATTGTATTCCCGGTGCGCTGGCAAGTGCGGGCGGGATAGAGGTCGCACGTGAGGGCGCATGGGGTCCGCGCGAGGCGCGTGCGATTCCGCTGGACGACGACACAAAGGGACGCATCGTGCATGACGAGCGCGAGGCGCCCTTTGTTGCGAACGCCCCCGACCTGCTCGTGAGCCTTTCTGACGAGAAGGGCGTTGCGGCATGCGCGTGGACGCGCCCACGGCCAGGTTCCGCGCTTGTGGGGTTGGGTATCGACCTTGCGAGCGTTGAGGACTTTGCCGGAGAGCGAGGTGCGACCTTCAATCATCTGCTTTTCTCAAAACATGAACGGCGGCTTGTGACATCGCGCTACGAGAATGCCGGGCGGATGGAGTATGGCTACGCGATGGCCTTCTCGGCAAAGGAAGCAGCCTTCAAGGCATGCGCGGCGCCGTTGCGCACGTGGTATGCCACGCATAACGATTTGCTCGAGTTCGAGGTGCGCGAGTTCGAGCTGGCGGACTTCTCGCACGCGCGCGGTACACTGCGCAGTGCCGAAGCGCAGCGGGCCATGGGCCTCATGGGCATCCAGACGATTGCCTTGCACCATGTGGAGCTATCGGGTGCGGTGATGACCGTGGCCTTTGCCTTGGCGTGACGCGTGTCGCAAACGTTTGGCCAGGCTCCTCGGGAAGCCTGTGTCACCCATAGCTGCTATTTCTTGAGGCGCTTTGCACTATCGCACAAAACCACAAGCGGTTCTTGAGCTGCGTTTGAATCGAAAACCATGGAATCCCCGGCATACGCTTGCGATACTTATCTCATGTTAAACACCATCGAAGGGAGATCACCATGGATGAGGATCGTCAGGAAGTATTCGACGCGCTGTGCGAGCGCGCCAGCCAGCTCTTTGGCAAGGACCCCTCCGAGTTTACCCTCGACACCAAGTTCGAGGACCTCAACATCAAGTCCGTGCAGGTGAGCCAGATTACCACCTACCTTGAGGACGAGCTTGACGTCGAGGTACCTTACATGAAGTTCCGCCGCTGCGCCACCTTTGGCGAGGCCGTTGACTTCGTGGCCGACCTTCTGGACGAGTAGGGAGACGGGCATGGCTTTTCTGGAACCCCGCATTCCCGAGGACTGGGTCCCCGTAACCGACAAGAAGCTCTCGGACCTCATTCAGATGACGGGCGAGGTCGCGAGCTTCAACGAGGACGAGTGCCCCGTCTACTGGGACCCCGACACCGAAGGATACATCTTCCTGCACAAGGAGGAGTTTGGTGGCGCCGAGATGATGGCCGCCTACCGTGTTGCTCGTCAGCCGAACGACAACCAGGCCGACGTCGACCTCTCTACCTCGGATGACCCCATGGCGCGCATGGGCCAGGGCTTCTGCCCGCCCTTTAACCCCCACACCTACGAGGTCGTGCCGGGTATCGTGTGCATGCAGGACCAAGAGGTCGTCATGCGCGACGGCACAAAGATTTATGCCGACATCTATCGCCCCGCAGGTGACGACGTGAAGTGCCCCACCATCGTGAGCTGGTCTTGGTTTGGCAAGCGTCCCGGCGACGGTATGAGTGAGTGGCAGATTATGGGCGTTCCGCCCCAAACCGTCTCGAAGTGCGCCAAGTTTGAGAGTCCCGATCCGCTGTACTGGTGCCACTACGGCTATGCCGTGGCAAACGTCGACGTGCGCGGTGCTGGCCACTCCGAGGGCAGTGTGCACATGTTTACGCACCAGGACCGCGAGGACGGCTATGACTTCGTCGAGTGGGTCGCCGAGCAGCCTTGGTCCAACGGAAAGATCGGCATGGCCGGCAATTCCGGCGTCGCCATGCACCAGTGGGGCATTGCCTCCACGCAGCCGCCGCACCTGGCCTGCATCGCTCCTTGGGAGTCCACCACCGACCTGTATCGCGAGAGCTTCTTTGAGGGTGGCGTGCCCGCGCTCTCGTTCAACAAGTTCATCGCCGCGCAGGTTACCGGCCCCAACGGCGTGGACGACCAGGTCGCCATGGCAAAGATGTATCCCGACATGAACCCCTACTGGGAGGACAAGCGCCCCAACTTCCGTGCCGTCAAGTGCCCCGTGTACCAGACCGCCGGTTGGAGCCACTTCCACCTGCCGGGCTCCATCAACGCATACAACCGCTGCCGCTCGCACAATAAGTGGCTGCGCGCCCATCGCGACTTTGAGTGGCCCGACACCTACGATCCCAACAACCTCGAGGAGCTGCGTCGCTACTACGATCGCTACCTCAAGGACATCCACAACGGCTGGGAGATGACCCCGCGCGTGCGCATCGACGTCATGGACGGCTACGACGTGGACTATCAGGAGCGCAGGCCCGAGAAGGCATGGCCCATCAAGCGCACCGAGTATCGCAAGCTCTACCTCGATGCGTCCCAGACACTCGAGTCCGTGGAGACCGACCACGTGCAGACCTTCGTCGCTGGACCCGAGCCGGCGCAGGCCGAGGCCGTCGCCAAGTACAACCCGGTGGACGAGGAGGTCCGCTTCGAGTGGGTCCTGCCCGAGGATACCGAGATCACTGGTCACATGACGCTGCACCTGTTCCTCAGCTGCGAGGGCTGGGACGACATGGACCTCTTCATCAATATCCAGAAGGCCACGGCCGACGGCGAGTGGGTGCCTTGGCTCACGCTTGACGAGCCGCATCCTGGCGCCTGGGGCAAGTGCCGCGTTTCTCGCCGCGAGCTCGATCGTCGCCTTACCCGCAAGCATCGTCCCGTGCTGGCCAACAAGAGCAGCCAGAAGCTTGCTGAGGGCGAGATTGTCGAGGTCGACATCGCCATCGTCCCGACGGCCCGCGTATATCACAAAGGCGAGCGCTTCCGCATCCAGATTGCCGGCCGCTACATCCGTGAGGGTTGGTTCGAGCCGCTGTCTTGGGACGAGGAGGCCAAGGGTACGCACGTTATCCACACCGGTGGCGAGTGCCAGTCTTGGATCGAGATTCCGGTCATTCCGCCGCGCTATCAGGCTGGTGAGTATATCCATCGCTAAGTCTTAGCTTTCGCCGCGGCAAGGCCGCCACGAGTAGATTCCCTTCCGTCGACCGCCCCCTCGAATTAATTTCGAGGGGGCGGTTTTGGCTCTGAGGCGTATGCGATTTTGGATTCTTCTGGGCCGAAGGCCCTCATAATCCGGACATGCCTATCGCTGTGCTTGGGCAGCGAGTACCCTCACGCGCAGAGTTGCGACAAGCGAGACAACAAAGAAGGCCGAGAGCACCATCATGGCTGCCTGCATGCCCCATAGGTCGGCCATAAAGCCGGTGAGCGCGGTGAAGGCGAAGCCTCCGATGCCCGTAGCGGCGGTTATCATGCCGGTAGCTGTGGCTGTCTTCTTGCCGGCAAACGGAAGCATGAGGGTGAGCACACAGGGATAGATGGCGCCGCTTGCGATGCCGAGCGGAACGATGAGGAACATCACTAGTGCGGCGTTGCCCGATATGCCAATAAGAACCGTTACAAGGGGGATGGCGATGACGGAACCTAGGAGGATGTTGTCCACGTACTTAGAGAACTGTCCCACGAGCATGCGTGCCGGAATCATGACTGCCCAATACAGCGAAAGTGCGAGCTTGCCCGTTGTCGCGTGGAAGACGTCGGTAAACAGTGTATCCACAAAGAAAGAAAAGCCGTTTTCGAAGCCGACGTAAATGCACATAATCGCGCACAAAAGCAGGATGCCCACGAGGACGAAAGACCCTGCGTTTGCCTGTCTTGCCTTGCCTTTTGGCATCTGCTCGCGGGGCTCAGTGCCCATTTTAGAGATGCCCACGAGGGCGACGACGGACCCTATGGCAAGGAAGGCAAAGAGTGCCCTCCAGCTCACGCCAAAGCCAAGGTAGAACGACACGACGAGCGGGGCTATAACTGCGCCAAAAGCATACATTGAGGTTAGGAAGCCGATGCGCTTCTTGCCGCTGAGGGGATAGGCGTCTGCTAAGCAGGCTATGGCAATGAACTGCAGCGCACTGGTGGTAAGCCCGAGCACAAACATGCTCACGAGAAATGCGACCTGTGTATTGGTAAGTAAGACGACGGCCGCAGAGATGATCTGTAAGCCCAGCATGATGGTCATGCTCTTTGCCTTGCCTACCTTATCGGCCCAACCTCCCAAGAGGATGGGAGCAAGCATGTCGGCCAATAGCTCGAGCGCGGCAAAAAGGCCCATTGAGGTGACCGAGAGGTCGTAGGTCTGTCCTATGCTCCATAGGCTGGCCTGATATCCGCCCGATTCGAACCCGTTAATAAAAATGATGAGGAAGAGGATTATCCAAAGGCTGCCTTTCTTTTGGGTTGAAGTAACACGTGTGGCGACCATGGTCATCCCCTGACGTCGAGTGATTACATATTATGACTATACCGTACTTTAGCTGAGGAAAACAACAGGTTATCTCTGGCGAAACGGAGATCAGATGTGTGCCGGACGAGCCTCTTAGCTCAGTGCTACGTCGAGAATCATCATGAGCACGAAACCCAGGCTAAAGGCTATGGTTCCGGTATTGGAATGCGGTCCTTCGCTCATTTCGGGAATAAGCTCTTCCACCACAACATAGAACATGGCGCCTGCTGCAAAGGCCAGCAGATAGGGGAGGAGCGGGGCGACGAGGCCCGATGCAAGGATGGTGACAAGAGCGGCCACGGGCTCGACCGCGCCCGAAAGGACGCCATACCCAAACGTCTTGCGTTTGTCCATGCCTTCTGCTCGCAACGGCATGGACACAATTGCACCTTCGGGAAAGTTCTGGATGGCGATACCCAGCGATAACGCCAACGCTCCCGCGGTACTCACGAGTTCTCCGCCGGCCAGAAGGTTTGCATACACCACGCCTACTGCCATGCCCTCGGGTATGTTGTGTAGCGTGACCGCCAGAATGAGTTTAGTCGTTCGCTTAAGGTTACTCCTTGGACCCTCTTCCTCGTTGTCCATGTGCATGTGGGGCGTAACCTCGTCTAGCAGGAGCAAAAACCCGATGCCAGCCAAAAACCCTACCGCAGCGGGAACAAAGGAGAGCTTGCCCATGTGTTCGGAGCCTTCCAACGCGGGCAGCAACAGGCTCCAAAACGAGGCGGCGACCATGACGCCAGCCGCAAATCCCGTGAGGATTCTCTGCAGCTTGAAGGAGATGGTACCCTTTAGGAAAAACACCATGGCGGCACCGAGCGCCGTTCCTGCAAAGGGTATGAGTAATCCAAGAATGGTTTGCGAATTCATGCATGACCTCCCCGCACTTATTTTGTCTCAACCTTATCGTCTAGGCAACGGGCCGTGCTATCGACGGACCCATCGAATGGTTCGGTAGGGCATCGCGATATTGTCGCATCATCTTCCGATGCGTATTGCGTTGAAAGATATAATAAACCCGAAAAGCGTGACGAGTCGCATGCGCGAACGCTATCGCATGTGGCGCAGGAGGTGGACGCATGAAAGAAAATGACAGCGAGAATGGCGCACATGCGAGAGAGAATGGCATGGCGTACATTGCGATTGCACTCGCCTTGATTTTGGGCGGGCTTTTGGTGTACGCATATATGAAATACCTCTCTCCCCAAGCGTCGGGACCAGTAACCGTGGTCTCGGAGGAGTCTTCCGTAAAGGAAGTGACGGAGCTGCAGCCGAGGGAGTCCTCAGTATCGTGGGCCGACGATGGGAATGAGGTTTCTTCAAGCAACACACCGACTAGCACGAACGCATCTCCTCGTACGGTTGCCGAGACGAGCGCGGAATCGGCTGCGGTCCCTCAGTCCAAAGAGCCGACGGGCGAGCGGCTGATGTCTACCTCCGAGTTCTGGGGGATATGGACCCTCGCGTCAAAGGAATACGAGGAATGTGCGGAGTACGTTCGCGACGTTCGCTCGAAGGGCTTCGACGCATACGTGACCGAAACAACCCTATGGGAGAATCTCAATGACGAACCATGGTATGTGGTAACTATTGGGGTCTATTCGAGCCAAGACGAGGCAAACGCCGCCTTGCCACGAGTCCAGAATGAGTTGGATGACACGGCCTATACAAAATACAGCGGTCTGTACGTGGGGTAAAGAAAGCCGTGGTAGGCGAGGGGTGCACAGGACGCGCAGGATTCGTTATGCGATTCCCTGTTCTTTGATCGCCTTGACGACGAGGACATCCGCGGGCAGCCAATCGACTGTGTCGATATGGGAAGGCTGCAGCCATCTTGCCGCCTCGTGCTCAAGCAGGTGTGGCGTGCCGTCCGCGATGGAGCAAAGGAAGCAAGCCATTTCGAGGTGGAACTGGGGGTAGTCGTACGATACGTCCACGACGTGGCGCTCGACGGCAACGGTCATGTCGAGCTCCTCCTGAATCTCGCGCACAAGTGCCTGTTCGGGTGTCTCGTCAGGCTCAATCTTTCCGCCGGGAAACTCCCAGCCGTCCTTGTAGTCGCCGTAGCCGCGCTGCGTGGCAAAGATTTTGTTGTCTTGTTTGATGATGGCGGCTACGACGTGATAGGTTTTCATGGGCAATCTCCTAGCGTTGTAATGGCTAGCGCATTGTAGACGATCCCAGGACTGTGGGCAAGCTGGGCGAGCCAGGCATCTAGGACGTTGCGCTAGATGATTCCGTAGCCAGATGTAGACTGAGCACTCTTGACGCCCTGAGTCTATCATCAACGCGAGCGGACAGAAAAGGACGGCCCCGGCTGGAGCCGAGACCGTCCTTTATGCATCCCTAATTCGCCGGCTACGAGACCTGCTTAGTTCGTGGCGGGCGTGGCAGATACGAGCGAGGGGCTGCTGCCGTCACCCGGCACGTGGATCACGACATTGTAGTCTCCAGTGTCGTCGTGGCAGAGAAGCGTGTAGTTGACTCCGTCGTTGGCCGGGGTGGTGGTGAGCGTCTTTACGACCTCGTACTTTGCGCCCGCGACCTCGATGGCCTTAGAGAGCGTGTCTTGCTGGGAGTCGGCGCTGCTGCCCGAAGCGCCAGGTTGGGTGGCGCTTCCTTGGTCTGTCGTTGTGTCTACCTGCTGTGGCTTGTCCTGCTGCCGGTCGCTCTGCTGGCCCTTTTGGTCCTGTGCCTGATTGACGTCCTGGCCGACTTGCTGGTCGTCCTTCTGGTTCGCTGTCTGCTGATCAGCTTGCTGCTGGTCGTCGCCGGTGTTCAGTGTCTCAGGTGGATTCTGCTTAACGGAATCGTCGCGGGGGATGGCCTGTACGTGCGTGCCTTCGTCGACGAGCGCTCCTGCCACCGGGTCGGTTCCATCAAGAACTTGGTCCGACTCCATGCCGTCGTGGTCCAGCACAAGACCTGCCAGGCTCATCTGTGCACCGGCGTCCGTAACGGTCATGCCGCTCACGTCGGGCACTGCCACTTTGGAGCTCACGTGCTCGAGCTTGAAGGTCACCACGGTGCCTTGGTCCACCTCGGTTCCTGCGGGAGGATCTTGGGCCACGACCGTGCCGTTCTCCTCACCCGACCAGCGCTCGTTAAGACCGGCGCTCTTGAGCGTGGCAATTGTGTCGTCACGAGTGTACGTCATGATGTCGGGAACCGTAACACGGGCGACAGGGGGTGCCGGCGGTTCGGGTTTGGAGCCAAGCGACACGGTGAGCGTTACGAGGGTGTCATTTGTCACGTTGGTGCCGGCGGGAATCGACTGCCCTATGACGTTGCCTGCGGGCACGGTATCGCTGTAGGACTCCGCACGTTCGCTTGCCAGGCCGAGGTCAGAGAGGCTCTTCTCAGCGTCGTTGGCAGCCATCCCGGCAAGATCAGGAACTGTTACCGAACCCTCTTGGCGCTGACCCATGGACACCGTAATGGTGACGGGTGTGTCCTTGGCGACCTTTGTGCCTGCATCGATCGACTGGCTCATGACGTTGCCCTCGGGTACGTCATCGCTGTACTCCTTGATGGAACTGACAGAGAGGCCCGCGTTCCGTAGGGTCGAAGTCGCATCGTCCGCGGCCTTGCCTACGACGTCGGGAACCTCGATGTCGCCGGAGGGCTTGGCACCCATGGAGATATTCAAGGTGATGACGGATCCCTTGGCGACCTTTGTGCCCGCGTCGATCGACTGGCTTATGACGCGGTCCTTGGCCGCGGTTTCGCTGTATGCATAGGTCGTGTCGATTGCAAGGCCGGCATCCTTGAGCTGCTTACGCGCATCCTTGAGGGGCTCTCCCGCGACATTGGGTACCTGTACCGACGTGTCGGGCGCTATGGCGATGGAGTACGAGACGTAGGTGTCCTGCTTCACCTTGGTGCCCGCCTTAATCGACTGCTTGCAAACCAGACCGGGGGCTACATCCTTGGTCACGGTGTCTGCGTCTTGCACGGCGATGAGCTTGGCGTCCGTGATGGCCTGCTCGGCCTCTTCGTGTGTCTTGCCCTTGAGGTCGGGCATGGTGGTCTCCTCAGGGGACTTGCGGCCCCTGGAGATGACGAGGTTAACTTTGGCATCGGGATTTGCCTGCGTTCCCGGCTTGGGGTCTTGGGAGATCACGCTGCCCGCATGAACAGTGTCCGAATACTCTTCGGTTTCTTTGCCTACGTCGAGACGTGCGTTTGTAATGGTCCTCTCGGCAGATTGGCGCTCAAGGCCGCACACGTCGGGTATCGCTACAAGTTCGGTAACGGTTTGGGTCGCGCCATGGGAATCGGGGGTGGGAGTTACGGTGGCCGCTTGCTTCGGGGCGAGGGCGAGAGTTGCGGCCACGGATACCGCCGCAATGCCGATGCCAAGAGCCGCGAGTTTGGGTTTGCTTATCTGTACGGTGCCACGCTCGGTGGGGCTCACGTCGTTTTGTGACATTACGAGGCTCCTCTCTTGACGCTTTGTGAAATCGGTGATTATACGTGTTTGGAGCCGCTGCGTCCCATGTCAACAAAGATTCTATTGATTGACGAACCGAAGGTTTACCCCCGTATGTATACGACCTCGGTGGGATTAAAAAATCGAGGCACGGGGGCAGTGTTGCTTAGCCCTGCGGAGACAACCAAACGATCATCGTACACGCCCTTCGTGAGCTTTGGCCATATGCCTTGTCCGGGGGCAAATACGCCGTGACCAAATATACGCCACTGCCCTCCGTGGGCGTGTCCCGAAAGCATTAGCTCAACTTCCTTGGGCACGAGGTGCCGATACTCGGGATGGTGCGAAAGAAGGATGTGGTAGCCGGGTGCAGCGGCAAACGACATGAGCCAGTCATCGTCCGGCACACGCTCCAAGAGCATTTCTGCGGGCGATTTAAAAATGTCCGCGATTCTTTCTTCGTTAGGATACCTTCTTGAGTTTCGCTCTTCATCAGTGAGGTTGCTCAGCCGGCGCCGATGCCTCATCACATGCCCGGAGGTGAGTCCGCCAATTGCAAGTCCGTCGTGCTCGACCCAAGCATTGTCCAAGACGGTCGCACCGGTAGAGGCCATCTCGCGCAAGTCTTCCTCATCCAGCATCCATTCGTGATTGCCCAAGCTTACGTATGTGGGGGCAATGGTGGCACATGCTCGCAGCAGGGCAAGCGCGTTGGGTTGTGTGTGCAGTGGGGACTCGTCATCCTCCGGGATCCCTCCATAGATGAGGTCACCCGTGATGCATATGAGCGCGGGCTCGCGCTTTTGCAGGCTCTTGACCGCGGGCCGATAGTCCCGATTGTGCAAATCCGAGAGAAGCGTCAGGTGTGGAGCGCCTGGAACGGTGTAGAAGGATTCTGTCACGGGTTTACCTCCGTTATGCCTTGCTACCAAGTAAGCATCGTGACGGGCGATTGCCGGCGTCTGTACGCTCTGGGCCTGACGGGATGATTCCAACTCACGCGTGGTGTAAGTCCGCTTACGGTGCGCGAGGTTTCCTTAACGTCGGCCACGCGCGCATAATACGATATACCGGACGTTGCGTGCAAGACAAAACTTTGCGCTACGCGCATTCGCTGATGCCGTCAACCTCCAAGACTGTGAACTATACTTTTGAGTCGATTCAAGAGGTTCGGAGGTTTGTGTATGGGGCAGGGCGAGGCGAAGGAAGAGAGCCTAGGCTCACGATTGCTGACGCTCTTTTGGACGGTTTTCTCAATAAGCGCCACTGCGAACAGCGGGTATGCCATTCTTTCGGTCATGAAGGACGAGTTCGTACGGAAGCGGGCGTGGTTTAGCGAAGACCAGATGGCTGACTACATTGCCATCGTGCAAAGCACGCCCGGCGCGATGGCGGTCAATGCGTCGATGATTGTGGGATACCAGGCCGCAGGGCTCTTGGGCTCTCTTGTGGCGGTCTTGGGTTGTATTCTACCGCCAATCGTCGTGATGATTGTGGTCACCTATTTTTACGAGGCAATCGTCGGTAACGAATTCGTGTATCTGTTCATGCGCGGCATGCAGCTTGGCGTTGTGGGGATGCTACTCGATGTGATTCTGTCGCTGGTTTCCAACGTCACAAAAAATGGCGTTGCGTACCCGATTGTGCTTATCGCGCTTGCCTTTGTTTACGTTCGCTTTTTGGGCTGGCCGATTCCCTTTTTGGCTGTTGGATGTGTCGTGGCGGGAATCGTGAAGGCGATTGTCTTCTCGAAGGGGATCGAGCGCTCATGAGTCTTTTGCTCCAGACCGTTTTTGCGTTTATGCGCGTGAGTGTTATTGCTTTTGGGGGTGCCTATGCTGCGATTCCCCTCGTGGAGAACGAGGCGGTGGCGGTACAGGGCTGGATGACCTACGAGCAGTTCGCCGACCTTATTGCACTGGACGAGATTACACCCGGCCCCATCATAATCAACAGTGCCACGTTCGTGGGCATGCGCGTTGCAGGCATTCCCGGTGCGATTGCCGCTACGTTTGGGGCGATTCTTATTCCCTGCGCGCTTGTTATGCTGCTCTATAGTCTCTACGACCGCTTTAAGGGTTCGGCAATCATGGATACCGTGATGGTTTCGCTCAAATGCATGGCCATAGCTCTCATAGCATCGACGTTCGTCCGGCTTGCGATGGCCGCATTTATGCCCGAAGGCGAGCTGCCCAGTCTTGTAAGAGGCTGCTATACCATTGCGGTGATGTCGACTGGGTTTTATCTTATCCACAAGCGACAGATAAGTCCCTTGCCGGTGATGTTAGGCTGCGGGGCAGTCAATCTTGTGGTATGCACGCTGCTACCCGCGGGGATATAGCCGCTATGGCGTTCACTGGCATTCGTTATGTACCGTTGATGCGGGCAACGTTTCGCGCGGCGATTGGACAAAGCAAAGCGTAGGTGACTGAGAGATTTTGAAATCAGGGGATGCGCCTTCGCGACGGTTTGGCTAGATGCCCTCGACGCGCCTGAGCCTGCGAATTTCGGCACGTTTGCGGGCCGCTTCGCATTCCGCATGCTCCTCAGCGTTCTGCGCGACCAAACCCCAGGGTATGGGCTTTGGTCGGCCTTCGTCGTCGATGCAAACTTCAGTAAGATAGGCATGATTTATCATGCGTCGCTCTCCGGTTCGCGTGTCTTCCACGTATGTATCGGCGCGGACCTCCATGGACGTTCGTTCAACATGCGTGACCCATGCCTCTATAGTTATGATGTCGTTAAGGAACGCCGGATACTTGAATTCGAGCTTGTCGACGGCGACCGTAGTGATGTTGCATCCGGAGTGACGCCGTGCCGCGATACCTGCCGCATCGTCGATCCACTCCATGAGCCTGCCGCCAAACAGGCGGTCGGAACCGTTCATGTCTTCGTGTCGCAACATGCGCGTCGCGATGGTCCGCGAACTCCCCACCGGTTTATAACCCAGCTCGTATGTATGTCCCTGCGTCATCAGCACCCCTTCTCGCGTTCCTTTACATGCTTTTCTATCATATCCGACGAGCACATCCAGCATACTGGCAGATAGACAGCGCCTTGCTATGATAAAACTTACAGAAATGACGGGCGGAGGTACATATGGGTATGGAAGGAACGGCATTCGCAAGCGACTTCGATGGAACGCTTTGCACGAGCAATTGGGAAACGCGCGAGCAATTCTTTCGCGACGAAGACCTTGAGGCGGTTCGGAGGTATCAGGAAGCGGGGGGTCTGTTTGGCATCTGCACGGGCAGACCGCTTTCGTCGGTTATCGAGTCACTCGAGGGGCTGCTCGAGCTGGACTTCTACATCGTGACGACGGGCGCTCAGGTCTTGGATCATGACCTCAATGTGCTGTGGGAGCGCACGATTCCTCGCGGCGTGGCGCAGTCGATATTCGATCGCCATGCTTCTCCCAGCTCGGTCGTTCTGGCCGTTACAGAGCGCGAGTTCGTCAGCGTACGCGACGAGATGGGCATGGGCTTGCGTGTGGTGCCATCAATTGACGATGTTCGTGGCAAACTGCTTGGGGTCTCGGTGGAGTGTCGCGGGGACCAAGATGCCGCACGTGCTGTATGCGCCGACATCAATGAGCGGTTTGCATGTGATGTGGAGGCATTCCAAAACCTTGGTAGTGTGGACGTCGTTCCGTCGGGATGCTCCAAAGGGGAGGGCGTGCGCATCGTGCAACGTGCGCTGGGTATAGAAACCATGGCTGGCGCTGGCGACTCATACAACGACTTGCCGCTCTTGTCCGCAGCAGATGTCTCGTATACGTTCGCATCCTCTCCTGCTGTCGTGCGTGATGCCGCCAACGTGGTGGTGAACACGCTCGAGGAAGCAATGCTTCACTTTATGCGGTAGCCTCAACGCAAAAGCAAGACGCCCAGATGGGACTCCCGTCTGGGCGTCAAAGAGCCGTGTTTTTGTCCCTGGGCTGAACGACTATTCCATGGTGGAAAAACAATAAGTCGTGCAGCTGTGGAAGGGACGGTCGGGCGTGAACAGCGGCTGTGCGAATTCCGGATGGTGCATTGCGTCGGGCACGTATTGCGTTTCGAGTGCAATACCATCGTACGGGCGGTATGATGAGCCGTCTTTGGCTGACTCGGCCATGAGCGCCTGCGCAGTATAGACTTGCAATGACGGCATGTCGGTGAGGATATCCATCGCGATGCCGCTCTTTTCTCCCGTAAGTGTGGCCACGTGACGCATGCGGCCCGAAGAGCCAAGCAAGAGCGTGTGGTCGTAGCTCAAGAAGCGATCGCTGAGGTCACGGCCAATCGCCTTGGGAAGCCTAAAGTCAAAGGGGGTGCCGCCCACGTTGACCTTGCGGCCCTGGGGAATGTGTTGACCGTCCGTTGGCGCGTAGCGTTCTGCAGCTACGCGCAGCAGGTGTCCCATAACGTCGCCGCTATCGTGGCCGTTGAGGTTCCAATAGGCATGGTTGGTGAGGTTGATGAAGGTCGGAAGGCTGGGCTGCGCGTCGTAGATAATCTTGATCTCGTTGTCGTCGGTAAGCTTGTACGTGACGCGTACGTCGACATCGCCTGGAAAGCCTTGGTCGCCGTCGGGAGAAAACAGACCAAAGATGACCGTGTCGGCACTCGATCCGCGCCTCCTGTCTCCTTTGCGACCCACCATCGCGCCTTCCCAAAGGCGCTCGTACCACATGTCGCAACCGCTATTCAGCGTGTTCTCGCCTTCGTTGGCGGTGAGCTCAAAGGTGCGCCCCTCCAGCTCGATGGAGGCACCGCCGATTCGTCCGGCGTAGCGCCCGACGATTCCTCCCATGGCATGGGTGTTGTGCTCGTAGCGATCGGTCTCGTCAAAGCCGAGCGCAACGTCAATGAGCTCGCCATCGGCATTCGGCACGCGCACCGACACGATGGAAGCGCCAAGGTCCGTTACATCGACCTCCATGCCCGCCGCATTTTTGAGCCGGTACAGATGTGTGGGCTGACCTGTGCGAGTCGTGCCGAAGTCTAAGGCGCGTACTGACATTGGAGTCTCCTCAAGCGAAGCTGAATGGTTGCGTTTGTTCTTTAGTTTAGCGCACTTCCTCGCTCGTGGCATGGTATGCGTTCGCAATTAAGGAAGCCGCAGCGTGGAACGGAGTTCCCGGGGAGCTTGTTCCGCGTCTCGGGGCCGGGCTCGCGACGGACTCGTGTCGCGGAACAAGCTCCCCGGGAACTCCGTTCCACCCACTGCCTGGTCGGACGACCTGCAACCGGGAGTGAACGAGCAACAGGTTTTGTGGCGGATGATCGGATACCGAAGTATGTGTTCGAGTTTCGAACGTGAATCACAATTGTCCTGAAAGTGAGGAAAACATTACATACACAAATAAGTCAAGCATCATAAAAGGTGCTCATGGAACGCTCAGTTGTAGTGTTTGACACAGATGGCGAACGTGCCAAGAGGGCCATAAAAATAACTCGGGCGTTGTGCGTCCAATAAATATCAAGCGCTAGGTCCCAGCTGGATTGATGCGGGATGGTTCATTGTTCACTCCTGGAGGCAAACGATGGGGACAGTCCCCATCGTTTGCCCTGGCCTCATGCCGTTACACATTTTCAGGCGGCTTGCCGTCGGGTGTGATCAGTAACGCAGAATGGGGCGATCGCGCCTCGTGTCGTCGCGTGAATCCGCAAATCCATCGCAAGGTAGTATACAATGAGTAAACATACAGAAGCTAAATGGAAAATAGGCAGCAAATATGCTTTTGGAGGTAACATGTCAGCCATATATCCCATATCCGATTTGCAGAAGAGGCCGGCGGAGGTCAAGGAACGCGCGAGGAGCGAGGTGGTGCATCTCACGGAAAACGGGAGAGGCGCATTCGTAATGATGAGCGAGGATTATTTCGAGGACTATGTTGCGCGCAAGCAGGACGAGGCGGTGTGGGAAGCCGGGCTCATTGCTGCCGTAGAAGCGGGTATGCGAGACGTGGAGCAAGATCGTACCCACACGCTGGAAGAGACCCTCAAGCATATTGATGAGCTGCGGGCGCGCTTGGATGGAACTGAGGCGGCATGAACGGAGACAGAACTCAAGTAGTTGTCTCGAACCTTTTCTATGACGCGCTCAAGGAAGTAAAATCGAAACGTACGCTCGATGATATCGCTAGAAAGCTCGAGCTTCTTGCAAGCTTCCCCGATATGGGGAGGATGGCCACGAGTGCGTCTGTGACAAGCCGATTTGGTAATGACGTTAGAACACTTGTGTGCGGTAATTGCGTGCTTGTGTATCGTCACAGCGAAGAAGTCATCCACGTACTTGCTCTTTATCCGGCAAGGCTTGTCGTACACTAGCGACCGGCCCTACGCCCCTTCGAGCGCGAGGGTGTTTACAGTGGGCAATGCCGTCGAGTCCGAACGGCTATACGTTCAAAAGAAATGGATAACCGTAGTTCTTCCTGACACTGCGGTGCGTACGGAAACAAGTTACAATAGAACGCATTGTTGCTGAGGACAAGGGGACACTCGTGAGCAACCAAATCGAGGGGATAGAGAAGCTGCTGACCAAGCGGACCGTGCGTACAAAAAAAGAGAGAAAGCGCTACGGTAAGTCGCTACGCAAGGCTGTCCCGCGCAACGTATTTGCTGGTTGGCAGTCGGGGCCAGGGCGACCCGATCCGGTAGAGCTCATTTTTGGACAAGACGAGCAGCGAGTGAGTGCCTTGGTGCCCATCCGTCATGAGCGCATGTCCGTATCTCCATTTACGTTTTATCGTGGCGCCGCGCTCGTTATGGCCTCCGACCTCTCGTGGATGCCGACGACAGGTATTGAGGTGCAGCTCTGCGGCGATGCCCACGTCTCTAACTTCGGCGTGTTCCTCTCGCCCGAGCGCCGTACGATTTTTGACATCAATGACTTCGACGAGACCATGCGCGGTCCATGGGAATGGGACGTAGCTCGTCTGGCGGCAAGCATAGAGATTTGTGGTCGCGACCGAGAGTTTTCGAGCAAGCAGACGCACAAAGCCGTGCTGGCTACCGTCCGAGGGTATCGCGAGGCCATGCGCGGGTTCGCGGAAATGGGCAATTTGGAAGTGTGGTATGCGCATGCCGATGTTGAGAAGCTTTTGAAGTCGTTTGGCAAAGAGGCCAGTAAACAAAGCCGAAAGTCGGTGAAGCAGGGAATTAAGCACTCGCAAAAGAAAAACAGCGCTCGTGCCGTCCGCAAGTTTACCGAGGTCGTGGATGGCAAGTTGCGCATCGTGAGTGACCCCCCAATTATCGTGCCCATACGCGATATAGCGAGCGAGGCCGGAGTGACGGTGCCGGAAGACATCGACATGGCCTCGGCCGTATCGGTGGTTCTTCAGGAGTACGAGAAGACCCTCTCGCCCGAACGTGCCGCGCTGGTGCGCAGCTACAGAGGCGTGGACGTTGCGCACAAGGTCGTGGGTGTGGGAAGTGTGGGCTTGCGCGCGTGGGTCGTCGTGCTTGAGGGGGCAGACTCCAGTGATCCGCTCGTGCTGCAGGTCAAGGAGGCAGGCCCGTCGGTGCTCGAGCGCTACGTAGGCAAGGCGCCTCAGCCCAATCATGGACAGCGCGTGGTTGAGGGCCAGCACGCCATCCAGTCGGCGAGTGACATGCTTTTGGGCTGGACGAGCCTGCCCTCCATCGATGGCAGCACGCGCGACTACTACGTACGCCAACTGTGGGATGGCAAGGGATCGGTTGGGCTCGACTCCATAAAGGAGGAGCAGCTCCAGATGCTGGGAAGGCTTTGCGGTTGGACGCTCGCGCACGCGCATGCTCGTACTGGTGACCGTTTTGCCATCGCTGCGTATCTGGGCAAGTCCGATGAATTCGATGAGGCCATGGCAGATTTTTCCGTTACATACGCCGACCAAAACGATAAGGACTATGCGAGCTTTATAGCCGCAATCGAGCAGTAAAAACTGCACAAGATGCTATGTGTCCAGTTTGGGCTCCTTACCAAATAGGCGTACGTGAGCGGTGAGCGTTCTGCTAGCTGGTCCTTCGGGCATTTTAGCTTCTGGTCCAAACGCTCCGACGCACATGCGGTGTAGATAGCGAACGAGGTCGGCAGATTCGCGTTCGGTGACTTTGCCGTCGGCGCTGATGAGGGCGCTTCCCACGAGGGCATACATATTGATGAGGTCGACGATAAATGCGGAGGCCAGGTCGGTATCGACGGCTTTTCCAGACGATGCCATTTCTTGTTGAAGAATGCTGCCGAGTTCCTGAAGACACAAAATCGAAGCGGGAATCGCGTATTCAAACAAATGGTCGCTCACGTCGGTGCGGAAGATCTGAAAATCAACGTGGCAGAGGTCGATGTCGAAGATTTGGTTTACGACCTCGATTTCTCGCGGGTCCACGCCTCTGCTGACGCCGGACAAATAGAGCACGAACGCTAGCAGGTCTCCACGGATGCGTCCCTCAAGGCTAATCGGAACGGTTTCGTTATGGGACATAAGCTGGTCGTAACTGCTCGCCACGCTGAGCACGGACTCCAACTCTTTGCGAATGGACTCGATGGCTACAGGACCAAGTGCGCGTACCGATCGCTTGCGTTCAAACAGTCCCATGGAGCCCTCCTTGATCACGTCTTTCGTAGTATCAATATACCATCGAAACATGCAAAGGGAGCGGGCGAGGGGTTGAACCCGGCAAAGGCAAGCATCTTGATCGCATTGCCTGGCTCACAAAAATTGCCTCCGCAATGCACGGAGGCGAAGAAGTCAAAAAATGAGAGTGAGTAAATCCGCATGGCTAATCGACAGGCTCGTCCTGCTCTTCGGATGGTGCGGTGTCATTAAAGGGAAGTTCGTCGGTAATGCCCAAAATATAGTCAGCTGAGCACTGTAACTCGTCGCAAAGCTTACTCAGGTAATCTGCACGGGGCGTTCGCAGGCCGACTTCCCAGTTACTGATTGTTTGGTCGGTAACACCGATGGCAGCACCCAAATCGACCTGCTTCATATTGCGAAGTCGACGGACGTTTGCAATGCGGCTACCGATGAACTCCTGGTCGGTCAACGCAGTCTCCCTTTTCATGGTGTGTGGCCGTTTGAATCAGTCTACAAGATTGCGTACGTACTTGCT
This sequence comes from uncultured Coriobacteriaceae bacterium, assembly GCA_902786015.1. Taxonomy (GTDB): domain Bacteria; phylum Actinomycetota; class Coriobacteriia; order Coriobacteriales; family Atopobiaceae; genus RUG440. The sequence continues at coordinate 83,755 of CADAAU010000013.1, forward strand.
ACAAATTACGATGGAAGATGACATGCAAAACATGTGGTAAAAAGCAACCTGACTCTCATTTGAACGATAAATCGGGTTGGATCGTGCTCAAAAATGGGTGCGCCTTATGGCGCTTTGGGCAAACCGCCTGCTTAATGGCGCAGGAGCAGGAAGAGCGCAATGAGGCAAATGACGACAATGCCCAAGGCAAGGATGAACACTATCGAAATGCCTAGGCCAGTATTCTGGATCTTTTCGTCTGTCTCGCTCATGCGCCGTGCGCGATTGCGCTCCGTACTCGTTGTGCCGGCTGTGGCTGTTGCGCCTGCAAGCTTTGGGCTCGGCGTCGAAGGAGCAGCGTTTACGTCACCTCCGCACTCGTTGCAGTAGGCTACGCCGTCGGGGATTTCTTCTCCGCAGTGTGGACAGACCATAAGTGCCTCCTTTTCTCTTGGTGATACTATAGCAAACAAACTTTGGTTTGCGGGTGGGGTGAACGGCGCAACAAAGAGGGGGTCGTATGCAATATCGCAAGGACAGATTCGGTAATCCTTTGCCGCTGTTGGGCTATGGCTGCATGAGGTTTTCTCATAAAGGCACGGGAATCGACTACGAGAAGGCCGAGACAGAGATTCTGCGGGCAATTGAGCTTGGCGTGACCTATTTTGACACGGCGTATTTGTATCCCGGCAGCGAGGAGACGTTGGGTCGGGTGCTTCAAAGCAACGGCGTGCGCGATGACGTGTGCATCGCAACCAAATTGCCACAGTATTTGGTAAGAAGGCGATCGTCAATCGATCGTTACTTTGACGAGGAACTCCGTCGGCTGCGTACCGACCATATAGACTATTACCTCATGCACATGGTTACGGACGTGCGCCAGTGGAAGAACCTCGTTGATTTGGGCATTGAGGAATGGATCGCACAAAAGAAGGCGTCCGGCGCGATTCGGAACATCGGATTCTCGTTTCATGGAAGCACGGAACTCTTCCTTGAGGTACTCGAGGCATACGATTGGGACTTCTGTCAGATTCAGTACAACTACCTCGACGAACACACGCAGGCCGGTCGTCGTGGCCTGCATGCGGCTGCGAAGCGCGGCATACCTGTTGTCATTATGGAGCCATTACGAGGAGGGAAGCTCGTGGCCAGCCTGCCCGCTGGGGCACGCGAGGCGTTTGCGGCGAGCGAGCGTCCGTGGAGCCCTGCCGAGTGGGCATTCAGGTGGTTATGGAATCAACCTGAGGTGACGTGCGTTCTGAGCGGTATGAACTCGCTACAGATGGTCGAGGAGAACTGCCGAGTGGCGAGCGAGGCCAAGGTGGGAGAGCTGACCGAGGCCGATTTTGCGACGCTCGAGGAGGTCAAGGCCGCCATCAACAAAAGCATACGCGTGGGATGCACGGGATGTGGCTATTGCATGCCTTGTCCGCGTGGCGTGGACATCCCGGCTCTCTTCCGTTGCTACAACCGCATGTATACCGAGGGAAAGAACGAAGGGCGCTCCGAGTATTGGCAGACTGTCTCGCTACGCAAGGAGAAGGCGTTCGCGCGACAGTGCGTGCAGTGCGGCGCGTGCGAGCGGCGTTGCCCGCAGGGAATAGCCATTCGCGAACAGATCCGCATCGCCGACCGCGAACTGCGGCCGCTACCGTGGCGTATAGCTGGTGACGTGGCACGCCTCTGGTCCGTTCGATAGAGCGTGGCGCGCAAAGCAAGTGGAACGGGGTTCCCGGGGAGTTTTGTTCCACGCCCGGTCCGTCTGCCACGGTTGCCGCGCGCGCAGCTGGCACCGGAAGGATTAGACGATTCTTTGGGGCATCCCCTTCGCATACTCCTTTGGTGCGATGGTGCTGTGCGTTAGGCGAAGTAGGCAACGCCGCCTTCAAAGAGAGGCTGGAACGAGTTGCCAGGGACGTTTTGGTACAGCCCGTTCGCAGCGCGTTCGGTGTGGCCCATCTTGCCCAGCACGCGGCCGTCGGGGCTGGTGATGCCCTCGATGGCGAGTGCCGATCCGTTGGGATTCACACAGAGGTCCATCGATGACATGCCATGCTCGTCTACGTATTGCGTGGCTACCTGGCCGTTGTTTATCAGCTCGTTTAGGAGCGTGCCATTCGCTACGAAACGCCCCTCTCCGTGGCTGATAGCGATGTTGTGGATGTCGCCCACCTCGCACTTGCTGAGCCACGGCGAGAGATTGCTGGCTACGCGCGTGTGAACGAGTCGGCTTTGGTGGCGACCCAGCGTGTTGAATGTGAGCGTGGGACACTCATCCGTCATGGGAACGATGTCGCCATACGGCACGAGTCCCAACTTGACGAGTGCCTGGAAGCCGTTGCAGATGCCCAGCATGAGACCGTCACGCTCGTTGAGCAGCCTACGGACGGCCTCGGTGACCTGCGGTGCACGGAAGAAGGCGGTGATGAACTTGGCTGACCCGTCGGGTTCGTCTCCGCCCGAGAACCCTCCCGGCAGCATGATGATTTGCGAACGATCGATTTCGCTCACGAGCTGAGCGGTGCTTTGTGCTACAGCGTCCGGCGAAAGGTTGTTTACAACGAGGGTGGAAACTTCGGCGCCAGCGCGACGGAACGCCCGGGCAGTGTCGTACTCGCAATTGGTGCCCGGAAAGACGGGGATGACGACGCGCGGCTTGGCGATGCCGATCTTTGGCGCGCGGGTGTGTTGGCCGGTCCAGCTCACCTGTGCCACCGACTCTCCCTCGCCGCGATAGGGGAATACCGGCTCGAGTCGAGCCTCCCACGCCTCTTGCTCGGCGGCAAGGTCGATGCGCTCGTCGCGGATGCCGAGCTCGTAGGCCTCCGTAACGGTACCAACGTGCTCAATGGAGAAAAGACTGCCGCTGCGAGGTACGAAGGTGCAGTCGCTGACCTCCACCACGAAGCTGCCGTATGCCGGTACAAAAAGGCGTTCGGCGTCGAGCCCCCATAGGTCGGCGCCCAGCTGGTTGCCCACGCACATCTTAAAGAGCGTCTCGGCAAGGCAGCCGTAACCCACCGTCGCGACCGAAAGGGCATCGCCGTCGCCAATGCTCTTTTCCACAAAGTTGAGTACTGCGCGCAGGGAGGCGGGGTCGGGCGTGATGCCGTCCTCGCCATAGCGCGGCGAAACGAGCACGATTTTGCTGTCGGCCTGCTTGAACTCCGGCGAGCACACGCGATCCAAAGATCCGATGGCCGTGGCAAAGCTCACGAGCGTCGGCGGTACGTCGAGGTCCTCAAAGCTGCCGCTCATCGAGTCCTTGCCGCCGATGGAGCCGACGCCGAGGTCAAGTTGGGCGGCAAGGGCGCCAAGAACAGCGGCGGCGGGCTTGCCCCAACGCTCGGGGGTCGCTCCTAGGCGCTCGAAGTACTCCTGGAAGGTGAGGTACGCGTTGCGATGTTCCATACCGCACGCGACGAGCCGCGCGATGGATTCCACGACCGCCAGATACGAGCCGCGGAACTGGTCGGCGCTGGCAAGGAAGGGGTTGTAGCCCCAGGCCATGCCGCTCACAGTGGTTGTCTCGCCGTCGACGGGCATCTTGCACACCATGCCCTGCGCGGGGCTTAGTTGCGTGCGACCGCCAAAGGGCATGAGGGCGCTTGCGGCGCCGATCGTGGAGTCAAAGCGCTCGGCAAGGCCCTTGTTTGATGCCACATTGAGGTCGGTGAGCACGGAGCGCAGGCGATCGGCGGTCGTTGAGCCCTCCCACGTGGGAGTCCAAGGCTCAGCTGCGCAAACATGCACGGACTGATGCTTGGGCGCGCCGTTGGAGTTAAGAAACTCGCGGCTTATGTCCACGATGGTGTCGCCGTTCCAGCGCATGCGCAGGCGTGGCTCTTTGGTGACGGTGGCAACTACGGTTGCCTCGAGGTTCTCCTCGTGAGCGAAGGCCAAGAACGTATCGACGTCCTCGGGCGCGAGCGCCACAGCCATGCGCTCCTGGCTCTCGGAGATGGCCAGCTCGGTGCCGTCGAGGCCCTCGTACTTCTTTGGCACGAGGTCAAGGTTGATGTCGAGACCGTCGGCCAGCTCGCCGATGGCCACGCTCACGCCGCCGGCGCCAAAGTCATTGCATCGTTTGATGAGCCGGCAGGCATCCTCGCGACGGAACAGTCGCTGCAGTTTGCGCTCGACGGGGGCGTTGCCCTTTTGTACCTCGGCGCCGCACGTCGTGAGGCTGGATGCCTTATGTGCCTTGGAGCTTCCGGTTGCACCGCCAATGCCATCGCGTCCCGTGCGTCCGCCAAGAAGCACGATGGCGTCGCCGGGGGCCGGGCGCTCGCGCCGTACGTGGCTGGCGGGCGTGGCGCCCACCACGGCGCCGATCTCCATGCGCTTGGCAACGTAGCCGGGATGATATAGCTCGCTTACCTGTCCGGTGGCGAGGCCGATTTGGTTGCCGTAGCTGGAGTAGCCTTCGGCGGCCGTACGCACGATCTTTCGTTGGGGCAGCTTGCCTGCGAGCGTCTTGTCGACGTCTACCGTGGGGTCAGCTGCGCCGGTGACGCGCATGGCCTGGTACACGTAACTACGGCCGCTCAGCGGGTCGCGAATAGCGCCACCGATGCAGGTCGCGGCGCCACCAAAGGGCTCGATTTCGGTGGGGTGGTTGTGCGTCTCGTTCTTAAAGAGGAAGAGCCAGTCTTGATCCTCGCCGTCCACGTCCACCTTGCAGCGCACCGTGCAGGCGTTTATCTCCTCGGACTCGTCGAGCCCGGTGAGCTGGCCGGTATGCGCGAGGTACTTGGCTCCAATGGTTCCCATGTCCATAAGGCACACGGGCTTGTTTTCGCGGCCAAGCTCACGACGCAGTTCGAGGTAGCGCTCGAAGGCCGCCTGTACCACGGGCTCGTCGATGGACACCTCATCCAGCACTGTGCCAAATGTGGTGTGACGGCAGTGATCCGACCAGTAGGTGTCTATCATCTTTATTTCGGTGATGGTGGGGTCGCGCTTCTGGGTCTTAAAGTAGTCCTGGCAGAACGTGATGTCGGCCAAGTCCATGGCAAGGCCGCGCTCGTCAATAAATGCCTTGAGCTTCTGCTGTCCCAGGCGGCGGAATCCCACGAGAGTCTCTACTGCTTCGGGCGCGGCAAGTTCGAGGGCGAGGGTGTCGCGCTCCTCAAGCGAGGCCTCTCTCGCCTCGACGGGGTTGATGACGTAGTCCTTTACTGCCTTTTCGCTTGCTTTGCTCACGCGACCCTCAAGCACGTAGACCTTGGCGCTGGCCACCTCGGGTCGTTCGCCTTGGCTGATGAGCTGGATGCATTCGCTGGCGCTGGCGGCGCGCTGATCGAATTGCCCGGGCAAGAACTCAACGGCAAACACCTTGGTTGATGCGGCGAACGTTGGAAGCTCGACGTATGTGTTGTCGGACTGAGGCTCGCTAAAGACCGTGGGGACGCATTGTTCAAACAATTCGTTCGATATCCCCTCCACGTCATATCGATTGATGATGCGGACGTTCTTGAGGCCTTTGATGCCGAGCGTGTGACGCAACTCGTGGCTGAGCTGCTGTGCCTCGATGTCGAATCCTGGCTTCTTTTCTACGTAAATGCGAGAGACCATGAACTGCCTTTCCTCGGTCGGTAGTGCAGTAAACCATAATACCCATTTGCATGTTCTGTGCAGCAATAAATCACGATGACCACTTGACTTGAACGGTTCGGACCCTGGCACGAGAAGGATGGTGCCCATAACAGGCTGTCTGCGTAGCGCCTTGACTGTTCACACCTAGACGGCATGTCATGTTTCGGCTCTGCTGCGCGACGTTGCCTTACGCTTGCATGCGCTATATCATATATCAGCAGCCTATGGGAAGGATGGGTCACATGGAGCAACTCGAGCAGGACGAACCCGCTCTCAAATCAAAGCGGCGAGGGCGCCCCCGCACTCGTGGGGCTACAACACAGATGAACGTTCGCGTCGACCGCGAACTCAAGATTCGTGGTGACGAGGTTCTCCGAGCCGCCGGTACGAATCCGACCGACATCGTTTCGAGGCTTTGGAGCTATGTGGCGCGGACCGAGAGCGTGCCGGAGTTTCTTACCGATGAGGAAATCCAGAAGCACGACGAAGAACTGCGTCGCCTGAAAACCGCAATTGCCGAAGCCAGGGGCATGGTGTGGAAGACCTTGGTTGACGAGGGGATCTTTTTGGAGGACACGACGCCGCGTCTGAACGCCGACGAGATTCAACTTGTAAAGCAGTATTGGTAGCATCGGCGTAGGGGGCAAGATGGGCCATATAGAGGGAAGAAATGTCATTGTCGAAACGAGCGTGTGGCTGGCTCTGTGTCTCGACATGGACGAGTATGCCGAGGACGCCCAACGGTTTTTAACGGCGGCAACGGGAAAGATCAACCTTTTGGTCACCACGACGTCGCTGCAAGACCTCTGGTGGGGTTTGCGCTTTTCTTTGCGAAAGGCGACTCAGGAGAGGGTGGGGGCACTAAGCGCACAGGCCGAGGTTGCTATCGATTCGGTTGCGTGGGACAGCGTCGAGTTCGTGCGCGGAATGGCATCGGTGGTTCCCACGGGCTCCTTGGGCGCAGAAGCAGCGGAATCGATGCGGAAGTTCCGCTTGGGTTATGCCGATGCGCTCCTTATAGCTGCGGCCCATGAGTGCAGGGCCAGTAGCATTGTCTCGTTCAACGAAGACCTGCATAATTGTATGCTCACGCGTTGCCTGTATCCCTCGGAGGCAATTGTCGCCTACGACATCTAGTGTCCTAGCGTCCAACAACGAAGTCCCAAGGTACTACGAGAAGAGTCGCGTAGATTATTGTGAGGACAAGCGCCAGCCAATCGACTGCGTGCATATGGAGTGGGTGCCAATGACTGCGTTTGGCTCCACCCACATAACAGCGTGCGTCAAGTGCGCGCGAAAGGTCGTTGGCATGGTGAAGCGCGCTTGCGAGCAGCGACACGACGACGGGCATCACGGAGCGCACGCGCTTGAGGGGCGAGCCTTCACTCAGGGCTCCTCCGCGTGCCGTCTGTGCGTCCATGATGGCTCCCGCCTCGTCGGTAAGCGTGGGGATGAATCGCAGCATCAGCGAAAACACCATGGCGAGCTCGTGTGCCGGCAGGCCGATGTGTGCGAGTGGAGCAAGCAGGGCGTCAAACGCGTCCGTGAGTTGGGCGGGCGTGGTGGTGAGGAGCATGAGCATGCCCGCGAGGACGCCGACGATGAGGCGCAGGCTGTACAGGAGTGCCGCACGCACTCCCGTTGTAGTTATCTGCAGGGGGCCAAGATGTAGGAGTGGGATGCCGTCGGTGGTGAGGAAAAGGTTGAACAGCCCGAGCAGCACGAGCATGAAGACCACGGGTTTTATGGATGACAGTACTTTGCGTGCTGGTATGTGGGCGAGCGTTACTGCGCCCAGAATGACGATGAACCCCAACGCAAGCTTGAAGGGCGTGGTTATAAAGAACACCGATACCATCATGATAAGGGCGATGACGACCTTTGCCCGTGGGTCGAGTCGATGTACGATCGAATCTGCGTTGTAGTACTGTCCGAGCGAGATTCTTAGTGCCATGGAGAGGCCTCCTTTGACGCCATCTCCACCGCGCGTACCAGCTCACCGAGCGTGAGGGGAGAGCCGAGAGAGGGGAGGCCGGCGCGTTCCAAGCGCAGAGCCCACGTGAGGGAGAGCGTGAGGCCAAGGCCGGCGTCCACAAGCAGTTGTTCGTGCTCGGCACAAAACACCTCTTTGGGCGTGCCTTCCAACAGCACGTGCGCTTGGTCGAGCACCACGACTCGCTCCGCACGCGCGGCGTCCTCCATCGAGTGCGTCACCTGGACGATGGTCACGCCATGTGCATGGATGTCTTCCAGGATGTTGCGCAGCTCGTGACGACCGCGCGGATCCAGGCCGGCGGTTGGTTCGTCCAGAACAAGGATGTGAGGCTCCATGGCAAGGATGCCCGCCAGTGCGCACAGGCGTTGCTGGCCTCCCGAAAGCTCGAACGGCGAGGCGCCCTCGAGGCCGGTGAGACCGACGAGCTCAAGAGCATGCGAGCAACGACGGTCGACCTCCTCACGAGAGAGGCCGAGGTTTTCTGGTCCAAATGCCACATCCGCGCGGACGGTCTCGGCAAAGAGCTGCCGCTCGGGATGTTGCATCACGTACCCTATGGTCCCATAGAGGCGTCGCCGGTCGCGCTTGCGGAGCGTATCGATGCCATCGATCACGACGTGGCCGACGTCGGGTACCTCGAGCGCGCAAAGAAGGCGTAGCAGGGTGGACTTGCCCGAGCCGGTTTGGCCTACGAGTGCAAGTGAGGTCCCGGTAGCAATGCGAAGCGACACGTTGTCGAGGGCAGGACGCTCCCGCCCGTACGAGAAGGTCACGTTCTCGAACGAGGCAACCGTTTGGGCTGGCGTCCTGTTGGATTCTGGCCTGTTGTTGGAAGCTGGTCGTAGGCTGCTTCGTGTTTGGGTCTCTTGACCACCCGTTGTGGATGAATCCGGACCAAAGTGTGCCAAAATGCTGTTTTCAAGTATGTCGTCATCGCACGTCCATGGGAGTCCGAGCCGCCGAGAAAAGCGTGCCACGAACGGCTCTTCAAGCCCAAGTGTACCGAGCTCTCGCTCGTGGGCGAACACGTCGCTTGGCGAGCCCTCGAACGCGATGCGACCGTGGTCGAGTACCACGACGCGGTCTGCCTCGAGCGCCTCTTCCATGAAGTGCGTCACATGCACGATGGCCGTGCCCGCGTCGCGCAGGCGCCTCATCACGCGCATGATAGCCGAGCGGCCACGGACGTCGAGCAACGATCCGGGTTCGTCGAGCACGAGTAGTTGAGGCTCCATGGCGAGCGCGCCGGCGATGGCGACGCGCTGCTTTTGTCCGCCCGAGAGTCGGGTGGGGTCAGCCTTTGCATAGGCGGTCATGGCTACGCGTCGAAGCTCTCGCTCTACGCGAGTGCCAATCTCGTCGGAAGGGACTCCGAGGTTCTCTGGCCCAAACGCGATATCCTCCTCGACAACGGTGGTGACAAGCTGGTCGTCGGGATTTTGGAACACAAGGCCGAGTTTGCGCCGTGCGCGTTGGTATGCGGCAAAGTCGATGTGATCTTGCCGATTGGAGTCAAACGTGTTCTCGCCAACGAGCTGGACACGGCCGGCATCGGGTGCCAACAGTCCACAAAGCACCGAGGCCAAGGTGGATTTACCCGATCCGTTGGCGCCCAGAACACAGAGGTGCTCGCCAGAGAACACCTTGAGTGACACGTCTTCGAGTGCCTGAGTTCCGCTGTCGTAGCGCAACGTCACGTGCGAGAGGCGTGCCACATGGGGTGTGTGGTTCGGTGTGGGCGACGAATCGGGATGCAGGGGTGCCATGGGCTTGTACTCTGGTTAGTTGCCCAGCGCCTTAGTGACGGGCTTGTACACGAGCGCCGTCACGACGCAGTTGATGATGATTTTTATGAGGTTGAAGGGAAGGAGTGCCGGAACGATCATCTCGACGACGGCCTGCGTGGGAACGCCCATGTAGATGGGCGTCACGATGAGGTTTGCCAAGATGCAGCAGACAAGGCACACGACTCCGCCCACACACATGCCCAAAATCGCTCCCTTAAATGTGGTGTTGCGCTTGTACACGAGCGAGGCAGGCAGGACGAGGCTCAGTGTGGCGATGATTGCCATCACCATGCCGTAGAGCCCGCTCGCGGTGGCTATGTGGGGAAGATACGACACGATGCTCACCACGGAGCCGATGGCAGGCCCAAAGGCGAATCCTGCGATGAGTGCGACGATGGCGGATGGATCGTACTTGAGAAACGTGACACCCGGCAGCAGAGGAAACTCAATAAAGAGTGTGCAAATGGCGGCGACGGCACAGAAGAGAGCCGTGATCGCGATGCGCTTGGTACTCCACCCAGACCCCTGCTCGGTGGTGGAATGTGCGTCGTGGCGATTGCTGGAAGAGCTTAGATTGGTGGCCATGATGGTCTCCGTTTCTCTCGTCCGGACTCTAACCGTTGGCCTTGGATTCTCACCAAGTCAGCCGCTCTTTTGTGTGCGGCACGCGGGCTCGGCATTCGGATGCCATCACCGCCAGTGGGGAATTTCACCCCGCCCCGAAACTGACGCCAAGACTATAGCACATGTCCAGACCGATAGCCAAACAATGGGGGAGCCGCCTACGGGCGGCTTCGTTTATCTGTTCAGGGCCGATTTTGGATTGCGACTAGGACGATGGTTGCCACCATGAGTGCGAGACCTACCCAGTCGGCCCAGGCGAAGGGTGTTGCGAGCCAAAGAGCGCTGATGACGGTGGCGCTCACGGGTTCGGCAGCGCCCAGCATGTTGCCGGCGACCGGTCCCACCAGTGAGATTCCGTGCAAAAACAGACCGTAGGCACCAAACGTTCCCACGAGCACGGCGACGGCCAAGACAACAAGGCTTGGGCCGTCAACAGCAGGCAGTCCCCGAGCAAACGTTCCCGTGGTGGCGCACGTCACGAGTCCCGTAAGGCCGCCCGCGAGCATACCGAGCCCCGTTACGGCAAAGCTGCCCCACTGGGCAAACAGGGGCTTGGGATACATGGTGTAAAACGCGGCGGCCGCAGCGGTCGCCAGGCCAAGCGCGAGTCCCATTGCGGGCATGTGCAACTGCGACATGTCGCCGTGGGTGGCAATGAGCACGGTTGCGGCGAATGCGCACGCAAGGGCTGCGGTCTCGAGCGGTCGCGGCAGGCGTCGAGCCCATATGCAAGTTGCGGCGAGCACCATGGCGATATTGAGGCTCTGCAGGACGGTGGCCGTCCCTGCGTTGGTGTACGAGATGGTGAGCGCGTAGAGCGTGGAGTTCAAAAACAACCCGCATGAGCCAAAGACGAGCAGCCGCACGAGCGTGCGTTTATCGGCAAGCATCGAGCGCAGGCGGCCTCGGTTACCCGCTGCCAGCACGGCCAAAAATACGAGCCCGGCACCAAGTTGCCGGATGGTAGTGAGCAGGAGCGCGTCCATCTGTGTGGAAGAAAACAGATACTGCACGCAGGTTCCCGAGAAGCCCCATGCAACTGCCCCGAGCAACGTCGAAAGTACGCCGATGGCCAGAGGCCGTTTGCTGTTAGCGTTGCCCATGATCTGCGTTATTGTCCGTGCTGTCGAGGCTTTCGGTGAGGGCGAAATGCAGGGATTCGATTGCTGCTCTTGCCCGAGCCAGGCTCACCTGCCCCGGGGCAGAGGCCCGCTCCAACGAGCAGAACGTCATCGCGCTGCCAAAGGACTCTCCGACAAGGCGCGTCACGGTTCCATGGGGCCCCATCGCCATCGTGAGAAGCGGCGCGTCAATGAGCTCGCTTGCCGCGGCTGTCGCCTCCATGAGTCGGGCGGCGTCTGCGGACGAGTGCGCCATGACGGCAATCTTGGGTATGTCAGCGCCCAGGGCATGCAGCCTGCAGATCTGGTTTATCATCCACTCCGTCGGAGGTGTCGCCAAGAAGTCGTGGTACGACACGATTGCATGCGAGCCGTGCACTCGCGCGTAATGCACGAGGTCGCGAACGAGGTCGTCGCCCTTGTCAGCTTCTATGTCCACTAGATCTACGACGCCATGGGAGGCCAAGGCCCGCACAAGTGTCGCGTATTCCATTGGTCCAACGTTCAGGTGCCCTCCTTGTGGGACGGTTCGAAGGGTGGCGATTATCGGCATGTTTTCGAGCGTCTCGCCTAGCGCGCAGCACGCTTCTGCCAATGCGTCGGGATCATGCGCTTCGGCCAAGAAGTCCGCACGCCATTCGAGAAAGTCCGCCCCAGCCGCGATAGCCCTGCGCGCCTCCGCGACAAGTTCGTGGGGGTTTGTGCCCATCAGAGGGACGATGATCTTTGGCGTGTCCTCTCCTATGACGGTGCCCTTTATGCGAAGTGTGGTCATAGACCCTCCTCAAATTTGCTTGCGACATCATATACTATCGAGTCAATCGAGCGAAGATGGAGCGCGCATGGGAAGACCGACAATTCATGTTGAGCACAGGAAGCGCCTGCCCTCGCTTCGCATGTCGGGGCTCGTGCTGCTCACTGCGGCAAGCGAAGGCGTGGAACGAGCATACCAGCGCGCCATTGAGCGCATGTATCGGCGCGGAGAAACGAGGGAATCGCTTCTTTGTGAGTTGGAGAACGTCCGCTTGCCGGCTGGGCTCAAGAAGCTGGCAAGCGAGCGCGTGCAAAGTCGTTCGCAAGACGTTTCGTCGACCATCGAAGTGGAGTCCTTCGTCGAAGCCCTGCCAGATGAGGCGACTCCATCGCAAAGGGGAGATCAGTCATGATGGTGGGTCACAATATGGAGCTGCTGGCGCCGACGGGCGGGCCAGAGCAGTTGCGTGCGGCAGTGCGCTTTGGGGCTGACGCGGTCTATTTGGCGGGTCGGCGATGGGGCATGCGGGCTCGCGCGACCAACTTCGATGACGACGAGCTCCAGGAGGCCGTTGCGTACGCTCATGCGCACGGGGTTTCCGTGCATGTGACGCTCAACACTCTGATGTTTGATGAGGACACCGATGAGCTGCCCGCATATTTGCGTCTTCTCGACGAGGCGGGCGTCGATGCCGTCATCGTTGCGGATTTGGGTGCGCTGCTGCTTGCACGCGAACACGCCCCACACGTAGCGGTGCATGTCTCGACGCAGGTATCAGTCACCAACGCGCAGGCTGCGCTCGAGTATGCCAAACTGGGTGCCTCGCGCATCGTGCTTGCGCGCGAGATGACCCTCGATCGCATTGCGGAGCTTCACCGACGCGTGGGCGATGCCATCGAGCTGGAGGCGTTCGCGCATGGGGCCATGTGTGTGGCGGTCTCTGGGCGATGCCTGCTCTCAAGCGCGTTGGTGGGACCGGAGCGATCGGCGTCATGTGGCAACTGTACGCAGCCCTGCCGATGGACTTGGAGCTTGGTAGAAGAAACGCGGCCCAATCTGCCCATGAAGCTGGAGGCCGACGAGCATGGCAGCTACATCCTTTCGGCCAACGACCTATGCATGCTGGAGCACTTGGACGAGCTTGCGCACGCCGGTGTTGCCTCCATCAAAATCGAGGGGCGCAACAAGGGTGCGTACTACGTCGCCGCCGTCGTCAACGCATATCGCCACGTGCTTGACGGAGAGAATCCGGCCTCGTGGCTCGGCGAGCTTGAGGCAACGAGCCATAGGCCCTTTTCGACGGGTTTCTTCTTTGGGAATCCCACCCAAAATCCCGGACATGCCGAATACGCGCGAGACCGTCTGCTGGTCGCCGTTGCCCAAGGCAGCTCGCCTGCTGCCGGTGGCTGGGTCACGGAGGTCGTCTGTCGCAACAAGGCGGGAGTGGGGGACAAAATCTCGGTCTTGGCACCGGGACATCCGGTGAGGCATTTTGTACTGGGAGAGGTCGAGCGCCTGATGCCCGAGGAGGGCTGGCAGCCGGCAGAATGCCTGTCGGTGAACATGGAACGATACAGGTTCCAAACGCCGTTCGCCCTGAGCGAAGGAGATATGCTCTGCCGGTAGGCTCCAACGCATGGGCGGAACAGGGATGGAGGTCGTTGTCACGTCTGCAAGCGATGGGGTGTATCCCCATCGCTTGCCACATGGGCGTTTTCATGTGGTTTTTTGGCGAGGACGACATGCGTGGTAGCATTACTTTTTAATGCGAACACCATACTGCCGGAGGTAGACCATGGCTGAGAACCGCTCGAACGACCACGCGCAAAGTGGCAGACGGCAACCCGGTTCAACGACTGGCAAGGTGGGCACATCCGGCCAACTAAAGGTCGTTCGAAACGCGAAACGCGCCGACGCTTCTGCTCCCTCATCAAAATCCGACATCAATGCTAACTTCAAGGACGCAGGTGTAGAGACACGCAAGGAGGCGCGGCGAAAGAAGAGGCAAGAGAAGCGAACCCCGGGACGCCATGCGGCGGGCAAAAATGCTGGCGCAAAAAAGGCCCCGACCGGTCGCACCTCTGCCGGCAACACGTCTGCAGGCCGCACGTCCACTGGGCATACCTCCGCCGGTCGCACTTCAGCTGGCCGCACCTCCGCCGGACGCACTTCAGCTGGCCGCACCTCTGCTGGTCGCACTTCCGCCGCCGCCACCTCCGCGAAGCGCCTGTCTGCCAAGCACGCTGCGGGCAAGAAGGCGCCACGCAAACTCGGTCTTAACCCGCTGCTCATAGGCGGCATCGCCGGTGCTGTCGTGCTGCTTCTGGTGGTTGGTGGAGCCATATTCGCCTGCACTCGCTCCTCGTCAGGCGGTGGTCAGGGTGACCAGGCAAACGGCACCACACAAACGAGTGTCGAAGACATCCAGAAGACTGCGGCAAAGATGTCATTTTGTGCGGTGGGCACCAACATCGCAAACGAGGACATTCTCAAGAGCGCTGACGCCTGGGCGGGCGCGGCCGGCGACAAGACGTACGACTTCTCTCCGCTCTACGAGCAGGTGCGTGGACCCATCTCGCAGTACGATGTTGCGTTCGTTAGCCAGGGCACCATCTTGGGCGGAACAAGTTTTGAGTATCAGGGGTATCCCAGCTACAATACGCCGGACTCGATGGCTGACGCCATTGCCCAAGCGGGCTTTGATGTGGTGAACTGCAACACAAACCACGTGTACGACTTTTGGGTGGATGCGATCCAGCACTCTCAGTCGGCATGGGCGAAGCATCCCGAGCTCACCACGATTGGCAGCTATGCTTCCGCCGAGGATCGCAAGAACATCCGCGTCGTTGAGCGCAACGGCATGAAGGTTGCCTTCCTCTCGTATTGCTACGGACAGAACGGCTATAACCTGAGCGATCTGCCTAACGACTACTTTGCCGCGCCGTTCAACAAGGATGCCATACGTGAAGAGGTCGCGCGAGCGAAGGACCTCGCCGATGCCGTGGTCGTGTACATGCATTGGAACGAGATGGACGCAGTGAGCGGTTCGAGCGACACTAGCATCCTTAGCGACGAGCAGCAGGACTATGCCTCGTACCTTGCCGGCTTGGGCGTGGACCTTCTTATTGGCTGCCGCGGCCAGCGAATCCAGCCGGTGACGTATATGGGGCGTGGTATCCGCACCACGGATGGCTCGGGCGTTACGTCAACCAACGGCATGCTGTGCGTGTATGGGCTCGGCGACTTCGTGAGTGCCTACACAGTTCCCGAGGCGGTGCTTTCGGGCATGTTTACCTGCGATTTTGTTCGTGATGCCAACGGTGAGGTAAGCGTCCAGAATCCAACGTGGCATCCGCTCATTGAGCACAGGAGCGGAAACGTCGACTGCGTGTATCCGCTTACGAGCTACACTGCGGATCTCGCTGCGTCAAACGAGCTCCTCGCGCGTCTACGCGAGGGGACAGGTGTTGCCAACGTCGACCCCTTGCAGTGGGCGCGTGAAATCACGACCCAGACGGTCGGAAATGCCATAGCCCTTGACATGTAGGTCCCGTTACGTCTGGGTCGGCCAAGGCACCAAGCAGCAACGAACATGTATACAATATGTTATAGTTGCTGCTCAATGGAAAGAGGGCGAGTATGGGTACCCGTAAGGTGGCAAATGTCTTGGTAGCATCTCTGACGGTGGCAATTCTTGCTGTTGGAGGGGCGCGCGTGGGCTATGCCGACGAGCGTGGCTCGCAGCAGAGCTCATATGCGCAACAAGAGAGTTCTGCGGTCGATTTCGAGCGCGAGCTTGACGATTACATGCCCAAAAAGGACCACTACAATCTGTTCCTCACCTACAAGATTGAGCATTCCTGGTGGGATGCGGTGGCCTCGGGTATGGAAGACGCACGGCGTCAGTACCTCCAAAACGGAATCACGGTGACCTATGAGTACCTCGCCCCAAAGACCGCGTCAGCGGAGGACCAGAAGCAAAGGCTGCTGACTGCCGAAAAAGGTCCCTATGATGTAATTGGGGTCGACGTGGCCGATGAGAAAGTCATTAGCCCAATTCTTGACGAACTGGTGGACGCGGGGCATAAGGTCATGACCTTCTCGAGCTCGGATGCGGCAAAGGGCTGCAAGCGAATTGCGTACGTTGGGAATACCCACAACTATGAGGATGGTGCGCAGCTTGCAGAGGCTCTGTGCAAGAAGTTGGGATACAAGGGGAAGGTAGCGATTCTGGTGGGCAGCGAGGGGGCACCCTGTCACGAGGACCGAGCTCGCGGTGCGCAAGACACGATTGCAAAGTATGATGGCATGGAGGTCGTCGAGGTTGTCTACGACCAAGACTCCGTCAAGCTCGCGCGTACCCTCACTGATGACATTCTTCGTGAGCATGCCGACTTGGCAGGGATTGTCTGCTGCAACATGAGCAATCCTGTTGGTGCGGCGCAGGCGATTACGAGTGCAAAGAGAGAAGTCGTCATTGTGGGAATGGATCATGACCGCGACGCCTTGCGCTATCTTCGCGACGGCATCATCTACTGTCTGGGTGTGCAGGATTGCTATTCCATAGGGTTTGACACGATTCAAACAGCCATAAAGGTCGCAGATGGTATGATGCCCGGAAAGCTGTATCCCGAGAGCCTAGAGGAAAAGACAACTATCATCTATCAGAACGAAGCAGAAGACATGCTCGGCACGCTCTATGGCGTTACGGAATAGGCGGAGAGCACCATGCAAAAAAAGCCTTCGTTCCCCACGCAGATTATCATTGGCGCGCTGCTGGTCACGACAATTATCGGTGCAGCTTCTATCTGGGTTACCTCTGGCGCGATTTCTACCACCAACAAGGCGGCAAACAAGGTTACCGAGTTCTATTTGCGAGAGCTTGCAGGTCGCCGCTCGCAAATGGTGCAGGCTGCAATAAACGAGGAGTTCGAGGAGATGGAAAGGGTGCTCGAGCTGGTCGAGCCTGCCGATCTTGTCTCGCAAGACACTCTTCGTTCTTTTTTGGGAAAGACGGAAACTGCCTACGGTTCGGATGAGTTCGCTTTTGTTGACGAGGACGATGTGGTCTATACGCGGTATACCACGTATAGCGGAGGGAGCAGGTACGGATTCCTTTCTGATGGCACGCTCGACGAGGGAAAGGTCATTAGCACGACGGATATCTATGGTGCCAGCAAGCGAGTGTGTCTAGCAGTACCTATTTCGGGGCTCACATTTTTGGACAAGGGTCTAAAGGCGTGTTTTGTGGAGGTGAACATCGAAGAGATTGTGCAAGGGCTCGACTTCGATGCCAAAGATGCCAACACCTCCTTCTGCATGTATTACCAAAACGGGGAGAACCTTACATCGCTCGACTTCGGCTCCATTGGGGCGGGGCAGAACCTGTATGAAGCGATGCATGCCACTCTTGGCGAAGGTGAGTGGGATGAGTTCAGCAAGAGCTTTGCAGGTGGTAAACAGGGTGGGGTGGAGTTTAGCTACAACGGCGTTCGCCAAACGCTCTATTATGCACCGGTTCCCGACACGAACTGGGTGCTTACGGTTTTGGTTGCAGACAATCTGATTCAGGATCAGGTTCGCAGTGTTGGCAGCGAAATGGTCGCACGCAGTTCGGTCCTAATTATCGTGACGGGCTTGACGTTGCTCGCGTTCTTTGTTGCCATAATCATAAGAACGCGCAAGCAATCCGCGGCGTTGCTCGAGATTGAACGAAAGAACACACACGATGCGGGAGAACGTGCGCAAAGGAGCGAACGAGAACTCGGAGAGGTAAAGCAGATTGCCTACAAGGATGCCCTTACGGGGGCCAAGAACAAGCATGCTTATTCCGAGCGCGAAATTGACTTGGACATGCAGATTCGCGAGGGGACCGTTGGCGAGCTTGCTGTGGTCGTGTGCGACCTAAACGGGCTCAAGTTTGTGAACGATACCTATGGGCATAAGGCGGGCGACGAATACATCCGATCGGCATACAAACTCATTTGTGGTTTGTTCGAACACGACTCGGTCTATAGGATTGGTGGAGACGAGTTCGTGATTCTGATGCAAGGCAGTGACTACGAGCATCGGGACAGGCTTCTTGGCGAATTCAATAGGCGTGTTGAGAAAAACATCGCGCGTGGGGAAGTTGTTATTGCGGCGGGGATGGCCGAGCGTGAGCCGGAGGACGAGCTGCTCCAAGCGACCTTCCGTCGTGCGGATGAGCGCATGTATTACCGCAAAGCTCAGCTCAAGAAGATGGGGGCGAAGACAAGAGAGTAAGCCACTTGGCGTGACCGTTGGGAAGCTCTCGCTCTAGCCCCCAAAATCTGTGCTTGCATAACGGCGAGGTGTTCGCTATACTTGTGTACTACTTAGTGCGTTCGATGGGTTCGGGTGACGGCACACTTCGAACCTGGTCAGGGTCGGGAGACAGCAGCCATAAGGAGCCTCTGTCGGGTACCCGTTCCCATCGAGCGCACTAAATTCTTGTCTCGGCGATGTCGGGGCATTTTTTGAATGGCTCGACCGCAAGGGGACAATCCAATATGGGCTTTATCAACTTCATAATGGGCCTGCTCCGTGACCCGCGAGCGTTTATTGCCGCACAGATAGCCGCTGGACCTGTTGCCGCATACGGCTTTGTGTTTCTTATCATATTTATCGAGACGGGCGTGGTGTTCTTTCCGTTTTTGCCGGGAGACTCGCTGCTCTTTGCCTCGGGCTTCTTTGCGCAGGGCGGTGGCTTCAACATCTTTATGCTGCTGGGCGTAGCGTGGGCTGCTGCCATCCTCGGCGATCAGTGCAACTTCTTTATTGGCCACTTTTTGGGTCGCAAGATTATTGATTCCGGCAAGGTGAAGGCCATGACGCCGGAGCGTATTGCCAAGTCCGAGGCGTTTCTGGACAAATGGGGTAATCTCGCGATCTTCCTTGGTCGGTTCTTCCCGTTTATTCGTACGTTTGTGCCGTTTTTGGCTGGTATGGGTGGCATGAAGTGGCATAACTTCGTTATGTTCAATATTCTGGGTGGCATTACGTGGAGTACGCTGTTCATTTTGCTCGGATATTTCTTTGGCGGAATTCCCTTTGTGCAGGAGCACTTTGAGCTGCTTATCGTGGGCATCGTTGCCGTGTCGCTCGTTCCTACGGTTGTCGGCCTCGTCCGCAGCCGCCTCAACAAGGGCTAACGCCTGCAGGAGCTCTGCAGGCCTGATTCAGGGCCTGAGGCAAGCGATGGGGGTACTCCCCTTTGCCTTCATGCAAAGGGGAGTACCCCCATCGCTTGCCCTGAGAACTAACTCCCCGAGTCCCGTTAACAAGCTTAAAATTTCCTTAGCACTTGTAGCCACGAGTGTACCCAAAATGTAACGAGGGGTATGTTTTCCCAGGCAAGCTATCTGCAAAGTGCAATTTGGGTACACTGCCTAAAATAGACAGTGTACCCAAATTGCACTTTTAAGGATGCTTATCTGGGACTATGCTGACATTCCAACAATTTGGGTACGCTAAGCCCACCCTGAGGTCCGCCATGCTTTCAGAAAGTCGTTTGATTGCGGCGCCGTAAGGGTGTCAAAGATAAGTTTGCCCGAGTTTATCCTCCGCAGCGCGGTTTCTTGGCGGCGTGGCTTCGCGCTATACTGTTTCTCACGAAATCGAGAGCCGGAGGGGCGTATGGAGTCTCTGTACAGAAAGTACCGACCGCAGACATTTGCCGATGTGGTGGGTCAGCAGCATGTGGTGGGGACCTTGCAACGTGCCGTTATGGAAGGTCGCACGAGTCATGCCTATCTGTTTTGCGGTCCGCGTGGTACGGGCAAAACGACCATGGCGCGCCTGCTGGCCAAGTCGCTTATGTGTGAGCAGGGACCATCGCAGCTGCCCGATGGCACATGCGAGCAATGCGAGCTCATTGCGGCGGGAGAGCATCCGGACGTATATGAGCTCGACGCGGCTTCTCGGACGGGCGTCGACAACGTGCGCGAAGAGATCATCAATCGTGTGGGCTATGCACCGGTGCGTGGGCGCTACAAGGTCTACATCATCGACGAGGTCCACATGCTCACGACTGCGGCGTTCAACGCGTTGCTCAAGACATTGGAAGAGCCTCCGAGCCATGTAGTCTTTGTATTGTGCACGACGGATCCCCAAAAGATTCCCGCCACGATTCTCTCGCGCGTGCAACGGTTTGACTTTAGGCCAATCGGTAACGACGACATACACCGTCGTCTTGCGTACGTATGCGAACAGGAGGGCTTCGCATTTGAGGACGCAGCGCTTGACCTCGTGGTGCGCCACGCGCGCGGCGGTATGCGCGACGCCCTTTCCACGCTCGAGCAGCTTTCGGTGTTTGGTGGGGGGAGCATTACCGCAGCGGCCGCGCAAGACCTGCTGGGCTCGGTTCCCGGCGCCGAGATGGACCATGTGGTGGAGGCTCTTGCCGCGCGCGATGTCCCCATGCTGTTTTTGCAGGTGGGAGAGCTCATCGAGTCCGGTAGAGATCCCCTGCAGTTTACGCGCGACCTGGCCGCGCGCATACGTGACGTCTACGTCGTGGCCTTGGTGGGGCCGCGGCCAGAGGTGCTCGATCCGTCGGCTGACGTTACCAAGCTGCAAGCCGAGGCCAACGCATTTGGGTCTGCCGATAGGCTCGCTCGTGTGCTTTCGCTTTTGGGCGGGGTTGTGCGCGAGATGGCAACCGCTCCAAATCAACGGCTCGTGCTCGAGATTGCCTTTACTCGAATCGCACGACCTGCGGAAGACCTTTCTCTCGATTCGCTGGCAGAGCGTGTGGCAGAGCTAGAAGGCAAGGTGCGGGCACTTCTTTCGGGTGGTGTGGTTCCCGCAGCAGCGACGGCTCAGGTGGCAAAGAATCCCGAGCCCGAGTCTGCTCAGCCGGCTGCCGCCGAGGTCGCTCCTGCTGTGTCGTCTGGGTACGAACAACCCCAGCCAACGTCTGAACCACCAGTCGAACCTGTGCCGACAGCTGTTTCCGGATCTGCACAGCCCGTCCCAACCCAACCGATGCAGCCCGCACAGCCTCCTCAACCAGCGCCAGCCCCGCAGAACGTACAGCCCCCGCAGCCCGTATCAGCCCCGCAATCCGCACAGGCCACGCAGCCTCAACCGGCGTGGCCCC
Source organism: uncultured Coriobacteriaceae bacterium (assembly GCA_902786015.1). Taxonomy (GTDB): domain Bacteria; phylum Actinomycetota; class Coriobacteriia; order Coriobacteriales; family Atopobiaceae; genus RUG440. Next base: position 104,735 of record CADAAU010000013.1, read on the forward strand.
AACCTGCATCCGTAGTGTCTCCTCAGCCGGCGCAGGCCCAGCCGGTACCGGCGGCACCACATCAACAGGCATCCCAATCGCAGGGAACGCAAGCCTCGCAGGCGGTTGTCGATGCGGGCGAGTTGCAGCGCAGATGGCGAACGGTCGTCACCGAGATGATTTCGCGCTTGCCCTCGCGAGGGTCGCTTTTGAGCAATGCGATTGCGCGCTCTGATGATGGCTCGACCATAGAGGTGAGCCTACCCAAGGGTTCCTCGTTTGCACTCAAAATGCTCGAGCGCCCCGATATTCGGGCGGCGGTGGAAGAGGTGGTTGCCGAAGTCTTTGGCAAGAGAACCGTCACGTTCTGTGAGGGCATGGTCATGGCCGCCGCGGCAGCAGAGTCGGCTCCCATGCCAAGAACGACGCACGCTCCGCAGCTAGTCCAGGTTCCGCAGCCGGCTCCGGCTGTGCAGCCGGCCCCTGCTTCGCAGCCCGTGTCTGATTATCCCATGCCGTGGGATGAGCCTTCTGCCATGCCTGAGGCTTCCTTTGCGCCCGATCCAGTGGAACCGGTACCTTACGACGAGATTGACGCAGCGGTGTATGAGCAGTCGCCGGCTTATGAACCCGCTCCGTATTCGCAGCCGGCACCGGTCCAGCGGCAAGCCCCGGCTCCGCAGCGCCCGTCTCAGCCGGCACCGACTGAGCAGTCGGCCCCGACGCCAAAACCCACATCTCAGCCAGCTCCGTCCCAACAGCCCGCTCCGACGTCCAAGCCAACCCCTCAGCCCGTGCCTCAGGCACCCGACGATCTTCCCGCTGACCTTGCCGCGGTTCTCGCCAACGCATTCGAGGTGTTTGGGGCCGACGTCAAAGTCAAGCGATAGCAAGCGATGGGTACTCCCCTTTGCCTGTATGAGTAAGGCAAAGGGGAGTATCCCCATCGCTTGCTTCCGGGTGCGAACAGTGGCAGCCGGCAAGACGAAACGACGGTCTCTCGGTTGAGTTTTCCGTGACGCCGTTTGCGCATGTTACAATGCGGTGCCAATGATTAAACAAGAGAGAAAAGAGGGGCTTGCCATGGACATGGAAAAGATAATGGAGCAGGCGCGCATCATGCAGCAGCAGCTCATGGACGCTCAGGACAACATGGCTGGCATCGAGGTGTCTGCGACGGCAGGCGGCGGCATGGTAAACGTGAGTGCCACAGCCGACATGAAGCTCACCTCCATCTCCATTGACCCGGCCGTGGTCGATCCCGATGATGTAGACATGCTCGAGGACCTTGTGCTTACCGCGGTCAACGCGGCGCTAGCAAAGGCCAACGAAGCGGCCAACAGCCAGGTCGCAGGCATCACGGGTGGTCTCAACATGCCTGGTCTCTTTTAATCCCTATGCCCGACGTCAACGATGGCCGTGCGCTGCAACGCCTGCTCGATGAGTTGGGTCGCCTGCCAGGCATAGGCCCAAAGTCCGCACAGCGCATTGCCTACTATCTGCTCGAATCCGACGCGGAGCAGGGCAGGCGTCTTTCCAACGCAATTCTGGACGTCAAACGACAGGTGCATTTTTGTCCGGTTTGCTTCTCGTATGCTACGAGAGACACCTGCGATGTGTGTGCCGACTCCTCGCGCGATACGTCCACGATTTGTGTGGTGTCGGAGCCGCGCGACGTATCGGCGGTCGAGCGTACAGGTGCCTATCATGGCCTTTATCACGTTCTGGGCGGTGTAATCTCGCCCATGGACCGTATTGGGCCAGACCAGCTGCACGTGCGCGAGCTGCTCTCGCGCCTTGCGTCGGGTGAGGTGCAAGAGGTGATACTTGCCACGAATACCGATGTGGAGGGCGAGGCGACGGCGACGTATTTGTCTCGAATCATCAAGCCCATGGACGTGACGGTTACGCGGTTTGCCGTGGGCATGTCGGTAGGTGGCGAGGTCGAGTTGGCAGACGAGTTGTCGCTTGGCCGTGCGATTGAGGATCGACGCGAACTATAAGGTGAAAGTGGGCATCGTGGCTTGTGGCCGCGCCTTGCAATGGAAAGGGACGACATGTACTCAATTGACGACACCGACGACATGGGAATCAACGCGCCCACGCCCCTCGACACGGCTTCAATAAACAAGGGCGACTTCGCGCAACTCTCGAATGGACAGGGCGCCAAGTCAGCACGCCATGCCAAGCCCGCGGGTCACAAGGCCGAGACGGGTATGCCCCGTCGCATGATGGTCATCTTGTCCGTGGCCGCATTGCTCGTCATCGTGCTCGGCGTCGTGCTGTTTGTTCGCGTGCTCAATACGCCCGTCGCGGCCAATACCCAACAGCAGGTAATGCGTACTCAGGCGGGCGTGGACCAAAGCGTCACCTACAGTGGATCGACCTATTCCCTGCGAGAAGAGAACGGGAAATACTCGCTGGTGGAGTCGCATGCCGATGGCGATAAAAAAGAGGTCGTCGTGGGCGGTCTTCCGGGCACTCCTGTGAGCATTGTCCTTTTTGACGGCGCCGTGCTTCTTCCCGAGAATCTGCCCGACGGAACGTGGGACGTTTCGGTATATACCGTTGGCGTGGGATGGAGCACTGTGGGAAGCCGCAATGGTACCCCGAGCAGCGGTCAGGGGACCATATCGGAGGCAAACCTCGACGGCTCCAAGCTGCTTCTGACAGTCGACGGCTCGACAGTCGAGGTGCCCCTGGTTTGGTAACAAGCAAAATCGACTGCGCGTATTGTCTGCGGCACAAACTTCCCAAGAGGTTTGTGCCACATTATTGTTGGGGTGCCCTGCTGGTCTTTTGTCTGCGCTTCCCTTTGCCCTTGCTGGCCTTACCGGCACCATGGCGAACGGGGCGCTTGGGACAAAGGTCGTCGCACGGGCACTCGTCGCATTTGGCAAGGCGTGCCGTGCAGGTTGCGCGACCAAACCGTATCCATTCGGAGTTGACGCCACCCCAAAGCTCTTGCGGAATGATTGCGAGTAGGTCCTGCTCGGCGGCGAGCGGGGTCGTGGCGCGAGTGAGTCCCATACGCTGGGCGATTCTAAAGACGTGCGTGTCGACCGCAATGCCCTCAACGATGCCAAACGCCTTGTTGAGCACGATGTTTGCCGTCTTGCGACCGACCCCGGGCAGGCGAACGAGCTCCTCCATCGTGCGCGGGACCTCACCACCATAGTCCGTCATGATCATTTGCGCACACCCAACGCAGTGCTCCGACTTGGTCCGAAAGAACCCTAGGCGGTGGATGACCTCGGCGACGTCGGAGGGACTGGCTTGAGCCATCGCCTCCGGTGTTCCCCACCTCTCAAAGAGGGTGGGGGTTACCGCGTTTACGGCGACATCAGTGGTCTGCGCCGAAAGAAGCACGGCGATGACCAGCTGGAACGGGGTTTTCCAATCCAAGGCACTCGGCTCGTCCCCATAGAGCTTGTCCATGCGATGACAAAACTCCGTAACGCGCGCGACCTTCGACTTCTTTGACTCACGTGGCATCTGTTTTCTCCGTCGTTTGGCTCCAGAAGACATCGCCCTAAGTATAAGGCAGGCGATGGGGATACTCCCCTTTGCCTGGACGGCCCATAGGCTGGCTTGTGGGCCCTCAAGTAAGGCAAAGGGGAGTATCCCCATCGCCTGCCTCTAGGAGTGAACACCAATAAAAGACAATAAAATGCCGCTAGATTGCGAACAAAAACTCGGTTTCTTCGCGAAAATAACCCGTGCGCCGAAGGTTGCGGCACGTCTGCCCAATAGTCAAAAAACTTGCGAGCATGCCTTCCTAAACTAATAGAGCCTATACCGCTCACGAAGGGATAACTGCAATGAGCAAGCCAGACAAAGATTTTTTGCTTAGTAACGACGATCTGTATCTGTTCGCCAAGGGCGAGTGGTTCCGTAGCTACGAGAAGCTCGGTGCACATCCGGCGATTCTCGACGGTGTCGAGGGCTACCACTTTGCCGTGTGGGCACCCGATGTTCGCTCGGTACACGTAATCGGCGAATTCAATGGCTGGGATGCCGGGGCCACGGCGCTCACGCTCACGCCGGTAGGAGGCGTATGGTATGGCTTCGTGCCGGGCGTAACGGAGGGCCAGCTCTACAAGTACGTGGTAGAGACTCGTGCGGGCGACGTGCTGTACAAGGCCGACCCGTATGCGTTCCAGGCCGAGCTCATTCCTGGCACCGCATCTCGTACGGCAGAGATCGACTCCTACGAGTGGAACGATGGCGAGTGGATTAAGCAGCGCCAGTCGCAGGACCACATGAAGCGCCCGCTCAACATCTTTGAGGTCCATCTGGGCAGCTGGAAGCGCCATAAGGACGGACTCACCGCCTTTGGCACCGAGGCGACCGAAGAAGATGAGGCCACGGGTTCTTGGTATACCTACGACGACCTCTCCGACGAGCTGGTCTCCTATGTGAAGGAAATGGGCTACTCGCACATCGAGCTCATGCCGGTTATGGAGCACCCGTTTGACGGCAGCTGGGGATATCAGGTTACCGGATACTATGCGCCCACTTCTCGCTATGGCAATCCCAAGCAGTTCAAGCACTTCGTTGACGCCTGTCACCAGGCCGGCATCAGCGTGATTTTGGACTGGGTGCCCGGTGGGTTCTGCCCCGACGAGCATGGTCTGGTGCATTTCAACGGCACCAAGCTCTACGAGAAGGAAGTCCATCCCAACTGGGGAACCTACAAGTTCAACTTCGAAAAGGGCGAGGTTCGCACATTCCTCATCTCCAACCTTCTGTACTGGATTGACGAGTATCACGCGGACGGCATCCGCATGGACGGCGTCACCTCCATGCTGTATCTCAACTTTGGCATCGACGATCCTGGCCAAAAGAAATTCAATCCCGATGGCTCCGAGAACGACTATCCGTCCATCGAGTTCGTCCGCCAGTGCAACACCACCATCGGCCAGTATCATCCCGACGTCATGATGATTGCCGAGGAGTCCACCGCTTGGCCGCTCGTCACCCGTCCGCCTGAGGTTGGTGGCCTTGGCTTCAATTACAAGTGGGACATGGGCTGGATGAACGACACCCTGCGTTACTGCCAGACGGACTTCCCGTATCGTCCGGGCAACCACAGCCTGCTTACCTTCTCCATCATGTATGCCTTCAACGAGAACTTCGTCCTGCCGCTTTCTCACGACGAGGTCGTACACGGCAAGTGCTCGCTCATCACGCGTCAGCCTGGTGACTATTGGCGTCAGATGGCCGGTCTGCGCTCGCTCGCCTTCTATCAGACCACGCATCCAGGTGGCCAGCTCAACTTCATGGGCAACGAGATCGGCCAGTTCATCGAGTGGCGCTATTACGAGGGCATCGAGTACTTCCTCGCCGAGGAGTACGAGGGCCACAAGAAGCACCAGCAGTACATTGCGGCGCTCAACAAGTTCTACCTCGAGCAGCCTGCATGCTGGGAGAAGGCCTACGTGGAGGACGGCTTCGAGTGGATTGACGCCAACAACTCCAATCAGTGTGTCGTAAGCTTCGTTCGTCATGGCGACAACCCCGACGACGACCTGCTCATCGTCATCAACTACGAGGTCAACCCCTACGAGGGGTATCGCATTGGCGTGCCGCGTGCGGGCTATTGGCGCGAGATCTTTAACTCCGACCGCGAGGAGTTCGGTGGCTCTGGCGTCACCAACGACGACGTTCGCTTCGAGTCCGAAGAGAAGCCTTGGAACCTGCGCGAGAACTCCATCAAGGTGCGTGTTCCGCCGCTGGGCGGCGCCGTATTCAAGTACGACGGACCTCTGCCGCCCAAGGAAAAGAAGCAGTCTCGCCTAGAGAGGGTCGAGGCCGCAGTGCAGACGCACGTGGGTGCCCACACCACTAAGGTTAGTGCTCCTGCTCCGAAGCCTGCCCCAAAGAAGGCGGCGGCCAAGGCAAAGACGGCCGCAAAGAAGACGGTGGACAAGGCTAAGGCGGCTGCCGATGAAGCCGCGCTCAAGGCAAAGCGCTCCGCTGCCGCAAAGAAGGCCGCGGCAACGCGTAGGGCCAACGCCGCCAAGAAGGCTGCTGAGGAAGCTGCCAAGAAGGCGGCCAAGAGCAAGTAGGTTCAAGTCGCAAACATACTGGGTTAGGAGGCGCCGCGCGGACTTTGGTCGCGCGGCGCTTTGTTTCGTGCAAAATATGATTGAGACACCATAATATAATCATTGCAAGGTTATTTTCGGTGAGGGAGGGGCAGCATGAAGAAAGGGCTAAAGATTTGCACCATAGGCGGAGGAAGCAGCTATACGCCAGAGCTCATGAATGGGTTTATTAAGCGATACGACCGTCTGCCGGTGCGCGAGATCTGGCTCGTGGACGTTGAACGTGGCCGCGAGAAGCTCCAGATCGTCGGCGCGCTTGCGCAACGCATGTGGGACAAGGCTGGCCACGACGTGAAGGTGCACCTTACGCTCGACCGTCGTGAGGCTTTGCGGAATGCCGATTTCGTGACCACGCAGTTCAGAGTCGGTCTGCTTGAGGCACGTATAAAGGACGAGCGCATTCCGTTTTCGTATGGGATGCTGGGGCAAGAAACCAACGGTGCCGGCGGCATGTTCAAGGCGCTACGTACCATTCCCGTGATCCTTGACATAGTGGAAGAGATGAGGGAGCTTTGTCCCGATGCATGGCTCGTGAACTTTACCAACCCGAGCGGCATGGTGACGGAGGCAGTGATTCGCTATGGTGGGTGGGAGCGCTGCATAGGCTTGTGCAACGTGCCTATCGGGGCAATGCTCACGGAACCAAAGCTGATAAACAAAAGCTTGGATGAGCTTGTGTTCCGGTTTGCCGGCATAGATCACTTCCACTGGCATCGTGTCTTTGATGCGGCGACGGGCACCGAGGTAACAATGGACATTATTGACGGCATGCTTGACCCGAGCAAGGATGACGGTACGCCGGCAAATATCCACAACATTCCGTTTGCCCGCGAGCAGCTTGAGCATCTGGGCATGATTCCGTGCGGATATCATCGGTATTACTACCTGCAGGGTGACATGCTTGATGACGGCTTGCGCGAGTTCAACAGCGAGGAGGGAACGAGGGCTCAACAAGTGAAGGCGGTGGAGGACGAGCTCTTTGAGCTCTACAAAGATCCCAACCTCGCCGAGATGCCCGAACTGCTCAGTAAGCGTGGTGGAGCGCACTACTCCGACGTTGCTACCGAGTCCATAGCAGCCATTTACAACAATGCCAACGAGCACATCGTGTGCTCGACGCTCAACCGTGGGGCCATTCCCGACTTGCCCGATGATGCTGTGGTACAGGTCTCGAGCTTCGTGGGCGGTGCCGGAGCACAGCCAGTGGCGTTTGGGCCTTTGCCTGCTAGCGCGCGGGGTTATTTGCAGCTGATGTGGAACATGCAACAGCTGGTGGAGGAGGCGGCTGTTACCGGCAGCTATGGTGCGCTGCTCGAGGCCGTTGCGCTTAATCCACAAACACCTGCTGGCAGCGTCGCAAAGCAGGTAATCGACGAATTGCTCGTTGCCCACGAGCCGTATCTGCCGCAGTTTGCAACAAAGATTGCCGAACTCAAGGCCGCTGGCGTCACCATCAATGACGATGTTGCCCGTAGCTTGAGCTAAATCTATGGATGGGGCAGTCCTGTTTGGCGCGGCGGGTGGAGCTGTCCCAATTACTCGGACGTCGCTTATGCGGACGGCTGTCGATGGCGCGTTCAGGTACGTGGCGCGGCACAGGATGAGATTTTTTCACCTTGGATTAAGTGGTCAGGGCTGGCGGGGTCGAGTTTTTGGTGATGATGGCTAGCGTTACATAAAGCTAACAGTGTGCTGCCTAGGAGAGGGTCCATCTAATCAAAAAAAAGCGATATCGCAATAGCTTTGGGCTCCTTCTGTGGTGGCGTGGCTTGGATATCCCGCCGAATCTCAATCGGATTGGGTTTGACGAGGCCGTAACTTAAATACAGGCTGAATATATTCTGAAATGTTTGGACTTCGAGTGTACCTAAATTGTAGGGAGGACTGCAAAAGCCCAGTTGGCGAGAAGGCCAAATGCAATTTGGGTACAGTAGCTAAAATAGCCACTGTACCCAAATTGCATTTGTCATGATGCCTATCTGGGGTTTTGTGTCGAGCAAAACATTTTGGGTACACTCGCAGCTCGGACAAACCTTAAAGCGATGACCCAAGACGTCGTTTTGACTGCCAAGCCTCCCAATTCTATTCCCGGTTCTTGATTTTCGGCCATGCGCACGACTCCTTCAGGACAAAAAGGCATCGCATCGGCTTAACGCATGCCTAACACAATTCTGGGAAATGGTGACTTGTTAGCAACTATCAATTTCTCACAGACGAGCATGGCAACAAGCATGCTGGGAAGCTTGTTCTTTGCATCGGGCAGGGTGATCCAATGGGCCCATCCGGCACGAGTTCTTCGGCCGAGCAAGCCAACGGTGTTTCCGTTGCGGCTTCAACCACGAGCTACGAGTCGGGAACCGCGACCGCTACGCCGGCGACTGGCAGCGCATACGTGTCGCCCACGGAGGCCGCGACTGCCGCCGCAACTCCCGCAACCTCGGACACCACCTCGCTCGCCGGCGCAATAGCCCCGGCTGTCTCCGCGCTCGGCGCCCTCGGCTTGGGGAAGGCCCTTCGTCGCAAGTAACATCGTCGGTCGAATCAAAAGCACTCATCCTTGCCTTGACCTGAGCTGGAATCGCGTTTGGTGTGGGTTGGGCAGCCACATCAAACGCGATTTGCGCTCAAGAGACTCTGTTCTGAGCTGAGATTGCGTTTTCTGTGACAGTCCGATTCACGCCAAACTGAATCCGAGTTCGGGGACAGGATTAGAAGAGAGAGCATTACGCAATTTATCGGTTGCATCATGTGGTAGGCTGGCTATGATATACAAAATACGTCGAAACAAAATCTAAACCGACCTACGAAGGGAGATCGAAAGTGACCATCAGCAGGAGCAAGGTGGCGGCGGTGACCGCTTCTCTCGTGTTTGCGCTCTCAGGCGGAGTGGCGATTGCCGATGAGGTTACGGCCACTGCGCAGCCCACGGCCGAGGCTGCCGCGCAGGGGCAGGTGACGACGGAGACGCAGACGACGGGAGCCGAGGACGCAACGACCGGCGCGGCAACGGGCGACTCCGCTGTAGGCCAGGCTCAGGACAATGGCGAGGCCAGCCAGCAGGCTGCAGAGAAGGAGGAGGTCGACGGCGCGAAGGCCGACGAAGCTGCCGCAAAGGACGGGCAGCAGGCCGACGAGTCCAAGCCCGGTGAGGCGACTGACGTCCAGAAGGCCGAAGAGGTCAAGTCCGGCGATACGACTGACGCCCAGAAAGCGGACGGGCCTAAGACCGGCGGGACAGCGAATGCCAAGGACGCCGCAGGCTCCGGTGAGGCGGCCGCAACGGCCGACGACGTGGCCCTCGAGGCCCAGGTCGCAACGATGTGGAAGAGGGGCGATATCTTTGTGAACAACGGAGGGTTTGTAGAGAGAAACGACGCTCAAGCTGATGAGTCCAAGGTTGAGTGGATGGTGATCGAAGCGGATGTTCCCTCCGACATGAAGTATGTTGATGAGGATGGATACCGCATGTTCTATGGTGGCGTAAAAGCAAAGGTAGGCGGTAAGAGTCAATCGATTTCTTGGGCGAAGATCGGCGACAATGGCGAGCTTCTCTTTCCTGCGGACCAGTCTAAGTCAGCTCCACTGAGCTACATAAATACCGAGAACTATAAACTACTGAATAGTACCAACTTCCCCGTGACGCGTCTGCTCCACTACGACGCAGTCAAGGACGCGCTCGTACCGTATAACGGCGGATACTATTATCCGGGCGGGGAGTATGGTGCTCCAGGCATTTTTTATTATTCCTCTACGTCTGATCGCGAGGCTGGCCTTCTAACACATGCCAACCAGGGAGGACTTCCGAACTCCGGTACAAGTGCTGTTGGCCCAGTTGCTACCGCTCCGATTACGGCCTCCCTATCTAACTACGAGTCTGGCACGGCAACTGCAACGCCAGCGACTGGCACCGCCTATGTTTCTCCTACGGCCGCCGAGACGACCCCGGCGACCTCGGATGCCACCTCGCTCGCTGGTGCCGCTGCAGCGGCAATCTCTGCGCTCGGTGCGTTTGTTGGTGCAAAGGCAATTCGCCGTAAATAGTACGGCCGTGGTCAAGTGGGGATAACTTCCCGACTTGCTTTGAGCTGACTAAGCGTTTCGTATGACTTGTTGAGCTGAGATCCCCTTTCGTGTGGCAAACCGACCCACACGAAAGGGGATCTCAGCTCAATAGTCTCTAGATTGAGCTGGATTTACGTTTCGTGTGGCGTCTTGAGCTGGGATTGACTTTCGTGAGGGTCTTTCAGCCACACAAAGCCCGATCCCGGCTCAGAGAGGCCGGTTTTGAGCTGGATTTTCGTTTCGTGTGGCGTCTTGAGCTGGGATTGACTTTTGTGTGGACCGTGCTGCCACACGAAACGAAATCTCAGCTCAGTCGGATCAGTTATTCACCAAAAACCGGTTTCGTGAGGCGGCTGGACTCTCAAAAACGAAAAGCTCTTTTAGACCAGAATTGACATGGCCGGAGTCCAATTGTTGTCCGGGCCCTCCCGTATAGTCGGTGTCGCCAAACATCCCGACAAAGCAGGAGGACCCGTATGTACGAGAGTGTACTACAGGGCGCGCTGGAGCTGCCGCTCGCGCAGAAGAAGTCGCTGATAGAGTGCCTGAAGGGCGCGGTGCTCGCGCAGATGTCGAGCGTGCACGCCGGCGACCCGTCCGAGTGCCCCCGCTGCCACCACGGCCACGTGGTCAGGAAGGGGCGCGACGGCAAGGGTCGCCAGAGGTGGCTGTGCCGCGGCTGCGGGAGGACCTTCGGGACGAGCACGCTCGGGCTGCTAGCCCAGTCGAAGCTGGGACCGGCCGTCTGGGCTTCCTACGTAGAGCACATGGTGGAGGGCGAGTCGCTGCAGAGGTGCGCGGACCTGTGCGGCGTGTGCCTCAAGACCTCGTGGTTCATGCGAATGCGCGTGTGCGAGGTCATGCGCAACGTGCTCGCGCCGTTCCGCGGGGGCGCCGGCCTTTCCGTGCAGATCGACGAGAAGTACCTGAGCGAGTCCTTCTGCGGCAACCGCGACCGCGCGCGGGTCAAGATGCCCAGGCAGGCGCACGCCAACGGGAACTCGGTGCGCAAGAGGGGGCTCTCCAAGCTCAAGGCGTGCGTCGTCACCCTGGTCAACGACCTCGGCGACTGCGCGTGCGAGGTCGTCGGGCGGGGCAAGCCCACGAAGGGCGAGGTCAAAGCGGGGATCGAAGGCTGCGACCTCGAGGGCTCGACGGTGACGACCGACTCGCTCGCGTCCTACGCGTCGCCGCTGAGGGACGCCGGGGTGGCGGCGCACAGCCGCTACAACGCGAGCGTCGGCGACGGCGACGGGGTGGGGATGGTCAACGCGCTGCACGAGCGGATGTCGTCCTTCCTCTCGCGGTTCAACGGGGTGTCGACGCGCAGGCTCCAAAGGTACATGTGGTGGTTCTGCTGGTCCGAGCAGGTGAGGAGGTCCGACTCCTCGTCGGTCGAGGCGTTGCGCGCCCACGTCGCCAACGGCACCTACCGGGTGACGCGCAGGATGCTCACCGACGAGCCGCAGCCGTTCTGGGAGTACTGGGAGGGCAGGATGCCGGAGGTAACGGAGGACGACCTTTGGGGACCGGAGGCGATGTCAATTCTGGTCTAAAAGAGCTAAACGAAATCTCAGCTCAATCCGCTGGTGAGTTCCGGCCTACGAGCCAAAAATCTAAGTGTCGTAATGAAGATTTTCTTAAGTCTCGTTGTATAAAGTCGCAAAGGTGGGTACTATACACAACGTTGGCTATCGCACAGGCGCAAAATGGCGCCACAAAGGAGGTCTTGCATTATGACACTTAAGCCACTGGGCGATCGCGTGCTCGTAAAGCCCGCTCCCAAAGAGGAGAAGACTGCCACCGGACTGTACATCTCTTCTGGTGCTCAGGAGAAGCCGCAGCGCGGTGAGGTCATCGCAGTGGGCGAGGGCAAGCGCGACGACAACGGCAATCGCATTCCGGTTGACGTGAAGGTTGGCGATCAGGTCTTCTATGGCAAGTTTGGCGGCAACGAGGTCAAGGTTGACGGTGAGGATTTGCTGTTGCTCCGTGCTGACGACATCTACGCCGTCGTCGAGGACTAGTAACAAGGCTCAAGCTCAAAGGAGATAAGAACAATGGCTAAGGATATCGTTTTTGGCACCGACGCTCGTGCCAAGCTTGCTAAGGGCGTCAACACGCTTGCTGATGCCGTGACCACTACGATGGGTCCCAAGGGCCGCTACGTCGCCCTTCAGCGCTCCTACGGCGCTCCCACCATCACCAATGACGGCGTCTCCGTCGCAAAGGAGATCGAGCTCAAGGACCCCATCGAGAACATGGGCGCTCAGCTCGTGAAGGAAGTTGCAACAAAGACCAACGATCTCGTGGGTGACGGCACCACCACCGCAACCCTGCTCGCTCAGGTCATTGTGAACGAGGGCCTTCGCAACGTTGCCGCTGGCGCCAACCCAATCGCAATTCGTCGTGGCGTCGACAAGGCCGTGACCGCCGTCGTTGACTCTATGCGTGGTGCTGCCAAGGAGGTCTCTACCAAGGACCAGATCGCATCCGTAGGCACCATCTCTGCCTCCGACCCCAAGGTCGGCGAAAAGATCTCCGACGCCATGGAGGTCGTGGGCAAGGACGGCGTCATCACCGTCGACGAGGACAAGACCAACTTTGGCATTTCCATCGACACCGTTGAGGGCATGCAGTTTGACAAGGGCTACATCTCCCCGTACTTCGCTACCGATACCGAGAACATGACGGCCGAGCTCGAGGAGCCCTACATCCTCATGACCGACCAAAAGATCAGCGATCCCCACGACATCGAGCCGCTGCTCAACGCCGTGCTCCAGAGCCGCAAACCGCTGCTCATCATCGCCGAGGACGTTGACGGCGAGGCCCTCGCAACCCTCATCCTCAACCGCCTGCGTGGCGTGCTGCAGGTTGCAGCCGTCAAGGCTCCCGGCTATGGCGATCGCCGTAAGCGCATGCTCGAGGACATCGCAATCCTCACTGGCGGCCAGGTTGCCATGAAGGAGCTTGGCATCGAGCTGCAGAACATCTCTGCCGAGATGCTCGGTACTGCTAAGTCCGTAAAGATTACCAAGGACGAGACCACCGTCATCGGCGGCAACGGCTCCAAGCAGGCCATCGATGACCGTGTGGCCCAGATTAAGGCCGAGATCGAGCACACCGACTCCGACTTCGACCGCGAGAAGCTCCAGGAGCGTCTTGCCAAGCTCAGCGGTGGCGTGGCTGTCATCAAGGTCGGCGCTGCTACTGAGCCCGAGCTCAAGGAGGTCAAGCACCGCATCGAGGACGCCTTGCAGGCGACCCGCGCGGCCGTTGAGGAGGGCATCGTTGCTGGCGGTGGCGTCGCATTCCTCGAGGCTTCCGCTGCACTTGACGGCGTTGAGGCTGCTGAAGATGACGAGCAGATCGGCATCAACATCGTGCGCAAGGCTCTTGAGGCTCCCGTGCGTACCATCGCCCAGAACGCTGGCTACGAAGGTTCCGTCGTTGTCGAGAAGATCAAGAACCTGCCTGCTGGCCAGGGCCTTGACTCCGCGACCGGCACCTATGGCGACATGATCGAGATGGGCGTTCTCGACCCCGTTAAGGTCACCCGTACCACGCTCCAGAACGCCGCGTCCGTGGCCAGCCTCATCCTCATCACCGAGGCTACCGTCACTGACGAGCCCAAGGACACCACCATCGAGGAGGCCATCTCCGCAGCGGCCGCAGCTGGCGGCCAGGGTGGCGGCATGTACTAAGTGCAAATCCCATACGTAGGGGTGGCCTCGGCCCTTTTCCTCCGTGCTCAAACAGTCCTCGGCTTCGCCTGCGGAACTGCGCCGGAGGAAAAGGGCCGAGGCCGTCGTATGGGGTTCGGGCGCCTTTGCGCCGAGGAGAGATTGGAGCGGGGCTTCGCCCCGCGTTTTTTATAGGGGGCGAAGGCAAAGGGGAGTGTCCCCATCGCTTGTCCTGATCCTTGGGCTGGGTCGCTAGGGACTCAAACGGTGCATTTGGTACACTAGGGGTCGTTTGTTTTTGTTCCGGTGCGAGGAGCGTGCGTTATGGGGCGTGTTTCCAAGAGTCCATGGAAAAGATTTCTGTTGCTTGTGCCGTTGGCAGTCGTGCTCGCAATCGCTTCGTGGGCTTATATTCGATCCACGAGCCATACCTACACCGTAAAGTGCAGCAGGCTCTACCAAAGAATGAGTCTTATTGCCGGGGATGTGGTATTCGACGTTCCCGGCGTGGTCGAGGTTACGGGAATCGAATACGATGGGGAAGGTGTGCCGCTCGTGACGTTTGCTGCACTGTCCGACGGAACAACGGACGCTCGTGTCGTGCCCAAGGCGGGCGTTGCGGTTCCTGACGCTAGCCAAGTCAACGACTTTGAACACCAAGAGAGCGAATGGACTTTGGAGGTACGCGACGGTGCCATAATCGAGGGTGCCGTCAACTTCTCGGGTTGGGAAGCGTTGTACGTGAGTACCTGCATATTTTTGACCGCCGTCGTTGTTTTGTTGGCGAGCATGCTCGTTCAGCTGTGGCGTGAGGTGGCATACGGATACGAAATGGTGGCATGTGGCGGAGCGTTGTTGTTTTTCCTATTGCAGCTTGGCGTGCAGGCATCCCTGATTGCCAATGATTTGACCCAAGAATGGGCGTTCAGCGAGTTCATTCTGGGCCTTGCCACCATGCCAGAATCGTTTGTGCTGCTCTCACTTATGCCCATGGCGGTCCTTGCCGTGCTCGTCTCTTTGAGTAACCTGTCGCTTATTCGACATGAGGGCATGCGTCCCGTCAATCTCTTGGGCATTGGCTTTAGCGTGGTTTGGCTCGTGGCGGTTCTCTTTTGGCTCAACTTTGGATCGGCGCTGTTTCATGCGTCAGTCTCGCCTGAGGTCATATGGATCGCCGACACGCTCATAGGTACGGCCATATCGTTCGGAGAGACCCTGCTGCTTTCGACCATACTGTGTGGATGGCTCGCCTCTCGTCACGTCCCAAATCATGCAATGGACTACCTCATCGTATTGGGATGCGGCATTCGAGCCGATGGAACTCCCACTCCTTTGCTTGCGGCTCGCGTGGACCGGGCATCCAGCTTTGACGAGAAATGCGTGGCACAGGGAGAAATGCCCGCCACGTTTGTGCCCAGTGGGGGACAAGGTCTCGACGAATGCATGTCGGAGGCGCAGAGCATGGCGAACTACTTGGTAAGCAAGGGCACGCCGCGAGAGCGGGTCGTGCTCGAGGACGCTTCCACTACCACGCGGGAGAACATGGCGTTCTCGCGAAAGGTAATCGAGCAGCACGCCGGATGTGATGTCTCGAAGCTACGCGTGGGCTTCTCAACAACGAACTATCATGTGTTCCGCGGTTATGTATGCGCACGTCAGGCCGGCATGCGGGTGGAGGGCATGGGCAGCCCAACGCGCGCCTACTTTTGGCCCAACGCCTTCCTTCGTGAGTTCGTGGGGCTGCTCGCCACAAAATGGAAGACCCTCTTGCAGGTGTATGCAATCATTGCCATTTTCTATGCGGTCGCGGTATATCTGCTCCTGCTGACGTAGTCGGCGCATGGGCACGCTCTTTTGGACAGCCTGCCCCGTTGCATCTGCCATAGAAAAGGCGACCATCCAGCTGCCGCGGATGGTCGCCTTTGGAATGCAAGGCATAAGCCTCTCGATCATTTGGGGAACAAGTGACCTACTTGGCCTCAGTCGTCTCGGTCGTCTCGGTGGTTGTCTGACCATTCTCGGTGGTCGTGGTGGTCGTCCAAGGAGCTGTATCCAGACGCGCAAGTGGGTCCTGTTTGCGATACAATGTGCTTTCATGCTTGAGGGGGACCCATGGCCGCAAAAGAGCGAGATTTCTTAGACGAGATTATTGACATAAAAGAAAACTGGAATGCGCTTTCGCATACCGGTGATGACTTGGTGAGCCAGCTGACTGCCGAGCCAGAAGACGAGCCGTTCTACGATCCGGATGACTATCGTGAGCGTCCGCGGGCAAACTCTACGTTCTGTCCCTCGGCCGTGACACGCAATCTGAAGGCATGCCGTCGGTGCATTGACGTGTGCCCTGCGAATGCCATCTCGATTGAGGGCTCCGTGGTGCGCGTGGGCGACAATTGCCTGCGGTGCGGTCTGTGCGCGGCTGCGTGCCCCACCGAGGTCTTTATGCTGCGTAGTTACGCTCCGCTTGCTCTGTACGACAAGATTGCGCGGGTCGCCGCGGCATACGAGCAGTGCTACGTAACGTGCACGCACGCCCTGGATAGGATGCCCGAGCCCAATGAGGTCTTGTTGCCGTGCGTTGGGGCAATCGCGCCCGAGGTCTGGTTCAATCTCTTGTGCGAGTTCCCAAACCTCAACGTGTATCTGCCGTTCGACACGTGCGAAGAGTGCACGACCACGACGGGGGAGGAGTTCTTCTCGGAGGCGATTGCCGACGCGGAAGAGTGGAGCGGAGAGAGCGTGGGACTTGAGGTAGATGAGGCCGATCTTGTCCGCGAACAAAAGCGAGCATACAAGCGCAGCCAATTCGTGAGCAGCGTGACGCAGGCGGGAACGAACCTCGTCTCGCGCACTACGCCGGTTCTGGCGGGGGCTCAGGCGGTGGCAAAGCGTCTGCAGGATCACTCCAAGCAGATAACGGACGTTCAACGGTCGCTTGACCGCGCCGTGGGTAACTCGAGTGCGCGCGTCAGCAGGCGCGTGCTTACGCGCAAGCGGCGTCTCCTTATGGTGGCGCTCAGGCGCTTCCCGGACCTCGCAGACGAGATGCGATTCTCGTTTCCCGAGGTGGACTTCGAGCGCTGCACCTCGTGCGGCGATTGCGAGAAGGCTTGCACGCTCAAGGCAATTCAGCTCGAAGACAGCGGCCGGCCCGTTTTGGAGGCATCGTATTGCACTTGCTGTGGCGCATGCGCACGAGCGTGTTCCGAGGGGGCCATCCGCATGGCTGAGCGAACGTGCGAGGAGCTTGTGGTGCCCGACGAGGAGGCGGAGGCGCGCAAGCGTCAGCAGAAGCGCGCGGCAAAGGCTCGCAAGGAGGGCAAGCAGGCGCTCGAGAAGGGGCTCAACTTCCTCGAAAGTCTCGACAAGTAGCACGCGAGGCGGGCTGCGTAGCAGCGTGTTCCACGTGCTACCATACATACGGCACATCAGTCCAGCAAAGGAGCTTTCATGGCACTCTCTATTGGTATTGTTGGCCTTCCCAACGTGGGGAAGTCGACTCTCTTTACGGCTCTAACAAAGAAGGGTGGGCTTGCGGCGAACTATCCGTTTGCAACCATCGATCCCAACGTGGGCATCGTGGACGTGCCCGATGCGCGGCTTCAGGTGCTTGCCGACATCGTGCATCCAGGTCGCATTGTGCCCGCAACGGTGGAGTTCGTGGACATCGCGGGCTTGGTGAAGGGTGCCAGCGAGGGCGAGGGCCTGGGCAATCAGTTCTTGGCAAATATCCGCAATACCGATGCCATTTGCGAAGTCGTGCGATTCTTCTCTGATCCGGATGTGATTCGTCACGAGAGCAGCGCAAATCCTGAGGCCGATATGGACACAATCCAGACCGAGCTGGTGCTTGCTGACCTTGGCACGCTCGAGCGCGCCATTCCCAAGCTCGAGAAGGAGGCGCGTCGCGATAAGGCCAACGCACCGCGACTGGCCATCGCACAGCGACTCCAAGACTGGCTCAACGAGGGCAATCGTGCTGCGGACCTCGACATGACCGAAGAAGAGCGCGCGGCTGCGCACGACCTGTTCCTGCTCACCATGAAGCCGATCCTCTATGTAGCCAATGTGGACGAGGATGCGCTGGGGGAGGAGTTGCCCACAATCGATGGCGCCACCGTCGTCCCCATAAGCGCAAAGGTGGAGGCCGAGCTGGCCGAGCTCGCAGAAGAGGACCCCGAGGAGGCGGCAGAGTATCTGGCTGATCTTGGTTTGCAGAAGTCTGGTCTAGAGACGCTCGCACAGGCGGCCTACCAGTTGCTCGGCCTACAGAGTTACTTCACGGCTGGTGAACTCGAGGTAAAGGCGTGGACCATCCCCATAGGCGCCAAAGCCCCACAGGCTGCCGGCGTCATTCACTCAGACTTCGAGCGCGGCTTTATTAAGGCGGAGGTGGCGGCGTACGACGACTACGTGGCCCTCGGAGGCGAAGCCGGCTGCAAGGCGGCCGGAAAGCTTCGCATGGAAGGCAAGGATTACGTTGTCGCTGACGGTGACGTCATGCACTTCCGGTTCAACGTGTAACACACGGCACAGACTTCCCCGGGAGTTTTGTGCCTGACAAGCAAAGGAATCACGCCCGATCACTTGACTCCACGAGCGTACAGCAGCAAGTTGGGCGGGGAGTGTTTCCCCGCCCAACTCGTTAATCGTTGTCTGTTAGTCCTCGTCGCCACCTTCTTCGGGTGGTGGTGCAGGTGCGGGCTCTTCGTCTCCGCCGCCACCGCCGCCGTCGCCCTCGTCCTCGGGAGCGGTGACGATGGGGGGCGCTTCCTTAGCCTCGCCAGATTGCTTTGCGGCGTCGGCGTCGCGTGCGCCTGACTCGCCAACTCCACCCGCAATGCCGGCTGTCGAGTCACGGCTGTTCTCGTCGTATGGCGGCAGTCCCTGGTTGACACGATTCATCATTGTGTTCCACTCGGACTTGACGCACTGCTCGTACCAGCCCCCATTAATGAACACGCCTTCTGTGGGCTCCATGCCGGTCATGATGTCCTTATCGACATTGATGGTCTGCATCTGGCCGGCCAAGTCCAAAATCTGGGCGAGCGAAAGGTCAGTTGACACACTTTCGGCCATTGCCGTAATGGATGCGACGATGGTTGCTGGGTCGCTGTGCATGACCTTCTTGATAATTTCCGAGAAGACCATGCGTTGGTTGGCGGCACGATAACGGTCGCCATCGCCGTACTGGTCGTAGCCGTGACGACATCTGCAGAGTAGGGCGGCCTCAAGGCCGTTGAGCGTCTGCTCGCCTGCAGGTAGATTGAGGCCCGTGTAGTTCGGATCGTATACAGGGACGGGAAGGTTGACGGTGACGCCGCCCACGACGTCGACGATTGCGATAAAGCGATCGAGGTCGACCTCTGCGTAGTGCGTTATGGGAACGCCCGCGAACTCTGACACGACTTGGGTCGCATACGCCGCTCCGCCAAACGAATACGCAGCGTTTATCTTTTGCTGGCCGTGTTCATCCATGTTGATGAGCGTGTCGCGGTGAATCGAAACCATCGTGACCTTGACGTTCTTTGGGTCGATGCGGCAAAGCATGATGGAGTCGGATCGGTAGCTATGCTCGTCGGCGCCGTAGTTTTCGACGTCCTCAACGCGTCCCTGATCTTTGTCGATACCGAGTAGCAACAGGTAGAAGGGGTCACCGGGCTCGGAATGCTCAAGAGTTTGCCTGAGCTGGTCGGTGACGTCCTGATGGAGCTTGTTATCGATGTCCGCAACATAAAGAGCCACGGCTACGCCAACGCTCAGCACCAAAACGATGGCCGAGACGGCAAAGACCTTGAGCGCAAACATTCGGCTGCGCTTCGACTCGCTACGCCGGTATCGAGTCACGTCGTAGTATTTCTCTAGCTCGGGCGGTACGTCGCTCTTGCGGTGTGTAGTCTTTGCAAAAGAGGATTGGGCATGCTGTGCCGAATCGGCACCCGCATCGTTCCCCATCTTATTTGCCAGCGCCGGAGCGTCTTGGTTTGTTGTAGTACGTTTGTCTGTCAAGACAGGCCTCCCGGAGGGGATTACAGATGACTTGCAATTTAGTCAACAAACCATAATACACCGTTCGTTGCACGGCCACATAAAACACGTATGCTCTTAGACTTTGCTGAAGAATGATAGGGCAGGCAAAGGGGAGTATCCCCATCGTCTGCCCTAGCGGCTAATCCTTTCTGTGTGCGCTGCTTAGGTTGCGGAATGGTTCCAGCTGCCGTCATAGGATTGACAATTCCCAGTAACGGACTAGTATTTAGCTTATTATTGCCGTGTGATAGGAGTTCCTATGAAGTCTCTCGACAGCGTAGTGCTCAACCGCCGCCAGCTCGTGGCGCTCGGCTTGGGTACCAGCTCTGCCCTTTGGTTGGCGGCCTGTGGCTCCAACAACGCTGCTCCCGCCGACAAGCCAAGTGAGGACACGGGCCAGAAGCAAGAGGCTCTTACCGACGAACAAGAGGCTCCGGCCGTCGACGCGGCGGCGTTCGACGCCATTCTTGCCAAGGGTCCCGTAGCGGACGATGCGGCGATTGACGCCAGCGCCTGGGCAAAGAAAATCAAAGATGCGGGTCTTCTTCGCGTCGGTGCCGTCGAGACCTCCACGTTCTTTAGTCTTCTTAACGTCGACGACCAGCACTATCGCGGGTTTGACGCCGGCCTGTTCCAGTTGCTCGCTCGCTACATCACGGGCGACGAGACCAAGTTCTCCAACCCCGTTACGCAGGTCACGTCCGACACGCGCGAGTCTGTGCTGCAAAACGACACGGTCGACGCGGTGTTCGCTACTTACTCGGTTACCGAGGAGCGCCAAAAGAAGATCAACTTCGCTGGTCCGTACTACACCTCGCAGCAGTCGATCCTGGTGATGAAGAGCACCACCGACATCACAGGACTCGAGAGCCTTGCGGGCAAGAACGTGGCCGTGCAGTCCGGCTCGACCGGCCCCTCCATCATGGAGAAGCTTTGCCCGGACGCCGTGCTGCAGGAGTTCACCACCGACGAGGAAGCTCGCCTGGCACTTGAACAGGGCCGTGTGGATGCCTACGTTATCGACAACACCATGCAGATGGGCGCCGTCGCAAAGAACCCCAGCAAGTATCAGATCGTGGGCAGCGTGTTCGGCGACATCGATCCGTACGGCATTGGCCTGCCCAAGGAAGCCAACGACGCCGTGGAGTTCGTGAACACTTTCCTTACCACCATCGAGCAGGCTGGTCTTTGGAAGGAGCTGTGGCAGGTGTCCATCGGTGACCGCATTGGAGCCAAGGACGCGCCCGAGCCGCCGGCGATTGGCGTCTTTAAATAAGTGTTTTCGCGCTATGAGGGGTGATGCGCGGCCAAGGAAGTGTCTTTGGCCGCGCATCACCCCCTGTTCTTTTTTTGAGAGGAGACCCGATGGGATATGCGGAACTGATTGCCGAATACGGCGACAAGTACCTGCATGCGATTTGGGAAACGCTGAGCATGACGGCCGTTTGCTTTGCCGTCGCTATGGTGCTCTCGATCCTTATAACGGTCATGCGCGTGTCGCCTATCAAGCCCCTGCGCATCGTCGGCGACATATACGTGCAGATTTTTAGAAACATCCCAGGCGTCGCCCTCCTCGTTATTGTTGCCTACGCACTGCCAAACCTAAAGATTGCCCTGCCGTGGAAGACGTGTGTCGAGGTGACGGTCATTTTGCTTGCGTCAGCCTTTGGATCCGAGAACTTTATGACGGGTATCAATGCCATTGGCGTGGGACAGATTGAGGCCGCGCGATCCATTGGGTTGACGTTTGGGCAGACCATGATGAAGGTGGTCATCCCGCAGGCTCTGCGCTCGGCTGTGCTGCCCATGACCAACCTGCTCATCGCGACGATGCTTACCACGGCGCTCGGTTCTCAGGTTCCGCTCAATCCCCAGGAGCTTACGGGCCTCGTGAGCTACATCACAACGCGTAGCACCGGAGCGGGCATCGTTCCGTTTGTGATCTCGGCGCTGTGCTATGCGGGATCGGCGGTGCTCATCGGCATGGTGGGCAACAGCATCGACAAGAAGGTGAGGATCATGCGATGAGTGCTCATGCAACTTCCATGCGCGACGCGCTCTATGAGGCGCCAGGCCCTCGCACGCGTCGGCTGACCATTATCGGTACGACCATTTCTATGATACTAGTTGCCATTGGGTTGGCGCTCGTCGTGCGTCAGTTCTACGTCACTGGACAGCTCGATGCCAAGTACTGGTCGTTCTTTGCGGAATGGAGCACGTGGCGTTACCTCCTCAAGGGTTTTGTTGGCACCCTAGAGGTGGCAGCCATGGCCGCGGCCATCTCGCTCGTGCTGGGCATCTTGCTCATGTTGGGGCGCATAAGCTCCAACCGCCTGCTCGCGATCGTCACGCGCATCATCATTGACTTCTTCCGAGGCGTTCCGAGCCTGCTGCTCATCTACTTCTTTTATCTGGTCATTCCCCAGTACGGGATCAGGCTTCCCTCGTTCTGGATGATTACGCTCCCGGTGGCGCTGGCAGCATCCGGCGTGCTCGCCGAGGTGTTTCGTGCTGGCGTCAATGCTGTGCCCAAAGGTCAGACGGAGGCCGCGCTGTCCATAGGCCTCACGCCGGGAAAGACCATGAGAAAAATCGTTCTGCCGCAAGCCCTTCGCATCGTCGTACCGTCGCTCATCTCGCAGCTCGTCGTCGTGGTGAAGGATACCACCGTGGCTTACGTGGTGAGCTATCCGGACCTCATGCAGAACGCGCGCGTGCTCATTAGCAACCACGACTCGGTGGTCTCGATGTATCTCGTGGCGGCCGTTATCTACATTCTTATAAACTTCGCCATCAACCAACTGTCCATCTACATGGCGCGGCGGAGTGGCACACCCATCATATCGCGCACCACCGAGAACCCCACCTAAAGGAGAAGGCATGGCAGACCAGATTCCCGTCATTGAGCTCCAGCACGTCGACAAGCACTATGGCAAGCTGCACGTGCTGCGCGACATAAACCTTTCCGTGCATAAGGGCGAGGTGCTCGTGCTCATAGGACCCTCTGGGTCGGGCAAGTCCACACTGTGCCGTACCATCAATCGCCTAGAGACTATTGACTCGGGCCAGATTCTTATTGAGGGTAAGGAGCTCCCGCAAGAGGGGCGCGAACTTGCGCAAATGCGTGCCGAGATAGGCATGGTGTTCCAGAGCTTCAACCTCTTTGCCCACAAGACGATCCTGCAAAACGTGACGCTCGGTCCAATCGAGGTGCTCAAGACGCCCAAAAACATTGCCGAGGCGGAGGCCATGGAGCTTCTGGATCGCGTGGGTGTCGCAGAGCAGGCGCACAAGGTTCCGGCGCAGCTTTCGGGCGGCCAGCAACAGCGTGTGGCGATTGCACGATCGTTGGCGATGCATCCCAAGGCGATGCTCTTTGACGAACCGACGTCTGCCCTCGATCCCGAGATGATCAACGAGGTGCTCGAGGTTATGGTGGAGCTCGCACGTGAGGGTATGACCATGGTGGTGGTAACGCACGAGATGAACTTTGCGCGTCGCGTCTCGAACCGCGTGGTGTTTATGGCTGATGGCCAGATCGTGGAAGAGGGAACGCCGGACGAGTTCTTTGACCATCCCAAGTCCGATCGCGCCAAAGACTTCCTTGACTCCATTCGCGGACACTAACGTTGGATAATGGGTGCAGGCGATGGGGAGTACTCCCATCGCCTGTCTTCTCTACATTCCCGGCTCGCGCCAGTCGAAGCCGTTGGCCTGGCAGTAGGCTACGGCCGAATCATAGAACCCTGGTTGGTCACATGCCCAGGCAACGAAGTCGGGAACGTCGGCGATGATGGGCTCCGCCTCGTGCGCGGCCAACATCGATTCCATAAAGCTCCCTGCCTCGAAGGTCGGGCGGTCGGGCATGTATGTGTCCATGAGGATGGGCTGGAGCAGGATGTAGGCCCCGCCCGTACAGAGCTGGTCGTATCCGCGCAGGGCACGCCGCGCGGCAGGAATCCTGCCAAGTTTGTACATCAGAATGACGCGACTCAAATGGAACCATGCGTTGCCCTTGCGTCGTTCCCGCGCATCGAGCCACTCAAAGCCTTCCTCGTCCTCTAGGCGCGCCAAAACAAGTACGTAGGTATAACGTGCGCCCAAGGTATCGAACGGCGCCATAGCAAGAAGATCTTCGCAGTAGGTTCTTGCCATCGAGAATCGAGCGGTGTCCAAACAAGTCCTCGCGAGTGCGGCTTTTACGCGTAGCCGAGGCCGTGCAAAGACGTCAGCCCATGCGTCGCCGGTGGCACCCGACTCAATGGGCCCTTCCATCTCCTCGAGCCGTCTGTCCAGCTCAAGGAGTGACCCCATCAGCTCGTCAGGGGCATAGTCGGCGGCCAAGAGCGCCATGAGCCTTGCATCGATGCAGCGCTCGTCGAGTTCGAGTGCCTCGTTACAGGAGGCGGTGAGACGTGCGAGGCGAGAAGCACGGGCCGCGAGGAACTGCTCGTCGTCTAGCAGGTCATCGTCGTGCCGAGATTCCTCGTAACGGACGAGGGCTTGGGCGATAGTCGCGAATGCCTGCTCGGCGTCGTCGTCCACAAAGTCTTGGGGACGCTCGCGGACGGCCAGCTCGAGCTCGGCAAAGGCCTCCTGAGAGAGCGATCCAAGTTGTCGGCTACGCTTGATGGACAAGCGGCGTATGAGTTCCTCTTGTGCGTTCATAGGACATCACCCCGTCCATCCATAAGGTCGCGCATCTGTTCGGCAATCATGGATGCGACGGCGGGAGGCAGCATCTGTGCGGCCTCGTTCGAGATCCAGGCACCCAGCACCCCGCGGCCGTTGGGCTCTCGTCCCTCTTGAAGAAGTACCGTGGTCTCCGAAAGCGCCAGCACGAGCTCGTCCTCGCTGTACGGCTTTACCGCGAGCCGCGCAAACACGCCTTCGGGAAGCTCGATCTGGCGAAGCAGCGTCTCGGCAGCATGTGGGTACAGCCGCGCGAGGTCAACCAGCAGGTCGGTAGCGCTCTGTAGGTCGTGGGTTTTGTGGGCGAGGGCGATGAGCGAGAGCTGCGTCCATGCGTCGTTTGCGGGTCGAGTCCTTAGCTTGGACCCGATGTTTTGGATGAGCGTCGCAAGTCCTTGGGCGTCCTCGAGCTTCGCGTAGGCGAGCGCGGCGGTAAAGCGGATATCCGCCTCGTCATGCGGGTCGACTTCCAGAGCGTGAAGGCACAGCTGTATCGACTGCTTGTTGCGGCCACAGATGAGCGCCTGTTCGGCTTGCGTCGACACCCATCGCAAATACGGATGCATCGCGAGGCTCGCCTCAAGTAAGGCTCGCTCGTCGTTGGTACCCTTCTGCAAGATGCGGGTGCTCTGCTCGTTGCACGTGCGCCACACCTCATCGGATTGCTCGTTGAGAAACTCAAGAAACGCCTCGAATGAGGGCTTATCGGCGGCCGCCTTCATGCGGATGGCGTCAAAGCAGCGGGGGTCGAGCGAAAGCGCCTCGTCGAGCAGCTGGTGTCCGCGCTCGATGAGCTTTTGCGCCTCCGCGTCATCGGCAAAGGGCAGCTCGTAGTCGATGAGCTTTGAGGCTATTGCGACGAGGTGAAATGCCCGATCGCTGTCGGACTGAGGCAGGGAGTCCCGCTCGCGGGCGAACCGCCGGCTAAAGGAGGCAAAGGCGCGCGTCGCCTCGGCTGGACTCGACGAATCGAGCGTGTGCGCGAAGCGTAGCCCCATACGCTGGTAATCTTCTCGCTGGGGGTCAAAGGCCACGTGTTCCTCCTTGTTTTGGGCGGGTCATCGTTTTTGCTGATTCGTATGGTACCGCATAGCATCGGTTGATTTCCCCGCAGAGAAACTCCGTGGCCGAAAACCGAAGGATTTATGCAAGGCCGTCCCCGAAGGAATGGCATTTGGGTGAGTGGCACCTCGCTTGACGCAAGGAATTAGGCGCGGTCCTTGTGCTGCTCGACGTAGCGCTCAAACAGCACGGGGTCCGACTCCACGGGGACGAACTTGCTGCCGCGATGCTGGCGTGTCTCGTCGCCCTTGGCCAGAAGGCACACCACGGCGCCCTGCTCGAACTCGAACGCCAGCTCCACCGAGCGCGCAATCGCCTCTTCGCGGTCGCAGATCACCTCGTAACGCGCGCCTTCCGGCGTGGCGGCGGCCATCTGTTCGCAAATCTCCTCGACGGGGTCGTATGCCGGATCCTCTTCGGTGTAGATGAGCACGTCCGACCACTTTGCCGCTTCTTGGGGTAGCTCTGTGCGGCGCTCGTATGCCTTGCAGCCCGGGGCTCCAAACACCGCGATGATGGCCTTGCCGGGAAACTCCTCGGCGACAGACGAGAAGAACCGCTGGTACGAGAGCTTGTTGTGCGCATAGTCGACGAGTCCTATGACGCGGGGGTCAAAGGTGGGGATGAGCTCCATGCGTCCGGGTACGCGCACGTGGGCGAGCCCCTCTCGCACGGCGTCCTCCCCGATGCCGAGCTCCGCGCACAGGGCGATGGCGGCAAGGGCGTTGTCCACGTTAAAGAGGCCCGGCATCGAGAGGGTGACGAGCCCCTCCCAGGTGGGGGTGTGCGCCACAAAGTGAACGTAGCCCACCTCGGGCACGATGTTGGTGGCCCAGATGTCAGCATCGCCGACGGGGGTGTGTCGTCCGCTCGCGGCAAAACGCACGACGCGCTCGCAGCGCTGGGCTGAGGCAAGGACCTCGGGTGCACGGTCGGTCTCCAGGTTGACAATGCCGACGTTGGTGTGCTCAAAGATGCGCAGCTTGGAGGCAAAGTAGTCCTCAAAGTCTGGGTGCTCGATGGCCGATATGTGGTCGCGCCCAAGGTTCAAAAACGCGCCGGCGGTGAGGTGCAGGCCGTCGACGCGGTTGTACTTGAGGCCTTGGCTCGAGACCTCCATGGCGATGGCATTCAGGTGCGAGTCGCGTGCATTGGCCACGTGGCGCCACAGGTCGGGAGCCTCGGGCGTGGTGTTTACGCTCTCGGTGTTCTCGATGCCGTCGTACATGTCGATGGAACCCATTACGCCACAGCGACCGTCGCCATATGCGGCATCCACAATCGCGCGTAACATATAGGCGCAGGTCGACTTTCCCTTGGTACCCGTGATGCCCAAGATGGGAACGTCGAGGTCGGGATGCCCCCATGCCTCGGGAGAGACGAGTCCCATCGCCCCGCGAAAGCCCTCGTCGGTGGTGACGATCGAAGGACAGTCGGGCGCGAAAGCCGCAAGCTCGGCCGCGCGATTCTCGTCACAGAGGTAACCGATGGCGCCTTTGTCGATCGCGGACTGCAGGTAGGCATGCTTGAAGGCGACGCCCTTGCAAATAAAAAGGCTGTCCGGTCGTGCGAAACGCGAGTCGGAGGCGACGCTCGTGATCGGTGCGTCTTCTTGTCCGAGTAGGTGTGCGGTGACGAGTAAGCCGCGATCGGCAAGTGTCTGCGCGAGTGCGGCTAGTGTGGTTGCGTTCATGGAGACCCCCGTGTGTTGTTGTGGTCTCACTACCATAGCAGCATTCGAGAAAGAAGGTTGCGCAGAACCTTTGGCGGTGCATGTATGAGTGCGGTCCGGGCAGAGTGGAACAGAGTTCCCGGAGAACTTTGTTCCACCTGAAGGGGAGTATCCCGGAACAAACTCCCCGGGAGTCTTGTTTTGCCGTGGAACAAACTCCCCGGGAGTCTTGTTTTGCCGTGGAACAAACTCCCCGGGAGTCTTGTTCCACGGTTTTCAATCAAGCGGCGAGTGAAGTGAGTGAAAGTCTCTAAGTTTTAGCGAACTAATCGCGTTAATTGTGTTACACTATTCCGCACGGGCGATTGGCGCAGTGGTGGCGCAGGTGCCTTACAAGCACAAGGTCACTGGTTCGAACCCAGTATCGCCCACCAGAAAACACCAGCTCAGAGGCTATATGAACCTCTGAGCTGTTTTTGTCTGGAACGTTTCGGGGATATGTTCGGGGATATCTGCCCGAAAGCGGGGATTTATGCCGCCTTTGAGTGCTGATTTCCTTTGCTCTTAATCTTCGTCTCGTAGAGAATCCGTCCGATTGTATCCGCTGCCACTTTGTCACGGGCTTTCATCTCGTGGGCGTATGACCGAGCGGCACCAGTAGGCGTTGCATGGCCGAGGCGTACATCAATCATGTGTTGGGTAAGCTGGCCGTCAGCATCCTCTTCGATATGGCCTCGAAGAATCGTTTCTTGGGTATGCCTCAGTTCGTGGAGCACCCACCCATCGAACCCGATTTGCTTACGGAACTTTGCCCAAAATCTGTAGCAATTTGTGGGGTCACACCACTTGCCGTTGTTGGTTACGAATACGGGCGTTTCGTCATCTTGGGAGAGAGCTACCCCATCAGCGTTTACAAGATGAAGCATCCTCTTCTGGAACGCCTGCCATTTGAGAAGGTGCTGCAAGGTGTGTTCGTCAATGTATAGGTTCCTGATTCCTGCATCCGTCTTTGGCGCTTTGAGGACAAGCGACTCGTTAAGGGTCTGGGCAATGCGGATGGTACCCTCATCTAGGTTGACGTTCCCCCACACCAAACCAAGAGCCTCCCCACGACGGCAACCAGTGGCGAGCATGAGACGCACAGCGAGAACGTAGCTCAGGGTGCAGAGGCCGCGAACCTCGGAACGACCGAAGGTGTTGCCGTGCTTGGCTTGCCGCCTCTCCTTGTCCTCAAGCGCCTTGTATGCCGCCTCCTCTGCCTTGTCGAGTTCCATACGGAGTCTGGCTGCTTGCTCCTCGCTCAGAGCATCACGCTTCTGTACCTTTTTGGCTTCCATGAGTTCAATTCCACGGCACGGGTTACGGACGATGTAATCATGGTCAATGGCAAACTCGAATACTCGATTCGTCACGGATACGATTTTGTTCAGGGTCGTGACGCTGAGCTTGCGGTCACGAATGACCCCAGCGAATGCCTCTTCAACATCCTTCTTCTTGAGGTCCAGAACGGGTTTGGTGTCGAGATATGGGGCGATGTAACCAAGGTGACGGAGATACTGGTTCTTTTGCTTCTGGGAACACTTGGGTACGGTATTGCCGTCTGCTGTCTTTTTCACAAGGCCAGTCTCGCCCCAACGCTTAACCAGTGCTGAAAAGTTGTCTTTTACGGTGTCGAGGTCCACTTGCTCGTAATCCTCGGTCATGGATTGGGCGAACTTGCGAGCCTCTTTGAGGGTTCCAGCAAATCGCTTCTGTGCCTTGCGCTGACGTTTACGGAGATTGCCGTCCTTGTCCACGTACTGCTCAGTTCCGAGGCTTACGACACAACGCCAGACAGGCTTACCCGCCTTGTTCTTCTCTTGGATTCTGACAGGCTTGCCGTCGGAATCGTAAACGGTGTTGCCGTCCTTGTCCTTCTTGATGACCGTGCATGCCGATACGGAACCAGTGCCGTATACCTCACGCTGCTTTTTCCGTGCCATGTTCTTACCGTCCTTCCCTATGAGCTAGTTATTCCTGTTGAGCATTTGAGACAGTCTGAAATCAACGAAGTGCATTACCTCTTGTTGCAAAGCCTTTAATTCGTCTCGTGGAACCGTTACGCTCTTGCCGTCGCGTGACAGGATGATTGCGGTGTCGGGGACATAATGCTTTGTTCCATTTGGCAACACTTCCTTTAACTCGTGAACGACTGTTGCCGTCATCTTGTATCCGCACACATCGGATATAGCGCCGAGGCCGAGTGCGAGCCTATCGCCTTCATACTTCTGATGTGCCTCCTCGGCCTTTGAGCGCTCCTCCTCGTTCCGATAATCCACCTTGCCCAAAAGCCATTCGACGGAGTAGGACGGGAACTTTCTGCTTACCCTTCCCGCAATGTCAGGCGTTACGGTAGCGAGTCTCTTTAAGTCGAATCCGTCTAGTTTTTTTGGTGCCAAAACCGACAAGTAAGAAGGCTTGACCTTTATCTTGTCGGCAAACTCCTTTCGTTGCATCCCCGTATCATCAAGAACTTTTTTAAGACGTTTTGAGCGCGTAATCTTAATTTCTTGGCTAATATCCCGCATATATCCTCCTCTATTTTTGAGATTACTTAATTTTGAACTCTCTAGAATTATATTCTATCATATTCAATGCCTTGCAACGAATAGAAGTTAGGAGAATAAACTATGCAAGTAGTAGCAATGAATCCACAAGCTGAAACCAGAGAGAGGAGCGACCAGTATTCAGACTTTCCACTGGCGGGGACTGTTGGCGCAGTTGCCGAGGCGCTATGCGTCAGCGAGCGGACCGTCTGGAACCTCATCAACACGGGACAGCTAGGGAGTATCCGAGTTCGCCGCAGTGTTCGGGTGACCCGCCAACAACTCAGAGACTTTATCGAGGCTCAGGAGGGGTAAGTGATGATTCAAGCATCTATGAGTTCAGGTGAACGTCATCAAAAAGAAGTGGCCCCCGAGTTGCAGTCGGAGGCCAAGAGCACGAACGAGAAGGTATTGTTCGCTGGGTCCAATGATATCACGGACGAGGAGCGGGAACGTCTCTCGCTCACAGCGAAGGCCGTCGAGCGGGACAACGCCGAGCTTATCGACGTGTGGCTGGTTCCATATGCCAGACAGTGTGCGGTGACAGGCCGTTACTTCTCGGTCGGGGAGTACTGCGACCGTCTTTCTGTGGGTCAGGTCGTGCCGAGCGACCACAACGACCATGCCATTCTCGCGCGGATAGTTGCCGAGAGGGTGCCGTCAGCGAGGCCGTACATGCAACTACGCAAATCGAAGTTCGACAAGATTTTCGGGTCGAGGGGGTAGTCGTGGATGACGTGAGGCTGGTCAAGAGCATTGCCTTCTACAGAAGCTTTCACGACGCCGCCGACATGCTGGACGATGACTTGAGGTTGAGGTTCTTCGACGCCATCCGCCTCTATGCGTTCGAGGGAATCGTCCCCGACATATCCGACGATGAGGGGGACCGTATGCTCAAGATGGCGTGGACCCTCGCGGAACCCAACATCAAAAAGTCGATGGATAACGCCATCAACGGAGCGAGAGGGGGTAGGGGCAGAAAGAAGTCAGAGCAAGACCCCGAACCCTGATAGCCAAGCAGAAAGGGGGCTTTTTACCCCGCTTTATCCGAGGCGTGAAGCCCCCTTTCAAGCGATATGAGATGAGTTGATATGACTTGCAATGACATGAGGAGAAAGAAGTCGTGACCTTTGACGAAAGCACTTTTCACAAGTTCCTATCCGTCGTTGAGGAGTTCGCCATCGACAACGAGCTTGACCACATCCTCAGTGACGGTGACGCCCTCGAATGGTGGGTGGACAGGTGGCTCAGCAACGGATGGAGGGACGAGAGGGGAAGGTCCATGAACCAAGGGTGCATCTGGTCAAACGGGACCACAAAGAGATTGCTGCCCCGTTGGTGCTCGATGCTCCTTGGCTACGAGAACGGATACCGGAGAAAGGCAGGTGAGATTCAATGAATGATGAAAACTTGATAAGTCTTGCAGACCGAACAACCGAGGAACAACGAGAGATTGCCCGTATGGGCGGCATAGCGTCAGGCCACAGCAGACGCGAGCGCAAGAAGATGCGCGAGTACCTAGAGGCGGCAATGGTCATGGAAACCGAGTATCGCGGCGAGGTCATGAGCAACGCCGAGGCCGTCACTGCCGCGCTGGTCAGCAGAGCCAAGCGGGGAGACGTTCGCGCATACCAGACCATACGTGACGGACTGGGAGAGAAGCCAGTGGAGAAAGTGGTCACCAACGAGCTAACGCCAGAGGAGTTCGAGAGGGCGAAGGCAGAAATAGACAGGATTCTATTCGGAGAGGATGAGTAGCCATGGAAGAGTTCGAGATTCCAGAGGAGTTCTTGGAGAAGTTGAAAGAGGTCATCGAGGCAGAGCCATGTGAACCGTGCGACGGCGAGGAGTGCGAGTATCACGCATTCTGCCAGATGATAAGGGGCTGGAAGTGAGTCCCAAGTCCACCCCCGCCGAGGCCCTGCGTTTCGGTCGCAGTGGTGGGTGCCGTGCTGGGTGTGCCGACTGTAGGTTTCTGAGATTGTGCGAGGGTGGCCGCGATGTTGTCACGCCGAGCAATAAGAAGTTTTCAACAAAGAGTTAGGAGCATGAATCATGGGTAACTGCAAAGACTATCAGGGAATCATCGGAGCCTATCGCTCGACGGTGGGTGCCGAGCTGGACAAGCTGAACAAGGAGCTTACGAGGCTGTCAGGGTACAAGGGCGAGAAGGCCGACAGCGAGCGGGATGCCGCCAACAAGAGGTTCAAGTCTGCCGTCATCGCCGCAAGGGATAAGGCACGGACAGAACTCCGTCCCGTGTTGCAGCGAATGAAGGACAGGGCAGACGCATACGGCGAGGTCATGGAGGCCCCGTCTGCCGAGCAAGTGAACATCCTCACGATGTTGAGCCTCCGCACGAGCATAAGCCCGACAGAGGCGAAGAGTGCTGCCAAGGCACTTGCTGGCAACGACACTGCGCTCAAGACGCTGGGCGAGCTGTGCGTCACCAGAGGAGGAGCAATAGTGGGAGCCATCCACGACAGCAAGTCAAAGAGGGGTCGTGCATACGACGCATACAAGGCGTTCGCCGAGTCCGCTGGCATGTTCCTCTCATGGGAGGGCGGCTCACGTGCCGAGCTTATGGCACAGCGTCAGGTCCAGCACGTGAACCACGTACCAGAGTCCGAGAGGGTGCCTCTGGGAGCTGCCGTCTCTGCCGACGTTACCGCCGAGTCCATGCCGGAAGCCGACTTCGTTAAGACCGTTCTGGGCAATGCCGCCGAATACGACAGCTCCATGTTGATTGACTAGGAACCCTACGAAAGACCACGCATGAGGGTCTTGTCCTTTCTACCTCACGCGCTGGTTACATCCTCTGCCCCGTCCCATGGTGCATCGTGGGGCGGGGCTTCTCTGTGTGGCGTCATCCTTTCCGCGACGGTCGTATGGGACGGTATGAGAGGCTTAGAAGGGGCTGCTGTAATGCCGTCTGAGGCCGTGATTAGATGCTGGTCGAGTAAGTAATCCACCGGAGGAGAAACAAGGTCTCAAATCGCCTTAGAATGGCTCGTTTACCTGCGGGTACGTTGTAGATGACTTCTTGCTAGGAGGTCGTAGAAAGCGGGGATTCTCCGGGGATATTTCCGGGGATATTCGCCAGTACATGCGGGTACATGGGATTACATCACATTCAATAAAACACAAGGTAGAGTGCATTAGAGTACATGATAGTTCAGCCCCAAATGGTCCTTACAAGCACAAGGTCACTGGTTCGAACCCAGTATCGCCCACCAGAGTAAAATGGCAGGTCAACCACGGTATTTGGTTGGCCTGCTTTGTTTTGGAGCGGCAAAAACATAGCAAAATAGTGCTACTTGCGCGGGCACTTGCGCGGGACTTGCGCGAGAATTCTCCCAAACCTATCTCAAAGTTGGGTGACGCACTCTTTCTTGGCTTCCGAAATTCCGCGCAAGTAGATGCAAAATTCCGCGCAAGTAAACGAGCCGGGCATGCACTTTGTGAAGTGATGTGAGGTAAGCCTGAACCGCGGCGCGCTTATACCGCTCGTAGCATCGCGCCGCGATCCGGGCACATCCGGCGCTACAATCCCTATCAGGGCCGAATCTCCACGGCCCGAGACAACGGAAGCGACGAAAGGACAGCCATGCTTGCCGAACCATGCCGCGCGTCGGCCGAGAGCCGGGTGCGAAGGACGCTCCAGGCCCTAGCGCTCATCACCCTCATCGTGACCTTTACTCTGCTCGTGGCGATGGCCGCCTGCGAGACCGCGAGCCTCAGGCCGAACATACGATGCCTCGTGATTGTGGCGGGAGGCGCGTCATGAGCGCCGGGGGCCCTTGGACGTCCCGGATGGTGGGGAGCTCATGTGCACGTCCGCGCCCCTCCTCGGGGACGTGGGAGAGGACGGACCGACTGAGCGCGACCTGCATGCGATGGCCCGCATGGTCTACACCGGCGTGCCCCTCGCAGACGTCGCCTACATCTTCGGCATGAGCCCCGCCCGCGCCCACTGGTGCGTCTGGTGCTACGTCTGGGCGCGGCTCGGAATCGACGGCCAAACAGGTGTGGAGCCGCTGCCGTCGGGGGAAGACGTGCGGGACCGGGATCCGTCATGCCAGCCTCGATGAGGCGTGAGGGGCGCATGCGACGGGCGCTGTGGCTCGTCTCCGCTGCGGTCCCCGCCGTCCTGCTCGTCCTATTCCTGCGCGTCTTCGTGGTCGGCCTCTACGTCGTCCCGTCGGCGTCCATGGAGCTGACGATCGAGGTTGGTGACCTTATATTGGGTCAGAAGGTCAGTATCGCGTTGGGGACGCCTGCCGTTGGCCAGGTCGTCACCTTCGAGAGCCCCGAGTCCCCTGGCACCACGCTCGTCAAGCGCGTCGTTGCCGTTGGTGGGCAGACCGTGGACGTCCCGGCCGGGCGACTGAGGGTGGATGGCGAGCCCTTGGACGAGCCCTATGCGATTGGGCGCACGGCGGCCGTGCCAGAGTCGGGCGTCGCGTATCCGCATGTGGTGGTTGAGGGTTGCGTCTGGGTGATGGGCGACAACAGGGAGGCCTCGCGCGATTCTCGCGTTTTCGGGGACGTACCCGCGTCGTCCGTATCATCGTACATCTTGCTGACGTACTGGCCCTTGGATCGCTTGGGACTGGTGAGGTGAGGTTTTTGCCCATGTCGCCGTACGCATGAGCCAGGCAAGTTGGGTCACGACCATAAAACGCGTCGTCCGCATGAGCTGGATGAGCCGCATGAGCCAGCTCGTGCGCATTGGCCGAATCATCGGCATCATGTGCCCTGCATACTTTGCGACTGATTTGGCGGGGCCAAGCTCCTGCAGAGTGCCCTGCATTGTGTACACTTGTCAAGGACGAGACCGACTTGGGACACGATACGGTGGTGTGGCGCATGAAGACGAGCATGCTGGGCGGGACGCAGAGAAGGGCGCTCGTGGCCAGGTGGCCCGAGGTCGTGTCCAGGGGCGTCGCGGACGAGGGCGGGAACGCGCTTTCCCCCGGCGATGTGGTCCGCCTGCCCGCGCACGTCCGCTGGGAGGGGGACGGCGAGTGGGACGTCCCCGGGACCGTGACGGGATACGCCGTGGGCAAGGACGGCACCCCCTGCGTGGTGGTGGACGCCCCCGCGCACAACGGGAGGCGACCGGACACGTGGCGCACCTGGATCGTCGACGGAGACTACTGCAACAGGATCGAGGAGGACGAGGCGGTGGCACTCGCCGTAGACGTCGAGAAACGCGGCCTCGGGGGACATGGGGCGGGCGCTCTGATCGACGTCGAGACCAGGGCCATGCTCTCCCAGTCCTGGATGCGGGTCATGCTCGGGGGCGTTCACACCAAGGGCGGCGTCGCCATCCGCCCGGGTGACCTCGTGCGCCTTCCCCGCAACGTGGCACGCAACCGCGGCTCGCAGCTGCACGCGGCGGGCCTCTGCCTGGGGTACGCCGTCGGCATGGACGGCAGTCCCTGCGTGGTGGCCGACGCCGTTGGCGAGGACGTGCCCGAGCTCACCCGTTGGCGCACGTGGGTCGTGCGCGGGGCCGAGTGCCTGGTCATCGACTCGAAGGAGGCATGGCGTCTGGAGGCCATGTACGACCGGAGCGGCAGGCTTAAGCCGAGGGGGCGTGTCACACGAGGCAAGGGCAAGTAGCCCTGAATAACGTGTAATAGCGCCGAGTACGTACGGCTTGATAAATTGGCGGGCCTTCCAGGCTTTCGATTCGTCGCCAGTGGTTTTGTGCGCGCTCGTTGTGTTGTGCCGTCATGCTAAAGGCGCCACATTGGCAACTGTCATACGAGGAAAGGATTATCTATGCCTCGGAACTACAACGCGCTCGACATTCCCCCGATAGTGGTGGGCTCAGAGATGCGGGCGAAGATGGGCAAATTCAACTCTTTTGAGAGAAGAAAGGCCGAGCAGCAGGTCAAGCCTGATCACTGTCTGCTTTGCGGTGAGCCTCAGACTAGCTTCTGTAATTCACACACTCTGCCCGCGTTCTGCTTGGAGAGCATCGCGGAAAATGGGCATGTCTTATCGACTGCGGATGCCATCGGGACGAATATCGTAGAAAGCAGTATTGGACTTAACCGGGCGGGAACATTTCGCCTCGTGTGCAGGAAGTGCGACAACGAGTTCTTCAAAGAATACGAGAGCCGGTCGTCGTACGGCCGAAGCCCGGCGCAGCAAATACTTGGAAAGATTGCCGTGAAGTGCTGTCTCTCAGAACTCGCGAAGTCACGGAGGGACTCTGCGATGTACGGGAAAAATCCCCTCTTGCAGAAAGTTGGTAATACCTTGAGCTGCACCTACTCTGAGCTGGACGTCTGACCGTAGAACTCTCTGTAGGGCAGCGAAATGGGG